>WVSM01000003.1 GCA_015689645.1 Rhodobacterales bacterium HKCCE4037
GGCGACCTGCCCGCCGATCCGCAGGCGCTGCTGGCCCCGGCGCGGTCGGGGGCGGAGACCTGGCTCGACGGCGATTTCGGCGTGATGCGGTTTGCGCCCGCGCCGCTGTCGCTGCGGTCGGGCGAAGGGCCGCCGCATATCCGGCTGGACCGGGCGGCGGAATTTCTGATCGGGGACAAGTTGCGATGAGTGAGCGGAAGGGCCCAATTCTGATCGAGTTGGACGACGCGCCGGACGCCGGGCCGGAAGCGGCCGCGCCGGTGCCCGATGTCGGCATGCCGCCGCCCGAGGGGCGCGCGATGCAGGTTGTGGCAACACTGGGGGCGCGGCGGCCATCGAAGCTGGCGCGGTTCTTCTGGTCGGCGTTGCTCGGGCTGGTGGGGTTCGTGGCGTCTCTGGCGGCGTGGGATTTCGTGACAGGATTGCTGGAGCGGAACCCGGTGCTCGGCTGGATCGCCTTCGGGCTGATCGCGGCGGTGCTGCTGGGACTTTCGCTGATCTGCCTGCGGGAACTGGCGGCGTTTGCGCGGCTCGGACGGCTCGACAAGGTGCACCGGGCGGCGGAGGCGGCACTGGCCTCCGGTGATCTCAAGGGCGCGCGGGACGTGGTCGGGCGCATCTTGGCACTCTACGCGGGGCGGGCGGAATTGCGGCTCGGGCGCGAGGCGCTGGACCGACAGCGCGACGAATTGTTCGACCCGGCGAGCCTGTTCGCGCTGGCCGAGGCGGAGGTGATGGCCCCGCTCGACGCGATGGCCACGCGCGAGGTGGAGGCGGCGGCGCGGCAGGTGGCGACCGTCACGGCGCTGGTGCCGCTGGCGCTGGCCGACGTGTTCGCGGCGCTGACTTCGAACCTGCGGATGATCCGCAAGATCGCGGAAATCTACGGCGGACGCGCGGGCACCTTCGGGGCGTGGCGGCTGACGCGCGCGGTGCTAACGCATCTCGTGGCGACGGGGGCCGTGGCGATCGGGGACGACCTGTTGGGCTCGGCCGTCGGCGGCTCGGTCCTGTCGAAGGTCTCGCGGCGCTTCGGGGAGGGGCTGGTGAACGGCGCATTGACCGCGCGCGTGGGCGTGGCTGCGATGGAAGTCTGCCGCCCCTTGCCCTTCGGCGTGGGGCGCAGGCCGAGCGTCACCGGGCTGATCCGGCGGGCACTGACCGGTCTGTTTGGCGGGCGCGAGGGCTGACGCTCCGAACACGCGGATTGCCGCGGGGCTGGCCCTGCCGCGCGGCCCGTGCCACATAGCCTCCATGGCACGCGACACATCCTCCGACCGTCCGCTTCTCGGCATCCTTCTGATGTTCGGCTTCTGCACCGTCATCCCCTTCGCCGATGCGCTGGCGAAGCTGCTTGGCGAGGACTTCCCGCTGTTCCAGCTGATCGCCGTGCGGTTCTTCACGCAGGCGCTGCTCTTCACGCCGATGGCGATGCTGGCGGGCGTTACGCTGTTCCCCTCGGCCCGGGTCGTGGGGCTGACGGCCCTGCGCGCAGCACTTCAGATCGCGGGGCTGTTCATGATGTTCTCGGCCCTGCGCCTGCTGCCCTTGGCCGACGCGGTGGCGATTGCCTTCGTGATGCCCTTCATCATGCTGCTTCTGGGCTGGTTCTTCCTTGACGAGGAAGTCGGGCCGCGTCGCCTGATTGCCTGTGCGGTCGGTTTCGTGGGCACGCTGATGGTGGTTCAGCCGAGCTTTGCGGCCGTCGGTTGGGGTGCCCTTCTGCCGGTTGGTGTGGCCGTGGTCTTCGCCGTCTTCATGCTGGTGACGCGCGCCATGTCGAAGGAGATCGACCCGCTGGCGCTTCAGGCTTCGTCCGGGATGCTCGCGCTGCCCTTCGTCGCGCCGCTGGTCTTCCTCCCGATTGCCGGGGACGCGCCGCTGGTGGGCTGGCTGACGCCGGAAGGCTCGGAGGTCTGGCTGTTCGTCGCCCTCGGCATATTCGGGTCCCTCGGGCACCTGTTGATGACATGGTCGCTGAAATTCGCGCCTTCAGCGACGCTGGCACCGATGCAATACCTCGAGATCCCGATGGCGACGCTGGTGGGGTTCGCGATGTTCCGCGACCTGCCGAACGGACTGGCGGCGGCGGGCATCTGCGTGACCATCGCCGCGGGGCTTTACGTGGTGCTGCGCGAGCGCGCCGTCAGCCGCGCCGCCGCCCCGCCCGCGGCGTAAGGGACGCCATCGGCGGGACCAAATCGCCGCAGACCAGCCGGGTGAGGATGCCCGGCACCGGCCATGTCCGGGATAGCGGTGCCAGCACGCGGTCGCGCAGCACCGGAAGCGCGCGGCTGTCGGATTGGTACTGCGGCGTGAACGACGCCGACATCACCTGGTAAAGCCAGACATGCCAGCGCCGCGCCATGGCGTAGCGGCGCAGCGCCTCCTCCCCCGTCGCCTGCCGCAGCGCCAGTTGCAGGGCGCGCGCATCCAGCAGCGCCATATTGGCCCCCTGCCCCAGTTGCGGCGAGGCGCGGTGCGCGGCGTCACCGATATGAACAAGGCCGTCATCGAACGGGCGTTTCAGAGTGCCGTGGGTATAGGTCGCGCGGGTGAAATGGGCGTGGTCGATGGTGTCGGGCAGGAAGGCGCGGAACTCGGGCCAGAGCGCCTCGGCCTCGGCCCGCCACTCGGGGAAGGCCCGGGCATAGTGGGCGTCGATCCCGGCGGCTTTCAGCGAATAGAAGATCGCGGCGAGGCGCTGCCCGGGCGCGTCGCGCATGGTGCCGACGGGCAGGATGCCGAGCATCCGGTCGGCGCGGCGATAGCGTTGCGTGAGGCGATTGTCCGGGAACGGGCTGTCCGCGGGCCATGGAACGGTGGCCCAAACCGCGCCGTAGGGCAGCGGGCGGGAGGTGAGCGGCGATAGGGCGGACCCCGCGCCGAGGGCGTCAACGATCAGGTCGAACGGGCCTTCGGGGCGGCCTCCGATCAGAAGCGACTGTCCATCGCGCCCGGTGACGGGGCTGGAGGGGACAATGGTCGCCCCGGCCGCAATGGCCGCATCGTAGAGCGCCCCGAACAATGCGGCGCGGTGGATGCCGAGGCCCTGACGTTCGGGCGTTGCGCCATAGGTCACCGACAGGACGGTGCGGTTGCCGGAAACCTCGTCACCGAACATCGCGGCCAGCGGCGCGCCGCGCGTCTGCACCTCCTCCGCCGCCCCGGCGGCGCGCAGGACCTCCATGCCGACGGGTTGCACCACGAGGCCGGAGCCGACAGGGCGCGGCGCATCGAACTTGTCGAAGACGGTCACGGCATGCCCGTCGCGCGCCAGAAGCGCGGCTGCGGCAAGGCCTCCGATCCCGGCCCCGGCGATGGCGATGGTCTGTTTCATCGGCCTCTTTCTGAGCCAATCCAGCGATAAGCGCCATGCGGCAGCGTGTGGCGGATTTCCTGCATTGAGCGACGCTGGTCGGGTCGGCAGGGTTGGGCCACACTCAACAAGGACCCCGCCCAATGAAATTTTCAGATCTGTCCGGTGCCGCGAAAGCTGCGGCCATCCTCGCCATTCTCAGTCTCGTCATTTCGATCAACTTCACTTCGACCAGCACGATCAACGGCGTGTCCACCTGCTCGTTCACGGATTACGGGCGGATCGGCTTCGGCGGGTTGGCGCTTCTCGTGGGCCTTGGTGGCCTCGCCTCGGCGCGGGCGATGCGCAGTTCGGTACGCAAAGCGAACTTGACTGTCTCGGGCATCGCGGCCGTCGTGGGTGCGCTGGCGGTGCTCTATGGCCTCGGCCTCATCCTGAGCCCGTGCTGAGGCTTTGACCTTCCGGGCGCTCAGGCCTATAGAACGCCCATGACCATGTGTTTCACGATCGTCATTCGAATTAGCAACCCGGCGCTCTGACCATTTGAGCCGCCGGGACTTTGGCGCTTGAGCATTCGCTCCGCCCTGCTACACCCCACCTGATAAATTCGATGATGAGGAGCGCCCCGATGTGCGCTGAAACCACCGGTGTCGACTACAAGGACACGCTGAACCTTCCGAAAACCGATTTCCCGATGCGCGCGGGTCTGCCCAAGCGCGAGCCCGAGTGGCTGGAGCGTTGGGAAAAGATCGGCGTCTATGACCGCCTGCGCGAGAAGGAGGGCCGGACGCCCTTCACGCTGCACGACGGCCCGCCCTATGCGAACGGCCACCTGCATATCGGCCACGCGCTGAACAAGACGATCAAGGACATCATCGTCCGCTCGCACCAGATGATGGGCCACGACAGCCGCTACATCCCCGGCTGGGATTGCCACGGCTTGCCGATCGAATGGAAGATCGAGGAGCAGTACCGCAAGAAGGGCAAGAACAAGGACGACGTGGATATCGTCGAGTTCCGCCAGGAATGCCGCGACTTCGCCGACCATTGGGTCGGCGTGCAGCGCGACGAGTTCAAGCGGCTCGGGATCACGGGCACGTGGGACAAGCCCTACCTCACGATGGATTTCCACGCCGAACGCGTGATCGCGGAGGAGTTCCAGAAGTTCCTGATGAACGGGACTTTGTATCAGGGCTCCAAACCCGTGATGTGGTCGCCCATCGAGCAGACCGCACTGGCCGAGGCCGAGGTGGAGTATCACGACAAGGACAGCTTCACGATCTGGGTGAAGTTCGCCGCCAGCGGCGGTGCGGACGACCTTGAAGGGGCGTATGTCGTGATCTGGACCACGACGCCGTGGACCATCCCGTCGAACAAGGCGGTCGCCTTCGGGAAAGACATCGCCTACGGCCTTTATGAGGTCACCGGTACGCCCGAAGAATGTTGGGCCAAGGTCGGCGACAAGTACCTTCTCGCCGACACCCGCGCGGCGGACGTGATGAAGCGCGCGCGGCTGGAGGACGGCCAGTGGCGGCGCGTTCGTGACGTGACCACCGCTGAGTTGGAGAGCCTGAGCCTGTCGCACCCCCTCGCCGGGGCCGAGGGCGGCGAAGGCGAATGGGACGATCCGCGCGACTTCCGCCATGGCGACTTCGTCTCCGACGAGGAAGGCACCGGCTTCGTGCATTGCGCGCCGTCGCACGGGATGGAGGAATACGAACTCTACCGTGACCTCGGGATGCTGGAGCAGGTCATCACCTACAACGTGATGGACGACGGCTCCTTCCGGGCCGATCTGCCGTTCTTCGGAGGCAAGTACATCCTCAGCCGCAAGGGCGGCGAAGGGGATGCCAACAAGGCCGTCATCGACAAGCTGGTCGAGGTCGGCGGGCTGCTGGCGCGGGGCAAGATCACCCACTCCTACCCGCATTCGTGGCGGTCGAAGGCGCCGGTCATCTACCGCAACACGCCGCAATGGTTCGCCGCCATCGACAAGCCGATGAAGGTTGGCGACGACGAATTCACCATCCGCGCCCGCGCGCTGGAGGAGATCGACAAGGTCAAGTGGACCCCGAAATCGGGCCGCAACCGCCTGCATTCGATGATGGAGGCGCGGCCCGACTGGGTTCTGTCCCGTCAACGGGCCTGGGGCGTGCCGCTGACCTGCTTCACCAAGAAGGGCGCACTGCCGACCGACCCCGATTACCTGCTGCGCAATGAGGCGGTGAACGCCCGTATCCTCGAAGCCTTCGAGGCCGAGGGCGCGGATGCGTGGTATAAGCCCGGTGCCAAGGAACGCTTCCTCGGCAATGACGTGGACCCCGACGCCTACGACCAGGTCTTCGACATTCTCGACGTGTGGTTCGATAGCGGCTCAACCCACGCCTTCGTCCTGCGCGACCGCGAGGACGGGACCGAGGACGGCATCGCCGACGTCTACATGGAAGGCACCGACCAGCATCGCGGGTGGTTCCATTCCTCGCTGCTGCAATCGGTCGGCACGCAGGGCCGCGCGCCGTATCGCAACGTGGTGACCCACGGCTTCACGCTGGACGAGAAGGGCATGAAGATGTCCAAGTCCATCGGCAACACCATCGTCCCGCAGGAAGTGGTGGACCAGTACGGCGCGGATATCCTGCGCCTGTGGGTGGCGCAGACCGATTACACCGCCGACCAGCGGATCGGGCCGGAGATCCTGAAAGGCACCGCCGACAGCTATCGTCGCTTGCGCAACACGATGCGCTTCATGCTGGGATCGCTGAGTGATTTCACGGAAAGCGACCGGGTCGAGCCGGCGGATATGCCTGAGCTGGAACGCTGGGTTCTGCACCGGCTGGCCGAACTGGATGCGCAGGTCGAGGCGGGCTACCGCGCCTTCGATTTCCAGGGCGTGTTCCAGGCGGTGTTCACCTTCGCCACGACGGACCTGTCGGCCTTCTACTTCGACATCCGCAAGGATGCGCTTTACTGCGATGGCGACACCGCGCGGCGGCGTGCGGCGCGGACGGTGCTGGACCTGCTGTCCCACCGACTGACGACATGGCTTGCGCCGATCCTCGTTTTCACGATGGAAGAGGTCTGGCTGGAACGGTTCCCGGGCGACGACAGCTCGGTGCACCTCGTCGACATCCCCGAGACACCCGCCGCTTGGCGCGACGAGGCCTTGGCCGCGAAATGGGCCAAGGTGCGCGCGGCACGGCGCGTGGTCACGGCGGCGCTGGAAGTGCAGCGGCGCGACAAGGTGATCGGCGCTTCGCTCGAAGCCGCGCCGGTGGTGCATGTGGAGGATCCGGAGGTTCTGGCGGCGCTCGAGTCCGTGGCCTTCGACGACATGACCATCACCTCGGCCATCACGCTGACCGCCGACCCGGCACCGGCAGAGGCGTTCCGCCTGCCGGAGGTCGAGGGAATCGGCGTGGTCTTCGCAAAGGCGGACGGCGAGAAATGCCAGCGCTGCTGGAAGATCCTGCCGGACGTGGGCACGCATTCTCACGACGGCGTCTGCGGGCGCTGTGACGAGGCACTCGGGTAAGTCCCGCCCCTACCCTGTCCGAGTTCGAACCGCCGCGCCCTGTCACCGGGGCGCGGTTTTTCGTGGCCTGTGTCGGGTTGTGCATATTTTTGGAACAAAGATGCGCAGGTTGCGCGCTTGCTCAGACGACTGCGCCTTGGGTTTGCCGCTGGAGCGGCCTAGGTTGCGGTGAAACCGAACCGCAGGAGGCCCCGAAATGGCTCGTCAGGAAGAATACACCCCGCCGAAGGTCTGGACCTGGGACAAGGAGAACGGGGGCACGTGGGGCTCGCTGAACCGGCCCATCGCGGGCGCGACCCACGAGAAGGAGCTGCCGGTGGGCGAGCATCCGTTCCAGCTTTATTCGCTGGGGACGCCCAATGGCGTGAAGGTCACCGTGCTGTTCGAAGAGTTGCTGGAAGCGGGTTATTCCGACGCGGAATACGACGCCTGGCTGATCCGGATCGGCGATGGCGACCAGTTCGGGTCCGGCTTCGTCGAGATCAACCCGAACTCCAAGATCCCCGCTATGGTGGACCGGTCCGGGCCGGAGCCGGTGCGGGTGTTCGAAAGCGTCGCGATCATGATGCATCTGGCCGAGAAATTCGGCGCTTTCATGGGCCCTGCCAGCGCGCGTCCCGAGTTGCTGAGCTGGCTGATGTGGCAGATGGGCTCCGCCCCGTTCCTTGGCGGCGGCTTCGGGCATTTCTACGCCTATGCGCCCTACAAGATGGAATACCCGATCAATCGTTACGCGATGGAGACCAAGCGCCAGCTGGACGTGCTGAACCGGCACTTGGCCGAGAACGAGTGGATGGCGGGCGGCGAATACACGATTGCCGACATGGCGATCTGGCCGTGGTACGGGCGCACCGTGATGGGCGAGAGCTACGATGCGGGCGAGTTCCTGTCGGTGCACGAATACGGACATGTCATCGAATGGGCGAAGCGGATCGAGGCGCGGCCGGGCGCGCAGCGGGGCCGGATGGTCAACCGCACCAGCGGGCCGCCGGAGCTGCAATTGCACGAGCGTCATTCGGCCGAGGATTTCGAGACGAAGACGCAGGACAAGATTGGCGACTGACGCCGAGATCGCGGAGGCCTTGCTGCGCCTTGCCGCCGAGCGCGCGGGGCGCACGTTCTGCCCGTCCGAGGCCGCACGCGTTTTGGCGGACGACTGGCGCCCGCTGATGCCGGAAGTGCGGCGCGTGGCGGCGGAGCTGGGGCTGCACGCAACGCAACGGGGCGTCGCGGTGGACCCGGTCACGGCGCGCGGGCCGATCCGTTTGGCGCAGGATCCGGGTTGAGCCTGGGCCGCGCGGGGACCATTCTGGCTGGATGGAGACGCAACGCAGCAGCATCGAAACGCCCATCGGGCCGGTCTGGATCGAGGAGGGTGATGGCGCCATCGTGCGGGCCGGGTGGGGCGCAGTGGATGCTCCGGCTGACACGGCCCTGTTGCGCGAGACGAAGGCCGAGTTGGCGGCCTATTTCGACCGTCGGCTGGACGCGTTCAGCGTGCCGATCCGGCACGGGCGGGCGGATGCCGCGGGCCGGGTGCTCGACGCGATGCGGGCAATCCCGATGGGGCAGACGCGCAGCTACGGGGACGTCGCCAGGGAGGTCGGGATATCGGCGCAGGCGGTTGGTCAGGCCTGCGGCGCGAACCGGATTCCGATCCTGATCCCCTGTCACCGCATCCTTGGCACGAACGGGCTGGGAGGGTTCTCCGCGCCCGGGGGTGTGGAGACAAAAGTTTGGCTTTTGCGACATGAAGGGGCGGCGGGGCTTCTGATCTGAGGATTTTCCTGCGAAATCCCCGCCTCTCTCCCGCCTTCTCCACAGGGCCTATTGCGGCGCGTCTGACCAATTCAGCGAGGCGTCGCCGGCCTTCAGCTCCCCATTCGCCCAATCAAACCGGAGGTAGGCGATTGCCTTGCCGCCCGCTTTGGTGAAGAGCGTTCCGGCAGGCTTGCCATCCGACGTGATCTCGGTCCCGACGGGCGCTTCGCCGTCGATCTCGACCGTCACGAACCCCTTCTTGAGCTCGGTCTTGTGCTTCATGCGGGCGGTGACTTCCTGCCCCACGTAGCAGCCCTTGCGGTGGTCCACGCCGGAGAGCCGGTCGAAGCCTGCTTCGAGGATGTAGGTGTCGTTGGGGATCAGCTCGACGCCGGTTTCGGGGACGCAGGCGGCGACGCGGATGGCGTCCCAGTCGATGCTCGGATCGCCGCCTTCAAGACCATAGGCACGCCAACCGAGGGAGGGATCGCGCGGGTCCGGATAAGCGCCTTCCGGCGGCTCTCCGAGGCCGCGGGTGACGGGCAGTTCGGCTTCCTCGATCACCACGTCGGCGCGCAGGCGATACATGGCGAGGCGTTGGGCGAGACCCGGCGCGAGGTCCGTCTTCACGTCGAGCAGCAGGTCATCGCCGCGGTCGAGCAGGAAGAAATCGGCGAGGTACTTGCCCTGCGGGGTCAGCAGCGCCGAATACGTGAGGCTGTCGCCCGGGTCGCGCGTCACGAGACCCTTGAGGAAGCTGCGGGCATCCGCCCCGCTCAGCCGCAGGACCCTGCGATCCTCTGCCCTCTCTCCGACCATGTCTTCACCCCCGGTGATCTGTCGCATCACAGCTAATCATGGCCGCCCGTCCGCGCAACATTGACCGCTCGAAAGGGCCGCTATACCCCTGAAAGCAACGCACGGAAATCCCCCGGAGAAATCGCGATGTCCCTGTCCAACGGCCGCCATTACCTTGCCATTCCCGGACCGTCCGTCATGCCGGACCGCGTCCTGCAGGCGATGCACCGGCCCGCGCCCAACATCTATCGCGGCGCGCTGGTGGAAATGGTGGAAAGCATTGTGCCGGACCTCAAGACCGTGGCGGGCACGACCCAGCACGTCGCCATGTACATCTGCAATGGCCACGGCGCGTGGGAAGCGGCGCTGACCAACATGCTGAGCCGGGGCGACAAGGTGCTGGTGCTTGGCACCGGGCGCTTCGGGCTTGGCTGGGGCGATATGGCCCGTGTTCTGGGTGCCGAGTGCGAGGTGCTGGATTTCGGAATGCGGTCGGACGTGGACATCGACCGGGTGACCGAGACACTGGCGGCCGATACCGAGCACAAGATCAAGGCGGTCCTGGTGGTGCAGGTCGACACGGCGACCTCGGTCAAGAACGACATCCAGGCGCTGCGGGCCGCGCTGGACGAGGCCGGGCATCCGGCGCTTCTGTGCACCGACAACATCGCCTGCCTGGGCTGCGACGAGTATCACATGGACGATTGGGGCGTCGACCTGATGGTCGCCGGCTGCCAGAAGGGCCTGATGACGCCGCCGGGCATGGCCTTCGTCTATTTCAACGACAAGGCGGACGCGGCGCGTGAGACGGCGAACATGGTCACGCCCTACTGGGATTGGCGGCCGCGCGTCGACCCGGACTATTTCTACCGCTATTTCTGCGGCACCGCCCCGACCCATCACCTTTACGGTCTGCGCGAGGCGCTCACGATGATCGTGCACGAGGAAGGGCTGGAGCAGGTCTGGCGGCGGCATTCCGTGCTGACCGAAGCGATCTGGTCGGCGCTGGAGGTCTGGGGTCAGCCCGGACCGGTGCGACCCAACATCGCCGAGCGCGACAAGCGCAGCCATGCCGTGACGACGGTGAATTTCGGCCCCGGCAACGGCTTGCGCCTGCGGGAGTGGATGGAATCCGACTATGGCGTGACGCTGGGGATTCCGCTGGAGGGGATGGATGCGCCCGACGATTACCTGCGGATCGGCCATATGGGCCATGTGAACGCGCATATGGTCATGGGCGTTCTGGCGGGCCTTCAGGCCGGGATGGCGGCACTGCAGATCCCGCACGGCGCCACCGGGCTGGAAGCGGCGATGAAGGTGATTTCCGAAGCCGCGTGACGCTCAGCCGGATTGCCGCGCAATCCGTGGGGAAAACCGCGTTTTCCCGGGGCGGGATAGCGACGGCATCGCAACCGGATTTCGCGGAAACCCACCCGGAAAACGCGGTTTTCCGGTTTGCGGCGGCCGAGATCAGTCGGACGCCCCGGCGGCTTTCAACGCGATCGGAAGGGCCTTTGCGAAGGCATCCAGCACGTCATCCGGCGCGCAGGAGACGCGAATGCAGCGGTCCTGCGGCGCGGTGAAGGGCATCCGCACGAACACCCCTTGGTCCACCAGCGAGGCCAGAACGGCGCGCGCGAAATTCCCGTCCCGACCGCAGTCGATGGTCACGAAATTCGTGGCGGACGGCAGCGGTGAGAGGCCATTGTCACGGGCGATCTGCGCGATGCGATCACGGGACTGCGCGATGCGCGCGACCGTCTCGGCCAGGTAGGCTTGATCCTCAAGCGCCGCGAGGGCCGCCGCTTGCGCGACGCGGCCCATGCCGAAGTGATTGCGGATCTTGCCGAAGGCGGTGACGAAACTCTCCTCCGCCAGCCCGTAACCCACGCGCATACCCGCAAGGCCATAAGCCTTGGAGAAAGTGCGGAACCGGATCACGCGAGGATGCGCGAGGTCGAGCGGCGGGGTCGCCCCGGTTGGGGCGGTGTCGGCATAGGCCTCGTCCAGCGCCAGAACGCAGCCTTCGGGCAGCGCGTCGATCATCCGCTGCACCGTCGGCGCGTCGTGCCAGCTTCCCATCGGATTGTCGGGGTTGGCAAAGTAGATCAGCTTGGCGTCGACCTCGGCGGCCTTGGCGATCAGCGCCTCCGGATCCTCGTGGTCGCCCTTGTAGGGCACCTTGTGGAGCATCCCGCCAAACCCGGCGACATGGTAGTTGAAGGTCGGATAGGCGCCGTCGGAGGTGACGACCGCATCGCCGGGCGCAATCAGCAGGCGGACGAGATAGCCGAGCAACCCGTCGATCCCCTCGCCCACGATGATGTTGGCGGAGCTGATGCCATGATGAGCGGCCAGGGCGGCGCGCAGGTCGTGCACCTCGGGGTCACCATACATCCATGCGCCCGAAGCGGCGTCAGCCATCGCGGCAATCGCGCGGGGGCTGGGGCCGAAGACGCTTTCGTTGGCGCCTATGCGTGCAGTGAAGGGCTCACCCCGCGCGCGCTCCTGCGTTTCGGGGCCGACGAAGGGCACCGTTGAGGGCAGCGATTTGACAAGGTCGGTATAGCGGGGCGTTTTCATGCGTCCTCGTTTGCCGATTTTTCCCCGCCCGGCAAGCGGTTTGCGCGCATATTTCCGGCCCATGAAGACCAACAGACGCCAGTTCCTGATCCTTGGTGCCGCCGCCGCGACGGCCGCGCGACTGGGACCGACGTTTGTCGCGCGCACGGGCGGGCGGCGCATTCTGACGCTGGTCTACGACAAGGGGCTGGGGATGATGCGGGCGGTCGACCGCTTGATCCCGTGAGAGCTCAGAAGCTGTCTTCCGTCAGGAAGCGGCGGTTCACCCAGCCGCGCTGAAGTCCGTTCCAGATTACGAGGCACCATGAGGCCTGCGCGTTCAGCGCTTGCTGCTGTTCGTTCGTCAGGGCGAAATACTGGTCGCGGGTGACGGTCGGCACGCAATATTCGACCTGAACGCCCCGGGCGTTATGGGGCAGCGCGTCGATCACCATGTAATCGGTGCCCGGCCCGACCCGTGCGTTCAGCACATCGGTCGGTGCCACGTCGATCACGCGCCAGGCGTCCGAGCCATCGGCGGTGGCGTGGGCGGCGGGGGCAAGCGCCACGACAAGGATGAGAAGAGCAAGTCGGGAGAACAGGGATTTCATGGCATGATCCTCGGTGGCGGCGATGACGAAGTCTAGCGTGCAGGCCCGTTTCAGCCAAATCCAGACGTCAGAGGACCGGCAGGATCGCCTCGGCCAGGTGGGCCAGCTGGAGGAGCAACGGGTCGGCGATGCCCGCGTTCCGCCCGTCCGAGCGTTGCAGGCCCATGCCCATCGTCCGCACTTCGCAGGCGGCGATCGCGGCAGCAAGGACCAGCACGATCCCGATCATCCCGCGGCGGCGCACGGGCAGGAACAGGTGGCGGATCATCAGGGCATCGAGCGTCGTCATAGTCTCATTGGTCCGGTCGGATGACCGGACCATCCTTTTTCAGTCTCAGTGGCTCTGGGCAAGATAGCGGGCGTTCACCCAGCCGCGAACGTAGCCCTGGTGCGACACCAGGCACCAGCGCGAGGGCCCACGGCTCGTGGAGATCACGGCGCAATCGTGAAGCTGAACGCCCTGGGCGTTGTAAGGCAGCGTGTAGACGACGTGGTTGCCGACACCGGGACCGTAACGAACATTCAGGTGATCGTGGTAGCTGACGCCGTAGACGTGGTACCACGCGTAGTTATTGTAATGGCCCCAGTTGTTGTACGCCTGTCCATGATAGGTGGCGGGATAGACCGGTCCCGGTGCCGTCCAGCCGTATTGCGGATAGGCCGGCTGCGGATAGACGGGCTGGCCGTAATCCGTGGCCGAGGCGGTGGAAGCTGCGACCGAAAGGGCCGCGACGAGGGTCAGTGCAGTCGCTTTGAACAAACGCATGGAAGGGGTCCTTGGGTTGCAATTTCATTGACCCGTTTATCCCCTTCCGGACCGCGTTCGCTCAATGGAGGAATCCCTGCCCCGGGGCCTTCCCCGGTTCAGGCCACCTCTGCCAGCCGTGCCAATGCCTCCTTCAGGCGCGCCTCTTCCTCTTCCCGGGCGGCGAGATTCTCACGGGTTTCCTCGACGACTTCGGGCGGCGCACTTTCGGCGAATTTCGGGTTGTTCAGCCGTCCACGCAGGCCGCCCAGTTCCTTGGCGAGCTTGCCGAGGGTCTTTTCGAGCCGATCCTTCTCCTCGGCCACGTCGATCAGGTCGGCGATCGGCAGGGCGAAGGTGCCGCCTTCGACGGCGATGGTCACGGCGCCTTTCGGCAGGCTGTCGGTCGGCGTGACTTCGCTGAGGCGCGCAAGGCGTTCGATCATCGCGGCATTACGGGAGAAGGCGCCCTGCCCGGCCTCGTCGAGGTCGGCCTGCAGAAGCTGGACCTTGAGGCCCGCGGGCACGTGCATCTGGGCGCGGATCGAGCGGATGTTCTCGATCAGGTCGATCACCCAGCGCATTTCCTTTTCCGCGTCCGCGTCGATCAATTCCTCGCCATAGGCCGGCCAGTCGCCGTGGACGAGGGGCTTGGCGCGTTCGGCGATCTCACCCCAGAGCTCTTCGGTGATGAAGGGCATGGTGGGGTGCAGCAGGATCAGGCACTGGTCGATGACCCAGGCCATGGTGGCGCGGGTCTCGGCGATGACAGCCTCGTCACCGGAGGCGAAGAGCGGCTTGGCGAATTCCAGATACCAGTCGCAGACTTTGCCCCAGACGAACTGGTAGAGGCCGTTGGCGGCGTCGTTGAAGCGATAGGCCTCCAGCGCCTCGTCATGGGCAAGCCGCGCGCGCGCCGTTTCGCCGACGATCCAGCGGTTGACGGTTTGCGTGACGCCGGCCGGGTCGAAATCGGCCTGCGGCGTGCAATCGTTCATCTCGGCGAAACGCGCGGCGTTCCAGAGCTTCGTGCCGAAGTTCCGGTAACCCGCGATGCGGTCTTTCGACAGCTTCAGGTCGCGGCCCATGGCGGCCATGGAGGTCAGCGTGAAGCGCACGGCGTCGGCGCCGTATTCGTCGATCAGCTCCAACGGGTCGAGGACGTTGCCCGTGGATTTCGACATCTTCTTGCCCTTCTCGTCACGTACAAGCGCGTGGACGTAGACGTCCTTGAAGGGGATCTCGTCCACGACGGCGAGTTGCATCATCATCATCCGGGCGACCCAGAAGAAGATGATGTCGAAGCCGGAAATCAGCGTGGACGTCGGGAAATAGCGTTGCAGTTCAGGCGTTTGCTCGGGCCAGCCGAGGGTGCCGATGGGCCAGAGTCCGGAGGAGAACCAGGTGTCGAGGACGTCGGGGTCGCGGGTCAGGTTGCGGTCACCTGCCTGTTTGCGCGCTTCCTCCTCGGTTGCCGCGCAATATTGATTGCCTTCCTCGTCATACCAAACCGGAATCTGGTGCCCCCACCACAACTGGCGCGAGATCGTCCATGGCTCGATGTTCTCCAGCCAGTGGAAATACACCTTCCGGTGCTGTTCGGGCATTATGCGGACGCGCTCGGTCCGGACGGCCTCCAGCGCAGGGCCAACGATTTTGGCGGTGTCCACAAACCATTGGTCGGTCAGCATCGGCTCGATGACGACCTTGGAGCGGTCGCCGAAGGGCTGGGTGATGGTCTTGGCCTCGACCAGCGGGACGAGTTCATCGGTGCGCATCTCGCCGCCCTCTTCCGGGGCGAGCGGGACCTTGGCGGCCTTCGCACCAAGGCGCGTGTCGGTGGGCACGGTCATGACCGCGAGGCCCTCGGCGGTGATTTCCTCGACGACCTTCTCGCGCGCTTCGAACCGGTCGAGCCCGCGCAGGTGATCGGGGACGAGGTTGAGCGCGTCAACCTCCATCTCGCCCAGGGTTTTCTCCCCATTCGCAACGGCTTGCGCGATTGCGGCGGCCTCCGCATAGGGCGCGCCGTCGTCGCGCATCGCGCCTTTAGTGTCCATCAGGCGATAGCAAGGAATGCCGCCGCGCCTGGCGACTTCGTAGTCGTTGAAGTCATGCGCGCCGGTGATCTTCACGGCGCCCGAGCCAAAATTCATGTCCGGGTATTCATCGGTGATGATCGGGATCAGGCGACGGTGTTCCTTGGGGCCGACCGGAATTTCGCAGAGTTTTCCGACGATTGGCGCGTAGCGTTCGTCATCGGGATGGACTGCCACTGCGCCATCACCCAGCATCGTCTCAGGCCGCGTCGTGGCGATGGAGATGTAGTCGCGGGTCTCGCGGAAAAGCTCGTTCCCGTCCTCGTCCTTCTCGACATATTCATAGGTCGCGCCACCGGCGAGCGGGTATTTGAAGTGCCACATATGGCCCGCGACGTCGTTGTTCTCGACCTCCAGATCGGATATCGCCGTCTCGAAATGCGGGTCCCAGTTGACCAGCCGTTTTCCGCGATAAATCAGGCCCTTGTGATACATGTCCACGAAAACGCGGATGACGGCGTCGTGGAAATTGCCCTCTTCCCCCTCAGGCGCATTGGGCGCGCCGGACATGGTGAAGGCCTCGCGCGACCAGTCGCAGGAGGCACCGAGGCGCTTGAGCTGTTCGATGATCGTGCCGCCGGATTTCTTCTTCCACGCCCAGACGTGATCGAGGAACTCCTCGCGGCTCATGTCGCGACGGGCCTTGTTTTCCTTGGCCAATTCGCGCTCAACGACCATCTGCGTGGCGATCCCCGCATGGTCGGTGCCCGGCTGCCAGAGCGTGTCGAACCCGCGCATCCGGTGCCAGCGGATCAGCACGTCCTGCAGGGTGTTGTTGAAGGCGTGGCCGACGTGGAGGACGCCCGTCACGTTGGGCGGCGGGATCATGATCGAGTAGGCCTCGGATTGGCCGTCCCAGTTCGCGCCGGCGGCGAAGCAATTGCGGGCCTGCCACATCTGCGAAATGCGGGCTTCGGCCTCGGCGGCGTTGAAGGATTTTTCCATCGGTCTCGTCCATCTGTCGGTTTGGACCGTGAGGTAGCCCAAGGCCGCGCGAAGGTGAAGGGCTGACACGGTCGCACGGTCTCTGTCAGAAAAACTGAGTCAGAAAAACTACGCCATTAACCTTTCGGTGGCCGGATCAACCAAGATGCGACGCCACCGCGCGGGCGGTCCTGTCGATGGCGTCCGCCGTCAGGGCGCCACCATCGAGCGTCGCAACCACCGGCGTGTCGTCGGTTCTGCGCAACCGCCGGTAGGCCGGATCGTAATGGTCGGTGATGAGCGCTAGGGCCAGCGCCTCGTGCTCGCCCTCATGCAAATGCCCAAGCCAGCGTTCGACGGTCGCATGGCCCGCAATCGGGCGCAGGCCGTCGAGCCGCGCGGTCAGCGCCTTGGACTCGGCCGTCAGTGTCGCGTATTGCGCCGCGAGGTAGCGCGCGCGGTCTTCCGGCGTTGCCTCCAGCACGATCCGTTCGCTGCCCTTCATCGCGCCCCAGAGCGCGGGCGGTATGCGGAGCGTGCCGATGCGGGCGGACTCGGCTTCCACCAGCAGGGGACGGGCCGGGTCGAGGGCCGAAAGCGCCTCCATGATCCGGCTTTCGAACATCTTCTGCGACGGCTGCGCCCCGTCGATATCGCCGAGGATCGAGCCGCGATGGTTCGCCAGCCCTTCGAGGTCGAGTACCTGCGCGCCCTGCCCGGCTGCCGCTTTCAACACGTCGGTCTTTGCCGTTCCGGTCAGACCGTCGAGGCGGATCACCGTGAACGGCAGCGTGGCATCGTAGAGCCGCGCCACGACGTGCCGCCGCCAGCTTTGGTAGCCGCCTTGCAGCACCTCGGTCCGCCAGCCGATCTGTTGCAGGATCGACGCGAACGAGCCCGAGCGTTGGCCGCCCCGCCAGCAATAGACCAGAGGGCGCCAGCCGCCGTCATGGTGCATCATGTGCGTCTCGATCGCCGTGGCCGCGTTGCGCGCCACCAGCGCGGCCCCGATCTTGCGGGCCTTGAACGGGCTTTCCTGAACGTACATCGTGCCGACCGTTGCCCGTTCCTCGTTCGAAAGGACCGGCATGTTGACCGCGCCGGGCACGTGATCCTCGGCAAATTCGGCGGGGGAGCGGACGTCGATGATCGTATCGAATCCCTGCGCCCTGAGGTCGGTCAGATCTGTGAGGGGGACTGCCATGGCGTCGATCTATGGGAGAATGGCGGCGGATTCCACTTCCGTGGAATTCCGCCCCAAGCGCCTCAGATCTCGTCGTTCATCTTGCGGAAGCGCTGGATCAGGCTCGACGTGTCCCATCGCCCGCCGCCCAGTTGCTGCACCTCGGCATAGAACTGGTCGACCATGGCGGTGACGGGCAGCGAGACGCCCATCTCCTTGCCCTGCGCCAGCGCGATCCCGAGGTCCTTGCGCATCCAATCGACGGCGAAGCCGTGGTTGAACTCGTTGTCGACCATGGTGCCCGCGCGGTTGGCCAGCTGCCATGACCCGCCCGCGCCCTGGCTGATCAGGTCGGCGACCTGCTTGGCGTCGAGCCCGGCCTTCATCGCCATGTAAAGCCCTTCGGACATCGCCTGCACGAGGCCCGCGATGCAGACCTGGTTGATCATCTTGACCATCTGGCCCGAGCCCACCGGCCCGAAATGCACGGAGGCCTTGGCGTAGGCCGCGATGACGGGCTTGGCGGCCGCGAAATGATCCTCTTCCCCGCCGCACATGATGGCAAGCTGGCCGTTTTCGGCCCCCGCCTGCCCCCCGGACACGGGCGCGTCGACCCAGCCGATACCCTTGTCCGCCGCCACTGCCGCCAGTTCCTTGGTGACGATGGCGGAGACGGTGGTGTGATCGACGAAGATCGCGCCTTCCTTCATGCCTGCCAGCGCGCCGTCCTCGCCCAGGACGACCGAGCGCAGATCGTCGTCATTTCCGACGCAGGCCATGACGAAATCAGCGCCCTCGGCGGCTTCGCGCGGGGTCGCGGCGTGGGTGCCGCCGATCTCCTTGGCCCATTTCTCCGCCTTGGCCTCGGTGCGGTTGTAGACGGTGACCGCGTGGCCCGCGCCCAGAAGATGCGCCGCCATGGGGTAGCCCATCACGCCCAGTCCAAGAAATGCCAGTTTCGCCATGGGTCCCTCCGATGCTTGGTTGCGGGGAACGTAGCAGGGCCCGCGCGCGTGTCTAGGGCACGCCGGTCGCGCGGGGTCGCCCTTTCATCTTGCCAGGAAAACCTCCGGGGGGAGTCCGCAAGGACGGGGGGCAGCGCCCCCCTTCTTACAAAGGACTATCGTTCACCCGTCGAAGGTCCAGCGATAGCCCGGCGGGGTCGGCCCCTTGTTGCGCCCGCCCTGCTCCGTCTGTTCCCAGGCATGGGCGAGGATGCCGACCGATCGCGACAGGCAGAAGAACCCGCGCGCGAGCGGGGCGGGACAGCCCAGTTCGGCGTAGATCACCGCCGTCGCACCGTCGATGTTCATCGGCACCGGTTTGCCGCGTTCGTCTGCCAGATGCGCTTCGATGGCGCGACCGATCTGGGCATAGGCGCCGGGCACGCCGCCGGTTTCGGCGCATTCGTCGACCAGTTGCAGCAGGCGCGGTGCGCGCGGGTCGGTGGGTTTGTGGAAGCGGTGACCGAAACCCGGCAGGTAGGGGCCATGCTCGGCCCGCCAGGTGCCGAGCGCGCCTGCGAGGCCCTCGGGGCCTGCCCGCTCGACGTGGTGATACATCGCGACGGCCTGCTCGCCCGCGCCGCCGTGGACGTCGCCGAGCATGTTGAGGCCGGTCGCCATGGCGTTGTTCAGCCCGATGCCGCAGGTGATCGCCATGCGCGAGGCGGCGATCGATGGCGCTTGCGGGCCGTGGTCGACGGCGGCCACGAGGGCAGCCTCGAACAGCGCCGCGCGCGGGCCCTTGATCTCTTCGCCCATGACCATGAGCCAGATCATCTCGGCGAAGCTGCGGTTGCCGATCAGCTCCTGCACCGGCGTGCCGCGCAGTTCGATCCGCCCCGGCTCCATGTCGATGATCCTGGTGCGCCACCAGTCGGAAACGTCGTTCGTCATATGGCTCGCTCCTCGGTCATTCGGTCGATGTCCGCGTCGCTGTAGCCAAGCTCGCGGAGGATGTCGCCGGTGTCCTGCCCGAGCACCGGGGGCGCGGAGGAGACGCCGGGGCGGGTGTCGTCCATGCGGAAGCCGGTCGTCACCACGTCGATGGCACGCCCGAGCGTAGCCATGTCGAACTGCGCCAGAAACCCGCGGTCGGCCACCTGCGGATGGGCGAGGATCTGCGGAACCGTCAAGACAGGGCCGGCCGGGATGCCCTTGGCGTTCAATACCTCGACCCAATGGGCGGCGGGCTGGCTGGTCAGCACGGTCTCGAGTTCGGCGCGGAGGGCGTGACGGTTGGCCTTGCGGTCCTCGCGCGTAGTGAAACGCGAGTCAGCAAGAAGATCGTCCCGACCGAGGAGCGCCGCCAGCGCCTCCCATTGTTCGTCCTTGTTGGCCGCGATGTTGAGCGGTGCATCGGCGGCCTGGAATGTGCCCGAGGGGGCGGAGGTCGGGTTCTCGTTGCCGTGGGCCTGCGGCTCGGCCCCGCCGATCAGGTGGTTCGAAACGACCCAGCCCATCGTGGCGAGCGTCGCCTCGAGCATCGAGACGTCGATGAACGTCCCGCGCTCCGGCGCGTTCAGGGCACCGGTGATCGCCATGGCCGCCGTCAGGCCGCCGATCGTGTCCGACAGGGGATAGCCCACGCGATAGGGCGTGGTGCCGTCGCCGGTGATCGACATGACACCCGACGCGCCCTGGATGATCTGGTCATAGGCGGGCTGGCCGGCCCAGGGCCCGTCCTGTCCGAAGCCGGAGATCGCGCAATAGATCAGGGACGGATTCACCTCGCGCAGGGTCTCGTAGGACAGGCCAAGCCGCGCCATGACGCCGGGGCGGAAGTTCTCGACCAGCACGTCGGCGGTTTTCACCAGGCGTTTCAGGGCCTCCTTCCCGGAGGCGTGCTTGAAGTTGAGCGTTATGGACTTCTTCCCCGCGTTCTGGGCGAGGAAGGAGATGCCCATGTTCTGCGCGCTGAGTTCCGGCGAGGCCCCGAGGCTGCGGGCGAGGTCACCCCGGCCCGGGGTTTCGACCTTGATGACCTCGGCCCCCAGGTGCGCAAGCTGATGGCAGGCAAAGGGGCCGGCCAGCACGTTGGTCAGATCGAGGACGCGGAGGCCCGCCAGCGGCTGCGTCACGATGCGCATCCCGGAGCGGCAGGCTCCAAACCTTCTGGAAGGTTTGGACGCGCCTGATTTTCTGGAAAATCAGGCACGCTCCTAATCCCCTTCGGCCACGCCCTGCTCGCGCATCGCCCGGCGCCGTGCCCGCATGGCGCGGTAGCTCGGCAGCACCACAAGGATCGCGGCCAGGGCCAGCAAAGCCAGCGTCATGGGGCGTTCCAGAAGGAAGCCGAAACCGCGGTAGAGCTGCATCGCGCGGGCGAAGTTGTCCTCCAGCATGGTGCCGAGGATGAACCCGATCAGCAGCGGGGCCAGCGGGTAGTTCGCGAAGCGCAGGATCGTGGCGCAGACCCCGAAGCCCACGAGGATCAGCAACTCGGTCGAGTTATTCTGGCCGATGTAGCTGCCCATCAGCGTGAAGAACAGGATGAACGGGATCAGATAATTGCGCGGGACCGCAAGGATCTTGGCGATGTACGGGATCAGCGGCAGGTTCAGGATCAGCAGCACGAGGTTGCCGATATACATGGCGATGATGACGGCCCAGAACACGTCCGGCTCGTCGGTCATCAGGCGCGGACCGGGTGTCACGTTGAGCGCGATGAGCGCGCCCAGAAGGATCGCCGTGGTGCCGGAACCGGGAATACCGAGCGTCAAAAGCGGCACGAAAGAGCCGGTGCAGGCCGCGTTGTTCGCCGTCTCGGGCGCGGCAAGGCCCTTGATCGAGCCCTTGCCGAATTCCGCCTGCTCTTCCTTCGTGGCAAGGTTGCGTTCGACCGCGTAGCCGAGGAAGGAGGCGATGGTCGCCCCTGCCCCGGGCAGCACGCCGATGAAGAACCCCTGCACCGATTGCCGGCCGATCACAGGCGCGATGGTGCGCGCCTCCTGCCGGCTGATGCGCAGGCCGGTGATCTTGCCCGATCCCTGCTCGGCGGAGCGGGCCGGGTTCATGACGAGAAACAGCGCCTCGGGCAATGCGAACATCGCCATGGCGAGCGTGATGAACGAGAAGCCGGATTGCAGGTCGAGAATGCCGAAGGTGAAGCGCGGCGTAGAGGACAATGCGCCCTCGCCCACGGTGCCGAGGATCAGGCCGAGGATCGTCATCATCAGCGCCTTGCCGACCTGCCCCGAGCCTGCGAAGGCCGCGATGGCGGAAAGGCCCACGACCATCAGCGCGAAGTATTCGGCCGAGTGGAACAGGAGCGCGACCGACGACAGCGCCGGGGCGAAGATCATCAGCAGAACCGTGGCAAGCGACCCGCCCGCGAAGCTGGAAATGGCCGCGATGGTCAGCGCCTTGCCCGCCATGCCCTTCTGGGCCATCGGGTAGCCATCGAAGGCGGTGGCCACGGTGCCCGCGACCCCCGGCGCGTTCAGCAGGATCGACGAGGTGGAGCCGCCGAAGATGGCCCCGTAATAGACACCGGATAAAAGGATCAGGGCCGAGGTCGGATCGCCGATGCCGATGGCGACCGGGATCATGATGGCTATGATCGACATGGGCCCGAGGCCGGGCAGCATGCCGATGAGCGTGCCGATGACACAGCCGGCAACCACCATCATCAGGTTGAACGGCGTGACGGCGGTGGAAAGGCCAATGAGGATACCTTCAAGCATGACCGCGACCCCTTAGAAAAACGACGGCAGCGGACGGAGGAAGATGCCGAGCACCTCCTGCACCAGGTACCAGATCCCGAACGTGCCGATGGCCGCGACGGGAACGAGGATGTAGAACTTGCGCTCGCCCAGGAGCGCCGCACCGATCGTGAGAAACAGGATCGTGCTGGCCAGGAAGCCGAGCGGCCGCAGAAGAAGGGCGTAGGCGATCATCAGGCCGATCAGCGCAAGGGCCTGGCCGATGTGGTATTCGCCGAGACGCGCGATTGTCATCGCGCTCTCGTCCGCTTCGCCGTCCTTCTGTTCGGGGGCCTTGGTGAAGAGCACCATGAGGCCCACGCCGATGCCGAAGATGGCGAGGATCTTGGGGAAGGTGGACGGCCAGACCGGATTGCGCTGCAGGATCGGCGGCAGCAGGTGATCCATGGTGAAAAAGGCGGCGTAGCCGTAGACGCAGCATAGAGCCACGAAGACCAGCGCGATCCAGCGATCAAGTGCCATGGGGGCCTCCCTCCCTTTGGCGGATGTGGGGTGCACCCCGGGCCAAGGCCCGGTCTACGCGTGTGGTAGACGAAGCTTCAGCCCGGGGTCGTAGATTGGCTTCAGAGGAAGCCGAGGTCGCGCATCAGGTCGCCGAGCTGCTGTTCCTGAGCGTCGAGGAAGGTGCGGAACTCGTCACCCGGACGGTAGATGTTCACGAGGCCCATGCGCGAGCGCACCGCTTCCCATTCCTCCGTCTCGAGCATCGCACCGAGCGCTTCCTGGTAGGTGGCCAGCATGTCCTCGGGCAGGCCGGGGGCGGCGAAGAAGCCACGCCAGTTCACGAAGTCTGCGTCGATGCCCTGCTCGGCAAAGGTCGGCGCGGAATCGTATGCCGGCACGCGTTCCTGCGAGGTGACGCCGAGGATGCGGACTTCGCCCTGTTCGGCGAGCGCGATGGCTTCGGAGAAACCGGTCGACAGCGCGTCGATCTCACCCGACAGAAGGCCGGCCATGGCCTCGCCACCGGCGTCGTAGCCGATGTAGTTGAAGGCGGTCGGGTCTTCGCCCGCGCCCTGCATCACGATGGCCGCGACGAGGTGATCCATGCCACCGGGAACCGAGCCGCCGCCGATGGCGAAGTCGTTCGGGGATTCGCGATACATCGCGAGCGCGTCTTCCATGGTCTGGATCGGGCTGTCATCAGCCACCACGAGCGCGGCGTAGTCGCCGACCGTGCCGGCAACCAGCGTCAGGTCACGGTAGCTTTGCGCGATTTCCCCGGTCAGCGAACGGATCACGATGGGCGTGGAGTTCACCATCAGCGTGCCGTAGCTCGATTCCGCGTTCTCGATCAGGTTCGCGATGGCGACACCGCCGCCGCCGCCCGACAGGTTCTCGTAGGATGCGGTGCCGACGAGGCCCGACTCGGTCAGCGCCTCACCGGTGCCACGCGCGGTGCCATCCCAGCCACCACCGGCGCCGCCGGGGATCAGGAAGTGAATGCTGTCCAGAACCTGGTGGCCATCGGCCTGCGCCGTACCGGAAAAGGCCACCATCGCGGCGGCCGCCGTCATCATGACGCGACGAGTGAATTTCATGTAGGTATCCTCCCATAAGCGGACGGTCCTCCGCCGTCCTCGTGACCGAGTCGTGCCACAGCAAGCTGACAAAAGCCTGACATGGCCGCGACGGATTTGCCGATGCGGCCTTCTTCACCCTTTACGTGGGCTTGCGCGCCGGTTTGGCAGCCGTCACTCTTGCAGATGAGGGAGGCGGAGATGCGGTTTCTGCTGGTAGAAGACAATGCCGAGCTGGCCGAGGCGGTGGTGCAGCGGCTCGGGCTCGACGGTCATGCGGTCGATCATGCCACGACGCTGGCCACGGCGGAGGATTGCCTTGCGGTCGCGCAATACGACCTGATCCTGCTGGATGTCATGCTGCCCGACGGCGACGGCCGCGATTTCCTGGCCCGCCATCGCGATCACCTCGAGACGCCGGTGATCGTTCTGACCGCGCGCAGCCAGATCAGCGACCGGGTGGGTGCGCTGGATCAAGGCGCCGACGATTACATCACCAAGCCCTTCGATTTCAGCGAGTTGGAAGCGCGCTGCCGGGCGGTTCTGCGGCGGCGCGGTGGCGCTGCGAAGAACGAGATCGCGCTTGGCGCGGCGGTGTTCGACCCGATGGCGGGCACGCTCCGGCATGGCGACGAGACGCTGGACCTGCGCAACCGCGAATTGCGGCTGCTGGAGGTCTTCGCCCGCGCACCGGGGCAGATCCACTCCAAGGGTCAGTTGCTGGACCGGCTGTTCAGCATGGATGCGGACGTGACCGAAAACGCCATCGAGGTCTACGTGGGTCGGTTGCGCAAGAAGCTCGACAAGGTCGGTGTGCGGATCGAAACGGTGCGCG
Source organism: Rhodobacterales bacterium HKCCE4037 (assembly GCA_015689645.1). GTDB lineage: Bacteria > Pseudomonadota > Alphaproteobacteria > Rhodobacterales > Rhodobacteraceae > Gymnodinialimonas. The sequence continues at coordinate 24,616 of WVSM01000003.1, forward strand.
GCCTGGGCTACCGGATGGATTTGTGAGCGTGCTGTCCGCGGATCGTTACCGCCGGCCGGGCTGGTCCATCGCCCGCCGCCTGACCTTGTTCCTCGCCGGGATGGTCGCGATCCTGGCGCTGGTGAGCTGGTACATGGTCACCAGCTTCGCGCGCGAGGCGGCGGGGCGGACGCAGGACAACGTGCTGGCCGCTTCGGCCACGTCGATCGCGGAAACCCTGCGCTCCGAAGGTGGTGAGATCAGGCTGGAACTGCCCTATGCCTCCTTCGCGATGCTCGGTGCCCTCAGCGAGGACCGGGTGTTCTACAGGGTTTCGACCCCGGACGAGGTGTTGACGGGATACAGCGACCTCGAAGGACCGGAGGCCGTGTCGGGCGAGCCTGCCTTCGCCACCCTGCCCTACGGTGACGTGACGGTGCGCGCTGTCAGCATTCAACGCGCGATCCTGTCGAACGGCGCGGTCGTGCCGGTGACGGTGACGCTGGCGCAGACCCGCGACGGCGTGCAATCCATCGCGGCGGGCCTGTCGCGGCAGGCGGCGGTCCTGTCCGCGATCGTCTTCGTGCTGGCCGTCGGGATCGCGGCTTTCGCGGTGCGCGCCTCGCTCCGGCCGCTGAACACGATGGCGCAGCACCTTGCGACGCGGGGACCGTCCGACCTGCGCCCGCTGCGGCGGCAGGGGCCGCCGGAACTGATGCCGCTGGTGCGGTCGCTGAACCGGCTGATGGAACGGCTGGAAGGCTCGCTCCGCCGGTCCGAGGATTTCATCGCCGAGGCTGCGCACAGGGTCCGCACGCCGCTCGCCGTGGTGCGCACGCAGGCCGATATCGCGCTGCATTCGGTGGAGGAGGAGGGCCAGAAACAGACGCTGAGGCGGGTGATCCGGGCGGTTGACGATTCCTCCCGCTCCGCCTCGCAATTGCTGGATCACGCGATGGTCTCGTTCCGGGCCGACAACCTTACGCTGGCACGGGTGGACCTGCCTGCCTTGGCGAAGGCCACCGCCGAGGCGCTGCGGCCCACCGCGCAGATGAAGGACATCGACCTGACGCTGAGCCTGTCACCGGCGGAGGTGGAGGGCGACGAGATCCTGATCCAGAACGCGCTGCGCAACGTGCTGGACAATGCCATCAAGTATTCGCCCGCCGAAACGGTCGTGACCCTCTCCGTCAGCGCAGGCGGGGGCGAGGCGAGAGTACGTGTCGCCGACGAAGGGCCGGGTTTCGGCGATGCCCCGGCGGAGCAATTGACCGAGCGGTTCCGGCGCGGCGACAAGGTCGAGGGCGTCGTGGGCTCCGGTCTTGGTCTGACCATCGCCGACGAGGCGCTGCGCGCCCACGGCGGGCGGCTGGAGATGCAAACCGGCGACAACGGGAGGGGCGCATGGGTGACCTTGGTTTTTCCGGCCGCTTGACGGCTTTGGGACGGTCCGCTCTGGGCATGTTGTGTGCGTGTCTGCTCGCGGGGTCGGTGGCGGCGCAGGATTTCGAGATCGAGGATCGGCAGCTTTATCCCGGCACCAGCCCCGTGGTGCTTCGGGTGATCTCCACAACCGATCTGGACGTGTTCGAACCGCTGCTGCTGCGATTCCAGGACCAGCACCCGGAGATCGGGATCGACTATGTCGTCGCCTCCTCGGCGGAATTGCACCGGGCGATCCGGGGCGGCGCGACGTACGACCTGGCGCTGTCCTCGGCCATGGACCTGCAATTCTCGCTGGCCAACGACGGGCGGGCGCGGAGCTATTCCAGCGCCGTGACCGAGGCTTTGCCGGATTGGGCACGGTGGAACGACCGCATCTTTGCCTTCACGGCAGAGCCTGCGGTTGTGGTCATCAACGAGGCGCGGTTCGAGGGGCTGCCGCGGCCACGGTCGCGCGCGGACCTTGTCACGCTGCTGCGCGATCATCCGGACCGGTTCGAGGGGGCGGTGGGGACCTATGATCTGCGGGAGAGCGGACTGGGATACCTGTTCGCCACGCAGGAGGCGCGGGCGAGCGATGCCTATTGGCGGCTGACTGAAGTCATGGGACGGCTGAACCCGAGGCTCTATTGCTGCTCGTCGCAGATGATCGACGATGTCGCCTCGGGACGGCTGGCGCTGGCTTACAACGTGCTCGGGCCCTACGCGGAGGGGCGGCTGGGGCAGGACGAGGGGCTGGCGATCCTGCCGATGGAGGATTTCGCCAATGTCATGCTGCGCACGGCGCTGATCCCGACGACCGCGCAGGAGGTGGAGGCCGCGGGCCTGATGCTCGACGCGCTGTTGCGCGAGGGGATGGGCGACGGGGCCGAGCCGGGCTTGCCCCCGCTGCAGGCGCGAGGCGAAGGCGCGGGAGATGCCTTCGGGCCGATCCGGCTGGGACCGGCCCTTATGGTCTATCTCGACCGGTTGAACCGCGAGAGTTTCCTCGAGGCCTGGAACGCCGCGATGGAACAGTAACCTAGGCCACGGACGCCAGAAGCGCCGCGTTGCCGCCCGCTGCCGTTGTGTCCACGCAGGTATGACGCTCGATGACCAGCCGCTCGCCCGGCTCCGCCTCGGTTATCAGCGGCAGGATCGGCCCGTCCATCGCGGCCAGCGCCTGACGGTAAGCACGCGCGTCTTCGCCCCAGTAGATCACCGCGTCGAACTCCGGCAGATCAGCCAGCGCCTCGGGCGGCAGGTCGGGTGCGAGCACCGGCGCGTTGCTCGTTTTGGTCGCGGCGCTGGCCTGTGCGCGGGCGGCCTCGTTGCCCGGCCCGAGGCAAAGGACACGGCCACGGGGGTGGGTCGTCAGGCGGTTCGTCTCCCCGGTCGGCCCCGGCAGCAAGGTCTCGCTCAGCACCCGGTCGGCGGGAACGGCCACGCGCAGATCGCGGGCGGCATCCTCGGGTCTGGCGGGATCGCCGGGCGTTCCCGCTCCCTGCGGCGCGGCGGTAAAGCGGGCGACGTAATGCGGACCGCCTGCCTTCGGACCTGTGCCCGACAGCCCCTGCCCGCCGAAGGGTTGCGAGCCGACGATCGCTCCGATCTGGTTGCGGTTCACATAGAGGTTCCCGGCCTCGATCCGGCCCGTCACATCGGCGATGCGATCGTCGATACGGCTGTGTATCCCGAACGTCAGGCCGTAGCCGGTGGCGTTGATCTGGTCGATCACCTTGTCGAGGTCGCGCGCCCTGAAGGTGGCGACGTGCAGGATCGGCCCGAAGATCTCTTCCCCGAGATCGCCGATGCCCGACACGCGGATCGTGGCGGGCGCGACGAAGGTGCCCTGACCCGGCGCGTCGAGTTGTTTGACGAGGCGCCCGTCGGCGGCGGCCTTGGCGACATGGGCGTCGATCTTGGCTTTGGCGGGGGCGTCGATCACCGGGCCGATGTCGGTCGCGATATCCCATGGCGTGCCAAGCGCGCGTTCGTCCATTGCACCGGTCAGGGCCTTCAGGAAGGCGTCCGCGATATCCTCCTGCACGTAGAGGCAGCGCAGGGCGGAACAGCGTTGCCCGGCGGATTGAAAGGCCGACTGCACCACGTCTTTCACCGCCTGTTCGGGAAGTGCGGTCGAGTCGACGATCATCGCGTTCAACCCGCCGGTTTCGGCGATCAGCGGGGCGGAGGGCGCGAGGTTTTCGGCCATGGCGCGGTTGATTTTCTGCGCGGTGGCGGTGGACCCGGTGAAGGCCACGCCGTCGATGCGCGGGTCTGAGGTGAGTGCCGCGCCGACCTCCGCCCCTTCGCCGGGCAGAAGGTGCAGTGCGGTGTCAGGAACGCCTGCTTCGTGAAGCAGTTGGACGGCGCGGGCAGCGATCAGCGGCGTCGTTTCTGCCGGTTTGGCGAGCACGGCATTGCCCGCCGCCAAGGCCGCAGCGATCTGGCCTGTGAAAATGGCGAGCGGGAAGTTCCAGGGCGAGATGCAGGTCACGCGCCCCAAGGGCGGGTGAGCGAGGTCGGCAATGCGGGCCGCGTAGTAGCGCAGGAAATCGACGGCTTCGCGCAGTTCGGCTTCGGCGTCGGCAAGAGTCTTTCCCGCCTCGCGGGCGAGGATGGCGAACAATTCCGCCGCGTTCGCTTCGTAAAGATCGGCTGCGCGGTTCAGGACCTCGGCGCGGTCCGATGCGTCCCATGGCTGCGCGGCGGCGATGGCGGCATCCGCATCGGCGCGGGTCGACAGGCGCACCTGCCCGACGATGTCGGACGGGTCGGCTGGGTTGATGATGTCGATCAGCGGGCCGGAGCCGCTGCCCGCTTGCCACTGTGTCCTGGCGAAGGCCTCGCGCGCTGTGAGGATTTCGGCCAGCGCGGCCGGATCGGTCAGATCGAAGCCCTTCGAGTTCGGGCGCTCGGGCGCGAAAAGATCGGCTGGTTTCGTGACTTCGGTCTTCGCGCCCTTCAGCGTTTCGAACGGGTCGGCGGCGACCTCTTTCGGGGCGACACTCTCGTCCATGATCTGGTGCACGAAGGAGGAGTTCGCACCGTTCTCAAGCAAACGACGCACGAGGTAGGCGAGCAGGTCGCGATGCGCACCCACGGGCGCGTAAATCCGGCAGCGGGTCATGTTGCCGCGATGGACCTGGTCGTGCAGCGCCTCGCCCATGCCGTGCAGGCGTTGGAATTCGAACGCGCTCGGGTCCTCGGCCATTTCGAGAACGGCGGCGACGGTGTGGGCGTTGTGGGTGGCGAATTGCGGGTAGATGCGGTCGGTCTTGTCGAGGAGTTGCCGCGCGCAGGAAAGGTAGCTGACATCGGTCGCGGCCTTGTCGGTGAAGACCGGAAAACCGGGCAGCCCCGCGACCTGGGCGCGCTTGATCTCGGTATCCCAATAAGCGCCCTTCACGAGACGCACCATCAGGCGACGGTCGTGGGTTTCGGCCAGAGCGTAGAGCCAGTCGATCACCGGAGCGGCGCGTTTGCCGTAGGCCTGCACGACGACGCCGAAGCCGTCCCAGCCGGCGAGCGATGGGTCGGCGAAAACCGCTTCGATCACGTCGAGCGACAGGTCGAGGCGATCTGCCTCTTCCGCGTCGATGTTGAAGCCCATGCGGGCCTCTTTCGCGGCTTGGGCCAGTGACAGGACCGTCGGCACAAGCTCCGCCATGACACGGTCCCGCTTAGCGGTCTCGTAGCGGGGGTGCAGGGCGGAGAGCTTGACGGAAATGCCCGGGTTCTCGCGGATGTCATCGCTCTTGGAATGCTTGGCGAGGTGGGAAATCGCGTCGGCATACGCCTTGCGAAAGGCCTCGGCCTCGCCCGCGGTCACAGCAGCCTCTCCCAACATGTCGTAACTGTATGTGTAGCCCTTTGCGGCCATCTCCTTGCCACGGCGGACGGCCTCGGAAATCGTCTCCCCCAGAACGAACTGGTTGCCCATTTCCTTCATCGCACGGCGGGTGGCGGCGCGGATGACAGGCTCGCCCAACCGCTTCACCGCGCCCCTGAGCGTGCCTGCGATCCCCTGTCCGTCTTCATCCGACAGAACGCGCCCGGTCAGCATGAGGGCGAGGGTGGAGGCATTCACAAGGTGCGATTTCGAATGCCCCCGGTGCGAGGACCATTCCGCGGGCACGATCTTGTCCTCGATCAGCGCATCGACGGTCGCATCGTCCGGCACCCGCAACAGCGCCTCCGCCAGACGCATCAACGCAAGCCCTTCGGCGGTGGACAGTCCGTATTCCGCGAGGAAGACCTCCATCAGACCGCCGCGGTCTTCGTCGCGGATTTCCTTGACCATGCGCGTGGCGCGGTCAGAAGCGGCCTTTCTGGTCTCCGTCTCGATCGGATGAGCGGCAGTCAGGCGGGCAATCGCCGCGTCCTGCGGCTCAAGATACGCGGCAGCGACGGCAGATCGGTGACGGGACAGGTCGGACATGGGGAGCACTCCAGCAAGCGATGGCGCACCATAACATGATTGATCGGGGCGGATTGCCTGATTACGCTTAACCAACATTCATTTCTGACCAAAGTTTCCGCAAGCGAGAGATTTTTATGCGCCTGAAAACCCCGAAAGACAGCCGATTGGACGCGGCCGACCTGCGGATCCTTGCGGTTCTGGCAGAGGACGGGCGGATTCCGGTCACGGAACTGGCCTCTCGGGTCGGACTGTCCAAGACGCCCTGTCAGGCCCGGATGAAGCGGCTGCGCGACGAAGGATATATCCAAGGCTTTCGAGCGGTGCTTGACCCGGCACGGCTCGGGCTGGCGCATGTGGCCTTCGTCGAGGTGAAGCTCGAGGACACGCGAGAGCCCGCCTTGCGCGCCTTCAATGAAGCCGCCCGCGCCGTTTCCGAGATCGAACAATGTCACATGATCGCGGGCGCGTTCGATTACCTGCTGAAGGTTCGGTCCACCGACATCGGGGACTATCGACGCATTCTGGGCGAGGTCATCAGCCGTCTGCCCCACGTCGCGGCGACCTCCACCCATGTCTCGATGGAGGCGGTGAAGGACGAAAACGGGTTGTCGTAATTCACAGAGCTTGCCATTGCCCGCCACCTGCGACAGCGTGCGCGAAACTGCCTTCAACCTCAGGTGGAAAGACTCATGGCAAAAGCGGGCTTTGCCGACGCGCCGTCGCGCGCAAGTTTTGACGTTGTGATCGTCGGTGGGGCGATCATGGGATCCTCGACGGCTTGGTGGCTGACCGAGCTTGGATTCGACGGCAGCGTGCTGGTGGTGGAGCGCGACCCGAATTACGAATTCTGCTCGACCGCGCACACGAATTCGTGCATCCGCCAGCAATTCTCGACGGAATTGAACATCCGCATCAGCCAGTTCACCGCCGACTTCATCCTCAACCTGCGGGACCGGATGGGCGGCGACGACCGCATCCCGGAGATTCCGCTGCATTCCTACGGCTACCTGTATCTCGCCGATAACGAGGGGTTTGCAGAAACGCTGCGGCGCAATGCGAAACTTCAGAACAGCGTCGGCGCGGCGACCCGGATCGTCAGCGCCGCACAGATCGCGGAAGCATATCCGTTCTACGATCTCGACGGCATCCTCTGCGGGTCGATCAACACGGTGAACGAGGGATATTGGGACGGCGCGACCGTGTTCGACTGGTTCCGTCGGCTGGCGCGGGAACGCGGCGTGGAATACGTCGCGGGCGAGGTGGTGGAGATGGAGCGCTCGGCGCGCGGCATCGAAAGCGTGACGTTGGCCTCGGGCGAGGTGATCCGCTGTGGCAGCGTTGTGAATGCCTCCGGCCCGCGCGCGGCGCGCACCGCGAAGATGGCGGGCCTCGACCTGCCGGTCGAACCGCGCAAGCGCTACAGCTACATCTTCAAGGCCGAACACCCGCTCGACCGCCCCCTGCCGCTGACCATTGATCCGTCGGGCGTGCACGTCCGCGACAATGGCGGCGGCACCTATCTTGCGGGCGGTCATCCCGAGCATGACCCCGCCGTGCCCTTCGACGATTTCACGATGGATCACAGCTTCTGGCAGGACCACGCCTGGCCGCTGATCGCCACCCGGATACCGGCTTTTGAATCCGTGAAGCTCCTTTCGGAATGGGCCGGTCACTACGCCTATAACACGCTCGATCAGAACGCGATCCTCGGGTCTCACCCCGACGTGCCGAACTTCCTGTTCCTCAACGGGTTTTCCGGCCACGGGTTGCAGCAAAGCCCCGCAATGGGACGCGCCACCGCCGAATGGCTGATCCATGGTGAATATCGGGCGCTCGACATGACCCCCTTCTCCTACGAGCGCGTGATGAGCAACGCGCCGATCCTCGAGACCGCCGTTATCTGAAAGGACCAAGAAGATGCTGAAGAAAATCGTTCTGACCGGGGCGGCGGGCCGCTGCGGTTCGATCCTGCGCCCGGCACTGGCCGCGATCTGTGAAGAGCTTGTCAGCTCGGACATCGTCGACAGCATCGACGGGCTGGCGGAGAACGAAAGCTACGTGAAGGCCGACCTCGCCGACTACGACGCGATTGCCGGGTTGATGGACGGGGTCGAGATGGTCTGCCACTTCGGAGCGATCGTCGATGAAGGCCCGTTCGAAGAGCTTCTGGGCCCGAATTTCATCGGTTCCTACAACGTGTGGGAAAGCGCCCAGAAGGCGGGCGCGCGGCGGATCGTCTATGCGTCTTCCATCCACGCGGTCGGCATGCATCCTCGCCAATCTTATATCGGAACGGATGCCGAGCATCGGCCCGACACCTTCTATGGCCTCGCCAAGTGTTTCACCGAGGATCTGGGGCGGATGTACTGGGAAAAGCGCGGGTTGGAATCGGTGCACCTTCGCATCCTGTCCTGCGCACCGGTCAAGAATGCCCGCGCCTTGGGGACATGGCTGAGCGACGGCGACCTCGTCCACCTGGTCGAGCGGGCCATCGACACGCCGACGACGGGCTTCACCGTGATCTACGGCGTTTCCGCCAATGACCGCGCACCGGTCGACAATTCCAAGGCCGCCTACCTGGGCTACCGCCCACGCGACAACGCCGAGCAATTTGCCAAGCAAATCCTTGCCGCCGAGGGGGCAGGCGATCCGACCGATCTCGCGCAGATGGTTCATGGCGGGCCGTTCGGGCCGGTGCCGCTTGGCCAAGGCGGGGCCTCCGCCGCCGCCAAGGGCGACGACAACTAGAATAGAGGACACGCAGTGGCAACGTCATCCAATCGCCTTGGCGTCGACATCGGCGGCACGTTCACGGACGTGGTGCTGGAAACCAGCGCCGGGCAATTTTCGACCAAGGTGCTGACGACCTACGCGGCGCCGGAGGATGCGATCCTCGACGGGATGCACCAGGTCTGCACCAAGGCGGGGATCACACCCGGGGAGATCGGGCAGATCATCCATGGCACGACACTGGCCACCAACGCCCTGATCGAACGACGCGGGGCCAAGACGGCGCTGATCACGACCGAGGGCTTCCGCGACGTGATCGAGATGCGGACCGAGTCGCGGTTCGAGCAGTATGACCTGAACCTCAGCCTGCCCGAGCCGCTCCTGCCCCGCGAACGCCGTTTCACAGTGCCGGGCCGGGTCGATGCGACCGGGGCCGTGCTGGTGGAGCTTGATCGCGCGGACGTCGAGGCGGTGGTCGAGCGCATCGCCGAGGGTGGATTCGAGAGCGTCGCGGTCGGGCTGATCCATTCGTATCTCAACCCGACCCATGAGCGGCTCGTGCGCGACGTGCTGGCCGAGCGGCTGCCGGATGTCTCCGTCTCGATCTCCTCGGACGTGTCACCCCAAATGCGCGAATACGAGCGGTTCAATACCGTGGTCGCCAACGCCTACATCAAGCCGCTGATGGCCTCCTATCTCGGGCGGCTGGAGGATCGGCTGCGGGGTGAGGGCGTCACCTGCAACGTCTTCCTGATGCATTCGGGCGGCGGGATCATTTCGATTGCCGACGCCGCAGAGTTCCCCGTGCGTCTGGTCGAATCCGGGCCTGCCGGTGGCGCGGTTTTCGCCGCGCACATCGCGGCGCGTCACGGTCTCGACAAGGTGTTGAGCTTCGACATGGGCGGGACGACCGCGAAGATCTGCCTGATCAAGAACCAGACGCCGAAGACCTCCCGCGTGTTCGAAGTGGCCCGGACCTACCGGTTCAAGAAGGGTTCGGGCATGCCGATTTCGATCCCGGTCATTGATATGGTGGAGATCGGCGCGGGCGGTGGCTCACTGGCCCATGTGGATGCCCTGCGCCAGATCCGCGTCGGCCCCGAAAGCGCCGGGTCCGAGCCGGGTCCGGCCTGCTACGGGCGCGGCGGGGAACGGCCAGCCGTGACGGATGCTGACCTCGTCCTCGGCAAGCTCGACTCGGACAATTTCGCGGGCGGGTCGATCAAGCTGTCGCCGGGCGCGTCCGAAACCGCTCTGAAGAAGGTGCTTGGCGACGTGCTCGAAATGGATGCCGAGGAAGCGGCCTTCGGCGTGGCCGAGGTGGTGGACGAGAACATGGCCAACGCCGCCCGCGTCCACGCGGTCGAAAACGGTGAGGACCTGGGCGAATACACCATGATCGCCTTCGGCGGCGCGGCCCCGCTCCACGCCGGGCGGCTGTGCGAGAAGCTTGGGATCGACCGTTGCCTCGTGCCCCCGGGCGCAGGTGTCGGCAGCGCCATCGGCTTCCTGCGTGCGCCCTTCAGTTTCGAGGCCAACCGCTCGGTCTACATGCGGCTGAAGCAGTTCGACGCGGACACGATCAAGACGCTTCTGGCCGAGTTGCAGGAGGAAGCTACCGGTTTCGTGCGCTCCTGCGATGCGGAAAGCCCGATCCTGTCGGAGTTCAAGGTCTACATGCGCTATTCCGGTCAGGGCTGGGAAATTCCCATTCCGCTGACCGAAGAACAGGCGATGAGTCCCGATGCCGAAACGTTCCAGAAGCGGTTCGAAGAGGAATACACCAAGCTTTTCGCGCGGACCGTGGCGGGCATGGATATCGAGATCACGGTTTGGGCGGTGAATGCCACGACACCGCCGGACCTGCCCAAGCCTCTTGATGCGGCTCAACCGAAGGGCGCGGCAGATACGCACGGCACACGCCGTATGTTCGACCCGGCCCAAGCGCAATTCAACGCAGCTGACGTGGTGCGGCGTACCGACATCGGCACCGGGCAACGCGCCAATGGTCCCGCGGTGATCGTGGAGGACGAGACCTCGATCATCGTGCCTGCCAGCCGCGATGCAATGTGTCTGGCGGACGGCTGCATCGACGTGACAACCAAGCCGGAGGGTGCTGCATGACCCAGTCCAACGTTGCCTACCAGATCATGTGGAACCGCCTGATCTCGGTCGTCGAGGAACAGGCGCAGGCGCTGGTGCGCACCGCCTTTTCCACCTCGGTCCGCGAGGCCGGGGACCTGTCTGCGGGCGTCTATGACCGCGAAGGGCAGATGCTGGCACAGGCCGTCACCGGCACGCCGGGACATGTGAACGCGATGGCCGATGCGGTGGCACATTTCATCCGCCGGATCGGGCGGCAGAACATGTATCAAGGCGATGTCTACATCACCAATGACCCGTGGGAAGGCACGGGTCACCTGCATGACATCACCATGGTCACGCCATCCTTCTACAAGAACAAGCTTGTGGGCTTCTTTGCCTGCACCGCCCACGTTGTCGACATCGGCGGGCGCGGCTTCGGGGCCGATGCCCATAGCGTCTACGAGGAAGGCCTTTACATCCCGATCATGAAATTCGCCGAAGAGGGCGAGGTCGACGAGACCCTGACCCGCATCATTCGCGGCAACGTGCGGGAGCCGGACCAATTGATCGGCGATATCTATGCCTTGGCGACCTGCAACGAGATCGGCCACCGCAGGCTGGTGGACATGATGGAGGAGTTCGGGCTCGACGACCTCGACGGGATCGCCGCATTCATTCTCGAGAATTCGCGCCGCGCCACGCTTGAGGCGATCAACGCCCTGCCCCGAACCTCCGCCGAGGGCTCCATGACGATGGACGGCTTCGACACGCCGATCACGCTCAAGGTCAAGGTGAGCGTGCAGAAGGATAGGATCGTCACAGATTTCGCGGGCACGTCTGGCGTCGACAAGAAGGGCATCAACTGCCCGATGGTCTATACCAAGGCTTATGCCTGCTACGCGCTCAAGGTCGCCATCGCGCCGGAAATTCCGAACAACGCGGCCTCTCTCGCGCCGTTCGAGGTGACGGCGCCGGAAGGGACCATCGTGAACGCCCCGCACCCCGCGCCGGTGGCCCTGCGCCACATCGTCGGCCATTTCGTGCCGGACGCGGTCTTCGATGCCTTCGACAAGATCGTGCCGGGCCTCGTGCCCGCAGAAGGGGCCGGGTGCCTGTGCAATTTCCAGGTCTCGCTGCGGCCACGAACAGATGCCCCTGCACCGTCGGACGCCCGGCGGGCGGAGGTGCTGACGTTCAACTCCGGCGGCTCCGGCGCGCGGCCGGACCTCGACGGTATGAACGCAACCGCCTTCCCCTCGGGCGTGATGACGATGCCGATCGAGGCGACGGAACATGCCGGGCCGGTGATCATCTGGCGCAAGGAATTGCGGCCCGATTCCGGTGGCGCCGGCAAGATGCGCGGTGGCCTCGGACAGTACATGGAGGTTGGTGCGCGCGACGGGCATGAATTCGACATTCAGGCCATGTTCGACCGGGGCGACCACCCGGCGCGCGGTCGACGCGGCGGGAGTGCCGGTGCGCCCACCACCATCGCGCGGGATGACGGCACTGAGATGCGGCTGAAGGGCAAACAATTCGTGCCCCATGGCGTGCGCGTGCAGATGGCCTTCCCCGGCGGGGCTGGCTATGGCGAGCCTGCGGACCGGCCGAAGGAAGCCGTGATGCGCGACCTCGCGCGCGGATACATCGGCGCCGAGGTGGCGGCCGAGGTCTACGGGCTAAGCGCCGAAGATATCGCTGCGGTCGCCGAAGCTGTGGCCCGCGGCGAAAGCGTATAGCCGGCGGGGAGCCGTTTCAGCTCTGTTTCTTCCCCTTTGGCGGGTGGATCAATATGTAAGCGCTTGCATCGCGCCCATGTAAGCGCTTACATGGGCGGGCGAGACCCTCTTTTCCGCGACCCTATTCTCCTACCGGACGCTCTCACCATGACGCGACAATATCTCAAGAAGGCGCACCTGACCTCGGCTTCCGGCGCGTCGGACGTGCATGAAAGTGTGCAGGCCATTCTTTCCGACATCGAGACGGGCCGCGACACAACTGCCCTCGACTACGCCCGCAAATTCGACCGCTACGAGGGCAACATCATCCTGACTGAGGCCGAGATCGAAGCGGCCTCCGCGGAGGTTCCCGAGAAACTGAAGGCCGACATCCGCTTCGCTCACGACAACGTCCGCCGTTTCGCCGAGGCGCAGAAAGCGACGCTCAGCGACGTGGAAGTCGAGATCACGCCGGGCTTCATTGCGGGCCAGAAGGCGATCCCGGTCGACACCGCCGGATGCTATGTGCCGGGCGGTCGCTACAGCCATATCGCCAGCGCGATCATGACCGTGACCACCGCAAAGGTCGCGGGATGCCGGCATATCATCGCCACCTCCCCGCCCCGCCCCGGCGAAGGCGTGCCGCCCGCCATCGTCTACGCCGCTCACATCTGCGGCGCCGACACGATCATGGCGATGGGCGGCGTGCAGGGTGTCGCGGCGATGAGCTTCGGGCTTTTCGGCCTGCCGCGCGCCAACATCCTCGTGGGTCCGGGCAACCAATACGTGGCCGAGGCCAAGCGCATCCTTTATGGCCGCGTCGGTATCGACATGATCGCGGGGCCGACCGACAGCCTGATCCTTGCCGATGCGACCGCCGATGCGCTGATCGTCGCCACCGACCTCGTGAGCCAGGCCGAGCATGGCTACAACTCCCCCGTCTGGCTTGTCACAGATGACCGGACGCTGGCCGAAGAGGTGATGGCGCTTGTCCCCACCCTCATCGCCGACCTGCCGGAGACCAACCGCGAAAACGCCGCCGCCGCGTGGCGTGACTATGCCGAGGTGGTGCTCTGTGAAGATCGCGAGGATATGGCCGCTTGTTCCGATGCCTACGCGCCAGAGCACCTGACCGTGCAGGCCGACGACCTCGACTGGTGGAAGGATCGCCTCACCTGCTACGGCTCGCTCTTCGTGGGGGAGGAGACGACCGTCTCCTACGGCGACAAGGTCAGCGGCACGAACCATGTCCTGCCGACCTCGGGTGCTGCGAGCTACACCGGCGGGCTGTCGGTGCACAAATACATGAAGATCGTGACGTGGCAGCAGGCGACGCGCGAAGGCTCCCGACCCGTGGCGGAGGCGACCGCCCGCATCTCGCGATTGGAAGGGATGGAAGGCCACGCCCGTGCCGCCGACGTGCGGCTGGCGAAATATTTCCCGGGCGAAACCTTCGATCTGCGCGCCGAGGCCTGACGCCCCCAGCCTTTCCCGTTAAGCTGCGACCAGCCCCCAACAGGAGCCTGACCCAAGTGAGCATCTCCAAGAAACTCGTCGACGATTTCGTTGCCAATGACGTGTCCTTCATCACCACCGTGCCGTGCAAACAGCTGGCCGGCGTGATCGACGAGGTCGAGGCGCGGCCCGAGATTTTCCACATCCCGTCGAACAAGGAAGACGAAGGGATGGGCCTTTGCGCGGGCGCGTGGATGGGCGGCAAACGCCCCGCGATCATCATGCAGAACACCGCCATCGGGGTGACGATCAACACGCTCGCCACGCTGATCCAGTACTACCGGATGCCACTTCCGATGCTGATCTCCTTCCGGGGTGAGCTGCGCGAACCGGTCGCGTGCCAAGTGGAAATGGCAGTACACACCAAGGCGCTGCTGAACCAGCTCAACATCCCGACCTACCATTTCCACCGCGAAAGCGACGCGAGCGAATTCGACCAGATCCTGAAATACACCTTCATGTGCAACAAGCCCGTCGCGATCCTGACCGACGCGTCCTTCTGGGGAGGCTATGGCGACCAATGATCCGTTCCGAAATCCTGAAAGACATCGCTCCGATCCTTCGTGACCAGCTTGTCGTCTGCAACATCGGCATCCCCAGCCAGGAGTTGCATGCGATCGACGACCAGCCGACGAATTTCTACATGCTCGGCACCATGGGGCTGGCGTCGTCCATCGGGCTTGGACTTGCCCTGTCGCAGCCCAAGCCGGTGATCGTGATCGACGGCGACGGGTCGGTCCTGACGAACCTGGGAACCCTGCCCACCATCGGCAACAATTGCCCGCCGAATTACATCCTGATGATCATCGACAATGGCTCCTACGGCTCTACAGGCGATCAGCCGACCTACACGGGCGCCAAGACGGATCTTGCAGGCATGGCGCGCGCGGCGGGATGTGACAACGTGATCGAGGTGCAGGACGTCGACACCGGGGCCGCGCTGCAAGAAGCGCTCGACAGCGGCAAGGGCACGGTCATGGTCGTGAAATGCGACAGCGGAAACGCCAAGATGCCCGTCATCACGATGGACCCGGTGGTGATCCGGGACCGTTTCATGAAAGCCGTGGCCAGCTAGATCGAACCGCCGGTTACAACCGCTCGATAGAGGCCGCGATGCGATCGGCCTCCTCCGGGGTAAGGCGAGGCGGATGCCAATCCTTGCCGGGGGCTGCCGCCAGCAGGCGCTTGGTATAGTCGTGCTGGGGGTTGTTGAAGACTTCGTCCGCCGTGCCGAATTCCACCATCACGCCCTTTTCCATCACCGTGATGTAATCCGAGATCTGGGCGGCCACCCGCAGGTCGTGGGTGATGAAGACAATGGCCATCTTGAACTCTTCCTGGAGGTCGTTCAGCAGCCGCAGAACCTGTTTCTGGATCGACAGGTCGAGGGCCGAGACGGATTCGTCCGCGATCACCACGTCGGGCTTCATGGCAAGCGCCCGCGCGATGCCGATCCGCTGGCGTTGCCCGCCCGAGAAGTTGCGCGGCGTCCGGTAATAGGCCTCGGCGTTCAGTCCGACGGTCTGGAGCAGGTCCATCGCCCGCTTTTTTGCCTCACGCCCGCCGACGCCCTGCAGGTGTAGGCCCCGCGTCACCATGTAGCCGACCTTCTGCGACGGGTTGAGCGAGCCGTGCGGGTCCTGGAAGATCATCTGGATATACTGCCGCGCGTTGTCGAGGTCGCTGCCTTCGAGCGCAAGGAAATCGCGGTCGTTCAGCACGACGCTGCCCGAGGTCGGCTCCACCAACCGGATCAGCGACTTGGCCAAGGTCGACTTGCCCGAACCGCTTTCGCCAACAACGCCGAGCGTCTCGCCACTGCGCAGAACGAAATTCGCATCGTTGACAGCGTGCACTTTCGTTCCCGCGCTGCCATAGATCTTGTGCAGGTCCTTCACCTCCACAACCGGCGGGTCACTGCGCGTGAGATCCGGGGTGCGGCTGGTCTCGAGCAGCGGCATCGCGTCGACCAGCAGCTTGGTGTAATCTTCCTTCGGGTGCAAAAGGATCTCTTCCTTTGGCCCTTCTTCCACGACCTTGCCCCAGCACATCACCGCGACACGGTCGGCAATGTCGGCGACTACGCCGAAATCATGGGTGATGAAGATCGTGGCGTTGTCGTAGACGTCCTTGAGGTCGTTGATCAGGTTCAGGATTTCCTGCTGCGTCGTCACGTCGAGCGCCGTCGTCGGCTCATCCGCGATGAGGACGTCCGGTTTGCAGGCGAGCGCCATCGCAATGACGATCCGCTGGCATTGCCCGCCGGACACCTCGTGCGGGTAGCTGTTGTAGATCCGCTCCGGCGTGGGCAGCTTCATCTGCTCGAGCAGCTTCAGGGTCTCGCCCCTTCGCGCGCCGGGGGCGATATCCTTGCGATGCAATGCAAAGACCTCGTCCACCTGCTGGCCGATCCTGATCGACGGGTTCAGAGCCGCCATCGGCTCCTGGTAGATCATCGAGATGCGCGCACCGCGCAATTCGTTCAGCTCGCTTTCGCTCATCCGAAGAATGTTCTGGCCGTCGAACATCACCGTTCCCGAGGTGATCCGCAGGCGCGGCGCCACGTCATTCAGGATCGCGCTCGTCATCACCGACTTGCCCGAACCGCTTTCGCCCACGACGCAGAGGATTTCGCCCCGCTTGACGGTCAGCGACACATTCTCGACGGCGTATTTCCGGTCGGCCCCCTGCGGCAACTCGATGCTCAGATTCTCGATCTCGAGGATGGTCTGGCCAGCGGTTGATGGGGCATTGGTCATGAAGACGGTCCAATCGGTTCGGTCAGTTCGGTGGCCGGGCCACGCCCAACGGGGCCGAGCAAAGCAGCATGACCATTGGATTACAAGAATTTTGGAACCGGGCGCTCGACGCAATCGCGGCGAAGCTGCCATGTCACGCATTTCCTCCACTTGGGATCGGGCCGCGGTGGTGAACATGCCAAGCACCTGCAACGCGGCCGACAATGGTCCATCCGGTTTTGCGCGAACTGAAGTGCAGGGATTTTTGTCCAATCCATTCCGCATTGTCTGGCGCAGGGAACGTTGAGGTGACCATGTCACCTTCTGTTTGCATTTGCTGCACCAGCGCGACTGGAATAGTCGGCTTACCGAATGGAAGGATGCATGCACCAGGCGGAGATCTCTTGCGGCCATTGAGGCGACCTGCAGGTAAGCCGCTTTCTTAGGTTAAGAGCGCCGATGAGACCCTTCAGAAAGGCGTCCCGCCCTCGGCCGTGCCAGCGCCCTCGAAGCACCTTTCCATGAATGCGTCGATGTCGAGCACAACAACCGGACCCCGCGTCGGGCTTTGAATGCATCCCGAAATATCTCTCGCGACCTTGGTGGACTTCGGTTCGCTACCCGGCATCCCGAGACCACCATATTGCGAGTCCGACGTATTGACAATCTCGTCGATGGAGTCAGTCACGAGGCCGTATTTGTCGCCACCGTGCTTGAAGATCACCACGCGTTCTCCCGACCGTTCCACCTCCGGCATGCCATAAACCTTTCGCGGGTTGATGAGATTGATCAACTCGCCGCGCAGGTCGAATATTCCGTCGAGATAATGGTTCCCGTAAGGCGGTCGCACCAGCGATTTGGGGTAGTCGATCACCTCGCTGACCCGCGCCGTGTCGAGTGCGAAAGACTTGCCGAAAGAGAAGACGATATAGGTCAACCGCGCCAGAGAGGCCTGCGCCTCTTTCACCGCGTCGTCTTGGGATGCGACTGGATATATCTCCTCGCAGCGCCGCGCCGTCTCGATCAAAAGGCGATCTCGCTTCAGGGCGTCGTGGTCGAGCAGAAGGATGATCGATTCGCCGCCGGACGACAGGCATCCTTTCACGATATCTTCGCGCGGCATCGCGAGCTTGGTGAAACTGAGGATCTCATCCGGGAATGCACTGATGATGGAATTGATCGAGAAGACCAGCAATCCGATCAACCCGCCCTCCGTCTCGATAATCAGGATTTTCCGTCGTGGAGAGGGCGATTTGCTTTCCTTCAGGCGTGCCCTGTCACCCATGAAGTTGCGCAGGTCAGCAACGGGTATGATGCGGCCGCGCAGGTTGATCGTGCCTATGAAACAATCATGTACAAGAATCGACTCCGTGATCTTCGGCGCCTCCATGACTTCGACGATATGACTGAGGTCGATGGCGCATGTCGTGTGACCGAATTGGAAGGAGATGCAATTGAACCGGCTTCCACGCGATGCCGCGGCACGTTTCGCGCCTTCATCGGCGGAGCTTTCGCTCCGCGGCACATTCTTGAGGTTCAGCAATTCACGAGGATCCAGGATCTGGACAATGCGATTGCCGCCTTCGAACTTTAGGATCTCTTCGACGGCAACGTCCTTCGGATGGCTGGAGTTCGGGCGTGTGCCGATCCGCGCCGCCCCTTGCGAATTCAGAACCTCTCCGGTGCGGTCGATCATAAGGCCGATGCACAGGTCCCCGTCTTCGACGATCGCGACCAGGCGCTGCTGAACCTCGGTGTCAGGGAACCCGAGAAAGATGCGCAGGTCGACGATCGGGATGATCCGCCCGCGCAAGTTGAACAGGCCACGCATGTACAGGGGCGAAAGAGGAACCGAGGAAATTTCCGCCGGTTCATTAACCACTTCCTGCACTACATCCGCACGCAGTGCGAATTCCGTGTCATCCAGCCAGAAAGAGCCGTAGATCTTCCCGGTCTCGGGAACCGAGGCAATGATGTCGGGTGGAAGCGGGTGGGCGGTGCGATGCGAGGTCTCGATCTGGCCGTTGGGCTGCATGCTCAACTCCCCTGTGCAAGGCGTGGAATCTGTATGACCTCGAATTCGCCCGTTCTGCAGTCGATGGTCACCTGGCGGCCAAGAACGCCGCCCGTGTCTTCGTGGATGTTGCGCAGGCCGAGCTTTCGCACGGCCCTGTAAGCGCTTCCGGCATTGATCGAGCCGACAAGTCGGCGAGGGTCGGTGTCGACCGGCATGGTCATGTTCGCGCCACCCACGATGATGGCCTTCATGTCCTTGTGATCGCCGGGCTCGATCTTCATCAGCGAAACCAGCGAGCGCGCCGCCTGATCGACATGTCGGCCACTGATCTCACTGGACGCCTGACCGGAATCCGACAAAAGGCAATGGGCGAGCCCGAAAATCCGTTTCTTTGGAAAGAGAAATCCCAATCCAATGCATGACCCGAGGATCGCTGTCAGCACGTCTCCGTCTGTGCCGATTTTCACCTCGCCGATCTGAACGTGTTTCTTGGTGGCCGTCGTCATGCGCCGCTTGGCCCCGTACGTTGGCCGGCCCGGTAGATGATCGGTTCGACCTGTTCGAAATCGGTGTCGATGTGTTTGAGCGACTCGCTCTCGCCAATGAACAGAATGCCGTTGGGATGCAGCAGCGACCGCGCGTGGCGGAGGATTTTTTCCTGATCCTCCGAAGTGAAGTAGATCAGTACGTTGCGCAGGAATATCGCGTCGAATTGCGCCGTGTTGGCAAGTGGCTTGAGGAGATTGTGCTCCTGGAACCGTGTCCGGGCCTTGATCTTTTTCGAGACCGACCAGCCCTCCTCGTCGGAACCGACCATGTGGCGGGTGAACAACTCGGCATGTTGGGCCTTGAAGCGGGCCACGGGGCGGCCCTTGTAGAGCCCCTCAGTCGCTGTTGTGACAACGCGGGACGAGATATCGGTGCCGAGGATCGTGTAGTCAAACGTAGTGGTCCCGATCCGATGATCCTCGAGGAAAACGCCGGCGGTATAGGCTTCTTCGCCCGTCGACGACGCGGCCGACCACACGCGCATCGCACGCCCCGGCGATCCCTCGATGAAGGCCGGTACAAGGACCTCGTTGAAGTAGCTCCACACCCGAGGTGTACGATAAAAGTAGGTTTCGTTCGTGGTGACGCGGTCGGTGAATTCCTTCCGCTCACCCGGATCCTGGGTGATCCGCGTGATATACGACCTGTAATCAGGCAGGCCCAAAGCACGCATCCTCGGTCGAAGGCGCGAAACCATCATGGATTTCCGGGTCGAGCCTATTGTGATCCCGGTTTGGTCGTAGGCGAGTGCGCGCAGCTTCGCGAAATCGCCGTCACTCATCGTTGTCGAATGATCCATTGCAGGACGGTCCTCAGCCAGGCAGCCACCCGACGGCAATCTCAGCCGTCGAGTTTCGAAATTTCGACTGTCAGGGACTCCGCCCCAGTGCGCAGACCATCCGTCGCCGCAGCGATGGAATCCGACGCGATGACCGATTGCTCAGATGCATCCACGATGCTCTGTATCGCTTCGGCGACGTCCCGCGCGGCAGTCTGCTGTTCGTTTGCAGCGACCGAGATCTGGGTGATGGATTCCGTCGTGTCTGCGATACCCGACAGAATACGCGTGAATGCCTGACCAGCTTCGCGCGAAACCTCGCTGCCTTGTGTGACCCGCTTGACCGTTTCGTTGATCAGCTTGCTGATTTCCTTCGTCGCCTGCGACGAGCGTTCAGCCAGTTTCCGGACCTCGTCAGCCACGACCGAGAAGCCAAGCCCGTGTTCACCGGCCCGGGCCGCCTCGATCGCCGCGTTGAAGGCCAGAAGGTTGGTCTGGCTCGCGATCTCGCTGATGACCTTGACGATTTCGCTGATCTCTTCGGACGAGGCGTTGATCAGGTCCATTGCCTCGATCGACCGTTCGATCGCAGTCGCACCCTGGTCCGCCTCGGATTTCGTGCGCTTGGCGATTTCATCGGAAAGGCCGCTGTTTTGTGCAATCGAGTCGATCGACGCGCTCAACTCTTCGACCGATGCATTGATTTCCTCGGTCGTGCAGCCAAGCGATTGTGCGCCCTGTGCTACCTTCTGCGCCTGCTCGGCGATGCTGGACGATTGCGCAACGAACTCCTCGGCGATTTTCGAGACATTCGCTTCAACGGCCTTTTGCGCCGTGATGTCGGTGGCGAACTTCACGACCTTGAAGGGACGCCCCTTCGCATCGAAGATCGGGTTGTAGGAGGCGTTGATCCAGACCTCCTTCCCATTCTTGCCAAAACGCTTGTATTGCGCGGCATCGAACTTCCCCGCCGCAAGATCATCCCAGAATTGCCGGTAATCTCGGCTCTGAACGTAGTCAGGGTCGCAGAACATCCGATGATGCCGCCCGCGTATCTCGTCGATCGAGTAGCCCGTCACGGCAAGGAAATTGTCATTTGCCTTGAGTATCGTGCCGTCGAGGTCGAATTCGATGATCGCCTGCGCGCGATTGATGGCGGCCATGGTGCCG
Organism: Rhodobacterales bacterium HKCCE4037; assembly: GCA_015689645.1. Taxonomy (GTDB): domain Bacteria; phylum Pseudomonadota; class Alphaproteobacteria; order Rhodobacterales; family Rhodobacteraceae; genus Gymnodinialimonas. The sequence continues at coordinate 45,743 of WVSM01000003.1, forward strand.
TCCTGTTCTGCAATGCGCATTTTTTCATGGGTGATATCGGTTGCGAATTTGACGACCTTGAACGGCTTACCGGAGGCGTCGAAGATCGGATTGTAGGAGGCATTGATCCAGACCTCCTTGCCGTTCTTGCCGAACCGCTGGAAATCGTCCGCCTTGAATTCTCCATCCCTCAGATCGTCCCAGAACGCTTTGTAGGATCCGCTGGCAGCATAGTCCGGGTCACAGAACATGCGGTGCTGCTTGCCGCGAATTTCGTCGAGCGTGTAGCCTGTCACGGCCAGAAAATTCTCGTTTGCCGTCAGGATCGTGCCATTAAGGTCGAATTCAATCACGGCCTGCGCGCGATTGATGGCAATGACTTTGCCTTCTTGTTCGGCCGCCTTTGTCTTTTGATCGGTGATGTCCGTCGCGAACTTGACCACCTTGTAGGGTTTGCCGTCGTCGCCGATGACCGGGTTGTAGGAGGCGTTGATCCAGACTTCCTTGCCGCCTTTTCCGAAACGACGGAACTCGCCCGCGACGAACTGGCCCATCGCAAGCTGCATCCACATATCCTGGTAGTCCGAAGAATTGACGAACTCCGGATCGCAGAACATCCGATGATGTTTGCCCTCGATGTCGCGAAGGCTGTAGCCGAGCGCTTTCAGGAAGTTGTCGTTCGCCGTCAGGATCGTGCCATCGAGGTCGAACTCGATCACGGCCTGAACGCGGTTGATCGCCTCGATCATCGCGGCGGTATCATTGTCGGATTCCGGCAGATTTTCAGCCGGTGCTACCTTTTCCCTGGCGCTCATGGAGGGGGCCTCACTCTAAAGATGTCGTGAGGGACACCTACGGCTCACATCTTGAACGATCGGTTAAGCCAGTGCGGCGATACGACGGAAAGTTGTTTCAAATTGGACCAGCCAACAGGCGCCGTTGACGCCCTGCGAGCGAGCCTGCCACCCAACAGCATCCCGACCGGGAACGCACTATTGCGATGACCCGGATACCAACGAGCGTTCAGTGACCAAGGTCACCGTGCACGTGAACGGGGCCTCCAGTGCAAGCCGATCCGGCCAGTGAAGTCAGCGATTCAATGCCTCGTGGAAGGCAGCCCGCAAGGTCCCGTCGTTGAAAGGCTTCTGCACGATCACGCATGGGGGATAGACCTCGGCAAGGTCCTCGGATGCGCCATACCCGGTGGCGAGAACGAACGGGATATTCCGTTCGGCAAGATACTCGGCAACCGGAACCGATTGTTCCGACCCGAGGTTTACATCCAAAAGGGCGAAATCCACCGTATTGCCCTTCAACCATGCCATGGCGTCCGCTACAGACGACGCCGTTTTCACCTCTGATGCCCCGAGCCCCTTGAGCGCTTCGACCGCGTCCATGGCAATAATCAGCGTATCCTCCAGCACGAGGCCCTTTCCCGTGAGGCTCATCTGAGTTGATGGCGCGTCACGCTGCGGAGCCTGGCGGTCCACGCCATCCGCAAGGACATCGGCAATGGCCGTGGGGGGCAGGCGAAAGCGCGCTTCTACACCGGACACCTTGTAATCAATGGCGGCATCCCCGCTCAACTCGTGGGGCAGGGATTGCTCGATGATGACGGAGCCGAATCCGCGCCGCTTGGGGGGGGTGACAGGTGGCCCGCCCCGCTCGACCCAGTGGATCAGTATGCCGCCGCTGCTGTCTTCGGACAAAGTAATGACCACCTTGCCCGACTGGTCACAGAGTGCCCCGTACTTCACGGCGTTGGTCGCCATCTCATGAATGACAAGCGCCATGGTCGTGAAACCTGCCGGCGTGATCATCGCATCCGGTCCGGTGATCGTGACCCGGTCGCGTTTGGTGTCGGCATAGGCTTCGAATTCGCAGTGGATCAGGGCTTTGAGCGAGGCGGGTTCCCACTTTTCAGCAGTCAACTGGTCATGGGCACGTGCCAGCGACTGAATACGCCCGTCCAGGTTCGCGATGAAATCCTCGATCGTGCGAGCCGAGCTCCGGGATTGTCCGATCAGGCCACGCATCAGGTTCAAGATGTTGCGCACCCGGTGGTTGAGCTCCGAGATCAGCAATTGCTGCTGCTCATGGGCGCGCTTGCGTTCCATGTTCGCGGCGTCGGTGACCTTCAGGTAAACCTCGAGCAGGGTCGTGCGCAGAATATCGGCAGCATGCACTTCGGCGTCGCTCCATGGTGCCGAGCGCCCCTCTACCGTTTCGCGCCAGACCTCGAAGCTCTTGCGCGGGGTCAGGCGCATCCCGTTCGGCCCGACGGAGACCGGCTTGTTCGGGTTGCCCGCCCAGTTGACCGTGTCAGCAATCGGTTTGCGGAACAGGATGAGATAGTCACGGGGACGCCTGGACACCGGGATGGCCAGCATACCCGCGATCTTGTGATGGTAGTCGCGCGCATCCTCGTGGAGCGTTGCGATGCGGTCGGTGTGATAGGTGTCCGACCCCAAGGCGCGGTCGAGTCGCCGGGCGAGTGATTTCACCTGCTCGGGCGACGGGGCGAGCCCGTAGGAATGGACCTCGTCGTCTTCGATCAGAACCAGCCCGTCATGGTCCAGAACCGCGCGGATATCATCGGACGTGTCCAGCAGGCTTTGCGAAAGGGGACGGCCATCGGCCATGTGCGCCATCAGCAGGTTCTGCATCTTCGCGCTTTCCTGCTCCACCTGCTTGCGGGCGGCCTCGACCTGTCGCGATATCTCGTAGGAAAAAAGATGCGCAAACAGCTCGATCACGGTGCGGCGCTCGTAGTCGATGTAACGCGGTGAATGGTGATGGCAGGCGAATAGCCCCCACAACTCCCCGTCTTTCATGATCGACACCGACATGGAGGCCTCGACCCCCATGTTCTTCAGGTATTCGATATGGATGGGCGACACCGCGCGCGTGACCGAGAGGGATAGGTCAATCGGCTCTCCGTCCAGGGTGACGCCGGGCTCGATCCGGCTGCCTTCGTCGTTCACATCGGATATCAGCCGCAAGAGGGAGCGTTTGTAGAGCGCCCGCGCCTGCGCCGGGATGTCGGAGGCGGGGAAGCACAGGCCGTTGTAGACTTCTTGACCGTCTTTGCGCTGTTCGGCGATCACCTTGCCCGAGTGATCGGGTTGGAACTGGTAGACCATCACGCTGTCGAAGCCCGACATCTGCGCCATGCTGCGCGCGGCCGCGCGTGCCAACTGCTCAAGTGTGCCGGTCCCGTGAAGGCTGCTGATCTGCGGAAAGACCTCGGCCACCACATCTTCGCGTCCACGCGCGGCTTTCGGCTCGAATTCTACGATCAGGTGATCACCGGATTGATGGATCGACACGTCGAAGGCCGCACCGGACGATCGCAGGGCGACGTTGAAGAGCCGTACCGCTCCGTTTCCGGCATGGATCTGACGCAGGCTGGCCCGGATCCGGTCGAAGCCATCAGCCACGACAAGACGCGAAAGAGGCTGCCCAAGCGCCTCCGCCACCGGCGTGCCGAGGATCTCGCCCAGATTTTCCGAGGCGTGCTGCACGATCCAGTCGAGCGACACGGCGACAAGCGCACCATAGGATTGCACCCGACCGAGCTTGTGGATCGGCTCGCGGTCACAATTGGTCAGATCAACGGCTGCATTGATCGGGGTGAAGCTCTCGGTCATATCAGACTTTCTGCAGACGCGCCGCGTCGGAGACGATCCGAAAGGCACTTTTCGCGTCTTGAATGACGTCTTGCGCCTCGTCGGAATGAGGGTCAAGCCGGTCGAGTGAAGTACACAGGTATCTCCAGAGGTCCGCTTGTGGAGCCGCCTGAAAATAGTCTGGCAAGGGGCCTGTGAGCCGGTCAGCCAGCACGGTCCGCCGGATCATTTCGTTCCCGAGCCTCGATCCCAGAACGACGTAATCAACCGCCATTGGATGCAGCGTGTGATCGAGCTCGCCTTCTGTAGACATTGGCAAAGGTATAGCCTGTCGGTTTTGTCGTGCGAGGTCTCGATCCAGCCGCGCGATCAAGTCGCTCAGGACATGAGCGCTCGTCAGAAGACCATCAGCTGACGCGTTGGGTTCCCCGGAGTTGGGCACGGCGGCGGCGAGTGCACCCATCGCGGCACGTTGCGCGGCAAGGAACCAGCCCATCCGGTCGTCGGGAGCAGTCAGGAAACACTCGAAGAGGCGCTCGGTCTCCAGATGGTCGTCTGCCGTCGCTTCCCGCAACAGGTGACGGAACTCTGGGCCCGGTTCTGTCTTCCTGATGTGTGGTCGGCGATCAGGCGCCGCTCGCTCTCGGACAATCCGGGCAGGCGCCCGTGACCGTGATGGGTAGCTCAAATCTTTCTTCCTTGTGTCCAACGCCCGACAGAGGCGCGGACCCAACGATACTAACTCGGGGAGCACACAAAAAGTTTCAACCGTTCGGCACGATTCTAAGGATTTTTTGGAGATGCGGGATTTGCGCCGGTTCCAGCGACGTTTTACCAACGCCGCGCTGTGAAATGGCGGAGAGTGATCGGCAAAGGCTTAGGATTCACCATTTCGGCCAAGGTCTTCCCGTGAGCTCGCGGCCGGGAACCGGGTAGCGTTAGGCGATCCGTCGTTTATTTGGGTTTGGCTCGCCCGGTCCAAAGACCGGGCAATCCGATGTTCGAGCGGCAGCCGAAAAATCAGTTATCGGCGCTTGCCTCTTCTTCCGTGTCCGCAGCGGGAGCGAGCGACGCGAGGAACGCATAGACGTTGGCCGCGTCCTCCTCCGAACGGAGCTGGAATGCCATCCGTCCGCGGGCGCGGTTGTCGCCAGTGATCTCACGCAGCCAGCCAGTCGGGTCCTGCACGTAGCCGACGAAATTCTCCTCGGTCCACTGCTCGCCCTGTTCGTTGAGGGCGACGATCGCGTCGGAATAGTTGAAATCTTCGGCAGCGCCGATGCCGCGGCCGGTGACGTTATAGAGGTTCGGGCCGGTCCGGGCGTTGCGTCCGGCGAGGGTCTCACCCTCGTCGTTGACGACGACGTGGCATGCGACGCAGTTGCGGTCGAAAATGGCCTGTCCTGCTTCGGCGTCACCGGTGGGTGCCGCCATCTCGTGGCTATCCGCAAATGCGGCGGTCGCCATCACTCCGAATGCTGCGGCGAGTGCGATAATTTTCATGCTGGGTCCTCCCGTTGGTCATGAAGATGCTCATGGTCCGAACTACTTAGGCTTACGATATGTTCCGTAAAGGCGCGACAATCAAGCAACCGCGTGCGACAGGGCGCATTGCCTCCACAAATGGGAAAGCGCGCGGACGAGATGGTCGATATCGTCGTCCGAATGAAGCGGCGACGGTGTGAACCTCAGCCGCTCTGTGCCCTTAGCAACCGTGGGATAGTTGATCGGTTGTACGTAGATGCCCCACTCGTTCATCAGGTAATCGGAGAGCATCCGGGTCTTGACCGGGTCCTTGATCATCACCGGTACGATGTGGCTGTCGTTTTCCATGTGCGGGATGCCGGCAGCGTCCAGGCTTGCACGCAACCGCGCGACCTGCCGACGCTGGCCATCGCGCTCGACGCTGCTGTCCTTCAGGTGCCGGATGGACGCACGCGCGGCGCAGGCCACGGCGGGCGGCAGCGCGGTGGTGAAGATGAAGCCCGACGCGAAGGACCGGATGAAATCGCAGAGTTCGGCCGATGCGGTGATATATCCGCCGACGCAGCCAAAGGCCTTGCCGAGCGTGCCTTCGATCACCGTGATGCGGTCCATCAGCCCTTCCCGTTCCGCGACGCCGCCTCCGCGCGGGCCATACATGCCGACGGCATGGACCTCGTCGAGGTAGGTCATCGCGCCGTGCTTTTCGGCGACCTCTACGATCTCGCGGATCGGTGCGATATCTCCGTCCATCGAATACACGCTCTCGAACGCGACGATCTTGCACGCGTTCGACGGCAGCGCGGCGAGCTTGCGGTCCAGATCTTCGGCGTCGTTGTGTTTCCAGATCACCTTGTCCGCCCGGCTATGGCGAATGCCTTCGATCATGCTCGCGTGATTCATCGAGTCCGACAGGATGACGGCATTTGGCAGACGCGCACCGAGGGTCGACAGGGTCGCCCAGTTCGACACGTAGCCAGATGTGAACAGCAGCGCCGCCTCCTTCCCGTGCAGATCCGCCAGTTCCGCCTCCAGCCGGAGGTGGTCGTGATTTGTGCCCGAGATATTCCGCGTGCCTCCTGCCCCGGTTCCGGTGCGGCGAACGCCCTCGCACATCGCGTCGATCACCTTGGGGTTCTGCCCCATGCCGAGGTAATCGTTGGAGCACCAGACTGTCACGTCGCGTTTACCTTCGACGTGATGGTGTGCGGCGCGTGGGAAATTCCCGGACTGACGCTCGAGCTCCGCGAAGTAGCGGTAATTGCCGGTTGCCTTGAGCGCATCCAGCTGCTCGGTGATCAAGGTTTCAAAGTCCATGGGACCTCCCAGTCTTTCGGTCGTTCGGTGTAGTGGAATCGGGCAACATCCATCGCCACAATCGGGCATCTGGCAGCGGCAGGACCATCAGCCAGTGTTCGAGAAGGGCCAGCGCAGAGAGCGTTGTGAGAAGGGCAAAACCAACCGCCTCAGCTTGTGTCTCGGCTGAAATCAGCAGGTTGATGAAACAGGCGACGGCGAAGCTGAGTGCAGTGATCGCGATCGGGAAAGCAGGTGTGATCGGACCTTGCCGCAGATGCGACTTGAGGTGGTCCAGCGGACCCGGAATGAATTCCAGGTTGATCCGAGGCACTCCAAAAAACAGGTTCAGCTTGGCAGATATGCGGGCGAAGAACAGGATTCCGTAGGTCCATAGCGCCACGCTGTTGGGCTGCCCATGGACGGCAACCGTGACGCCGAGGAATCCGAACAGCAGAAGCAATTCATGGTGGGCCAGCGCCTGCCATGCAGCCCAGAACCGGCGCTGGCCGTTGATACCCGGAGGCGCGGGACGCACTTCGGGTCCGGTAATCACACCGGTGAGAAACGCCATCTCGATCCAGCCCCAGACCCCCAGCGCGCCCAGGAATCCCGCATAGACACCGGTAAGCCCCGTTTCGGGGGCTGACAGGATGACTGCCGCAGTTCCCAAGGCAAGAAGCGGGACCGAAAGCACCACGGCCCTGCGGTAAGCGGCACCGCCCGAGCGATCCGCCAGTCGGATGACCAGCAGGATCGCCCCGGTGAAAAACCACCAGGCCAGAACCGCGAGCAGGATGGCGCCCCAGATACCGGTCATGGGGACCCCTCGCTGCCACAGGCCTTATGCGGGCATTCAATCAATAGGCCGGCTCCATTCGCGGGCTTACCGGCACCTCGCACGGGACGGAGGGGATCAGCAGCAACGAAAGGAAGGCCGCCCCGGCTTTCGCGCTGCCGGCCCATTGGGACAGCTTGCCGCCGACGCCACCCCGTTTCTTCGCCGCCGCGATCTGGCGGTTCGCGCGGTCAAGACGGTCAAGCCCCGGCACCCAACGCGGGTGGTCGATGTCGAGGGTCAGCGGGAAGACCTGACGCGAGATCTCGGAGGTCTTGCGGAAAACCTCCTGCCCGTACCAGGCCGGATCGACGCCAAGCGCCTCGTGAAACGCCGGACGCTGGTGGTCGCGTACCCACATCGTCGAGAAGACCGCCGTGAGGAAGAACTTGATCCAGAGCTTGTTGACGCCGGAGGTCAGCTTGGGGTCGGACTTCATCAGGAGGGCGAAGGCCTCGCCGTGGCTGAACTCGTCATTGCACCACTCCTTGAACCACTTGAAGATCGGGTGGAACCGCTTGTCCGGGTTCGCCTCCAGGTGGCGATAGATGGTGATGTAGCGGGCGTAACCGATCTTTTCGCTGAGGTAAGTGGCGTAGTAGATGAACTTCGGCCGGAAGTAGGTGTACTTCTTGGCCTGCGTCAGGAAGCCAAGGTTCACCGCGATCCCCGCCTCACGAAGCGCATCGTTGATGAAGCCCGCGTGCCGCGCCTCGTCCCGCGCCATGAGCTGGAAAAGGGTCACGATGTCCTCGTTCGAGCCGCGGCGCTTCATCTCCTTGTAGAGGACGCAGCCCGAGAATTCCGCCGTGCAGGACGAGATCAGGAAGTCGATAAACTCTGCCCGCAGCTTCGGTTCCATCCCCTCCCAATCGATGTGATCCCAGTCTTCGTTCTTCTTGAAGTGGCCCTTGTTGGGGTCGGATTTCATCCGTCCGATAAGCTCGTCCCAATCAGCGCGCACCGGGCTGACGTCGATGGCGTCCATCTCGTCGAAATCGGTGGTGTAGAAGCGGGGTGTCAGCAGGGTATTCTGCATCGCCACTTCGGTGGCCGCGGTGCTGTCGACCGGGCCGTCGAAATTCTGCGCGGCGAGCCCCTCTTCGACCGTCTTGGCGTCGGCGGAATGGGCGATGTTGCGTGTGGGCGCGTTCATGACAGGGCCTCCTCGGAGAAGGAGAATTCGCAAAGCTCCATGAACTCGAAATCGCCGGTGGCGCGGGTCCAGAGCCGTTCGATCCCGCTGGCGCGCGTGATGATCGCCGTGCGATCCTCGCTGACGACCTCACCGTAAGGCGCCATGATCTCGGCGCCCTGAACCTCGACGGTGTCGCCGGGGCCGACGACCGACCCGTCGTTGAAGCGCACATGCGCCGACAGCTCGTCGAAGCAGTGGCTGATCGTGACGGTGCAAGGCACCGTCTGCCGTTCTCGCGTGAATAGTCCCATGGTCGTTCCCTTTGTGTTCGAGGACCGGGCTGGCGAGGCCCGGGCCGGTTGGTCTAGTCGAGCAGGCGGGCGAAGGCGGCGATGTTGTCCGCGCCGTAGCCGATCAGCTCGATGGTGAATTCCGTGTGCGGGTCCAGGATGGCGATGTGCCCGTTCTCGCGGCGCACCACGTCGACGGGGAGCGCCGGGTCGGCGCCATGCACGATCCGGCGGCGTTCCAGAACGCGTCCGATGACCCCGTAGAACCCGCCGAGGTCATCATCGGAGCTGGCGATCAACGTGCCGCCCTCGAAGATATCGTAAGTGCCCAGACCGCGCGGGCTGAGCGTGACGCTCCGGCTTTCCACCACCGGGGCTTCGATCAGCACGCCGGTGTTCGGGTGGTCGGAGATCTGGGCGTAAGCCACGAGGGCGATGGACAAGGCCATCAGTCCGAACATCGCCCGGACAAGCGCCCGGGGGACCATCTCGCGGTCGCGGAACTTCATCTGGTCGGCAAGGCTCATGGGGTTACTCCGCGGCCATGGCCGGGGCAGTGATCGCCACCTCCGGCGTGTTGATGCGGGCCTCGGCGGCCTCGGCGAAGATCTCGGCCACGCGTTCCACGTCGGGAATGCAGCGCAAGGCAGGCTGGGTGCGGAACACCCAGGGGCGCACATGCGGCCAGGTCATCAGGTAGCTGATCCGCGTGCCTCCAAGCGTCTCGAAGGCGATCGTGCCGGACCCGTCCCTGCGTTGGCTCAGGTGAGCAGACCCGATCTTCACGAAGGGCAGGTTCAGCGTCATCGTCAGCGCCGCACCAATGCGCAGGCAGACCCGGCGATTGGTCAGCGTGTAAACGGTTGACCGCGCCTGCACCCAGGCAACGACGTAGAGGATCGCGCAGGTCACGACGCCCATGAGCACAAGCGGCACCGCGTGCAGCAGGGCCTCACCAATCGGGAAAGTCGCGCTGGACGCTCCGACCCGCCAGATGGCCAACAGGACGAAATAGCCGGCCACCCAGCGCAGGGCCATCGCCTCAACCGCCAGTCGCCAGGGGTTCGGGGCGCCCTGCCAGAGGATCTCTTCCCCTTCTGGCGGTTTACCCGGCAAGCCCCGGATCGGTTCGAAGTTGAAATCGTCGTGGTGCATCTTGGTGTCCCCCTTTGTCAGGACCGGCCCCGCTGGCGAGACGGGGCCGGGTCGTCTCTCAGAACTGCGTTTCCAACCGCGCCGGGTCCGCATAGAGCGTGCCGCCGGCGTAGTAGGCGCTGATCTTCTCCTCCTCGAGCAGGGTCACCTGCCCCGCGTCGGCAAGACCGGGGATGCCCGCGAAGTTCGCGCCGTAGAGCGATTTGACGGTCACCCGGTCCGACTGGATGCGGCAGAGGTTGATCGGGATCAGCCGCTGGCCGCCCGACCCCTCCGGATTGAGGTCCATCACGAGGTAGCGGACGAGGTGCTCGGGCACGTCGATCATCATGTCGGTGACACGGCCCACAACTTCTCCGTCACCGGCCACCACGGGCTTGCCACGCGGATCGCGACCGGCCGAGACGTGGAAGTCGGGCAAGCTGGCCATCGGGCGGATCTTCGGCGTGCCATGGGCGTCCAGTTCCGGCGCATCGCGGCGCGGCGCCCATGCGGCGGGTCCAACGCCATCGGCCATCGGGTCGCCGGTCGGCAGGTAGGGCGCGCCGCCCGACACGGCCGTCCGTGCAAGGGCAAGGTCCTTGCGCTCATGCGCTGCCTCGTTCTCGACGGAGGGCACGGTGACCTTGCCGCGCCCGTGCGGAAGATCGAACGTTTTCGGCGTCGGCATCGACCAGACCGAAAGCCCGAGGTCTTTCCCGTCATCATCGACGAGCGGGTAGCCCTCGCGCATGTTCTCGCGCTGGATGTAGATGATCAGTCCGGCGAAGAAGATCCAGAAGCTCCAGATCGCGATGCTCGCCAGATCGACGTTGCCCCAGAATGTCACATCAACCATGGTTTCGGTCCTTTCGTGGTTCAGGTCGGGAAGTCGGCCAGTCCCAACCTGGCCGGCTCCCGCGGGGTCAGAGCCCGGGTGCGCACAAGCGGACCAAGAGCCATGAGGGTGAGGAAAATGAGGCCGATCTCGGTATGGTAGACGACCGAGTAGCCGGTGGCAGGCTGCGACATGGCCGCGCCCAGAAGGCCGCTGTCTGCGGCATGGTTGACGAGATCGCGGACGCTGCCGCCGATGAAGATGGACAGTCCCGCAGCCGTCGCCTGCGCCGCGCCCCATGCGCCAAGGGCAAGGCCCCTGCCGGCAGTTGCACCTGTCGGCATCGTCATCGCCGCGGTGAGCGTAGCTACGGCGAAAAGGCCGCCACCCAGACCGATCAGCCCCGCGCCCGCGAAGAACATCGGTGATGAGTTCAGCGGAGCCGCGAAGATCACGGCAGAGAACGCCGCAAGACCGATCAGCAGACCCCGCGCCGCCATCCTGTGCGGGTCAAGCCCGTTGGCCAGCCATCGCGCGGCCAGGGCGAAACCAAGGAGCGCGCCACCAGCCCACATCGCCGTCAGCAAAGTGGTCGCCGAGACACTGAGGCCGAGGATCTCGCCGCCATAGGGCTCCAGCAGCACGTCCTGCATGTTGAAGGCCATTGTCCCGAGAAAGACGACAAGCAACAGCCGACCGGCCTCACCGCCCGCGTTGTAATCGGCCCAAGCGTCCCGGAAGAGAGGGCGCGGTGCCGTGCGTTCCGCGCGGCTCATCGGCCGCACACGCTCCTGCTTCCAGAGCGCGAAGACGTTGAGGAACAGGGTGACAACGGCGGTGCCCTGCACCACCTGAACAAGCTTGAGCGCCGAGAAATCGCGTAGCAGCGTGCCGATCACCACGGCCGCGAAAGCCATCCCGATCAGGAACATGACGTAGAGGAGTGCCACGACCCTCGGGCGCGTTTCGTCGGTCGCCCGGTCAGCGGCCAGCGCAAGACCTGCCGTCTGCGTCATATGCATGCCGAGGCCGGTCAGGAGAAACGCAAGTCCAGCGCCCACATAGCCCGCCCAATCGACGTCGAGGGCCCGGTCCCCCGACAGCACCAGCAGGGCCATCGGCATGATCGCGAGGCCGCCGAATTGCCAGAGCGTACCGAACCAGAGGAATGGAATGCGCTTCCATCCGATCGCGCTGCGGTGAGTGTCGGAGCGGAAGCCAAGCAGCGCCCGGAATGGCGCCACGAGAACCGGAATGGCGATCATCAGCGCCACGATGGTGGCGGGCACCTCGAGTTCCACGATCATCACGCGGTTGAGCGTGCCAAGCAGCATGACCGTCGCCATGCCGACACTGATCTGGAACACGGCGAGGCGCAAAAGCTGCCCCAAGGGAAGATCGTCCGAGGCCGCGTCCGAGAACGGCAGCATGCGGATCGAAAGACCCTTGATGACGTCGCGAGTCTTCATGGCCGCAGCCCCACGTGGGTATAAGCGGTCGAGATGTAGAAGCCGGACGTGACCCGCTCGCCTTCCTTCAGGCGGCCGGGGACCGCTTCGTCCTTCAGCGCGGAGGCGACCCTCGCCGCCGATTGCGGCACCATGACCGGAGACCGGTCGCCGCGCGGGAACAGTTTGCCCACGCGCCACATCGCCATCAGCATCGGCGTGCGCGGCGGCAGGGTAAAGGCGATGGTCCCGGATGTGCGCGCACGCAGGGCCCCGAGAAGATGCGCCAGTTCCGGCGATTGGTAATAGATCAGGCTGTCCATCGCCACGACGTGGTCGAACCGGCCGAGAGCGGCATCGGCGAGGTCCCCGGCGTGATAGGTTATGTCGAGATGTCCGGGCGTTCGATTGCGGGCGATTTCGATCAGCGAAGGCGCGATATCGACCGCCACGACCTGCGCGCCGCGCTTTGCAAGCTCATGGGCGAGGGCCCCGGTTCCACAACCCGCGTCCAGAACCCGCGACCCGGTCAGGTCCGCTGGCAGCGATCCCAGCAGCACTTCGCGCATCCGGTCGCGTCCCGCACGTACGGTTGCCCGGATCCCGGACACCGGCGCATCGGAGGTCAGCGCCTCCCAGGCCTTGGCGGCGGTGCGGTCGAAATAGTGCTCGACGCGGGAGAGGGTGCCGTGGTGGCGCATCAATCGAATCCCAGAAGTTCAAAAATGTCCCGGTCCGCCATCGGCTCTGGCGCGAGCGGCTCGGTCCCGGCCCAGAGCCTTTCTGCCAGGCGGATGTATTCAGCGCGGCAGCGGACGATGTCTTCGTCGTCGTCCATCTCGAACAGGGTCTTCTTTTTCAGGCGCGACCGGCGGATCGCGTCCACGTCAGGCATGTGTCCGATACGACTGAAACCGACTTTCTCGCAGAAGCGGTCGACCTCGTTCGTCTCACGGCTCCGGTTGGCGATGCAGCCGGCAAGGCGGACCTTGTAGTTCGCGCTCTTGGCCTGCACGGCGGCGATGATCCGGTTCATGGCGTAGATGCTGTCGAAGTCGTTGGCGGTGACGATCACGGCCCGGTCGGCGTGCTGCAGCGGGGCGGCAAAGCCTCCGCAGACCACGTCGCCAAGGACGTCGAAGATGACGACATCGGTTTCTTCCAGCAGGTGATGCTGCTTGAGCAGTTTCACCGTCTGTCCGACCACGTAGCCGCCGCAGCCGGTCCCCGCGGGCGGGCCACCTGCCTCAACGCACATCACACCGCCCCAGCCTTCGGTGACGAAGTCCTCCGGGCGCAGTTCCTCGGGGTGGAAATCCACCTCCTTCAGGATGTCGATGACGGTTGGCTGCAAATGCCCGGTCAGGGTGAAGGTGCTGTCATGCTTCGGGTCGCACCCGATCTGGAGCACACGCTTGCCCATCTTGGCGAAAGCGGCAGAAAGGTTCGACGAGGTGGTCGACTTGCCGATCCCACCCTTTCCATAAACCGAGAAGACCTTGGCCCCCTCGATCTGTGCGGTCGGGTCCTGGTGCACCTGGACGGAGCCTTCGCCGTCCTGGCCACGCAGGCTCGGTATGTCGTCACGCGGGCTCATACGCCCCCCTTTCCAATATTTCGGGTTCTGTTCGTCATTCCGCTGCGATCCCCTCCATCCGGTCCTCGAGGGCATCGGCCGCATCCTGCAGCGCCGCCAACGTCGCGGCATCCGGCTGCCAGTAATCGCGGTCCGAGGCCTCCAGCAGCCGCCCCGCCATCCGCATCGCGGCCTTGGGGTTCGCCTGCGCCAGCCTCTCTCGCATCTCGGCGTCGAGAACGAAGGTCTCGGACAGCCGCTGGTAGACCCACGGCTGCACCTCGCCCGTCGTCGCCGACCAGCCGAGGGTGTTGGTGATATGTGCCTCGATCTGGCGCACGCCTTCGTGGCCGTGGGTGAGAAGCGGTTCGTAGAATTTCGGGTTCAGGCTGCGCGACCGGGTTTCCAGCGCGACTTGGTCCTTCAGCGTGCGGACTTTGGCCTGCCCGCGGGTGGAGTCCCCGATATAGACCGGCGTCGCCCCGCCGCGCGCACGCTTCACCGCACGGGCGATGCCACCGAGTGTGTCGAAGTAGTGATCGACGGAGGTGACACCCAGTTCGACGGATTCGAGGTTCTGGTAGGCCAGGTCCACCTGCGCCAAGGTTTCCTTAAGAAGCGCCGGGTTCGCGGCCGAGGCCCCGCACCGCGAGTAGGCAAAGCTCTTGCGGGCCTGGTAGGCGTCGGCCAGTTCGTCCTCGTCTCCGAAGGCGGAGCTGTCGACCAGGTGGTTCACGTTCGACCCGTAAGCCCCTTCCGCATTCGAGAAGACCCGCAGGGCGGCGGTGTCGAAGTCGCAATCCATCGCGGCGGCGTGTGCCAGCGTGTGGGCGCGGATCGGGTTCCATTCCAGCGGCTCGTCTTCGGCACTGGCTGCCTTCCATGCAGCCTCGGCCAGCATCCGGGTCTGAAGCGGCAGGAGGTCCCGGAAGATGCCCGAAAGCGTCATGACAACGTCCACGCGCGGCCGGCCCAGTTCGGCCAGCGGGATGAGGTCCGCGCCGGACAGGCGGCCGTAGCTGTCGAACCGGGGTCGCGCCCCGATCAGGGCCAGCGCTTGCCCGATGGGCGCGCCGTCCGACTTGATGTTATCCGACCCCCAGAGCACCAGGGCGACCGACCGGGGGAGTGTTCCGTGAGTGGCGATCAACTCCCCCGCCAGCTTGGCGCCCTCGGCCAGCGCATGCGCGGTCGGCATCCGGAAGGGGTCGAAAGCGTGGATGTTGCGGCCCGTGGGCAGGATCTCGGGCGAGCGGATCAGGTCGCCGCCGGGCACCGGGGCGATGAAGCGGGCCGACAAGGCGCGCATCAGGCCGGTCAGTTCGCCGTCCGACTGCATCAGCGCCTCGATGCTTGCACGGTCGGCGCCTTCGGGCATCAGCGCCAGCATCCCGGTCCGCGCCTCGGCGCCCATCGGCTTGCCGACGACGTGCAGGCCCTCGGTGATGAGCGAGCCTTCCGTCTCCAGCACCTTCAGCCAGAGTGTATCGGGATCCTCCCCGCCGAGGTCCACCGCCTCGGCCTGCGCGGCGATCAGCTCGGCAAGCGCCTCGGCCCGGTCGCCGCTGCGCCAGCGGGTGAGGCTGTCCTTCAGCTCGGCCAGCCCCTTGTAGAGCCCGGCCGAGGTCAGCGGCGGGGTCAGGTGCGACACCGTCACAGCGTTCGACCGCCGCTTGGCCAGCGTCGCCTCCGAAGGGTTGTTGGCAGCGTAGAGGTAGACGTTCGGCATCTCGCCGATCAGCCGGTCTGGCCAGTCGGCGGCGCCAAGGCCGGTCTGCTTGCCCGGCATGAACTCGAGCGCGCCGTGCATCCCGAAGTGCAGGACCACGTCGGCCTGCAGATCGTCGCGGATCCACTGGTAGAAGGTGGCGAAGGCGTGGGTCGGGGCGAAGCCCTTCTCGAAGAGCAGCCGCATCGGGTCGCCCTCGTAACCGAAGGCGGGCTGGAGGCCGACGAAAACGCGGCCCAGCTGCTTCCCGAGAACAAAGACCCCCCGCCCGTCCGACTGCACGCGGCCCGGCGCGGGGCCCCATACATCCTCGATGGCCTTCAGATGCCGCGCGCCACGCACCATCTCGTCGGCGCTGACGTGGGCGGCAACGTTGGCCTCCTGCCCGTAACGCTCCGCCGTGCCGCCGAGGACCATCTCGCGCAGGGCGTCCACGCTTTCTGGCACCTCGACGTCATAGCCCTCGCGGGCCATGCGCCTGAGCGTGTTGAAGAGGCTCTCGAAGACCGAGAGGTACGCCGCCGTCCCAGCCGCACCCGCGTTGGGCGGGAAGCCGAAGAGGACGATGGCGACTGTCTTCTCCGCGTTCTGCTTGCGGTGCAGCACGGCGAGGCGACGAACCTTTTCGGCAAGACTGTCGATCCGTTCATGACAGGCGGCCATGGAACGGGCACCGGAGCTTTGGCACATCCGCGAACATCCCGTGCAGCCACCCGTCCCATGCCGTCCGGCAAACACGGTCGGGTTGGTCGCGCCGTCGATCTCCGGCAGGGCGACAAGCATGGTGGTTTCCACCGGGCCGAGGCCCTGCCCCGACGCGGCCCACTGGCCGAGGGTCTGGAACTCGAGCGGTTGCGCGGCGACGTAGGGAACATCCAGCGCCGAAAGAGTCTCCACCGCGGCCAGGCTGTCGTTATAGGCCGGCCCGCCCACCAGGGAGAAGCCGGTGAGCGATACAAGCGCGTCCACCCTGCCCTCGCCGAAATAGGCGTCGATCGCCGGTCGACCGTCGAGGCCCGAGGCGAAGGCGGGCAGGACGCGCAGGCCCTTCGCCTCCAGCCCACGGATCGCGGCGTCGTAGTGCGCGGCGTCCCCGGCGAGGATGTAGCTGCGCAGCATCAGCACGCCAACCGTGCCGACCGCGTCCCTGGGCCCGGGGATGCGGGCGGGATCGGTCGTGATGCCGTTGCCGGCCAGGTCCGGGTGGTAAAGCCCGACTTCGGGGTATTCGACCGGCGCCTTGGCGGTCCGCTGCGCGAAATCGGGGCGCGCGGCATAACGGCCGAGAAGGAAGCGCAGCATCTCCTCGATGTTCTCGTCGGAGCCGCCGAGCCAGTATTGCATCGACAGGAACCACGCGCGCAGGTCCTGCGCCTTGCCCGGGATCAGGCGGAGGATCTTGGGCAGGCGACGCAGCATCTTCATCTGCTTGGCGCCGGATGCGCCGGACGGCTTCGCGCTGCCCCGCAGCCGCTTCAGCAGCTTCATCGCCGCGCTGGAGGGGGCCGACATGTCCAGCTCGCCCATCTTAGTGGCTTTCACCACGGCGGGATCTGCGATCAGCCCGACGACCGCATCGCAGCTCGCCCTGCGGGCGATGATGTGGGGCAGGATCGCCTGCACGTGTTCTTCGATGAAGAGCAGGTTGGCGACGATCAGGTCGGCGCTGTCCACCGCGGCGCGCGCCTCGGCCAGCGCGGCGGGGTCGCCCGACCATGTGCCGGCAGCGTGAACCGTGATCTCAAGACCCGGGAAATCCGGCCCAAGACGCTCCGCCACCCGGGCGCAGGGCCCGGCGGTGTGGGCGTCCAGCGTGACGATGGCCACGCGGTAGGGACGGATCACCTCATCGCGCATAATGAGCCTTCGCTTCGTAGAGGGTGTCGACGCTGATCTCGCTGGTGCCACGCTCGGCGGCGAAAAGTTCGGTATTCCGCCGCGCCTTGCCGCGCACGAAGAAGGGGATCTTCTTCAGCTCTTTCTCGGCGGCGGGGAGCCATGTGACGGTGACGCCGGCCGGCGCTTCGGGCGTGTCTGCCTGTTCCACCCGCGGGGTCGCCTTGGCGCCATGGTGGCTAGGCCCCGCGTCGTCGTGGAACTCGAAATCCTCGCGGAACATGTGCAGCAGGTGCTCTTCCAGGCCCATGACCAGCGGATGCACCAGCGTGTCGAACAGGACGTTCGCCCCCTCGAAGCCCATAACGGGCGAGTAGCGGGCGGGGAAATCCTGAACGTGGACAGGCGACGAGATGACGGCGCAGGGAATGCCGAGCCGCTTGCCGATGTGCCGCTCCATCTGGGTGCCGAGTATCATCTCCGGAGCGAGGCGCTCGATCTCGGCTTCGACGTCGAGGTAATCCTCGGTGATGAGGGCTTCGACGCCGTAGTCCTTCGCCATCTTGCGCAGGGGCCGGGCGAATTCGCGGTTGTAGCAGCCCATACCGGCCACCTCGAAACCCATCTCGTCCCGCGCGACGCGGGCCATGGCCATCACGTGGGTGGCGTCGCCGAACAGGAAGACGCGCTTGCCGGTGAGGTAGGTGCTATCGACGCTTGCCGACCACCAGGGAAGGCGCAGGCGGCTGGCGTCGGGCTGCGTCGTGACACCGGTCAGGCTTTGGACTTCCGCGATGAAGTCGCGGGTCGCACCGACACCGATGGGGACCGTTTTCGTGTAAGGCTGCCCGTGTTCCTTCTCCAGCCAGCGAGCGGCGCTTTCGCCGGTTTCGGGGTAGAGCAGCACGTTGGCATGGGCGGCGGGAAGCCGGGCGAGGTCGGCGGGGCGTGCGTTCAGCGGGGCGCAGACGTTCACCTCGATCCCCATGTCGGCCAGAAGGCCTGTGATCTCTTCCACGTCGTCGCGGTGGCGGAAGCCCAATGCGGTGGGGCCGAGGATATTGACCGTGGGGCGCGCGGTGCGCTCCTGCGGTCGGGCCAGCGCCTTGACCAGCTGGTAGAACGTCTCATCCGCGCCGAAGCATTCCTTGCGTTGATAGGACGGCAGTTCCAGCGGGATGACCGGGATGGACAGACCCATGGTCTCGGCAAGGCCGCCGGGATCGTCCTGGATCAGCTCGGCCGTGCAGGACGCGCCGACGATGATCGCCTCGGGCGCGAACCGGTCCACGGCCTCTTGGCAAGCGGACTTGAATAGGCCGGCCGTATCGGCACCAAGATCGCGGGCCTGGAAGGTCGTGTAGGTCACCGGCGGGCGGTGATTGCGCCGTTCGATCATGGTGAATAGCAGGTCGGCGTAGGTGTCGCCCTGCGGGGCATGCAACACGTAGTGCAGGCCCTTCATCGCCGTGGCGACGCGCATGGCACCGACATGCGGCGGGCCCTCATATGTCCAGACCGACAGCTTCATTCCGCCGCCTCCAGCCGAAGCCGTTCCTTGCGCCGCAATGGACGGGCAAAAAGGGCGGCAAGGTCGCCAGCCTGTTCGTAGAAATGCACGGGCGTGAAGACGAGCTCGATCGCCCACTTGGTCGTCAGCCCCTCGGCTTCCAGCGGATTGGCGAGGCCGAGGCCGCAGATGGTGAGGTCCGGGCGGTCGGCCAGCGCACGGTCGAGCTGCCGGTCCACGTCCTGCCCTTCCGCAATGCGGGGGCCGGCGGGCAGAAGGTCAAGCTCCGGCCCGTGCAGGGCGTCGCGAATGTAGGGTTGGGCAACCTCGGTGGCATTCATGCCGCATTCGCGGGTCAGGAACCGGGCCAGCGAGATCTCCATCTGGCTGTCGGGGAAGAAGAAAGCCGACTTGCCGGACAGGGTCTCGGCGGCCGCCGCGACAGCCTTGCGGGCACGGACGCGCGGGGCGGCGGTGACTTCCTCGAACCGGTCTTTCGACACGCCGAACTCCGCCGCGATGGCGGAGAGCCAGGCAGTGGTCCCCTCCTCGCCGAACGGAAACGGCGCGGGTATGTGGCGAGCGCCGGCGCGGGTCAGCGCAGCATGAGTCTCGCCCAGGAAGGGTTGCGCGAGGGCGAAGACGGTGTTCGGGCCGATGGCGGTTTCCTCGTCCACCCGGCGGGCGGGAAGCAGGCGGACGGGCCCGATACCGAGGTCAGCGAGGAGGCCCATCATCTGGTCTTCCACCACGTCAGGCAGAGCGCCGGCGACCAGCAGCTCCCGCGCCTCGGTCCGCGGCAGAACCGGGACCATTGCGGCAAGGCAAGCATCCTCGCCTTCGGTGAAGGTCGTCTCGATGCCTGAACCGGAGTAGTTCAGCACCCGGACGTGCGGGGCATGCTCCTGAGTGAGGCGCTCGGCCGCCTTGGCGAGATCAAGCTTTATGACCTCCGAAGGGCAGGAGCCCACGAGGAACAGCTGGCGGATGTCCGGGCGGCGGGACAGAAGACGCGCCACCTCACGGTCCAACTCGGCATGGGCGTCGGCCATGCCGGCCAGGTCCGTTTCCTCGAGAATCGCTGTGCCGAATCGGGGTTCGGCGAAAATCATCACGCCGGCGGCGGATTGTAGAAGGTGGGCGCAGGTTCTACTACCAACGACCAGAAAAAAGGCATCCTGCATCTTTCTGTGCAGCCAGATGATTCCCGTCAGACCGCAGAAGACCTCGCGTTGGCCTCTTTCCTTGAGGACCGGTGCAGAGCGGCAGCCGCCTTGCGGAGGGGGTGGTACATGGGTCATCCGACGACCCCGTCCAACCGGGCCCGGCGCAGCTTGAGCAGGAACTGAGCAGCGTTGAAGACGTAGGTGGCGTAAGCGGCAAGTGCCACCGATATCAGGACGTCCGGCGACATGGTCCCGGTCAGCAACCCAAAGAGATAGGCTGTGTGAAGACCGATCACGAGGAAGCTCACCACGTCCTCCCAAAAGAAGGCGGGCGCCAATAGATACTGGCCAAACACGACCTTCTCCCAGATCGCGCCGGTCACCATGATCGCGTAGAGCACAAGGGTTTTGGCGACGATGGAAAGGGTCGCAGCCCCGTATCCGGTTCCCGTCGCGAGATAGTTGAGAACGAGCACCAGCGACGCGAGAAACACGACGAACTGAACAGGCGCGAGGACCCCCTGGACGAGCGTCCAGACGGTCGCATCCCGGCGCGCGCGCTGCTCAATCGTGTAGAGGGGGCGGCGATCGGTTTCCGGGTGAGGGGAAGCGCGTTTGACGACGAGCATGTAAAGCTTTCCTGACAGTCCTCACCGTCAATGGTATGACTCTCCATTGCCGTGTGTCAACTTTTCCTTACACCATGGCCCCATCTCGCAACGCCACTGCAGGTAACTGACACGCGCGGCAGATTCTGTATATTTCTCAGATATATAAATAGATTTCACCGCAAGAAGCGCGCGCCACTGTCAGTTTTCTTTGACATTTCCCGAATCTAATCTGACACTGGTAGGGTCAAACGATGCATAAGCGGGGTGAAGGCCTCGCGGTGGCCGGGAGGGTCAACCGAATGCGTGACAGCACGAATTCAAGACACTACTCGCCACAGGCCGACTTCTGGATCGACAAGGTGGCCAGCCGGGCGCTGGCGGTGGTGGCGCGCGAAAAGAATGGCAGGGCGAAGGCGGCGGACCCTGAACTTCTCGTTTTGATGCGTTCGTGTCTTCTCAACGGCGACCGTGAAGCATGCCATTCAACCCTGCTGGCGATGACCGAAAGCGGCGTTTCCAGAGAAGACGTGGCCGACCTCTACATTCCCGAACTTGCACGCAAACTCGGGGAGGAATGGTGTCGCGACGAGATCAGTTTTGCCACTGTAACCATCGGCTCATCCAAATTGCAGGCGCTCTTGCGCGAACTGGGGCCGGAATGGCGATCCGACCATCGCAGCGGTCCGGACGCGCCGTCGGCGTTGGTTTTGCTGGAGAAAGACGAAAACCATACACTCGGCGCGCAAGTGCTGGCTGGCCAACTCCGCCGTAAGGGGTTCAGTGTCAAAGTCATGCTCTCCGCGGATCGCGATGAAATCGAACAGACAACGGCGCGATCCCGGTACGACGTCGTGATGATTTCCACCTCCAGGCCCGAGACGATTGAACCCGTGCGCAAACTCGTGAACCTCGTGCGCGCCGTCATGCCGAGGCCTACCCCCATCGTTCTGGGAGGAGCGATTGAAGGGCGCGGCCTTGACATCAGGTCTCTCTCGGGGGCGGATTACGTAACCAATAATGTTGACGAGGCGCTGCGGCTGTGCGGCTTGGAAAAGTTCATCCAAAAGGACGCACGTCTGACACGCAGGAGATAGGGCAATGACACCGCGACGCGCCAGCAGGCGCCTTGAAACCAAGGCGCCGTCATGACGTCGCGAGGCGCCAAATACTGGAGCAGCGGGGCGATCCCGCTCATCGCTCCGGAGATCCTTGGCAACATCATTGCCGAAATTTCGGACATCGGTATCGTCATTTCCGATGAGGGCCGGGTGCTGGCCGTCATGATCAACCCATCCAATGCCGAATTTTCCGCCCTCGACATCGCCGAGGGCAAGGACATGCGCGCCCTCCTGACGTTCGAAAGCATCCGCAAGTTCGAAGAGCGGCTGGAGAACTTTCTGAACGATGCCCCCGTGGTGCGGCCGCTGGAACTGAACCACACGAGTGCGGACGGCAAGGTCGAGATGCCCGTGCGTTACTCGTTTCACAGGATAGGCCCCGACGGGGCGATCCTGTTGCTGGGTCGTGACCTGCGACCGATCGCCGAGATGCAGCAGCAACTCGTGCAAGCCCAACTCGCGCTCGAACGGGACTACGAGGTCCAGCGCGAATACGATACAAGGTTCCGCGTGCTTCTGGAGGCCACTCAAGACGCCGTGGTTTTCATTTCGCTTGGAACCGGCCTGATGACAGACGTCAATGCGCTGGCCGCCAAGGTTTTTGGCCGCAGCCGGAACGATCTGGTGGGCACTCGATTGGTTGACCGGTTCGAGAGCAGGCGCAAGGGCACTCTGCTCGAGGAACTCCAGGCCCAGGCCATGTCCGAGCATCCGGGCCCGGTCGTCGTCCGCTTGTCCGGCGGCGATGAAGAGGTGCGCCTCCGCCCCACAGCGTTCCGCGCCGCAGGCGAGCGCTTCCTGATTTTACGGGTTGAATCCGTCGAAAGCACCGATGTCGGCGCTGACGGTCTGAGCCGCAACCTTCTGGCGCTTTTTGACCATGGCCCGGACGGGATAGTTTTCACCAACGACGCAGGCGCGATCCTGTCCCTCAACGAAGGGTTCCTCAGCCAGATCGAGGCGGCCCACGATCTCAAGGTCAGGGGACGCAATTTTTCCGAATTCCTTGATCGAGGTTCGGTCGACCTGAAGGTACTTACCGAGAACGCGCAGCGCACCGGCAGCATGCGCGCTTACGTGACAAAGCTGGTCGGGGACTTCACGTCGCCACGCTCGGCCGAAATCTCCGTCACCGCGCTCAAGGCGGGGGGAGATACGGTCTTTGCCTTCGTGATCCGGGACCTCAGCCGGGGCGAAACCCAGCGGCCGTCGATTGTGCCGGTTTCCGATGACAACGTCCGGTCGCTGATGGAGCTTGTGGGCTCCGCCACGCTGAAGGAAATCGTCGCCGAGACGACGAACGTGGTTGAACGCATGTGCATCGAAACCGCCGTCGAACTAACCATGAATAACCGCGTTGCGGCGGCCGACATGCTCGGGTTGTCGCGCCAGTCGCTCTACGTGAAATTGCGCAAATATGGCTTGCTCAAGCGCGACGAAGACTGAACCCCTACTGTAAGGCCTGATTTACACTTGCCGCGACTCGGTGTGTCACCTTAAGCTGACACCATGTCCGACCTAGCAAACCTGACAGTTTTTCCGCCGCGCCGCTGGCCTGAGCCGCGCGCGTTGCTGACTCTTCTGAAACCGATCACCTGGTTCCCGCCGATGTGGGCCTATCTCTGCGGCCTTGTTGCCTCCGGCCAGCCATTCTCAGGCCAATGGGGACTGGTCCTGCTCGGTGTCGTTCTGGCAGGACCCGTGGTCTGTGGCATGAGCCAGGCGGCGAATGATTGGTGCGACCGAGACGTCGACGCCATCAACGAACCGGACCGCCCGATCCCGTCGGGGCGCGTGCCCGGCCGTTGGGGTCTTTGGGTGGCGGTGGCGATGTCGGCGCTGTCCCTCGCCATCGGCTGGCAGCTCGGACCCTACGGATTCACCGCAACATGCCTTGGCGTTCTCGCGGCCTGGGCCTACTCCGCCGAGCCCGTGAGGCTGAAGCGTTCCGGCATTCTGGGGCCCGGCCTTGTCGGCCTGAGCTACGAGACCTTGCCATGGATCACCGGCGCTGCGGTCCTGACTGCAGGCGCACCTGCGCCGGAGGTCATGGGCATCGCCATTCTTTATGGCATCGGTGCCCATGGGATCATGACGCTTAACGATTTCAAGGCCTTGCAGGGCGACACGGAAACCGGCGTGCGGTCGCTGCCCGTTACCTTGGGCCCGAAGCGCGCCGCCCGCGTGGCTTGCGTCGTCATGGCTGTATCGCAAGTGGCCGTCATCGCGCTCCTCGCCCTCTGGGACAGGCCCCTGCATGCGCTCGCCATTGCTGTATTGCTCACGCTCCAAGCGGTTGCGATGCGCGTGATGCTGGAAGACCCCAAGGCGAAGGCGCCATGGTACAATGGAACAGGCGTCCTGCTTTATATCACCGGAATGATGGTCGCGGCCTTCGCCCTTCGGGGTCTGGCATGACAGCCGGCTGGGGCACCCTGGTACGGCTTTGCCTCGCGAACGCCGCGATTGGCGGTATGGCGGCCCTTCCAGTCAATCTGTTCAACAGGCTCATGACGGTGGAACTCGCCCTGCCTGCGCTGCTGCCGGGTCTTCTCGTCGCGCTGCATTACGCCGTGCAGCTGACGCGCCCGGCCTGGGGCCACCGCTCCGATGCGCGGGGCGGGCGCACCCCTTTCATTCTCGGCGGGATCGCCCTTGTCGGTCTTGGCCTGATCCTGACCGCCTGGGGCATCGCGGCGCTCAGCGGAGCCACTGCCTTGCTGGTCTGGATCTTGGCCTATGCGCTTATCGGCCTTGGCATCGGGGCCGGAGGAACGTCGTTCCTCGCGCTTCTCGCCACCGCGGCACCGGATGCCCGCAAGGGAGCGGCGGCGACGCTGGCGTGGCTCATGCTGATCCTTGGCGCCATCGTGACCTCCATCGGAACCGGCATTGCACTTGAACCCTATTCATCCGAGCGCCTGCTGACAGTGGTCGCTTGCGTCGCCGGGATCGCCTTCCTGGTATCGGCCGTCGCCGTCGTGGGCGTTGAACGCCACCTCGGAACCGTCTCCCCCGCGCGCGATGCAAAGCTCATGCCTGCCCTCCGCGCCACATGGGCGGACCCGGCTGCACGCGCCTTCACCGGCTTCGTTTTCCTGTCGATCCTTGCTTTCTACCTCTCCGAACTGGTGCTGGAACCCTTCATGGGGCATGTCCACGGGCTTGGCCCGGAAACATCCACGAAGATATCCGGCGCCAAGGATGGCGCAGCACTGCTCGGAATGATCGGCGCGGGGATGCTGTCGACTTTGAGGTTCGGCTCATTGAGGCTCTGGGCGATCACCGGCTGCGTGATCTCTGCACTCGGCCTCGTTGGTCTGGGCGCCGGGCTGGCCGTGATGCCCTTTACCATGATCCTTGGTCTCGGAAACGGGCTGTTCGTGGTCGGTGCGATCGGCTCAATGATGCGCCTCGCCGCCGCACAGCCGGGGGCCACCGGCACGCGCATGGGCGTCTTCGGCGCGGCGCAAGCCATCGCCGCTGGATTGGCGGGGCTGCTGGCCACCGGCATCCTCGACGCGGCCCGCATCGCATTGCCGCTCGACACTGCCTATGCCGTGGTCTTCGGGCTCGAAGCTGTCCTGTTCATTGCCGCCGCCCTTATGGCCGGACGGCTCATCACCGCGCCTCAGCCGGCGCTTGTCCCGGGGGAATAACATGTTCGATGTCGTCGTTGTCGGAGGTGGTCCATCGGGAGCCACGGCCGCAGAAGATCTCGCCCGCTCGGGCCATTCGGTCGCGCTTCTGGACCGTGAGGGGCGGATCAAGCCTTGTGGTGGCGCCATCCCACCCCGGCTGATCCGCGATTTTCATATCCCGGACACCCAGTTGGTGGCCAAGATCACCACGGCGCGCATGATCTCCCCCAAGGGGCGCCGGGTCGACATTCCGATCGAGAACGGCTTCGTCGGCATGGTCGACCGTGAGGACTTCGACGATTTCCTCCGGGTCCGGGCGGCGGAAGCCGGGGCGGAGCGGTTCACCGGGACATACACGAAAATCACCCGCGAGGGCGGGCACCCCACCGTGCATTATCGTGACAAGGCCAGTGGCGAGGCGCGCACCCTGCCCTGCCGCCTCGTGATCGGCGCGGATGGCGCACGCTCAAACGTCGCGCGGGACGAGGTACCGGGCGGCGATGCCATTCCTTACGTCATCGCCTACCACGAGATCATCGAGGCCCCTGGCCCCGTCGGTGATTACCACCCGGACCGCTGCGACGTGGTCTATGACGGGACGATCTCGCCCGATTTCTACGGCTGGGTCTTTCCGCATGGGACAAAGGCCAGCGTCGGCATGGGCTCGATGGTCAAGGGCGTTGATCTCAAGGAAGCGACTGCGGCCCTGCGCACGGCCTCCGGCCTCAGCGAGTGCCAGACGATCCGCAAGGAAGGTGCACCGATCCCTCTGAAGCCGCTGGACCGCTGGGACAACGGGTCGGACGTGGTGCTGGCCGGGGATGCTGCGGGGGTCGTGGCCCCGTCCTCCGGCGAGGGGATCTATTACGCGATGGTGGGCGGCCGGGTCGCGGCAACGGCCGCTGCGGCCTGCCTGACCACGGGTCGGGCCAAGGACCTGCGGCTCGCCCGCCAACTCTTCATGCGCGAACACAAGCAGGTCTTTCGCGTCCTCGGCGCCATGCAGAACGCCTATTACAGGTCCGACGAACGTCGCGAACGGTTCGTCTCTCTCTGTCACGACATCGACGTGCAGCGCCTGACCTTCGAAGCCTACATGAACAAGGAACTGGTGAAGGCCCGGCCTCTTGCGCACGTCAAGATCGGGTTGAAGAACATCGCGCACCTCTGGGGGCTGGTCCGGCCAGAGCGCGTATGACCGAAAAGATCCCAGCCTGGGTAGATGGCGAGCTTGCACCGGTCGGCAAGTTGGACGTGCATCAACGCGGCCTGCGTCACAAGGCGGTCAGTGTCTTCGTGATGCGCGGGACCGACGTGCTGATCCAGCAACGCGCGCTGTCGAAGTACCATACCCCCGGCCTCTGGGCGAACACCTGCTGCACGCATCCACGCTGGGGCGAGGATGCAGGCGTCTGTGCGGTTCGGCGGCTGGACGAGGAACTGGGGATCACCGGTCTCGCGCCAGTCTGGAAGGGCCGTGTGGAATACCGCGCCGATGTTGGCGGCGGCCTGATCGAGCATGAGGTCGTGGAGATCTTCACGGCTCAGGTGTCGGGATCGCTTGGTCTTGATCCGGATCCTTCAGAGGTGATGGCAACCAAGTGGGTCGACATCTACGAGTTGGCGGCCCGCGTGACCCGTCATCCGGCGGAGTTTACCCCATGGCTGCAGATCTATCTGGATCAGCACCTCGACTTGATCTTCGGAGACCTCGCGCGGGTTTGATGCATAAGCGCCGTGCGCCCCTTTCAGACCCTGCTAACCAACCGGTTGCGTCACCCGCCGCGCATCCAGCCCCGCCGCTTCGGCCGCCGTCGCGGCGATGTCCACCGCCGTCAGTCCGGCCTCGGCATACATCGCGTCCGGCGCGGCTTGCTGGATGAAGCGGTCCGGCAGGGTCATGGTCCGCACCTGGCATTTACCCCCGAGCAATCCCTGGTTGGCTAGCCAGTGAAGAACGCTCGCGCCAAAGCCGCCCTCGGCCCCCTGCTCCACGGTGACCAGCGCCCGATGATCGCGGACCAGCTGCCGGACCAGATCCCGGTCGAAAGGCTTGGCGAAGCGGGCATCGGCAAGCGTCACGGTGAGGCCACGCGCTTCCAGCGCCGCGGTCGCCTTGCGGCATTCGCCGAGGTGCGCCCCGAAGGAGAGGAGCGCCACATCGTCGCCCTTCTGCAGCACCCTGCCCTTGCCGATCTCCAGCACCTCGCCCACCTCGGGGAATGGCACGCCCTCCCCCTCACCCCGGGGGTAGCGGAAAGCGATGGGGCCGCTGTCGTGCGCGGCGGCGGTGGCGACCATGTGGACCAGTTCGGCCTCGTCGGCGGCGGCCATAACCACCATCCCCGGCAGGGCCGAGAGATAGCCTATGTCGAAGGTGCCCGCGTGGGTCGGACCATCCGCTCCGACCAGCCCGGCCCGGTCGATTGCGAAGCGAACGGGCAGCCCTTGTAGGGCCACATCGTGCACCACCTGATCGTAGCCGCGTTGCAGGAATGTGGAGTAGATGGCGCAGAAAGGCTTGAGCCCGCTCGCGGCCATGCCGGCGGCGAAAGTCACCGCGTGCTGTTCCGCGATGCCGACGTCGAAGACGCGGCCCGGAAACCGCTTGCCCATGATGTCGACGCCGGTGCCGGAGGGCATGGCGGCGGTGACGGCGACGATGCCGCTGTCGTCCTCCGCCAGCCGCGTCAGGGCTTGGCCGAAGACCTTGGTGTAGGACGGCGCATTAGGTTTCCCCTTGGACTGTGCGCCGGTCGCAATCTCGAATTTCGAAACCCCGTGGCCCCGGTCAGCGGCCGTCTCAGCGGGAGCGTAACCCTTGCCCTTGACCGTGCAGACGTGGATCAGGACCGGCCCGGTGGCGCGGGTGCGGGCGGCGCGCAGAACGGGAAGGAGCTGCGCCATGTCATGTCCGTCGATCGGGCCGATGTAGGAGAATCCCAGCTCCTCGAACAGCGTCCCCTGCCCGCCAGGCAGACCGGTCACGAGGGCCCGGGCCCGGCGGGCATGGTCGCGGATCGGGCCGGGGAGTGCGGCCTCGAACCCTTCTGCCATCTTCTGGGCGGCACCGAGCGGCCCCGAGTAGAGCGAGGACAGGTACCGCGACATCGCCCCCGTGGGTGGCGCGATGGACATCTCGTTGTCATTGAGGATCACGAACATCCGCCGGCCCTGATCGCCGGCGTTGTTCAGGGCCTCGTAGGCCATGCCGGCACTGATCGACCCGTCGCCGATGACGGCGATGGCGTCTCCGGTATCCTGCCCCAAGTCGCGCCCGACGGTGAAGCCGAGGGCGGCACTGATGGAGGTCGAGGAATGGGCGGCACCGAAGGGGTCGTACTCGCTCTCGTCCCGCTTGGTGAAGCCGCTGAGGCCGCCTTCCTGCCGAAGGGTGCGGATGCGGTCCCGGCGGCCGGTCAGCACCTTGTGCGGGTAGCACTGGTGGCCGACGTCCCAGATGAGCTTGTCGCGAGGCGTGTCGAAGACGGCGTGGAGCGCCACCGCCAGTTCGACCACGCCGAGGGAGGATCCGAGATGCCCGCCGGTGCGGCTGACCGCGTCGATGACTTCGGCGCGCAACTCATCAGCAAGATCGGACAAGGCCGCGTCGGACAGCTTCCGCAGATCGGCGGGTGTGTTCACGAGGTCCAGCGTCGGGGTATGCGGCGTGTCGTCCATCTCTCAAGCCTCCCAGAAAAAATTTAGCGCCAGAGGGTTTTGGTCCCCCTGGCGCCGTCTCCCGTCGCCAACGGGAGTTTGGGGCGTGAACCCCGGATGACCGACCCGGGAACTGGGCAAGCCATCGGCTGACGGGGGCGACCGGACTCGCCCCCGGATCTCTCAGGCAACGCGACTGTCCGACACCTCGATCACCACGTCCGACCGGTTGATCGGGTCCGGAGTGAAGCGGCTGTCCTCGGGCAGGAAGGTCGCGCCGAACCAGCCGAGGAAGGCGATCCCCAGCCAGATCACGAGCACCACGAGCGCCGCGTAGCCTGCGCCCTTGAGCATCAGGAAGGTGACGTTGGCGGTAAGCTGTCCTCGGCGGCCGAGGCGCAGCATGTCGTTGTCGTCCATCATTTCACTCTCCTTCATGGCTCAATCCAACGGCGCGTAGCCGTGCTCCTGCGCCCAGACGAACCAGTTGTCGACAACCGTGCCGGTCAGCAGGATACCGATCCCGCCGGTCAGCGTGGTCAGTACTGCGAACCACCAGGCCCACCGGTGAATGCCTTCCATCGTGGCGTTGAAGCCCATGGTCCAGCGCCAGAACAACGCTGCCCGTTCGGACGCCGTGCCCCGGTCGATGGCCTGTTCGATCTCGCGCTCGCCGCCGAAACGGCTGACCGCGAGGATCGTTGCCCCGTGCATCGCGAACAGCAGCGCCGAGCCGTAGAGGAAGGCGATGGAGAGCGCGTGGAACGGATTGTAGAACAAGTTTCCGTAGGTGATGGAGAACAGGTTGGTCCAGTCGAGGTGACTGAAGATCCCGTAGGGCACCGCCTCGGACCAGCTGCCCATCAGGATCGGTCGGATCAGGCCGAGGACGAGGAACAGCCAGATGGCGGAGGCAAAGGCCCAGGCCACGTGCTTGCCCATCTTGAGGTCCACCGCCCGCTGGTAGGTTCGTATCCACCAGGTGATGACCGAGATCAGCAGGAAGAACGACGCGATCAGCCAGCCCAGGCCCTCGCCCATCGGCGGGATGCCAAGACCGTATTCCGGTGCAGGCGGCTCCAGCGAGAACCAGAACAGGTCCCGCAGGAAGATCGCGGGGTTGTACCCGGCCTGGTCCCAGAAGGCCAAGCCGACCAGGATGAACCAGGCGCTGCCCGTGATCAGGCTGACCACGCCCCATGGTCCAAGGTGGATCGGCCCCAACTGTGCGTTGCCGAAGTATCCGAAGAGGCGCGAGAAGCCGGGTTTCCCGGACCGTCCGGGGGCGAGCTTTTCCTCGACCCCCATCTCGGGCGGGCCCTGAACCTGCACTTGCGTGAAGATGTTGTAATACTCAGCCATTGATCCCTCCTTCGATGCCGGCCCACCAGGGAAGATCGACCCACCAGTACCACCAGTCGGCCCAGATGCCGAACCAGACGGTGCCTGAGATGACGATGCAGACCGCGCTCCAGAACCCGGCATTCAGGGCAAGGAGCAGACCCAGCCGGTGGATGCCGAGCGGTCCGATGGAATAGCCGATGAGGTCACGGAAGTAGGTGTCCTCGTGATCGGGAGTCTTCACTTCCTCGCCCTTCTCCGGGTTGAGCGCCGAAAGCACGAGAGAGCCATGCAGCGCCAGCGCGAGACACGTGGTGAAGAAGAACGTCACCGCGATCATGTGGGCGGGGTTGTAGTGGAAGTTGCCGTAGGTGTAGCCAACGTTGTTCACCCAATCGAGGTGACTGAAGATGCCATATGGGAAACCATGTCCCCAGGCTCCCAACAGTACCGGTCGGATGATCACCAATGTGACGTAGGCAAGAATTGCAAAAG
The DNA here is from genome assembly GCA_015689645.1 of Rhodobacterales bacterium HKCCE4037. Taxonomy (GTDB): domain Bacteria; phylum Pseudomonadota; class Alphaproteobacteria; order Rhodobacterales; family Rhodobacteraceae; genus Gymnodinialimonas. Next base: position 76,498 of record WVSM01000003.1, read on the forward strand.
CGAAGGCTATGGGGACGTGATATCCGATCCCCAACTTGCGGCAGATTTCGACTTCGCGCAGTGCCCACGATGTGAAGGCAAGTGTCGCGCACATGGTTATGATCTGCCAGAGGCCGCCTTCAAGCAAAGGCGCTGCGCCCAGACCGTATTCAAGCGGTGGCGGCTCGATCGAGATCAGCCACGGGTTCCAGGTGTCTCCCTGGCTCGCGCCGTAAAAGATGAGCGCGGTGCCAAGGGCGGCGAAGAACAGCGTCGTGACTCCGAAGAAGCCGACGTAGAACGGCCCCACCCAGAAGTCGAAAAGGTCTCCGCCGACCAGCGTCCCACCGCGGACGCGATATTTTCTTTCGAAGGTGAGCTGAGCCATCTTCTCCACTCCTTGTTCGACACTGGCGCCGAGGCGGCCATATGGCGAGGATATCTAGTTGGTCGTTCGTTGGTTGCTGCGGGCGAGTGTATCCCCGCCCGCGGCTGTGATGCGTGACGAGGCCGATCACTCGGCTGCCGCCGCCTCCATGGTGCTGAAGGCACGGTTGAGCCAGTTCGTCTCAGGATTGCTGAGCAGGACGAGGTGAATCATCACCGCCAGCAGAAAGAGGAACACACCCTGAGCCACGAAGACGCGGCGCGGGTCCCAGATCAGCCAGATCTTGTAGAACTGTGACATGATCTATCCCCTTACCAAGCGAACCAGGGCAGTTTGATGTACGTCAGGATATGAGCGACCACGGCCACGGCCGTGAAGATCGCGAAACCGCTCATATACACTGAGTGCAGTTCCTGCGCCTGCTCGTCAGTTAGACCTGTAAAAGACAGGTCCGATTTGTCAGCCATGAGGTTTCCTTTCGAAAATCCGAGTCTGACGCCGCGCGTCCCCCGCGGCCGGGCTACGACAGAGGTTCATCCCCTGCCCTGGCATCAGCCGCGCCCGAAGGCCTGGCCGAAGTCGTGTGCCGCCGCGCCCGTCAGGCGCGAAAGATCTGCGGCGTAATCGTGCGGGCATGGCTCAGGCTGCGGACCACGGGTCCCTTGCCGGCATTGCCGTTTCCGGTGATCGCATCGCGGGCCCAAGCCACGAGGTTCACGGGCAGAAGCACAGCGAAAATCAATGCGAAATAAACCTGGTATTCCGCGCGGTCCGCAGCGGGTGTCCGCCGGTGCCGGACCTGCGGCGTCACCATCGTCTCGGTGGTCATGTCGGTCATCAACGGTCTCCTTCAGGTGAGGTGTCGAGCATGGCGACGGTGTCCCGCGCCACGCGGTCGTCGCCCGCGGCAAGGGCCGCACTTTCGGCAGCGTCCCGCAGGGCTTTCGCGGCGGAAATTCGGGTCAGGACCGGATGGCGTGCGACAAGGCTGTCGAGCAGCGCCTGTGCCTCGGGCTCCCATGGCATATCACGGCGGAGCGGCGTCGGTGTTGCGGACCCCGCATCCATCTCGCTGGCCAGCGGCAGGATCTGGAACAGCGCATCGAACAGCCCGTTGCAGATTTCCTGAAGCAGGTAGACCGCCCCGGCGTATCCCATGAACGGTGTGCCGGTAGCCCGCCTGATGGCCGATCCCGGAAAGCTTGCCGGGATGAACGTTGGTGCTGGTCCATGGCCTCGCTTCCGTTCGGCCAGATACATCTTCTCGTTGATCGAGCCCAGGACGAGCAGCGGATTTTCCTGCGCGATCAGGCTGCGCACTTCGGTGTTGTTCGTCTTGGCCCCCGGCACGCGGGCGACGGCGAAGGCGCAGGGAAAGCCGAGGTCGCCCTCGAGGTATTTGCGAATACCCCGGGCGTAGGTCTCGGTTGCGACGATGCCGTACTTGGCGGTGGCGTAGAAATCCTGCGTGACGGACCGCCAGAGATCCCAGAGCGGCTTGAGCGTAGAATGCTTCTCGCGCTCGATGAACGGCTCAGGGTCGAGCCCCGTCAACTCGCCCAGTTTGCGCAGGAACAGCGTGGTCGATTCCAGGCCGATGGGGGCCTGAAGGTATGGCTTGCCAAGAACCTCGGCGAGGCCCCGCCCGAACTCGCGATACATGACGATGTTCACGTCGGCGTTCACGAGGTTGCGCATCTCGGCGAGGTGCGCGCCCAACGGCAGGACCATGTTCACTTCGGCCCCGATGCCTTCGACCAGCCGTCGGATCTCGGCCAGGTCCGAGGGCATGTTGAACGTGCCGTACATCGGCCCGAGGATGTTGACGCGCGGCTTGTCGCCCTCTTCGCGTTTCTTCTCGGGCGGCATCCGGCCTTTGGTCTGGCCGAACTCGCTAAAGAGCCACGTCATCGCCCGGTCGGCGGCTTCCCACTGATCCTCGTCGATGGTGCGCGGCAAGAAGCGTTGAATATTGGTGCCTTGCGGGGTCACGCCACCGCCGATCATCTCGGCGATGGAGCCTGTGACCACCACGGCGGGCAGCGCAGGATCAAGCGTTTCCCAGGCGCGCTTCATCGCGCCCTCGGTGCCGTCGCGGCCCAGTTCTTCCTCGGCCAGACCCGTCACGACGATGGGCAATTCATGGGGCGGCAGGCCATCGGTGTAGTGCAGGACCGAGGTCACGGGCAGGTTTTCGCAGCCCACCGGGCCATCAATGACAACCTGCAATCCCTTGACGGCGGTGAAGGCGTAGACGGCCCCCCAATATCCTCCGGCGCGGTCATGATCCTGGACAAGCATCAGATCATCTCCGCCGCTTTGGCCGCCTTGGCCTTCTTGTCGAGTTTGCGCTGATGCTGCGCGCGGAAATCGGGGCGCAGGTTGGGCGCGCCCTCCCAGACGCCAGCAGTGTCACCATGGCCGACGCCTTCGAAGAAGGCCTTCATGTCCGCCATCCGATCCTTCCCGGCCATCGCGGCGCGGACAACTTCACCCAGAGACCCGGCCCCGGCGGGGCCCATCAATGGACGCGCGGAGATCAGGTTGGTGAAGTAGAGCGCGGGCGTGCCGAGTTCCTTGGCGCGCTGGACGACCGGAGTCGTGCCGATGGCGAGGTCAGGCTGATGGCCCTCCATCGCCGAAAGGTCATCCTCGAGCGAGGCACGGAACCGCACCTCGGCACCGTGTGCAGAGAGCCATTCGGCGTCAGCAGCGGACCAGCGGGTCTTTGGACAGGCGGTGCCGACATAGGGCACGTCCGCTCCGCACTCGATCAAAAGCCGGGCGACGAGCAATTCGGAACCTTCATAGCCCGATACGGTGATCCGACCCGTGATCGGATTGGCCGCGAGAGCGCCCTTGATCGCACCGACGAAGGCGTTCTGGGCGGCAGCGACCGCGTCGGCAGGCAACCCGAAGGCGTCACCGATCCCGGCGAGCCAGGCTGCGGTGCCCTCGGCCCCGACCGGAGCGGAACCGACTATTGGCCGACCGGCCGCTTCGAACTCACGGACAGCGGCGGTGTAGAACGGATGGATCGCGGCGACCGCGCCGCAATCGAGCGCGGCATAAAGCTCCCGCCATTCGCGGCACGGCACGGTTGGCCCGGCAGCAAGGCCGAGGGGTGCCAGCATCGCGCCGATCATCACGGGGTCGGCAGGGAACATCTCACCAAGCAGTGCCACGGTCGGACGGTCGTCGGTACCGCTTTGCGGGCGGGGCACCGGGCCGGCCTCGGCCTCCTTGCGGGCGTAATTCAGCATCGCACCAGCAAGAACATCTTTCGCCTCGGCGTGGGTCGGAACGCCGAAACCCGGCACGTCGATGCCAACCACGCGGACCCCGTCGATCTCTTTTGGCAACAGCCGCAGGGGCACGCCCGAAGCGGTCGGCACGCAAAGGTTTGTCACCACGATGGCATCCAGCGCGTCGGGGTCGGCGATTTCGTGGACCGCGTCACGGATGTCTTCGAAGAGCTTGCCGGTGACGAGGGTCTCGGAATTGAACGGCACGTAGCCGACCGACCGCCGCGCGCCGTAGAAATGCGAAACGAACGTGAGGCCGTAAACGCAGCAGGCGCTGCCACTCAGGATTGTCGCGACGCGCTTCATGCGCAGCCCCACCCGGAGCGAGCCAAAAGCAGGGCACATGCTCTGCGGTTTGTCGTGCGGCCCCTGCGGATAGTCGGCGCGGAATTTCTCCATCAGCGAGGGGGCGGCCATTTCCGCCGCTTTCGCCATCTCGCCGCCAGAATGGCAGCCAAGTGCACCATCGGCCTCGACGTTGGGTCGTACGTCAGGCTCGGCGCGGATCACCTCCACGTCGCCGCTGTCGTCGTAACCGACTTCAAAGCCCTCACGCGTCGTCATAAACGACCTCCAGCGAGACCTTGGGCGCGGCGTCGGGACCGCGCATATCTTCGTCGGTTGCCGGCTCCAGGACGAAGCCAGCTCCGGTGTCGGAGCCGTCGAAAAGCTCCAGCAACGCATCCTGGGTCAGCGCCGTGGGCCGCAGCGGCGGGGCCTCGGCCACGTTCATACCAAGCTCGGCAAACAATGCGCCCCATTGGCTCTTGTCCGTTCCCACGATCTGATAGTTGGCTGATTTCTTACGCAGATCGTCGTCCTGCGGAATCGAGGCAAGGATCGGGATGTCGACCGCCTTGGCAAAGGCCTGCGCCTCGCCGGAATTGTCGTCCTTATTCACAACAAGGCCCGCGACGCCAACGTTGCCGCCGAGCTTGCGGAAATATTCCACCGCCGAGCAGACGTTGTTGGCAACGTAAAGCGATTGCAGGTCGTTCGAGGCGACGAGGATCACCTTCTGCGCCATGTCGCGGGCGATCGGCAGGCCGAAGCCGCCGCAGACCACGTCGCCGAGGAAATCGAGCAGGACGTAGTCGAAATCCCAATCGTGGAAGCCGAGCTTCTCAAGCGTCTCGAAGCCATGGATGATGCCGCGTCCGCCGCAGCCGCGCCCCACTTCGGGCCCGCCCAGTTCCATCGCGAAAACGCCACCGCGCTTGAAGCAGACGTCGCCGACCTTGATCTCTTCCCCGGCCAGTTTCTTCTTGGTGGAGGTCTCGATGATCGTCGGGCAGGCCTTGCCGCCGAACAGCAGCGAGGTGGTGTCGGATTTCGGATCGCAACCGATCAGCAGCACGCGCTTGCCCTGCTCGGCCATCATGTGGCTGAGGTTGGCCAGCGTGAAGGACTTGCCGATGCCGCCCTTGCCGTAGATCGCGATGATCTGCGTCTTCTTGGTGGGTTCGCCCTGCGGCACTTCAAGCGAGGGCTCACTCGCCTCGTCTCGTAGGCGGGTCGCGTAGTCCGAGAGATTCGGGACTTCGTCCTTCATGAGATCTGGCTCCAATCGAGGATCATTTTCAGGCAAGCCGGGTCGGTGAAGGCCGTCTCGTAGGCCTCCGCCGCATCGCTTGCCGGGCGGGTGTGTGTGATGAGGCCATCCAGCGACAGCGCGCCGCTTTCGACCAGGGACCGCGTTGCGGTCATGTCAGCGGGCGTCCATTCGGCGGCGATGCGCAGCCGGGCTTCCCGCATGAAAGCCGGTGGAAAAGCGAATTGAAGGGGCTGAGTGTAGAAACCGGCAAGGACGATTTCACCACCCTTTGTCAGTCGCCCGATCCAATCGTTCAGCAGATCAGCGCGGCCGGAGGCGTCGTAGATCGCAGCGTAATCCTTGCGCGTGTCCGCGTCGGGCGCGATGACCTCGTAGCCGTCGGCCCCGCCCCTACGGCTCTCGTCGACTTCCCAAACCGTGGGCGCAGGCGCGCCGGCGGCAATTGTCAGACGGGCCAACAGCCGGCCGAGAACGCCATGGCCGATGATTAGCTCCGGCATCCGGACGCCGTTGCCGGCGATGGCATGGCGGGCAGTTGCGGCGAGGGCCAGCAAAGCGCCCTCCGGTCCCAATGTACTGTCGATGGGCGTGATACGAGTCGCGGAAGTCACAACCTGCCGCGCCGACCCGCCGAACAGGCCATGGGCCCCTTCGTAGCAGGATGCGCCCGGAACAAAGACCCGCTGACCGGGCTTGAGCCCGACGTGGCGCGGCGCTTCAACCACTTCACCAGCAGCCTCGTAGCCGGGCACAAGCGGATAGCCCATGCCAGGAAATGGCGGCATATCGCCGGAATAGAACAGTTTTTCCGTGCCGGTCGAAATGCCCGAGCAGTCGATACGCACGACCACGTCGTCCCTGCCGGGATCGGTCAGACCCACATCGGCCAGTCCGATGGACTTGGGTGAGTCGAGCAGTACGGCTGCGGTTTTCACTAGGCCTCCCTCTCGTCTTCGACCCCGTTTGCGGGACTCGGTTGGACGAGCTTGCGTTGACTGTCAGTCTAAACTTACACGGTAGTATGTCAAATTCTTTAGACAGCAACCTGTCAACTTTATCTGACAGCTTCCACCACGGAGGTCACGAAGGGGCGCCTGGACTTAGGCGTCCTGAGACCGCCGAAACCGGCCTCGCGCAGCAGCTCTGCCACGCGCTCCACGCTGCGGACCTGACCGGTGCGCATCGCCATGCAGTAAAGGGCAAAGTAGCTGTCGCCGGCCCTGCAGCCGGTCATTGGTTCGCTGATGATGACCCGGCCTCTCGGAGGCAATGCGTCCCGGACACGGGCCAGCAGCTCCGCAACCGATGCATCGTCATGGTCGTAGAGCACCCGAACCAGCGTGATGACGTCCGCGCCCCGTGGCAAATTCCCATCACGGAATGAACCGGAAAGGATCCGGGCGCGCGGCGGCAGATCCGTCACCCCGGCGGTGACGGCGGGCAGGTCGAACAGCGTCAGATCAAGCTTCGGGACCGTTTTGGCCACTGCCTTTACGAAAGCTCCCGTCCCGCCTCCGACATCCATCAGGTGTTCGGCACGGCTCAGATCGACAGCGGCAAGGGTATCTTCCGCGACCAGCGCCATGCTGCCTTCCATCAATCGCGAATAGCGGGCCGCACGCGCGGGGTCCTGAGCGGCGCCGTCTCCGAAGACATATGGCCAGACTGCAGCAAGCTCCGTCTCGGTCTCGCCGCGGAAGAACGCCACAGGGTCCGATAGGTCGCGATAGAGGGTCTCATGGTGTCGGATCATGTCGGGCAGCCCGGGCACCGCCAGCAAAGCAGCGCCACGTGGGGTCAGTTTGACCTCGCGACGAACCGTGATCAGGCCAAGCGCAGCGCCGCCGTTCAGCAACACCTTCATCCGGCCTTCCGGAACGCGTACTGCCAATGCAAGGTCGAGCGGACTCTGCGGACCATCGGCGAGGCACTGCAGGATCTCCAGGTCGATGAGCGCAAGCAGGATCTGAGACTGACAGAACCCGGCGACCAGGTCGAACATCCGCTCCCCCTCGCGACGGACGAGCCATCGCAGACCGGGGACAGACCTCGCGAACCGGTGGAACCGCCGGGACCCGGCGAGGCGGACAATCGGGCTTGCTCGGGATTGCTCCATCTCGCCTTGCACCGAAAGGTCGGTCATTTCACTCGCCGGGAACCGGGCGCAGGGCCCGCACGGCATTCGGGACGATCCGGTCGGCATAAGCGCGCACGAGCCCGGCAAGGGCTGCCTCGCCGGGACACGATGGAATCGAGGCAATCGCCCCAGCCAGAATATCATCGAGGCGCCGCGCCGCACCCTCCAACCCATATTGCGCCACGGCCGAGGGGCGGCCGTTCAGATCATCCTGACCGACGGGCTTGCCCAATTCTTCCTGCGAGCAAAGTGCGTCCCGCAGGTCGTCTGCGACTTGGAAAGCTTCTCCGATCAGGGAGCCGAGGTCCTCCCATGGTGCCGGGTCCTGCCCTGCAGCGATTGCGCCCATCTGGGTCGCCGCGCAAAAAAGCGCCCCGGTCTTCGCCTTGTGGTAGGCGGTCAGATCAATCTCGGTCTCGCTCTCCCAGCCCTGCCCGGCGCAGATTCCGTGCGGCGCGCCGCTCCGCATGGCGAGATGTGCCGTCAACTTCAGACCACGGCCTTCGACCCCGGTAGAGGCCCCCGCGATCACCTCGAAGGCCTTCAGGATCAGCGCATCGCCGGTCAGTACGGCGAGCGGCTGGGAGAATGCGACATGGACCGACGGCTTTCCACGTCTCAAATCGGCGTCGTCGAAACAGGGAAGGTCGTCATGCACCAGGCTCGCGCAATGGATCAGCTCCAACGCCACGGCGGCGGCGTCGGTCAATTCTGGTTGATCTTCACCACACGCTGCGGCGACCGAAAGCAGAATGGTCGGCCGGATCCGCGCGCCTCCCGGCGTGACCGCGTAGCGCATCGCCCGACCCAGCCCTTCAGGCCCGGCACCGGTGCTGGCAGCCAGCACCCGTTCGATGGCCTCTTCGATTCGCTGGTGCAGCCCCATGGCGTGCCCTCCGCTCTTTGTAAATTTAGCGAGACAGTATATCTGTCAATCAGACTGGACATTCCGATGCATCAAGTCAACTATCGGATCGGGAGGTGTCCGCGACCGTGAGCCGGAACGTGATCGTCATAGGGGCCGGTATCGGTGGGCTGGTTGCGGCCCTCAGGCTTTCCCACGCGGGAGCGTCGGTAACCGTTCTGGAGGCCGCGTCCGGCCCGGGCGGCAAGATGCGTACGGTCCCTTCCGTTGCCGGCCCGGTGGATGCCGGGCCAACCGTTCTGACCCTTCGGGACGTTTTCGAAACGCTGTTCTCCGACGTCGGCGAGTCCCTCGCCGATCATCTGAACCTCAAACCGCTCTCCTGCATCGCCCGGCATTTCTGGGAAGACGGAATGCGGCTGGACCTGCACGCCGACACGGAACGGACCGCGGCAGAAATCACCCATGTTTTCGGACGCCAGGCCGCCACCGACTTCGCCGCCTTCTCCGCCCGTGCCAAACGGCTGTTCGACGCGTTCGACGCGCCGATGATGCGGACGCCCGAGCCAAGCAGCCTTACGTTGGCCGCGCAGGTCCTGCGCCGCCCCTCCCTGATCGCAGACATGGCACCGGGCCGGTCCCTCGCACATCTTGCGTTCGACACGGTGCGCGAACCGAAACTGGCACAGCTCCTTGCCCGCTACGCCACCTATGTCGGCGGCTCGCCCTGGGCGGCGCCTGCCCTGCTTGCACTGATCTGGGAGGCCGAGGCCCGTGGCGTCTGGGCGGTTGAAGGCGGAATGAAAGCCCTCGCTCGGACGATCGAGGCACTCGCCATCAAACGGGGCGCCGTTTTTCGGTACTCCACGCCGGTCCGCCGTCTCCTCACCTCTGGTCGGCGCGTGACCGGGGTCCTGACCGATGCCGGAGAGATGACGGCCGACGCGATCCTGTTCAACGGCGATCCGCGCGCCCTGCGCGAGGGAATGCTGGGAAGCACCACCAGAAATGCCGTGTCCCGGCAGGCCACTCAACCGCGCAGCCTGTCGGCCCATGTCGCCGCCTTTGCCGCCCGCGCCGTGGGGCCCGAGCTGAGCTACCACAACGTCTTCTTCGGCAAAGACCCTCGCGCCGAATTCGCAGCGTTGGAACAGGGCCAGGTGCCGGAGGACGCCACGCTCTACCTCTGCGCACAGGACCGCGCCGCCGGACCCGTGCAGGGTGTCGAGCGGTTCGAGATCATCCGGAACGCTCCGCCGCTGAGCCCCTCCAACCCGCAACGGGAGGACCTTGAGAAATGTCTGTCACGGATAACCCGCCGCCTCGCCCGGTTCGGGCTGAGCTTCGATCCGCCGCCCGCAACGGAATGCCTGACCAACCCGGAAGCCTTCGACGTAGCCTTTCCGGGGAGCCTCGGCAGCCTGTACGGGCGGAGCCCGAAAGGCCTGACCGCAGCACTGAAACGGCCGACGGCACGCAGTCGTCAGCCGGGGCTCTACCTTTGCGGAGGAGGGACACATCCGGGGGCAGGCGTGCCGATGGCGGCGCTCTCAGGGATGCACGCGGCCGGGGCGATCGCGACGGACCTTGCTTTCACCTCGACGTCCCGCCGGACGGCTACGCCTGGTGGTATGTCGACGGCATCTCCGACGACGGCAAGCGCGCCATCTCGGCCATCGGATTCATCGGATCGGTCTTCTCGCCCTGGTACGCATGGTCCGGGCGGCGGGACCCCGAGAACCACGTCTGCCTGAACGTCGGCACCTATGGCCCTGGCGGGCGGTTCACCATGACGGACCGGGGCCGCGCGGCTCTGCGCACCGCAAGGGACAGCTTTCAGGTAGGTCCGTCCTCAATGCGGTGGACCGGGTCGGAGCTGGCGATCGACATCGACGAGGTCAGTGGCCCGCCCGTCATCTCACGCGTGCGCGGACAGGTCCGGCTGCGGCCCTCCGGCATTACCTCCGTCGAGTTGCCGCTCACGCCGGACGGCGCCCATGTCTGGCGACCCTTCGCCCCGATCTGCGAGATCTCGGTCGACCTGGACGCGCCCGGCTGGCGCTGGAACGGCCACGGCTATTTCGACGCCAACTTCGGCACCCGCGCGCTGGAGGCAGATTTCGACTTCTGGACGTGGGGCCGCTTCCCGACGCGGGACGGCGCCACGGTGATCTACGATGCAGACCGGCGCGACGGCACCCACCTGTCGCGCGCCTTCCGCTTCACACCGGATGGTCACGCGGAACAGACCGAAGCCCCGCCACGCGTGGGGTTTCGCCGCTCGCTCTGGCAGGTCCGACGGGAGACCCGCGCCGATCCCGGCACCGTCCCTCGGCAAAGTCTGAACATGCTGGATGCGCCGTTCTATTCCCGCTCCACGGTCACGACTCGGCTGAACGGCGAAGAGGTGACCGGAGTGCACGAGGCATTGGACCTGCGACGCTTCCGGTCTGCCCTTCTCAAGCCAATGCTCGCCGTTCGCGTCCCGCGCCGCGCCGGCTGGCACTGGCCGGATTGATCAGAGCCGGTCCGGTCGCAGCGGCTCGACATCCGGGTTCAGCTTCCAGACTGAATAGTTCAGCGCCCCGGCAACGGTGACCCACGCGAGATAGGGCACGAAGGCCAGCCCCGCCCAGACGTCCACCCGCCAGTGGAACACCAGCGCGCCCAGAACCGCGAGCCACAACAGCGCCATCACCGGCAGCGCCGCCTTAAGCCGCCGAAGCCCGAAGAACACCGGCGTCCACAGCGCATTCAGCGAGATCTGCAACGCCCAGAAGGCCAGCGCCGGCCCGCTGCCCTCCATCCCAGCGACCCGTGCACCGGCAAAGGACATCAGCAGGTAGAGGATGTTCCAGACCACGGGGAAGACCCAGTTGGGCGGCACCCATGTCGGCTTGTTCAACCGGCGATACCAGTCACCCGGCGGGAAAAGGGCGCCGGTCGCTCCTGCTGCAAGGCAGGCGCCGAGAAACACGAAAAACAGGAAAAGTGTCATGGGGCGCGCTCCGGCTCTGGTTCAGGGAACACTTAGCGCGGAATTGGCTCCGGTCACAGGGCCGGTTCGCCTGCCGAAGTGCGGTGGGCCCCTTGACCGTCGCGGGCTTTCAGCTCCGCAAGGATACCCAGAAGCGCGTCGGCCCGGCCCTGCGCAGCCTCCGGTGCCCGCGCGGCCTCGACCAGGAACCGTGTCTCGTCCAGCGGCGGTGCATGAAGGATGGCCGAGGTCGGCATGACCAACCCCGCACCACTGCGCATCTGCGCCAAGGCAAGCGCCCGCAGCTTGAAAGCCGAAGACGTGTGCGCACGCCGCGTGACGCTGTCGCAACCAGCCGCCACAACCTCGCGCCCGATGCCATCGTAAATCAGCCGCGCGGCCCAGATGCCTGGCCTGGCACCCATCGGCAGCCGCGCAATCCCCGCTTCGGATCGCAGGTAGAGCCGCCGCGCCTCGCGCAGCAAGCGGCGGACCATATCGCGAATGGCCTCCGACGGCTGCGGATCGTGCAGAAAGGCGTCCGGGTCCAACCCGGCTTCGGCGAACCAGTCCAGCGGCAGATACAGCCGTCCGGCCCGTGCATCCTCGCCCACGTCCCGCGCAATGTTCGTCAACTGCATCGCGACACCGAGGTCGGCGGCGCGGGCCAACGCATCCGCATCCCGGACCCGCATCAGCACACACATCATCGCCCCCACCGCGCTGGCAACACGGGCGGAATAATCCCGGACACCACTCAAGCTCTGGTATCGGTCCCCGCGCGCATCCCAAGCCAGGCCCTCCAGCAGGGCTTCGGGCAAGACACGCGGCATGTCGAATTCCTCGACGATTGCCGCGAAGGCGCGATCAGCAGGCGCATTGCGCGGTCGACCGGCGTAGGCTGCATCCAAACGCTCGCCAAGGCTCAGGACGGCGGCGGTCTTCGCGTCGCCCTCGTCAACTGCGTCGTCGGCCAATCGGCAGAAGGCATAAAGTGCCAGCGCCGGATCGCGAACAGTGGCGGGAAGCAGACGCGAGGCGGAATGGAATGACAGTGAGCCCGTGCGGATCGCCTCGCGGCAATGGGCAAGGTCGGCCTCGGCAATCATTCCGCCGCCAGCCTGATGTCATGCTGCGGAGCGTCCGGCACAAGTTGCCCCAACACCTCAGCCGAGGAAATGACCCCTGGCAGCCCGGCGCCCGGATGGGTGCCCGCTCCGACGAGGTAAAGGCCCTTCGCCTCTTCGCTGATATTGTGCGGCCGGAACCAGGCCGATTGCAGGATGCGCGGCTCGATTGAAAAGCCACAACCGTGCGGTGACAGGTAGCGGCTCTCGAAATCCAGCGGCGTCAGGATGTGGCTGGCCGACACATGCGCCTCGAACCCGGGGATGTGTTGGTCCAGCACCTTGGCGACCTTCGCGCGGTACCTTTCGCGTTCCACGGTCCAATCGACGCTGTTCCAGCCCAGATGCGGCACAGGTGACAGCGCGTAGAACGTATCGTCGCCCTCGGGTGCGACACCCGGATCGGTGACCGAGGGACGGTGCAAATAAAGGCTCATGTCTTCTGCCAACACACCGCGCCGGAAAATGTCGCGCAGCAACCCCTCGTAGCGGGGACCATTGATGATCGTGTGATGACCCACGTCCTGCCATTTCTGGCGGGTGCCCTTCGTGCCGAAATACCAGACGAACAGCCCCATCGACCAGCGTTGACGGTTCAGCTTCGCGGGCGACCAGCGCCGTTTGCGACCTTTCACAAGCGAAGAATATGTGTGCCCCGCGTCGGCGTTGCTGACCACAAGCGGCGCAGAGACATGTTCGTTTCCACAGCGAACGCCAGTGACGCGGCCGCCTTCGACGCCGATTTCGTCCACCGTCACGCCAAGCCGCACTTGCCCGCCCTGCGCTTCGATCACCCTCACCATGGCGTCGGCGATCGCCTGCACGCCGCCCATGGCATAGTGAACGCCGAATTCCTTTTCCAGATGGCTGACGAGCGCATAGATCGACGTGACCCGCGCAGGATCGCCGCCGATGAACAGCGGATGGAAGCTCAGCGCCATGCGCAGGCGCTCGTCCTTCACATGCGCTCGAGCATGACCCAGGATCGACCGATCGGCCCGCAGCCGCGCGAAGGCCGGCAGCACCTTCAGCGTCTCGCGGATGTCATGCATCGGGACGCGTCCGAGCCGCTTGAACCCGACCTCGTAGCGCTTTTCCGCGCCCGTCAGAAACCGGAGGTAGCCGCGTATGTCTTGCGGTGAGAGGCGGCGCACTTCCTCGACCATGTGCTCGGTATCGCTGCAGGCGCGGAATCTTGCCCCGTCCGGCCATCGGATTTCGTAGAACGGGTCCATCGGCCGCAAATCGACATCGTCGTCGAAGACCCGCCCGGTGGCCTCCCAGAGCTCGCGGAAAACGTCCGGCATGGTTACGATTGTCGGACCGAGGTCGAAGCGATGCCCGCCGCGTACCACCGATGAACCGCGTCCGCCTGGACGGTCGAGCCGATCCAGAACGGTGACCCGCCAGCCCTTCGCACCCAGCCGCATGGCCGCGGCCAGACCGCCCAGTCCCGCCCCCACCACGATTGCCGAGTCATCGCCGGAATGTGTAAACATGAGTTGACATTAGCGCCGGTAAACAAGTCTGGCAATGACTTCTCGCCCTTCCTGAAATGCACCAAGCGCCAAGTTTTAACTCCCAAATTTGCTTTTCAAATCAGGGTCGATGTGTCAGTCTTGATTGACAGAAAGCAAAGTATACATGTCTCAATGCGTTACGCTCAGCCTCTACAGATTTGACCGGATCAGGGACCGGATGTGGGCGTTCGGCCAGATGGGCCTTGCACGCAGACCGCTCTCGCGGACGCCGGGGCTGAGGTTCTGGAAGCTCTGCGGCTCAGGCACCGGCGAGGGATTCACGCCAATTCCCAATACAGCGGTCTGGGCGATCCTTGCCGTCTGGGATAACGCCGAAGCGGCGGACCGCACCGGGAAAGTGTTCGACCGTTTCGCCGCACGCGCATCGGAAAACTGGACGGTTCGACTCGTACCAACCTCGGCGCGAGGCCTCTGGTCCCGCAAGACGCCTTTCGATGTCACGCCCGACACGACCGCCAATTCCAACCCGGTCGCGGCCCTGACCCGGGCGACCATTCGCCCGCGCAAACTGCTGCGCTTCTGGGGCCGCTCGCCGGGCATCTCGCGTGTCATCGGCAACGATCCCGAGGTGCTTTTCAAGATCGGCATCGGCGAAGTGCCATGGCTGCACCAGGTAACTTTCTCGATCTGGCCCGATGCCGACGCAATGGCCCGGTTCGCCCGTCGCGGCCCCCATGCCGAAGCCATCCGCGCCGTACGGGACGAGGGCTGGTTTTCCGAAGAGCTCTACGCCCGGTTCCGCGTGCTCGGCGAGGTCGGCACGTGGGACGGCCGATCCCCCCTTACACCGCAGCAGGAGGCCGCATGACGCATCCTTTCCCGTTCTCAGCCATCGTCGGGCAGGAGGACATGAAACTCGCCATGATCCTCACCGCGATCGACCCCTCCATTGGCGGGGTACTGGCGTTTGGCGATCGTGGCACCGGCAAGTCGACTGCGGTGCGCGCCCTCGCGGCCCTGTTGCCGCCGGTCACCAAGGTAGACGGCTGTCCGGTCAACTCGGCACGGCCGGAAGATGTACCGGAGTGGGCAGGTCTGAAAGATTATCGGCTGGTCGAGGCACCGACCCCCGTCGTCGATCTGCCCCTCGGCGTGACGGAAGACCGTGTGACCGGCGCCCTCGACATCGAAAAGGCCCTGACCCTCGGCGAAAAGGCGTTCGAGCCCGGCCTTCTGGCCCGGGCAAACCGCGGCTACCTCTACATCGACGAGGTGAACCTGCTGGAGGATCACGTCGTCGACCTTCTGCTCGACGTCGCACAGTCAGGCGAGAACGTGGTAGAACGCGAAGGTCTGTCCATTCGCCACCCGGCCCGCTTCGTGCTGGTCGGTTCAGGCAACCCGGAGGAAGGCGAACTCAGGCCGCAACTTCTTGACCGTTTCGGTCTCTCGGTCGAGGTGACCAGCCCGCGCGACGTGGAGACCCGGGTCGAGGTGATCCGCCGTCGCGACGCGTACGAGCGCGACAATTCCGCTTTCATGCTGCGCTGGCAGGCCGAAGATGCCGCGATCCGGGAACGCATTGTCGCCGCGCGCCGCGCCATTGCCGAGATCGAGGCAAACGACCGCGTGCTGACCGATGTCGCCGAGATCTGCCTCGCCCTCGGATCAGACGGGCTCCGGGGTGAACTGACCCTTCTCAAGGCCGCGCGGGCCTATGCAGCCTGGCGCGATGACACCGCGATCACCCGCACACATATCCGCGGCGTCTCGGCCATGGCGCTTCGCCATCGTCTGCGCCGTGATCCGCTGGACGAGGCGGGCAGTGGTACGCGAGTGGCCCGGGTGGTGGACGAGGTCCTTGCCTGACCTCGCCGATCCCTTCGCCCGCGCGGCGCTGGCACTCGACCTGCTTGCGGTCGATCCGGGGCTTGGCGGACTGCATTTGCGTGCGCGCGCCGGCCCGGTGCGCGACAGGCTGACCGCGCGACTGGGACATCTCGATGAAGATGCTCAACGCCTCCACCCGGCCATGACCGACACCGCACTTCTGGGTGGCCTCGATCTGGCGGCCACACTTGCCTCCGGTCACCGTGTGGACAGCAAGGGGGTGCTTGGTCGCCCCGGTGCGCTTGTCCTAACGATGGCAGAGCGCACGCCACCCGGGTTCGCTGCCCGCCTTTGCGCCCGCCTCGACGCATCGCGCGACAACGTCGTCATCGCACTCGACGAGGCTGCCGCGGAAGGTGAGGGCGTGCCCGCTGCCCTGTCGGATCGCCTCGCCTTCTCGGTCGATCTCTCCGGCGTCGCCATCGGTGCCATACCGGCCCTGCCCGAACCCAACCTTGCCGATGCACGTCGGCGCCTGGCTCGCGTCATCGCACCCGCTGACCTGCCCCTGCAGATCGCGGAACTTACGATGGCCTTCGGGATCGACAGTCCCCGCGCCGCGTTGTTTGCCTTGCGCGCGGCCCGCGCACATGCTGCCTTGCGCGACATGTCCATCGGCTCCGATGACGTGGAGGCCGCCGTGGCCCTGACCCTTGCACATCGCGCGACCCAGGTGCCGGAACTGGAAGAAGAGGCCGAGACGGAAAGCGCCCCTCCGCAGGATCCGCCGCAGGACCAGAGCGGTCCGGATGGCGAGGATGATATCCCGCAGGAAATGCTGATCGCGGCAGTCGCTGCCCTCCTGCCGCCCGACCTGCTCAACGCCACCCCCAAGGTGTTGCGTGGTGCCACCGGCGACGGCGCTGGCGCGATGCGTCAGGGAAACCGGCGCGGGCGGCCCCTGCCCTCGCGACCGGGGCGACCCGGCTCCGGCGCAAGGATCGACATCGTCGCAACCCTACGTGCCGCGGCTCCGTGGCAAACGATCCGCAAGGCGACCGCGCGCCGCCCCGGCCTTCAGATTCGCGCCGCCGACCTTCGTCTCCACAGGTTCCAGGATACCTCCGACCGGCTGGTGATTTTCGCGGTGGACGCAAGCGGGTCGTCCGCCCTCGCGCGGCTGGCCGAAGCCAAGGGCGCCGTCGAATATCTACTGGCCGAGGCCTATGCCCGCCGCGACCATGTCTGTCTCGTCGCGTTCCGCGGCACCGAGGCCGAGGTGCTGCTGCCGCCGACCCGAAGCCTTGTCCAGACCAAGCGGCGACTGGCCGAGCTGCCCGGAGGCGGTGGCACACCCCTGGCTGCAGGTCTGCAACTCGCTGCACAGGAAGCCCGGACCGCCCGCCGGAAAGGCATGGACCCAGTTCTCTGCCTGCTTACCGACGGGCGCGCCAATATCGCGTTGGACGGCACGGCGGACCGGCAACGCGCGCCGCAGGATGCGCTGACGATCGGCAAGACGCTGATCGGTCTGCAAACGCTCGTGATCGACTGCGGCACCCGCCCGTCGGCATCGCTTAAGGAACTTGCCGATACTTCCGCCGCTCAATACCTCGCCCTGCCCCGCGCCGATGCCGCCCGGCTTTCCCGCGCGGTGTCGGATGCGCTCGGCTGATCGGCGGTGCGTTGGCCCGATGACCTCGATGGCTGGCCGCACCGGGAGGTGTCCCGCCAGATCCTGTGTCGTCCCCACCGCTGGCATGTGCAGGAGGCCGGCACCGGCCCGACCTTGCTGCTGATCCACGGTGCCGGCGGTGCGACGCAAAGCTGGCGCGGCCTCTTTCCGCTGTTGGCCAAAACCCACCACGTGGTCGCTGTTGATTTGCCCGGTCAGGGCTTCACCGAACTCGGAGCCCGCGCCCGCTGCGGACTTGCCCCGATGACCGAGGATCTCGCCTCGCTCGCCAAACAGGAGGGTTGGCAGCCCATCGCCCTGATCGGCCATTCCGCCGGCGCAGCGATTGCGCTTCAGATGTCTCTGACACGCCCCGTTCCCGTGATCTGCCTGAACCCGGCGTTGCAGAACTTCGACGGCGTGGCAGGGTGGCTTTTTCCGATGCTGGCAAAGCTCCTGTCCATCAACCCGCTTAGTGCCGCGCTCTTCTCGGCGAGTGCTACCCCGGCCAAGGTGAGACGCCTGGTCGAAGGCACCGGCTCGAAACTGCCGCCCGAGGGCCTGACGCTCTACCACCGGCTCGCGACCGACCGGGAGCATGTGGACTCCACCCTGTCGATGATGGCGCAATGGTCGCTTGAGGGGCTGTTGACCCGATTGCCTGAAATCACCGCTCCCGTTCGCGTCCTTCTCGGAGCAGACGACAAGGCCGTTCCGCCAGCCACGACGCTGCGGGTGTGCGACCGGTTGCCCGATTGCACCATCGACACATGGGCAGGTCTCGGCCACCTCGTGCACGAAGAAGCGCCCGAGCGAACGGCCCGCTGGATTGAAACAACGCTGAAAGACCTGCGCCTCTCGCCGCCACCGGAAGCCCCGTGACAGCACGTCGGCCAATTGGGTCTCACGCGTCGGGCGCAGGCGGACAGAAGGCCGTTCACCCCTCCGACTTCCTTGATGTGCGGCGTTCGATGCGGAATTGCGTCCGGTTCTGACTACGGCTACAACCCGAGAAGGCTAGAGTTCGTCGATCCGTCCGGGCGACTGCATGTCCCGGTCGAGGATCTCTTCCATGGCATCCATAAGCCTTTCTGTCTCCATTCGGCACGGTTCAAGGCGGTCGGGCGAAAAATCGCGACCCCACATACGCTCGACCTCTTGAGCCTTGAGGCCCAGATCGGCGTATCCGAATGTCTGTGCAACACCGGCGGTCTTGTGCGCGCGATGGGCGATCTCGCCGCGAAGATGGTCTGTCGCGCCGTCCCGCTCGATCTGTTGCATCAGGGTCTCGATTTGAAGACACCGTTCCATGAGGCGGTCGAGAAAACCGGCCTTGAGGACGGCCAAGCGGTCCTGCACCTCCAGTTGCCCCTGTGCAGCGGACCGATGGGATCCTGCATTCAACGCTACCGTCATGCCAGCCGCTCAACCGGGAAATGGACATGCGTGGACCGGAAAGCTGCCGCAACCTCTTCCAGCGCCCGCGAGGGATTCTTCACGTGCACCGGGCGACACAAAAGCGGTGGTCCGACCTCGATATTCGGGAGCGTTATGTCGAGCTCTCCGTACACCGTTTCGAATTCCATCACGTAGCGGCTGACATTCTGGCTCAGGCTTTCCGTGCGCAGCGCGTCATCTCTCGGAAGCAGGCAGACGAATGTGCCTCCGCCAAGGTAGGCGATCATTTTCGGCGAGCAATTGAGGCTGTCGGACAGGCAGGTTGCCACGTCGATCATGACCTCACCGAAGACGGCGCCACCATCCATCTCGTGTATATGGCGTGCGTTCGTGACCTGCACTGCCACAAGCGCGATGGACCGCGAGCGGAAGAAACCGAGCGTCTGGATGTAGTTGCAAAGGGCGATCTGGTCGATAGCTCCGTCGACACGCTTCATCGGAACGCTGTCCATGAAGCCGACGGTCGGTGGCGAAGCGTGGCTGACGCTTTGCTCGGTGCTCCGGGCCTGTTGCTTGCGACGCGCGTCTACCAGTTTCTGCAAAACACCGAGCCGCGCCTGGATCTCGACCTCATTGATCGGTTTTGTCAGGTAATCCGTTGCCCCGACCGCAAAGGCCCGGTCGATGTGGTCGCGGTCCGACACCACCGTGTTCATCGTGATCGGCGTGTCTTGGTATTCTGGCAAGGCGCGGATTCGGCGGCACAATTCGATGCCGTCGATACCCGGCATCTGGATATCGAGGATAAAGCAGTCGAACGGCTTACTTGCCCCCGCAATCTTCCAGAGGGCGTCCTCACCGGAGACCGCCAAAGTGACAT
Organism: Rhodobacterales bacterium HKCCE4037; assembly: GCA_015689645.1. Classification (GTDB taxonomy): domain Bacteria; phylum Pseudomonadota; class Alphaproteobacteria; order Rhodobacterales; family Rhodobacteraceae; genus Gymnodinialimonas. The sequence continues at coordinate 96,095 of WVSM01000003.1, forward strand.
CCGAATACCCGAGATCCTTCAGAAGCATCTCGAAAATGGCCAGGAAATCTGGGTCATCGTCAACAGCAAGGATCTTCATCGCAGCCTCTGCTTTTCTCCGGTTCGGACCGGTTTCTGGTTCATTAGTTTCAGGCTATGGATGGAATTTGTTTAAAATTTGTCTGAACCGGGGTGAAAACCGTCCCAATCTTCAAAGGCTATCAAGCGGACGCCCAGACTGTCCTGATCTGACTGCCAAGAGTAATTGGATCAAAGGGCTTGGTGATGACTTCCAAAGCACCGCTTGTCTTGAGTTCGACCGACATCTCGTCTTCGGCTTTCGCGGTCATGAAAATGGTCGGAATGTCCCGGCCGAGCTTCGCAACGGCCCCTTTCCAGACATCCGGCCCGGACATGTTCGGCATCATGACGTCAAGGAGAAGCAGATCCGGCTGGATCGTCTCGATGGCCTGAAGCGCCTCCGTCCCCGTTTTGAACTGATGCAAGTCGAAACTGTCGACCAGGGTCAGAGCCATGCGTGCGATTTCGAGGATATCCTCGTCGTCATCGACGTGCAGAATGGTCTTGAGTTCGGTCATCTTGTTTCACAATTCTCGATGTTCGGGGCTTCAGGGGCGCTCGCTTCACGCCGATAGACGGGGCAACTCCAGTTCGACGCTTTCGACACTTTCGGCGCTTCCGACGTGCTTGGGCAGGTCGAAATGGAAGGTAGAGCCGCGTCCGTCGGTGCTTTCAAAACCGATCTCGCCATCGTGCTGCCGGACGACTTCCTTGCAGATCGTCAGTCCCAGGCCCGTGCTCGGGTGTTTGTCGGATTTGGTGCCTTCGACCTGAGTGAAGCTGTTGAAGATCGTGTCCCTAGCATGCTCCGGGATACCCGGACCCTCATCCGACACCGCGACGCGCCATTTATCTCCGAGATCCTGAATGTGCAGCTCCACACCGCTTCCAGGGGGCGAGAATTTCGCAGCGTTCGATATCAGGTTCGACATGACCTGCATCAGGCGGGCGCTGTCTGCCTCGACCATGGCGGGCGTCTGCCTGCTCCGAAGGACTAGGTGGACGTCGCATTCACGTGCGAACAGGGCGTTGCTTTCGATCGCTTCCGACAGCAGGTCGCGCAAGTCGATGATGTCCTTGTTCATCGACAACTCGCCACACGACAGCTTCTGAAGCGTCAGGATGTCATTCACGATCGCCAGCAACTGTTCGCTGTTCTTGTTGGCCATCCGCACCAGTTTCTCGGCCTCGGGGCTGAGCTCGCCGGTCACACCCGCCTCGAGCAGACGCAAGGCGCCGCGGATCGAAGTCAAGGGTGTCCGCAGTTCGTGGCTGACCGTCGAAACCGATGTCAGCTTCATCTGCTCGGCACGTTTGCGTTCGGTGATGTCGCGCACGACCGAAACCAGCTGCTCGGTCCCGGTAATGTCATGGACCTTGTGCGTCGTTACCTCGATCTCGCCTTTGCGGTGCCGCATCTCGGTCCGGGCGACGGAGGCGTCACCGTCGATCAGCGGGGCAATGTGCGCCTTGAACTGCGCGGCTTCCACCGGGTTCAGAAGCTCCAGCACGGATTTTCTCTCGCTCAAGAAATCGACGTCCACCGACAATCTCCTGCGTCCTGCGGCGTTTGCATAGTGGAACGCGAACGTCTTCAGATCGTAGACGAAAATTTCGTCGGGCAGGTTTTCGGCGATTGCGTTGCGCGCGGCTTCCGCACCCTGCGCAATGGCCGACGTCAGGTCTGTCCGAACCGAAACGCTGCCCGAGTGAACGCCCATCTCGTCATAGCGGGGCAGGATGGTCGTTTGCAGGCGAATCGTCTCTCCGGTCTTGGTGACGAGATCCTCCTGTCCCTGCCAGACCATGCCGCGCGAGACGACATCGCGGATGCCATCGAAGGACCTGTTTCTTTCGCCATAAAGAATATTCGCTCGGTGGCCGATCAATTCATCTTCAGAGTAGCCGAACCCGTTCAGGAAGTTCGTGTTCACCGACTCAATCAGGCCGTCGAGGTTGGTGATGTTGACCATCGTGTGTTCGGTAAGGGCCTTGTCACGCAGATCAATTGCCAGGTCACGCAGGAGGATCGACTCCGCCGATGCATTTGCACGGCGGCGGATTCGGCGCACGATGAAATAGGTTGTGGTGGCAACGGCGCATCCGAATACGGCGAACAGACCAAAAAAGGCTGGATCGGCCGGCCGGGTGCCGAAATTCAGGACGTTTGCAACTGAGACCGTCAATGACAATGACATCGCAATGTTGCTTGCGACCAATGCTACCCATTTGAGCCAATTCGGCATTTTCATCGTACGTATTCCTCAACACTGGCACTCGGCGGTATGTTCGCCACTCGCTAACCAGTTCAATTTCCACGACGAAAGGGGCCAAAACATGTCAAATTGCAGTAATCTTGCAGTCAAGGTTTGGGCAAGTCACCTAGGCCGCGACGTTTGATCTCGACGGTTCGGAGCTGAAGCGAAGCCGGAAGACGCTTCCCTCACCTTCGGTGCTTTCAACGGTCAATTCACCGTGGTGAAGCCGCGCGAGTTGCCTCGAAATGCTCAGCCCCAATCCGACGCCAGTGTTGCCGCTGCCGTGGATCGAGCCGACCTGGGTGAAATCGTCGAAGATGGTGTCCTGATCCTCAGCGGCGATTCCGCAGCCGGTATCCGCGACCTCAATCCACGGAGAGCCATCTTCGACTCCCGACCGGATCGTTACCGTTCCCTCCTTGGTGAATTTCAATGCGTTGCCAACGAGGTTGAACATGATCTGGCGGATGCGCAGCGGGTCCACTTCTGCGAACGCAGTTTTCGCTTCGTTGACCAACGCAATGCCCTTCTCGCTTGCCTGCAACTGGAACTGCTCGGTGACATCCGACGCGACGGTCGCAAGGTCGATCCGTTCGAGTGAAAGCGTGATCGACCCCTCCTCGACAGCGGCAAGGTCGAGAATGGTGGAAATCAACGAAAGGAGCTGCTGGCCCGAAACGTCGATTTGCCGCCCGAACCGTGTCAGGTCCGCCTCGAACGCGGTCAGCGCAGCGCGTGTCTCGGCACTGCCATCTGCGCGGACCATATCCGAAAGTGCTTTGTAAGACGGCAATTTGCGTGGCTCGCGGACAAAGGCGTTGTAGCCGAGCACCACGGTAAGCGGCGTACGCAATTCGTGGCTGATCGTGTTGAGGAAGGTTGATTTTGCACGGCTTGCCGCCTCGGATTTCTCCAATGCCTGCTTGAGTTGCGTAATATCCACCCGGAAACCGACCGTGTTGCCCGAGGCAGTTTTCCGTTCCACGACCCGAACCCAGCGGCCATCGACGAGTGGCTGCTCCAGCGTCAGACCCGAGCGGTAATGTGCATCAAGCCGCTGTTCGAGCCATTCCTCTTCTCGCCCGATCGCGTCGAAGTATTGGCCCTTGGCAAGTCCATACCTGAGTATCTCCTCGAAGGTCGCGCCCGGGACAATGGCTTCGGACGACGCCGCGTAGGTCCTGAGGTAGTTGGTGTTGCACATGATCAACCGATCGTCCTGATCGTACAAGGCAAAGGCATCTTCCAGGGCCTCGATCGCCTCCTGAAGCTGGATCTCGGCCTGGACAGTCCTGTGCGAGACGGCCGAAAGCCAACGCATCACAATCAACGACGCAAGACACAACAGGATGGTCGCACCCCAGATCTCCACACGGTATGGCGTTCCCGGTGACCATCCGCCGATCGGCGCGACCGACACCTCCCAGTTCAGGCCCGCGCCGTTCACGTCCGTCGTCACGGGATCGGCGGTGGTCAATGCGTCGGATCCGAAAACCACCGCCCCGTCCGATGACGTGACCCTGACCTCCAAACCCCCGCTTTCGAAATCGTTCAGTGCCGTCAGGAGAAGTTCGTCAATGTCCACGACGACGGACACGACACCCCAAAGGCCACTCTCCTCGTCTGACGTACCGATTTCTTCGACCGCGGCCCGCGTGATGAGCGCAAGCCCGCCCTGCACAATCTCGACCGGGCCGTCGATCACGACCTCGCCGGTTGCAATTGCTGAAGTGATGGCACTTTCGAACCGCGGGAGCTCGGCGAGATTGATCCCGAGTGCCGCCTGGTTTGGGGCGACCGGGTGCACATATTCTATGACGAGGTCAGGGGCTGCGGCTATGTTAACCACATCGGTCAGCCCCGAGGACAGACGCTGCGCCATCTCCTCGTACTCTTCCGCGGAAAGGTCGGGGGCGGCCTCGAAGACCGACCGGATTGCTTCTGTCAGATGAACCCGCTCGTCAAGCTTCCGTTCGAGGATCGCAGCAAACGAAGCGCTGGCTCGCGTCATGGCAAGCTCCTCGGCCGCGACATGCCGTTCCGATACCACGGAATCCACTGCGTACCCGGCCGCCGCAAATGCCGCTGCCATGAATACGTAGCTGAGGACACCAGTTCTCAGAGTCATAATTTGCCTGCTTGCTGCCCCAGGGGATGTTTGTGCTTCGCTCCCTCTTCTTCCATTCTATATCCGGAAGACGGAAGTTGCAGTGGCATGCCGAAGTATAGAGTGGCAGACGCAACACTGGTGCACTTCTGCCACACCTATGTATAGTATTCTTGCCACACCGGTATGCAGGTGCCTTTGAAATTTGCACTTCAATGGCTGGATGCTCCGATATCTTGGAAGAACACCAACGACCAATAAGAAGAAGAACACGGGCTGCAATCTGGTCTAAAGTCTAGGACCACCCTTGCGTTCGCGCGTACGCGGCGAGCCTGATGCAAACCTGGCTCAATCCGCAGCACGACATCCCAAACGTGTTCTGGTCTTCCTCCACCAAAGTGATTTGCCCTAACGCCCAGGAAGACGGCAGATCGGAAGGACGCCAAAGAGACACAAGCTGGAAAAGACTGTCACGAAGCTGCAGGGGACCGTTGGCGTAGCCTTGTCGACAGAAGGGGCAAAGCACCCATAAGGCACGACCCCGGGTTGTGCGAGGCGGTGACAATCATACTCCTAGGCTGAACGCGCGACAGATCACAGAAAACCGGATCGCCTTGGATTGCCCGCACCGGGCGCTTAGGTCTTTGCAAACGGAGGCCAACATGAAGCACTTCTCTCTTCTCGATCTCTCACCGGTGCCGGAAGGCAAGACCACTGCCGACGCCTTGGCCAACACGGTCGACCTCGCTCGCGCCGCGGAAGCTGCTGGCTATCACCGCTACTGGCTGGCCGAGCACCACAACATGCCCGGCATTGCCAGCGCGGCAACACCAATCGTGATCGGCCATGTGGCTGCCGCGACCCGGTCCATTCGGGTCGGTGCCGGTGGTGTCATGTTGCCGAACCACGCACCACTGGTGGTCGCGGAACAATTCGGGACGCTGGCGACCCTCTATGGCGACCGCATCGACCTGGGCCTGGGCCGCGCGCCCGGCACCGACCTGGCAACCGCCCGCGCCTTGCGCCGCCATATGGCGCCCGAAGACAGCTTTCCGCAAGATGTGGTCGAGTTGATCGGGTATTTCGAGGATGCGCCCGATGGCGCGCGTGTTCGCGCCATCCCGGGTGCGGGCACCCATGTTCCCGTCTGGATCCTCGGGTCCAGCCTTTTCGGCGCGCAACTGGCGGCTCACCTGGGCCTGCCCTATGCCTTCGCCTCGCATTTTGCACCGGACATGCTCGACCAGGCTCTGTCGGTCTATCGACAAACGTTCAAGCCATCCAGCTTCCTGTCGAAGCCCCACGCCATGGTCGCGGTCGGAATCTGCGCCGCTGAGACCGATGCAGAAGCGCAGTTCCTGCGCACTTCGCAAGAGCTGGCGTTCGCGCGCCTCAGATCCGGCCAACCGGGAAAGTTGCCCAGGCCCGTCGAGGATATCGAAGCCCATGTTCCTCCGCAGGTTCTGACGCAGGTCCGGCACGCCCTGTCCTGTTCGGCCACAGGTTCACCCGACACGGTCAAGCGTCGGCTGAAGGAGATCATCGACACCTACCAGCCTGATGAGCTTATGGTGACCGGCATGATCCACGATCACGCCGCGCGGGTCAGGTCGTTCGAGATTGCCAGCGATGTCCTGTCCGAGATGGTGGTGCATAGGGAAGTCGCCTGATCCCGACAGCTGGATCGGCGGGCGTTGCGCGAGCTTCAGGTCAATCGAATTATCCTTTCCGGAAGAGCGGTTCCGACCGTTCTGTCGGAAAATCGGGATTCGATGTCTCGCGTGCCGAACGAGAGATGCGAACGTCTAAGATAGGGTCGCTGCTCAAGGCAGTTCGGTTCGCGACAATCTACGGGCGGCATCGCGCGGATTGAAGCGCGCGTCGTAGAGCCCGTTTCGCGGGAAGTAGCCGCGGTCGAAATCCTCCAGCGTGTCGAGCATGAGGATTGTCCCAGCCGGCAGGTCCTTCATCGCACCGAGCGTGGCGAAGATGCGGGCGGTCTGGGCGGCATCGTCGTCGGCGGCCACGGCGGGGTTCGGGGCCCCGAGGCACAGGTAGATCACCAGCCCTCCCGCAAGATCGCGCGGCACATTGGCCAGGGCCTCGGCCGGATCGTCATCGGGTCCGATGCGCATCACCATGCCGTCGCTGAACGCGTCCGCCGCGTTCATCCCCTCGGCATCGCCGGACAGGAAGCCGTGGCCGATGACATGGGTGAAGCTGACAGCCTCCGCCGCAAGGTCGGCCGAGGTCCACATCGGCGCGGCGTAGACGGGAATGCCGGCGCGCCCGGCAACCGCCTTCCACTCCGCAACCCGCGTGGCGAGCGCCCCGCTGCGCGCGATGACCTCGAAGCGGGTGACAAGCCCCGGCATCTCGGCGACCAAGTCAGACAGCCCCGGCGGCGGCGGGTCGATGGCGAATACCTGGAAGCGGTGGCCGAGCGCGTGAAAGTCGCGCATCCGCGCGCGGATGTCCGGATCCAGCAGATCGTCGAGCGGCACGCGAAGGTCGCGCAGGCCCGCCTGTTGCACCGCCGTCAGGAGGTAGTCGTTGCGGACGTATTTGCGCCGAAATTCGTCGACCACGCCGGTGTGGGGAATGGCCAGCCGTTGCGCCCACCCCTGCCGCAGGTCGACACCGAGGGGGCGTTCCGACAGGCGCCCGGCATGAAGCGGCAACGGGCCGGGATCGAAGTTCGCTTGGCTTGGCGGAAGGGCCGCGCCCTCGGTCCGGCGCAGGCGGATGCGGTACCCTTCGGGCAGGACATCGACGAGGTAATAGCCGAGCTTCTGCGCGTCGTTGCGGCCATGCTCCATCTTCGGCAGGGGCGGTGACTTGAACAGGTGGCTGTAATCCAGACGGATCGCCGAGAGACACGGCGCAACATGCTGGAACGGCGCATCGGGCGCGGGGTCGAGCCTCGTGTGGAAGATCGTGTGCACGTGGCCCGCGAAGACCGCCTCGACGCCGTGATCGACCAGCAGGCGCCGCAGCCGTTCGCGCGGGCCGGGCGCGAGATTGTCGTAATGTTCGGGCTCGTGCGGATCGGTCAGGAACAGCGGGTAATGCGTGAGAAAGAACACGCGCTTGCCCCCTGCCCCGGAAAGTTCGGTCTCCAGCCAATCCCACTGGACGTCATCCTCGGGCAATCCGGTGCCGAGGATCGGGTTGCAATGCAGGATGAAGCGGCAGCCGTCCCGGTCGAAGGCGTGCCAGAGGTCGCCGAACGTCCTGCGGTAGACGTCGAGCGCCGGCGCGGCGACGACCTCGGCTGGCATCCAGTCCGCGGGTTTGTCGCCGATGTCGTGGTTTCCGGGCAAAACGTGAAGCGGCGCGTCGAGATGGCCGAAGATCTCGCGGAACCGGTCGGCGGCCTCTCCATAGGCCGCTTGCGCAGGGACCGGGTGCACCATGTCGCCCAGGTGGATGACGAAATCCGGCGCGTCGGCGTTCAGCGCCGCCACCGCCCACCGAGCGCGTGCGTTGGCCAGCGCGTTCGAGCGCCAGGGCGACCCGCTTCGCGCTTCCTCGGGGTTCAGATGGGTGTCTGCGATCACTGCAAAGGTGAAGAGGGGCGCGGTCATTCCGTGCCCGCGCCGCCAAAGGCCACGATGGTGCGTCCGGTGGTCTTGCCGTCCAGCATCCGGCGCATCAGGTCGGGCACCTCGTCAAGCGCGATGATCCCGGCCCAGTCGGCCAGCCCTTTCGGCTTCAGGTCCGTCGCCAGCCGGTTCCAGACGCGGCGGCGGGTGTCCATGTCGCTATCGGCATTGATGCCCGTCAGCGTCACGCCGCGCAGGATGAACGGCAGCACGGTCGTGGCAAGCTCGATCCCTGCCGCGTTGCCGATGCTGGCGACGACACCGTCGCGATCACAGGCTGCGAGCATCCTGGCCAGAACCGGGCCGCCCGCCGCGTCGATGCCGCCGCACCAGCGGGCGGTCGCAACGGGCTTGTCGCCCAGGTCGGCCGGGCTGACGATCTCTTTGGCCGCCAGGCCGGACAGGTATTCGCCCGCATCTGGCTTGGACGAAATCGCCACAACGTCGAAGCCAAGCCCCGCCAGCATCGCCACGGAATACGCCCCGACGCCGCCGGTCGCGCCGCTGACCGCAACGGGCAGTCCGCCGGGCCTAAGACCCAAAGCCTGAAGCCGGTCGACGGCCAGCGCGGCGGAATAGCCCGCCACGCCGAGTGTCGCCGCCTCGCGCGCCGTCAGCCCCTCGGGCAACGCAAGCACCCAGTCCGCCGGAACGCGCATGTATTCGGCCAGCCCGCCGTCGTGGGAGACGCCGATCCCCCTGCCGTGCACGATCACCGCATCGCCGGGGGCGAACCGGTCATCACCGCTGTCGGCAATATCGCCCACGCATTCGATCCCGCCATTGCAGGGATACCGCCGCACGATGTGCGCGCCGCCAAGCCCGGCCAGCGCGTCCTTGTAGTTCACGCCGGAAAAGCGTGTGCGGATCGTCAACTCGCCGGGATCGAGCGCGTCCCGCTCCATCTCGACAATGCCACCGCGCCCGACTTTGCCGTCCTGTTCGATGCGATAGGCCTTCATGCGTCCGTCCCGTTGGTCCGGCCCTTCGCCTTCCGGCCGTCGCGCCAGTGGCGCAGGGCGGACCAGCCCAGGAACAGCGCCGAGACGATGAACAGGACCAGCGCGATGGGCTGTTGAAAGAAGTAGAAGAAGTCGCCGCGCGCGATGACGAGGCCCTGCCGCAAGCTCTGCTCGATCATCGGGCCGAGCACGAAGCCGATCACCACCGGCGCCAGCGGAAAGCGCAGCACGCGCATCCCGAAGCCCAGTACGCCGGAGGCCAGCATGACCAGCAGGTCGAACCCGTTGTAGTTGACCGAGAAGGTGCCGATGGCCAGCAGCACGAGGATGAGCGTCAGCATCACGGGCTCCGGCGTCCGGATCGCGCGCGAGAAGATCGGCCCCATCACCGCCCCCAGCACCAGGAGGGCGAGGTTCACCACGAAAAGCGCCACGAAGATGAACACCATCAGGTCGGCGTTTTCGACGAACAGCCGTGGGCCCGGTGTGATGCCCTGGATGATGAGCGCCCCCAGCATCACCGCGGTGATCGGGTCGCCGGGAATGCCGAGCGACAGCGTCGGCACCAGCGCGCCGCCCGTCACGGCGTTGTTGGCGGTTTCCGAGGCGATGATGCCGTCCGGCTCACCCTTGCCGAAATTGTCTCCGTTGGGGGAGGACCGGCGCGCCTCGGCATAGCTGACCATGGACGACGCCGTGGCGCCGACGCCGGGCAGCGTGCCGATCCACGTGCCGATGATGGCCGATTTGCCGAAAACCCGCCAGCGGCTGGTGATGTCGGACAGGCCCGGAAACTTGAAGCCAGTGTTGGCGACAGGGCGATCCTCGGGGCTGACGTTCTCGGCCACACGCCAGAACACTTCGGACAGGGCAAAGAGGCCCACGAGGAACGGCACCAGCGCGATGCCCGCCATCAGGTTGAAGTTCGAGAAATGCAGCCGCACGTCACCGGTGAGCGGATCCTGCCCGATGGTTGCGACCAGAAGGCCGAGAACGCAGGCCAGGCCGCCCTTCAGCAGATCCTCGCGCGAGACGCTGATCACACAGGTCAGGGCGAAGAGGCCGAGCGCGAAATATTCGATGGGACCGAATTCCAGCCCCAGCCGGGCCAGCAAGGGCGCGGCGGCGATCAGGATGACGACCGAGATCAGCCCACCGATGGTCGAGGCGACCGTGGCCCACCCCAGTGCGAGATCGCCCTTGCCCTGCTGCATCATCGGGTAACCGTCGAAGACGGTCGCCGCGGCCTGTGGCGTGCCGGGCGTGTTGATCAGGATGGCGGAAAGCGAGCCGCCGTAGACCGAGCCTGCGTAAAGCCCCAGGAGCAGGGCGATGGAGGGCTCCGGCCCCATCACGAAGGTCAGCGGCAGAGCGAGCGTGATCGCCAGGACCGAGCCGAGCCCGGGCATGGCGCCGATCAGGATGCCGGCGGCGGTGCCGCCGATCAGGATGGCGAAGATGACGGGGTCGGCCAGCGAAACGAGGGCCGCGATGAGATTTTCCATCAGGCGCCTCCGCCGATCTGCCGGAGCATGTCGTCGATGCCGATCCCGGGCGGGCGGATCGAAAATGCCTCGGTGAAGAGGTACCAGAGCAACGGCACCGTCACGAGGGTGACCAGCACGATTACCAACGGGTTCCGGTAACCGAGCGCAAGCATGGCCACCGGCATGAAGACCAGTGTAGCCGGGATGAAACCGAGCGGCGCGAAAACGGCAAGGTAGATGCCGGCCAGCACTAGGATCGCCAGCACCTTGAACCACGAGACGGGCATCCCGACGGTGCCCTTTCGGGCACCGATCAGGCCACGGACCAGAAGGCCCGCGCCACCCAGCGCGAAAAGTCCCAGCAGGAAACGCGGGAAGGTCATCGGGTTGCGCGCCAGAACGACGCCCTCGAACTGCCCGGGCAGAACCTGCGTGAAGAGCAGGGCGGAGATGCCGAGAACGGCACCTCCTGCGATGATGCTTTCGCTGTTTTCCCGCACGACGTGTGCCCCTGGATCAGTTCAGGACGCGGTCGAGGATGGCACCGTTGGTCTCGCTGCCCTGCTCGACCTCGGTGCGCACGTCCTCGCTGCCCAGGAATCGCGGGAACGACCCGAGATTGCCCAGTGTCTCGGCGAAAGCGTCGCTTTCGGCGGTCTGCTCACAGGCGCTCTCAAGCGTGGCCAGCGCGTCTTCCGGCAGGCCGCGCGGTGCGAAGAGACCGCCCCACCAGCTTGCCGTCGTGGTGAAGCCTTCCTCGATCGCCGTGGGCACATCGGGTGCCGCTTCCACCCGCTCCTCGGCAAAGATCGCCACGGCATCGAGTTCGTAACGCGGCACGTTCGAGAAGATCGCCATGTACATGTCGATGTGGCCGCCCATCAGCGAGGTTACGCCGGGGCCATCGCCCTGGAACGGCACGTGCTCGATCTGGACGTCGACCTCGTCAAGGAACTGCTCCATCGCGAGGTGCGGCAGCGAGCCCGGTCCGGGCGAGCCGTAGGTCAGCTCACCGGGGTTCTCGCGGGCGTAGTCCACCACTTCCGCGAGGGACGAGAATTGCGAATCCGGCGCGAGGGCCAGGGCCTGCGGGCTGTAGAACAGCGCGCAGATGTAATCGAAATCCTCGATCGTGTAGGGCGTCTCGCGCATGTGCGGCTGGTTGATCAGCGGTGCCGCCGGAATGACGCCGATGGTGTAGCCGTCCGGCCGGGCGCGCGCGATCTGGGCCGTTCCCACGGTGCCTGCGCCGCCGCCCACGTTCGTTACGGCGATGTCGACCTCGAGGATCTCGGACAGCACTTCGGCCGCCGCGCGGCCCATCGTGTCCGTCGAACCGCCTGCCGGGAACGGCACGATCGCGGTGATCGCGCGTTCCGGGAAATCGGCCATTGCGGCACCGGCCGAAACGGCCAGCCCGAGGGCCAGAGCGGATGTCTTGGTGAGTGTCTTCAGCATGGTGTTCCTCCCTTGGATTATGCTGTGGCACCTTCGGGTGCCGGTCTTTTCAGGTTTTCGTTTCGTCCTCCGGGGTCACGCGTACGACGCAATCGCCGGCCACGACCCCCTCCCCCGGCTCCATGACGAAGAGCGGGTTGATCTCGATTTCCTGGAGCCGCCCATCCGCGCGGGCGATGCGGTGCGACAGCCCGGAAATCGCACCGGCCAGCGCGTCGAGGTCTTTCGGCCCCTTGCCCCGCGCACCCGACAGGATGCGGGCGATACGGGTCTCGGCGATCATCGCGCGGGCGCCATCCTCATCGACGGGTGCGATGCGCAGGGCCACGTCCTCGAACACCTCGGCGAAGATGCCCCCTGCGCCGAACATGACGATGGGTCCGAAGTTCGGATCGACGCGCGCGCCGAGGATGACCTCGGTGCCGCCCGCGATCATCTGCTGGATCAGAACCCCTTCGTCCGGCACCGATGGCGACAGCGAGGCGGGAATGGCAGCGAGGTCTGAAGCGGCGGAAGCGACGGCGTCTGCGTCCTTCAAGCCGACACGCACGCCACCCAGTTCGGACTTGTGGTCCAGCTGGCTCGACAAAAGCTTCGCGACCACGGGGAAGCCGATTTTCTCGGCAGCCGCGCGCGCTTCTTCGGGTGAATGCACGACCGCCTCGGCAGGCGCCGCGATGCCGGTGCCCTCCAAGTGGACCTTGGCCTCGGCCTCGTTCAGAAGGATCGCGGGCCGGGACACGGGCCGCGGCGCGGTGGAGATCGGTGCCAGCGGACCCCGGGCCGTCCAGATCGCAGCCAGCCCCCGGATCGCGCGGGCGGGCGTGGGATAGACCGGCACGCCCAGTTGCTCCAACGCGTCATAGGCCGCGCCGTTGTGGCTGCGCGGCGCGTTCCAGGAGATGACGATGGGCAGGTCGATCTGCGCGTGGATGCGGCTCACCGCCTCGGCAATCGCGACACCGGCCTTGCCAGAGGCGCCCGCGAAGGTCAGCGCCAGCATGTCGACGCCCGGATCGTTCGCCACCAGCGTCAAGGTTGCGGCCAGCGCCTGCGGGTCCATCACCGCGTTGGCCGTCACGTCCAGCGGATTGGCGAAGCTCGCGAATTTCGGCAGCAGGTCCCGCAGGGCAGTCACGGTTTCGGCAGAGAATTCACCGAGTTGCAGCCCAAGCGCTTCGGCCCGGTCCGCCATGGCGACCCCGGCCCCGCCCGACACAGTCACCACACCGACGCGCGGCCCTTTTGCGACGCGACCGGTTTCCAGCGCGCGGATGCAATCGGCCATCTCGCCGATATCCTCGACATCGACGATGCCGAATTGCCGGAATGCGGCGCGGTAGAGCCGGTCGTCGCCGGCCAGGCTTGCGGTATGGGAGGCTGCGGCCTTTGCGCCCGCGTCGGAGCGTCCCACCTTCCACAGCACCAGCGGCTTTCCCGCCGCGCGCGCCTTGGCGGCAACGTCTTGCAGTCGGGGCGCGTCGCGCAGCCCCTCGATATAACCCGCCACGACACGGGTCTCCGGGTCTTCCAGCATCGCGTCCGCGATGTCGAGCGCGGTGGTCCCCGCCTCGTTGCCGGTGGAGACATAGCCCCGGATGCCAACCTTCTCGGTGCTCAGCCCCATCAGGAGGGAGTTGCCGAACGCACCCGATTGCGAGACCACGCCGACGCAGCCCTTGAGGTAATCGAGCTTGTAGGGTGGCCCGAACCCGACATGTATGCCTTCGGCCACGTTCATGAAGCCCTGGCAATTTGGGCCGATCACGCGAACCCCGCCCTCGCGCGCGGCAGCGGCAAGATCGTCTTGCATTGCGCGGCCTTCGTCACCCGCTTCGGAGAAGCCCGAAGCATAGATCACCGCGAAAGGTGCGCCGATGCCGCCCGCGTTGCGGATCACATCGGCCGCCATACGAGCGGGGACAGCGACGGCCACGAGGTCGACCGGTCCCGGCACCGTGTCGAGCGAGGCAAAGCACGGCAGGCCCAGGAGCGTGTCGTATTTCGGGTTCACCGGGTATATCGTGCCGTCGAAGTCGCGCTCGATCAGGTTCTCGACCACGTCCCGGCCAACCGAACCGGGCGTCTCGGACGCGCCCACCACGGCGATGGACCGAGGGTGGAACAGCCGCGCGAACCCGGCCGCTTGTGTCAGGGTCACATCATCCTTCATGCCGCGCGCCCCTTCCGGGTCTGGCGCGTGATGTTGAGCTGATGGATCTGGCTTGTGCCCTCATAGAGCCGGAACAGCCGCACGTCGCGGTAATAGCGTTCGATCGGGGAATGGTCGGCGACATAACCCGCACCGCCGAAAACCTGCACCGCGCGGTCGGCCACGCGACCACACATCTCGGAGGCGAAATATTTGCAGATCGACGCCTGAAGCGCGATGTCCTTGCCCTCGTCGCGGGCGCGGGCGGTCTCCATGACCAGCGCGCGGGCGGCGTGGATCTCGGTCTGACAATCCGCCAGAAGGGCCGCGACCAGCTGGAAATCGACGATCGGCTGGCCGAATTGCTTGCGGGTCTCGGCGTGATCGAAAGCGAGGTCGAACATGCGGATCGCGGGCCCGGTGCACAGGGCCGCAAGGTGGATGCGCTGTTTGTTGAGCACGCGCATCGCGGTGCGGAACCCCTCGCCCTCATGCCCGCCGATCAGGTTGGCGGCAGGCAAGCGGCAGTCTTCGAAATGCACTTCGCCCACGGGTGATCCCGCCTGACCCATCATCCTGTAGGGCTCGCTGGTTGTCAGGCCCGGTGTGTCGCGTTCGACGATGAAGGCCGACAGCCCGCGCGCGCCGGGAATGTCCGGGTCGGTGCGGGCGATCACGGTAAACAGGTCCGCAATCGGCGCATTGGTGATGTAGCACTTGCTGCCGTTCAGCACGTAATCGTCGCCGTCCCACCGTGCGGAGGTGGCAACTGCCGTGGCCTCGGACCCGGCATCCGGTTCGGTCAGCGCGAAGCAACCCGTGGCACGCCCGCTGGCAAGCTCCGGCAGAAAGCGGCGCTTCTGGTCTTCGGTGGCGTCGGCCACCAGCGCCTCGGACCCGATGCCGGTATTGGTCCCGACCCGCGCGCGGAAGGCGACGGAACATTGCGACAATTCCAGCGCCAGCGTGACCAGCTCCTCGGTCGTCAGGCCCAAGCCGCCGAATTCCTCGGGGATCGACCAGCCGAAATAGCCCCGTTCCGCCATGTCGGCCACGATCTCGTCCGGCACGACATTCTCGGCCGCCACGCGGTCCTCGTTGGGATGCGCAACCGTGCGCACCCAGGTGCGGACCTCATCGACGAACTCCGCCAGTTTCTCCGCATCACGGATCACTTCGTTTCCTCCCTCAGGGGTGTCTCTTCCTCACCCCGATCGAACAGGGCCGCGACCCTTGCCTTCAACGTTTCGCCGATGCTGCGCAGGTCGGCGGCGGATTTGCGGAACTTCGGCATCATGACGCTGATGACGCCGACCACCTGCCCGTCCGGCCCGCGGATCGCGACGGCAACCGAGGCCGCCCCCTCGACCCGTTCACCGTCGGACGTCGCGTAGCCCCGGGCGCGGATCGCGGTCAGCTCGTCAAGGAGCGCCTCGGTCTCAAGCTTGAACCGTGTCAGTTGGATCGGCTCCAGATCTCGAAGGAACGCCGCAACCGCATCTGGGTCCAGCGTTGCAAGATGGGCCTTTCCCGCTGCACCGAGGTAAGCGGGCTGACGCGCACCAGTTTCCAACACGAAGCGGATCGGATGCGGGCTTGGCAGCACCTCGACGACCACTTGCTCCCAGCCATGTGGAACAAACCAACTCACCGTCTCGCCGAAAGTCTCGCTCAGCTCGACCATCAGCGGGCGAATGAACCGCGACAGGAACTGGTCGTTCAGGAGCGGCCGGAAAAAGCGCATCATGCCGGGCGACAGAACCCAGGCTCCATCGGAACGCTCGACAACGGAGCGCGCGCGAAGCTTCTCGAGCGCGCGTTCGACCTGCGGAACATCGACACCGATGGCCGACGCGAGGTCTTCGGACGACAGCGCCCCACCCGGTGCCGCGGCGATCAGGTCAAGGATCGCCACCCCGCGGTTCAGTCCGATCTCTCCGCCGCCTCCGCTGACGGCGGCATAGCGCTTGGCCGAGTCGCGGACGACGTGGCCACTGGCCTCCAATGTCTTGAGGAAGCGGAACGCGTTCGAGGTGCTCGTGTCGGCGGCGACGGCGATCTCGGACAGGCTCAGCGGGGCCGGTGCGTCCATCACGATCCTGAGGAGCTGGAAAGCCCGGTCGACCGTCTTGAGAGTGTACTGTCCGTCTGCCATTTTTTCACATAATGAAAACTTTCATTATTAGGAAAACAGGATGCTCGGATGCTGTCAAGTATTGCGCCACTGCCTTACGCAAACCTCTGAAGTCGCGTGGTTATTTTTCAGTCCGATTGCCAATGAGTCGGCGTCCAGGCGGGAATCGCGGGTCGCGTTCAGAACCGATACCCAGCAGGAACTGCCAGGTGTCGCTCATGGAGCCCGACCAGAAATTGGCCTTTCAGAGGGGGTTTTCACACCGACCACAGGCCGCGGTGGATTTCGCGATACCGAAAAGCCTGATCAGCTGCGACTCCGTCGATCATCTCGCATCTGGCAGGCTTTCCCGGCAGCGCTTCAGTATGAATTCGATCAACAGCCGGACTTTGCTGTCCTGAAATCGCCGATGCGGATAGAGGCATCCAAACAGCGCGGGTTCGGGGGGCGTCTGGGGAAGAATTTCGACAAGGCGCCTGCGCTCGAGATGTTCGGCAACTTCGAAACGCGGCTTGTTGACGATACCCCGCCCCGCAAGCGCCCAGTTCGTCAGAACGTCACCGTCGTCGGAATCGTAACTGCCCGATACGTCCATCCGCAGGTTTCCTTCCGGCGTACGCAGTGTCCAGAACCATTCGGGCGATCTGGGGTAACGCAACAGCAGGCAATTATGTCGTCTCAGGTCCTCCGGCACCTGCGGTGTACCATGCTGCTCAAGGTAGTCCGGCGCCGCGCAAAGCAGCCTTGGAGTGTCCATGATCTTGCGCATCTTGAGATCTGAGTCCGGGGGGCGGCCGACGAAAAACGCGACATCGAGGTTGTCTTCCAACAGGTCGATCTTGCGGTCGGACAAGCGCATACGGACAGTCACATCCGGATATTCATCGACGAATTCCGGTATCAGCGGCGCGATGATCCGCTTGCCGATACCGAGCGGAGCCGAAATCTGGACGCTGCCGTGCGGTTGGCTGGAGAAGGTAGAGGCCGCTGCTTCGGCATCTTCCAGCTTCTGCACAACCTCCCGCGCGTGGTGGTAGAACTCCCGCCCCACTTCGGTCGGTGACAGTTTGCGCGTGGTGCGATTGAACAGGCGGACATCGAGCCTTCGTTCAAGTTCCTTGATCCGGTTGCTTGCCACGGCAGGGGTAAGTCGCAGGTCGCGCCCCCCGGCGGTGATGCTGCCGAGTTCGACGACACGAACGAATACGCGCAGGCTTTCGAGATAAGGCATCACATCCCCGATTATCTACGTTCTATTGAAAGAGTATACCTGACTCCCCTGTTTTCGAAGGCATTTATCCCCGGATAATGATGTTTGGCCGAATTGCCCTTCGGTCGCGGGAGGAATTCATGACAGCCAGGACAGATATTCGCTTCATACTCAACGGGAAGAACGTCGCGCTTGAAAGCGTGGCGGCCACGGACACGGTCCTGGACTACCTGCGTATCGAGCGCAGGCTGACCGGCACCAAGGAGGGCTGCGCCGAAGGCGATTGCGGGGCCTGCACAATCCTGGTGGGCCGGTTGCGCGATGGGAATTTGCGCTACGAGCCGGTCAACGCCTGCATCCGTCTCCTCGCCACACTCGACCGTTGCCACGTCGTGACCGTCGAATACCTGTCCGGCCCGGAAGGCCGTCTTCATCCCGTCCAGCAGGCAATGGTCGATCATCACGGCAGCCAGTGCGGCTTCTGTACGCCCGGCTTCGTCATGTCGCTTTATGCACTCTGGATGGAGATCCCCCATCCGTCCGACAAACAGATCGAAACCGCGATCCAGGGCAACCTTTGCCGCTGCACGGGATACGAGCCGATTATCAAGGCCGCCCGCGCGGCGACCGCGGCGGGCAGTCCGGCCGAGGATGCGCTGAACATCGAGCGTCAGGCGATCACCGATCGGCTCGCCGAACTCGATGACGGCGCGCGTGTGGAATTATCCAAGGGCGACAGCCGCGCGATCTTGCCCTCTTCAGTGGACGATCTGGCGCAGGTTCTGTTGGACGAGCCCAAAGCCACGCTGGTGGCTGGCGCGACAGATGTCGGCCTGTGGGTCACGAAATTCCTGCGCGACATTTCCCCCGTGGTGTTCCTGGGTCACCTGGACGAATTGCGCCGGATCGACGTTACCGACGACATGTTGGAGTTGGGTGCAGGTGTCAGCTATTCCGGCAGCCGGGATGTCCTATGCACCCATTTCCCTTACCTCGCCGAGTATTGGGACCGCATTGCTGGCTGGCAAATTCGAACGATGGGCACGATTGGCGGCAATGTTGCGAATGGCTCGCCGATCGGGGACACGCCGCCGGTGCTGATCGCTCTGGGGGCGGAGATCGTTCTGCGGAAAGGTGACACGCGTCGAACGATGCCCGTAGAGGATTTCTTCATCGACTACGGCAGGCAGGACATCGCGGAGAGCGAATTTCTTGAGGCTCTGCGAATCCCGCTTCCCTCGCGCGATACACATCACGCCGCGTACAAGATTTCGAAGCGCCGGGACGAAGATATCTCATCGGTCGCCGCTGCGTTTGCCGTACGGGTGAAGGACGGCAAGATTTTCGATGCCCGGATCGCCTTCGGCGGCATGGCTGCAACCCCGAAACGAGCCGGCGCCGCCGAGGCGGCACTCGTAGGCGCAGAGTTCACCGAGGCGGCCTTCCGTAAAGCCGCTGCCGCGTTGCCGGATGATTTCACACCGCTGACCGATTGGCGTGCCTCCTCCGAATACCGGATGCGCGTATCGCAGAATTTGTTCCGCCGCTTCTGGCTCGAAACCCAAGGCGGGGATGCGTCCGTGCGCCTGAGCGCCTGACCGGAGGATTTGCCATGACCGACACCACCGTCGAAGCCCCGATTGACACCGACCAGCGCAAGGATCCGCCCCTTGCCCAACATCTCATGCAGGCCGAGCAGGGGCAACACCGGATCAAGGGCGGCGTGCACTCCGACCTTGCGCATGACAGCGCCATCAAACACGTCACCGGCCGCGCGGAGTATTGCGACGACATTCCCGAACCGGCAGGGACACTACACGCTTATCTGGGCCTTTCGACTCGCGCCCACGCCCTGATCCGGGATCTGGATCTGTCTGCCGTCGAAGCGGCACCCGACGTAATCGGCGTGCTGACAGCCGATGACATCCCGGGCGTCAACGACGTCTCGCCCACCGGCCGTGACGACGAGCCAATCTTCGCCACCGAAAAGGTCGAGTTCTGGGGGCAGCCGATGTTTGCGGTCGTCGCGACCAGCAGGGACGCGGCGCGCCGGGCGTCGAGGCTCGCGCAAGTGACTTACGAAGATCTGCCTTTCGCGCTGGACCCTGTCGCTGCCCGCGCGGCGGACATGGGCTACGTGACACCGCCGCTGACGTTGACCCGCGGAGACGCGAAATCGGCCATGGAAACAGCCCCGCATCAGATAAAGGGCCGTCTGAATGTCGGCGGGCAGGATCACCTCTACTTGGAGGGTCACATCGCCTTCGCCATTCCCGGCGAGGATGAGGACGTCATCGTGCATTCCTCGACCCAGCACCCGTCAGAAGCGCAGCACATGGTCGCGCATGTTCTTGGCGTGCCGTCCAACGCCGTCACGGTGAACGTGCGCCGCATGGGCGGCGGCTTCGGCGGCAAGGAAACGCAGATGAACCTGTTCTGCGCGGTCGCCGCCGTGGCCGCGAAGAAATGGAACCGTGCCGTAAAAATCCGGCCCGATCGTGACGATGACATGACCGCCACGGGCAAGCGCCACGACTTCGTCATCGACTACGAGGTCGGCTTCGACGACGACGGGCGCATCCTCGCCGTCTCGGGGGATTTTGCCGCGCGCTGCGGGTTCTCATCGGATCTGAGTGGCCCCGTCACGGACCGCGCGCTGTTTCACGCCGACAACGCGTATTATTACCCTGATGTCCTGCTGAACTCGCATCCGATGAAGACCAACACTGTCTCGAACACCGCGTTTCGTGGCTTCGGGGGGCCGCAGGGCGTCATCGTGGCGGAGCGCATCATGGAGGAGATCGCCTACCATCGCGGGCTCGACAGCCTGGAGGTGCGCAAGCGCAACTTCTACGGTGAATGCGAACGGAACATCACACCCTACCACCAGATCGTCGAGGACAATATCGCCCCCCGTGTGGTGGCCGAACTGGAGGCGAGCGCCGACTACCAGGCGCGGCGGAACGCGGTGCTCGATTGGAACGCCAAGGGCGGCATCATCCGCAAGGGGATCGCGCTCACACCGGTGAAATTCGGAATTTCCTTTACCGCGACCTGGTACAACCAGGCAGGCGCGCTGCTGCATATCTATTCCGATGGTTCGATCCACCTGAACCACGGCGGCACCGAAATGGGGCAAGGCCTCAATACCAAGGTCGCGCAGGTCGTCGCGGACGAGCTTCAGGTCGATATCGCGAGGATCAAGATCACGAAGACCACGACCGAAAAGGTGCCCAACACTTCGGCCACCGCTGCGTCCTCCGGGTCGGACCTCAACGGCATGGCGGCGCAGGATGCAGCGCGGCAGATCAAGGAGCGTCTGATCGCCTTCGCCGCCGAGCGCTGGCAGACCGAGACGGACAAGGTGCGCTTTGCCCCCAACAGCGTCGAAGTCGGGTCCGAGACCATTCCCTTTGCCGAGTTCATCCGCGAGGCCTACATGGCACGGATCCACCTGTCGGCGGCGGGCTTCTACAAGACACCGAAGATCCACTGGGACCGCGCGACAGGCAAAGGGCGCCCGTTCTATTACTACGCCTACGGTGCGGCCTGTTCAGAGGTATCGGTGGACACGCTGACAGGCGAATACCGGGTGGAGCGGACCGATATCCTGCACGACGTCGGCAAGTCGCTGAACCCGATCATCGACAAGGGCCAGGTCGAGGGAGCGTTCATCCAGGGCATGGGCTGGCTGACCACCGAAGAACTCTGGTGGGACGACAAGGGTCGGCTTCGCACCCATGCGCCATCGACCTACAAGATCCCGCTCGCGTCCGACCGCCCACGGATCTTCAATGTCGAGCTGGCGAAATGGTCCGAGAATCGCGAACAGACGATCAAACGCTCCAAAGCCGTGGGCGAGCCGCCGTTCATGTTGGGTATTTCCGTCTTCGAAGCGTTGTCCCACGCCGTCGCCAGCGTCGCCGATTATCGTAAATGCCCGCGCCTTGACGCACCTGCGACACCGGAACGTGTGCTCATGGCGGTCGAGCGACTTCGGGAGGCGGGCTGAGACGATGGCCGACGGTCTCGAACAGTTTCTCAGGGTTCGTCCCGACGTCGTGCGCGTGCGAATTGCCTCGGTTCAAGGGTCTGCCCCGCGTGAGACCGACGCTGAGATGTTCGTCGCGAAGGACTCGATTTTCCGAACGGTGGGCGGTGGACAACTCGAATATCGGGCCATCGCACATGCGCGCGACATGATTGCGACGGGCCGCTCCGCGGATCGCCTGAACGTCGCGCTCGGACCGGAGATCGGCCAGTGCTGCGGAGGTCGCGTTCGGCTGGCATTCGACCTGATCGACGACGCGAAGAGGGGTGAGATCGTGACCGCCTGCATGATCGCCCGTGCCACCCGCCCGATGGTGTATATCTGCGGCGCCGGTCATGTGGGCCGCGCACTTGCGGACCTCTTTGCACACTTGCCCGTCCACACATTGCTCATCGACAGCCGGGCTGACGAGTTGCGCCAGTGCCGTGCTTCGGTCGAACGGCGCCTGACCGCCCTGCCGGAGGCGGACATCCGCGCGGCACCGCCCGGATCGGCATTCATTGTTCTCACCCATGATCACGCGCTGGACTTTCTTCTGACCTCCGAAGCCCTGTCGCGGGGCGATGCCGCCTATGTCGGCCTGATCGGGTCAACGACCAAACGCGCGAAGTTCGAACGGTTCCATTCAGAGCAGTCACGGCAATCCGACACATCGCGCCTCGTGTGTCCGATCGGTGCGACCGGCAGCCCGGACAAGCGCCCGGAAGTCATCGCCGCCTTCGTCGTCGCAGAGGTGATGACCACGCTGACCACGCATCCAGGGAAGGGGATGCGGGGACAGAGAGAGCAAGATCCAGCCGGCAACGTCATCAGGGAACGTGAGTCGGCAGCAAGGTCCTGAAGGGAGGGACAACACATGTCAGACACTACAGCCTACGAGTACAAGCTGTTCAGCAGGGGCGATTTCAGCGCTTTCTGGGCACTTTTCACGGACAACCTCGTCAACCTGCTGATCCTGTCGGGGGTTTGCCAGTTTGTCTTCCAGATGCCTGCCGAGATCGTCTTCGGCCGCATCGTTCCAGGTGCTGCCGTTGCGATTGTCGCGGGCGTTGCGGTCTATACCATGCTGGCAAAATGGGCGGCCAAGCGTCACGGCCGCGATGTCACCGCACTGCCCTATGGCATCTCGACCCCCGTGATGTTCGTTTATCTCTTCGGCGTGATCGGCCCGATCTACTGGACGACACAGGACCCGGTGCTGGCGTGGCAGGTCGGGATCGGTGCGGGCTTCATGGGGGGCATCGTCGCGGCCCTTGGGGCCATCATCGGCCCATTCCTGAAACGCATCACTCCGCGCGCCGGCATGCTCGGAACGCTCTGCGGGATCGCATTGGTCTTCATCGGAGCGGTCCCGCTATCCGAAATCTTCGAGAATCCGATTATCGGGTTCTCATCGCTGTTGTTCATCCTTTGGGGTCTGATCGGGCGTTTCCGTCTGCCCGGCAACGTTCCCGCGGGCCTCGTCGCCATCGCGGTCGGGACGATCATCGCCATATTCCTCGGTGAATCGACGTTCAGCACCGATGGTATCGGTTTCTATCCGCCGATCCCGTATGTCGGCGACATGATCGCGGGCATCCAATACCTGTTCGCCAACCCCGAGTTGTTCCTCGTCCTGATCCCGGTGCAGATCTACAATTTCATCGAAACCATGAACAACGTGGAATCCGCCGATGCGGCGGGTGATACCTATCCCGTCGCCGTCTGCCAGGTGACCGACGGCTTCGGAACGATGCTGGGTGCCCTGTTCGGCTCGCCCTTTCCGACCACGGTCTATATCGGGCATCCCGCCTACAAACGCCTTGACGGACATGCAGGATACATCATCGGCGTTGCCGTCGTGATCGCTGCCGCAGCCTTCGTGGGTTTCCTGTCATTTCTCGCGGGCCTGATCCCGATTGCCGCAGCGGCGCCGGTGCTCGTGTTTGTCGCGGTCAGCCTGATCACCAACACCGGTTATGCGGTCAAGCCCGCGCATATGGCCGCTGTCGCATTCGCAATCCTGCCGCACATTTCTTCGTTCCTCATGACGAAATGGGGGTCGATGATGAATGCGCTGCGCAGCATGGGCGTCGGAGGGTTGCCCGATATGGGCAATGCCGAGCTGACCGCGGCGCTCCTGGTGGAGGGGGCGCATTACGAAGGGCATCTTGCCCTGTCACAAGGGGCGATCATCACCGGCCTGGTCTGGGGCGCGATCGTGGCCGACGTGATCGACGGGCGCTTTCGCAATGCCGGGCTCTTTGCCCTGGGCGCAGCGGCCATGTCCTCGGTCGGCATCATCCACAGCTACACGCTTCAGACCCCTCAGCTCGACGGGATCACGATCGGCTACCTGATCATCGGCGCATTCATGACGCTTTATCCATTGCTCGCGCCGAAAGAAGACCTCGAGCATCGCATCATTGTCCCGGACGAGCCGGACATGCTGGACGATGACACGCCCGCCTACGACCGGGCCTGATCCGGACATCTAGAAATGGCCGGGGCGCAACTTTGGCCTGCCCCGGCCACCCAAAGAAAGATCCTGACAATGACAAGAACCCTTCTGCGCGGGCGCATCCTGACGTTTCACCGTGAACCTTCCGGGTCCGACGATACCGACGCCTACAGCTATATCGAAGACGGTGCGCTTCTCATCGAGGATGGGCTGATCCGGGCCTCGGGCGGGTTCGACGACATCGGGCCGAACGCGCACGACGCGGAACTGGTCGATCACCGCCCGCATCTGTTGATGGCGGGCTTCATCGACGCGCATATTCATTTCCCGCAGATCCAGACCGTTGCCAGTTGGGGCAGCCAGCTTCTCGACTGGCTGAACACTTACACCTTCCCGGCAGAAGCCGCATATGTCGACAGCCAGCACGCCCACGCGATGGCCCGGCACTTCTGCACCCTTCTGACCGACCATGGAACGACCACGGCGGTCGCGTTCTGCTCGTCTCACAAGGGATCGGCAGAGGCGCTTTTCTCCGAAGCCGCGGACCGTGACATGCGCCTGATCGCAGGCAAGACGATGATGGACCGAAACGCCCCGGCCGCAATCCTGGACACGCCGCAATCCGGCTACGACGACAGCAAGGCGCTGATTGCGGGCTGGCACGGAAAGGGCCGCCTGTCCTACGCGATCACGCCGCGTTTCGCGATCACGTCGACGCCCGAACAGATGGAGATGGCCCAGACCCTGGCCCGTGAGCACCCCGAGTGTTACATCCAGACCCACCTGTCCGAGAACCCGGACGAGATCGCGTTCACGTCCGAGCTCTATCCGAACGCCCGCGATTATATCGACGTCTACGAAACCTATGGCCTCCTCGGGCCGCGCACGCTTCTGGGTCATGCGATCCACCTGAAGACGCGCGAGATCGACGCACTCGCTGAGACAGGCGCGCATCCGGTCTTCTGCCCCACCTCGAACCTGTTTCTGGGCAGCGGCCTGTTCGATGATGCCGGTCTGCGCGCCAGGGGGGTCCGCAATGCCATCGCCACCGACATCGGCGCGGGCACAAGCTTTTCGATGCTGCAGACCCTCAATGAAGGCTATAAGGTCCTGCAACTTCAGGATCAGACGTTGCACACTCTGCGGGCGTTTCACTGGATTACTCGCGGCAACGCCGAGGTTCTGGGTCTGGAGGATCGGATCGGTACGCTCGATGCCGGCACCGAAGCCGATATCGTCGTCCTCGACTCCCGGTCGACCCCCGCTCTTGCCCTGCGCGTCGACGCCGCCGAAAGCCTGGCCGAGGAGCTTTTCGCATTGCAGATGATGGGCGATGACCGCGCCGTCGCACAAACCTACGTTTCAGGCCGACCGCAAAAGTCGGGCGGACAATGATCATCCTCTCACCGAAGATCAGCAGACCGCAATTCGCAGCCTCCGTCAGTGTCCGAATTTCAAGTGGCATCCCATTCCGCCACGCGCCGAACGATTGCAATTCAGCGTTGTTGCCAACCTGGTGAACGCCTATCAGTCGGTCCCGAACCACGACCGAAACTGAACAACGAGGCAGATCGCGATGGCGTCACCGCGAAGAACAGCGATTGTTACGGGTGGATTGTCCGGTATGGGCCTGGCCATTGCGCGCCGGCTTGCCGACGACGGGATCACGGTCGTTGTCGGGGCCAGAAGCGCCGCGGACCCCGTCCAGGTTCGCAGCGTGCTCGGAGCGGACATGGATCGCATCCAAACGGCAGCCCTTGATGTCCGGTCAGCGGACAGCGCCAACGCATTCGTGGGTGCCGTCGTGGCCGAGCACGGGTCGGTTGATATCCTCGTCAACGCCGCTGGCGTCTACGAAGAGGCCGCCGTCATCGATCATCCGGAGGATGTCTGGACGGATCACATCGACACGAATCTCAGCGGCACGTTCCGGATGATCCGCGCGGTCATGCCTCACATGAAAGACGCTGGATGGGGCCGCATCGTCAACCTCGCGTCCGTCGCGGCGCATCACGGGATGCCGAACAACGCGGCGTATTGCGCCTCCAAGGCCGGCCTTCTGGGGCTGGGACGCTGCGTGAGCCTGGAGGGCGCAGCCCATGGGATCACCTGCGTCTCGATCAGTCCGACATGGGTCGAGACCGAGATGCTCAAACGCTTCATCGAGGCCGACATGAAGGCCACTGGCCAGACGCGGGAGGAGGTGCGCGCGGAATACGCCAAGTCGAACCCGCAGAACCAGCTTGTCCAGCCGCAGGAAGTGGCCGAGCTTGCCGCGTTCCTTGTCAGCGACGCGGCCCGCGCCCTGACGATGGAGGATTTTCAAGTCAACGCCGGTTCGCTCTGGTAGCCGCAGGCGCGCCGTTCGAGCAGGGCATTCGCGTCGGAGATCGCCGCAAAAGGTGATGCGTTGAAACGCGCCCATGCCGCGCGCGCGGCGGCGTTGTCGAACCGGGCATCGGCCAGCAGCGTGTCGGGAAACTCGGCGATGACCGCGGCGATGCCGGGCTCGAGCGAGACACGGCGGAGCCAATCGTCCGGCGACAGGGCGGTCATCCCCGCCGGCGTGATCCGCGCATCCGCCACCAGGTTGTAGATCGGGGCGTCCTTGCCCGTCACCGGGGCCAGGAGGAACGCCGCCGCGGCCCGCACGTCGGTCATCGGGAATTCCAGCCTCTCCGGTATGGCCCCCGCATCGGCCGAGGCCGCGAGGATGATCTCGTAGATATCGCGCGGATTGGGCGTTTGCAGATCGTAGAGAGAGGGCAACCGCACGACGGCAGACGGCAGGCCAGAGGCCATGATCATGTGTTCCGCCGCGATCTTTGCCGCGCCGTAGCCGGTGCATCCGTCCCACAGGGCGGCCGGCGCTTCGGGCCAGGGTCCGCCCCGGTCGGGGAACACGGCACTGGACGATGTGAACCGCAGGTCGGCCTTCGCATCGCGGCAGAACGCCAGCACCTGCTCCATGCTGCGGGCCGACCATTCCAGCATGTGGTCCCGCCCGATCGCGAGGTTCACCATGGCCGCACAATGGACAACCTGCGAGACGGAGCGGGTGAGGGCCGCCCAGGCCTCCCCCGGCAAACCGAAATGATCCGCATCCAGCGTGCCATGCACGATCACGTAACGGTCGGGGTCAACCTCGTGCGCGCGTGCGACGTCGTCCAGCCGGTCGCGCGCGCCGCGGTTCTTGTCTCGCACCAGGCAATAGACGACCGAACCGGCGGGAAGATCGCGCGCAGCCTGTGCCAGAACGTGGCCACCCAGGAACCCGGTGGCGCCTGTCAGCAGGATGCCGGGCCGGCTGAAATCGCCCATCGGGGCCGGAGCGTCCGCCTCCCTGGTGAGCAGTTGGTCCAGCCGATGCAGCGGCACGTTCATGGCGAGATCGAAGTCGACCGGGATGCCGTAGATCCGCTCAAGCTCCAGCATCAGCGTGACGCACATAAGTGAATCGCCGCCCTGATCGTGAAAGCTCAGTCCCGGGTCGATATCCGAGGGCTGACACGACATCGCGAGCGCGGCGGCCGCGATGACGGCATCCTCGACGTTGGCGTCCATGTCCGATGCGTCCGCGACGGGCGGCAGGGCACGCACGTCGGCCTTTCCGGACACGGGATGCAGCGGCAGCGCGTCCATCTGAACAAGGTATGTCGGGATGCAGTAAGCCGGCAGAACCTCCCGAAGCTCGGCCGCGAGATCCTTGGGCATCCGGTTGGTGCCGCGCCCGAGGCCCCAGGCCTCGGCGTTGCGCCGGGTCTGCGCATCGGTCGACGCGAAGTAGAAAATCAGGCACGCACCGCGACTGCCGACCTCTGAGACCCATGGGACGGCGCTGGAGAACGCGAGCCTTTCGCGCATGCTTTCGGTCAGTTCGCGGGTCTGGATCGAGAAGCCGCGGAGCTTGAGCATGTGGGCGATACGCCCCTCGATGTGAAGCGCGCCCGCGTCATCCACCCAGGCCTGGTCGCCGGTGTCGTAGAGCCGCGCGGCCCGCCCGTCGATCACCAGGTCGCGAAAGCGGAGGCGGGTTTCCTCGGGGCGGTTGACGTAACCGGGTCCGAGCATGCGGGGCCCTTCGAAATGCAGCCGACCGGGGGTGCCGGGCGGACAGGGCCTGTCGTCATCGTCAAGGATCACGGCGGTCAGATGCGCCATCGGCACGCCGACCGACGCGGGCTTGTCACCCGCCGGTCCGGTCAGGAGCGACATGCACACGTCATGGGTTTCGCAGATGCTGTAGAGGTTCCACAGCGCGACGGCGGGGAGCTTCGACAGCGATGCATTGATCAGGTCATCTCCGACGACCTCGCCGTTCAGGACCACGCGCGACAGCGGCAGGGCCTGCGCCTTCTCGTCGGTCAGCGCCCCGAGGAAGGTGTCGTAGAACGACGGTGTGAACAGCATCTCGTCGATGTCATGCTCGATCAGGAAATCCGCGAGTTTCGACGGGGCGAAGAGCGTGCTGGCGTCTGGGAACCAGAGCTCCGCACCCTTACGCAGGGGCCTGAACATTTCCCAGATCGCGAAGATGTAGATGCAGACGCGCGTCCGGGTGTCGTAGGGCGTGAAGGCGTCGCGCCATTCGTAGGACAGGTAGGCCGCGTCCTGCGAGACCGGGATGCATTTCGGGCGGCCGGTCGTCCCGGAGGTTGCCACGAGGTAGATCGGATCGCGCGGCGAGACCTCGGCGGCCCGCAACGCTCCGGACGGACCCGGCGGCGCGGCCAGCAATTCGGTGGCATCGACCGTCTGGCATTCGCCCGGAAGCTGCCCCGGCTTGGCTGGCTCGCAGGTGACGATCAGGCCCACGTCCAGCTCGGCCGCCACGTTGTGCAGAACCATCTGTGGCATCGCCGGGTCGAGATGCACGAACGGGTGGCCTTGGATGACGCACGCGACCGCACTGGCCGCCATCGCGATGCCGGGGGACCCGAAGATGCCGATGACCTCGTGGCCGTCCATTCGGCGGCCCAGGTCTGCCGCGAAGTGTCCCAGCCTCCGATAGGTTACCGTGGTGGCACCGTCGGACATGGCTGGCAAATCAGGGAACGCGGCAATCGCCTCGACGAGTTGAGAGCCGACCGTCTGGTCACTTGTCATTGGCATTCACCTTTTCGCGACGCGAGATCCAAAAATCAAACGAGGAAGCAACCGCCTGCACCTTGAAAACGGAAGGCCATCCCAGATTGATCCTCGATCGGCGGGAAGGTCGGACGGCACGAAACCGGCCTACTCGCGATCAATCGGTCCGACAAGTCCAACAGGTCAGGCTCGTATCCAAATACGTTCTCTCAGAACCGAGATGAGTACCGTTCGCCCAAGTTCAATATTTTTGTGGGGCCTCGGGTTTGCCATTGCGCTCCGCGCAGCACCACTGGCTCGACGACGTCCATGACCGACTCAGTCCCGTTCTTCCCCTGCATGTCGTTCACGGACGCTACGCGGACGATCAACGCATGGTTCACGCGTTCAATCTGTGCCGCGCAGGTTCATGTAAGTGGCGCAGGGTCCATGCAGGCTAGCCGGGGTGTGGCCAATCAACCGGACTTGGGGATCTGCGGTCTCCAGAGGATGCTGCGTCTTGCGCGAAGGGCCTAATCCGCGAGGAATTCTACTACTGGCCCCGCGACGGAATTCGCACCGGCGATATGAATGCCATCACGCCGCGTCTCCCGAAATGCCGGAAATCGCCTGGATGAGCGAATCCTCGGTCACTTCCTCAGCGGTGAACTCACGGGTTATCTCTCCATGATACATCGCGACGATCCGGTCGGACACATGGAGCACTTCCGGCATCTCGGACGAGATCACGATTACCGCATAACCCTGCTTCGCCAATTCCCGCAGAAGGTTGTGGATTTCAGATTTGGAGCCGACGTCGATCCCCCGGGTCGGCTCATCGACGATCAAGACTTCGGGCTGCATCGACAGCCATTTGCCAATAACGATCTTCTGCTGGTTGCCGCCTGAAAGATTGCCGGCAATCGCGCGCCAACTCGGGGCCTTGATCGCCAGCCGATCACGATACTGGTCGTAGATCGCCACCTCGGCCCCTTCCGCCACGAACGGCCCGGCCCGCAGATCGCTGACCTGCGGCAGGGTGATGTTGTCCCGGCAATTCATTCCCAGCACGAGCCCTTGGGCCTTGCGGTCCTCCGGCACAAGCGAAATGCCGTTCGAGATCGCCTCGATCGGTGAGGAGATCCTGACCTCTTTGCCTTTCAGGAAGATCCGCCCGCTCGTCGGTTTGCGCAGGCCGAACAATGTTTCGGCGATTTCGGTGCGACCGGCGCCGACGAGGCCGTAGAACCCCAGAACCTCGCCCTGCCGCACCTCGAACGTCGCGTTCTGAAAGAGGTGCCCGCAACTGAGATCTTCCACCCGCAATGCTACGTCGCCGGTCTGCACATGCTCGAAGTTGCGCGTCAGGTCGAGGGACCGGCCGATCATCATCTGCGTGATTTCGTCTTCGTTCGTTTTCGCCGTCTCGAGCGTTCCCCGATACGATCCGTCCCGCAGAACCGAGATCCGGTCGGTCATCCTGAATATCTCTTCCATGCGGTGAGAAATATAGATGATACCGACACCCTGGGCTTTCAGGTCGGCGATCACGTCGAACAGGACAACCTTTTCAGCATCGGTGAGCGAGGCCGTGGGTTCGTCGAAAATGACCGCCTTGGCATCAACCGTCAGTGCGCGGGCGATTTCGACCATCTGCTGGTTCGCAATCGAAAGATCACCGACCCGCGTGCGGGCATTGAACCCGACCTTCAGCTTGTCGAGGATCGCATCGGTGCGATCGAACAGCGTCTTCCAATCGACCCGCCCGAAGCTCTTCCTCGGCAGCTCTCCGAGATAGATATTCTCGGCCACGGACAGTTCCTGCGCGAGGCTCAATTCCTGGTGGATGAACATCACGCCCTTGGCCTTTGCTTCCAGCGGGCTGATCATGACGGTTTCACGCTCGGCAATGAAGATCTTGCCCTCGTCAGGCTGATAGATCCCACCCAGCACCTTCATCAGGGTCGATTTGCCGGCGCCGTTTTCTCCCATCAGCGCGTGAACCTCGCCCGGCAGGACCGTGAAGCTGACCCCGTCGAGAGCGCGCACGCCCGGGAACGTCTTGACGATGCCTTCAAGGCGCAAGGCCGGTGTCAATTCGGTCATACTTTCAACTCCTCTGCGCCCTTGCGGTTCAGCTGGCGATCCAGCAGCAGCACGATGATCAGGATCGAGCCGATCACGAGGTTAACGGTTTCGCTGTTGGCCCCGATGTGACCCAGACCCTTCCGCAGAAGCTGGATCGCTATGACGCCGCCGAACGTCCCGATGATCGACCCCCGTCCTCCGGTCAGCTTGGTGCCGCCAAGCACGACAGCCGTGATCGCCCAGAGCTCGAACAGCATCCCGTCATTGGGGTTGACCGACCCGCTGCCAGAGTAGAACGCCACAGCCGACAGGGCCGAAAGGAACCCGATCAGTACGAAATTGATCAGGAAATGCGGGCCAACCCGGATGCCCGCATTCACGGCCGCTTCGCGATTGTCGCCAATGGCATAGGCGTTGCGCCCATGGATCGAGCGCGTCATGAGGAGCCACACGACAAGCACCACCGCCAGAAACACCAGCGCGGGCGTCTCGAAACCCAGCACGTTCGCCTCGGCGATATCGACCATCGTCCAGTTCAGGTGAAAGGTCGGGTTCTCACCATTGTACATGAACACGAGGCCGCGGTAGCCCAGCATCGCACCAAGGGTGACGATGAAGGCATCCACCCCCGTCTTCCAGACAACCATGCCATTGACGAACCCCAACAGGCAGCCGGTCAGCAAGGCAAACAGCCAAGCCAGGGGGATCGCCCCATCGCCCATCGCCTCCATGAACGGCCAAGACATCGAGTCGAGCATCACGATGGCGCTCAGCGCGAAGATCGCGCCCACCGACAGGTCGATGTTGCCGTTGATCATGATCACCGTCATGCCGATCGCGATGATGCCGATCGGGGCCGATTGCTTCAGAAGAAGCAGCATGTTGTCGAGATCCATGAAGGCGTTGTCGGACAACGACCACCAGCTTCCGGCCACTTCGAAGAACACAAGCTCAAGCACGATGAAGCCCCAGATGGCACCGTTCTTGAGCAGGTTTTTGAGCGTATCGTTGTTCATGTCCGGTTCCTCAGGCAATCGGAGACCAAAGCTTGCCGCGCTTCGTGGCGATATCGAGCCAGACGGCCAGGATGATGATCACCCAGGTGACGACGAACTGAACGTAGAACTCGAGGCCCGCCAGCAGCAGACCATTCTGGATGAAGCCGAGGATCAGCACACCGATCACCGTCTTGAAGATCGTGCCCGATCCCCCCAGAAGCGATGCGCCCCCGAGGATGACCGCGGCCAGAACCTCCAGCTCCAGACCCTGTCCCACGGTGTTCTGCGCGCCCATCGTGCGGCTTGCCTGTATGAGGCCGGCTGTCGCGACGCAGAACGCCGAAATGATGTAGGTCAGGAACACGACGCGCGCCCGGGGAATGCCCGAGAAGGTCGCCGCCGTCCCGTTGCCGCCGACGGCGTAGACCTTGCGACCGAACGGCGTCTTGGCGAGCACGATGCCCAGAAACGCGGCAAGCAGGGCGAAGATCAGGACGGGCACCGGTATGCCCAGCGCGCTGCCGCGCCCGAACACGTCGAACCAGGTTGCGCTCTGGTTGGCGATATCCATGTTCTGACCGCCCGAATAGGTCAAAGTCAGGCCGTGGATCGCCGACAGCATCCCAAGGGTCACGATCAGTGAATTCAACCTCAGGTAGCCGATCAGGAACCCGTTCAACGCGCCAAGGCACAGCGTCATCGCGAACATCGCCGGTATGGCGAGTGCGGGGCCGAACGCCGGGTTCTCATGCAGGTCCAGCACCACGATGGCGGAAAAGGACAACATGGAACCGACGGACAGATCCAGGTTGCCACCGATCACGACGAAGGTCACGCCAAGCGCCATCACGCCGAGGATCGCCGACGACCGGATGACGCCGAACACGTTGTCGATATCGATGAACCGGGGGTTCCAAAACGTGAAACCGATCATGAAGACAAGAAACGCAACAAGGATACCCTGCCGCGCCAGCACGCCTCCAACGGATTTCACCATCGCCTCTGCCATGTCTTCTGTCCTCCCTTCAGGACGGTCCCTCGGGACGCCCTCCCCCTTTCCCTGCCGCAGGCTCCCTTCGCCTCAGACCAGGGTCATGCCTCCGTCGATCATCACGATCTGGCCGGTCATGTAGTCGCTGGCCCGCGACGCCAGGAACGTGGTCGTCCCGGTGATGTCCTCCGCCCGGGCGACCCGTCCCCTCAGGATCTCGGCCGAGAATTCCTGCATCGCCTGCCCCGGTTTTTCGGACGCGCCGATGGCCATCAGGTCGCGGTCAACCTCATCCCACATCTCGGTCGCGACCACGCCCGGCGCGAAACCGGTAACCGTGATGTCGTGCTTGGCAAGGTCGCGCGCGGCGGATTGCGTCAGGCTGACCACAGCCCATTTCGATGCACAATACGGGGCCACGTTGTCGAACCCCTGACGTGATGCCACGGAGGCGGTGTTGATGATCTTGCCGCCATTGCCCTGCGCGATCATCTGCCGCGCGGCCTCCTGCATTCCGATCAGACAGCCCAACCCGTTCACATCCATGATGAACGACCAATTCTCTTCGGTCACATCCATGAAATTCATCGGCTTGTTGACGCCCGCATTGTTGAACATGACGTCGAGACGGCCAAAGGCGTCCACCGTGCGTTCGATCATCTGCTGCGTCCTGGTGCGATCCCGCACGTCGACGCCAACGGATATCACCGCATCATCGGGAACATTCGGACGCGATCGGATTTCGCTGGCGACTTCGTCGACGCGGGCGGCGTTCTGGTCCGCGAAACAGACCTTTGCGCCCTCGTCCAGCAGCGCCTCGGCAATGGCGCGACCGATCCCCCGAGCGGCTCCGGTCACGATACATACCCGGCCCTCTACTCCCCTTGGCTCCGCCACGTCCCGTCTCCTCGCCGTCGGTTCCCTGTTTCTTGCTGAAAAATGCATGGGGCCGACCGTGTTGGCCGACCCCAAGGCAAGTCTGATCAGAAGACCGGGCGGTCGAATTCGCCCATGTTTTCCTGCGTGATCTTCGGCGTGTCGAAATAGTTGAGGAAGGGAACCTCCTCACCTGCCAGGATATCGAGCGCCGTCTGCAGCGCCGCCTCGGCATCATCGACCGGCGACTGGTAGATCGAGCCCCAGTATTCGCCACGCTCCATCGCATCGTAGCCGACAGCGAAGTTGGTGGCG
This sequence comes from Rhodobacterales bacterium HKCCE4037, assembly GCA_015689645.1. GTDB lineage: Bacteria > Pseudomonadota > Alphaproteobacteria > Rhodobacterales > Rhodobacteraceae > Gymnodinialimonas. The sequence goes on from WVSM01000003.1 coordinate 130,354, forward strand.
CCGACAAAGGTGATGTCACCCGCCCGATCCGCCGCCAGCGCTGCGTTCAGGGCTCCGACGCCCATGTTGTCATCGCCGGAATAGACACCGTCGATGTCGTCGTACTGAACCAGGAACGCTTCCATCACGCGCTGCGCGTCTTCGCGGTTCCAGTTGCCCGGCTGGCTTTCGACCAGTGTCACGTTCGGGCACACTTCCGGCAGACGGTTTTCGAAGCCTTCGGCCCGCTCGATCGCGGTGGTGTAGCCCGGCTGCCCGGTGATCTGCACGATCTGCGCCTCGTCCTGGATGCCGAGCTCGGTGAAACGTTCGCACATGATCTCGGCCGCGCGCGCGCCCTGCGTGACATTGTCAGGCCCCGAGAAGGAGCGGACGAAGTCGAAGCCGTCCTCGGCAATGTTCGAATTGGTGATGATGACCGGGATTTCGGCCTGGAAGGCCTCACGCACGGCCGGGATCACGGCCTGCCCGTTCGTCGGCCAGATGATCATCGCATCCACGTCCTGCTGGATCAGATCCTGGATCTGCGCGATCTGACGGGCCACGTCACCACCGGCGTCCAGGACCACGACCTCGACGTCGGGGTTGGCTTCGGCGGCTGCAATGAACGCCTGCTCGTAGGTGGTCTGATAGCTGTCCACACCGACGTTGTTCTGCGTGATGCCGATGGTGACGGACTGGGCCGCAGCCGCACCGGCGAAGGCGACAAGGGCCGTCGAGCACGCCAGCGAAAGTTTTGTCATACAGGTCATTTCGTTCCTCCCAATGTATCTGGGGATTGCCGCTCGCCGACCGGGGCCGGGAATCATGCTGCGCAATCCGAGGCCCATGAACGGATATTTCACCGCCGAGCTGGTTGGTCATTTTGTCCGAAATGGACATAATTCCATCCAATATGGATAAATCGCGAGTCGCGATTGGATATCATTCCGGACATTCCAAGAAGGAGATGCCCATGAGCCGCCGACCACACCGGGACGCGCCGACACACAGCAGCGAACCCATGAATGCGCAATATAGCCAGACCAACCGATTTGGACAGATTTCTGCGCCGCTCCAGGCGCAGGTCCCCGTCGGCTCCGCCGAGGCTGAAATCGCGCGCGTCGTGGAGTTTCTTGCCAATATCAGTGTCGAGCTTGAGGCGTCCCTCGACCCGACGACACCGAATCCCCACCTGAACATGCTGCTGCATCTTCTTCGCGGCCATTTCGAAGGCCGCCTAGTCTCGGCATCTTCGATGGCCGCCGCCTCGGGCGTTCCTTACGCCACCGCGATGCGGAAACTGGCGGAAATCCAGGCCGCGGGTCATGTCGAGCAGCGGCCGCGGACAAAGACCGGACGCAGCTTCTCGCTACATCCCAGCCAGCAACTGCTGGAGCGGTTCGGACTCGTTTCCAGTCGTGTCAGCCGCATCGCGCGCAAGACCTTCGGTGGCACGACGCACACGTCGGATTACTTCTACGGCGGCTCCTACGTGACGGGGCAGGCAACGATCGCGCCTCAGCCCGCTCTGTTGTCCCCCCTGAAACTGGCCGGTGGCCTTCGCATTCTCATCCACGGCGATCCCACCTTCATGGTGATGGAATCCCTCAAGCGGCAGTTCGAACAGATCGTTGGTACCGACATTCACCAGCGCGCTTTCTCCATCGACCGCCTCCATGAAGAGGCCCTGCGCAACGCCGAACGCAAGAAAAGCGCCTATGACCTGATAGCGGTCGACCTGCCGTGGATCGGTGAATTCGTGTCCAAGGGGGTCTTGCATCCGTTGAACAAGGTGATGGATGTCGATCGCCTCGACCCGGGCGATTTCCATACCGCGGGCTGGCAGGCGACACATTGGGGCGGCCAACCCTACGGTGTGCCAAGCCAGACCACGCCCGAGCTCATGTTCTACCGCAAGGACTGGTTCTCGAACGACGGTCTCGCTCCACCGGTGACCCATGCCGATGTGCTCAACGCTGCACGGCATTTCCACGATCCGCGCCAAGGCCGTTACGGGGTGGCGTGGAATGCCGCACGCGGCACCGCGCTCGGCCACACGTTCATGATGACCTGCGCCGCCTTCGGCCAGCCGATCATCGACCTGCCTGCCTTTGCCGGTGGCTTCGATGCCAGTGGCCTCGCCAACCGACCGCACGTGCCGACGCTCGACACGCCACGCAGCCGTGCGGCCGCGAACTACCTCATGGAGTTGCTGGAATATTCGCCACCCGACATCCTTTCGATGTCCTGGTACGAGCGGGTCCGGCCCTATGCGGCGGGCAAGGTGGCGATGGCCTACGGCTACACCCTTCTCGCCCCCTATTTCGAACTGGACGAAACCTGCCCGGCCCATGGGAACACAGGCTACCTGCCGCATCCCCATGGACCGGAAGGCACGCCCATCGCCCCGGTCGGGGGATACGCGCTCTGCATTCCAGCCAACATCGCCGAGGACCGTCTCGACGCGGCGGTCGAGGCGTTGATCACCTTCACCTCACCGGCCGCGCAGAAATTGTACGTGCAGAACGGCAGTCGGACCGCGCCGCGCTATTCTGTCGGTGCCGACCCCGAGGTGCGCCGCCTCTCGTCGATCTTCGAGACGGTCGACCAGATGTCCTGGCGCGACGAACTGCAGTTCTGGCCGCGCCCGCCGATCCCGAAGATCTCGGACATCATCAACCTGTGCGGCGTCGAGCTTCACGACATGCTGCGCGGTCTGGTCTCGCCGGACGAGGCGCTGGCCCGCCTGCAAGCCCGCGCGGAAGAAATTCTGGAAAGACAAGAAAACTAGGGAGGAAACCATGGACCCTGCTCGCCTGAAGGGAAAGAACATCATGATCACCGGTGCCGCACGCGGCATGGGTGCGGCAAATGCCGAAGCCTTCGCGGCGCAGGGCGCAAATGTCTGCGTCGGCGATCTCGACGAAGCGGCGGCGCAGGAAGTGGCAGACCGCATCAACGCCGCCGGCAACGGCAAGGCCGTTGCCATCCGCATGGATGTGACCAAGCGCGCGGACAATGCCGCAGCCGTCGCCGCGACGGTCGAGGCCTTCGGTTCGATCAACGTCGGCCTGTTCAATGCCGGCCTCAACAAGCCCCGGTTCTTCATGGATATCGATGAAGACAACTGGGACATGATCATGAACGTCAACACCAAGGCGATGTGGCTTGGCATGCAGGAAACCGCGCGCCAGATGATCGCGCAGGGTCCGATGGAGGATCATCCCTACAAGCTCATCAACGTCGGCTCCATCGCGTCGCGCAAACCGCTCGTGGACGTGACGGTCTACTGCACCTCGAAATACGGGTGCCTCGCGCTGACAGAATGCGGCGCTCTGGGTCTGGCCGAGCACAACATCACCGTCAACGGCTATGCCCCCGGCGTCGTGGTGACCCCGTTGTGGGAACAACTCGACAAGGACCTTGTGGAGATCGGCTTCAAGGAACGCGAGGGCCAGGCCTACGACGACATCGTCGCCAACAACCTTGTGATCAAGCGCGTGTCCTATCCCGATGACATCACCGGCACCGCGTCTTTCCTCGCCTCGAACGACAGCGATTACATGACCGGCCAGATGATCTCCATCGACGGCGGCTGGGTCACCAAGTGACCGCCAAAACCCACTGACACTTTGCAACACGCACGGGTGCGCGGGATCGCACCCAAAGGGAGTATCCGATGTCTCGCGCACTCATGCCCAACATGCTCACCCCTCAGGACCTGGAACCCAACTGGGAGTGGCGCGACCGCATCCCCGCCTGGGGCCACAGCTCGGTCGATTTCGAACGCCGGATCGACCACGATCGCCTGCGCCGTTACCGGCTGGCACGGACCCGGCAATCGCTGCAGAACTCCAACGCAGGCTCGCTGTTGCTGTTCGATGTGAACAACATCCGCTACGTCACGGCCACCAAGATCGGCGAATGGGAACGGGACAAGATGTGCCGGTTCTGCCTGCTGACCGGCGATGACAGCCCATATGTCTGGGATTTCGGCTCGGCCGCCGTGCATCACAAGCGCTATTCCGACTGGCTGGAACCCGATCACTGCCTGGCGGGGGTGGTCGGGATGCGGGGGACGATCCCGCCCGATTTCGGCCTGATGCAGAAATACGCCAAGATGATCGCGCAGCTGATCAGGGATGCGGGCATGGCGGACATGCCCGTGGGTGTGGATTACGCCGAAACCGCGATGTTCCATGCGCTGCAGGAGGAAGGCATCCACGTGGTCGACGGCCAGCAGATCATGCTGGCGGCGCGGGAGATCAAGAACTGGGACGAGATCCAGCTTCTGACGCAGGCGGCCAGCATGGTCGATGGCGTCTACCACATGATCTACGAGGAGCTGAAACCCGGCGTCCGCGAGAACGACATCGTCGCGCTGTCCAACAAGATGCTCTACGAAATGGGCTCGGACGACGTGGAGGCGATCAACGCCATCTCGGGCGAGCGGTGCAACCCGCATCCGCACAACTTCACCGACCGGTATTTCCGGCCCGGGGACCAGGCGTTCTTCGATATCCTGCAAAGCTACCAGGGCTATCGCACCTGCTATTACCGGACCTTCAACATCGGCCGGGCAACGCCGTCGCAGAACGATGCCTACGTGAAGGCGCGGGAATGGATCGATGCCTCGATCGAGATGATCAAGCCGGGCGTCACCACCGACAAGGTGGCGGAGGTCTGGCCGACGGCGGAGAGCCTCGGGTTCCCGAACGAGGACGCGGCCTTCGGTCTGCAATTCGGACACGGCCTGGGGCTGGCGCTGCACGAGCGGCCGATCATCAGCCGGGCGATCAGCCTGGATCACCCGATGGAGATCCAGACCGGCATGGTCTTCGCGCTGGAGACCTACTGCCCGGCGACGGACGGCTATTCGGCGGCGCGGATCGAGGAGGAGGTCGTGGTGACCGAGACTGGCTGCGAGGTGATCAGCCTGTTCCCGGCCGAGGACCTTCCGATCGCGAACCGATACTGAATCCGCGCCGTGTGCAAGCTTGCACACATGGGTCAAAGCACTGAAAACACGATACAATCGCGTTTTCATTAAGATTTTCGAAAGGTTTTGCGCAAGGCCCGGAAGGGCTTTGCGCCCTGGCGCGGTGCCAGGGGAACCGGCAGGGAGGACATCATGGCCAAGGCCGCCACGAAGAAGACGAAATCGAACGCCGACGACTACCTGCGGATGTACCGCCAGATGGTCCGCATCCGCACGTTCGAAGACAACGCGAACCAGCTTTACCTGTCGGCCAAGATGCCCGGCCTAACGCATATGTATTCCGGCGAGGAAGCCGTGGCCGTGGGCATCTGCGAGGCGCTGACCGACGACGACCGCATCACCTCCACCCACCGGGGCCACGGCCATTGCGTCGCCAAGGGCGCCGAGTTCAAGGAGATGTTCTGCGAGCTTCTGGGCAAGGCCGAGGGCTATTGCCGGGGCAAGGGCGGGTCGATGCATATCGCCGACCAGAGCCACGGCAACCTCGGCGCGAACGCCATCGTGGGTGGCTCCATGGGGATCGCCACCGGATCGGCGCTGCGCGCGAAACTCCAGGGCAGCGATGACGTCACCGTCTGTTTCTTCGGCGACGGGGCGACGGCACAAGGCCTCTGGTACGAGGTGATGAACATGGCGGCGCTGTGGAAGTTGCCGGTGATCTATGCCTGCGAGAACAACGGTTACTCGGAATACACCAAGACCGAGGAGATCGCGGCAGGCTCCATCATGGCACGCGCCGAAGCCTTCGGGATCGAAAGCCACCAGGTCGACGGACAGGACGTGCTGGCCGTCAACGAGTTGACGCAGAAGCTAGTGGCGCGCGCCCGCAAGGGCGAGGGGCCGTTCTTCATGGAATTGATGACCTACCGCTACCACGGCCACCACGTGGGCGACATCAACCGTGAATACTACCGCTCGAAGGACGAGGAAAAGGACTGGAAGGACAACCGCGACCCGATCATCCGCTTCCGCGCCTACCTCGTGGAACAGGGGATCGCGACGGAGGAAGAGATCGAGGCGATGAATGCCGAGATCGAGACCGACGCGGCAGAGGCGGTGGCCTACGCGGAGAAGGCCCCCTACCCGCCTGCCAACGAAGTCGACATGCACGTCTACGCGGATTGAGGAGAGAGACGATGAGAGAGATCACCCTGTCCCAGGCCGTGAACGAGGCGCTGGCCGAGGAAATGCGGCGCGACGAGACGGTCTTCATCCTTGGCGAAGACGTGGCCGAGGCCGGCACGCCGTTCAAGGTCCTGTCCGGTCTTGTAGAAGAATTCGGCACCGACCGCGTCATCGACACGCCGATTTCCGAGCCCGGTTTCGTCGGCCTGGCCGTGGGTGCGGCGATGACCGGCGCGCGGCCGGTCGTCGACCTGATGTTCGGCGATTTCATCTACCTGGTGATGGATCAGCTCTGCAACCAGGCGGCGAAGCAGCATTATATGTCGGGCGGCAAGTTGCAGGTGCCGATGGTGCTGCGCACCAACATGGGCGCGACGCGACGCTCGGCGGCGCAGCATTCGCAATCGCTTCAGGCGCTGGTGGCGCATATCCCCGGGCTGAAGGTGGCGATGCCGTCCTCGGCCTACGAGGCAAAGGGCCTGATGAAGACCGCGATCCGGGACAACAACCCGGTCGTGATCTTCGAAGACAAGCTGATGTACCAGGACAAGGCCCCGGTGCCCGAGGAGGAATACCTGATCCCCTTCGGAGAGGCGAACGTGAAGCGTGAAGGCCGTGACATCACGCTGATTGCGACCTCGTCGATGGTTCAGGTGGCCGAGAAGGCCGCCGTGATGCTGGCGAAAGAAGGGATCGAGGCCGAGGTCATCGACCCGCGCACCATCGTGCCGCTGGACGAGGAAACGCTGCTGGAGAGCGTGAAGAAGACCAGCCGAGCCATCGTCATCGACGAAGGACACCAGAGCTATGGCGTGACCGCCGAGATCGCCAGCCGCCTGAACGAGAAGGTGTTCTATCACCTCGATGCGCCGGTGCTTCGGATGGGGGCCATGGACGTGCCGGTTCCGTTCAGCCCCGCGCTGGAGGACCTGACAGTGCCAACACCCGAGGGCGTGGTCGAGAATGCGCGCAAGCTTTGCGCCGGGGAGATGATCCATGCCGCGTAACGAAACCTCCGGTTTCAGGCCGCATGACGTGACCATGCCCCAGCTCGGCATGGCGCAGGACGCGGGAAAGATCGTGTCCTGGCTGAAGGCGCCCGGAGACGCGGTGTCGAAGGGCGACGCGCTGTTCGAGGTGGAGACGGACAAGGCCGTGATGGAGGTGGAAGCGCCGGTTGACGGCTTTCTGACTGGCGTGAAGTACGGCGAAGGGGACGACGTGCCCGTCGGCCACCTCATCGCGCGGATCAGCGACACGGCCGAGGCCGATGCGCCGGATGAAGATGGGGATGGGGACGACGCTGCACCGGATGAGCCGGACACCGGGTCCACTGCGGCCAATGACGCCCTGCCCGAGGGTCATTCGGTGACCATGCCGCAGCTTGGCATGGCGCAGGACAGCGGCCTTCTGGTCAACTGGCTGAAAGCGCCGGGTGACAAGGTTGCCGCCGACGACATCCTGTTCGAGGTCGAGACCGACAAGAGCACGATGGAAGTGACGGCGGGCCGCGATGGTTACCTGGCCGCGACGCTGGCCGAAGCGGGCGAGGAGGTGCCGGTGGGCGACCCGGTCGCGATCATTTCCGCCGGTGAGCCGGAGGCGCCCGTGGCCCGCTCGGTCAAGGATGCAGCGCCCCCCGCGCCACCTGTCGCGGTCGAGGACACGGCGGGTGAAGCGGCAGCGGAGGCGTCGCGACCGTCAGCGACACCTGCGCCGACAGGCACCGACGGGCGCGTTCTCGCGTCGCCCAAGGTGCGGCGGTTGGCGTTGCAGGACGGGCTGGACCTCGGGCTGCTGGTAAAGGCCGGCCATCCGCAACCGTTTCATGTCGCGGACCTCGACACTTTGCGCGACCTCGCGGCCACGCGTGAGGCGCCGGCGGCGCAAGCGTCGGCGGCAGGCGCCTCGCGCCGCCTCACGGCCACTTGCGCAACTGACGGCACCCGGCAGTTCTGCGCCTGGGCGGCCGAGCGTCACGGGTTGACCGATGCCATGGCGGTGCTGGCCGGGCTTGCCGCCGCGAGCCTCGGGGCCGGGGACGGCGTGACCGTCGCCGTGGAGCATGTCGATGCGTCGCGGACCTACGCCGTTCCACCGGGGCGCGGCCTGTCCGCCGTCGCCGAGAGCGACGAGGGCCCCGCGCTGATCCTGCGCGACCTGCGGGGCACGCGGCTGTCCGGCGTCGACATGGGGGCAGAGGACGCGCCGGTCCTGACGATCACGGATGACGGCGCGGGCCTTTCGATCACGCTTGAATGCGCCGTGGCGCAGCTGGACGCGCCTGGCGCGATCCGGCTTCTGACTGAATTCGCGGGCCGGATGGAGCAGCCGCTCCGCCACCTGCTCTGACACATTGGATGACCGACATGGACTATACCGACCTTTATATCGACGGCGAGTGGCGCAAGACGAGCGAGCGGTTCGACGTGATCAATCCCGCCACGGAGGAGGTGCTGGCCTCGGTCGCGTCGGCCGATATCGCCGATGCCGATGCCGCGCTTGATGCCGCCGAACGGGCGATGGCCGACTGGGCCGCGCGCAAGCCGCGCGAGCGGTCGGAGGTGTTGCGCCGCGCGTGGGAGCTGATGACCGAACGGCTGGATCATTTCGCGCATCTGATCACGCTGGAGAACGGCAAGGCCGGGGCGGATGCGAAGGGCGAGGCGACCTATGCCGCGGAGTTCTTCCGCTGGTTCGCCGAGGAAGCGGTGCGGGCGGACGGGCTGATCACCCACGCGCCCGCCAGCGGTGCGCGGATCGTCGTTCAACACAAGCCCGCGGGGCTTGCCGTGCTGGTCACGCCGTGGAACTACCCCGCCGCGATGGGCACGCGGAAGATTGCCCCGGCGCTGGCGGCGGGCTGCGGTGTCATCATCAAGCCGGCCTCCGAGACGCCACTGACCATGCTGGCGCTGATGCCGCTGCTGGAAGAGGCGGGTGTGCCGAAGGGGCTGGTCAACGTGCTGCCCTCGAAACGGACCGGCGCGCTGGTCGATCACATGCTCCACGATCCCCGGGTCAGGGTGGTCAGTTTCACCGGCTCGACGGGGGTGGGGCGCAAGCTTCTGAAATCCGCCGCCGACCAGGTGCTGAAACCGGCCATGGAACTGGGGGGCAACGCGCCGGTCTTGGTGCTGAAGGATGCCGACATGGAGACGGCTATCGAGGGCACGATGCTCGCCAAGATGCGCAACCTGGGCGAGGCCTGCACGGCGGCGAACCGCATCTACGTGCACGAGAGCCTGGCCGACCAGTTCACCGAGAAGCTGACGGCGCGGATGTCGGCACTGAAGGTAGGCGACGGCACCGATCCGTCGGTCGATGTCGGACCGCTCGTGAATGCCGATACGCGGGACAAGGTGTCCGACTTCGTCGCTGACGCGCTTGCCAAGGGGGCGAAGCTCCATTGCGGCGGCACGGTTCCGAACGGCGTCGGTTACTTCTATCCGCCCACCGTCATCTCCAACGTGCCCGAAACCGCCGATTGCGTGAACGACGAGATCTTCGGGCCGGTTGCGGCAATCCAGACCTTCGCGGACGAGGAGGATGCCATCCGCCGCGCAAACAACACCGAATACGGCCTCGTCGCCTACGTATTCAGCCAGGATTTCAAGCGCGCGATGCAAGTCTGCGAGCGTCTCGATTACGGGATGGTGGGCCTGAACCGTGGCCTCGTCTCCGACCCGGCTGCCCCCTTTGGCGGCACCAAGCAATCGGGACTCGGGCGGGAAGGTGGCCACGAGGGGATGCTCGAATTCATGGAAACCCAGTACATTTCGGCCGAATGGTGAGGAGCAAGACATGACCACCATTTCTGCAAGCCCCACGACCCGCAAGCTGGCCCTCGAAAGAGGCGTCGATCTGGAAGCACAGGCGCGCAAGTTGGGGCGATCGACCATGGGGCCCGAGGATCTGGATGACGCGCCGCAAACCGCGCCGGGCGGCGACGTCTCTTATTGGGATGTGGACCACGCGGCATACGGTCCGGTCACGGTCGAGCCGATGAACCGCTTTGCACAGGTTGCTGCACGCAACCTTGCCGCGGCGCAGACGCTGATCCCTGCAGTCACGCACCACGACCGCGCCGATGTGACGGCCATCGAAGCCCTGCGCAAAGGCTGGAAATCCGAGGCTGCGTCGCGCGGCGTGAAACTGACCGCGCTGGCGTTCCATGTCGTCGCGCTGGCGCGTGTTCTGAGGGAGTTTCCAAAGTTCAATGCCTCGCTTTCGTCGGACGGAACGCAGCTGATCCTGAAGGATTACGTGCATATCGGCATCGCGGTGGACACGCCGCACGGCCTGATGGTGCCGGTGATCCGCAACGCCGACCGCAAGGGGCTTTGGCAGATCGCAGGGGAAATCACCGATCTTGCCGCCCGTGCGCAGGCCCGCAAGATCGGACCGGACGAGATGGGCGGCGCGTCGATGACGATCACCAATCTCGGCGGCATCGGCGGCACAGCGTTCACGCCGATCGTCAATCCGCCGGAGGTGGCCATCCTGGGGCTGACGCGAACCGAGACGGTCACGGTCTGGAGCGGGGCGGAGCCGAGGCCAGTGCCCATGGTTCCACTGGATCTTTCCTATGACCATCGTGTCATCAACGGGGCGGATGCCGCCCGGTTTCTGAAGCGGTATTCCGACTATATCGGTGAGCCTAGAAACCTGCTGGTCTGAGGCGCAGCCGCCAAAACCATGAGACGAAACCAGTCGAACCGAGAAACTCAGTTCAACCTGCGACGCGGTATCTTCGATTGGAACACCGCGCCCGGCACGTTTTCGGCGTTCTTCATCCTGCCCAGGCGCTCCAGACCGTTCGGATTTCGTCCGATGCGACGCCCATCATCTGAGTGCCTTGTGTGAAAGCCCGAGCCGGATCTGACCCAGGGCCATGCTCACGGCGGCCTGCGTCGGTTCGACGACTGGAAGGCCGGTCGCGTCTTCAAGCGGTTCGCGGAACCGGGCCATACCGGCACATCCCATGATCAGGACGTTCGCGCCATCTTCGTCGCGCAGGCGTTTGCCGGTCGCGATCATCGCATCAAGGCTTTTGTCGTCTGACGCCAGGTCGGCGACACCCAGCCCAAGCGCGCGATCGCCGGCCAGTCGATCCAGTACGCCCATCGCACCAAAGGCGCGCAGGTGGCGCGGGATCGAGGCGGGCAGGATGGCAATCACGCCAAATCTCTGACCCAGGGTCAGCGCGGTCATGACCGCCGCCTCCTGGATGCCGACCACGGGCAGGGACGTCTGATCGCGCAGGGCGTGCAGGCCCGGATCTCCGAAACAGGCGATCACGTACCCGGCGGCGTCATCCTGATCGGCGGCCAGGGCCAGCATCGGCGCAATCGTCAGATCGGCCTGCCGCTGCGATTCAATGCCGGCCGGACCCTCTGCCAGGGTGAGGCAACGGATGGGAATCCCGAATCTGCGCAGGGGATCGACCGCCGCGTCGATGCCGTCCGTCACCGTTTGCGAGGAATTCGGATTGATCACAACCAGAGGGTTCATGCGCCGGGCCGTGTCGCTGACTGGATCTCGATCTGGTAGCCTTCGGGATCGTTGAACACAAAGGCCCTTATCCCGAGAGCGTCGTTTTCAAAGAGCTTCGACAAACCGTCCAGGTCGCGGTCTTGCGCGTAGGCATACCAGTCATCCACGCTTGGGACGCGAATGCAGAGCTGCACGGGTTTGGTCGCCGCCCATTTGTTCATGCCTTTTGTCTCGTCGACCAGCCCGACATGGGCGCCGTGACAAATCCGGTAGATCTTGCACCAGCCCTGGTCGATCGCCAGCGACAGGCCGAGCACCTCTTCGTAGAACCGCATCGCCGTCGGAAGATCCCGGTAATAAAGGAACGTGATCGCCAGTTCGTTGCCAGCCTCCGGCCGGGCCATCCTGCTTTCGCTCATGTCATCGCTTGCCTTGGTTTGGTGGCCAGTTCCGGGCGGTCGATCCATTTGCCGATGCCGGGATGACCGAGAAATTCACCATGCTCCACGATCGGTTGGCCCCGCAAGTACACGCGTTCCGGCCAGCCGGTCACGCGGTAGCCCTCCCAGGGATTGTACCCGACATTGTCGTGCAGATCGTTGGAACCGTAGGTCATGGTCTTTTCAGGGTCCCAGATAACGATATCCGCATCGAGACCTTCGGAAATTGCGCCCTTTTGGTTGAGACCGTAGATGCTGGCCGGAGCCTCCGAGGTCAGCTTCGCAAAGGCTTCGGGGCCGCCCCGCCCCTCGGTCACCATTGCGTTGAACAGAAGGGGCAGTCGTGTTTCCAGTCCGGGCAATCCATTGGCAATCTGATGGAAGCCGGGATTTGCGCCCGCTGACAGTTTGCCCGTTGCGTCGAACCGGTAGGGCGCGTGGTCCGAAGAAACGAGGCTGAGGGTGCCGTCGAGCAAGGCGCTCCACAGCGCCTCTTGATCCCGTTCGGTCCGTTGCGGCGGCGAACACATCCACTTCGCCCCCTCCAGTCCGGGCTTGTCTAGGACCGCTTCGGTCATGAACAGATAATGCGGACAGGTTTCGGCCCAGACCGGCACGCCGCGCGCTTGGGCCGCCTTTACCGCGGCGGCCGCTTCAAGGGTCGAAATGTGAAACAGCATCACGGGTTGGTCGACATGTTCCGCGAAACGGCAGATGCGCTCGACCGCTTCGATTTCCGCCATCCGGGGCCGGGACCTTGCATGGTCCGCAGGGGAAACCTGTCCGGCGCGGAGAAGGTCCTCCCTCGCTTGCGCGATGATCGCGTCATTCTCGGCGTGCACGCAGACCAGCGCGCCGTTCTGTCGTGCGGCCCTGAAGATGGCGAGAAGCTGCGCGTCGGACAGTTGGATATTGTAGGTCGTGAAGACCTTGAGAGACCTGTGACCGGCTGAGATCAGGGTCGCAAGATCGCTCTCGAACCCTGCAACATCGGTATCGGTCAAGGTGATGTGAAACGCGTAGTCGATCATCGCCCCGCGCTCGGCCCGCGCCGAATAATCGGCAACAGTCTCGGAAAGCGCCTGTCCGCCAGCCTGCGCGGCAAAGGAAATGACGCTTGTCGTTCCCCCCATGGCCGCCGATCGGGTCGCTGTTTCAAACGTATCCGCGTTCCACTGTCCCATGCCCGACATCTGCTCGATATGGGCATGCGGGTCGACACCGCCGGGCATCACCCATTTGCCCTTGGCCGAGACGCGGGATCTTGCGGTCGAGACCTCCTTGCCGACCGAAACGATCACACCGTTAGCGACGGCGACATCGCCGAAGATGACGCCGTCCGGCGTAACCACCTGACCGTCGTGAACCACAAGGTCTATGCCGTCGTCCATTCAGCCATGCCCCTTCTGCTGCCGTGACCGTCACCTGCATGATCCAGTGCCGCGCACCCGATGCGTCAGCGACAAGGTACGGCCCGTTCCCCTCACCGTATCGAAAGGAACCGAAGACGACACCCCCGGACGCGTTCAAGTCAAACAACTAGAAAAAGGGCCGTTTAACGCGACCCTATCATACCGACGAAAATGCCATGGTGGCGGAGACGAAGGGATTCGAACCCTCGAGACGGTTTCCCGCCTACTCCCTTAGCAGGGGAGCGCCTTCGACCACTCGGCCACGTCTCCGCCGCCGGGTCTAACGACCGGAACCCAAGGAAACAAGGGGCAAATTGCGGATTGTTGAAGGCCGCCGGAGTCGCCCTGTTTTCGCGGGTTTTCCCGGAACTTCACGCGAACATCGTGCAATATCCGTGGAAAATCCGTGGACCTGTGTTCTGCACCTGTTCGCCCGAAACGCAAAAAAGCCCCGGCCACCGCTGGGGTGACCGGGGCAAGTTCAAAGGACAGATAGATCATTCCCTCGATGGGAACAGGGCCGCGCGGGCCCGGACGCCTTTCCTACTTTGAAAGCGGCGCACCCCGCCGCGGGGATCTCACGACGGCTCGCCAGCCAGCCTGTAACCGGTCCCGAACAGCCACACGCACTCCTCGTTGCCGTTCTCCTCGATCAGCGTCCATGTTCCTGTCTCCAGGTTTACCACCAATGTGATCGTCCCGCCGAGATGCGATTCCAGCTCGATCAGCGGGAACTCACCGTGCCGGATCACGGCTTGCGCGAGCGCAGCACCATTACGGCCGCAGTAGAACTGAGCCTCTGCCTGTAACGGCGTCAGAACGAGCAGGAAGGCCAGCGCGCGGGTCATTCGCCACACCACGCATCGCGCCGCGCGTTCACCCGGTAGGAAATCGCGAGATTGCGCGTCCAGCCGTAGCGCGTCCGCACCTCGATCTCTTCCTCGGTGAAGCGGCTGTCTTCGGTGTGATCGCAATAGAAGGCGCGCAGGTCGGCCTCGGCCACGTCCGGCTGCGCCTCAATCGTCGGGTCCGGGCCGCGGAACAGGTCGCATCCACCAATCGTCAGGCAACACAAAATCACCCACATCGTCCGGTATCTCGGCATCGATCTGCCTCCCTTCTCTGAGCGCGTCACGGGTGGCCTCGCAGGTCCCGAGTTGCGCGGCGGTGGTGATATGGCCCATGCGCTCGGCGAACAGTTGATCCTGCAGATCTCCGGCGCGGTCGCGCTCGATCCAGAGGAGGCCGCCAAGGCCAACGGCGAGGCCGACACCGGCACCGCCCACGACAAGCGACAGGGACTGCCCTGCGACGGCCCAGGCGGTCATGCCGCGCCCTCGAGGCAAAGCCGGTGTTCATCGGCGCGGCGGTTGACAAGGCCGCGGACAACGCGGCCGCCGGCGCGATTCCACCAGGTCAGCGCCTCGCAGGCGCCCCGGATGTCGCCGGCGTTGAGCCGGCGCAGCGCGGTCGAGCCGCACACGGCGCCGCGGCCGATGTTCCAGGTCAGGCTCAGGAAAGCGCCGTCGGTCTGCGGCGCGACCGAGTCGGCCGTCAGGCAGTCTCGGTACGGCATCCAGTATTGGACGCGAAGGCCGATCGAGAACTGCCGGTGCGCCTCTTCCGCGGTCAGGACGTCGCCCATCCGCACCGGCCGATCGAGCGACCCGTCGGAGCGGAATAGGAGGGTTTGCCCGTGCCCGATCGTGGGCACGTCGGGCTCGGCAATGGTGTCGAGGTAGGCCTGGTAACAGACACCGCTGGCGCTCCGACCGCAGGCGACCTGCGGCCCGGTGCCTTCCCATCGCTGGATGATCGGCACCGCGTAGGATGCCGTTTGCTCATAGCTCGGCAGGCCCCCGTTATACGCGGACGGTGAAGGGCCGCCGCAGATCAGGAGCAGCGAGCAGAGGATCGCTTCAAGCATCGGTAATCCCCCGTTGCGGGCGAAGCCTCAGCCACGGGACCAGCGCCGCGCAAAGGACGGCGAGGCACCAGAGCAGCCGAGGCGACGTCTCGATGCGGAACAACCAGAACAGCACCTCGGGCACGACCAGGACCAGGAGCGGGATCCACGCCCCCAGCAGAACCGAATAGGAGTAGAGCAGGATGCGGGTGTTCTTGGACATTTCGGTCTCCAGTTGGTTACGGCACGATTTCGACGTCGATCGGCGGGCTGATCGCTGGGACGGGTGGTCTCCCCTCGTTGTCCTGCCATGGACAGCGTTCGTAGAAGGTCTGGATCGTGACCGTGGCCCGGCCAAGCGGCGTGCCGGCCGGAATGCCCACCACGATCTCGCGCCCCTCTCTGCGATCCGTCAGGTTTCGCGCGGTGCGGCCATCCACGCGGTTTGCGGTGCGGGGCAAGAGGTCGGCATCGCTCGTGATCGTGATAACCGTCGCGTCAGGGATGATGACGCAATCCTCCGCCCCTTCCTCCCGGTTCGCCACCACGACAAGCAGCCCCCGCCCGGCGGAGCGTGACCACTCCCCCTCCGGCCCTGTTGCAGGATCGTAGTAGACAACCCGAGTCGGCGCGCGGAGCAGCTCGATCGCACGGCTCTGCCGCTCCAGCTGCACCTCGATGCGCTGCAAGGTCTCGCGCATCATCGCACGGTCTGCCTCGGCCCGTGCGACAATCTCCTCCAGCGCGGCCGTGCGTTCCGGCAGGTCGCGCCATTCGAGGTAGGTCAGCGTACCCGTCACAAGGGCCGTCGAGAGGGCGCTGGTCAGCGCGATCAAGGACAGGACCAGCACGACGCGTTCCTTCACCCAGGGGATGATCTTCACTTGCTCGGTCATGTCGCCCCCGGTTTCAGGACAGCCCACGCCGCGACGGCGATGTAGGCGAGTTTCGCTTTCCACGCCGGGGCATCTGCCGCCCGCGCGCCGTCGTACCATTCCGCCGCCGCCTGCGGCCGGCCGTAAAGGCCGCTTTCGAGCATGAAGTCGTGCACCATCGCGGCGAGCAGGAAGCGCGGATCGTCAGGGCTGAGAAACCAGTGGAACGCCGCCGGGACGCTGCTCTCGAACTCGTAGCCTTCCGGGATCAGGACCCAATCGCCCGACCCCTTTCGGCCCGCTTCCCACTCGAAATCGCGCGTGACGCGCCAGCGGCGGGTTTCACCCCTCTGGAACATCGACCCAATACTTGTCGTCGGTGTAGTCGGAGGGGATCGGGTCCATGGCGCGGATGGTGTTCGCTGCGGCCATGATCGCCCCGGTTCCAGCTGCAAAGGCTTGTGACAGCCCCAGGACCCGCTGCGCCATTTCGGTGATAGTCCGACCGCTCGCTTGCGCAAGGGGCGTCAGAAGGGGCGCGGGAGCGTCAGGGTTGGCCAGAATGACGGTGGCCTCCGCCACTTGAGTAGGCCATGTCTCGCGTTCGGTCTCTGTGTATCCCGCCGCGAGGGCCTTCATGCGGCGGTCGCGTTCGCGCTTGACGTCGCCCTCGGTGGGTGGCGGTGGTGCGGGCGGCGCCCAGTTTTCATCGACTTCAACCGCACCTGTGATGACGTTAGTGGTAATCCTCATGTCAATAACCCCACTTCAGAATCGCTACGCCAGCGTCGAAATTGCCCGCGCTCGGTGAGACCTCTAATTGCGTAAGGGGTGCACCCAAGTCGACGCGGCCAGCGCCGAAATTGGGAATTGTGGCATTTGGAGTAGAGAGAACCGACCAGACCCACTTATTGTCCTCGTCTCGCTCAAAGTAGACAGCAAGACTCATTGAGGACCCGGCTGAAACAGTGTTTTCCATCAAGAGAATTTCGGAACTCGAACTTGACTGCCCTGCACGGTTTCCCACCGCCCCGTCATATCCAGACCCGATCAAGCCGCCGGAGGTTCCAAGCTGCGCGCGAAGGTCAAACGTGCTGGTCGCGCTCGCAGAGGAAAACAATAGTTTTAGCCAATTTACGCCCGAAGGGATGCCTGAAAAAACCTGAGAACTGCCAGAGGTAAGCGGGACAGTAGAGCTCCCTCCTGCGATATCTTCCGCCAGAGCCACCGCGTACACTTCCGCCGAGCCGGACAGGCTGATGGCCGAGCCACCGTTGTTGCTTTCCGACGGCGATCGGGACAGCAGCGTTCCGCTGGCCGTATAGGTGCCGACGCCGACCTCCCAATTGTCTCCGTCCTTGATGCGATAGCGCAGCTGATCGCTATCGACGGCCCCGGCAGCGGCGAAGCTCTGGAAACCGGCAACCGCCGAGCCGAGCGTCATCGTGCCCGTGCCCGTCGTGGCGGTCGTCATCGCCGCCATGTTGAAGAGCTTGACCATCAGTCGATATCCTCCGAGATCACGACTTCGATGAAACCGAGGTTCGGGAAGGTCTCGACGGCACTGTCGGAATAGGTGACCTCGAACTCGGCCTCATAGATCCCGGCATCGTCCGTATCACCCGCCTGCCAGGGATAGGCGACGGTCCCGCCCGATTCCGACAGGATGGTGACCGTCCCGTCTTCGATCGCCACGGCGCCGGTGGACTTCAGGCGCATGTGGAACACGACCGTGGCGTCGGTCAGGTTGACCGCGGCGCCCGCGCCGTCGCGCAGGGCATAGGCCAGCGTCGGGCTGCTGTCGCCGGTCTTGATCTTGAAGCTTTCCGGTGCGGCCATGTCCGTCCTCTCAGATGTTGATGCGTTGGACCGAATTCGGCCCGTTCAATCGGAGCAGCGCATTCTCGCTGGCAGCCAGAGCCGCAGCGCGGTTCGTGATCCCGGTCGCACTGACGAAGACGACGCGGCGGGTGCTCGGCACCTGGAACGACGCAGGCTCGATCACCGGCGCGCCCGTCGTCACGTCACCGGCCAGAAGGACGTGCATCTGCGCGAGCGTCGCGGCCTCGATCACCGGGGCACCGACCGTCACGCCACCAGCGGCAAGGGCGTGGGTCTGGGCGAGGGTTGCGGCCTCGATCACGGGCGCGGTTGTCGCCGTGTCACCTGAGGTCAGGACATGGACCTGCGCCATAACGGCCGCCTCGACCGAGGGCGCGGCCGTGGCAATGTCAGACGCCACCAGCGCCGTGACCTCGGTCACCGTCGCGGCCTCGATCGCCGGGGTGCCGGTGGCCAGATCGCCAGCGGTCAGGATGTGGAGCTGCGCGAGCGTGGCGGGCTCGATCGCTGGTGCGGCGACGGCAAGGTCGCCCGCATCCAGCGCGTGAACCTGCGCGAAGGTTGCCGCCTCGATGGTCGGCGCACCGACGGTCACGTCACCGGCGGTGAGCGCCACCGTGACGACCAGGTCCGCCGACTCGATCAGCGGTGCCGGTGTGGCCAGATCGCTGGCGGCGAGAACATGAAGCTGCGACAGCGCAGCCAGTTCAATCGACGGGGCACTGGCGGCAAGATCGCCAGCCCCCAGGACGTGGACCTGCGACAGCGTTGCCGCGCCGACAACCGGCGCACCCGTTGCCAGGTCGCCGGCCGTCAGATCAACGACAACCTGCCCGCCTGCCGCGCCGAGCGGGGCAGAGCCGAGGGGATAGAAACCGAGCATCAGGTCAGCTGCAGAACGTCAGGCGCGGAACGTGCCGGTCGTGACGATCACGCCGGATCCGGGATGGTGATGCTCCAGGCCGTCAGAGAGAAGCTGTTGCCATTGGTCACGGCCTGCGATGCGTCAAGCTCTTCGACGGCCAGCAGCCGCGTGCCGGTGACGTCGACCAGCGCCTGGTGCGTGGCCGTGCCGGTTGCCGTGACCCCACCGTCCGAGATCGGGGGCACAATCACGCGCCGGCCGTTGACCGCCCCATCCTCCGGCGAGCCGACCGTGATGCCGGTCTTTGCGCCAAGCGCATAGGTGCTGGTCGCCTCGGCATAAGTCGTCGGCTCTTGCGAGCAGATGTAGACCGCCGTGCCGTCGTCGGTCAGCTCCTGCAGGCCGTTGTCCAGCACGTCGTCGTTGAGATAAGCCATTGTCGCTTCCTTTCGTTCGGCCCGCAGGCCTGGTTGTTCGTCAGATGCTCACGATGCAGCGGCCTGCTGCGCCGACGGCATTCATGCCGCCACCGCCTCCCGGCGCTGTGCCAGGGGTGCCTTGCGATCCGCCATTGCCTCCATTCAGAGAGACTCCCCCGCTTCCAAGCCGAGTGCCCCCACCTCCACCGTTGACTGCAGATCCGCCCGTCGAGGTGTTACCACCCGCGCCGCCGGCGTTTACGTTGGCGGCGTCTTGCCCGACACCGTCACCTCCACCGCCCCTGCCACCATCCCCGGTTGTACCGGCGCCCAATGCGCCGCCACCGCCGCCGAAATCAGAACCCGATCCGGCACCCCCGCCATAGGCGGTCATGAAGCTGCCAAAAGTTGAGTTGCCGCCATTCGAATTAACGGCACCGCCGGCGGCAATGGTAATCGACACGGATGCCGGCAGATCACCGAGACGGAAGATCGCTTCGGCATAGCCCCCACCTCCACCGCCATAGACCGAGCCACCGCCACCTCCACCGCCGCCCCAAAGCTGCACCCTGACCGGCGTGTCATCGGACATCCCCGTGGGTTTCGTCCAGGTGCCGGACAGGTTGAACACCTCGTAGAACCGCGCCGACGGCCCCGCGCTGCCTTCCGCGATGGCGGAGGTGCAGTAGAGGTCGCCCTCGAAATACGTCATCTGCACGATCAGCCCGGCGGGAAGCCGCCCGGCGGTGAGGGCGTTGCCCTCGACGTCCAGCACATCGAGCGCGCCGGTCTCGTTCACATCGACGGTCACCGCGCCGGTATTGGTGGCGGGCCATGCCAGACGAATACCCATGCCGTTCTGCCAGCCGTCCGACAGGAAATAGGTGTCCTTCGCAGGCGTGTCGGCGTTGTCGTTCAGATCGACCTCGACATCGTCGCCCTCCGCCCCGTCGCTGGTGACGGTCGCCCAGAAATGCGCGTTGTCGAGCAGACGGTCGAATTGCAGGCCGACATCATCGACGAAGTCGTCGCCGTCATCGGCGCCGGGCAAAAAGCTGCGTGCCATATTCTACCTTTTCAGTGATCCGCGACCAGCTCGGGCGCTTCGGCCACCATGGTCACTTCTGCCTGGAATTCGTTCAGACGCCGCAGGTCCGAGACCTTCATGCGCCGGAACACCGCGCTCGCCGGGCCGACCGCGGCCAACGCGCCGTCATAGGCCCCAGCTCCCGAGGCCGGGGTATCCAGCGTCAGCGTGTCGGTTTCACCCGATGCATTGCTGAGAAGATGCGTCGTCAGCACCGGCGCGCCCGCCACCTCGCCGCGGATCGCGACATAGGTCTTCCGCCCGAGGTTGCGGATGTTGGTCACCGCACGAATATCGGCCACCTCGCGGATGCCCGGCTCGTTCACGACCGGCACCGTCGCATCGAGCCGGATCTCCGTCAGGTTCGACCCGTCCATTGCCCAATCGACGACGCGGCCCGAGCCCATGTGCCGGTCCAGCATGAAGCGCGTGACGCCTGTCAGGTCACCGCGCCGCATACCGATCGCCTCCGCAGGCGCGGTCGTGACGTAGCTGGCCGACCGCGACGCCAATTCCTGCAGCTCGAACTGCGCCGCCCGGATCACCTCGGCCTCGGTCACCTGGTCGTCGTAGCGGCGGGCCAGAAGGTCGCCATGGGCACCGGGCGGGATGATGATCTGCCGCTCGGCATAATCGCGGTTGGCATCGGCGAAGCTTGCCCGGATGCCCGAAGGTGGGTCCGGGAATTGCTTGCGCAGCGAGAAGCCCTTCGAATTCCGCTCGGTGAAGACGAACTCCGGATCATCGCCCGAGGTGTCGAATTCCGAGATAACGCCCCAGACGTTCGATCGACGCGGCCGCGCGAACCCCGCCGCCGCGATCCGGTTCAGAACATCTTCGACCGTGCCGCCGTCGACGATGGCATTGATCCGGTAGCCCTTCGCCGCGCAGAGCGTCCGCCACGCCACGATCTCGTCGTTGTCGAGCACGGCCTCCGGCACTGGCTTGGCATTGAGCCGCCCCCGCATGACATCGCGCAGATGCGGCGCCGGATTGGACGTTGTCGTGTAGCTCGCCCAGGCCGAGCCATCCCAATCCCGGACATAGCCCGAGGCCACCGTCGAAAGCTGGCCCACCGCCGCGTTGCGCGCCCTGACCGCGATCTGTGCGAATTCATCGGTCGCAATCGGGTTTTCGTTCCAGATCGACGACGCGCGCAGGATGCCGAGGGTCGAGACCCGCTTCTTCTGATCGGCCACCACCTGCAGCGTCCCGGTGCCCTGCGCTCCGAACAGGTCCCACACCGTGCCGTCGACCTCGTAGGTTGCCGGGTCGTAATCGGACGATGTGACGGCCGCACCGCGCTTGACCTCGACCTCGTAGATATCCGGCGGGAAATCTGCCGTATCGAGGTAGATCACCGCCTCGCGCGCATAGAGCTGAACGTTCTCGACCGCCGTCGAGGTCAGGTTCGAGAAGATCATGTAGTCATCGCCGGACCCGACGAAGGATGCATCGGCATCGAAGGCGTCACCGGCGGGCGCGTTGGTCTGCGCCGGGTTTGCGATCCGCGCCTCGACGAAGCCGTCGGCCACCGGGGCCGCGGCCTCGACATCGGGACTGTCCGACCACTTCAGCTTGATCGTGAACCGGATCGGGCGCAGCGACGCCCCCACGAAATGCAACTCGGGCAGGTTCGCCCAGGTTTCGGTGCCAAGACGCCGGATGCGCACCCGTATCGGGACACGCAGGCGATCATCGGTCACCGCCTCGATGTTCAGGCCCTGGTTGAACACCAGCCCCATCCACAGCTCTTCCGGTCCGTCACGGGTGGTGAACACCGTGCCCACCGGCTGCCAGTCGGCCCCGAGGCTGTCATCGACCGTGATGCCATCCTCCTGAAGCCTGTGCGGCACCAGCTCCTGCCCGAGGTCGGTCGTGCGCGCCTGCCGGCGCACCAGCGACTGCACGGCCTGCCCCGGCCAGCCCTCGACGGTCTGGATCTCGACGCCGGTCATGTCGCTGGCCAGCGCATTGCCGAGGCGGATGTCGGTCAGCTCGTGCGGGCCGGACAGGACGAAGACGCCCTCGACCACCTCGTCGTCGCCGTCGAAGTAGGTATGCGGCTCGGCCGCCAGTGGCGGGAACGCTTTGCGGCTGCCAAGAACACGCGGAATCGTGCCGTCCGGGTCCAGCACGTTGCCCGCCATCGAGGCGGTCGGAACGCGCGCCGCATCCAGATCCGACCCGGCCTGCGGTGCGCCGCCAGTGCCGCGCTGGCCGACCCGAGACAACGCCTGGCTACCTGCGGCCGCAAGAACACCACCAGCCAGCCTTGCCCCGAACGTGCCAGCGGCAAAGCCCTGCCCGAGGAACGGCGCAAGCCCGCCGCCGGCAATGAACCCGGTGGCCGCTAGCAGGAACAGCGAACCCAGAACGGCGAGCGGGTTCTTCCCGCCCTCTCCACCGCCGCCACCGCCCGTCAGGCGCAGCAGGAACCGCACCTCGTGCGCATCGGGCCGCGGCCGGGCCACGGGCCACAGGTGGCGAGGGATTACCTGCCCATCGACCGCCACGATGCCTCTGGCCCACCATTCGACCGGCAGGTCCATCGCCTCGGCCATCTGTTGCACGGTCAGGTCGCGCCCGTGATGGGCCACCTTGACCGGCGCGAGGCTCAGGGGCGCCCGGTATGTCGCGACGATGCTCATGGCCGTTGCACGTGCCTGTAGAAGCCCAGAACGCGCCCGCGCAGCCGGTAATCGCTCAGGCGCATGACGCAGGCATCGGTGCCCCTCCAGATGTGCAACACGCGGGTCTCGTCCACCATCACGCCGACGTGGCCCGCCACCTGCGATCCTGCTGCAGCGGTCATCAGCGCGACATCCAGCGCGCGAGGGGCGGCAACCTGCCGGAACAGCCCGTCAGACCCACCGCCATCCATGCGCCGCGCGATCTCGCGGGTCTGGCGCACCGCCACACCGTCATGATCGGGCAGAAACAGGCCAAGCTGTTTTGCATAGACATGGCGCACCAGTCCCCAGCAATCGAAGCTCACGGGTCCGCGCCCGCCGTCCTCGAACGGCGCGCCGACGAGATCGCCCCACCAGCTCATCGAAACACCCCCGGCAGACGATCGGCCGTCGCGCGGGTGACCGGCCACGGCTCCTGCGCATAGTCGCGGATCTCGATCGTGACCTCAGCGCTGATGTCGTCCACCGTGGCCTCCACCGTCTCGAATTCCGTCAGCGAATAGAGTGGCACCGGCGTTCCGATCTGCTCACGCGGATCAACCGACAGGTCGAAATCGGCGCTCGACAGGATATGCAGCTCGATCTTTGCCCGCGATGGCGCCTTTTCGATCGCCCGCCCGAATTCCGCGTCAACGTTCGGGATCGTGATGATGCTTCGCGGGTCGCCGTCGCCGTCGTCGATCAGCCGATACCCAAAGGTCGCGGCCGTGTAGGTCTCGCCTTTCCAAACATAATCCAGAACGTCCGTCACCACCCGCTGCGGTGTCGCGAAGGCCTCATGGTCGACGATCAGGAAGCCGAGCAGCGCGTTGCCGCTTTCGAGCCGGTTCAGATCGGCCTGTTGTGCCGCGGTGGTCATGACGGTGTCGACACGATTTCGATGCGACCGTTGGCGACGGTCAGGTTCGCGGCAAACCAAGGGGTGACGTCGACATAGGTGATCGGCACCGCCAGGCGCCACTGGCTGGCCGAAATCGCGGCTTCCTCGATCTCACCGGAAATCCGGACTTTCCTGATCTGCCAACCACGCGCTGACAGCCAGGCAAAGTGGAGATTTCCGGACTTCAACGTCTCGTCGTGAAACGCCCAGAACGTCTCCATCTGCGCCTCGGTCAGCGGCATCAGCTGCACTGTTTCGCGGTTCACCCGAGCAGTCTGTTTCGGTCGACGCGGACCAAGCCCTTCATCGGTCGGGAATTCCAGCACGTTGGGGACCGGACGGTTTGCCCGTGTCAACGCCGTGCCATAAAGCGGCAGGCTGCCCGGCCAGAGGGGCGGCAGGACCATCGTCACCGCTGGAACGGCGACGGCCGCAGCCCCGCCCCCCGCAACTGACCGCGCTGGCCGCCTTGGGCCACGGTATTCAGCACGAAACGTTCCGCCACGCGGTCGTCACCGGGGGCCGACGTCATCTCCATGGCAGGCCCGTGGTTTTCAAGCACGATCGGTCGGCGGTCCGTCACGACAGCGCCGCCCCGGCCCATCCGGGGCATCGACGGCATGGACACGCCCTGCATCGCATGGATGTCGTGGATCTGCTCGTTCGGATGCACGACCGCAAGCCGGCCGCCGCGACCATCGACGCCGCCGACGCGCGGGCCCATGCCTGTATGTCCACCGCCCTCGAAGGATCCGCCGAACAGACCACCGGCGATGGTGGTAAGGACGTTGCCGCCCGGCCCACCCGCCAACCGCTGCAACCCGGTCGTGAAGGCCTGGCTCAGAAGCTGCTGCGCAATGCGGCGCAGGGCGTTGACCGCGATATCGCCGGCATTCTCCCAATTGACGGCCATCTGCGCGAGCAGGTCGCCCATCGTACGCAGCTCGCCATTCGCGGAATCGAAGCGTTCCGCCGCCAATTCCATCGCTGCGGCATATTGCTCGGCGTTGATCTCGCCCGTCTGCATCTGCTCGTTGAGGGCCGCCTGCACGTCAGCGAGGGTAACCTCCTCCTCGCGCACTTCGCGAATGACCTGCGCGGCCATCCGCATCGCGGCCGTCATCTCGGCGATCTCCGGGCCACCCCCGCCCCCGCCGCCACCCGACCGCGCGCGAGTCCGGGGTGCCGCGCTTCCATAGGTGTAGGCCAGTTGGACGGCGGGCACGTTTCGGCGCAATTCCTCTGCCGTCGGCCCGCCGCGCCCCGCACTGCGCCCGCCTTGCAAACCGCTGGACGCCACCGGCATCGAGTTGAAGGTCGAAAGCAGCTCCTGTGCCAGCGCGATATTGATCCCCAGGCGCTCGGCCAGCGCCTCGGCATCAGCCGTCAGCTGGTCCATGTTCCCGCTCGCAAGCGTCGCGGTCAGCTCTGCGCTCAGGTCCGCACTGTCACCCAGAAGCGTGTTCCCGGCCGCCAGCACCGCCTCCTGTGCCTCCAGCTCCGCCGTTTGCGCCTGCAGTTGCAGGAAGACCTCTTGGTGGCCATCAAGATATTCAAACAGCCCTTCTGTCATGCGAGACCGCATCGCCGCGATCTCGGCCTCCGACCGGAACGGGTCGTTCGCGATATTGGCTTCCTGCGCCGCGATGTAGTTTTGCGCCGCGGCCAGCACCTCATCCGCCTCGGCCTGCAACGCCGCCACGCGTTCCCGCGCGGCCCGGATCGCCTCCTGCGTCTGGAACTGCTCGAGCCGGATCATGGCGCGACGCGCCTCGATTTCCGCCGTCATTGCCCGGATGGATGCCTCGGATACAGCTTCCTGGTTGGCGCCGCGCAGAAGGATCGCGCCCGCCAACTGCACTTCCAGATCGCGGATGGCCGTTTGCCCCGCCCTCAGACCTTCCGTGCGCCGCCCGACCTCTTCCAACGCATCCGCAGCAGCCTCGATGCGATCAGCGGCACTCTCGGCATTGCCTCCAATTGCGAAGAACGCGGCAGCGGCAGGCAGACCAAGCGCCGCGATCGTGCCGAGGAGCGGGCCCACGACGCCGAGAACACCACCAAGGGCGCCCAAGCCGCCGAACAGTTGCGGGAGCTGCTGGCCAAAGGCCCGGCTGGCCGAGGTTCCGCCCTGCAATTGCACGGCGATGTCACCGATCTGGTTGGCGGTATTCTGCAGGACGAACCGCCCAGATCCCGAGATATTCAGGATGCGGCTGAACGACGACGCCGCCTGCGCCGAGCTTTGACCGAGTCGCTGATTTACCCGGTCGAAATCGCTCTGGATCCCCTGCGCCGTGGATCGTCCGGTCTGCCGGGCCTTCGCCATGTTGCGCTCGAACCGAGCGATCGATGCCTCGATCCGGGTGACAAGCGCCATCTCAGTCGATGCCATTGCCGCCCCCGTAGCGTTCCTCGTAGCGTTTCAGCATGCCCGCGAATTCTTCTTCCGTCGGCGGCTGCACGCTGTTGCCGGACATGGCGCGCGCCATCAGCACGAAATCGGCGTGCCGGATCTTGCGCACGTCTTCGGGCGGGATGCCCATCTGGGCGAAGGCCGCGAAGATGTCGCCGGCCTCCATCGGCTTTTCCGGGTCGGACGGCTTGGCAAGGGCGTCGCCCTTCGCCCCATCCATCAGCGCCAGCATCACCTCGACGGCAAGCGCATGCATGTCGGCCAACGCGGCGCGACCAATCCGGGCCGAGACCAGTGCACGAGCGTCCTTCGCAGGCATTCCGCCACCGATGAGACCCTGCACCAGCACCGCCTCGACATCGCGCAGCGACCAGGCATGGGTCGACAGGCGCAGCCAGACCGCTCCGATGCCAATGCCGCCGCAGGCGGTCTCGATGTCCATGATTTCGCCGAGGCGCAGGTTGAACGGCCGCACTTCCCCGGCGAAATCGAGATCGATCTCCGCCATCAGCTGGCGTCGGTCCAGGTGCGGCGACCGGCGCCGACGATGGTGGCGGTGAAAGTGGCAGTCGACGTGCCGGTTTGCCCGATTTCGAGCTGCTGAAGGATCGCGGGAAGGCTCCAGTAGCCACCGCCATCCGCCGCATCTTCATCGAGGACAAGCCGGATGTTTTTCTCGGAACCGTCGTCCGCCCAATCTTTCCAGGTGTCCCACGCTTCGGTCGAAACTCGGCCCGAGATCGACACCTGTGTGTCCTGGCTTTCCACCCACCGCTTCATCGCGGCAACGGTCCCGGTTGGGTCGGTGCAGTCCAACACCACCGTCTCGCCGGTCGCATTGGTCAGCGTGACGCTGCGGGCTTCTGCGCCGCAGGGCCAGGCGAAGGCTTCACTTTCTTGACCGTCACCCAGAAGGATGACGAACTTGCTCGTTAGGGTCGGATCGGCCATTGGTTCAGTCTCCTTTTGCCGGTTTCTGTGCGGGTTTCGCTTCGATCGCTTCGGCGTCTCCCGCGTCGATCAGCCCCTTGCCAATGGCCTTCGGGACATTCACTTCGGTATTGGCGCGAAAGGCCCGGACCAGGCCGGAAGAAATCCGCCAGTCACGGTCGCGCAGGATTTTCACTTTCATGCCTGGAGGCCTCCGCATGTTTCTTCGTTTCGTTCCCGTCGCCGTGGCGCTTTCGGCCGCCGCACCAGGCACCGCGCAGACCTGCGAGGATCTGCGTGAGACGACCGTCGATTTCGTTCGGTCCTATGAGGATATGACGCTCTACATCGACCTGCTGGCCGAGGCCGTCGACATCATCGAAGCGGAAGGCGGCTACGGCGCCCTTCACGGCACGGCCATCGAGATCTTCGGGCTGGAACCCTTGCAGCGTCAGCTTCTGACCATGCGCTCGCGCATGAACGCAGCCCGCAATCGGCTGAATGCGCTCTGCCCCGAGTGAGGGTCAGGCCGCCATCGACTCCCGGATCGCCTTTCTCATCGCCCGCGTGATCCGCGCCCGAATGCGCCGCCGCCAGACCCGCCAGACCGGGTAAAAGAACGGATTGGCCCGCATGTCGGTTGTCCCGAATTCCTGGAACCGCGCGTAGAACGCATCGCCGCCGCCGGCGAATATCGTGATCCGCATTGACCCGTATTCATTGCCTGCCACCTTGCCGATCACCATCGCACCGGCTGGCGCCTCGCCCCAGCTCCAGTTGATCGATGCCCGCAAATCGCCATCCTTGAACGGCGCCGCGCGCCGCATCTCGGCCACGCAGTCGATCGCGCCCTTCTCCATCGCGTCCCGAACCGCCTCGCGCACCCTCACGGGGATTGCCGCGAACCGCCGCTCGAATTCCGCAAGGCCCTGCACCGGCGTCGTCATGTGCGCTCTTCGATCTCGGCTTCCAGTACCACGACCCCGTGCGCCGTGACGGCGTCGCGATCGCCGAACACGCGCATCTGTTCCACGCTCAGGCGCGCCAGCGCGTGGGTCGCCAGGTCGAGGGCACGATTATGCAGCGAAGTCTTGACCGCATCCGCCAGCACCCGGGCGGGTCCGAGGCGGCCCTGCGATTGCGTCCAGCAGTCCAGTTGCAGCGTCTCGATCCGCGCCGTTATGCAATCCATGTCCTCGGGCACGGTCTGCGACGGGCCGAACGTGATGCAGGGATAATCGCCGTCACTCGGCATCCGGTCGTAGATCCTGTCTTCGACCAGGGCGTGGATCGCGGCGTCGGCGACCAGGTGGTCGTAGATCGCCTTCTGCAGGTCATCTGCCGCGCTCACACCGCCACCCCGAACTCGACCGTGAACTCCAGCCACTGGCGGTCATCGGAGACGACCGGACCGCTCCGGATGTTCGCAACCTTGTCGCCACGGCCGACATCGCGCATTCGCCAATCCGGCGTCACGCCAAGCGTCGCGGGCGACCGCCGGACGGTCACAACGACGGGCTGCGATCCCGACAGGCGCGCGGCCTGAACCGTCTCGCCGCCGCGGAGATAGCGAAAGCTGGCGCGCGTCACCACGGCATCCTCCGCATCCCCCCAGGTTGTTTCTACACCGCCGCGCCCGTCCGGGGCGGCGACCGGCGCGTCGAAGGCGACACGCTCGTGCAGCGCGCCCGCTCTCATGCCGGGCGGATCCGGTAGAGGTCCGCGAGATCCATCGCTCGGCGCAGGACCATGCTGATCCCGTCCGACCCCGACTCGGGGCGATCGAACAGATCCTCGGTCCAGAGCTTGACCGCGGTCAGCAGCAGCGGGGGTACCTCCCCAGCCGCGTATCCTGCCTCGTAAACGATGGTCACGGGATAGCCTTCACCGGTGACGGCGGGCCAGTCCGCATCCGGGACCAGCACTGCGGGCGCATCCCCGGTCGCACTGACATCGGCCAGATCCTCGCCGTCGATCGTCACGCTGGTCACCGACGCGATCCGACCGCCGGGAAGCTCTACGGGACAGCGGCCAAAGGGCAGCCCGGGCAGGGACAACGTCACCGTCCGTTTTGTCAAAAGCCGTTGCGTATATTTCTCGACCGCATTGACTGCTGACGCTTCGCAATCCGCGATGAACCCATCATGCGAGGTGTCGGAGGCATCGATCCGAAGATGCAATCGCATATCGGCGACACTGACGACTTCTGCTTCTGCTGCCGCGGCCTCGATCGAGACGATGCGCTGACGGGGCGCGTAGCCCATGGTGCGCCTAACCTTCGACCAGCTCGGCCGCGCCGATGCCGACCAGGCGCTCCGCCTCCTCGGCATCGACCGAGATCTCTTCTCCCGGATCCCAGGTCCGGTCTTTACCGGAGTAGACGCAGAGCAACCGCACGGTCACCTCCGACTTCTTCGTCTTGTTCGACTTGGTGGCCATGGGTTTGCTCCTGTTCCCTGGGATCGTGTTTGGGATCGGCCCGGGCTTATGCCGGGTCAATCCGATCGAGGTTGCCGGTGACCACAACCGCCGACATGGGTGTCGGGCTGCCATGGGTGCCCGAGAAATCGGGCAGCAACTTCAGGAACCCGCGCCGGCCCTTGTAGCCGATCTTGGTGACCGTGGCGGCCGCCTGTTCCTCGACCAGCGAGTGGACGATGCCACCTTCCCCCACTGTGACGCCGACGACATCGGCCTGTTCCACCGCCTCGAAGGTTCCGCCGGATTCCTCCGCATGAGTCAGCTTGAACTCGACCTTGTTGGTCGCGTCGAAGGTGATGCCACCCACACCGACCGCGAGCAGGATGGTGGCGGATTGCGCCTTGCCGAGGGCAACCTCGGGAGGCGTGGTATCGGCATCGAGCGCGGCTGCCGGCATGAGAACGGCCGCACCAAAGGCCTCGGATTGATCGAAGCGCATTGCGATTTCCTTTCATGATGTTTTGGGGTGGGCCGCGGCGGTGCACCCGCCGCTTGCCTATGGTGTTGCACGTGCAGGGCCGATCGACGGGCCCCGCCGCGCGTCGTCAGCTCGCGGCGTTGACGAAAACCTTCACCGCGCCGCCGACATCGACCAGGTTGCCGCCGGACCGCATCCAGGCGAGGAACCCGACCTGCCCTTTCTTGGTGTAGGCGGAATCGGTGAAGCGGAAGGTCTGCATCGCCATGACATCGCGGATCATGTAGTGCGAGAAGTCGCCATACAGGATCGAACGGGCACTGGCGGCCATCACCGGCATGTTCTGGTTGATCGTGAACGGATCGCCCAGGATGCGGTCGGGCGCACCGCCCGGATTGCCCTGCTCGTAGCCCGGCACGAAGATCGGACGGCCCGAGGTATCCTTGATCTTGCGAATATCGCGCAAGGTAGCATCGGCGAACATCCAGCGCGTGTTGCCCTCTTCGCGGTAGGCCGGATCGACCGAGTGCTGCAGGTTCACGAGGCTGTCATAGGTGACCGCCGTGACCTGGCTCGACGAGTTGGCCGCCGTCACACCCACCTCCGCCGCGACCTGGACACCGTGCGGCTGCGCCGTGCCGGTGCCGGTGGTGAACATGCGGTTCGTCACGCGCCCCAGCCGCTGCGCAAGGCGGCGGTTGACGAAGGCCTCGATATCGACGCTCGAATCCTGCAGCAGCTCGAAGGGAACCGCCACGACCTTGGACGAGAACTTGTAGACCGGCAGGCCGATCGTGCCGAAGGTCACGTCCTCGTCCGTCGCCGTCTGGTTTTCCGGGATGATTTCGCCCTCTTCCGACGTGCCGTCGGACGTGGGGAAGGACATCTGGCCGACACCCGAGGTCTGGATCACGGTCGACACTTGGCGCATCCCGCCGAAGGCCTTCATGGCGTCCAGCACGGTCGAGGCGACTTCGCTGTCGACGGTGAACCCGCCCTCGCTGCCGGTGGTGGTCGACATGGTCGCGCGGACGTGGCTCCAGTCGTCCTCGTTCAGCGCCTTGTCGCCGCCCTTGAGCCACTTGGCGTAGATCTGCATCCCGCGGTCGTTGCTGTTCCGCCCGATGCGTTCCGCCGCCTCGCCGAGGCCATCGCGTTCCGTCTCTTCGGCGAGACGCGCATTCGCAGCCTCGATCCGGCCGATCTTTGCATCGATTTCATCGATATCGGCCATCATCTTGTCGTATTTCGGCTGATCATCGGTGGCGTTCCACTCGTCCTTCTTGACCAGCTCATTCAGCGCCTCGGCGATCGTGCCGCGCCGCTCTCGCAGATCCTGAATGCTTTGCATCTCAGTTTCCTTTCTCTTGATGGTGAAGCCGCGCATGCGGCGGAAACCCGAGCGCGGCGCGCGCGGGATGACGATCGGGCATTCGGTGGAGGCCGGACGCTCGAAATCTTAGGCGTGAAGGGCGGCGATCCGCGCCGCGGCGACCCGTTGCCGGCGCAGCCGGGCTTCTGCCTGCAGAGAAGCCGGTTCAGGATCCGGTGACGCCACCGGGGCCGGATTGGTATTGTCCGCGTCGGGCGCAGCCGGATCCCAGGGGGCGGCTTGGTAGGCCGAGAGGTCCCATCGGGCAGCGGGCCGCTGCAGGTTTTCCTCGAGCACTCGGTCCGCCAGACCGGCCGTAACAGCTTCCTCCGCCTCGAACCAGGTCTCGGCCGCCATCATGTCGAGGAAGGCCTCGGCATCATGCTCGCCGGAGCGGCGCGCGTAGGTCTTGGCCAGTTGACCGTCCAGGCGAGACAGGAGATCCGCCATCGCCGTGAAATCGTCGGCATTGCCGATCGTGAGGCCCCAGGCCTTATGGATCATCATCATGGCGCCGGGCGCGATCTCGCACTCGGCCGCTTCCGACGCGATCACGCTGGCCGCCGAGGCCGCGAGGCTGTCGATACGTGCGACGATCGGTTCCGGATGCGCCCGCATCGCTGCGACCATGGCCTGTGCCCCGAACACCGACCCACCCGGCGAGTTGATCCGAAGGGTCACCGGTCCGGTCGTTTCCGCCAGTGCCCCGATGAACGCGCGCGGGCTAACCCCACCGATCCAGTCGGCCTCGTCATCGTCGCTGGCGATCACGTCGTATAGCCAGATCACGTCGCCCTCGGCCCGGAACGATCCGCGCCCCTTGTTGGCAAGACGCATCTTCATCATCGGTGTCATCAAGCTCATTCTCCGGTCTCCTCCGGGTCTGTCGTTTCGGTCGGTGCAACGGACGCGTGCTGCGGGACGGTGCCCTCCATTTCGCGCGGCAGACGCAGGAATTGCTCCCGCGCTTCCTCGATCGTCATCAGCGCAGGCTCACCCGCGCGGCCGATGGCGATGCGGGCCGCTTCGAACATCGCCTTGGTGTCACCCCGCTCCAGCTCGGCCGTGTCGAACTGCGCCACGCGGGAAGCGGACCGGAAAAACTTCCGGTTCATTTCGTTCTCGAAAGCGTTCAGGTGATCGCGCAGCGTGTAACGCACGAAACCCGCACCCATCGCTTCCACGCCGGTGCCCCAGCTCGTCGTCTTTTCCATGTGGCCGATCATGAACGGCTGCACCCCGAAGGCTCGGGCGATCTCTTCGATCTGGAACTTCCGGGTCTCGATCAGCTGCAGATCCTTGATCGGCATCGTGATCGAATGGATATCGAGGCCGCCCTCCAGCACCATGGGCCGCCCGGCCCGCGTGGGGCCGCGGTGATCTTCCAGCATTCCCTGCAACCGCTCGAACTGGTCATCGGTCAGGTTGTTCTGCGCCTTCAGCACGAAATCGGGGCGCGCCATGTTCTCCAGGAACTTGGCCGAAAAGGTCTGGGCGTTCAGCGAAAGCGTGCCGCTGTTGCGAAGGCTGAAGCGCAGGGCCGACATGCCGCGCAACCCGTTGAACCCGAACCCGGGAACATGCAGCACGTCATCCTGGTCGAGCACCCGGACCTGAGCTGCCATGGCATCGGGCGCCGAGATGGTTGGGTCCGGCTGGATCTCGTAGACCAGTCTAGCGCCATCCGGGGTCGCGATCACCCGGACCCGGTCGGGATGGATCGGGATCAGCGAGCGAATCGCGCCCGAGCGCGACCGGACGATTTCGGCGAACCCGTCGCCATGCAGCAGTTTGGATGCCGTCAGGAATTGCCACCCCGCGGAGGCCGGCCAGCGTGGCGCGAATTGCTCGTTCAGGATCCACCACAGGTCCGCATTCGGATCGACGCGCAGATCCCCATCCGGCGACCGTCGCTTGATCTGCATCGGCAGCGCCGCGATGGCCCCGGCGATCAGCTGCGCGCAGGCCCAGATCGCGGTCACCGTCATCGCCTTCCGCTCCGACGGTGCAATCTCGCCATCGGCACCGGTAAAAGCCTCCCACACGCCATCGCCCCGCCGGATCCGGCTCGAATCGACCGGCGTCTCGGCGCGCCAGCGCGCAGCGATGCGGGAGAAGAAATTCATGCGTAGCGAATCCTCGGTTCGGGTGGCCGCGAGGCCTGCGGGTTCCAGCTCATCAGCATCACCGCGTTGAAGGTTGACATCAGCGGGTCGATCTTCGCCGAACCGGATTGTGCCTTGGTCACGATCACCGCGTTGCCGCGCGCCTCGACCCGGGCATTGCCGACGCACCAGGACATCATCCTCTGGCCGCAATGCACCATGCTTCCGTTCTTCAGCTTCACCGGCGTCGTCTTGATCGCCGCGTTCAGCTTGTAACCCTGGCTGATCGCCCGAATGTCCTCGATCGAGAAACCGGCATCGACCAGCGCGTCGATGATCGAGCCCACCCCCTCGGGGTCCATCCCGATCCCGTCTGTCTCCGGCATCAGCCCCGCCCCGCGGACCTGCAGCGCGATCTCGACGATCTCCGGGTTTGCCTCGTCCTCGATGTTGTCGACCCAGATCAACTCGCCCGCATCCGCCAGCGCATCGAGCTCTGGAAGAATGATCTTCCGGGCCCGGCTCAGGGCATCGCGGTCGGCCCAGGCGCGCGACCAGTGCTGCCAAACCTTTGTCTCGGCGTGGCGGCCCAAAACCGTGACGCCCAGAAGGTCGTCGAGGCCCCCGCCATCAACCCCGATCACCGCGACTTCCGAGGTCGCGAGGATCGCATCGAGGTCGAGGTCGGGCGTAGCCGCAGCCTCCCAATAATCGGCGCCGACCCAGCGCCCGGTCTTCAGCCCGAGGCCCACCTGGACGTTGAGATGTTGCGACGCAAAAAGCGCCAGCGCCTCCGGTCCATCTTCTTCCGCCTGCCTCAGATCCACGATCAGGTCGGCGGCATGGACCGATCGCCCGAGGTTCGGATTGACCAGCCCCCAGGTTTTCGGATTGCGCCACTCTTCGCGCTCCGACATCGCGTCGGGCAATTCGTAAAGCACGGCGAGCAGCGGTAGATCGAGGCGACCGTCGCGCACCGCCCGGGCCCGGTTCAATTCCTTTTCGAACTGCCCGGTCGGACGCTCTTTCGATTGCGTCGTGATCTGCAACAGGAACCCCTCGGGGCGCGACTTCAGACCGCCGCGCAATTCAAGGAACACCTCCGGTGCCTTGATCTTCGCGCCCAGGACGTGGGTCTCGTCGATCAGGATGTAGGTGGCCTTCGAGCCGGTAACGACATTGCCATCCGCCGAAAGCACTTTGATCTCGCAACCCGTCACCATGTGGGTGATCTTCTTCAGGTGCGTCTGCACCTTGAAGATACGCTGCAGCGCCGGGTCCAGCCGGACGATCCCTTCGGCCTGCTTAAACGCGATCCCGGCGATTTCCTGCGTCGGGGCGATCAGGATCGCCTCGGCCGCGGGGCGCTCGTTCATGATCGCCGCGGTCACGATGATCGCGGCTGCGATGGCCGACTTGCCGTTTTTCTTCGGCACCAGAAGGAAGAACTCGCGGATCTTCCTGCGCTTTGTCTCCGGATCGTAAGCGCCGAAGATGGCGCGGACGAAATCGAACACCCAATCGCCGCAGACCTCGCCATAAGTCGGATTGCCGACCAGGTCCGGAACCCGCAACCGCTTGAAGATCGCCAGCGCCTTTTCGGCGACGTTGCCGTTCAGCGGAAGGTCCGGGATCAGGCTCTTTCCGCCCAGAAGGCGCGTCTGCCAATCCGGCAGGGCCGTCGACCAGGCCGGATCCGGTACCAGGTCGTTGGGATCGACGTGCAGCACCTAGTGCGGCCTCACCGCCGTGGGATCCAGCAGCCAGCCGTCCCAATCCGCGTCATCGCCCCCCTCGACCGCCTGCCGCGCATCGCGAAGCGCGGCGGCCTTCTTGCCGAGCTTCTCTTCCTTTTCCGGCGCATCGTCGGCCGGCATCTTCTGCTGGCCGCCGCTTTGCGCCTGGCGCAACCGGGCGTCCGTCATCCGGCGATCATTGTCCTCGATCATCGCCCGGACCTGCCGCAAGGCGCCCATGTCCTGTTTCTCGACGGCCTTGCGTGCAGCCGCCGCGAACAACGCGAGCTGCAGCCGGTCCGGAATTCCGTCCCTGATCCGGAGCAGCGGCCCAAAATTCCGCTTGAGCGTCGAGACACCGCAGTCGAGCGCCTTGGCCAGCCGCTGGTTCGTCCAGGACATCGCCAGACCCGCTTCCAGCATGTCGAAGTCTTGTGGCGACCATTCTTTCGGAGGCCGCCCACGGCGGCCCTTACCGCCCCTGACGGGGTGGCCAAACAGATCAAGGTCGCGATTGTCTTTCATAACCCACCAAAAAAAATCTCTCAGTGTCGGGGGGGCGGGTCGCAGGGATTGGCCGGAAGTAGACTTTCATGCCCCCCCCTCACCGATGCGCCGCCTCCTCTGCCTGCTTGGCCGCGTCGTGGCAGGGCTTGCACAGGCACTGCAGGTTTGCCCGATCCCAGAACTTCGCCTCGTCGCCTCGATGCGGCACGATGTGGTCCGCGACCATCTGCCCGGGCCGACCGTCTACCCGACCGCAACCCTGCCGCGCGCAGGCATAGCCCGCCTCGCGGCGCACCTCTTCGCTCAACTTGCGCCAGCGTTGCGTGCCGTACCATTTCCGCCATGGCTGATGAGCCGCGCGATCGCGGTCCCGCTTTACCTCGGCCACGACTCGTGCCACCGCGGGTGCTGCCCGCGCCAACCGGCTTGGCAACGCACGCCCCTTCAACCTTCCCATGGATCTCCATCCGCCGGGGTCACGGCCTCGGCCCGGCCCCCGGAACGCAAAGCGCCCGAGGCTTCCATCGAAGCACCGGGCGCATTTCCTGATGATGGCGCTGAAGCTACTCCCGGTCGGGATAAGCCGTCAAGCCCCTTTCGACATGTTGTGGCCAGGCCGATATCTTGGGGCTGCACCCGACATGCGATCAAGGGCATTGGCCAACGCCGCCCGCGCTCGGTCGAGCGTCTTCCCGCCGGTGTCCCACCCTGCCCGCTTCAGCACTTCCGCCACAGTGAGCCAGCCGAGGCAGACCTGATCGACCAGAACGATATCAGGGATGCCGGTGCGTTTGCCCCGCGCCGATGGACGGGTGCGCCGAACAGATAGGGTGACGACCGGACCGACGCGGGCCCGCAACTGCGCTATGCGCCGAGACTGGTCGCAGACCGCATCGATGAACTCGCCACCGCCACCCGCGCTGCGCTGCGACAGCACCTCGAGTGAGATGCCCCGCACGCCGGCCGAGGCCCAGGCCTCCACCAATGCCTGATATTCGCGGCCCATGGTGACCTGCGCATAGGTAAACGGGGGCGCCGATGCGTTGCGGCGCGCCGCCTGGTCGGCCATCCGGTCCCAGACGTCGGACACCCGTGCGGCCGACCGGCCCCGGTATCCCGTCTCAATCGCGTGTTCTTGCCCCTCGGCATCCACACGGACACCCATCGGCATGAAAGGTCTGACCGGACCGCGCGCAGGGGCCACGGGCATCATCCAACCGCATTCCCCGGGCGGCCGTCCATTCTCCCGGATCAGCAGCAACCGGTCCGCCTCCGACAGGGTCGGCCATTGTTCGGCTTGGCGTTGCGGTGACAGCTTCGCCCAAATCACCGCCTTTTCGGCGGGGGAGAGGTCGGACCACGTTTTCTTGTGTTTCTTCATATCAGACCTACCAGATTTTGTTTTGCTCGATAGAGACGTGGGAGGATGGGGAGGATGGAGAATTTCGTGGGAGGATAACTCCCTGAACCGACAGACCAGTAGGGCCATGGAAAGAAACGGGAAATCGTGGTGACCGGGAGGATGGGGAGGATGGGGAGGATAAATCCCGAAACTTTTCTAGCATTTTGCTTTGTGCCCTCAGACGGCCACCCCTTACCCCTCGCGCGCGCGTATGTGCGTAGGTGGCGTCCATCCTCCCCATCCTCCCCATCCTCACACGGGCCGCGCCAAGTCCTTGAAATCGCGAGGCTTCGCCCCCGCACCCCGAAACCCGCCATCCTCACACGTCGCGCGCTCATCCTCCCCATCCTCCCATCATTGATCATCATCGGGGTCAGGGGTGCGGGACCGGCCGTAGCCGCCCGACGTCTTGGACTCGCGGAAGCGTTCGTCGAAGTCGTCGGTGAAGCGGATCCCGACATACTGCGCCTGCTTCGAGCTGGGTCCCTTGGCGAAGGTCCAGCCGGATCCGGGGTGTTTCCAGTTGTCGGCCTTCTTGGCCAGCGAGAGGGAGAAGGTTCGCCCCTTCCAGGGCGGCATGCCCTGCTCGGTCAGCCACAGGTCGAACCCGGCCTTCATGTCGGCCGTGGTAGTCGCGCGATAGGCATCGCCATCGACGATGCAGCACTCGGCCAGGAACTGACCCAGCGGGTCGCTCTCCTGCCGGTACTCGGCCGTCGCGCGGGTCACCATGTCCGGCGGCGCGAGTCCGCCTTCGAGGTACTGCAGCAGCCCCTCGATCAGCCAATTGAGGATACCGGGGGCCTCGGCCATGAGATCCTCGACCAGCCGCGGGTTGCGCCGTTCCTCGGGGATGGTGACCTCCCACGGGACCATCATGACCCGGCGCCATATGCCGTCGTCTGTCCCGCGGATCTCGGGCTTGTGGTTGCCCGACATGAACAGCTTGAAGATCGGCCGGATCTCGACAAAGTCGGAATGCAGGGCGCGGACCATGATCGGCTCGCCGCCGGTCAGCTCCTTGATCAGCCCCTCTTGCAGGCGCGTGCCCTGGTCGGGCTCGGACGTGCGGGCGAGGCGGGCCGCGATCAGGGGCATCAGGTCAGGCGTGGCATCGCCACCGCCGCGGCGCGTGGTGCCGGTCAGGCTTTCGATCCGCACGGTCGCGCCGTAATCGGCCAGGATCTTGGCCATCAGGTCGACCATCACCGATTTGCCGTTGGCACCCGAGCCGTGGAAGAACCACATGCGCTGCACCGCCAGCCCGGTCATGGCGAGGCCGAAGGATCGCTGCAGGAACGCGCGCGTTTCCGGGTCGGGCTGGACCTCGGCCAGGAAGGCATCGAAGCGCGGGCAGGTCGCCTTGGGATCGTAAGCCACCGGGATCTTCTTTGTCTGAAGATGCGCGCGGTCGTGATCGAGGGCCTTGACGTCGGCCACCTTGCTCGCCCCGTCGCCAGGGTCGGTTACGCTGAAGCGCAACAGCGCGGTTTCGCAATTCACGTCGAGGGGGGCGGCATCGAGGTCATCAAGGGACCGGGCCAGCAGCGTCTGGGCCTCCTCCAGCATGTGTTTCAGGGGGCCATTGTTGCCGGCGTTCTTCGCATGGGTGCGGATCCGGTCGATCGAGCGTTGATGCCCGGCGAGGCGCTTGGTGATGCCTGCCAGCCGCGCCTCCAGCCGCTTCAGCTGGTCCTCGTGGTCCTCGGTGCGCTCGGCGGCCGGTTTCTTCTCCAGTTCGCCCCGCTCCATGTAGATCTGGGTCCGCTGGTCCAGCAGCTCGGACGTGCGGCCGGTGCGCGGAAAGAAATCGGTTTCCTTCAGGATCAGCGGGGCCAGCGCCTGCGCCTTGGCGCGAACGGCGAGGTTGTCGGGATCCTTGGCCCACCGCGTGCCGTCCCACACGAACCATCCGACGCGCGGCACGAACATCAGGTCCTCGCCGAAATGCAGGGCGACGCGCTGGCCATTGCCGAAATCGTTCAACGGGAAGCCCGCGGCCTTGCGCATCCGCTCGATGTGCTGCGGATCGTCGGACGGCGGCCCGTCACCGGGCCCATCGGCCGCGGGCGGGGCGATGTCCTCGGGATCCGGCGCGGGTATATCCTCGGCCGCATCAAAAGCCTCGCGCACCTTGTCCAGGCCATCATTCATGCGGCAGCGCCTCCGGGGTTGGGGGTGACAGGCGTGCTGGCCTTCAACAGTCGATCGACGGCCTCGAGCGCGGTGACGGTTTCAGCATGAACCGCGCGGCTCGCATCGGGCGCGCCCTTGCGATCGCGCAGCGCGGTGTAGAACCGCAGACGCGACGGCAGGAAGGCCACCGGCAAGGTCTCGTGCCAGCGGGTGCCGTAGATGGTGAAGGTCAGGCGGTCCTCGGACAGGGTGGCGTTCATTGCTCACCCCGCGTGTCGTGGTCTTCGATAAAGGTCAGCGCCATGACGACGTATCCGGGCTCGATCCCGAATTGTCCGCCGGTCAGGATATAGTCGATACGTGCGAAGGTCGCATTGCCGGTGTATTGCTGACGGGGGTGAAGTCGTTCGTTCGGAGTGAACTCACGAAGCCATAGAACGTCGCCCTTCTGGAAACCTCGATCATCTCGACGCACCTCGAAGGTTTTGTCCCCGGAATTTAGCCTGTGGAAATAGGCGGGCCACACCTTCAGCTCGTGGTCGTAATCCATTTCAAGCGTCATCAGCGTTGCCCTCGCCTTCCGGTTTCACCAGGTCGTTCAGATCCACCCCTTTGCCCGCATGGACGATCTGGCATTTCAGGCCGGGCCGGTGGCCCATGGCGCGGCGCAGGCCCGACAGAAGCTTCGCGCGCGTCGCGACCGGCTCGCTGTCGCCATCCTGAATGAAGATCAGTCGCTCGACCCATGGCGGCGGCACGAAGGCCTCGGTGTCGGTCATGTCGGGCCAGCCAGACGGGGTGCGGGGCCTGGCCGGATCCCGGCGCATCCTGCCAGCCATGTTGCCGAGTGAGATGCCGGCCCAGTAGTCCGCCCCCTCGACCCGATCGGCCGCCAGCGCGGTCAACGTGGTCTCGATCCCCTCGCCCATGACCAGCACCGGCGCGCGGCGGAAGGTCAGGGTGATGCAACCGCCCTTCGTCGAGCCGTGGATCAGCTTGGCGGGCCATGGCTCGCCCTTGTTGTCCTCGATCCGCGCGGTAATCCGCGCCTTCGCGCCTGGCCGATTGGGATCGAGCCAGGTGCAATGCGCGCCGAGGTCGGCCGTGGTCGACTGGATCTTGGCGATCATCGCCGGGCCGGTGTGAAGCGTGACCAGCTCGCGGCCGATGCGGCGCACGTAGGGCAGGTTCGGGTGATAGCGCAGGACCGGCGCGAGGCGCGCGGCGATGCGGGCCGGGATGCCACGTGCTTCGAGGTAGCGGAACAGCTCGGGCGCGGCGCGGCCATCGGCCTCGTGCCAGAAACCCATACCGCGCGCGATCGCGGCGTTGCGGAACCGCTGGCGCAGACGCTCCTGCTTCTGTTCCTCGGCGCGTGCGCGTTCCCGGCGGCGCTCAACCTCGGCCGGGTCCAGCGCGCGGATCTCCTCGCCCATCAACACCGCCAAGGCCTCGCGGAACTTTAGACCCAGGACGGCCTGCACGAGGCCGACCTGGTCGCCGGCGCGCAGCCCGCATTTGCGGCAATTCGACAGGTGCGAACGGATGTTCACGGCAAAGCGGTCGCGGCCCCCGCAGATCGGGCATGGACCGACCAGCTCCTGCCCGGCGGGCTTCAGCCCGGCGATGCCGAGGCGGTCGATCACCTCGCGCATGGGGATCGACTTGGACTCGTCGAGGCGTGTGTCGGTCAGGGACATGGGCGATCCATGGGGCAAAAGGGGGCGGTGTCAGTCGAGACCGGCGTCGGCGCGGGACTGCCAGGCGAAAAGCGGGGGCGGCGCCGGTGGCGGACTTTTGTCCGCAGCCGGCGGCGGATCGGCGGCACGGTCCGGCGCGGAGGTCTCGGCCAGGACCTCGCCCGTGCGCCGGACCTCCGGAGCGATCTCGCCCTCGCGCCAGCATTGTAGGAACACCAGAAGGCCCGCGCCGGCCGCGACCGGATCCTCCGACCAGCGGGCAATGAACCGGGTCAGCGCGCGCGCGGCCTCACCATCCTCGGGAAGGACATCGGTGTGCATTCGGGCCAAGTCGCAGATCTCGGGAAACGCCACCTTGCGCCCCGATCGCGCCTTGTAGGCCACGGTCATCGCGCGCAGGCCCCAGGCCACATATGGCGAATGCGCCGTCAAGCGCGCGCCCCCATGCGACCGGTGACATCGTTCATCGCGGAATCGACCGGCGCGCGGCCGTGGCCGGACCCGCCGCCGGGTTCATCGCGCTCCACGGGCCAGCCGCGGCGCCGGCAGATTGGCCGGACCTGGTCGGACGTGAGCCCGGTCGCCTCCGCCAGCTCGGCGACGGTGCAGGCCCAATCGACGGAGGTGCCAGCGCGCCACACGAGGAAGGCGCGGGCCGGGGCCAGGAATGCCGGGTTTCCGGCGGGATCGTTGGCGGTGCGTTCGGTGAAGGTGGTCATTCGGCTGCCTCCGCAAACAGGTCTGGCGTCATCGCCGCCACCGAAGGATCAAAATTCATCCACAGAACCTCGACCCGCCTGCGGGCGCCATCGGCCAAAGCCTCCGTTTCAACGCGACACCAATCGGCAAGCAGACTGTCGTAAAGCGGATGCGGGTATCCTGACAGGACTACCTTCCCCTCAACCGACTTGATCGTATCGAGAAGCGCGCGGTGATCGGCATCGGTCATCTCATGGGCGTAGCGATGATGCAGCGTTCCGGAAGATGACTTCGAGGATCTGGTGTCATGGACGTAAGGCGGGTCGATGTAGAACAGGGTGCCGGACGCATCGTGTTTCTCGATTACCTCGAGGGCGGGACGATGCTCGATTATGACCCCTGAAAAACGATCGGCCACAGCCTCCACAATGGCGGAGAACCCCGCCCAATTTCGCGCAGGCGTAGATCCCGACTTTTTGCTGTCAGACCGGAAACCGGTTGACTGGAAGTTCACGGCCAAACCGGGACCGAACCCCATTGCCGACCGGATCAACAGCCGCCGCGCGCGCTCGACGGGATCGGACACCACCTCGAAGGCCGCCTCGAATTCCCGCCGCGCGAACGGCGTGCGCGCAACGAGGTCCACCAATCGGGCCGCCGTTTTTCTGCTGCGCAGGACCTCGAAAAGATTGACCACTTCATCGGAAAGATCGTTGTAAACCTCCGAATAGGAGGGCGATTTTCGCAGCAGAACCGACGCACCGCCACCATACGGTTCGACGTAGGTTCGATGCGCAGGGAAATATGATGTGATCCAGGGCGCAAGCCGCCACTTTCCACCGTGATAGCGCAAGATCGGGCGTGAGGGCTTCATGCGACTATCCCCTCGAACTTGTCGGCCTGATCGCCCCATCCGCTCCAGCCTTTCCGGGGCTGGCGGCTGAACAGCTCGAGCCGTCGGGCATCGGGCATCAGCGCCTCCGCCGCGGCAAAGGCCTCGTCCGGTTTGCGGGAATGCTCGCGCGCGCCCGCTTCGATCGTGACCACGGTGTCGGCCCATCCGTCGCCGGGACGCAGATCGACACCGTAGGACGCGATCGAGCTGCGGATGTTCTTAGCCGGGGTCACCGGCTTTCCGCGTGTGGCGATCAGGATCGGCTCGCTGGACGATCGGAAAATGTACCCGGTACCGAAGTGATCCTTTCCATGCACCGTGCGCTTCACCCAGACGCCGCCGGTCTTGTAGGAAAACCCCCAAGCTTCGATGCACTGCATGGCCTCGGGCAGCATCGGGTGGGTCGCCCACATCCACAGAACGCAATCGCGCGCCGCGAGGGCCGAGACCGGCAGCGCCATGATCGCCTCGATGGGCATGCAATCGTAATGCGCCTTGGCGTTCTTGGCCTCGCCCTTTGCCGAGAAATTGTCGAAGGACCACGGCGGATCGGCCATGATGAAGTCGAACCCGCCAGACGGGCGCAGCGCCTCGAAATCGGCCATCACGTCACCGGTGGCCGCTCGCCGCGCCGCCTCGATGGGCGCAGGTCCGGAACAACCGAAATCAAGAGGAAGGTCCAGCGTCATGCCGCCACCCGGATGAGGTGCCAGCGGGCATCGACCACCTGCGCCGGCAGGTTCCACTCCTTCGCCAGGGCCGCGCGCCCTGCATATGTGCTGCCCTCCATCGCCAGGCGCAGATCACGCGCGGCGTTCCAGCGGCGGTGGCCAGAGGCGCCGATGGTGGCGGGAATATTTGGTGCGGTGCCGCCGGGGCGACGCTCGAACCGGAGAGATTGCGCCCGCGCCCCTGGGTCGTCGATCCCGTGCCAGAGCAAGGCCCGGCGGAAGGCGTGCAGGTTGATCCCCTCGCGGTGCGCCGCGATCCGGGCATCACCGTGGGCCGCCATCGCCGCCTTGACCCGCTCGAACTTCAGGATCTCACCCTCCGAAGTGCGCGGCGGGAACCCGGCCTTCCGCGCGGCGGTGTTCACGATCTGCTCGCAGCGCCGCATCTTCCGTGCGATCCGATCCAGCGGCACGCCGGCCATCCAGTCCTCGCGGAATTCTTCGCCCTCGATCCTACGCAGCGGCATCAGCGGCCTCCTTCGCGAAGGCCATCAGGTCGTCGAACACGCGATCCTGCGTCGCGCGACGCGCCGGCGGCCCGCCAAGTCGGGTGCGCTGCAGGGCGGCCTCGTGAATTCCCTCGATGTCGATCACGTCGAAAGCGGCGGCCAGGTCGATCGTCAGAAGCCTCTGGTTCCGGGCCAGCGCCGGAAGCCAGATATTCAGGATGCGCCCGTCATAGGCCGACACCGCGCATCCCTGCCCGCTTGCCGCGATCCCGGCGAGACCGGCGGTCACCGCAAGCCCTTCGCCATTGGCGACCATGCGTTTGATCAAGCCGATGGCGTAGATGATGCGCGGCTTTTTCTGGCCGGTCGATGTGTTCGACGACGCCAGCTTGCAGCCCGCCGCCTCGACCGCGTCATGACATTCCCGCGCCCATGCCGATCCGCCGGCCAGCTCGGCGCGGTAGATCTGGTGCAGCGACATCCGGATGCGATCGCGATTTACGGCCGCGAAGCCGCTGGCCTGCTGTTGCGGTGTCATCGGCACCGACATCGCGGGCACTTCCTCGATCCCTGCCAACGCCGCACCATGCGCCCGGTGCTGACCGTCGACCACGGCGAGGCGGCCACCGGCGGAGGGCGCGACAAGGATCGGTTCGAACTTGGTCCAGTCAAATTCGTCGGCGATCTTCTGGATTGCCCGCTTGCCGGCCGAGGTGATCGCGCGTTGGTAGGACCGATCGATCACCAGGTCGGCGACCTTGGCCCAGATCAGCATCGGCTGCACCTGGTCGCGCAGCTCCGCCGGGCGATATCCGGTCAGGTCGATGGGATGCAGCGTGTCAGTCATGCCGCGCCTCCTTCTGAAAAGCACGGCGCGCGGGGCACCCGCGGAGGATGTGCGGGAGGGACAGCCCCGCGCGCCGCTGGCGA
Organism: Rhodobacterales bacterium HKCCE4037; assembly: GCA_015689645.1. Lineage (GTDB taxonomy): Bacteria > Pseudomonadota > Alphaproteobacteria > Rhodobacterales > Rhodobacteraceae > Gymnodinialimonas. The sequence goes on from WVSM01000003.1 coordinate 175,282, forward strand.
GGCTGGCTGCTGCTCCAGCCCCGTTCTGTGATCTGGAAACCGGCCCGGTACCGCGGTGAACACCTCGCCGCACCGAGCCGGTCCCTCGCGTCGGCGACCCAACCCCTTGGAGGCCACCGGGCGAAGCTTGACGGCGGACGAGCCAAGGTGCGGACTTTTGTCCGCCGCCGGGAAAGGAAGGACGCGCCTCACCATCGCCCTACTCCGCCGCGAACAGCATTCGGGGGGCGGCGATCGGGTGCGCCTCCACCGCGATCGCGACATAGGCGCCGTTGGCCCCGCCCTCGCCGTTCCACCACTTCCGCGCCGCCCGTTGCGATACGCCAAACACCTGCTGGATATGGTCGAGATCGCGGAAGTTCGCGCGGATGTACTTTCGCCAGCGGGCCGGGAAATCCCGGTGGATCGCATGCGGGTCGAGGCGCGCGACCGGGTCTCCCCCGGCGAGCGATTCGGCCACCCGATCGGGGCCGGATTGGCCCGCGGACTTTTTTCCGGAATTCGGGGTAGGCGCGGACTTTTGTGCCGCGGCGGACTTCCGTCCGGACTTTTGTGCCGAAACCGGAACCGGCGCGGACTTTTGTTCAGTTTGCGCCGTGCCGGACCCGTGCCATGGTTGAGCTGAGGACGATGCCTCGCCGTAGACGACGAAGAACTGCGGCGGATCGAGAGGGCGGTTCATTCAGAGCCCCCCCTTGGAAAGGCAGGCGACGGCGCAGCTTGCACGGTACGCCGCCGCCCTTCCCCCTCCGACCGCACCAGGAGGTGCGTGGACACACGAAGGAGAAACGGAATGAGATTTGTGACTTGGCTGACAGCCCGCACTCCGGCGCCAGAAGACCCCGCGCCAAACTGGCAGCCGTCCGGCCATTCGGTTCTTGCGCAGCTCGAAGCCGATGCGGCCGCGCGACATGAAGCCGAGATCGAGGAACTGGCCGACTACGGGATCACGATCACGTTTCACGAGCGCGGCCCGAAGGCAGCGACGCCGACGCGCCCCGAGCGCGAGGAACGCCCGGGCCACATCACGCTCGAGCCGGTGTTCACGGTCATCGACTATTGCGATGCCCAAGGGGCGAAAACCCGACGTCGCATCACGATGCGGTCGCTGGCGCCTGCCAAAGCGGCGCCGATCCTTCATGCCACCTGCCACGAACGCTCCGCCGCACGCGCGTTTCGCACGGATCGGATCGAGTGGTTCCTGGATGACGACGGCGTCGCGACCAGGCCAGAAGACTTTTTCCGCGACATCATGGGGATCGCGCTGCACGACATTGGCACGAGCATGCCGCTGCAGGATCCCGCCCTCGATGCGGCACGCGCGATCCGCGAGGCGCTGCGGCCCGAGTTGTCCATTCTGGTCGCAGTCGCGCGAGCGGATCACGATTTCCACATCGAGGAACTGGACGTGATCCACGATTACGCCGAGCGGCGCGTCTTCGAGCTGGTTGATGACGGCATCCTCCCGACTGACCCGGACATGGCGACCCTCGACCAACTTGGCCGACTGATCGCGAAGATGCGCCCCACGCGCGAGGCCCTTACGGGCTATCTCGACAGCGTTTTGGCGGGCCGGAACGGTGTTCAGGGCATTCGATTTGTCAATACGCTGGAGCGGGTCATCGCCGCCGATGGTGTTCTCGATCCCGCCGAGGCGGAGATCCTCGAAGACCTGACGGGGTTGATGGGGTGAGGCGTGCATCATGCCGCCTCTCCCGATGCAGGGCGGGAAGGTTTGGGGTTCTCTGTGATGTATTTCCGGATCTGATCGACCGTCTTCAGCGTCGGAGATCCAGTCCCAGCCTCCCAACGGCTCCACGCTCCGCCGCCCAATTTTGTTGCGTTCTGCACGACCGTAGAGGGACTGACCCCCATGCTCTGCGCGTATTCGCGAACATCATTCATGAACTGTTCCATGAATGCGGGATAGGTTTTTTGTCCTACATCGTCAAAGGATTTTTGTCCGATAGGCGAAAAATCCTATTCGGTTAGGTTCACCCCATGACGGAAATGACCTTCGCAAAGCGCCTTCAGCGCGTCATCGACAACGACCCCAAGCTGACCGTCGCGGGCCTCTCCGTGAAGGCCGGCCTGGACAACAGCGCCCTTAGATCGTTGCTGTCTGGCCGCGTGAAGAACCCACGGCTCGACACCGCTATGAAGGTCTGCGCCGCTTTGGGCACCACTCTCGAAGACTTTATGTCTGGCGCCTATGAGCAAGCGGGCGATGATCGTTCGTCAGAAGATCAACGTATTCGCGACCTACTGTCTCAACTATCAGTGGACGAGCGCCAGCTTCTGCTAAGTTACGGAGAAGGGCTTCGCGACGCGCCCGCGAAGGGCAATCGAGAACCTCCAGAAGACGCCGAATAAGATCACTTTTTTCCAAAATTCCCTCCCCCGAGAAATGAAGAACAATAAGCGAACATATCGGCCAAACTCAATCGCAACATGTGGTAATGACATTTGTCGATCCACTGAAATAGAGTGCTCTGACCGATGCCAGATTTTCTACGGAAGGAATCAGACTTGAAGAAACTATTCTTTGTCGTGCTTGCATGCCTCGCATCGGCATGCGTGCCACCGGCGCCGATCGTGGCAGAATATAATGGCGCGAGCGTCACGATTGTCACCTCGCAGTTTGCGGGTGCCGGGGCAGCTGAGGCCGCCCAGGCCGAGGCCACCCGGATTTGCCGAACCGGTGGCGCCACGCGTGCGGAATACGCATCAACGCGGCCCAATGCCCAAACCTATGAAAACTTCAATCTCTACCTCTGCCTCTGAGACCTGAAGTCGTACAATGTCGACCCCTGCAGAATCAGATAAGTCTGCAGGGGTAGTTTTTTTGTCCTATTTTTTGTTTGACCTAGGTTTTTTGTCCTACTAGGAGTGTTTCCAGACATCTGGAGGCACTGATGACCCACCTCACCGACATCCCCCGCGCGTCGCCCTGCCGGCCGCTGACCTTCGGGCCCGGCGCGACCGTCCATGCCCTGACCGCCCCGGACCGGGCCAAACGCAAGGCCCGCGCCTTCACCGACGCGTTCTTCCGGCATTTCCGGATCACCGGCGACAGCGATGAAATCTTCCAGCTCCGGACCGTGAGGGCCGTCCTGGTCGACGAGATGCAGGCCGCGGGCTTTCCCGACACCGACGCGCTCTACATCGACCAGGCGCTCCGCCAGCTCCACGCCGACCCGAGGGTGAAGGTCACCCTGCGCTGGCACGACGTGCCTGGCCGGGGCGAGGTCGCCTACGTGCACGGCATCACCGCATGGGGGGCACCGACGTGAGCGAGAGAACACAGATCGGACGCCTCGCGATGCGCGTCGAAGGCGAATGGTGGAACGCGTACTACGCCCTGCCCGACACCATGAACGACGCAATCCTGCTCGGTTCAATTCGGATGGCATTTGTCCAGGACTCGCGGCAAAAAGAGATCTTCATGGCGATGATGCGAGACGCCGTGTCGGCCATCATCAAGAGCGAAACGGGCATTGCCCCTTCGTGGCCCGAACCGGAAGGTCGGCGCGCCCCTGAACACGAACGTGCGGGGCGAGCATGATGCAGAACCTCACCGACATCCTCGCCGCCCTCGAACCGCTGACCTACGCGCAGCGGTGGGCGTTCTTCGAAAGCCTCGAGCGGCAGGGCAAGGCCAGCCTCGTCCGACCCTCCGAGCATGACACGTGGGATCCGAAGCTCTACGCGATCCGCGCGCTCGGCATCGACGTGATGGACACCGGCCGCGATGCCGCGATCAACCAATGGATGGAATGCGCTGGCCGCATCGCGTCCGAGGCGATGGACCTCAACGACCTGATCACGTGGGCGCTCGACACGATCGAGGGGCCGGGCGAGGTCCGCATGGCCGAGGCGGTGGACGCCGCCCGCATCCTGATCGCCCACGCCGATTTCGTCGGCCGAACCTCCGTCGCCATTGCACGCGGGGTGTTGAAAGCCATCGCCAATTCCAGCGGCGGGGATCCCGACGATCTGACCGCCGCCGCACCCGCCACCGAACACGGCCGCGCCCACGCAAGGGTCGCGGCTTAACCCATCCGGGCGCGCCCTCACCCAAGGCGCGCACCGGACCCGGCAGGGGCCGCCACAGGGCTGGCCGATGCTCACGGAACCCCGCGCAATCCCGCGCGGTCAAACGAGCGGCCCCGCCGGGGCTTTTGAAAGGACCGTTTTGCTGAACGCTACTGAGGAAATGCGTATGCCTCAGACCTAGGGAGAGAAGGGGGGCGGGACCTACAGCTGCAGGGGTCTCCAGGCGAACACCGCCCACCGAGAGTAGCGCCTCGGGCGTTCAGCAAAACGGTTCAAACAACACATCAGAAAGGGCATCAATCCCATGGCAAATACGGGTTTATCCACGAAAACACCGACCGGCGAAGAAAGGTTCACCTCGTTCAAATCCGCGCTGCGCAGTTTGGATTTAAAGGTGACCTGTGAGGATCAATCGAGAAACCTCGAAATCTGGCGGGTCACCGGACCCAAGGGGTCGATTTTGATCATAGCGATCATCGGAAGAAATGGGTTCGACCTGTTCCTTGAGAGTCAGACGGTCGTGATCTCCGAAGACATGCGCGCCATCGCCAAGTTGGTGGGCGCAGGCGCTGACGATCAATCTCCCGCACTCTCGGGAGCATCTGACGATGCCCCTGCCGCCCCCCGCGCCTCCGACAAGACGGAGACGCTGGCATGACCCCCACCACCGGCATCACCTACCTGCCCCTCGCCGATCTCTACCTCTCGCCCCTCAACCCGCGCCAGGACGTGCCCGAGGGCGATCCCGAGATCATGGCCGGCAGCCTCGCGATCGCGGGCCTTCTGCAGAACCTGATCGGCCACAAGGACCCCGAGCGCGACGGGATCGGCATCGTCGGCGGCGGGCGTCGCCTGCGCGGGCTGCAGCTGCTGGCCGAGCGCGGCGAATGGGACGCGAAGGTGCCCGTCATCGTGAAGAAAACCCGTGACGAGGCGGTGGACGCCGCCGCGGCCGAGGGCGGCAGCCGGGTCGATCTGACACCGGCGCAGGAAATCCGGCTCTACGGCCAGCTCAACCGCGACGGGACCACGCCCGAGGACATCGCGCGGGCCCATGGCGTCACCACCGCCCATGTCCGCCAGCGCCTGAAACTCTCCGACCTGCCCGGTGACGTGATCGACGCGCTCGAGGCGCGCGAGCTGACCCTCGACCAGGCGCGCGCCTTCACCCTCTCCGATGACGCCACGCGCATCGCCGAGCTGCTGAAGGTCGTACGCGGCCACGATCACAACCCCGACTGGATCCGCCGGACGCTGGCCGGGGAAGGTGCCGTCGCCGCCACCGACCGCCGCGCCGTGTTCGTGGGCGCCGATGCCTATACCGGGGCCGGCGGTCGCATCCTGCCCGACCTCTTCGACACCGACCGCTGGCTCGATGCCGAGATCCTCGATCGACTCTTCGCCGAGAAGCTGAAAGCCGCGGCCGAGGAAGAACGCGAGCGTGTCGGATGGGCCGAGGTGCGGGTCGAAACCGATCAATATGGGCCCGACCACACCGAAAGGCAGAAGTTGAGCTACATCGAGCGCGAGACGATCGACCTGCCCGAGGCGGATTTCGCCGAGCTTGAACGCCTCTCCGAAATCGCCCGATGGGACCGCACGCCAGAAGAACGCGAGCGCATCGCAGAGCTGGAGGCGCGCAGCCTTGCCGATTACACCGACGCGCAGATCGCCGAGGGCATCCTCTGGATCTGGGTGGACCGCACCGGCAAGCTCTGCCAGTCGGATGCCTACCGCAAGCCCGCCCCGCGCGCGGCCGAGGATAAGGCCGGCAAGGTCGAGGACACCACGCCGGAGCCGCCCGGCCTCAGCCAGGCGCTGCGCGAGGACCTCAACCGCATCGCCACCGGCGCCCTGCAGGCCGCATTGATCGATCCCGACAACCTCGATCTGTGCATCGCGCTGATGGTCTACGAGGCCGATTTCTACGGCTACCGTCGCGCCACTGGCATACGCTTCAGCGAGCTCCCGAACCTGCCTTCCGTCGAGGACGGGCTGACCCTGCCCGAGGCACTGACGGAGTCGCGGATCGAGAACAACGATCACCCGGACGCCATCGGCCTCGCCGCCCTGCTCGAGGGCAAGACGGACGATTTCCTGCGCAGCCTGCAGGTGATGGTCGCCCGCGCCACTTCTGCCCGCTCCGACGATTACGGCCGTGCCCTGGCCGATCAGGCCGGTGCCGATATCCGCACCCACTGGACGCCCAACGCCGCCAATTTCTTCGACCGCTGCAAGGGTCCCTACCTTGACGCGGTATTCGCCGAGATCGCACCCGACGTGCCCGAGGAAACATCCGAGGCCTTCCGCGCCTCGAAGAAAGCCGACAAGGCCAAGGCCCTCGACAAGATCTTCGCCGGCGACGCCGACACCCGCGCCATCTGGCGCATCGACGACGCGGCGGCCGAGCGCATCGCCGCATGGCTGCCCGAAGAACTGCGCGCCCACGCCCCGAAAGGAACGCCCGAATGACCGGAACCACAATCGACCGCCTGCGCACGATCATCGAGCAGGAGCTGGTGATCGACCGCGCGAAGATCACCGACCACGCCCGGATCGTCGACGACCTCGATGCCGACAGCCTCGACGTGGTGGAGCTGACGATGTCCATCGAGGAAGAATTCGGGATCGAGATCGACGATCAGGACATGGATCAGGAGAACATGACGGTCGCCGACATCGTGAAGCTGATCGACCGGCTGGCGGGGTGAGCGACATGCGCGAGCGCAAACTGAGCATCAGCACCACGATCACCGAGGACGAGATCCGCGACCGCCTTCTGCGCGAGCACTTGGTCGATATCGGCGCGCTCGATCACGAGGACGATCCGATCCCCTCGTCGATCAACCACAGGATCACGCGGCCGAATGGCGCGAAGGGCGGATACCGGATCGAGACATGGCAGAACCGCGTGCCCCGCGTGCAGCTGGCGCTGCTGCCGCCGGCAACGGATGGGGGTGACCGATGAGCATCGGCCCACTCGGCGCAGCGATCCAGCGCCTCGCCGTGCAAAACCGAAAGGACGGGCACGGTTTCTACTACGAGGAATTCATCCCCGGCACCGACCGCTGGTCGCCCCGCTGGTGTGCTGAACGCCCGGCGCTCGATGGCGACCGCATCAAGCGCACATCCGGCCCCGGCCCGCGCATCCGGTGCCTGCAGCCCTTGCGGGCTCCGCGTGCCGAGCTGGACACGCTGCAGTCCTATTATGGTCCCGAAGCAGTGAGCCCGGTGGGCCTTCGCCGAAACCGTTCCGACGGAACCGTCGAGGCAGACATCGAGAGGCTCGAGGAATGACCAAGATCGAATGGACCGAGGCGACGTGGAACCCGATCGTCGGCTGCAGTGTCGTCAGCCCCGGCTGCACCAACTGCTACGCCATGAAAACGGCAGCGCGGCTGGCGAAGAACCCGGCCACCCCGCACTACGCCGGAACCGTGCAGGACAGCCGCGCGGGCCCGGTCTGGACCGGCAAGGTCGCGCTGGCCGAGAAGGCGCTGTTCGCGCCCCTGAAGCGCCGGAAGCCGACCATGTATTTCGTCAACTCGATGGGCGACCTGTTCCACGAGGATATCCCCGAAGAATGGATCGACCGCGTGTTCGCCATCATGGCCCTCTGCCCGCGGCACACGTTCCAGGTGCTGACGAAGCGGGCCGACCGCATGCGCTCGTATTTGACCAGCCACGAGAGGCGCATGTCCGCTGCAGCCTACGCGTCTGTCTGGCACGCAACAGGGGCATGGAACATCCCGGATGACGTAAGCCTGCTCTGGCCCCTTCCGAACGTCTGGCTCGGCGTCTCGGCCGAGGATCAGGAGCGGGCGGATCTGCGCATCTCCGACCTACTCGCCACCCCCGCCGCCGTGCGGTTCGTCAGCGTCGAGCCGATGCTGGGGGCGGTGGATTTGACATGGCTGCATGCGATCGACAACGGCGACGGAGTCCTCGATTCGACGGTTGGTCGGCACTGGGAAGCGGTATTACCTCCTTGGGGTGCTGAATATCGACCGCGCCGCCGCGGACATACCGACCGCATGATGCGGCGGCAGTTCATTGGCAAAGTAGTGCCGCGCCTCGATTGGGTGATCTGTGGCGGCGAAAGCGGATCGCACGCGCGGCCCATGCACCCCGACTGGCCCCGGTCCCTGCGCGACCAGTGTAACGCCGCCGGCGTGCCGTTCTTCTTCAAGCAATGGGGGGCATGGCTGCCCGAGGATCATGTCATCGACGCCAATCCGCCCGACCGCGTGTTCAATAGCTGCGACACGCGCCTCGATGACTATGGGATGCGCTGGTACCGCGTCGGCAAAAAACACGCCGGGCGCCTGCTGGACGGCGGCGAATGGAATGAGATGCCAGAGGTCGCCAAGTGACCGACCTGCCCGCCATCCCTGCCCCCGATCTCGGGCCGCGTGAGGTCCGGCTGCAGGAGATCCTGCACGAGCTGATCGCAGCCGGGGCGTTCCGGGACGCGCGGGACATCCTCAATGGTTACCTGAAAGAGATCTCGGACGGCCGGGTCCGGCACATCGAAACCGTCTTCCTCAAATGGCGCGAGCTTCCCGCCGATGAACGTCCGGACTTCCTGACATATGCCCACCACCGCCGCGACCCATCGATCGAGGTGAACGGATGACCCACCACGCCCCCAGCCTGGTCGCAACGGCCCGCTCGCAGGTCGCAGATCGACCGCTTTCGACCGACGAGGCGGTGGCCTTTCTGGCACGGCACGGGGTGCAGACCAGCCGCAGCGGGCTTGACATGGCCCGGAACGAGGGCAGGCTTGCGTGGATCTCCGCACGGGGCCGGGTCCGAATCCTTTATGAACCCGCGGCCCTGATCGAGGCCTTCATCACGAGGCACCCGCCATGCCGCTCAAACTCGTCCGACCCAAAGGCACCCCGAACTGGTACATCCGCGGCACCGTCAAGGGATGCAGCATTTACGAAAGCACTGGCCTTAGCGACAAGCGGCAGGCGGAGATAACCCGCGCCCGGCGCGAGGCCGAGCTGATCGACCAGGCGCTTTTCGGCAAACAGGCCGTCACCACCTTTGCGCAGGCCGCCCTGACCTACATCGAGGCCGGCGGCGAAACCAAGTTCCTCGGCAGGATCATCGCATTTTTCGGGCCCGACAGGCTGGTCTCGTCGATCGACATGGGCGCCGTCAACGCCTGCGCGAGGTCGCTCTACCCCACCGCCGCGCCGGCGACGATCAACCGCCAGGTCATCGTGCCGATCAGCGCCGTGATGAACATGCACTTCGCTGCGCAGAACAAGCGTGCGCCCCGGTTCGCCCGCCGACGGGAACCGAAGGGCCGGTTCCGGTGGCTGACGCCTGAGGAAGCCGAGCGGCTGATCGCGGCCGCCAGCGCGCTGACCCTGCCCCGACACGCCGAGCCGGAACGATTCACGCTGCAGAAGATCGCGTTCCTCCTGGGCAGCGGGTGCCGCACGGGCGAGGCCTTCGCCGCCACCGTCGAGGATTGGAACCCGGTCACCCGGCAATGGTGGATCCCGGCGACCGCCACCGGCGCCGGCAAGACCGAAGGCGCCGCGCGCTTCGTGGATCTGCCCGAACGCGCCGTCACGCTGATCGACGAGCTGCCGACCGAGGGCCGTGCCTTCCGCACCGCCTATGGCAAGGACATCGTTCTGCGCGAGGGTGGTGGCGGGCAGATGGGCGCATCCTTCAAAACGGCGCGCGAGGCGGCCGGCCTGGGCCCGGACGTGACACCGCACACCCTGCGCCACACGTGGGCCACCTGGTACTACGCGCAGACGCGCGATTTCGGCGGGCTGATGGATCGAGGCGGATGGCTGAAGGCTGACACTGCCAACCGCTACCGCAAGATCGCGCCGGCTGATCTGGCGCACCGCCTGCTCGCGCACGGATGGGATTTCCGTGGAAAATCCGTGGACCTGCCAGAGGTCCAGCCAGCGAAACGGCGAATTAGATCAGTAAAGTAAGGGGATTTCGTCGGCCTGGCGAAACTGGCTTGCCCCCTTAGCAGGGGAGCGCCTTCGACCACTCGGCCACGTCTCCGCCGCCGGGTCTATAAGCGGCGTTCGGGGAAAACAAGGCTCAATTGGCGCGGCGGGCCTCGCGGATCAGCGCAACGGAATAAAGCGCCAGCGCGCCCCAGATCATCGGGAAGGCAATCGCGCGGGCCGGGCCGAATGGTTCGCGGAAGATGAACACGGCCACCAGCATGATCAGCGTCGGCGCGATGTATTGCAGGATGCCGATGGTCGACAGCCTGAGCAGCTTCGCGCCGTTGACGTAAAGGATCAGCGGGATTGCCGTGACCAGCCCCGCGCAGGCCAGAAGCCACGTGTCGCGCGGATCGTCGAGGAACGCCCCGTCGCCGCCCAGCCACAAGAGATAGGCCAGCGCCGGCACGCTCAGGATCGTGACCTCCAGGAAGAACCCCTGGTTCGGCCCGATGGGCAGGCGGCGCTTGCAGAACGCGTAGCCGCCCCAGCTCAGCATCAGCGCGATTGCGGGCCACGGCAGGCTGCCTTGCGCCACGGTCAGCACCACCACCGCCGCCGAGGCCAGAGCCACCGCCGCCCATTTCAGGGCGCTCAACCGCTCCCCCAGCAGAACCGCACCCAGGAAGATGCTGAACAGCGGGTTGATGTAATAGCCCAACGCCCCGTCCAGCGCGCGTTCGTTCGCAATCGCCCAGACGTAGACCCCCCAGTTGATCGAGATGAACACGCTGGTCAGCGCCGCCATCGCCAGCATCGAGGGGCTGCGGAACGCCACGCGCAGATCGCCCGTCCGGCCCGTCGCCCAGATCAGCAAGCCGATGATCGGCAGTGACCAGACCACGCGATGGGCCACCACCTCGGCCGGGTCCAGATGCTCCAGCGCCTTAAGATAGAGCGGCAACCCGCCCCACAACACGTAGGCGCTGATCGCGTAGGCAAAGCCCGCGGGCGTGTCTTCGGATTGCCCCTGAGCCATCTGCCCCTCCGTTCGGCGAAATCGAAGCGCACTTCACATAGCGGCATGGCAAATGGCAATTCAGAGCCTGTGATGTGTCCCATCACGCGGGCTGAACGCGACTGGACGCGCGCGGCGCAATGACCGACACTCGCCCCATGGATAGCCTTCCCATCAATCCCGACCGCTTTCTCGAAACCCTTCACGCCCTGCGTCGCTTTGGCCAGGACGGCCCCGGCGTCCGCCGCCGTGCCTTCTCGGCCGAGGACCTCGCCTCCCGCGACTGGCTGGCCGAACGCATCACGCAGGCCGGGCTCGATCCGCATTTCGACCCGGTCGGCAATCTCTTCGGGCTGACCGAAGGCCGCTCGCTCCTCGTTGGCTCCCACTCAGATACCCAGCCCGAAGGCGGCTGGCTCGACGGGGCGCTCGGTGTGGTGGCGGCATTGGAGATCGCACAGGCGAGCCGCGAGGTGGACGGTCCGCCGATCTCGATGGTCAGCTTCCAGGACGAGGAGGGGCGCTTTGGCGCGCTCACCGGCTCCTCGACATGGTCGGGCAAACTCTCCTTGCAGGAGGCCGACAGGCTGACCGCAAGCGACGGCACCGGTTTCGCGGATGCGCGCGCCATGCTCGACAATCGGGTGAGCGACTTCATCGACCATGCCCGCTTCTCCGGCTTCCTCGAAATGCACATCGAACAGGGCCCCGTCCTCGATCAGTCGGACGAGGCCATCGGAGTCGTCACCGGGATCGTCGGGCTGCGCCAGTTGCAGATCACCGTCTCGGGCCAGCAGAACCACGCGGGCACCACGCCCATGGCGCTCCGGCGCGATGCCTTCACCGCCGTCTCCCGCTTCGCGACACAGCTGGAGGATCGTCTGCAAAACATCGTCACCCCGCAATCGGTCTGGACCATCGGGCAGATCAGGCTCACGCCGAACGCGTCCTCCATCGTGCCCGGCAAAGCCGTCTTCTCCCTGCAATGGAGGGACGCGGAATGTGACCGGCTTGACCGGATGGAACAGGTGATATTGGAAACGCTCGCCACCGTGCAGCACAGCACCGGCTGCACCTTCTCCGCCAACCGCCTGCGCCAAGACATCACGCCCACGCCGATGGATGCCGATATGCAGGCGGCCCTGTCCCGCGCTGCCGAGGCGATTGCGCCCGGCAAATGGCGCAGCATGCCGTCCGGCGCGCTGCACGACGCCTCGAACCTCGCGGGCCTGATGCCGACAGGTATGCTGTTCGTGCCCTCCATCGGCGGCATTTCCCACGATTTCGCCGAGGATACGGCCGAGGCGGATCTCGTCACTGGCCTGAAAGTGCTGGCTCAGGCTGCCTTCGAGGTCGCCTCCGCCTGAAAAGAATACGGATTCTTTCTGTATATATTCCGGCACTTAGAAGATTTCTTCGAAAAACTTCGCCCAAGCGCGACGGAAACTCCGCCCGCGCCCGTGATACCTCATGTCTACAGCATTTCAGACATCCACATTTTTGAAGACCACCATTTGAACCCAAAGGAATTGACCCATGAAAAAGACCATCAAAGCCCTCGCCCTGATCGCAATTGCCGCTTCTGCTGCCCTGCCTGCCTCGGCCAACACCTTCCTCGGCGCGCGTGTCGCCGCCGATACTTCGGACGTCGACGTGATTGCCGTCCCCGGCGCGCAGCTTTTCAGCGAAGTCCGCTTCTGCGTCGTGAACCGCGCCGTGCATTTCGGTGACGTGGACGTCCGCTTCGCCATCGGCACCAGCCAGGACCTGCCCGTCCGTCGCATCGTGGCACCCGGCCAGTGCACCAACTGGCTCAACCTGCGCGGCCCGGCCCGGAACATCGACGAGATCCGCTTCCGCTACCAGACCATCGTGAACGCCGGTCCGCAGGCCCTCGTCACCGCCCACGGCCGGTAATCCCCGCCGCCATCACTCCCCGAAACCCCGGCCTCGCGCCGGGGTTTTTGCGTGTCGCGTGTCACAGTTTATTGCCACACGGCGGCAAGAACATTACATGAACAAACATGGTTAAACGCACGACACAGGAAAAGCTCGCGATTCTCGCCGATGCCGCCCGCTACGATGCCTCCTGCGCCTCGTCGGGGTCCGTCCGGCGCGACAGCCGCGATGGCAAGGGGCTTGGCTCGACCGGCGGGACCGGGATCTGCCACGCCTATGCGCCGGATGGCCGTTGCATCAGCCTGCTCAAGATCCTGATGACGAATTTCTGCATCTACGATTGCGCCTATTGCGTGAACCGCGTCTCGTCGAACACGCCGCGCGCCCGGTTCAGCGTGGAGGAGGTGGTCGACCTCACCCTCTCCTTCTACCGGCGCAATTACATCGAAGGGCTGTTCCTGTCCTCCGGCATCATCCGCAGCCCCGACGAGACGATGGAGCAGATGGTACTGATCGCCCGCACCCTGCGCGAGCAACACAATTTCCGGGGTTACATCCACCTCAAGACCATCCCCGACGCCGCGCCGGAACTGATCGAGGAGGCCGGTCGCCACGCCGACCGCCTGTCGATCAACGTGGAATTGCCCACGGACAACGCGGTAAAGGCCTATGCGCCCGAGAAGGACCCGAAAACCATCCGGGGCGCGATGGGCGACGTCCGCAAATTGCGGGAGGCTTCGCGCGACAAAAGTTATCGCGGCAAGCGCCCCGCCCGCTTCGCACCCGCCGGCCAGTCGACGCAGATGATCGTCGGCGCGGATGGTGCGAACGACGCCACGATCCTCGGCCAGGCCAACCGCCTCTATTCCGACTACCGGCTCGGGCGCGTCTACTATTCCGCCTTCTCGCCCATCCCCGACAGCTCCGCCGCCCTGCCCCTCATCAAGCCGCCGCTGATCCGCGAGCATCGGCTCTACCAGGCCGACTGGCTGCTGCGGTTCTACGATTTCTCGGTGGATGAGATCACCGGCGCGGCGGAGGGCGGCAATCTCGATCTGGAGGTCGACCCGAAACTCGCCTGGGCGCTCAAGAACCGCGCGATGTTCCCCGTCGACGTGAACCGGGCCGAGAAATCACTGCTCCTGCGCGTGCCCGGTTTCGGCACCAAGACCGTGGGCCGCATCCTGTCGACCCGCCGTCACCGCACCATCCGATACGAAGACCTCGTGCGCATGGGCGCGAACATGAAATCGGCCCGCGCCTTCATTTCGGCAGGCGGGTGGAGTCCTCGTGCACTGACCGATTCCGCCGATCTGCGCGCCCGCTTCGCGCCGGGGCCGCAGCAACTCCAGCTGATCTGATGTATCGCGTCACCCTGCCCCGCATCGGGACGGCGCAGGCGTGGCGCGCCGCGCTGCGCTCCGCTGTCACCAACGACATCCCGCCGGGGCAGATCGACTGGGCCTTCGACACCTCCACGCCCTCGCTGTTCGACGCCGCCCCCCTGCCCGCGCCCCGCGCGGCGCTGACCGTGCCCAAAGCTTTCGCCAAGCTCGCCGACGGCGTCATCTGGCATTCCGATCCCGAACGTTTCGCCCATCTGCACGCCGCGCTCCTGCGCGCCCGCGCCACGCCTGCGCTTCTCTCCGATCCGGGTGACGAAGACATGGCCCGCCTGCGCCGCATGGCGAAGAACGTGGGCCGCTGTATCCACAAGATGCACGCCTTCGTCCGCTTCCGCGAACTGCCCACCAACGGCCCTCGCCCACGCTTTGCCGCGTGGTTCGAGCCGACCCACCATACGGTCGAGCCCGGCACGCCGTTCTTCGCCAAACGCTTCGGCGACATGGATTGGCTGATTGCCACGCCCGATATCACCGCCCGCTTCGAGGATGGACACCTGTCGTTCGAGGAAGCGGCCCCCCGCCCGGACCTCCCCGAGGACGCGACCGAGGATCTCTGGACCGAATACTATCGCTCCATCTTCAACCCCGCCCGCGTGAAGGTCAGCGCCATGCGGTCGGAGATGCCGGTGAAATACTGGAAGAACATGCCCGAGACGCGGATCATCCCCGAACTGCTCTCCGGCGCCGAAGCCCGCGTCCGCCAGATGCAGGAGGCCGCGCCGACCCTTCCGCCCGTCTACGCGCAGCGCGTCATGGAACGCCGTGCCCCCGCCCGCGTTGCCGACAGGATGGACCCCGACATCCCGACCCTCGACGCGCTCCGAACACTCGCATCCGAGATGCCACTGCAGGACGGCTACGGCCGAATGGTGCTTGGCGAAGGCCCGTCCCCCGCGCCGCTGATGATCGTGGGCGAGCAGCCCGGCGACATGGAAGACCGCGCAGGCCGCCCCTTCGTCGGTCCCGCCGGGCAACTCTTCGACCGCATCGCCAAGACCGCCGGCTTGCGCCGCGAAGACGCCTACGTCACCAATGCCGTGAAACGCTTCCGCTACCGCCAGACCGGCAAGCGTCGCCTACACCAGCCGCCGAACCGCGGCGATATCGAGCACGGGAAATGGTGGCTCGACCTCGAACGCCGCTTCGTCAAACCGAAGCTGACGCTTGCCATGGGCGGCACCGCGGCCGAGGCGCTGACCGGCGAGCGTGCGGGCCTTCTCAAGCGCCGGGGCCGGATCGAGGATACCGAGAACGGCCCTGTCTTCCTGACGCTCCACCCCGCCTACATCCTGCGCCTGCCGGACGCGGAACAGCGCGCCGAGGCGGAAGAGGCCTTCGCCAGCGACCTCGCCGCCGTTCAGGCCCGTCTTGTGGAGATGTCGTAATCCGGCGCGAAAATACTCAATTCCATCCACACTCTCTGTGGATAGATCTCGTTTCGTCAAGGCGCCGGAAAATCACCCGCTGTGGAGAATATGCAGGATGTCACCGTCCTTGACGATGTAACCCTTGCCTTCCGCTCGCATCTTGCCCGCGTCCTTGGCCGCGTTTTCGCCGCCTAGGGACACGAAATCATCGTAGGCGATCGTCTCGGCCCGGATGAACCCCTTCTCGAAATCGCCGTGGATCACGCCCGCCGCCTGCGGGGCGGAGGTGCCCTGCCGGATCGTCCAGGCGCGTGCCTCCTTCGGCCCCACCGTGAAGTAGGTCTGCAACTTCAGCAGCCCGTAACCGGCGCGGATCAACCGGTCCAGGCCGGCCTCCTCCAGCCCGAGCTCCTCAAGGAACATCTGCGCCTCGTCGGCATCCAGCTGCGCGATTTCCTCTTCGATCTTGGCGGAGATCACGACATGCGAATTGCCCTGCGCCGCCGCCATCGCGGCCACGCGCTCGGATTGGGCATTGCCCGTCCCGGCATTCTCTTCCTCGACGTTGCAGACGTAAAGCACCGGCTTCGACGTCAGCAGCTGCAGCATCGACCACGCCTTCGCATCCTCCGGATCCACGTCCACCGTGCGGGCGGGCTGACCATTCTCAAGCGCGGCCTTCGCGGCCTCCATCAGCCGCTGCGACTGCACCGCGTCCTTGTCGCCCCCGCGCACCTTGCGGATGATGTTCTGCAACCGCTTCTCGATGCTCTCCAGATCGGCCAGCATCAGCTCCGTCTCGATGGTCTCGGCATCGGCGACCGGGTCCACCCGGCCATCGACATGGGTCACGTCACCGTCCTCGAAACAGCGCAGCACATGGGCGATCGCATCGGTCTCGCGGATGTTGGCGAGGAACTGGTTGCCGAGGCCCTCCCCTTTGCTCGCACCCTTCACGAGGCCAGCGATATCCACGAAGGTCATGCGCGTTGGGATCACCTGTTTCGACCCGGCGATCTCGGCCAGCTTGTCGAGCCGCGCATCGGGCACCGCAACATCACCGACGTTGGGCTCGATCGTACAGAACGGGAAATTCGCCGCCTGCGCCGCGGCTGTCTTCGTCAGCGCGTTGAACAGCGTGGACTTGCCGACGTTCGGCAGCCCGACGATACCCATCTTGAAACCCATGGCGGTCCCCTTTGCGAAAGTCGCCGCCTTCTACGGCGCGGCGCGGGGCACCGCAAGCATCCGCGCCTTATGGCTCCTCGCCGAACGTCACGGTGTCCGCCAACAGGACGAACCGGTGGGCTACTGCCGCTGGCAGTTGCATCGCGGGCCGCCGTGACGGCATTTCAAGACCCGGACTGGTCGCCGAAAACCGCTTCGATTGCGACTGTGGCAATTGCCTCGTCATCAGCCGAGGCGACGCCCGAGACGCCGACCGCGCCGATCACCTCGCCTTCCACGACAATCGGCATCGCGCCCTGCATGGGCATGCCGTCCGGCAGGCGCAGCAGGCCCAATTCGCCCGCCCCTAGCCGGTTGGCGAGGTCGCGCGTCGGCCCCCGGAACAAGGCCGCGCTGCGCGCCTTGCCCTCAGCCACCGCAACCGTTCCCGGATCGGCCCCGTCCATCCGGTGCAGGGTCAACACCTGCGCCCCCGCATCGACGACGCATATCGTGACGCTCCAATGGTTCGCGGCGGCGTGGTTCATCGCGGCCTGCGTGATCGCCATGGCGTCACTGCTCTCGATAACCGGTTTCATCTTCATCTCTGGTTCTCCCTCCCTGCGTACCTGCCCCGTGGTTGTCGCCATCATCTCGCATTTCCCGATGCAGCGCGATCCCTGACGCCGGGCAAATCCGTGATAATTCCGGGCATCTTGAGCTACTCCCCGCCTTCTGGACAGTTTCGGGGCTGGCACACCCTGTCAGCGCAGGTGACGCCAATGTCTCGCCGCCTCTCGACACCGGGGCCGCTTTTGCCTACATCTGCGCCCACACATTTCGTCCCAAAAGGACCATAACCATGGAACTCCCAACACGGGCCTGAGCCCTTCGCCAATGGTTAACGCGGATTCCGTTAACCATACGAATTGTTGAAAATCAATGGCTTGCGACAGGTTGCACGCGTGCGATCCCTACGCAGCCGTCTCGCCGGACCGCTCCGGCAGGTGTTCCATGACTGACCAATCTTTCCTCCCCGAGGCGACCACCCGGGCCGAGTTCGGCCCCCTCATCCGTCTCTCCGTTCCCCTCATGACCGGCCTCGCCGCAGCGCTGCTGATCGGCGTGGTCGATACCGCGATGATCTCGCCGCTCGGCACCGTGCCACTGGCGGCGGCGGGCATCACCATGGCTGTCTGCATCATCATGGTCTCCGCCCTCTGGGGCCTGATCACCGTGATCTCCGTCCAGATCAGCCAGGCCGACGGCGCAGGCGAGCCCGCCCGCGTGGCCCATGCCCTGCGCACCGGTCTCATGCTTTGCGTCCTCGGCGGCGGCGGGGGCGGCCTCCTGATGCTGGCGC
Organism: Rhodobacterales bacterium HKCCE4037; assembly: GCA_015689645.1. Taxonomy (GTDB): domain Bacteria; phylum Pseudomonadota; class Alphaproteobacteria; order Rhodobacterales; family Rhodobacteraceae; genus Gymnodinialimonas. The sequence continues at coordinate 193,491 of WVSM01000003.1, forward strand.
TTTACCCCGCGCTCGCCCCCCTCGGTCAGCCGCCCGAGGTCATCGCCGTGCTGCTGCCCTACTGGGCGTCGATGGCGTTCTGGCTGATCCCCTTCACGCTGTTCTTCGGCCTCAAGAGCCTGTGGGATGCCATCGACCGCCCCTGGGTCGCCGTGGGCCTCAGCTACATCGGCGTGGTGGTGAACATCCCGGCGAATTACACCTTCATCCACGTCCTCGACTGGGGACTTCTGGGCGCGGGGCTCGCTTCGATCCTGTCGCAGAGCTGTTCGCTGCTGGCCGCCGTCACGGTCCTGCTGCGCGCACCGTCCATGGCCCCCTACCGCCAACGCGTAGCCGTGGCGTGGCGCGATGTCCGGGCGCAGTTCCGCCAGGCCCTCCCGCTCTGCATCGGCTATGCCGGAGAGGGCGGCGCCTACGCGATGGTCGGCGGCATGATGGGCTGGCTCGGGGCCGAGGCGCTGGCCGCCCACCAGATCGTCAACGCGCTGGCGGGCGTGGCCTACATGATCCCCCTCGGCATGGCCGGCGCGGCCTCGATCCGGGTAGGGCAGGCCGTGGGCGCCGCAAGTTCGGCGCGGCTCAGGCCGATCGTGAAAGCGTCCTTCGGACTGGTGATCCTGTGGCAAGCGGTTGCCGCGACGCTGTTCGTCTTCGGCGGGCGCTGGCTCGCCGGCCTGATGTCCGACGACCCGGCAGTGATCGAGCTGGCGACGGCGTTGTTCGTGATGGTCGCGCTGCTGCAGATCGCCGACGGTGTGCAGGGCGTGGTGCTCGGCGCGCTCAGGGGCATGTCCGACAATACGTGGCCCTCGGTCCTGACGCTGATCGCCTACTGGCCCCTCGCGCTGCCGGCGAGTTACCTGTTCGGCTTCGTTCTGGACCTCGGCGCGGTCGGCGTGTGGATGGGCTACATGGTCGGCCTTGCGCTGGCCGCCATCGTGCTTCCGCTGCGCTTCTGGCGTCTCACGGCCTGACGAAACGCAAAGGGCCGGCCCTGCGTGGGTCGGCCCTGATGCGTTCAGAGGATGCCGGGTGCCACCTTTGGCCCTATCCCCGCGCGTCCGCGTTGCGGCGCTCGAAGATGACGAACCATGCCAGAAGCACGAACATCGGATGCGTCAACCCGCCCGAGAAGATGATCGCCAGAAGCCAGATCGGCGCGATGATGATCCCGAGGATCACGCGACCGGCGAGGAAGATCGACAGGGGCGGAAGCAATATGGCGAGTACGTAGTTCATGAAGTGTAAATGGTGTGAGCCCGCATTCGGTTCCAGAGCCGATGGGAAAAGTTGCATCGCTTTCCCCACCGCTTGATTTCCCCGGTAGCTTGCCGCAAACGAGGCGAACGACACTTCCGGAGCGCCCCATGACCCGCATCGACGACACCTTCGCCCGCCTCAAGGCCGATGGCACGAAAGCCTTCGTCTCCTACATCATGGCCGGTGACCCGGATTACGATACGTCGCTTGCGGTGATGAAGGGCCTGCCGGGCGCGGGTGTGGACATCATCGAATTGGGCCTGCCCTTCACCGATCCGATGGCCGATGGCCCGACGATCCAGCTGGCCGGTGGCCGCGCGCTCGACGGCGGCATGACGCTGGAAAAGACGCTGCAGATGGTGCGCGATTTCCGCGAAGGCGACGCCACGACCCCCATCGTGCTCATGGGCTATTACAACCCGATCTATTCGCGCGGCGTGGACAAGTTCCTTGCCGACGCCAACGAGGCCGGGATCGACGGCTTGATCGTCGTGGACCTGCCGCCGGAGGAAGATGAGGAGCTGTGCATTCCCGCCCAGAAAGCGGGCCTGAACTTCATCCGCCTCGCCACGCCCACGACCGATGACAACCGCCTTCCGGCCGTCCTGACCAACACGTCGGGCTTCGTCTACTACGTCTCGATCACCGGCATCACCGGCGCAGCGGCGGCGGAAGCCAAGGACGTCGGCCCCGAGGTCGCGCGGATCAAGGCCAAGACCGACCTGCCCGTGATCGTGGGCTTCGGGATCCGCACGCCCGAGACGTCCGAAGCCATCGCGGCGGTCGCCGACGGTTGTGTCGTCGGCTCTGCCATCGTGTCAGAAATTGCGGAGGGCAAACCGGTGGAAGAGGTTCTGGCCTTCGTGAAGTCGCTGGCCGACGGCGCGCACCGGGCGTGATCGTCTAGTCCCGCGCTGCGTCCAGATGGGCGCGCAAGGCGCGCAATTTCGGCAGCACGCTCTCGACCCAATCGGCTGGAAACACCTCGGCCAAGGCGGCCATCTCCGGCACGAGCGCGGCAATCGCCTCTTCGCGGAACGTCCGTCCGGCTTCGGTCAACCAGACCTGCTTCGATCGCTTGTCGGCGGGGTTGGGGCGCATCTCCACCCAGCCGCGCTTTTCGACCAGTGCGAGCGTGTGGCTCAACGTCGTCTTCGGCACCTGGAACGCCTGTGCGATCTCCAGCGGGGTGCGACCGTCGCCGACCCGCGCGAGGTGGTTGAGAACGCTGAAATGCGACACCAGAACGCCGGGCGGCATCCGCGCTTCGAACATGGTCCGGCTCAACTGCTCGACAATACCGATCTCGTTGAACAGTTCGAACCACTGGCGCGGGTCGGGCGACGTGCCGTCCCGCGCCGTTTCTCCTGTTTCCGCGGTCGCGGTGTCAGACAAGTTTCGCCTCCAATGGCCATCTCGGGCTTTCGCCGACCTCCGGCCCGTATCCCACCCTTGCCCACATTTGCACGGTCCCGCCGTCCGGCGCCAGACGCGCGTGAATGGTCCGGTAAAGCCCGGCCATCTCGGGGTATTCCTGCAAGGCTTGGCTCAGCGGCTGCATGGCGATGCCTTGTGCGGTTGCCGCGAGGTTCATGCGCACCAAATCCCGGCCCGCGCGCATCTGGTCGGCGCGCGTGTTTCCGTCCGTGACCAGCCAGACATGGCCCATCGCGGTGTCGGTGTTGGCGTAGACGGCCTCAAGCCCCTGCCGATAGGCGACCGAAGTGCGATCCATCGCGGTTTCCTGGGTGAACAGGCCGACGCGCGATAGCCCTTCGAAAACCGGCCCGGTGAAGTCGATACCGTCAGGGTTGGCGTCGACCTCGCGCCGCCCGATCCGGAACAGGTCGACCGACTCGCGATAGGTGTGTTCCGTCTCGATCTCGATCCGCAGGGCCTCGCGGCTGAGGGCACGGGCCTCGGCGATGTCTTCCTCCGAGAGCGAGCCGCCGGGAACGGCCCCGTGGATCGCGGCGGCCAGGATCGCGTCGAGGGCAGACGGCGGGACCGGCCGCGTCGTGTCGTAGGGTTCCTTGTTCGACCGGCGATGCGGCACCTGGGCGAAAAGCGGATCGGCGGCAGCGTCGGTCGGGAAAAACCGGCACCGCGCAACTGGCCGCGCATCGAGCGCGTCTGGCAGGCTGCCTTCGGGGAACACCTCCGTCTCCACCCGGTAGTCATCCTCCAGCGCGGCGAGGCGCATCACCTCAAGGAAACAGCCAAGGCCGATCACGATCTGGCGGCTGAACGGATCGGTTTCCGGCAGAAGGCGATTGGTATCAACATGAAGCGTCACCTCGTCCGGACCGCTCAGATCGACAATCCAGGGCTGACGGTTGTGCGGGTTGGGCGCGAGGATCGCCCAACTCAGGGCGCGCAGGCGCGGGTCGTCATAGCCACCGGCGGCGGACCAAGGCGCGGCGGCGCGCGTCGGACTGCGAGTGATGTCGTAGCCGAACGCGGCCGTTGCGGCGACGATGGTTCCGCCCCCCAGAAGGGCGAGTGTCTTGCGGCGGGACAGGGTCATGGTCAGGCTCCAATGGACGGGATCGATAATAGTGCGATATCGCATTACTTAGTACGATATCGTATTATATGCAAGTCCCATGTCCGATCCGTTCTCCGACAGGCAAAGCCAGGCGCCCGCTCGCCCAAGCGTGGATCGCGCCCATGGACTCCGCCCATAGCAATTGGTAAAGAAATCTTACCACCGGGAGGGAGCCCCCACATGCCTGTCATCACCGAGATCGAAGACCTCAAGCGCATCTACAAGCGGCGGGTGCCGAAGATGTTCTACGACTATGCCGAATCGGGCTCCTGGACAGAACAGACCTTCCGCGAGAACGTCAGCGATTTCAGCCTGATCCGATTGCGCCAGCGCATTGCGCGGAACATGGAGGGGCGCTCGACCGCGACGCAGATGGTCGGACAGGACGTGACCATGCCCGTAGCACTGGCGCCCGTGGGCCTGACCGGCATGCAAAGCGCCGATGGCGAGATCAAGGCCGCCCGCGCGGCCGAGCGGTTCGGCGTGCCCTTCACCCTGTCGACCATGTCGATCTGTTCCATCGAGGACGTGGCCGAACATACGCAGAAACCGTTCTGGTTCCAGGTCTACACCCTCAAGGACGATGATTTCATGAAGCGTCTCTTCGCCCGCGCGAAGGACGCCAAGTGTTCCGCCCTCGTCATCACGGTCGATCTCCAGATGCTCGGCCAGCGGCACAAGGACCTCAAGAACGGCCTCTCCGCCCCGCCGAAACTGACCCCGAAATCCGTCGCCAACATGATGACGAAGGTGCCGTGGGGGCTGGAGATGCTGCAGACCAAGCGGCGCTTCTTCGGCAATATCGTGGGCCACGTGGATGGCATCGACGATCCGGCCTCGCTCAGCTCATGGACGGCGCAGGCCTTCGACCAGAGCCTCGACTGGGAGCGGATCAAGGAGTTCCGCAGCTGGTGGGACGGGCCGGTGATCCTGAAGGGCATCCTGGACGAGGAAGACGCGAAGATGGCCGTGGATGTCGGCGCCGATGCAATCGTGGTGTCGAACCACGGCGGGCGTCAGCTGGATGGGGCGTTGTCCTCGATCCGCATGTTGCCGCGCATCATGGATGCAGTCGGCGACAAGGTGGAGGTGCATCTCGACAGCGGCATCCGCTCGGGCCAGGACGTGTTGAAGGCCGTGGCGCTGGGGGCCAAGGGCACCATGATCGGCCGCGCCTTCGTCTATGGTCTCGGGGCCATGGGGCAAGAGGGCGTGACCAAGGCGCTGGAGGTCATCCACAAGGAACTCGACACGTCGATGGGTCTATGCGGCGAACGCAAGATCGCCGACCTGGGCCGCCACAACCTGCTGATCCCGAAGGGCTTCCACGACGAGTGGGCGTAATCGCCCGGTCAGGACGCCTGTGCGCTTCGCCGCGCGACGCTGCGCAGGTAATAGGCCAGGGCCGGGGCAAACAACGCCAGTGCCGCGACCACGACGAAGGCCATGCGGAGACCGAACGCGCCCGAGACGAGGCCCATGACAGACGGGGCCAGCACGAAGCCCATGAAGCCGATCACCGCCGCGCGTGCGACGGCCGCCGTGCGGTGTTCGGGGCGCACCATCCGCCCCACGATCGCCAGCCCGACGGGCCCGACGGCGGCAATGCCCAGGCCCATCGCGCCGAAGCCCGCGTAGGCCACCAGCGGCGTGGGCGCCCCGGCGGCAACCAGCGCGCCGAAACAGGCCATGGCCGTGCCGATCACGATGATCGCATGTTCGCTGAACCGTTCGGTCAGGGCCTGCCCCGAAAAACGGCCGATCGCCATGGTGAAGCCCAGAACCGCAGGGCCCAACGCGCCTTCCGCCGCCCGGCCTCCCAGCGTGCGCTCGATATGCAACGCCGACCACGATTCGACCGTCGCCTCCACGAAGAACGCCACCAGCACGATCGCTCCGCACAGGACAACCGTTGGCCAGGGGAACCGGTTGCTGCGCCGCGCTTCCTCGTCGACGGGTTCGACCTCCGTGCGAAGGGGCAGCGACATCAGGAAGATCGCAAAGGCAACCGCGCCGAAAATTTGGACAGGCTCCAGCCCGGCCTCCCGTGCCAGCCCGGTCAGGATGGCCGATATCGCGTAAGCCACGGAGAACATGGCGTGATTGGCGTTCATCAGCGACCGGCCGGAACGCGCCTCCAGTTCCGACACGCGGGCGTTCATGACCACGTCCAGCATGCCCGAGGCATAGCCTGCCGCCACCATGGCGAGGAACATAACCAACGGTCCGTTCGCCAGTGCCGGCCCGATCGCCAGCGCCGCGAAGGTCATGCCGGCCAGCAGCATCGCATCGCGCCCGAAGCGGCGGTCGAATCTCGGGGCCGCCCACATCGTGGTGGCCAGCCCGATGGCCGTTCCCAGAAGGATCAGGCCGAATTGCGTGTCGGTCGCCCCGATCCCCGCTTTCAACACCGGCACCTGCGCGGCAAAAGATCCCCAGAAGGTGCCGACGATCATGAAGGCGACAAGCGGGCGGCGCGACAGCGACAAGGCGGACAGGATGTTCATGGCGGCAGCCGTCGCACGGCCTTGCGGGACGCGCAAGAGGGGTCTTTTCAAACGCCCCGGCCTGCCCTATACGCGCGACTTCACATCACGGGCCGACACCCTTGGAGGCGGCCCACAACCTAGGAGAACAGCAATGGCTGGTGAGATTCCTGATCTTATCGCCGAGGCACGGACGGGGACAGGCAAGGGGGCCGCTCGTCAAGCACGCCGTGAAGGTAACGTGCCCGGTATCGTTTATGGCGGCGGCGCCGATCCGCTTCCGATCCAAGTCCCCTTCAATGTCCTTCTGAAGAACCTCAAGGCGGGCCGCTTCATGGCCACCCTCTTCAACCTGAAGGTCGAAGGCCAGGACGACGTCCGCGTGATCTGCCGCAACGTGCAGCGCGACGTGGTGAAGGACCTGCCGACGCACGTCGACTTCATGCGCCTCAAGCGGACCTCGAAGGTCAACCTCTTCATCCCAGTCACCGTGGTCGGCGAAGAGAATTGCCCGGGCCTGCGCAAGGGCGGCGTGCTGACGATGATCCGCCCCGAGGTGGAACTGCGCGTGACCGCCGGCGATATTCCGGAAGAGATCACCATCGACATCACGGGACTGGAGATCGGCGATACGATCACCATCTCCTCGGTTACCCTGCCCGAAGGCGCGAAAGCCACCATCGAGCGTGACTTCGTGATCGCGAACATCTCGCCGCCGAAAGGTCTGGGCGGTGCGTCCGAAGACGAGGACGAGGATGACGGCGAAGAGGTTGCAGCCGACGAAGTGCCCGCAATCGAGGTCGACGAGGAGTAATCTTCTCCCGACTTGCTGAAATACCGAAGCGCCGCCCCAACCGGGCGGCGCTTTTTCGTTGCGGGGAAGGTCCTACCCGCATCATCCGGGTCGCCTCTTCCCGGGACCATGGCCATCCTCCCGGTGACCCAACCGAAAGGACCCTCGCCATGCATTTCCGCATCCGTGGCCTCGACCCCGCGCCCTTCACTCATCTCTATGGCCTCTCCGACGCGGACCTCGCCGCCCACGGGGCCGAGCGCTACATCGCCGACGCGCCAAATTCCCTGCCCGACCGCATCACCATGCGCGACGCCGAACCGGGCGAGGCGATGATCCTGCTCAACCACACCTACCAGCCGGCGACCTCCGCCTACCACGGCACCCACGCGATCTTCGTGAAGGAGGGTGCCACCGAAACCTATGATGCGGTGGACGAGATCCCGCCCGTCATGGCCCACCGCCTCCTGTCGCTGCGCGGCTTCGACGAAGGCCACAAGATCGCCGACGGCCGCGTGGTCCCCGGAAGCGAGGCTGCAAAAGCGATCCGCGACATGTTCGCCAACCCCGCCATCCGCTACATCCACGCCCATAACGCCGGGCACGGCTGCTACTCGGGGCTGGTGGAGCGGGCGTAGCCGGACCCTTACGCGCTCTCGCCCCACACCCTGCGGAACCCGAGGATCTTGCCCCGCGAGGTGACCGGATCATAGGTCATGTCCATGTCACTCATCCGGTCGACGATCTTCTTGATCACATCCGCCCCGTATTGCTTGGGATGGATCTCCATCACGCAGAACCTGAGCGGGCATTTCCAAGGGCGGTCGAAGAACTGCGCCTCGGCCCCTTCCACGTCCATCAGGACGACATGGGGCCGGTGCGCGCGCAGAAGCTCGTGAAACCCGATCAGCGGCACCTCGACCTGCCGCCCGCCCTTTGCGCCAAGGCGCGATCCGGTGAACCCCGCCGCAAGGTGGAAACTCGCCGTAGCACCCTCCTCCGCATGGCCCACGACCGCGCCGTGCATGAGGCTGACGCCGCCCACGCCGTTGCGGCGGTGATTGCCCTCGATCACCGGCAGAAGGTCGGGGTTCGCCTCGATCGACAGGACGTTCTCGGGTTCGGTCATTTTGGCGGCCAGCGTGCCGACATATCCCAGCCCCGCCCCCAGCTCCAGCACCCGGAACCCCGGGCGCACGCAGCGATCGACGGCGCGGGCCTCGTCGGCCTCGTAGCTTCCGTCACTCAGCTTTTCGGCAATCGCCTCGGTCGCCAGTGCGGCGGGCAATGCAAGATCCAGCCCGTTGATCCGGTAAAGGCGCTCACCCGTTTGCTGCATGTCGGTCATTTCATTCATATTCCCCGCATTAGGGGCCGATTTGGGCGAATTGAGGGCGTGGCCCGGCCCGCGAACCGTGCCACCTCGCCCGCACCTTGGCAAACGCCGCAACGCCCCATATCACCTTGGGCAAACGAGAGAGGATCCGAGCCATGCAACTCTGGGTCGGCCTGGGCAATCCGGGCGCGAAATACGCGGGCAACCGCCACAACATCGGCTGGATGGCCGTGGACCGGATCGCCGGGGATCACGGCTTCGCGCCGTTCCGCTCGAAATTCCAGGGCAGCATCAGCGAGGGCACATTGGGCGGCGAGAAGGTGCTGCTCCTGAAGCCCGAAACCTTCATGAACCTCTCCGGTCAATCGGTGGGCGAGGCGATGCGTTTCTACAAGCTGGAGCCGCCCGACGTGACCGTCTTCCATGACGAGATCGACCTCGCGCCGGCCAAGGTCCGCGTGAAGGCAGGCGGCGGACATGCGGGCCACAACGGCCTGCGCTCGATCCACCAGCATATCGGGCCGCATTACGACCGCGTGCGCCTTGGCGTCGGACATCCCGGCCACAAGGACCGCGTGCCGGGCTACGTGCTCAGCGATTTCGCCAAGGCCGATGCCGAGTGGCTGGACGACGTGCTGCGCGGCGTCAGCGATGGCGCGGTTGAGCTTGCGCGCGGCGACAGCGGCAAGTTCCTGAACGCCGTGGCGCTGCGCACCGCGCCACCCCGATCGTCGAAATCGACACCGAAGGCAGAGACGGCGCCGGAGGTCGAGCCGGAGCCCGCGGACACGCCCGACGACCGCAGCCCGCTGCAAAAGCTTGTGGACAAGTTCCGTTGAGCGACCGCCTGCGCGCCGCATTCGCGCGGCAGGGTGAGGTCACGGGCCAGCTAGGCTCTTCCTTCATGGCGCGGCTCATGCCGCTGATCGGCGCGCGCCTCGACGACGGTACAGCCGTCGGCGCGCGTTGCCTCGCGTGGGAGGGGGATGTCTCCGCCGCCGGGCAATCGGTGCCGCTGCGGCTCGCGGGAGCGCTGCACGGGCTTGTGCTGGACGGAAGCGACAAAGGTCTCGCCGCCGCCTATCCGCCAAACGACGTGCCCGATGACGCGCTCTGGCAAGCGCTTCAATCCGCCCTTGTCACCCACGAAACGCGCATCCACGCATGGCTTGACCGCCCGCCCCAGACCAACGAGGTGCGCCGCTCCGCCGCGATCGTCGCCGGCATCTGGTGGGCGCTCGACCGCGTCGGCCAGCGTCCGGTGGTCCTGTCCGAACTCGGCGCCAGCGCGGGCCTGAACCTGTCGCTCGACCGCTTTGCGCTGTCGGTCGGTGGCGCGACCCATGGTAAGCCGGACAGCACGGTGCACCTCACCCCCGACTGGACCGGCGCTTTCCCGCACCCCATGCAAATCGACGTCACCGACCGCGCGGGGGTCGACCTGACCCCGCTCGACCCGCACGACCCGACCGACCGCCTGCGCCTACTGGCCTACATCTGGCCTGACCAGCCCGAGCGCCTTGCCCGCACCAAAGCCGCCATCGCCTTGGCCGACACGCCCGTGGACCGTGACGATGCCGCCCCGTGGCTGGCCAGAAGGCTGAACCAGCCCTGGACCGGCCTGCACGTCGTCTATTCCACCATCGCCGCCCAGTATTTCCCTGACGCAACCCGCTCGGCGATCGCGAAATCCCTGGCCGCCGCCGGCGCGAAAGCGGACGCAACCGCCCCGCTCCTCCACCTCGCGATGGAGGCTGACGACGCAACCCCCGGCGCTGGTCTCACCGCAACACTCTGGTCCGGTGGCGCGCCCGTCCAGCACGACCTCGCCCGCGTCGATTTCCACGGCGCATGGATCGACTGGCGCGACGCGCCTTCCCCCGTTCCCCGCTTTCCGCTAGGCCAAGGATGAAGACCAGCCAAACCGCCGCAGGAGTCAGCCGTCATGGCGTTCGTCAAAGACCCGTCCCTCAATATCTTCGGTGAAGCCCTTCAACCTTGCTCGACCGACCCGCTGACCGGGTTCTTCCGCGACGGCGCCTGCGAGACCTGCACCGAAGATGCCGGCTCGCACACCGTCTGCTGCGTGATGACCGCCGAATTCCTCGCCTATTCGAAATACGTCGGCAACGACCTCTCGACCCCGCGCCCGGAATACGGCTTCCCCGGCCTCAAGCCCGGCGACGGCTGGTGCGTCTGCGCCAGCCGCTGGCTGCAAGCCGCCGAAGAGGGGGCGGCACCGCTGGTCAACCTCTCCGCCACGCACAAACGCGCGCTCGACATCATTCCGCTGGAAATGCTGGAAGCGCATGCGGTGCCGCCTTCGGCCTGACACCCGACGCACGCCGTCAGGCCTGCGCCTCCGAATTATCAGGTGTCTCGACCTGGCGCGAGGCCGTTGGCAGACCGTCCGGAACATCCATCAGGTCTTCCACGAACAGGCTCAGGAACTGCGGCCGTCCGCTGACATTGGCCTTGCGGTAAATTGCATTGGTCTGCGCCTTGACGGTCCCTTCCGAGGTGTCCCTCAGCGCCGCGATTTCCGAGAGCGTGCAGCCCTTGAGTGCGAACAGCGCCACGTCCCGCTCTGCCGGGGTCAGGCCCCATTCGGCGAACCGCTCTTCCACGATGTCCATGAACGCGCTCGAAGCGATCCGGAGCGCCTCCTCCGCGGCCCGCGTGCGCCGCAGGGACGCACGCAGGAACAGCGCGCCGAAGAACACGCCAAGCACCAGTCCCAGCGCGGCGCCGATCTCCATCAATTCGCGAAACCGCCACGGGATCGGGTCGACCGGCACGCGCAGGACCGACAGCAGGATATCCGACACGAAGATGATCGCGCAGACCACCTGCACGATGAGGATCGCAACGAATATCGCGGGTCGGTTCAGCATGCGCTCAGACGGGCCCGGCGGGGACTGGATCAGTCATCGTCGTCGTCATCGTCGTCATCGTCGCCACCGCCTCCGTGATCGTCGTCGTCATCGTCATCATCCCGGCCGCCACCCCCGCGGCCACTGCGATCATCGTCATCATCATCGTCATCATCATCGTCGTCGTCATATTCGTATTCGGGAAGTTGCGGCTCGGGCGGACCACCGCCGTCGTTGTCCCCTGTCACGAGATCCCGAAATATCTGGCCATTGCGCGGATCGAGAACGATTTCCCGCGTCAGCGCGCCCCTTCGCGCCGTAATCCTGATCCGCCCGAGCAAGGTCCGGGTGACCTCCACGATGCGAAATCCCTGCTGGCGCAACTGCTGCAGAACCGATTGCGTCACACGATCGTCCTGCGCCAGGACCGGCGTCGTGCAGGCAAGCCCGGCGCCGAGCCCGGCTACGAAATCGCGTCGCGACATCATCAGTTACGTCCTCCATCGAAAAGCCCGCCGACACGTCAGGTGCCGGCGGGTCTGCTCATGTGCTCCGTGAGTGGGCCGGATCAATCGTCGTCATCATCATCGTCGTCGTCGTCATCGCCGCCACGGTCGTCATCGCCACCGCGGTCGTCGTCGCCACCGCGGTCGTCGTCGCCGCCACGGTCATCATCGCCACCGCGGTCGTCGTCGTCATCATCATCGTCATCGCCACGTCCGCGATCATCGTCATCGTCATCATCATCATCATCATCGTCATCATCGTAATCGTCATCGTCGTCGTCGCGGCTGAAATTGCGCGCCTCGCTTCGGATCTCGTGCCCGATGCGACCGATATATTCCGCATCGGCGGCTTCCCGTTCGGTTTCGAGAATCCGGCCAGTGCGGGTGTCGTAGATGACTTCGAGTTGCTGTGTCCCCTCGATCACCTCCACCTTGATCTCGCTCCGGCCGACGGTGATCTCGATGTAATCGTATCCCTGCTCCTGGTAGGCCGCCAGAAGCTGCTCGGCCGTGATGTCTGCCAAGGCAGCCGTCCCGCAAAAACCGGCCAGAACCCCGGTCGCGGCGCTGAACATATATCGTTTCATGTCGTGTCTCCTCGTAATTGCGATGCGCGGCGTTTGTGCCGAACACAATTCGAGGAACCGCATCAAAGCAGCCCTTGGAAACCGGCTAAGGGTTTATGGGCCGGCCTGTAAACCCACGGAACATGCGCTTAAACCAAAGGTCTACGTGCAGCCTTCCGTCCCGTGGCGCCTTCCATCAGCCGATCCGGCTCAGGCGCCGCTCATGTCCCAGCCGAGGGCACGGGCCACGGTGAAGATGTCCTTGTCGCCCCGTCCGCACATGTTCATGCAGATGATGTGATCCTTCGGAAGATCCGGCGCGATCTTGGCCACATGGGCGAGCGCGTGGGACGGCTCCAGCGCGGGGATGATGCCTTCGGTCTCACAGGACAGCTGGAACGCGTCGAGGGCTTCGGTGTCGGTGATCGACACGTATTGCGCGCGCCCGATCTCGTGCAGCCAGGCATGTTCCGGACCGATCCCGGGGTAGTCGAGGCCCGCGCTGATCGAGTGGCCTTCGAGGATCTGGCCGTCCTCATCCTGTAGAAGATACGTGCGGTTGCCGTGCAGCACACCGGGACGCCCGCCGGTCAGGCTGGCGCAATGTTCCATCTTCTCGTTCACACCCTTGCCACCGGCTTCGACGCCGATGATCTGCACGTCCTTGTCGTCGAGAAACGGAAAGAACAGTCCCATCGCGTTGGAGCCGCCACCGATCGCGGCGATGATCGTGTCGGGCAGACGCCCCTCGGCGGCCATCATCTGTTCCTTGGCTTCCTTGCCGATGATCGCCTGGAAATCGCGGACCATGGCCGGGTACGGATGCGGGCCCGCGACGGTGCCGATGCAGTAGAACGTGTCGCGCACGTTGGTGACCCAGTCGCGCAGCGCGTCGTTCATCGCGTCCTTCAGCGTGCCGCGGCCGGAGGTCACGGGCACGACCTCGGCGCCGAGCAGCTTCATGCGGAAGACGTTGGGCGCCTGGCGCTCAACATCCGTTGCGCCCATGTAGACGACGCATTTCAGGCCGAACTTGGCGCAGACCGTGGCCGTGGCCACGCCGTGCTGGCCCGCGCCGGTCTCCGCGATGATGCGGGTCTTGCCCATGCGGCGGGCGAGGATGATCTGACCCAGCACGTTGTTGATCTTGTGCGCGCCGGTGTGGTTCAACTCGTCGCGCTTGAGGTAGATCTTCGCGCCGCCCAGACGTTCGGTCAGGCGCTCCGCGAAGTAGAGAGGCGACGGGCGGCCGACATAATGGGTCCAGAGATCCTGCATCTCGGCCCAGAAGCTGTCGTCGGTCTTGGCGTGCTCGTATTGCTTCTCCAGCTCGAGGATCAGCGGCATCAGGGTCTCGGACACGAACCGCCCGCCGAAATCGCCGAACCGGCCCTTTTCGTCGGGTCCGGTCATGAAGCTGTTCAAAAGATCGTCTGGCATCGCTCTTCTCCGTTCCGCGTAACAAGGGCTTCGGCTCTTGGTGCCTTACATACTGTCACATGCGGTATGGGCAAGCTGCCTTTAGGTCCGAAGGGCCTCCGCGAACGCCTGCATCAGGGCCGGGTCCTTCACGCCCGGCGCGGATTCGACGCCCGAGCTCAGGTCGACCTGGCGCGCGCCCGTCCACGCGGTGGCCTCCGCCACGTTCTCCGGCGTCAGCCCCCCGGCCAGCATCCACGGCACGGTCCAATACTTGCGGCGCTTCAGCAAGTCCCAGTCGAACGCCGCACCGTTGCCGCCGGGCAGGTCCGCCCCTTTCGGCGGCTTCGCGTCGATCAGGAGCTGGTCGGCCACCTCCGCATAGATGTCGATCGCATCGAGGTCGGCGGCCTCGCGAATGCCCACGGCCTTCATCACCGGCAGACCGTAGCGCGCCCGCACCTCGGCAACGCGCTCCGGCGTCTCGGACCCGTGGAGTTGCAACATGTCGAGCGGCACCGCGGCAGTCAGGTCATCGAGAAACCCGTCGTCCGCATTCACGGTCAGGGCCACTTTCGCGACGCCCGGCGGCACCAGCAATGCCAGTTCCCGTGCCGTTTCGAGCGACACGTTCCGCGGCGATTTCCCGAAGAACACGAAGCCCACGTAGCGCGCGCCGGCATCGACCGCGGCAGAAACGTCGGACGGGCGGCTTAGCCCGCAAAACTTGATCGCAATGTCGGACGGCACGGCGCGTCAGCGGGCGCGGGCCGTGTCGGCCTGGTCGAGGATGGCGAGCACCTCGTCCTCCTGCCCGTCCGAGCGGCGGCCCTTCATCTGCGCGACTTCCTGGTTCAGGCGCTGCGCCTCGCGGCGCTGGGTCTTCGCCTCGGACCGGTAGCGGTATTCCCGGAGGTATTCCCAGATGAAGCCGACGACGATGCCGACCAACAAGGCCAGCGTCACGACCAGCGAGACGGTCAGGTCGACCTTGCCATCCGCCCCGAACCAATCGGCGATGACCGTGGGCAGCAAGCGTATTTCGGAAACGGTGAAGTCCCGGCCCATCGCCTCTTCCAGGCTCGCGGGCAGCAGGCTCACGGAAATCTGCTCCTGGTTGGAGACCGCGAGCAGCACCAGAACGATGGCCACGACCACCAGGAACAGGATTTTCAGATACCGAAAGATTGCCATCTCATTCCCCCAAGGCCCAATTCGCCGCTCAGGATAGCGGCGGCGGCCCTCTCATTCCATGTGGTTTTTTGCAGCTCTGACTCACGAACCAGCACAACGCCGTCGGGTTCCATTCACAACCCGGCCTCGCGCCGAACTCTCAGCTTTCCTGGCCGTTCAGACGATCACGCAACAGCTTTCCGGCCTTGAAAAACGGGACATGCTTTTCCTCGACCGAAACGCTTTCCCCGGTGCGCGGATTGCGGCCGACGCGGGCGTCGCGTTTCTTGACGGAGAAGGCGCCGAAGCCGCGGAGTTCGACGCGGTTGCCGCTGGACAGGGCGTCGATGATTTCCTCGAAGATCGCGTTTACGATCCGTTCGACGTCGCGCTGGTAGAGGTGCGGATTCTCGTCGGACAGCTTCTGAATCAGCTCGGAGCGTATCATATCATCCCCATCGATCTTCAGTTTGCATCGGACATAGCCGATAGCCCGACACTATAGGCACAACATGGTTCATTGGATACTCAAAAGCGGCTCAATTCGCGAAGAAAAAGTGGCCAAACGCCTGTTTCCAAGCGGGATTTTGCAGGTGCGGCACGATAGTGCACATGTATCCCGCAGCGCGGAGGGGTTTTCCCCGACCCGATTCGGAGCCGTCCGCAGCGGGCAATCCGATGGGGAATGGCGGGCCCAGAAGGACTCGAACCCTCAACCTGCCGATTAGAAGTCGGCTGCTCTATCCGGTTGAGCTATGGGCCCGCTTGCCGCCCGTTTAGCGGGTCACGGCCAAGCCGTCCACGGGCGCAAATGCGGTAGAAAGAACCCGTCGTGATCCTGTAGTTATTCCGTAACTACAAACGACGGCACATGAAGGCGCTTTCCGGGTCGTCCGTGTAGTCGCCGAACGGCGGGCAATAGGAGAACCCGGCCCGCTCGTAGAGCGCCCGCGCCGCCGCGTGATGGTCCTTCGATCCGGTCTCGAGATAGATCGCGCGCGCCTTCGACGCCGCCGCGACCTCCACCAGGTGGTCGAGAATGCGACGGCCCACGCCGCGCCCGCGCGCGGCATCCAGAACGTGCATGGATTTCAGCTCGACATTTTCACCGAAGGGTTTCAGCGCGCCGATCCCCAGCACCGCGTCCCCGTCCCGCAGGGCGAAGACCGTGGCGCCGGAAGCGCGCAGCTCCTCCGCCGTCATGACATGACAGCTTTCCTCGGCGGTCTGCGAGCGCATCAGCGCGTGGTGCCGTTCGAGAATGGCCGTGACGCCTGCGTCGGGCCGGTCGACCCGTTCGACGATCATCAATGCGTCCAGGCCCCGCGCCGGTTGGTGGCGAAATTGTCGCCGTATCCGCCGGGGCGCACATTGGGCTTGCGGGACTTGGGCTTGGTCACGATGGCCTCGATCCCGTGGTCCTTGGCGTAATCCTTCGCCGCCTCCAGCGTATCGAAGCGCAGCCGCACCTGGCTGTCCATGTCCGAGGACGAGGTCCAGCCCATCAAGGGGTCGATCGAACGCGCCTCGGACGGCGCGAAATCCAGCACCCATTCCTTGGTCTTCGCCTGCCCCGAGGACATGGCGGACTTGGCGGGCTTGTAGATACGTGCGGGCATGGCGGGCGTCTCCGGCTGACGTGGCATCTGCGTTATGCAAAGGTTGCGCGCGCCTGGCAACGGGAATGGTGTCGCGGGGGGAGCGGGCTGAGACGCCCTTCCACTCGCTTCACTGAACCGACGCGAACAGCGCAAACATCTCGTTGGTGGCGTTTATGACGTAGGCCGGTAGCCGGGCGGAGTGGTGATTTCTTAACGCGTTCGATGACAGCACTGTCAACTGTTCCTTTAACAAAGGCAAAGCGATAATGACGAGAGGACTTTGGAGGATCGTCAGATTGAAAGAAACAGAACTCACCGGAAAAACCGCGCGGCTCTTAGGACTGAACAATGTCAATATCATCATGGGGCGCAACGGCGCAGGGAAAAGCCGGTTCCTCCGCGACATTGAAGAAATTGGTAGCAGAAATAAAGAACGTTTCTACATACGATACATAAGCCCTGAGCGAGCCGGCTCATTTAAGCGTGACGGGAATGTCCTCACAAACATGAGTTCGAGCCCAGAATGGCTTCGGTCTGTTCGTTCGGTCAACCAAGCTGAAAATTTCAAGGCCGCTTCTGCGATGCTGTTCCGCGAGGCTGAGACATTATACCTTCGTCGACTTGCGAAATCGCCTGAAATTCGGATGGACCCGGCACGGAACTTCGAAGCCGACCGGCTGAGCAAAGTCAATCAACTACTAAGCAATATTTCACTTGAGATGGGAAACGCCGACTTCGAATTTCGTTCGCTGGCTAGTGGTGAGATAGTCGACCCGCAAAAGATCAGTAGCGGTGAATCTGAGGCCGTTGCTCTGGCCGCCGAAATTCTATACTTCTTCGACACTATCGAATCCTCAAAATTTAATGTTCTGCTGCTTGATGAACCAGACGTGCATCTACATCCTGATCTTCAAGCCCGTCTTGGTAAGCTGATCATCGGAATGCTGTCGGAATTTGAGAATGATGCAGATAGCATTGCGGTCTGCCTTGCCACACACAGTGCGCCGCTTGTCTGCTCACTTGCTGACTCACAATATGTGTCGATTGGCACCAAAAGCTTTGAGGTCGATACCGTCCAATTAAAACCCGCCAATTCTGAGTTACGCAAAGTGGCGCCGTTCTTCGGCCATCCACTCTCACTTTCTCTAAGTGAGGATGCCGCGCTAATTTTGGAGGGCCAGGATGACGAGCGTGTCTGGCAGCAGGCCGCGCGCACATCGCAGGGCGGGATCAAAATTTTCCCAGTTCTTGCTGGAAGTGTCGATCAGCAAGGCGAACTCGAGACATTCTGCGTTGATCTCCTGGCCACGCTTTATGATAACCCTATCGCGTTTTCCCTTAGAGATGGCGATGGTGTGGTTGGCGAGCCGCTCGAACATCGTCCGCCGCTTAGGCGCTATCGCTTACAATGCTATGCTATCGAGAATGCTCTTCTAACAGATGCTTGCTTATCTCTAATGGGAACAAACTGGGATGCGTTCCGCGAGGCAGCAGGCGATTGGATGCGTGCGAACTCGGAGCATCTAAACATCGCTCTTATTCAAGAAATCATCGAAGCAGAAGACCGGATGCGACACAAAAAAATAAAGAGCGTTCGCCAAATGATATGCGCGATTGCAGGATGCAGGAAACCCTGGGAGGTCGTGGTCGGTCAAGCGATTGGCGCCTTGCGAACGGATGATCTGGAGGCTGGAAACTCGCTTGTGGACTTCATCGGAGTTGAGGCCGTTCGCGACATCATCTTTCGAGACACCTCTGAATCATAGTGCAGCGTTCTGGAAGCAGACCTCGTTTGGGTCTTTGGCGAACGACAGTTCTCCGCCCAAGAGGGTTGGGCACTCGCAACTGCAGCGAATGTCCGCTTTCCGCTTATCGCGAGAATGCTGCGTCGGGCAGCAAGGACCGAGAAGGGCTCGAACCTACCATTCGCCCCCCCTATGCCGCGCGCAGCACCGGCGGCGGGACGACTGTGTCGCCCGCCGCCGCCAACCTCATGAAGCTCCACTCAAAGCGAGATGCGATACCGCGCGAAGCCCTCTTCGGTGTCGCCCGCCGGTTCGATGCTCACGCCTTCGACCGAGCCCACATAAGCCTCCGCCGCCGGGCCGGTGTCGAACAGGACCGTGGTCCCTTCCATCGGTGCGAAGGTCCAGTTGGCGTCGGCGGAGGGGCTGATCGTGCCCTGGTCGACGATGTAGCGCACGATCACGTCGCGGTTGGTGTCCGGCCCTTCGAAGACGATGGTGGAGCCGTCCGCACCGGGGAAGCTGCCGCCGCCGCCGGCGCGGTAGTTGTTGGTGGCGACGATGAACTCCTGCTCCGGGTCGATGGGCTCACCCTCGAACATCAGGTTCACGATGCGATGGGCGTCGGGGTTCACCAGCTCGCCCTCGCTGTCGTAGCGGGACGGCTGGCTCAGGTCGATCTGGTAGGTCACGCCGTCGATCACGTCGAAATTGTAGGACGGGAATTCGGGGTTGAGCAGGACCTGGTCTTCCTCGCCCGGCGTGATCTGGTTGAACATGCCCGCCGAGCGTTCCAGCCATTCGCGCACGGTCGCGCCGTCGATGCGCACCGCGCGGACGGTGTTGGGATAGAGGTAGAGGTCGGCGACGTTCTTGATCGCGACCGGACCGGCGGCGACATCGGTGTAATACTCCGGGCCGCCCCGGCCACCGGCCTTGAAGGGGGCTGCCGCGCTGAGGATCGGAAGCCCCTCATGCTCGGTGCCTTCCATCATCTGCGCGATGTACCAGGTCTGCGCGTTCGACACGATCTGGACCGAGGGGTCATCGGCCACCAGCGCAAAGTAGCTGTGCAGCGGCGCGTCGGTCTGGCCGACCTCGGCGCGAACATAGGCCAGCGTCGCCTCGTGTTCTTCCTCGACCGAGGCCAGCACCTCCTCATCGCTTTCGACCAGAGCCGTGACCGATCGGTCCTCCTCCCGCCGCGAAATCGGGCGCGCTTCGGAGACGTGGGAGGCGATGCGCCAGGTGTTGCCGTCGCGTTCCAGCATCAGGTCGACAAGGCCCATGTGGCTGCCCCAGAAGCCCGCCATGACGCCGGGCTTGCCCATGATCGTCCCGGCCTCCGCGTCGACGCCGGGGGTATCGGCATAGTCCGGGCCGGGGAAGACGCGGTGATGGTGGCCGGTCAGAATCACGTCGATCCCGTCGACACCGGCCAGCGGGATGGAAGCGTTCTCCATCATGTCGGTGTGATCGGCCGGCCCGATGCCGGAGTGGCTGAGCGCGATGATGATCTCGGCCCCGTCCTCGCGCATCTGCGGCACGTAGGCCTGGGCGCTCGCGACGATGTCCCGGACCTGCACGTTGCCTTCGAGGTGGCGGCGGTCCCATGTCATGATCTGCGGCGGCACGAAGCCGATCACGCCGATGCGGATCGGGTGTTCTTCGCCCGCGCCGTCGGTCAGCGTCCGGTCGAGCATCACGTAGGGGGGCACCAGCGTGGTATCCTCGGGCGCGGTGCCGCCCATCTCCGTGGCGACGTTGGCGCAGACCACCGGGAAGGCCGCGCCGGCGACGGAGTTCATCAGGAACGACAGGCCGTAGTTGAATTCGTGGTTGCCGAGGGTCGAGGCATCGAAGCCGAGCGTGTTCATCGCCGCGATCATCGGGTGAACGTCGCCTTCGGACATGCCGCGTTCATAGGCCATGAAATCGCCCATCGGGTTGCCCTGCAGGAAATCGCCGTTGTCGAGCAGGATCGAATTGGTCGATTCCGCGCGCACCGCGTCGATGAGGGAAGCGGTGCGGGCAAGGCCCACGGTGTCGACCGGCCTGTCCGCGTAGTAATCGTAGGGGTAGACGTGGACGTGGATATCGGTGGTTTCCATCACCCGCAGATGCGCCTGCCCCGCCTGCGCACGGGCCGAGAACGGGTGCAACGCGATGAAACCGGTACTGGTCGCCAGGAAGGCGCGACGGCTGAACGTGATGGGCATGGGGAACCTCCGCTGAATTTTTTCGTGGTGATATGCGGTCCACGTTACAGCAGGGTGACGGCTTGGCCATAGCGCGATGACAGCGTATCCGCGAAGCGGCTGATGATTGCGTATCGCCGGCGGTCAGGAAATGGCGTTTTTTTGATGGCAATAGGCGAAATGCTGCACAGCGCGCCGTGGTCCGCCCTTGCCCCCGGCCCGGTCAAAATTTAAAACCACCTGCGATAAAGGTGAGACACTGCCTGTCGCGAAACGGGGTTGAACGCGCCGGCATTACACGGGCGTTTCGCCTTTCGCGGCTGGCGCAGTTCAAAGTTGAACCGCGCGGGAAACTCCGCCGGCGCGCCACGGGAATATGGGGTACGAACATGGATCTTTCGCTTTGGTGGTGGGGCACGACCGATCACCCGAAGAACCTCGGGCCGCGCAACAATTTCGGTGACATCCTATCGCCCAACATCTTTCGGCATTATGGCGTGCACTTCCGCGAAGCGCCGAGCTTCGAAGAGGCCAACATCATCTCTATCGGGTCGGTTGCGCGCCTCGCCAAGGACGGGGACACCGTCATCGGCAGTGGCGTCAACAGTCAGGGCGAGGTGCTCAATCCCGATGCGAGATGGCGCGCGGTACGTGGTCCGCTGACCTGGGAGGCCGTCGAAAGGGGCGGCGGCGACTGCCCGAAGATATTCGGCGATCCGGCCCTCCTCTTGCCCCGGCTGATTGAGCCCCGGCAAACCCGATACCGCCTGGGCTTCGTGCCGCATTACTTGCATCCCGCGCACTTGCCATTGCGCCGGATGCGCCGGATAAATGTCGTGCGCGACGACCCGCTTGAAGTCGCCAGCGAGATCACGGAATGCGACGCAATCATCTCCAGCAGCCTGCACGGGATCATCTGCGCCCATGCGTTTGGCATTCCGGCCGCTTGGGTGCCCTATCGCAAAGTGCCCGGAGACGGAGCGAAATTTCACGATCACTGCGCGTCGGTCGGGATCGAGGCCGAGCAATCCACCATCCGAAAACCCAAGTTCAGTTGCCCGAACCAGATCGACCTGTCGGACCTGGAAGCCGCCTTCGATCAGCTGGCCGAAGACAGTCGGACCGACGCCTGAGGTTCGGAAAGCCGGCCTGAACGCGGCCGTCGACTGCGCCAGCGGTGCATTGTGCCGCGGTTCGTCGATTGTGTTTTGGAGGGAAGAGTTGGTTGCCAGCCCTGGCCGAGGGAGCGAGGGGTGGGTGGGTATCGGCCGAGGGCCGGCAACCGCTTCTGCTGCTTGCCTGTCATGGATACGATCTTCGCCCCTCTGACGCAAAGGAATAAAACCCGCAATTCCCCTTATTTCATTAACGATTTCGCCCATATTCCCGTAAGAAAAGTTAACGCCGCACAAAGCCTCCTGACACAGCGTTGTCAGGGTATGTCAGACCCGCCCCTTGCAGCCCGCGCGCGAGGCTCCATTCTATGGAGCGTCGCCAGAGGAACCCCGATGCACAACAACTCGCCCGAGCAGATGCCCGACACGGGCCGCAGTGTCGATGAGATCCGCGCCCGCCTGAAGATGGAAGGCGGCAAGAAATTCGTCATGCATTCGGAGTTCGAGCCTGCCGGCGACCAGCCCACCGCGATCCGCGAGCTCAGCCAGGGCGTCATGGACGGCGAACAGGACCAGGTGCTTCTGGGCGCGACCGGCACCGGCAAGACCTTCACCATGGCCAAGGTGATCGAGGAAACCCAGCGCCCCGCCATCATCCTTGCGCCCAACAAGACGCTGGCCGCCCAGCTTTACGGCGAGTTCAAGGGCTTTTTCCCCGACAACGCGGTCGAGTATTTCGTATCCTACTACGATTACTACCAGCCCGAGGCCTACGTGCCGCGGTCGGACACCTATATCGAGAAGGAATCGCAGATCAACGAACAGATCGACCGGATGCGCCATTCGGCGACCCGGGCGCTTCTGGAACGCGACGACGTGATCATCGTCGCCTCCGTCTCCTGCATCTACGGCATCGGCTCGGTCGAGACCTACGGGGCGATGACCCAGGACCTGTTCGCGGGCCGCGAATATGACCAGCGCAAGGTCATCGCCGACCTCGTCGCGCAGCAATACCGCCGCAACGATCAGGCCTTCCAGCGCGGAGCCTTCCGCGTCCGGGGCGACTCGCTCGAAATCTGGCCCGCCCACCTGGAGGACCGCGCGTGGAAGCTCAGCTTCTTCGGTGAGGAACTCGAGGCGATCACCGAGTTCGACCCGCTGACAGGCGAGAAGACCGACACGTTCGAGAAGATCCGCATCTACGCGAATTCCCACTACGTGACCCCGCGCCCGACGATGCAGCAGGCCATGAAGGGGATAAAGGCGGAGTTGCAGCAGCGCCTCGACCAGCTGGTCGGCGAGGGCAAGCTGCTGGAGGCGCAACGCCTCGAACAGCGCACGAATTTCGACCTGGAGATGCTGGAGGCGACCGGCGTCTGCAACGGGATCGAGAATTATTCGCGCTACCTGACGGGCCGCGCCCCGGGCGAGCCGCCCCCCACCCTGTTCGAATACATCCCCGACAACGCGATTGTCTTCGCGGATGAATCCCACGTCTCCGTCCCCCAGATCGGCGGCATGTATCGCGGCGACTACCGGCGCAAGTTCACGCTGGCGGAACACGGCTTCCGCCTGCCCTCCTGCATGGACAACCGACCCCTGAAATTCGAGGAATGGGACGCGATGCGCCCGCAATCCGTCTTCGTCTCGGCCACCCCGTCGGATTGGGAGCTCGACCGCGCGGGCGGTGTCTTCACCGAGCAGGTCATCCGCCCCACCGGCCTTCTCGATCCGCAGGTCGAAATCCGCCCCGTGGAGATGCAGGTCGACGACCTTCTCGACGAGATCCGCAAGACCGCCCAGAAGGGCTTCCGCGTGCTGGCCACGGTGCTGACCAAGCGCATGGCCGAGGACCTGACGGAATACCTGCACGAACAGGGCATCCGCGTGCGCTACATGCATTCCGACATCGACACGCTGGAACGGATCGAGATCCTGCGCGACCTGCGCCTCGGCGCGTTCGATGTGCTGGTGGGAATCAACCTGCTGCGCGAGGGGCTCGACATTCCGGAATGCGGGCTGGTCGCCATTCTCGATGCCGACAAGGAGGGCTTCCTGCGCTCGGAAACCTCGCTGATCCAGACCATCGGCCGCGCCGCGCGGAACGCCGAGGGCAAGGTCATCATGTATGCTGACAAGATCACCGGCTCCATGGAACGCGCGATCCGCGAGACCGACCGCCGCCGCGAAAAGCAGATGGCCTATAACGAGGAGCATGGGATTACGCCCGAGACGGTGCGCAAGAACGTCGAGGATATCCTGATGGGCACCTACAAGGGTGACGTCGACATGAACCGCGTGACGGCGAAGGTCGACAAACCTTTGGTCGGCGCGAACCTGCAGGCGCACCTGGACGGGCTGCGCGAGAAGATGCGGAAGGCGGCGGAGAACCTCGAGTTCGAAGAGGCCGCCCGGTTGCGGGACGAGGTGAAGCGGCTGGAAACGGTGGAACTGGCCGTGGCGGATGACCCCTTGGCGCGGCAGGCGGCGGTGGAGGCGGCGGTCGAGACCTCGCAGAAGGCGGCGGGGCGGTCGACGGCGGGCAGGCCCGGGCAGCGCGGCGGGAACGTGAAGCGGCGAAAACGCTAGCCGCGTAAGGTGGGTGCAACCCACCATCCCCGGCCCATTTTCCCGACACTGTAGGATGCACATTCATTGTGCACCGCTATTGCGCACTGGACGACGCTCCGTCCTTGCGCCTGACCACCCACCTCGCCGACCCGTTTTCGAAAACGGGTGAAGCGCGCTTTCGAAAGCGCGCGCAAGGCTGTTCGAACGGCCTTCCCTGCGCAGTTCCGCAAGGCAGGTAGACGCCTTGGCAGAGCTTTTCTGAGATCCTTTTTCCGCACGGAAACAACCACTCCACCCCCGGCTGCAACCTTGCAATCTCACCACCTCACGCGCGCCTCACACAGACGTGAGCCGCCCTCGGCGCTTCATTTGAAACTCATCGCCTCCCCCCACCGTATCTCCCAGCACAACCAAACCAACCGGGAGACACTCGATGACCTTCAAGACAACACTCATGGCCACCGCCACTGCCGCCCTTCTGGCCGGGCCGGCCTTCGCCGATGCGCATTCCACGCTGACCGTCGAGGACGTGCTCGGCACGGCATCGGGCGGCGAAAGCGCGATGGCGGACGACGCGATGGCGATGGACAACCCGACGGTGGGCGGCGCGCCGATGCTGGCCGATCAGCCGATCGCCGTGAACGCCTCGAACGCGCCGAACCTGACGACGCTTGTCGCCGCCGTGACCCAGGCCGAGTTGGTCGAAACGCTGTCCGGCGAAGGCCCCTTCACCGTTTTCGCCCCGGTCAACGACGCCTTCGCCGCGCTGCCCGAGGCGACGGTGAACTCCCTGATGATGGATGAGAACCGCGCGGCGTTGCAGGGCATCCTGACCTACCACGTGGTGCCCGGCACGATCACCGCCGCCGACCTGATGGAAGCGATCGAAAACAACGAATACGCCAACTTCACCACGGTCGAGGGCGGCACGATCACCGCCGACCTGGTGAACGGCAACGTCGTGATCTTCGATGAAACCGGCCGGTTCTCGACCGTGACCACGGCGGACGTGATGCAGTCGAACGGCGTCGTGCATGTCATCGACCGCGTGCTGATGCCCGCGAGCTGAGGCAGGTGCCTACCTGACAGGCAAAGGCGCCGTCCCTTCACGGGGGCGGCGCTTTCTCGTGTTCAGTCGCGCGCCTTGCGCCGGACGGCCGCGAAGATCGCGAGGACCGCGGCGGCGAAGGCCGCGCCGACCAGAAGGATCAGGATGATCCCGCCCGCCGCCAGCGCGGTGACACCGAGTGCCACCAGCAGGAATGGTGCGGCCAGCGCCGCCACGATGCCGACCGCCACGTAGAGCAGCGTCGGCCCCCGGGTGATGAAACTGGCGATGAAGCCCGCGACGGCCCCGACACCGACCAGAAGGATCAGGGCGAGGACGCCGATGACGTCGAGCAGGGTTTCCATGGGTGAGGCCTCCTTTGATCTGGCTTCTCAACACCCCGGCCCGGCGGAAGGTTCCCGGCACCAAGCGATCAGAAGTTCGCCACCACGCTCGCGTCACCCGGCACCACGGTCAGGCCGAGCATGTTCCACATCTGCATGCCGCCGCGGTAATAGCTGATGTTCTCCGCCGGGAAGCCGGCCTCGATCATCCGCCGCGCCGCCGTTGGGGATTGCCCGCACCACGGGCCGTTGCAGAACAGGATGACCTGCGGAAGGTCGCCCTCGCAGATCCAGCCGTCGAAGTCGATCTCGCAGCCGAACTCGCCCAGCCGGTCGGCAGCCTCGTTATAAGGCATGGAGAATGCGCCGGGGATCGTGCCGGCCTCGAATTCCGGCTCGATCCGGCCGTCGATGACGAGCGTATTCGGGTCCTGCAAGGCGGCGAGCACTTCCAGTTCACCCACCGGGGTCACGCCCTCGGCGGGGATCATCGGTTGGATGCAGAAGTTCGGACAGGGCCTCGCGATCTGGGCAAAGTCGCCTTCGATCACGGCGGCATTGTCCTGCTCGCGCATGATCTCGACCGGACCTGAGGCGGTCTCGACCGTGACGGACATCATGTCGGGCGTGATGCCGACCGGGTCGGCGGAGGCGGTGCCGGCACTTGCGGCGAGGATGAATGCAATGGTCCAGCGCATGTCTTTCTCCCTTCGTTGGATGCAAACATTCGCGCATGTGAATACCTGTGCGGTCAACCCCCAGTAGTGCTGCTTTCAGCGTCCGTCGGCGCACCCAACGCCGCTTCGTCCAGCCAGAGATGGCCGTTTACGTATCCCCCGCGCACGAGCGTGCCGGTCTCCGCGATCTCCGGGAACTCCGCGATCCACTCGCGAAAGCGGTCGTTCGTGACAATCCGCGCGCCCATGTCCCGCGCGGCGGCAAGGATGGTGGGGTCGGCCGGCTCACCCTTGGGCACCACGAGCGTGCGGTCCGCGGGCAGGTTCAGTCGCCTGGCGAGGTGGCTGTCGTCGAGATACCGGCCCTCCAGCTTGTAGCCGACATTCGCGTCGAAGATGATGCCGGGCCGGAACCCCAGATCTGCAAGCGCGGCGATGACCTCTTTGACCGTATCGAGGCTGGGAGTCTCGTCCTTCCAGTGCATCACGTTCGAGCCGTCGATGACGACCGGCGGCAATCGGCGCTCCGCGCGGCGGGTGCGTTTGCGCCGCCTCGCCCGTTGCTCGGGCGCGGCCAGCCCCGGAAACAGGATCAGCACGAACGCCGCGATGGCCGAAAGCACGGACATCGTCAGCCACAGGGTCACCTCTGCCCGGCCGAGAGCGTAGGCCGCAAGGAAACTCAGCAGGGCGCCGAGGAACAGGACAAGCGGCATCCACCTCATACGCCAAGCTCCGCCCGAAGCTTCTTGGTGAGTTTGGCCACGACCATCTCGTAGCTCGTCCCGATATGATCGCGCAGGCTGGCATCGCTCATCGCGCCGGGGGTGTGGACCTGCACCCATTTCATCCCGCGCGAGGCGAGGTAGGGCGCGGGCCGGATGCCGGGTTGCTGGGGCAGAACCTCGAAGGCCACGTCACCGACCTTGAAGGTGAAGGCATCCGCGCCGTCCGCCCATCCGCAGATCGCGAACACCTTGCCACCGACCTTCCAGACGTCGGCATTGCCCCATTGCACGACGTGGTTGGCGGCCTTCAGCGTGGCGCAGAATGTGTTGAACTCGTCCCGTGTCATGGGCACGACCTTTGCGGTTGCGCGCGGCGACAGCAAGCCTTCACACTGGCGCGACCGGCCTGTCCTGCTATCTTTTGCCAGATGATGACCCGCCTCGCCGCATTGTTGATCCTGATCGCCACACCCGCCCCGGCCTGGGAGGCCGGCGTTGACGGGGCCTTGTGCACGTTGAGCCATGCCGAAGGCGAGGTGGAGGTGTATCTGACCTACGACCCCTCCGGCCCGCTTTACACCATTACGATGCGCGGCACCGCCCCGTGGCCGGACGCGCCCGAATTCGGCATCCGCTTCGACGGGGCGCGGCCCAACACGATCCTGACGGACCGTCACGAATTGTCCGGGGACGGGCGCAGCCTGGGGGTCTCGGACCGGGGCTTTGGGAACGTCCTGGACGGGCTGCAATTCAACGAGGTGGCAACCGGGTTCAGCGGTGCGGCGATGGTCTCGGTCTCATTGGAGGGCGCGGCACCCGAAGTGGAGGCCTTCCGCGCCTGCGGGTCGGTTCCAGCGGTGTGAGACAGGTTCGGTAAAGGTTCGTTAACCGGAATCGCCGCAGGGTTGGTTCATGCCAAACGACATGTCCGCCTTTCCCGTGAGTCCGTCCGGCCAGCAGCGCCTGCTGGACCGGGCCGCGCGCTTTGTCGACCGAGCGAAGGCCTTGATGGCGCAACCCGCCCTGACGCAGACGGAAGCGGCCCGCGCGCTCGATCACCTCGCCCGGATGCAGGGGGACCTGGCGGAAACGCGAAAGGCGGCCGGTTCCGGCACCGCCCAGGTCGAGCGGGCCGAAGATGCGATCCGTTCCGCGCGCAAGGCGATGACCGAGGCGCTGTTGCGGGCCGAACCGGGCGAGACGAGGATGGGCCTTGTTCCGCACGGCGCGGCGGAATTGGACGATATGAAAGTCGTGCCGGCTTCGATCTGCCGCAGCATGTTGGATCTGGACGCGCTGCGTCCCTACCTGGATGAGGCCGCCCTGCGGACTGCGCTTGCACGGCGATGTGCTGCAACCGGCCGTGCGGATGTGTCCGGCGTGGCCTACGCGGCCCTTCCGGCCTCGGCGCTGCTGGACTGTCCGATCCTGTGAAGCGCGTCGCGGACAAGTCGCAGCCGGAGAGCATTCGAAAGGCGGCACGCACCATGGCAAGCCTCGGACGAAAAGTTCGGCGCGGAGGAGTATCTGCGTCCTTGCATCAGGGTTGGTTCGAACGGCTGACGCTCGTTCGGCCTGCGGTCGGCCATAGGGTGCCGCAAGTCAGTTCGCCGCCGCCCGTGCGCCGAGGTTGATGATCGATGGCGTGATCTGGTCGATCACACGGTTCCAACGCGTTACGGGCTGTTCCGCCACGAAAATGATGTCTCCGGGCCGCAACTCCATCCGTGTTGCCATGACGAGGTTGGCCGCATTGCGAGCATCCAGACGATAAGCCGTCACCGCGCCGACGGAGGCCGCGCTGTCCTCCTGCACTCGCAGGAGGTAGATCTGCGACGGGTCACCGGTGCGCTCGTTCCAGCCGCCCGCATCGAAAAGAGCATCGGCCAGATAGGCGCGGTTTTCGAATGGCAGCGCGAACCGTCCCGGCGTCCCCACTTCCCCGGCGATGTAGACGTAGTCCTGCCCTTCCGCGCCAAATTCCAGCCGGTCGCGGAAGTTCTGACGGCTTTCCTCCAGAGCGCCGCGGCGGATCGAAACCTCGGTCTCGAGCTGGCGGATGGCGTCGGCCCGGGCGGCACGGCTGAATTCGGCCCGGGCGATGACCTCCTCGAAGTAGGCCTGCGCCTGCTCGAAATCATAGGCGGTGTCGACGAACAGGCTGTCGCCGTTCTGAAGGCGGAGACGTTGCAGGCCCTGCTCGGAATACAGCGCGGACGTGGGGATCTGGTAGAGCGCGCCGTCGCGGTAGATGCGGATCACGGCGAAATCATCGGCGTTGAGCGACAGGCCGCCTGCCGAGGCCAGAACCTCGTCGAGGTAGACAGGCGTCATGCCCACGGGCACCACGCCCGGGTTGCGCACGGCCCCGCCCACGGAGACACGCTGCGAGTTGAACTCGGCCACTTCCAGGCTGAAGGACGGGTCGATCCGCGCTTCGATCAGGCGCTCGAACACGGCATCTTCGGCCTGCGCGAGGGTCAGGCCCGCGACCATGATCCGGCCCACGTCGGGAATGGCGATATCGCCGTTGTCCTGTACGGTGTAGCCCTGCCGCTGGTTCTGCGCGGCGACGAGGCCGGCCACCTCCTCGGCCGTGGTTTCGCCACGGGGTGTGGCAAGGATCAGGACATCGCCGACACCGATCTGGTAGGGGCCGGGATTGACCGGGGGCGGCACCCGCACCTCCAGCGCACCGGGGCGCGCCTGCGGATCGAACACCGGGTCGGGCAGACGGTCTGCCCCGCGCGGGCCACCGCCGACGCCCGCGATGCGCGAGAACGCCTGCGGAAGGTCCTGTGGACTGTAAGGGCTGCGATTGGCATGGGCCACGGTCGCCGGCGACAGTTCGATCACCTGGACATTGTCCGATCCGGCGGTGGCGGAGATATCCGACGAAATATAGGCGGATCCGCAACTCGCCAATATCAGAAGAGCGGCCGCCGCCATCGCGCAGCGCAGAGACATCATCATCCGAACCCCTCACGCCCAAAGTCACGGGCGTTGCTTCCCTCGGTTGCCAGGCCTTCGCTGAAGCCGGTAGATCTCGACGGACATGCGACCCGGCTGGAGCGAATTTTCCTCAATTCTGATGCAGATTGCTCACGCAAAGGTTAGTAGAAAGTTAACAAGTTGAAAGATCGTTAATATGTCTCGCTGGCAGGCCCCCGCCCCCGAAGAACTGGTCTACGTCATCGGCGATGTGCACGGTTGCGTCGACAAGCTGGAGGCGCTCCTGAAACGGCTCGACACCGACAGGGCGCAGTCCGGCCTGGGCCGGTATGTCTTCGTTGGGGATTACATCGACCGGGGCGACGGCAACGCCGACGTCCTGACCTTCCTGTCCGAAGTGACGGCAGCCTTTCCCGATCAAGTCACCGCTTTGATGGGCAATCACGAGCGCATGCTGCTCGATTTCCTCG
Organism: Rhodobacterales bacterium HKCCE4037; assembly: GCA_015689645.1. Classification (GTDB taxonomy): domain Bacteria; phylum Pseudomonadota; class Alphaproteobacteria; order Rhodobacterales; family Rhodobacteraceae; genus Gymnodinialimonas. The sequence goes on from WVSM01000003.1 coordinate 223,903, forward strand.
CCGATCCCACCGGCCCCGCGAAGCGCTGGCTGCGCTACGGCGGATTGCAGACCCTGGCGACTTTCGGGGTGGGCCGGGGCCTGACGACCGACACGCAGAGCGCCGGCGCGCTGCTGGATGCCGCCGGAGACCTGATGGAGGCCATGGGGTCGGACCTTGTCGATTGGGTGGGTTCCCTACCGCTCAGCTGGTCGTCGGGCAACCTCTGGGTCGTGCATGCCGGGGCCGATCCCGTGGTTTCGATGGAGGCGCAGCAGGCCAAGACCCTTCTGTGGGGCAGCGACGCCTTTCTCAAGACCGATCGAGGCGACGGGCAATGGATCGCCTTCGGCCACCAACCCTTCGAGGCCCCTTTCGCGCAGGACGGACGTATCGCATGTGACACCGGCGCGGTTTACGGTGGCCAGTTGAGTGCCGCGCGGATCGACCCGGAAGGCGAGGTCTTCTTCATCTCGGTCTGACCGCCGGTCCAACCGGCGCGCGTCAATCCCCGCGCGCCAGAAGGACCATTCCGACGGTCCGCCAGATGATCCACAGCTCCAGCCGCGGATTGGCGCGGGCGATGTAATCGGCATCGGCCAGCGCCTTGGCCCGGGTCGCGGCGAGGCCCACGGCATAGCCTTGCGTGACCTGCGCCAGACCGCTCATCCCCGGCTTGACGGACAGGCGCTGGCGGTATTCGGGGATCGTTTCGAGAAACAGGCGCGCATGGCGGGCGCAATCGGGGCGCGGGCCGATCAGGCTCATCTCGCCGCGCAGGATGTTGAAGGCCTGCGGCAGTTCGTCGAGCCCGGTCTTGCGCAGGATGTGGCCCAGGCGCGGGATGCGATCCACCTCCTTCGGGTCGAGCGGGCCGCGCGGGTCGGCCCGGCATCCCATGGTGCGGAACTTGCGAACCGCGAAGATCGCACCGCCCCGTCCCATCCTGTCCTGCCGGAAGAGCAATGGACCGGGATTGAAGACGGGGTTGAGAACCAGCAGCACCGCGCCGACCAGCGCGATGACCGGCAGCATCGCGACCGCAGCGGCAATGTCGGCAACCGCCTTGGCGCGCCAGAACAGGCGCGTGCCGCTGGTCGGGGCGACGCAGGGCGCTGGCTGACGCGGCGCAACCGCGAAGCTTTGGATATCCGGCATCAATGTCATGGCTGCCCCCAAGCAGAAGCGCCCGGCGCAGCACCGGGACCGTTCCATTCAACGCCTTATTCATAAAGATCGGCTTAATTGCGGGGATCACCGTTTGGAGGCACCGCGTTTGGACACGTCGCACCGGCATATCGCGATCCTCGGCTCGGTTGGCGTGCCGGCCTGCTACGGCGGGTTCGAGACGCTAGCCGAACAGCTCGCGCGGTTCCACGCCACAAACGGGCGGACGGAACGCCTTTCGATCACCTGCAGCGCGCCCGCCTTCGCCGATCATCCGCGCCGGTTTCTGGCCACTGACCTCGATTACCTGCCCCTGCCCGCGAACGGAGCGGCCAGCGTGCTCTACGATGCGCTCAGCCTGTCGCGCGCCCGCAGCTCCGGGGCAGACGTGGCCCTGCTGCTTGGGGTCTCCGGCGCGGTGGCCTTGCCGGATTTCAAGCGCGGCAAGATGCGTGTGGTGGTCCATGTCGACGGGCAGGAATGGACGCGAGCGAAATGGTCCCCGTCCGCCCGGCGTTTCCTGCGTTGGAGCGAGGGGCTTGCCATGTGCCATGCCGATGCGATCATCGCCGACAGTCCCGCGATCGCCGATGACCTGTGGCATCGCCATGGACGCCGGGCGGACGTGCTGAGCTATGGCGGCGACCAGGCGGTCGGGATGCCCGGTGTCCCGTTACCTGCCGGTCTGCCGGACACCTACGCGCTCGCCATCTGCAGGATCGAGCCGGAGAACAACGTCGACATGATCCTGTCCGCTTGCGCCGCAACCGAAACGGCCCTCGTCTGCGTCGGAAACTGGAACAAAAGCCGCTACGGACGCGCGTTGAGGAGGCGCTTCGGACCGCATCCGAAGCTCCACCTGCTCGACCCGGTCTACGACCCGGCCCCGCTGCAATCGCTCCGGCGCAAGGCAGCGCTTTACCTGCACGGGCATTCCGCCGGTGGCACCAACCCGTCGCTTGTCGAGATGATGCATGTCGGACGCCCGATCCTTGCCTACGATTGCATCTTCAACCACCAGACGACACGCGGGGCTGCGCAATATTTCGCGGATGAAGCCGGATTGTCGGACGCTCTGCGGCAAGGGCAAGACCCAGCCATGGGAGCAAACCTTCGCATGATCGCCGGGCGGGACTATCGGTGGCAGGACATCGGCGCGGCATATTTCGACCTGTTCGAACGGGTGGCGAACGCGCCGCGTCGGGCGGGCCGCGTCACTCCCCGATCGCCATTTCGATCCGCGATGCGATCTGCGCCGACCAATCGCCGATGATCGGGATGAACTCGATCTGCGACAGCGCCCAGACGATCAGCGACAGCAGGACGGAGGCGCCGACCACGGTCCCGAGGCCCACGGCCATGCCGACGAGAAACCGGAACATCAGAATACGCGCCACCGACTGATGGATGACGAACATGCGGCTTTGGCGCAGGAAGGTCAGCTCCTGGTGCAGGACACGCACCTCTGCTGCGAGGTCCGCGGGCGGCGGGGTGGCTTCGCTTGTCTTTTCCTTGGTGTCGCTCACAACAATCCCCCCGTTTGCGCATCAAAGCCTAGCACGCCGAGCAGATCATTCCAGATAGGCGCGCATCGCCTGGTAGATCACTGCCGTCGCCGCATTGGCGAGGTTGAGCGACCGGATATGCGGTGACCGCATCGGCAGATAGAAGGTGCGCGCGGCACGCCCGTCAAGCACTTCGGCGGGCAAGCCCTTGGTTTCCTTGCCAAAGACGAGGTAGGCGTCCGGTGGATACTCGGGCTCGTAGACCGAGCCGCCGGTGCCGTCGTCTTCGAACAGGAACAGCTGGTCCTCGCGCGGGGACCGGGCGTCAAGGAAGGCGCCCCAGCTTTCGTATTCCGTCAGTTGCACATGCTTCCAGTAATCCAGCCCGGCCCGGCGCACCGACTTTTCGGACAGGTCGAAACCGAGAGGGTGGATCACGATCAACTCCAGCCCAAGCGCGACGCAGGTGCGCCCGATGGTGCCGGTATTGCCGGGAATTTCCGGATGGACGAGGACGACCTTCATGCTGTCCCCGGCAGCGGTCGTTTCAGGCATGGGGGCGGTCACGCCCCCCGAGCCCGGGCCAGCGGCGGGCCACCCGCCCCTCGCGCAGTTTCGCGCGGTGCAGATGGCCGCGCACGTCGTTGCGCCATGGCGTCTCGAGCCGCGTGTCGGCGAACCGTTCGGCCCAGTCGACGATCGCGCCCGCGTCCTGCGGGCGCAGCTTCAACGCACCGTCGAGCAGCGTGATGATCGAGCCTGCGGGCGTGTACCAGCGGTTCTGGATGTCCCGGACCCGTCCCGGCAGCACCTTGCCCAGTCCCCGGATCAGGCCACTGTCGGCAAAGCGCTGGATCAGCAACCCCATCTCGTCGCGGTTGTAGGAGATCAGCGGCGGGAAGGTGTCGAGGAACAGGGGCCCGTCCTCGTCCATGGCGAAGCTGTCGAGCGGGCTGTAGAGCCCGATCCGCTCGGGGCGCTGCGCGATCCGCCGCCAGAACTCGGCCACGTCGGTGGCGACCCGGTCGAGAAGGCCGATGGCCGCTTGCGTCCCGCCCTGCCGGAAGAGATGCGGCAGCATGGCATCGTCGGGTACGGCGCTCTGAACGATGACGGGCCGCTGCACACCGGCATGGTCGATCAGGCGCATCTGCGTATCCGGCACCCGGAGGCCGGCAAGACGCAGGCAGTCGAGGTAGGCATCGTGGCGGCGGGCCAAGGCCTCCTGCACGTCGAGATCCCGCCCGCCCCGGAATGCAATCAGGACATGGCCGGCCAGCGGGCCGGTCAGCGGGCGCATCGGCACCCCGTAGTTCCTTTGCGTCACCTGGATCGTGCCGGCGTCAGACAAAGCCGCGCGGATCCAACCGGTCAATTCAGTCACTCGTCACCCAAACGTTCGGCGTCGTGGAATACGACGCAGGATACGGACGGAGGGTGCTGTTGCGATGCAGGGTCCGGCGCCGTCGAAAAGCGGCTGCAGGGCCAGACCGGTGATTCCCCCCGGAACCCGTCGTGGCAGAGTCGCAACATGATGCGGCAACAGTCGCCTGGGCAAGGTACGTTAGGGTTTTGTTAACCCTGACGCTGCCAAATCTCCGCATGCGTTGCGGAAGCGTCACGGTTTATGTCCTTTGCGCCGCGGCCACCCTGACGGGTGCGCCCGCGTCCGCCGGACCTTGGGCGCGCGCGCAAGGCGACCTGTTCCTGTCCTTCCAGATTTCCGCCGAGGAAGAGCCCGCGCACCTGGTGGAAGGCCTGTGGGAGCCAGAGACCAACACCAGCCTCTATGCCGAATTCGGCGTGGGGCGCAGCTTCACCATCGGGGCCGATCTGGGCGGCGGCGAGACCAGCCAGATGGGCATCGCCTTCCTGCGCTACACGCTGACCCCGCCCGACGCGACGTGGCAATGGGCGGTAGATGCCGGCCTCGGCGCGCGGCGCATCGGTGAAGGGCCGGTCCATGGGCTGGTGCGCTTCGGCGCCTCCGTGGGGCGCGGCTTCGGCGAAAGCGACGGCGGCTGGCCGATCCCCATCCGGCACGAGGGCGGCTGGGTGTCGCTGGACACGGCCGTGATCTACGACGCCGAAATCGAAGACGTGATCTGGCAGGCCGAAGGCACGCTCGGATTTTCGCTGAGCGAGCGGGCAAATGCCATCGTCTCCCTCAAAGCCGAGGAATGGCCAGGCTCGGACATGATCGTCACGGTCTCGCCGTCCTTCGCCTTCGACATCCTGCCCGATACGACCATCCGCCTCGGTGCGCGCGGCGCCCTCGAAGGCAGCACCAACGTGGGCGTGTTCCTGTCGCTCTGGCACACGTTCTGAACGCCCTCGCCCGCGGGCAAACTGGCTGATAGCGTGCCGGCATGACCGACCGGAAGACCGACCCGATCCGCCCCACCGATGACGAGGCCCGTGCCCTCGCGCGGAGCCTCATCGCCAACGCGCGTTTCGCGGCACTCGCCGTCACGGATCCCGACACCCAATCGCCCATGGTCACCCGCATCGCGCTGGTGCCCGGACCCGACGGCGTCCCGCTGAGCCTGATTTCGACGCTGTCGTCCCACACCCGCGCGCTCGAGGCGTCCGCCGCCTGCTCCCTGCTGATCGGCGAGCCCGGACCGAAGGGTGATCCGCTGACCCACCCGCGCCTGACCCTGCAGGCCGAAGCCACAGCCGCCGACAAGGAAAAGCTCAAGGATCATTACCTGTCGCACTATCCAAAGGCGCAGCTTTATTTCGACTTCGGCGATTTCCGCATGATCCGTTTCACCCCCACCGGCGGCCTTCTGAACGGCGGCTTCGGCAAGGCCTTCCTGCTGAGCCCGGGCGACATTGTGGCCTGACGGACTCAGTTCCTTCTGCCTCTGTGCAAAATCATATGCAGACACGAAAATCCGTGCCATGCTCCGCCCATGAGCGAGCATAAAATCGACCCGGATCTGGTCGGCATCTGGCTGTTACCCGGGCAACCGCAAACCTACGAAATCTACGAGAACGGTGACTACCTGATCGGTGAACCGGAGGAGTCGTTGCGTTTCGAAGACGCAGACAACCGCATGATCTGGGGCGACCGGCGGTTCCGGCGCTCGGGTGACCACGGCGTCGGCCTGATCGGGACATGGCTGGAAGAAGACACCGGCGATGCCTGGGATTTCACCGAAGACCAGGCTGTCACGATCCTGACCGAGGACGAGACGTTGATCACCGGCATCTGGGCGCTGCGCGACCAGGGGCACAGCCTGTGGCATTGCGAAAAGCGGGCCAGTGTCACAAGCGACGGGGCCCATGTCGAATTCAGCTTCGTTTCCGGCGAGACCGCGCGATATGGCTACACGGTCAAGGCCGACGTCCTTTGCCTTCTGGACCCCGAGAACTGGACGGAATTGACGCGCTACCTGAATTCCAACCTCTACCTTGAAAGCGTCGCCAGCTAGGGCGCGCGCTTCACCAATGCATCGTCCCGACCGCGCCCTTGATGCGCCCGGTCAGGTTCGGCGTGACCCATCCGCCGTAGAAATCGCCGGGCTGCGGCATCACCTTGATCGCGCCCACGAAGGCCTCGTCGACCGAGCTTGCGTAGAAAGACAGGTAATCGCGGATCGCGTCGAACCGTGCCGTTGGCGCCGGGTAGGACCATGCCGCGTTGGGGGACCGTCGGCCATTGACCACGAGGTCGAAATAGACCGCCCTGCCCTTCCATTCGCAATAGGTCTCCCGCGCCGTTGGCACCAGCGTCGACATGACCACGTCGCTCGGCGGAATGTAGTAGGTCGGCGCGTGGTGGGTCTCCAGCACGCGGAACCCGGCCTCGGTATCGGCGATCGGCAAGCCCGCGAACACCGCGCGCAGGCGCTGCGCCACGGGCTGGAGCGCGGGCGGGCGCGGGTAGGACTGTACGTTTTCGACGGGCAGCATGGGCGCGAGGTAGCGCGCTTGCCGGGCAAGGGAAAGCCCCCGGATCGACGTCACGCGATCCGGGGGCGTCGTTCCGTCAAAGCGGGTCGCGTCAGTTGTCGCAGCGCGCCGTCACCATGACGGAGCCCTTGAGCGCCTGCGACCACCCGATCCGGATGCTGGTGCCGTTCGTGCCCTGGAAGCCTTGCGTCCAGGGTGCTTCGAACTGTGCCACCCCGCCGGCGGTCCGCACCGGGCCGTCGGGCAGCACCGACAGGCCATATTTCACCGGCGCGCCGAAGGGCGTGTAATCCGACATGTCCACGACCCATGTCTGTATTGCCGTGGCCTCGGTCGCCCGGATGTAACAGGGGTTTTCCGTCCGCTTGACGATGCCATGGAACGTGTTGCCGTCGAATTGCAGGTCCGCCGTGCGCGACAGGTCGAGCGGGGCGATGCTGTCGTCCACGCCTTCCACCTGCTCCAGCTGCGCGCCGTTGGTCTTCTTGAACAGGTTGCCGGTCACCGAGAGGCCATTGATGAAATGGTCGTCCCCGAACGGCTTGATCGAGATGAAGCGCATCCACGGTGCCGTGTTGGTGGCGAAGAAGATGTTGCCCTGCACCGACAGGCCATGGAACGACAGGCCGCCGGTGAAATCGGGCGACGGGTCCTTTTCGTTCGTCCATTCGATGTAGCAATTATCGACGTAGTTGCCGTGGAACGTCAGCTTGGCATTGGCGTCCGCGATGACCAGACCGGGTGAGCGCACGCCCTCCACGATGCTGTCGCCCTGGAAGAAATGGTTGCCGGTGACGATGTTGCCCGAGCCGGAGATCACGCCGAAATGCAGGAACTTGTTGGCCCGGTTGTCGCGGATCTTGCAGTCCGATGAGTTGATGTTGAAACAGATCGACTTGCGGTCCGGCACGTTCAGCGCCTGCTCGTTCGACAGGAACTGGCAGCGGTCGATCTGCATCCCCTGGCAGCCTTCGTCGGCCGAGGTGATGGCCCGGTCCTTGGGTCCGGTGAAAAAGCAATCCTGGATCTGGAACACCAGCCCGTCGAGCGGCAGCATGATGGCCGAGCAATAGCCGCCGCCTAGGAATTCCACGTCCGAAATGATGAAGCGTTGCAGGTTCAGCCAGCCAATGAAGTCGAGCATGTATTTGAACCGGGTGAAGGTATAGGTCTGGCTCGACGGCGCGGCGCAAAGGGGCGCGGACAGGGTGATCCGGCTCTGCGCGGCATTGGTGGCGGCCACGTAGATCTCGCGTCCCACGCCCTGCGGCGCGGTGACCAGCGAGCCGACCGGGATCGCCGCGGCATTCGACACGCCGGTGATCTCGAACGGGTTGGAAGCGGACCAACTGCCCGAACGCGTGTTCACCTCGTCGGTCCAGTCGCTCGAGGATTCCGCCACGAATTGCCCGTTCCGCAGAACCCTGCGGTTGGCATAGGTGTTGCGGTTTTCCACGACGGCTTGAACGTCGATCGGTTCAGTCAGCGTGATGCGACGTCCGCAAAGGTCGAAGGCCTCGAAATCGGATTGGTTGAACAGCTGTTGCAGCCCCTTCTTCAGGCCAAGCACCTCATCCCCGAAGCACTCCGCGTAGCCATCGAGATCGAAATTCTCGTTCAGCGCCACGCGCACGTGGTCCGGCGCGATCAGGCGACCTTCGAAGCGGGCCGGATTGGTGAAGGTCACGTTCGACCCGACGAAGAAATCGCCCGCCGGCACCAGTACCTCGCGTCCGTTCGCGGCGGCATCGGCGGCAGCAATGGCGTCCCGGTCATCGGTGGTGCCATCGCCCACCGCACCGTAGTCGCGGATATCCACCCAATCCATCAACTTGCGATGAAAGACGGAGGTCACGTCCTCGACGGTGATGTTCTCGATCCGCACCTGCCCGCCATTCGGTCCGGTCAGGTCCAGCCCGACATGGGCATAGGTCGGCGCGGTGCCCCAGGCCATGTCCACGCCGCTCCGGTCGCCGGTGCCGAGGATGGCCGTGACCGTGTAGATCGAGCCATAGGCGGTGATGTCGACCGACGGGCCGAATTCGTCGAGGCCCGTCACGTGGGCGTTGGAGACATCGCCCGGCCAGGCCCCGATGCGCACGTCGGGCAGGTTGCCGGACAGCACCTTCACCCGCGCCGAGATGCGGAGGTAGAGACCTGGAACAACCGGCGTCTGCGACATGTAGCGGATCCGGGTCGTGGCCTCGGCCTTCAGGATCTCGAGGCAATCGCCGAAATCCGCATCCGCCGCGACGATGGCCGCGTTGGGTGCCGTGGCCCACGTGTCGCTGCCCGGCGTGCCGTCCTGCCGCGACCAGACGCCGAGCCCGTCGGAAAACGGCGGTGGCATCAGGATAAGGCCGTCGGTGATCACCTGGTTCATGTCATACCCCTTCGTTCGCGGGGCCCGGCCCTTGCCTGGGCACCCCGGCGGTTCCATCGACCGCAACAGGGGAAACCGAGGCGCCCTGAACGGTCACCTCGGTTGTCTGCTTTGCAATGTCTGCGAATGACCCGGGTCCGGCTGACTGGGGCAGCCATGATCCCGGATTGCGCCGCCATGATTACGCCCGAAGAGTTAAGAGCGCGTTAACGAGGTCTCAATATTCCGAAACGCCGGAGAAGGCTGACCCGCGCGACGGCAGGACGGGCGATGCGCCCTGCGTGCGCGTCTCCCGGTGTCCTCACACCCCGATGCCAGGCGCATCGAGGATTTCCACCCCACTGATCCGCCAGCCGTTTTCCGTCTGGATCATGGCATAGCCGAGGTAATGGGCGACACCGTTCCGGTCGATCACCTCGACCCGCTGAACGATCAGGCTTCCCAGCGACTGCAAGTCGATGAAGGTGACCGCGCCCGGCTCCCAGACCATCGGGAAGGCCTGCTCGACCATCATGCCGAACCGCTCCGGCTCGCCGAACATGCTCTGGATGCCGGGGCTGGCGAATTGCCAAGCGCCCATCAGGTCATCAGATCGGAACGCGTCGAACTGGCCGCCGATGACGGCCTCGATATCGGGGTTGGGGGCAAGCCGCTCCTGCGCCTGAAGCGGGCGCGGCGCGACGGCGGATGCGACAACGGCGAGGCCAAGCGCGAGGACTACGGACAGGGCAATGGCACGGACCATGGGACGTCTCCTTTTCGGGGCAGTTCTCTCCACTGTCCCGAACCACGTAGCACGCCCGCCAGAAGTTTCAGCCCAGGAGTTTCAACCGACGAGTTTGCCGTCCAGCCCGTCGCGGATCAAAGCCTTCGTCTCGTCAATCCCGTAAAGCGCGATGAACCCGCCGAACCGCGGACCTTGCGACGCCCCCAGAAGCACCTCGTAAAGGCCCGAGAACCACGCCCGAAGCGGCTCGAACCCGTGGGTCTTGCCGATGGCGAAGACGATGGATTGCAGGAACTCGTCATCCTGCCAGTCGACCTCCGGCAGGGGCACGTCCTTGCCTTCCTGCGCGTTCTTCCGGGCGATCACGTCCAGCGCCTTGTCGGCATCGCCGAGGCATTGGATCAGCTCTTCCATCGCCGCGCGTTCCTGATCGGTCGGCGCACGGAACACCCGCGTCGGCTTCACGAAATCATTGTAGTAGCGGATCGCGAAGCCCGCCGCCTGGTCCAGGTCGGGGTTCTTCTCGGGCGACGCGTCAGGTGCGTAACGGTTGATGAAGCCCCAGAGCTTCTCCTTCTCCTCGGCGCCCGACACGCTCACGAGGTTCAGAAGCATCGCGAAGGGCACCACCAGCGTGGAAGCCGGGACGTTGTGCCCGTGGATGTGGAACACCGGGTTCGCCAGCCGCTGCTCGATATCCTGGTCGGCATAGGCGCGCAGCTGCTGGTGATATTCGTCCACCGCCTTCGGGATCACGTCGAAATAGAGCCGCTTGGCCGTCTTGGGCTTGCCGAACATGAAATAGGCAAGGCTTTCGGACGAGGCGTAGGTCAGCCATTCGTCGATGCTGATCCCGTTGCCGGAGGATTTCGAGATTTTCTGGCCGTTCTCATCGAGGAACAATTCATAGGTGAAATGCTCCGGCGCGGGATGGCCGAGGATCTCGCAGATCGCGTCGTAGATCGGCGTGTTGGTCGAATGGTCCTTGCCATACATCTCGAAATCAACGCCAAGCGCGGCCCACCGCGCCCCGAAATCGGGCTTCCATTGCAGCTTCACGTTGCCGCCGGTCACGGGCAGCGTCCACTCACGCCCATCCTCGTCGTCGAAGGTGATCGTGTGTTCCTGCGCGTTCACCTCCTTCATCGGCACATAGAGCACGCGGCCGGTTTCGGGGTGGATCGGCAGGAAGATCGAATAGGTCTGCTGACGTTCCTCACGCAGCGATTTCAGCATCACCTTCATGATCGCGTCATAGCGTTCGGCGGCGAGCTTCAGCACCTCGTCGAACTGTCCACTCGCATAAAATTCCGTGGCCGAAATGAACTCGTATTCGAACCCGAAGGTATCGAGAAACCGGCGCAGCATGGCGTTGTTGTGATGGCCGAACGACTCGTGGGTGCCGAACGGGTCGGGCACCGAGGTCAGCGGCTTTTGCAGATGCTCGCGCAGCATCTCCTGATCGGGCACGTTGCCCGGCACTTTCCGCATCCCGTCGAGATCGTCGGAAAAACAGATCAACCGCGTCGGAATGTCCGAGATCACCTCGAACGCGCGGCGGATCATCGTCGTGCGCAGCACCTCGCCGAAGGTGCCGATATGCGGCAGGCCCGAGGGGCCATAGCCCGTCTCGAACAGCACGTAGCCCTTCTCCGGCGGGCCATCCTTGTAGCGGTCCAGAACGCGCCGCGCCTCCTCGAAGGCCCAAGCCTTTGACTTCATCGCCGCTTCACGCAAATCGCCCATGTCTTTTGTCCTGAAACCGAAGGGATGGCAGGCACCTATTGTTTACGGCAGGTGGCGTCAATAAATGACGGTCGAGACAGGAAACGGAGCAGTTGCCATGACAGATCATTCCTTCACGCCCGAGGATTCCCTTGTGGCCATCATGGTGGGCATTTCCGTGTCGGATTCCACGATCCGCACCTCGGAACTGCTGTCGATCGAGCAGATCGTGAACTTCCTGCCCGTTTTCGGCAATTACGACGCCGACCGCATGCGCCGCATCGCCAATATCGTGTTCGACCTGTTCGAGGATGAGGATGGGGTCGATGCGCTCTTCGGCCTGGTGAAAGAGGATCTGCCCGAGCCGCTTTACGAAACCGCCTATGCGCTGGCCTGCGACGTTGCCGCCGCCGACGGAGCGATTGCCCAGGCGGAGTTGCGCTACCTCGAAGAACTGCGCCACGCGCTGAACATCGACCGGCTCCATGCCGCCGCCATCGAGCGGGGCGCCCGTGCGCGTCACATGACGCTCTGACACGTGCTGCCGACACACCTACAGGGCGTTTCGAACGGCCTTTGGAGCCACACGGGCAAGGTTGTCGTCCACGAACTCCCGTTCCGAAGCATTTATCTCTGTCGCCCGCGGATAGATCGGGTCCGCGCGGTCATCGAGCAGCGGAAGGTGCCAGCCGTCGGTCGTGTCGAAGAACTCCCGCGCACCGTCCTCTCCGAACTCCGCAAGGTAGCCCTGGATCACGGTATCGAGGTAGCTCAGCAGGATCGGATGATCCCCCACGGCCGCGTGCGCATCTTCCACCGCGTAGATCTGGACCAGCGGCTCGACCTCGCGTCCATGCCCGAACGCCGCCACCGGATGCCGCGCATAGGCGCCCTCGCGCTTGTCGAGCGCCGCCCAGTCCGCGCCTGGCACCGCCGCGATCAGCCCCGCGATCTCGCCCTCCGAATCAGGCACCGCCGTCAGGTAGGCGACCTTGCGGAGCGAGGTGCCCTGCCACGCCCTGCGCCATCCTCTGACATGGGCGCGCGCCGCCTCGGGATAGCTGTGGGTCTGACGGTTCACGAGGCTGCCATAGCCAAAGAAATAGGGATCACTCATGGGGTCTGAATGGGGCAATTGAAGGCCTCTATCAAGCCCTCTTGATCCAACGCTTTTGCGCTGTATGCTTCCGCACGCAATCGCAGGGAGACGCGGGGGCCTGGCACGACCAGACCCTTGGGCCGAAGGAGCAACCGCCCCGGTAATCTCTCAGGCAAAAGGACCTGCGGCAGCACCAAATACTCTGGAGAGTGAGGGATCATGCCCTCCGCCGAAGGGATAACGATCTCAGGCCAAAGGACAGAGGGGGCATCGGTTCGCACATCCTGCGGTGTGCAAGTGATGCCGGGCGTCTTGTCCCGGAGAGGGGTTAAGAATGGACGCGCTCGACGCTCAAGAAACTCTGCCACTGGCGGCCCTGCATGCAGAGCTTGGCGCGAAATTCGTGCCCTTCGCGGGCTGGTCGATGCCCGTGCAATACGGCCTCGGCGTGATGGGCGAACACAAGTGGACGCGCGAACACGCGGGCCTTTTCGACGTGTCGCACATGGGGCAGGTGTTGCTGCCGAAAGACGCCGACGCGGCGCTCGAAACCCTGGTTCCCGTGGACGTGATCGACCTGCCCGAGGGGCGCCAGCGCTACGGCCTTTTCACCAACGACACCGGCGGCGTGCTCGACGACCTGATGATCGCCCGCTGGCCGGACGCGCTGTTCCTTGTGGTCAACGCCGCCTGTCGCGACGCCGACATCGCCCACCTGCGCGCCCATGTCGAAGGTGTCGAGGAGGTCTCCGGCCGCGCGCTTCTGGCGCTGCAGGGGCCCGAAGCAGAAGCCGCGCTTGCCCCCCTCGTTCCAGCCGTCACCGAGATGCGCTTCATGGACAGCCAGCACCACGACTGGAACGGCCAGACGCTCTGGATCAGCCGCTCCGGCTATACCGGCGAGGACGGCTTCGAGATTTCACTGCCCGAGAGCGTCGCGGAGGATTTCGCCCGCGCCCTCCTGTCCGATGACCGCGTCCAGCCCATCGGCCTCGGTGCCCGCGACAGCCTGCGGATGGAGGCCGGGCTGCCGCTCTACGGCCAGGAAATGTCCGAGACGATCAGCCCGGTCGAAGCCGGACAGGCCTGGGCCATCGGCAAGGTCCGCCGCACAGGCGGCGACCGCGCGGGCGGCTTCCCGGGGGCTGATGTGATCCTCGACCAGCTCGCGAACGGTGCCCCCCGCCGCCGCGCAGGACTGCTGCCGGAAGGCCGCGCCCCGATGCGCACCGGCGTCGACCTCTACACCAGCGAAGACGTCGACACGCCCATCGGCCAGATCACCTCCGGCGGCTTCGGCCCGACCCTTGGCGCGCCCGTAGCACTTGGCCTGATCGACGCCAGCGTCCCGAAGGATGCCCCCCTCTACGGCGAATTGCGCGGCAAGCGCTTGCCGCTCACGCAAACCACCCTGCCCTTCACTCCCAACGGCTACAAACGGAGCACGAAATGAAATTCACCGAAGATCATGAATGGCTGAGCGCCGATGGCGATATCATCACCGTCGGCATCACGCCCCACGCCTCCGAACAACTGGGCGATGTCGTCTTCGTCGAGCTGCCCGAGCTGGAAACGCAGGTGGCCAAGGGTGACGAGATCGTCGTGATCGAAAGCGTCAAGGCGGCCTCCGACATCACCGCACCGCTGGATGGCGAGATCGTGGAGGTCAACGACGCGCTGGTCGACAACCCCGCCCTGGTCAACGAGGACCCGACCGGCGAAGCGTGGTTCTTCAAGATCAAGGTCGAAGATCCCTCGGCCCTCGACGAGTTCATGACCGAGGACGAGTACAAGGACCACATCGGCGAATAGCGCCGAATGACCACATCGGCGGGTTGCCGCGAATTTTCGTACGAAAATTCGCACCCCGCAAAATCTTCTGGAAGATTTCGGAGCGCCATATGCCCTGGACGACCACTGCCTACGACCCGACCGATTTCGCCAACCGCCGCCACATCGGCCCCTCTCCCGCCGAGATGGCAGAGATGCTGCAAGCGGTCGGCGCGGACAGCCTCGACGCCCTGATCGATGAGACCGTGCCCGCCTCGATCCGGCAGGATACGGCCCTCGACTGGCCGGCCCTGTCCGAGGCGGAACTGCTCGACCGGATGCGCGCGCTGGCCGCCAGGAACAAGCCGATGGTCTCGATGATCGGCCAAGGCTATTACAACACCCACACGCCCCCCGCGATCCAGCGCAACGTGCTGGAAAATCCCGCGTGGTACACGGCCTACACGCCCTACCAGCCGGAGATTGCACAAGGCCGGCTCGAAGCGCTGCTGAACTTCCAGACCATGGTGGCGGACCTGACGGGCCTGCCCGTGGCCAACGCTTCCCTGCTCGATGAGGCCACGGCGGCGGCCGAAGCCATGGTCATGGCGAAACGCGTCGCCAAATCGAAGGCCGAGGGCTTCTTCGTGGACGAGGCCTGCCACCCGCAGACCATCGCTGTCATCGAAACCCGCGCAGAGCCTCTCGGCATCAAGGTCATCACCGGCCCTGCCGACACACTGGACCCGAGTGCCGTCTTTGGCGCGATCTTCCAGTATCCGGGCACCTACGGCCACCTTACCGACCCAAGCGCCTCCATCGCTGCCCTGCATGACGCCCAGGCCATCGCGATCCTCGCCACCGACCTGCTGGCCCTGACCCTCATCAAGGAACCCGGCGCGATGGAGGCCGATATCGCCATCGGCTCCGCCCAACGCTTCGGTGTGCCGCTCGGCTATGGTGGCCCCCATGCCGCCTTCATGTCCTGCCGGGATGCCTACAAGCGCCACATGCCCGGCCGGATCGTGGGCGTCAGCGTCGACAGCCACGGCTCGAGAGCCTACCGCCTGTCGCTTCAGACCCGCGAACAGCACATCCGTCGCGAGAAGGCGACCTCGAACGTCTGCACCGCCCAGGCGCTTCTGGCGGTCATGGCCAGCTTCTACGCCGTGTTCCACGGGCCGATGGGCCTGCGCGCGATTGCGGAGCGGGTGCACCTGCGTGCCGCCCGCCTTGCCGCGACCTTGTCGAAAGGTGGCTACAAGCCCGACAATGACAGCTTCTTCGATACCCTCACCGTGCATGTCGGGACCATGCAAAGCCGGATCATGGCCGCCGCCGTGGCGCGCGGGATCAACCTGCGCGACGTGGGCGCGGACCGCATCGGGATCAGCGTTGACGAGGTCACGACCGACGCCCATCTCGACGCGCTTTGCCAGGCTTTCGGCATCAAGCTCGCGCCCGCCACCGACACACCCGGCATCCCCGACGATATGCTCAGGACGTCCGATTACCTGACGCACCCGATCTTCCACATGAACCGGGCCGAGTCCGAGATGATGCGTTACATGCGCCGCCTCTCGGACCGGGACCTTGCGCTCGACCGCGCGATGATCCCGCTCGGCTCCTGCACCATGAAGCTGAACGCGGCGGTCGAGATGATGCCGATCACCTGGCCCGAATTCGGGTCGCTGCATCCCTTCGCCCCCGCCGATCAGGCTGAGGGTTACGCGGAGATGCTCGCGGACCTGTCCGCCAAGCTTTGCGAGATCACCGGCTACGACGCGATGTCGCTGCAGCCCAATTCCGGCGCGCAGGGCGAATACGCGGGGCTTCTGACCATCGCCGCCTACCATCGCGCGCAGGGCGATCACCATCGCAACATCTGCCTGATCCCGCTTTCCGCCCATGGCACCAACCCGGCTTCCGCCCAGATGGCGGGGATGAAGGTTGTCGTGGTCAAGGCAGCGGAGAACGGCGATATCGACCTCGCCGATTTCCGCGCCAAGGCCGAGGAGGCCGGCGAAAACCTCGCCGCCTGCATGATCACCTACCCCTCCACCCACGGCGTGTTCGAGGAAACCGTGCGCGAAGTCTGCGAGATCACCCACCGCTTCGGCGGGCAGGTGTATCTGGACGGCGCGAACCTCAACGCCATGGTCGGCCTGTCGAAACCGGGCGACCTGGGCTCGGACGTCAGCCACCTGAACCTGCACAAGACCTTCTGCATCCCCCACGGCGGCGGCGGCCCCGGCATGGGCCCGATCGGCGTGAAGGAGCATCTTGCCCCCCACCTGCCCGGGCACCCCGAAACCGGCGGCGGCGAAGGTCCGGTCTCGGCCGCGCCCTATGGCTCGGCGTCGATCCTGCCGATTTCCTACGCCTACATTCACCTGATGGGCGGGGCGGGCATCACGCAGGCCACCAAGGTCGCGATCCTGAACGGGAACTACATCGCCAAGCGGCTGGAAGGCGATTACAACGTTCTTTTCAAGGGGAAGACCGGTCGCGTGGCCCATGAATGCATCCTCGACACGCGCCCCTTTGCCGAGGTTGGCGTGACCGTCGACGACATTGCCAAGCGCCTGATGGACCACGGCTTCCACGCCCCGACAATGAGCTGGCCGGTTGCCGGCACGCTGATGGTGGAGCCGACGGAATCCGAGACGAAGGCCGAGCTCGACCGTTTCATCACCGCGATGAAGGCGATCCGCGCCGAGATTGCGGAGGTCGAGGCAGGTGACATGGCGGTCGGCGACAGCCCCCTGCACCACGCGCCGCACACGATGGAAGATCTCGTGCGCGACTGGGACCGCGCCTATTCCCGCGAACAGGGGTGCTTCCCGCCGGGCGCGTTCCGGGTCGACAAGTACTGGCCACCGGTGAACCGCGTGGACAACGTCGCGGGCGACCGCAACCTCGTCTGCACCTGCCCACCGTTGGAAGAATATCTCGACGCCGCAGAATAGTGGCTGAAGGTCAGGGATCGAAGGGCCGATCATGGTTTCCGAAAGGTAAACAGGATCGGCTTTTTCTTTTTTTATCAGACCATTAGGTTATGTGTGCAAGCTTGCACGCGCCAGGTGACCAGGTCTCAGCGCGAGCGGCCGAACCGCATGTAGAGGCCGTCCAGCGTGTAGCTCTCAGCCACCGGCCCATGCTCTTCCGGGAAGAAGTTCGGATCGACCGGAATGCAATCCCGCCCGCAGGCCTGGATCATCGTGCCGGTCGTGCCGTTGACGAACCAGAGCCGCCCGCCCGGCGTGCCGACCCAACCGTTCACGCCATACCGCATGTCGCCTTCGACGTCCTGGATCGACGGCACTTCGCCGTCATACCCCCGCCCCCACGCCGCATGCGTGTGCCACGAGGAAACCGCCCGCATGCCAGGCTCCAGCGGCATCGAGGCACAACTCGCCTCACCGCCCCAGGACGCCTTGGTCGTGCTGTAATTGCCCTCATTATCCTGGAGGATGAAGCCACAGACCTCTCGGTTGAAGGTTACCGAAAGGCGGTTCATCTGCTCCATCAGGGCCAGGACGAACTCCGTTTCCGCCGCATCCTGCGCCGAGGCAGCAGGCGCGAGCATTGCGGAAAGGGCGAGTGCGGACAGGGTCGAAACAAGCTTGCGCATGGGACGAAAGTCTCCGGTACGGATATGTTGAAAGCAGGTTAGCGGAGAACCGCAGGCAGGCAATGCGAAAGATCGTGAAGCGTCTGTAACGGCCAGGTCAAGCCGCGTTCCGAACATGACTGCGCCAAGCGGTGCGTGTCGCGGGGAAAGACGCGAAAGCGTAACCGCCGCTGAGCGCAGACGCCGTCAGATCGCGGCCCAATCCGAGAACCGGAACGGCGTCGGACGCGGCTTGCGTTGCTTGTGAGGGGCAGAATGGCGAGGGGTCATGGCGGGGTTCCTTTCACCCTCGAACATAGGGCGCGGGGAATACCATGTCTTTGGGTGTTACACTGCCTTGACAGGCGTGTGCGAGCCAGTGGGCACTCTCAGATCGCGGCCCAATCAGTGAACTTGAACGGTGCGGGAACAGGACGGCCAGGGATCGGGCTGGCGGGGCGGCGGGGCAGTGCTTTGCGTTTCATCTCGGTTATCCAACGTGGTTGCGCTTTGAATGTTCCGGATGCTGGGATCCGACGCATCTGCCACGCAATATCGGCGCGCTGATATCGGATAGCCTGCGGGACTTCTTCCCCTATTTTCGGAACGTTGGCGGAGAATGGCTTATCGCTCGCCGAGGTGCGCAGGCTTTGGCGCAACGGATACGCCCCCCTGTCGAATTGAGCTTGATCTCCGCCGGAGGAAGCGCGCAGCGCGGGCCGCGAATTGAGCCGTGGCTCTGCACAGGGATGCCCTGGACACGCGAGAGAATCACCTACGCCGAGTTCATGCGCCAGACATGAAAAAGGCGCGTCCGGGACCGGGCGCGCCATTCATTGGTTCAGGAACCGAGGCTCAGACGAGCGACAGGTTCACTGCGCTTTCGCGGCCGTCGCGGCCAGCTTCGAGGTCATAGGTGACCTTCTGGTTGTCGGCGAGGCCGGTGAGGCCCGAACGCTCGACTGCCGAGATGTGGACGAAAACGTCCTTGCCGCCCGTCTCGGGTGCAATAAAGCCGAAGCCTTTGGTGGTGTTGAACCATTTCACAGTGCCGTTGGCCATCTGTGTATCTCCTAAGTTTAAGTCCCGCCCGCGTGCTTGCGGCGGTATGGCGTCAGTTGGGTAGCAGATCGAGACTGAGGCCTTGGTAGAGGAGACAGCGGACGAGATGCGGTAACGGTCGCAGGGGCCATATGCGCCGGATCGGGATGAAATGCAAGGGATTCGCGTGGGCTCGGCGGAAAGGGGCCGAGGGATGTGCAAGCTTGCACAAAGCGGTTAAGTTGCTGTTTTTGCTTATAGTATAGAATTTCGTTAAGCAAATTTTAAGGAGTTGCCAGCCGTTTGGAGGGCTGACCTGAACGTGGTTAACCGTAACGTAACCCTGTCGGCCCAATGTTCTGTTCATGCCGAGATACCGCCGCCCGTTCGATCCGTGTCGTCCCGTGTACTTTACCGTGTGTCTGGCAGATCGGGGATCGAGCGCGTTGATCGACCATCTGGATATCTTGCGAGAGGCGGTGCGGGTGACGAAAGCGGATCGGCCGTTCGAGATCTTGGCTTGGGGTGAGCGGCGGTCCGCGCAGCGGCGAGCCGTCCAGTGGACGGATCGAGGCGCGAACGGGCGGAGCCCAGGCGTCTTGCCGGATCACATGCACGCCGTGTGGCGGTTGCCGGAAAGTGATGCGAATTTTTCGCAACGGTGGGGGCGGATCAAGGCGCGGTTTTCGCGGGATGCGCGGCGAGCCGGGTTGGCGGCGCCGTGCGACGGTGCCGGGGGTGGGGACGGCGGGACAAGTCCCGCCCTACGGTCTGGCGCGAACCGTAGGGCGGGATTTATCCCGCCGACCGAAACGCCACGGAAAGGCGAAGCGGGCATTTGGCAACGCCGCTTCTGGGAACACCATTGCCGCGACGACCGCGATCTGGAGGCGCATATCCGCTATTGCTGGCTGAACCCGGTGAAGCACGGGCTTGTCGAGCGGCCCGTGGATTGGGCGGCGTCGTCGATCCACCGTGACATGCGGTTGGGGCGGATGGAGCCGGAATGGTTTGTTTGAGGTCGCAGCATTGCTCAGACCATGGGTAGGGTTGCGAGCGCGTGTTTCGCCAAGGAACACCGACACATCAAGTCGGCACGATGCGACAAGCACACTACGAAGCCTTTAGTTCAGTTCAATGCACTGACTGTGCCCTCGCCGCTTCTATCATAAATTCTGTTGCACGTTTGTGTGGAACTTTTTTCGCGATTCACCCATATTTAGTATGCGGAGAACGATAATCACAAATGATTGCACAGGAGGGCACCGTATGGCCGAACGCAAATCTGCGTTGAAACGCGCACCAGAGCGCCCCGAACTCGAGGCGCTTTACGACGCAGCCAAGACTAGGGAACTCACAGACGAGGAACTACAACGACAACGAGCCAGCTTCGTGTATGGTAACGCGCCCAAGGGCTCGCGCATCACGAAGGAGTCCGCTGAAGCGTCTGTTGGGAAGTTCCGGTTGAAGGCTTCTGCGTAAGGAAATCTATCGATGTTCGTACTGGAAGAAGAAGACGCGGATCTCTTCGATAGGGTTCAGGAGCAGAACCTGAACCGGCAGTACGAACTTCTGACAAATTGTATTGAAATCGGCCTCACAAAGGGGCCGGTTTCTTTCGACAAGTATCTACTTTGGGCGCTCAACCACGTCGCGGTTGCTAACATCTCTCAGTTTGGAGGTAGGTTTCGAAAAGAGCCTATCTATGTTGGCGACCACATCCCACCTCACTTTAACGAAGTAGAAAATTGGATGGACCGGTTCGTGTCTACGGTCCAAGAAAACTGGTACATTTGGACGCCAACCGAGCTCGCTGCATATGGGCTGTGGCGGATGAATTGGATACACCCATTCATAGAAGGCAACGGGCGAACAGCTCGTGCAGTGTGCTACTTTTTACTCTGTGTTCGTTCCGGCGCACTGTTACCAGGCGACAAAACAGTCCCGGAACGCATCCGCGAAAACCGCCGAGGTTACGAGGAAGCGCTCATCGCGGCTGATCGAGCTTGGGACGCTGGCCACTTGGATTTCTCGCGCATGGAAGATTACCTAGCTGGATTAGTAGCGGCACAACTCAGCGAGTCTTAGCTGCAAACACATTTGCAGAACCGCTACCTCACAAACTTCTTGTACTTCACACGCTTCGGCTCCAGCGCATCCGGCCCAAGCCGCCGCTTCTTGTCTTCCTCGTAGGCCGAGAAATCGCCTTCGAACCATTCCACGTGGGCCTCGCCCTCGAATGCCAGGATGTGCGTGCACAACCGGTCGAGGAAAAAGCGGTCGTGGGAGATGATGACGGCGCAGCCGGCGAAGTCGGACAGGGCGTCTTCCAAAGCGCGCAACGTCTCGACGTCGAGGTCGTTGGTCGGCTCGTCGAGGAGCAGGACGTTGCCGCCGGACTTCAGCAGTTTCGCCATGTGGACGCGGTTGCGTTCGCCGCCTGACAGCAGGCCGACCTTCTTCTGCTGGTCGCCACCCTTGAAGTTGAAGGTGGAGCAATAGGCGCGGGAGTTCACTTGCGCGTCGCCCAACTCGATGATCTCGGCGCCGCCGGTGATCTCTTCCCAGACGGTGGCGTCGGGGTTCAGCGCGTCGCGAGACTGGTCGACGTAGGAGAGGTCGACCGTGTCGCCATATTCCAGCGTGCCTTCGTCGGGCTGTTCCTGACCCGTGAGCATGCGGAAGAGCGTGGATTTCCCGGCGCCGTTGGGGCCGATGACGCCGACGATGCCGCCGGGCGGCAGGGCGAAGGTGAGGTCTTCGATCAGCAGGCGGTCGCCGTAGCCCTTCTTGAGGTTGTTGACCTCGATGACCTTGGAGCCGAGGCGCGGGCCGTTCGGGATGACGATCTGCGCGCGGGAGAGTTTTTCACGCTCGGACTGGGCGGCGAGATCCTCGTAGGCGTTGATGCGGGCCTTCTGCTTGGCCTGGCGGGCCTTGGCGCCCTGGCGGATCCACTCAAGCTCGCGTTCGAGGGTCTTCTGGCGGGACTTGTCTTCGCGCGCTTCCTGTTCGAGGCGCTTGGCCTTCTGTTCGAGCCATGCGGAGTAATTGCCCTCGTAAGGGATGCCGCGACCCCGGTCGAGTTCGAGGATCCAGCCGGTGATGTCGTCGAGGAAATAGCGGTCGTGGGTGACGATCAGGATCGTGCCCTTGTAGTCGATCAGGTGCTGCTGGAGCCAGGCGATGGTCTCAGCGTCGAGGTGGTTGGTCGGCTCGTCCAGCAGCAGCATGTCGGGCGCTTCGAGCAGCAGTTTGCAGAGCGCGACGCGGCGGCGTTCCCCGCCCGAAAGCGTGGCGACGGGGGCGTCGTCGGGCGGGCAGCGCAGGGCTTCCATGGCGACGTCGATCTGTGAGTCGAGGTCCCAGAGGTTGTTCGAGTCGATCTCGTCCTGAAGCTGCGCCATCTCGTCGGCGGTCTCGTCGGAATAGTTCATCGCAAGCTCGTTGAAACGGTCGAGCTTGGCCTTCTTCTCGGCGACGCCGAGCATGACGTTTTCACGGACGGTGAGGGATTCGTCGAGCTGCGGCTCCTGCGGGAGATAGCCGACGCGCGCGCCCTGGGCGGCCCAGGCTTCCCCGGTGAAATCCTTGTCGAGGCCGGCCATGATCTTCATCAGGGTGGACTTGCCCGCGCCGTTGACGCCAACGACGCCGATCTTCACGCCGGGGAGGAAGGACAAGCGAATGTTCTCGAAGCATTTCTTGCCGCCGGGATAGGTCTTGGAGACACCATCCATGTGGTAGACGTATTGATAGGCTGCCATGGGTCCGCTCCGCTTCCGGGTGTGGGTTTGATCGCGCCTTCCATACGCGGGCGCGGCGGGATGGGCAACGGCCCTGCGTGGCAGATGGGCCACGGCCGGAGGGGGGCGGGAAATCCGCAGGTGACGGGGCGGGTGTTGGTGGCGTAGGACGGCGGCCCAACCCAAGGACCAGAGGACGATCCGATGGAATATCGCAGCCAGATCACGTCAGGCCCCTGCCTGAACCACCGCTTCTAGCGGCCTGTCTGTCTGCGCGTCGGATCATCCGCGCGTTCACCTGAAGGCCGCCATCCGGTGCGGCCTTTTTCATGGGTTTCCTTGAGGTTTTCGTGAAGAGCGTCGTGTCGCGTGGCGGCTTTCCCTATCCGCAAAGGAGGAAAGTCATGACCAGAGACGATCGGCGGCCCGTTGGTCCGGGCCTTGTCATCTTGTTTATCATCAAATTGGCCGTGGCCATCGGGCCCGATATTGCGCGGCGCGCGCCTGACGTCGTTCGGGCGATGCCGCCGCCGCGGGTGGCCGGTGATGCCCTCGCCGGGTTCGACGGTGCGGCGCTTGGCCGGACGGTCGACGATCATCGGCTCGGACAGCTTGGCGAAGTGACCTTCGACGGGCTTGTCGAAGTGATGCAGGCCGATGGCGAGGAGTCCGAGTAGGGTGATCCGGCCCCGATCGGGGTCGGGTCAACTGGCGGCGCGCAGGCCGGTGGGGAGGTCGTGTTCCGAGGGGATCACGATCTCTTCCCCGTGCGCGACCAGGTCGAGAAACGCGTCGCGGGGCATCGGGCGGGCGATTCCGAACCCCTGAAGCCGGTAACAGCCGTGCTTGAGCAGGAATTCGGCCTGCTCGCGGGTTTCGATGCCTTCGGCGATGGTGCCGACACCGAGGGCCTGGCAGAGCCGCAGGATCGAGGTGGTAATGATCCGCGCTGAGCGGTCGTGGGTGACATTCGCGATCAGGCTTCGGTCCAGTTTCACGCCACTGACATTGAGTTGGCCGAGGTGGGCCAATCCCGCGTAGCCGATGCCGAAATCGTCGAGGCAGACGGAATGGCCCAGTTCGCGCAGCTGGTTGATGCGTGCGGCGGCGAGGCTGTGGGTGGCATCGGCGCCGAAAAATGTCGTCTCCAGCACTTCGGCAATGAGGTGGTCGGGTTTGACGCCGGCCGTCAGCGCCTCTTCCTCCAGCCGGGTGAGAAAATCGCCGTGGGCCAGCGCCTCGGACGAGGTGTTGAATGCGCCGTGAATGGTATGGCCGCGCGCCTGGAGTTCGGCCACCAGCGACGCGCAGGCCCGCAGGGCGGCGAAATCCACGTCTGTCATCCGGTTCACCCGCGCGGCATATGGCAGGAACCGGTCGGGCGGGACCCGTTCACCGTTGTCGCGGGTCCAGCGTGCAAGGGTTTCGAACGAGCGGATCTGGCCGCTCCGCCCATCCATCACGGGTTGGAAGTGGAATTCGAGGCCCTCGGTGTCGAGCGCGTGGATGAATTCCTCCATCATCGCGTTGTCGGCTTCCTGCCGGCTGTGAAGCTCGGCGTCGTAGCGGGCGATCGCGGGCGCGCCGGGGCGCTTGGCCTCGTAGAGCGCGAAATCGGCGGAACGGATCAGATCCTCAGCCCGGGCACCGGCGGTGTCGTTCAGCGCAAGCCCGATGGAGGCGTTGCATTCGACCGATGTGTCGTAGACGGAAACCGGGGTCCGGATATGGTCGAGAAGCGCGTCAGCCAGGAGTTGCAACGCCTCGAAAGTCGGCACGTCCGGGATCGCGACAACGAATTCATCGCCACCGATCCGGCAGCACAGGCCGTCCGTCCCGGCAATGGCCGAGACGGCGTCCGCCACGTGACAGAGGACGCGATCGCCGACGGAATGGCCGTGGCTGTCGTTGACCGCCTTGAAGCGATCGAGGTCGATGTAAAGGAGGCCGAGAGGCCGTAACGGCGCCCTCCCATCCGGATCCGCCATTGACTTTTCCACGTGGCGCAGGAAGGCACTCCGGTTCAGCAGGCCGGTCAGGGCATCATGATCAGCAGCGTGGGAGAGAACGCCTTTCGCTTCCTCAAGTTCGCGCTCGCGCTGCACCTGGTGTGTGACATCGCGCGACACGAGGACCACGCGCTGTTCGCCCGGTCGCGGTTCCACCACCGCTTGGCTGAATTCGTGCCAGAAACGTTCCCCGTTCGCGCGGACGTTCTGGCGGCGGTGGAAGGTGCGAAACGTCTCATCCTCGGGGTCGAAACGGAAATCGGCGATTTCCTGATCCGTCATGCGATCCTCGGGCGGAAAACAGAATTCCTGCGGCTTGCGGCCAACGATATCGGACAGCTCGCACCCCATGGTCCGGCAATAGGCCGGGTTGGCCCAGAGGATGTGCGCTTCCATGTCTTGGTAGACGAGGCCGTCGCTGGCGTTTTGGGCGACCGCGTGAAAGATCGCCTCCTGCGCGGCGACGTTATCGAGGGTTTTCCGGGCACGGCCCAAGTCCCGTTCTGCCTGCCGCGTGGCGCGAAATTTACGAAACAGCACGACCGCAGCGATGACGAGAAGAAAAAGCGGGAGGATATCGACGACCAGAAGATGCCAAAGGTCTTGGTAGCGTCCTGACAACGCTTCAACGATCATTGCGTTTGGCGAGTGGTCGGCGTGCAAGCTGTCATGTCCCCCGGCGGCCAGTTGCCATTGTCCTAAAGCGCTAGCCCGAATTCCCCGTTAATCCCGCCCCAAGGGCCGAGCCTTTTCGTGGTGCATTTCATTAAAATGCTGTCGAAGCGGTCACACCGGAACTCACCGAAATCCGACGTTCGCAAAAAACTGGTGGAGCGATCGCATCGCGGGGTGCTACGAGGCCCGTACCGCAACCCGGAAGGAGGCCATCATGGCCATGTCCCGTTTCTATTTCCAACGCCCGACGGGCGTGAAGCTCGCCCCCTAGGCGCGGCCGAGAAACGGGTATTCACACCACCCCTTCCCGAAGGCCGCCCGCGACGCGGCCTTTCTTTTTGCTTTCGACTTCCATCAGACGCAATTCGACCCAAGCCCTTCGCGCGGCGGCTTTCCGAACCAAGAGGAAAGACCAATGCAAACCATTTCCGTTCTTCGCCCCCTGCCCCTTTGGCGCCGGTTCCAGCGCTGGATGGCGCGTCCGCTGGCGGAGTCGCAGACCCCTCCGGATGACGCGAATATTCCGGATTACCTGCGCCGCGACGTCGGGTTGATGCCACGGCACCGGAAGCCCGCCGGGCGGGCCAATGATCCACCCCCGGCGCCGCCGTTCAGGCTGTTGTAGGCATCGGGGCGGCGCTGGCGCAGTCGATTGACAGCTTGTCCGCGCCGCCCCATCAAGGCCTCCGGTTGAAAAACGGGAGCGTCCTTCCTTGCGCCACGAGTTGCCACATGCGTTGCCGGGCCAGGTGATCGGCCTGTTCGGCGGGTCGTTCGATCCGCCGCACGAGGGGCATGTGCATGTCAGCCGCGAAGCACTGAAACGCTTCGGGCTGGATCGCGTTTGGTGGCTGGTGAGCCCCGGCAACCCGTTGAAGGCCCACGGTCCTGCGCCGCTCGAACGCCGGATGGCGGCGGCGCGCGCGTTGATCCGGCATCCGAGGGTCGAGGCCACGGATATCGAGGCCAAGATCGGCACCCGCTACACGGCGGCGACGTTGCAGGCGCTGATGCGGCTTTATCCCGGCGTGCGGTTCGTCTGGCTCATGGGGGCCGACAACCTGACCCAGTTTCACCACTGGCAGCATTGGGACTGGATCATGGAGCATGTGCCGATCGGCGTTCTGGCACGGCCCGGCCAGAGGATCTCGGCCCGGACCAGCGTTGCGGCGAAACGGTATCAACACGCGAAACTGCCGGCGAGTGCGGCGACGTTGCTGGGGCGCGCCGCACCGCCGGCGTGGTGTTTCCTGAACGTGCCGATGCTGGACGTGTCGAGCTCGGCGATCCGGGCGCGAGGCGAGTGGAAATGACGCCTTAGCGCCGTGCCAGCCCGGCGAGCCCCGAGGCCAGCAATACGACCAGCCCGATCAACGCCAGCCCGTCAGGCAGATCGCCGAAGACCACCGCGCCGAGCGCCGTGGCCCAGATCAGCTGCGTATAGACGAAGGGGGCCATGCGGCTGGCCTCCGCGCGGCGATAGGCGAGGATCAGGAGGAAGTTGCCGGCCATGGAGCAGAAGGCCGACAGAAGCGTCAGGCCCGCGATGCGGGGCGTGAGGGGCGGCAGGGCCGCGAGGCCGGGCAGGGCCAGGACCAGCGCCCCGATCACCAGTTGCGACAGCAGGAGCGCGCGCGGACGGGCGACGCCGCCGATCCAGCGGCTCATGACAAGGTAGGCGCCATAGAAAAGCCCTGCCAGCACCGCAAAGCCGAGGCCCGGCGTCATGCCGAAGCCCGGTTTGACCACGAGAATGACTCCGACGAACCCGAGGCAGACAAGGCCGAGACGGAGGGCCGAGAACGGCTCCCGCAGGAGCCAGACGGACAGGAGCCACGAGAAGATGGGCCCGACGAAGAAGGCACCGAAGACATTTGCGATCGGCTCGGTCCTGAGTGCCGTCAGGATCGACACGATGCCGCCAACGATGAACAGCGCCCGGAGCCAGACGCGCCAGTCGGCGAACAGGCGCGGGCTGGTGGCCGTCAGCGCGAACGGTGCGATCATGAGCGCGCCAAGGGCAAAGCGGCTCCACGCCACGAAGACCGGCGAGATGCCGGTGGAGGTCAGCAGTTTGCCCGCCGCATCGCCCGAGGGGATCAGCGCCATGGCCAGGACCATGAGAGGAAGGGCGCGCAGAGTTTGCTTGTCCATGGAACGGGGAGCTATCCGGAAAGTTCAAGAGGGGAAAGCCCGCTTGACCGCTCACAAAAACCTGTCCGTTCGGGGGCTTGAGGGTTGCATGTCCGGCGCGCTATTCTGCGCCCAACTGCCGAATGACATGACGCCATGATTTCCAGACGGATCTTTGCCAGCGGGCTTCTTGCAAGCACCGCGACCGCCGCGTGGGGCAGCGCGCCAGAGCGTTCGCTCAGGCCGCAGGTGCGCCCGACAGGCTTCCTGATTCGCACGATCCCCGACGCCGCCGACCTGATCCGCGATGCGAACCTTGGCGGGCGCGTGGGCTTTGCCGTGGCCGATGCCGTCACCGGTGAGATGCTCGAGGTCGCGAGCCCGCTTTACCCACTGCCGCCCGCGTCTGTCGCCAAGGCCGTGACCTGTGCCTATGCGCTGGATCGCATCGGCCCGGCGCACCGGTTCCGCACCCGCGTGGTCTCGGACGGGGTGCTGGCGGACGGTCGTCTGGACGGCGATCTGTGGCTGGTGGGCTCGGGCGATCCGGTGTTCGACACCGATGCGCTGGCGGGCATGTGCGCGCAACTGACCGAGATGGGCGTGCGCGAGGTGACCGGCCGGTTCCGCGTCGCCACCGGCGCGCTGCCCGAAATCTGGCAGATCGACCCCGAACAACTACCGCATGTGGGGTATAATCCGGCCATCTCCGCCCTGAACATGAACTTCAACCGGGTCCATTTCGAGTGGGAACGGGTGGGTGAGGATTACACGATCTCGATGGATGCGCGCTCGGCCAGCGTGAGCCCGGCGGTTCAGGTCGCGCGGATGCAGATCGCCGAACGGACAACGCCGGTCTACACCTATTCCGACGCCGAATCGCACGATGCCTGGACGGTCGCACGCGGCGCGCTTGGCAATGCCGGGTCACGATGGCTGCCGGTGCGCCGCCCCGCCGCCTACATGGCCGAAGTGTTCCAGACCCTGATGGGCGAACGTGGCGTTCGCCTGCCCGCCCCCGAATACGCCCGCACAGCTCCCGAAACCGCCCTTGTCCTGGTCGAGCATTCATCTGAGCCGCTGGAGGATATCCTGCGCGGCATGATGCTGTGGTCCACCAACCTGACCGCGGAGGTCGTGGGGCTGATGGCGACGCAAACCGGCGGTCAGCAACCTGCGGGCCTGCCCGAATCAGGGGCCGCCATGGCGCAGTGGATGACCGACCGTCTTGGTGCGCGGAACGTTCATTTCGTCGATCACTCGGGGCTCGGCGTCGGCAGCCGCATCCGGCCCCAGGACATGACGCGCGCCCTTGTCGCGGCCGGTCCGAACAGTCGCCTGCACAACCTGATGAAAGACATCCCCATGCGGGACCGCGATGGCAACGTGATCGCGGACCACCCGATTTCGGTGGTCGCCAAGACCGGGACGCTGAACTTCGTCTCGGCCCTGGCGGGCTATGCGACGGCGCCGTCGGGGCGCGAACTGGCCTTTGCCATCTTCTGCGCTGACCTGGAGCGGCGCGACGCGATCCCCGAAGATCAGCTCGAGATCCCGCAGGGCACGCGCGCCTACAACGGGGCCGCGAAAAGCCTGCAACAGGCCCTGATCGAGCGATGGGGCACGGTCTACGCGTGAGCCGCGGTCACCGCTACAGCTTTCGCCCTGCCACGATGAATGATCTGCCGATGCTGACCGCGTGGCGCGCCCTGCCCCACGTGGCGGAATGGTGGGACGGTGCGGAGGTCTACGATGCCACAAAGCTGGCCGACCCGCGCCTGACGCTGAGCGTCGTGTCCTGTGACGGCACCCCGTTCGCATTTCAGCAGAGCTACAGCGTCAAGGGTTGGGACTTCGACCACCATTTCGGCCACTTCCCCGACGGGTCCCGTGGGATCGACCAGTTCATCGGCCCGGAGGCGTGGTTGGGGCAAGGTCACGGCACGGCGTTCATCACGCAAAGCGTCGCGCAGATGTTCGCCGACGGTGCGCCGGTTGTGTGTACGGACCCGCACCCCGACAATGCGCGCGCGATACGGGCCTATGAAAAGGCAGGATTCCGCGCCCATGGTGACGTGATGGACACGGAATGGGGCCTGATCCTGCCGATGAGCATCCGGGCACCGGAGGAAGGCGAGCCATGACGATGATTACCGAGGTCGAGACCTATTTCAGCGATGGATGCGGGCGGTGCGACCGCTTTGAGACCGACGCGTGCTCGTCCCGGAAATGGGCCGAAGGCCTGGCCACACTGCGCCGGATCTGCATGGAGGCGGGGCTGGAGGAAGACCTGCGCTGGGGCCATCCGTGCTACCGGCACGCCGACCGGAACGTCGCCATCATCGGCGCGTTCCAAGACAACTTTCGATTGAGTTTCTTCGAGGCAGGGTTGCTGAAGGACCCGGAGGGCGTGCTTGAAAAGCAAGGGCCGAACAGCGGAACACCCGGCATGATCCGGTTCACGGACCAGGACGGGCCGGAGCGCATGGAGGGCACCATTCGCGCCTACCTTGAGGAAGCGATGGGCTACGCGGCGGAGGGGCTGCGCGCCCCGAAAGCCGACACCATGCCGGATTGGCCGGAAGAATTGACCGAGGCGCTTGATGCAGATCCGGCACTGGCCGAAGCGTTCCATGCGCTGACACCCGGACGGCAGAAAAGCTACCTCATTCACCTCAATTCCGCGAAAGCCTCCGACACGCGGCGGCGGCGGATCGAGAAGGCACGCGACAAGATCATGGCCGGAAAAGGCGCGATGGAGCGGTAGTCGCGCATGAAAAAGACCACCCGCGATGGGGTGGCCCTTCTTGTGTTCGGTGGTCGTGTCAGACCCGGATATCGCTGCCGCCTTTCGGCCCTGCGATGAGCCAGGCGATGAAGCCCAGAACCGGCAGGAGCAGGATCACGAGGGTCCAGATCAGCTTGGCGGCGGTCGAGGCCGTCGAGGTCCAGGTTTTCACGATTGCGTAGATGTCGGCGATCAGAACGATCAGGCCAAGAATACCATATTCCATTGTACTTTCCTCTCTGGGGCGAAGTTCGTTTCTGGTGGTGAAACGCGCACTGCCCCCGGAAAGGTTCCGAAAATTTTGTTGGGAACCGGATGATTGGACAACTCGTTCTCCCCGCAGACACGATGAATTGAAGTTTGAAAGGAGATCACCATGAAACCCGTTGGATGGATCGTCGCCGCCGTAGCTGTAGTCGCCATCGTTCTTGGCGTGACCTACATGGTCGACATTGACCAGACCGAGGAAGGCAGCCTGCCTGAAGTGAGCGTCGAGGGCGGCAACCTGCCCGAGTTCGATGCCGATGTGGGCGAGATCGAAGTTGGCACGACCGAGGAAGAAGTCACCGTTCCGGAGGTCGAGATCGACACCCGCGAAGCGACCGTGACCGTGCCGGACATCGACGTGACGCCGCCGGAAGAAGAGACGGCCACGCAGTAATTGCACGAATGGACCTGATGAAAGGGCTGCCCGCCGGGCGGCCCTTTTCTTTTGCGCCGGTTCATGGCGTTTCCAGTTTCTTTTGGATCGCCGAAAACTGGAAACGCTCTAACGCCGCAGATGGAACAGCGCATGCTGGCGCGCCTCGCGGGCGAAGGGTTCGCGGGCGACAGGGGCGCTCTGCTGCGCCATGATCCGGCGCACGAACACGAAGGACAGAAGGCCGAAGAGGACCCCGCCCACGGCCTGTCCGATCAGAACACCCTCCGCGCCGAACCACATCGAGAAGACAAGCACGAAGGGGATCGTCCCCAGCGTGTGCCGCCCCCAGTTGACGGCTGTGGACTGGTAGGGGTGCCCGAGATTGTTGAAACTGGCATTCGACACGAAAATCATGCCGTTGAAGAAGAACAGCAGCGCGAGGGGGCCGCAGAACAGGTAGAGAAGCTCGCGCGCCGTGCCGTCGGCTTCGAACAGCGCCGCGATGGGGCCGCGCAGCCCGTAAAGCACGGCAGAGACCAGCACGACCACGATGGCGCAGAACAGGAGCGCCTCGGTGTAGGTGCGCTTCACGCGATCCTGTTTTCCGGCGCCGAAATTCTGCCCGACGATCGGACCGACAGCCCCAGACAGCGCAAACAGGACGCCGAAGGCCACCGGCGTCAGGCGGCCCACGATGGCCATGCCGGCCACCGCTTCTTCGCCGTAATCGGCCATGGCGCGGGTGACGTAGGCCTGCCCCACGGGCGTGGCGAGTTGCGTCAGGATCGCGGGGCCGGCCAGCGCCACGATGGGCGAGAGGTCGAGGCGCAGGTCGGCCCAGGCGGGCCTGTCGAAGCCGCCGTGAAACCGGACGATGGGGATGATCGCCATGATTCCGATGGCGATGCGCGCACAGACCGAGGCGATGGCCGCGCCCGTCAGTTCGAGGTCCAGCCCGAAGATCAGGATCGGGTCGAGCACCGCGTTCACCACCCCGCCCCAGATCGTGACCATCATCGCGCGCCGTGCATCGCCATGGGCCCGCAGGATCGCGCCGCCGACCATGCCCACCAGCAGCAGCGGCAGCGACGGCAGGATGATGCGCAGGTAGGAGGTGGCCAGCGGTTGCGTCGTCTCGGAGGCGCCGAGCAGGCGGACCAAGGTGGGCACATTGGCCCAGACAACGGCGGCGAAGAGCGCACCGAAGACCACGCCGTAGAGCATGGTCGTCCCCGCACGACGGCGGGCCAGCGCCTCGTCCCCGGCTCCGAGCGCCCGGGCTACCAGCGCGCCGCCAGCGATCGCCATGCCGATCCCGAAGGACGAGGTGAAGAACAGCACCGCGCCGGCGTAACCGATGGCGGCGGCCAGCTCTTCCTTCCCAAGCATCGAGATGAACAGCATGTCGACGAAATCGACGAGGAAGACGGCCATCAGCCCAAGCGAGGCCGTCAGCGACATCACCGTAATATGGCGAAAGAGGGACCCTTCGAGGAAGACGGCTTGGGATTGGGCCATGTGCGATTCTTGCCATGGCTTTCGTGGCCGACGCCAGTGAAATCGCCAAGGGGAGCGCCGCCCGTTTGGCGTCGCCCGGGGAAGCGCCGCGCGGGCCATCGAGCCCCTTACGGCGCTGGTGCCTCCGGCGGGCATTTTCACGGAACAAAGAGGAGGGGCTCAGGCGCGGCCAGCGCCAGGTCGGATTTGCGGAGGGTCGCGGAGGGTTTGACTGCCTAAAGCGACGGCTTCTTCTGCAACAGGCGCATCACGTCGGCCATTTCCGGCCCGCGCTCGCGCCCCGTGACGGCCTTGCGCAGCGGCATGAAGAGGCCCTTGCCCTTGCGGCCCGTGGCCTCCTTCACCGCATTGGTCCAGGTGCTCCACGTCTCGCCGTTGTAGGGGGCATCGGGCAGCAT
Source organism: Rhodobacterales bacterium HKCCE4037 (assembly GCA_015689645.1). Classification (GTDB taxonomy): domain Bacteria; phylum Pseudomonadota; class Alphaproteobacteria; order Rhodobacterales; family Rhodobacteraceae; genus Gymnodinialimonas. The sequence goes on from WVSM01000003.1 coordinate 256,743, forward strand.
GGCGAAGGCTTCGGCCACGAAGTCGCGGTCCTCGTCGTCCACCAGCGGCGTCGCGCCGTCGCGGAACAGCGTCCACCATTCGGCCATCTCGGACTTGGCGGAGATGTTGGCGCGCGCGACCTCCCAGAAGGTCGGGGCAAGGTCGGACGGCACGCCGAGGGCGGCGATGTCGTCGGCCACCGCTTCGTAGGGCGTCTCGTGCAGGATGCGGGCGGTGAGCGGCCAGAGGTCTTCCACGTCAAACTTGGTGGGTGCGGAGCCGAAATGATCGAGGTCGAAGCCCTCGGCCAGTTCGTCGATGGAGCCCGCGAGTTCCACCGGCTGCGACGAACCGATGCGCGCCATGTGTGACAGGAGCGCCATCGGCTCCATCCCCTGCTCGCGCAGGTCACGCAGGGCCAGCGTGCCGAGACGTTTGGACAGAGCCTCGCCCTGCGGGCCGGTCAGCAGCGAATGGTGCGCGAAGGCGGGGTGGTCGTGGCCAAGAGCGGCCATGATCTGGATCTGTGTCGCCGTGTTGGTCACGTGGTCGGAGCCGCGCACGACATGGGTGACGCCCATGTCCGTGTCATCGACAACCGAGGCAATCGTGTAGAGCACCTGCCCGTCGGCGCGGATCAGGACGGGGTCGGAGACGCTGGCGGCGTCGATCGACAGGTGCCCGAGGATACCGTCCTGCCATTCGATCCGCTCCTGATCGAGCTTGAAGCGCCAGACGCCGTCGCCGCGTTCGGCGCGCAATGCCGCCTTCTCCGCGTCGGACAGTTTCAGCGCGGCGCGGTCGTAGACCGGGGGCTGGCCCATGTTCAGCTGCTTCTTGCGCTTGAGATCCAGCTCCGTCGGCGTTTCCCACGCCTCATAGAACCGCCCCTTGGCGCGCAACTCGTCGGCCGCCGCCGCGTAGCGGTCGAAGCGGTCGGATTGCCTTTCAAGCTGGTCCCATTCCAGCCCGAGCCATTCCAGGTCCTCCTGAATGCCGTCGGCGAAGGCCTGGGTCGAACGTTCCGGGTCGGTGTCGTCGAGGCGCAGGATGAACTTGCCCCCGGCCTTCCGCGCGATCAGGAAGTTGAACAGCGCCGTGCGCAGGTTGCCGACATGGAGGTAGCCGGTGGGCGACGGGGCGAAGCGGGTGGTGACGGACATCGGACGGCCTCATTGCAAATTGCGGCCCATCCTCTTTCACGGGGCGGCGGTTTTGTCCATATCGGGGCCATGGAGTTCGCTGACCAGACCGCCCCCGACCTCGCCCGGATCGAAGAGATGGCCTATGCCGCGCGGGATGCCCTGCCCGCGCCATGGGCCGAGGCCGCTGCCAGCGTCGTGATCCGTGTCGAGGAGGTCGCCGATCCCGCAATGCTGGCCGAGCTCGAGATGGACGACCCGTTCGAGTTGACCGGGCTTTACGACGGCATACCGCTGACCCAGAAATCGGTGATGGACCAGCCCGAGGGGCCGGACCAGATCTGGCTGTTCCGTCGTGCGATCCTCGATGAATGGGCGGACCGGGGAAACGTGACATTGGGCGAGTTGGTGACCCATGTGCTGATCCACGAGTTTGCGCATCATTTCGGGTGGTCCGACGACGATATCGCCTCGGTCGATCGCTGGTGGGAGTGACGGGAACACGTGCCGCTCAGGTCGGGTGCACCGCCCATTTCGCGTCGAGGTCGCGCAGGCCGGCCCGGATCAGGTCTTTCAGAACGTCCGTGTCCACGTCCGCCAGTTTGGTGATGTAGAGGCAGGATTTGCCCATCTTGTGCTTGCCAAGTCGCGCGAGGATTTCGGAGTAATCCTGGTAGCCCGGCATGATGTAGACCGACAGGTTCGCCTTGCGCGGGCTGAAGCCGGTGGCGAGGAAGGAGCCTTCGCGGCCGCTGGCGTAGACGTAATCGTAGCGCCCGTAGCCCACGATGCTCGGCCCCCACATGCGCGGGGTGAAGCCCGTCACGTCGCGGAACAGCGCATCGAGTGCAAGGCCGTCGGCCCGCCGGGTCGGATGCTCCACCGCTTCAAGAAACGCAGTGACATCCGCCCCGGTGACCTGTGTCTTGTTCTCGGCTTGCGCCATGGGATCTCCTCCTCAGGGCGCAAACCTAGCACGGATCATCTTATCCGGCGATCTTGCGGGTCATCTCGACCAGACGCTTGGCCTGGTGCTTGAGCGCGGTTTTGGCCTTGTCGGTCACGTTGCCTGCCGTGGCCACGGTGCCGTAGGGGTTGCCGCCTGCCTCGAAGACCGACTGATCGGTATAGCCGGGCTGGATGATGATCGCGCCCCAGTGCATCATGGTGGTGTAGAGGCCCATAAGGGTGGTCTCCATCCCGCCATGGGTGTTCTGGGCGGAGGTGGTGGCGGTCACCGTCTTGTTCGCGAGCTTGCCTTCCATCCAGAGTGGGCCGAGCGTGTCGATGAACGCGCGCAGCTGGCTGGCGGAGACGCCGTAGCGCGTGGGCGCGGAGAAGAAATAGGCATCGGCCCATTCCATGTCCGCATGGGTGACCTCGGGGATATCGCTGGCCTTCTCGGCCTGTGCGGCCCAGGCGTCCTGTCCGGCGACGACCTCGGCGGGCGCGGTTTCAGGCACGCGCAGAAGGCGCACTTCGGCCCCGGCTTCGCGGGCAGCTTCGGCGGCGACTTCGGCCATTTGATGGTTGGTGCCGTAGGTGGAGTAGAAGATGACGGCGACTTTAGGATTCGACATGGGATGACCCTCCGTTCGATGTGATGAAAGAAATGTAGGTCGTGTTGGTCGGACTTGCGCCCTCCCGGATCGCGCAGCGCGTGTTCAGGACTGCACAATGGTCAGACGCGCGCCCCGCTTGACAGTTTGCCAAGGAAGGCTTCCGCGCTTTCGAGCGTCGTCTTTTGCTTGTCCTCTCCCATCCGCTCCCACGTGCGATACATTTGCGCCATGCGGGGGTTACCCGAGAACCGGTCCGCGTGGCGGTCGAGGAATGCCCAGTAGAGGTAGTTGAACGGGCAGGCCCCCTCGCCCGTCTTGACCTTTACGTCGTAGGCGCAGCTTTTGCAGTAATCCGACATCTTGTTGATGTAGTTCCCGCCCGAGACGTAAGGTTTCGAGCCGACGATCCCGCCGTCGGCCCATTGGCTCATCCCGATGACGTTCGGTGCTTCGACCCATTCGTAGGCATCGGCGTAGACGGCGAGATACCATTCGTGGACCTCGTGCGGGTCGATGCCGGCCAGAAGCGCGAAATTTCCCGTCACCATCAGGCGCTGGATGTGGTGGGCATAAGCCTCGTCACGGGTTTGGGCGATGGCCTCGCTGAGGCAGGTCATGTCCGTCTCGGCATCCCAGTAGAAACCCGGCAGCTTGCGCTGATGGTTGAGCGCATTGCGGCGCGTGTAGTCGGGACCTTCAAGGAAATAGATGCCGCGCATGTACTCGCGCCAGCCGATGATCTGGCGGATGAAGCCCTCCACCGCATTCAGCGGTGCGTCGCCGTTGCGGTAGGCCTGTTCGGCGGCTTCACAGATCTCCTGCCACGTGAGCAGACCGGCGTTGAGATACATCGACACGACCGAATGGTAGAGGAACCGCTCGCCCACCATCATCGCGTCCTGGAAATCGCCGAAACACGGCAGGGCGGTCTTGACGAAATGGGTCAGCGCACGGCGGGCCTGCCCGGTATCGGTGGCGAACCAGAAATCGTCGAGCGATCCGAAGTTGTTGTCGAAGCGCGACTTGACCAGTTCAAGGACTGCTTCGACCGTCTCGTCGGGCGTGAAGCGCATCGGCGCGGCTTCAACCGAGCCTGGGGGCGGTTTGCGGTTCTCGTGGTCGTAGTTCCACTTGCCGCCCTCGGGTTTGTCGCCATCCATCAGGAGGCCCGTCTTTCGGCGCATCTCGCGGTAGAAATACTCCATCCGCAGTTCCTTGCGGCCCTCGGCCCAGTCTTCGAACTCGGCATGGGAACAGAGGAACCGGTCGTCGGGAAAGACGTGGACGGGAACCGGCATCTCTTCCAGCGCCTCGATCAGGCGGAATTCGCCGGGTTCGGTGGCGAGCGCTTCCTCGGCACCGACGGCATCGCAGGCCCGCAGGATTTCACCGGGGATGGAGCCGGCGTTGTCGGGGTCATCGAGGGTCGTATAGCGGACCTGCCATCCGTCGCTTTTCAGCCGATCCGCGAACTTGCGCATGGCCGCGAAGAGGAAGGCGATCTTCTTGGGGTGGTGCGGGACGTAGGACGCTTCGTCAGCGACCTCGGCCATCAAGATCAAGTCACGGTCCTTGTCGGCCTCGCGCAGGGCCCGGATCTCGGGCGACAACTGGTCGCCCAGGATCAGGACGATACGGGGCTTGTCGCTCACCACGGGACCTCGGCGCCGGAGTAGTCGTAGAAGCCGCCGGTCTGGTCCGTGTCCAGCCGTTCCATCACGTCGCAGAGCAGCTTCGCCGTCTCATCGGCGGGCGTCGTCTTGTTGCGGGCGGCGTAATCCTCGGTGAACGGCGTGGCGACGGTGCCGGGATGCAGCGCGACGGCGATGGCATCGCGGTGGGTCCGCTTGAGTTCGATCGCCGCGCCATGGACCAGCATGTTGGCGGCCGCTTTCGACGCGCGGTAGCTGTGCCAGCCGCCGATCCGGTTGTCGCCGATGGACCCGACGCGGGCGGTCAGCACCCCGGTGACGGACCGGCCCGTCTTCGGCAGCAGGCGCGGCAGGTGGCGCAGGATGTTGGCGGTGCCGATGGTGTTGACGGCAAGGACCTGCGCCATGGCGTCGGCGTCGATGGCGGAGAGCTGCTTTTCGGGCGCGCCGCCCTTGGGCGCGAGGATGCCGGTGGCCACGAAAATCGTCTGGAATGGGCCGTCGAGCGCGCCGAGGATCTCGTCCACGCTTCCCGCGTCCGTCACGTCCAGCCCGTCGGCGCTGCGCGAGAGCTTGGTGACGCTGCCGCCGCGCGCCTCCATCTCGGCCACCATGGCCTGCCCGATGCCGCCAGAGGCGCCGATGACAAGTGCATTGATCATGACAGGGCGAGGTAAGGCCGGACGTACTTGCGTCAAGCCGCAGGGCCATGGGAAGAGGCGCAGGAAGGAGAGACGACATGGGCGAACTGATCCTTGTCCGGCACGGGCAGGCGAATACCGGGGCGACAACGGAAGAGGATTACGACCGGCTGTCGGCGCTTGGCCATCGTCAGGCCGGCTGGCTGGGAGAGTGGTTCGCCGCGCAGGAAGCGCCGTTCGACACGGTCTATCGCGGCACGATGCGGCGGCACCGGGAGACCGCCGAGGGCATCGGCATCGGCGACGCGCAGGCGGATGAGCGGCTCAACGAACTCGATTACTTCGCGCTGGCCCGCGACATGGAGATCACCCACGGGATGCCCCTGCCCGCCAGCCAGCAGGATTTCGCAGATCATATTCCCCAGACGTTGAAGGCATGGCACGCGCAGGAGATCAACGGCTCGGAACCCTTCGCCGCCTTCGAGGCGCGGATCAGGACCGTGCTGGCCGAGGCGGCGGTGCCGGGCCGCCGGGTGCTGTGCGTCACCTCTGGCGGCGTGATTGCCATGTCGCTCAGGATCGCGCTCGGGCTCGACATGGATCGCCTCGCACAGGTGCTGCTGCCGATCTACAACTCGTCGGTGCACCGCTTCCGGGTGGTCGAAGGCGGCACGTTCCTGACCAGCTTCAACGCCGTGCCGCACCTGGAAGGCCCCGAACGGGAAGCCGCACGCACCTGGGTGTGACCCGACTTATGGAACCTCGTCTTTCGTGATCCGTTTTCCCTGCATCACGCGAATGACGGGAAGGGAAAGATGGCCAAGACGGCAACGATCTATCGCATGGTCATGGAGGATCACGTTTGTCCTTACGGCCTGAAAGCGCGCTACCGGTTGCAGACCGAAGGCTACGACATCGACGACCATTGGCTTGAAACGCGCGAAGAGACGGACGCCTTCAAGGAAAAGCACAACGTCGAGACCACGCCACAGATCTGGATCGGCGACGAACGGATCGGCGGGTTCGACGCGCTGCGCGAATACTTTGGTGACGACGTGGCCGACGACAGCGATACCTCCTACCAGCCGGTGATCGCGATTTTCGCGGTCGCCGCCCTGTTGGGCGCCGTCGTCGGGTGGACGGCCGGGGCGGTCCGGATGTTCGAATTGTTCATCGCGTTTTCCATGGTGATGCTCGCCGTCCAGAAGCTTCAGGATGTCGAGCAATTCTCGACCATGTTCCTGAACTACGACCTGCTGGCAAAAAGATGGGTGCCATACGGCCGGATCTACCCGTTCGGCGAGGCGCTGGCCGGTATCCTGATGGTCGGCGGCCTGTTGCCGTGGGTGTCCGGGCCGGTTGCCCTGTTCATTGGGACCATCGGGGCGGTTTCGGTCTTCAAGGCCGTCTACATAGACCAGCGCGAACTGAAATGCGCCTGCGTCGGAGGGGCGTCGAACGTGCCGCTCGGGTTCGTGTCGCTGACCGAAAACCTGATGATGATGGCCATGGGCACCTGGACCCTGCTGAAATTCGGCCTCTGATCGGTCAGACTTTCTGACGTTCATTAGGGGTTTTCAAATCGGGCCGGATCGGTCATTTCATTCCCATGACCAAGCACACGCATATCCCGACCGACGCGGCTTTCGCCCGCGCGTCGCTGCTTGGCCTTCTTCTCCTTAGCCGCCTCTGAGCGTGCCTTTCGGCGCGACCGCTCAGGGGAGGAACAGCGCCGGAGACACACCTCAACGCTAAGGAATGCGATATGACCTCTGAAAACCGAGTATTGATTTTTGACACCACCCTGCGCGACGGCGAGCAATCGCCCGGTGCGACCATGTCCCATGACGAGAAGCTGGAGATTGCCGGCCTGCTCGACGAGATGGGCGTCGACATCATCGAAGCCGGCTTCCCAATCGCCAGCGAGGGCGACTTTGCCGCCGTTTCCGAGATCGCCAAGAACGCGAAGAATGCTACGATCTGCGGTCTGGCGCGGGCGAACTTCAAGGATATCGACCGCTGCTGGGAGGCGGTGAAACACGCCAAATTCCCACGCATCCACACCTTCATCGGCACCTCGCCCCAGCACCGCGCCATTCCGAACCTGACGATGGACGAGATGGCCGACCGCATCCACGAAACGGTGACCCACGCCCGCAACCTCTGCGAAAACGTGCAATGGTCGCCGATGGACGCGACGCGGACCGAGTGGGATTACCTCAAGCGCGTCGTGGAAATCGCCATCAAGGCGGGCGCCACGACGATCAACATCCCCGACACCGTCGGCTACACCGCCCCGGTGGAAAGCGCCGACCTGATCCGCCGCCTGATCGCCGAGTGCGACGGTGGCGCGGACGTGATCTTCGCGACGCATTGTCACAACGACCTCGGGATGGCGACGGCGAACTCGCTGGCTGCCGTCGCTGGAGGTGCGCGGCAGATCGAATGCACGATCAACGGCTTGGGCGAGCGTGCGGGCAATACCGCGCTGGAAGAAGTCGTGATGGCGATGAGAACGCGCCACGATATCATGCCCTACGACACCGGCATCGACACGACGAAGATCATGCACATCAGCCGCCGGGTCGCCACCGTCTCGGGCTTCAACGTGCAGCCCAACAAGGCGATCGTCGGCAAGAACGCCTTCGCGCATGAGTCGGGCATCCACCAGGACGGCATGCTGAAAAGCGCCGACACGTTCGAGATCATGCGCCCCGAAGATGTGGGCCTCAGCGGCACGTCCCTGCCCTTGGGCAAGCATTCCGGCCGGGCCGCACTGCGCGCCAAGCTGGGAGAGTTGGGCTACGACATGATCGACAACCAGCTCAACGACCTGTTCGTGCGGTTCAAGGCGCTGGCCGACCGCAAGAAGGAGGTCTTCGACGAGGACCTGATCGCGCTGGTCACGGATGCGGGCAGCGACGGCGATGGTCATCTGGAGGTCAAGTTCCTGCGGGTAATCTGTGGCACCGAGGCACCTCAATCCGCCGACATCACCCTGCGCGTGGGCGACAAGGACAAGCAGGCCACAGCGCAAGGCGACGGCCCGGTCGATGCCGCGTTCAACGCCGTGAAAGCACTTTACCCCAACGAGGCGCGCCTGGCGCTCTACCAGGTCAGCGCCGTGACCGAGGGCATGGATGCGCAGGCGACGGTGACCGTGCGGATCGAGGAAGACGGGCGCATCGCCACGGGCCAGTCGGCGGATACCGATACGGTCGTCGCAAGCGTGAAGGCCTACGTGAACGCGCTCAACCGCCTGATCGTCCGGCGCGAGAAGACCGGCGGGGATGTACGCGAGGTGAGCTACAAGGATGTGGGGTGACCCTCAGGCGGCACGATTTTGCGAAATCGTGCCGCAACGCCTTTCGAAAGGCGTTGCGAAATGCCTTTCAAGACATTTCCACCGGCAATCCTGCGCCGAACGCCGCACCCCCGCCCCTTGCCGCCAAGCCCACCTAACGTCTATATGCCGAGTCTCTGATGGGCGTCCCTTCAAGGGGGCGCCCCTTTATGAATTGACGAACGGGCGCACGCTTCATGGTCGGATTTCTCGGTAATCTCTTCTCGTCCGATATGGCGATCGACCTCGGTACGGCGAACACGCTCGTCTACGTGCGCGGTCGTGGCGTGATCCTGAACGAGCCCTCCGTCGTGGCCTACCAGGTCAAGGACGGCGTGAAGAAGGCGCTGGCCTTCGGCGAGGATGCCAAGCTGATGCTCGGGCGGACGCCGGGCAGCATTCAGGCGATCCGGCCGATGCGCGACGGTGTGATCGCCGATTTCGACGTCGCCGAAGAGATGATCAAGCACTTCATCCGCAAGGTGCACAAGCGCACGACCTTCTCGAAGCCGAAGATCATCGTCTGCGTGCCCCACGGCGCGACGCCGGTTGAAAAGCGCGCAATCCGCCAGTCGGTTCTGGGCGCGGGCGCGCGAAAGGCCGGCCTGATCGCCGAACCTATCGCGGCGGCCATCGGCGCGGGCATGCCGATCACCGATCCGACCGGCTCGATGGTGGTGGATATCGGTGGCGGGACGACCGAGGTGGCGGTTCTGTCGCTGGCGGATATCGTTTACGCGCGCTCCGTCCGCGTCGGCGGCGACCGGATGGACGAGGCGATCATCTCGTACCTGCGGCGTCAGCATAACCTGCTGATCGGTGAGGCAACGGCGGAGCGGATCAAGACCTCCATTGGCACGGCGCGGATGCCCGACGACGGGCGCGGTGCGTCCATGCGCATTCGCGGGCGTGACCTGCTGAACGGCGTGCCGAAGGAAACCGAGATTTCGCAGGCGCAGGTGGCCGAAGCATTGGCCGAACCGGTGCAGCAGATCTGCGAGGCCGTGATGGGCGCGCTGGAAGCCACCCCGCCCGACCTCGCCGCCGATATCGTCGACCGGGGCGTCATGCTGACCGGCGGCGGCGCGCTGCTCGGCGAACTGGACCTCGCCCTGCGCGAGCAGACGGGGCTGGCGATTTCCGTGGCCGATGAAAGCCTGAACTGCGTGGCCTTGGGCACCGGCAAGGCGCTGGAGTATGAGAATCTCCTGCGCCATGCGATAGACTACGACAGCTAAACACCTGCAAACCCCGAGAGGCATTCGATGGCCCGGGACAGCTATGACGCATCCTATACGCGACCCGTCCGGCGTTTGCTGTTGGCGGTGCTGGTGCTGTTCCTCGTGTCGCTGGTGCTGATCTGGCGGATCGACAACCCGCGGATGGAGCGCATCCGCGCCGCGATCGTCGACCGTTACGTGCCCAACATGGAATGGGCCATGGCCCCGATCACCGGGCTGGCGCGGATGGCCGAAGACTTCCAGAGCTATACGCGCCTGTTCGAGCAAAATCAGGAGCTTCGCCGCGAATTGCAGCAGATGCGCGCGTGGCGCGAGGCGGCGCTTCAGCTGGAGCAGGAGAATGCGCGGCTGCTCGACCTGAACCGCGTGCAGCTCGACCCGGAACTGACCTTCGTGACCGGCATCGTGATGGCCGACAGCGGCTCCCCGTTCCGGCGCTCCGTTCTGCTGAACGTGGGCGCGCGCGACGGCATCCTCGACGGGTGGGCCACGATGGACGGGCTTGGCGTTGTCGGACGTATCTCGGGCGTGGGCGATTCCACGTCGCGGGTGATGCTCCTGACAGACGCCTCCAGTCGCATCCCGGTGACGATCCTGCCCTCGGGCCAGCAGGCGCTTCTGATGGGCGACAATTCCGCGAACCCGGTGCTGGATTTCGTGGAGGACCCCGAAGATATCGCGGCGGGCGACCGGATCATCACCTCGGGCGATGGCGGACTGTTCCCGCCGGGTCTGCTGGTGGGACAGGTGGTGTTCACCTCGGACCGGTTGCTGCGAGCGCGCTTGTCGGCCGATCTGCAGCGGCTGAACTTCCTGCGCGTGATGCGCAGTCATCCGGGCACGACGCTGGATGATCCGGCAGATCTGATCGGTCCGCCATGGCCGCCCGCAGGGATGATCGTGGACGAAGACGGCGCCATCGCGCCCGACCCCAATGCCCGAGCCGAGGCCGCTCCCCCGGCGGAGGAATGACATGAGCGCGCTATCTGCCCGCCACGTCTGGACCTACCGATTGCTGTTCGTGCTGATCTGCCTCGTGCTCATCACGCTGAAACTCTTGCCATTGAACCTCGCGGACCGTGGTGTGCCGGGGCCGGACCTGCTTCTGCTTCTGGCCTTTGCCTGGATGGTGCGGCAACCTGCGGTGGTGCCGCTCGGCATCCTTCTGTTGGTGTTCCTGCTGGCAGATTTCCTGTTCCAGCGCCCGCCCGGCCTCTGGACGCTTCTGGTGATCTTCGCCTCCGAATACCTGCGGCGCAGGCGGCTCGCGATGACGGAATTCCCGTTCCTGGTGGAATGGGGCGCCGTCGCCATCGCCGTCATGGGCATGGTTCTGCTCAATCGGCTGGTTTTGTGGATTCTGCTGGTGGATCTCGATCCGCTGGGGCTTACCCTCGTGCAGGGCATTGTCACGATCGTGACCTACCCGATTGTCGTTGCCGTCTCGAAATATATCTTCGGATTGCGTAAACTCGGCCCTGCCGAGCTCGAAGCCCTGTAGAAGCCCTGTAACCGTCTGCCACCCCGTGAAGCCCGCCCATGAAACGCACCCAACGTGAAATCGAGGACAGCGTCCGCACGATTACCCGCCGCAGTCTCGTGGTCGGGGGGCTTTTCGCGGGAACAGGTGCGGTTCTCGCCGGCCGGATGCGCTATCTGCAGGTCGAGCGCGCCGACGATTTCCGGCTTTTGGCCGAGGAAAATCGCATCAACCTGCGGCTTCTGCCGCCAGCGCGCGGGCTGATCTTCGACCGGCGCGGCGTGCTTCTGGCGGGCAACGAGCAGAACTATCGCATCACCATCGTGCGCGAGGATGCGGGCGACGTGGACGCGGTGCTGGACGAGGTCGCGCGGCTCGTGAACCTTGACCTCGTGACGCTCGAACGCGCGCGCGAGGAGATTCGCAACCGCCCCTCCTTTGTGCCCGTGACGATTGCCGACCGCCTCAGCTGGGAGGAATTGTCCGCCGTCGCCGTCAACGCCCCCGCCCTGCCCGGCGTAAACCCCGAAGTGGGCCTCAGCCGCGTCTATCCGCTTGGCGCCGATTTCGCCCATGTGGTCGGCTACGTCGGCCCCGTCTCCGACTGGTACCTGCAACAGACCGGTGACACCGACCCGGTCCTGCAGATCCCCGATTTCCAGGTCGGGCGCTACAATATCGAGGACAAGGCAGAAAGCATGCTGCGCGGTCGCGCGGGCACCAGCCGGGTCGAGGTCAACGCCTCCGGCCGGATCATGCGCGAGCTGGACCGCGACCCGGCAACCCCCGGCAGCGACGTGCAGCTGACGGTGGACGCAGGCCTTCAGAACTACGTCGAGGCGCGGCTGGAGGGCGAAAGCGCCGGGGCCGTCATCATGGATTGCCAGACCGGCGACCTCCTGGCGCTGGCTTCCGCCCCGACCTTCGACCCGAACCTCTTCGTACGTGGCATTTCCACGACCCAGTGGAACGGGTTGAACAACGATCCGTACCGCCCCCTGGCCAACAAGGCGACGCAAGGCCTCTACCCGCCGGGGTCCACATACAAGATGATCGTGGCGCTGGCCGCGCTGGAAGGCGGCTTTGTCACCGCGAACGAGACGGTGTCGTGCCCCGGCCATATGGAGGTCGGCAACCGGCGCTTCCACTGCTGGCGGCGCGGCGGGCATGGGCGCGTGGATATTGTCGGCGCGATCATGGAATCCTGCGACGTCTATTTCTACGAACTCGCGCAGCGTGTCGGGATCGAGAACATATCGGCGATGGCGCGGCGGTTCGGATGCGGCGTCAGGCACGATCTGCCGATGAGCGGCGTCGCCGAAGGGCTGGCCCCGACGATGGAATGGAAGCGCCGCCGCTTCGACCAGGATTGGGTCGTGGGCGACACGCTCAACGCCTCCATCGGTCAGGGCTTCGTCCTGTCCTCGCCACTGCATCTCGCCGTGATGACTGCACGCCTCGCCACCGGAAGGATGATTGAACCAACCCTCGTCCGGTCGGTCAACGGTGTCCCCTCGGACCGGCCTGAACCGGAAGACCTCGGGATCAACCCCGACCATTTGGCCCTGGTGCACGAAGGCATGTGGCGCGTCACCAACAGCAGCCGCGGCACCGCCTACCGGTATCGCGCCGACGACGAAGGGTTCGCATTCGCCGGCAAGACCGGCACTAGCCAGGTCCGCAACATCACCGCCGCCGAACGCGCGGCAGGCGTGATCCGGAACGAGGATCTCCCGTGGGAGCGGCGTGACCACGGCCTGTTCGTGGGCTTCGCACCCTACAACAACCCACGCTACGCCGCCGCCGTCATCGTCGAACATGGCGGCGGGTCCGCAGCCGCCGCCCCAATCGCCCGCGACATCCTGCTGCGCGCCCAGGTGGGTGACGTGCCCCCGCCCGAACTTTACCCCGTCAGCCTGCGCCGCAGCATCGAGGCCATGCATGGCGAGATGCGTATTTTCGATGCACCGCCGCAGCCATCCGGCCGCACCCCCGGCCACGGGGGGCAAGGCGCGTGAGTTTTCTCGAATACCACGTCAAATCCACGCCGACGGGCTGGCGCAAGATCCTGCACCTCAACTGGGCGCTGGCGCTTTTGCTGGTCACGGTCGCCTGCGTGGGCTTCCTGATGCTCTACTCGGTCGCCGGGGGCTCGTTCCAGCCTTGGGCCGAGCCGCAGATGGAACGTTTCGCGCTTGGCTTCACCGCGATGATCATCGTGGCGCTCGTCCCGATTTGGTTCTGGCGCAACATGTCGGTTCTGGCCTACGCGGTCTCGATCCTGTTGCTGCTCTACGTGGAGTTCTTCGGGGCCACGGGCGGCGGCGCACAGCGCTGGATCGACCTTGGCTTCATGCGGCTGCAACCGTCGGAGATGGCGAAGGTCACGGTCGTGATGATGCTCGCGGCCTATTACGACTGGCTCGACATCGACAAGGTCTCGAACCCGCTTTACGTGGCGATCCCGCTGCTCATCATTGGCCTTCCCGTCGGGCTGACCTTCATCCAGCCCGACCTCGGCACCTCGCTTCTGATCATGATGGGCGGCGGCGCGGTGATCTTCCTGGCGGGCGTGCATTGGCTCTATTTCGCCACCGTGATCGCCATGGGCGTGGGCGCGGTGACGGCGGTCTTCGCCAGCCGGGGCACGTCCTGGGCTCTGCTGGCCGATTACCAATATGCCCGGATCGACACCTTCCTCGACCCCACCCGTGACCCTCTGGGCGCGGGTTATCACATCACGCAGAGCCAGATCGCGCTCGGCTCCGGCGGCTGGACCGGGCGCGGCTTCATGCAGGGCACCCAGATCCGCGGCGACTTCCTGCCCGAAAGCCACACCGACTTCATCTTCCCGACGCTGGCCGAGGAATTCGGATTCGTCGGCGCGGCATCGCTGTTGCTGCTCTACATCCTGATCCTCGTCTTCTGCATCGCCACGGCGCTGATGGCGCGCGAACGATATGCCTCGCTGGTGGTGATGGGCGTGGCCGTCACCTTCTTCCTCTATTTCTCGATCAACATGGCGATGGTCATGGGGCTTGCGCCGGTTGTGGGTGTGCCCCTGCCACTGGTCAGTTATGGCGGCTCGGCGATGCTGGTGCTAATGGTGGCCTTCGGCCTCGTCCAATCAGCCCATATCCACAGAGCACGCTAGAATGTCCGACCCTGTTATCCTGTTCGCCGCCCGGCCTGACCGGTGGCCCGTCTACGAGGCGCCGTTGCGCCGCGCCCTTTCCGCGGCCGGAGTATCCGACGCCGGCCTGACGCTGGAGGCCGCGCCCGAGACGGTCGACTACATCGTCTACGCCCCGAATTCCGAGGTGCAGGATTTCGCCCCCTATACTCGCCTGAAGGCTGTGCTGAACCTCTGGGCCGGGGTGGAGCAGATCGTAGGAAACGAGACGCTCAAGGTGCCGCTGGCCCGCATGGTCGATGTCGGAATGACCGACGGCATGGTGCAATGGTGTGTGGGCCATGCGCTGCGCCATCACCTCGGGATGGATGTCCATATCCTCGGGCAGGACGGCGAATGGCGCAACGACGCGCCGCCACCGCCCTTGCCGCAAGACCGATCCGTCGTGGTGTTCGGCTTGGGCGAACTGGGCAGCGCCGTGGCAGAGACGCTGGTGAAGCTCGGCTTCGATGTCGCCGGTTGGGCGCGGTCCGAAAAGCAGATCGAAGGCGTGACCTGTTTCGCGGGAGAAGCCGGGCTGCCCGACGCCTTGGCACGGGCCGAGATTGCAATCCTGCTGCTGCCCGATACGCCCGCGACGACGAACCTGCTCGATGCCGAGGCGTTGGCCCGGATGCCAAAAGGCGCTTTCATCGTCAATCCGGGGCGCGGTCCGCTGATCGACGACGACGCTTTGCTGGCGGCGCTGGACGCAAGCCAGATCGGCCACGCGACGCTCGACGTCTTCCGCGTCGAGCCGCTGCCGAAGGAGCACCCGTTCTGGGCGCATCCGGGCGTGACGGTCACGCCCCATGTCGCGTCGGAGACACGGCCCGATACCGCCTCCCAGGTGATCGCGGAGAACATCCGTCGCGGTGAGGCGGGAGAGCCCTTCCTGCATGTCGTGGACCGGGACGCGGGCTACTAACGCAGGCGCGGCGGCTGGTTCGGGTCGGTTCCGGGGGCTTTCATTGCCACGGGCTCTTCCGGTTGCGGCAGGTCGAAGCGCAGCCCCACCTTCGCGAGACGAGCGCAGAACGGGTCACTGGCACGGAAGAAGCCGACGTCCAGACTGGCCGCTTCGAGACCCGAGAACGTCAGCGCCTCGCCCACCATCCGCGCCAATGCGCCCTCTGCGCCGGGGGCCGGATCGATGAAGGCAAGAAGGTGGCTTTGGCGGCCGCCGGAGAACCGGGTGCCGACGAGGTAGGCCATCGTCGCGCGGCCCGTCGCGGAGGCGAGGCGCAGGTCCAGTGCGGTCAGAAGCGCCTCGGGCAGGTTCTTCGGCGGCAGGACTTCCTCTGGCTGATCCTCCACCTCGGCAGGTTCGGCGGAGAGGACGCCAGCGAGCCAGGCCATCGCCTCGTTCTCCAGCACTGTTTCCGACGCCGCGCCGAGGTTGATGCCGAGGCCAAGGCCCGCGTCCTTCAGCATCCCCGCAAGCGCGCGGCCCGACATCGCGGCGTAGGGCGCGCCGGCGCCGGCGAAATCGGCCAGCCGTTCGTCGCGATCGAAGGCGAGCACGAGGTCGGCCCCTTCCACCGTGAAGACACGAGGGCGAATGCGGTCGCCGTCGGCCTCGTCCTCCAGCAGCAGAACCAGTTCCGAGGCGGCGAGGCGGTCGAACCACGCGAGCCGCGCGGCGGTGTCGTCGGGGTTCTCGGACATGGCGGCGAAAGCGGTGTCGAGTGGCGTCATTCGGACAGGACCTCGGCGATGCGGGTGCGCAGGACGGGCAGAAGCTCGGCCTCCAACCACGGGTTTTTCTTCAGCCACGCGGTATTGCGCCACGAGGGATGAGGCAAGGGGAAGACGGCGGGCGCGTGGTCGCGCCACGCGGCAACTGTTTCGGTGACGCCGGACCTGGTTCCGAGGTGCCATTTCTGGGCGTAGCCGCCGATCAGGAGGGTCAGGCGGATGTCGGGGAGCGAGGCCAGCACGTCCGCGCGCCACGTCTCGGCGCAGATTTTCGGGGGCGGCAGGTCGCTGCCCTTGGCGTCGTAGCCGGGGAAGCAGAAGGCCATGGGGACGATGGCGACGCGGGAGCGGTCGTAGAAGGTGGCCTCGTCCACGCCCATCCAGTCGCGGAGGCGGTCGCCGCTCCGGTCCCAGAAGGGCGTGTTGGCTTCGTGGACCCGCATGCCCGGCGCCTGGCTGGCGATCAGGATGCGGGCGCCGGGCCGGAACCAGACCACCGGATTGGGCCTGTGCCGGGTGGCCGTGGCGACGAATCTGTCGGCGCAGATGCGGCAGGATTTCAAGACGTGAGCAAGGTTGCACCGGTCGGTCATGGTCCTTGAATTACGGTTAACTACCAACAAAACAAGGGGGTTGCATTATTTCTATATTTCTATAAATGTCGAAACATGCAACATGTGATCCTGCCCGATGATGTCGACCCCGAAACCGCCGCCGAGGAGGAGCGCGTCTGCGTTGCCGCGGCCTTTGCAGCCCTCGGATCGGAGGCGCGCCTGGGTATCGTCCTGCGCCTCGTGCGGGCGGGTCCTGCCGGCATGGCGACCGGTGACCTGGGCGAGGCCGTGGGCATCGCCGGGTCAGTCCTGACCCATCACCTGAAACAGCTTACCGCCGCTGGCCTCGTCTACCAGCGCAAGGACGGACGGCGCATCCTGTCGTTCGTCGATCACGAATTCATCGAGAACCTGTCGCATTTCCTGCTCGCGGAATGCTGCGCCGATATGAATGCCCTGAAAGGACACCGTCATGGCTGACCAGAGCGTCACCCCCCGCCTGATCCCCGACCTGTGGTCGCGTGTCGACAAGGTGGCCCTCACCGGTGCGCTGATCGTCGCGGTTCTGGCCATCTCGGACAGTAGCGCGGTCGTTCCGACCCTTCAGGAGACCGCCGATCACTGGCTCGGCACCCTGCCCTTCATCCTGTTCGCCGTCTTCGCCATCGGCGTGATGAAGGCCACCGGTTCAGAACGGCTGCTCGACGGCGTGTTCGAGGGGCGTGAGACGCGGATGATCATTCTGGGCGCGCTGGCGGGCGGGCTGTCGCCGTTCTGTTCGTGCCAGGTGATCCCCTTCGTGGCGGCCCTTCTGGCGGCGGGTGCACCGCTGAGCGCGGTCATGGCCTTCTGGCTCGCCTCTCCGCTGATGGACCCTGCGATGTTCTCGATCACGGCAGGCGGCATCGGCTGGGATTTCGCCGTGGCGAAAACCGTGGCCGCCGTGGGCCTTGGCGTCTTCGGCGGGCTGACCGTGAAACTCATGGCCAATTCGCCGGTCTTCGCCGACCCGCTGCGCGTGCAACCGAAGATCGGCGGCTGCTGCGGGTCGAAGAAACTGACTCTGAACTGGCGGTTCTGGGAAGAGAGCGACCGGCGCGGCATCTTCGCGCGGACGACGTGGGAGAACTTCGTCTTCCTCGGGAAATGGCTGCTGCTGGCCTACCTGCTGCAATCGCTGATGATCGCCTATGTTCCGGCGGAACTGATCTCGACCGTGATAGGCGGCGACGGGCTTGGCCCGATCCTTCTGGGCGCCCTGGTCGGTGCACCGGCCTACCTGAACGGCTACGCGGCCGTGCCGCTGATTGCCGGGCTGATGGAACAGGGGATGAGCCCCGGGGCGGCGATGTCCTTCATGATCGCGGGCGGCGTGAGCTGCATCCCGGCGGCGGTCGCGGTCTGGGCGCTGGTCAAGCCGCGCGTCTTCGCGGCCTACCTCGGGCTGGCGCTGTCCGGCGCAGTCATCGCCGGGATCGTCTGGGGCGTCGTGGCGTGATCCGTCGCGCCGCCGTCTGAGCCGGCGCGGGCGGGGATTTCTTCAGAAATCCCACCCGGAAAACTCCAGTTTTCCGGCTCCCCTCTCTGCAAGTGCCCCATTTGAGGGCAATCTCGGCCCCGTGATGGCCCGCCCCATGGACGGCCCGATCATATTTCGGTAACCAATCCAAGAGGATCAGGGGAGAGACCGCATGTATCGCGTTTGGGATTTCATCACGGGCTATTCGATCCTGCTGATCAGTGGCGCCCTGATCGCCCTGGTCTGGGCCAACCTCGATCTCATCGCGCCGGTTGCGGGCAACAGCCATTACTGGGCCGATCTCTACCACAACTTCGTCGATTACATCATCTGGCACGACGCGCCGATCGGGCATCTGCATGACGATGGCGCGGGCCATGTCGTGCGCGACCTGACGCTGCATTACCTCGTCAACGACGTGCTGATGGCGCTGTTCTTCGCCATCGCCGCGAAGGAGGTCTGGGAGGCCGTGATCCTCGACAACGGGAGCCTGCGCGGCAAGAAGGCGGCCACGCCGCTGGTCGCCACGGCAGGCGGCATGTTCGGCCCGATCGCTGTCTACCTCGGCATCGCCTATTTCCTTGGCTCGGACACGTACAATGCGGTGGCGAACGGTTGGGCGATCCCCACGGCGACCGATATCGCGTTCTCCTACCTCGTCGGACGGCTTGTGTTCGGTGGCGGACACCCGGCGGTGCGGTTCCTGCTGCTTTTGGCCATTGCCGACGACGCGGCAGGCCTGCTGATCCTGGCGATCTTCTACCCGTCGGGCGACCTTGCGCCAGTCTGGCTGTTGTTGTCGCTGGGGGCAGCCGTGGCCGTCTTCGTGCTGTTCAACTGGCTGCCGCGCCGTCTGGACCGGGGCGACCAGTTGCGGCGCCGGTCGACCTGGGTTCGCACCAAGCTGTCGTTCTGGCCCTACCTGATCGCCGCCTGCGCAAGCTGGTACGGCTTCATGATGTCGGGCCTGCATCCGGCCCTGGGCCTGCTGCCCATCGTGCCGACGATCCCCCACGCGGACCGGGCCTTCGGCATCTTCTCGGCCGCGGAGGAGCATTTGCACGACCTTCTGAACGAGATGGAGCACGCGCTGAAATACCCCGTCGAGATCATCCTGGGCCTGTTCGGCCTGATGAATGCGGGCGTGGCCTTCAGCGCCATGGGAGACGCGACGTGGCTGGTTCTGGCGGGCCTGCTGATCGGCAAACCGGTGGGCGTGTTCCTGTTCGGCTGGTTCGCGGTCGTGGTGCTGAGGCTGGGGCTGCCGCAAGGGATGCGCTTGGTCGACCTGATCGTGATCGGCTTCGTTGCCGCCATTGGCTTTACCGTGTCGCTGTTCGTGGCCTCGGTCGCCTTCGATCCGGGTCCGGTGCAGGATGCGGCGAAGATGGGGGCGCTGTTCAGCTTCGGCGCGGCCGTGGTTGCCATCGCATCGGGGTGGATCACGCGGGTGCAGAAGCAGGAGATGTGAGCCTGTGCCCGCGACCGGTGCGGGCGGCTTTTGCCGAAAATTCCCTGTATTTACTTCGGGGTTTGCGACATAATGCTGCCCAAAAGGGCCGGTATGTTTCCAGAATGGTGACGTGACGCGATTAAGAACGCACGCGCCTTGAGTAGGCTTAGTTTGGGCGGCACAGCAATGTTGGAGTTTTCAGGGGTCTCGAAGTCCTTCTGGACCGGGGAACGCCGCAAGGTGATTCTGGACCGTGCATCGTTCCGCGTCGATATCGGGTACTCCCTTGGCATTCTGGCGCCCAACGGAACCGGCAAAACCACCCTGATCAAGATGATGTGCGGGCTGGAGAAGCCCGATGAGGGCTCGATCACGCGCGATGCGCGGATCTCGTTCCCGCTGGGGTTCATGGGCGGGCTGATCGGCAAGCTCTCGGCGATGGAGAACAGCCGTTACATCGCGCAGCTCTACGGGCTCGACCCCGATTACGTGGAGGCGTTCTGCCGCTGGGTCTGCGGGATCGAGGAATATTTCGACATGCCGCTGGGGACGTATTCAAGCGGCATGCGGGCGCGGTTCAATTTCTCGCTGCTTCTGGCGCTGGAATTCGATATCTACCTGATCGACGAGGGGATGCCGGCCTCCACCGATGCCGAGTTCAACCGGCGCGCGGGAAATATCCTGGCCGAGCGGCTGAAGAACGCGACGGTGGTGATCGTGTCGCACCAGGCCCAGACCCTTGAGAAATTCGCGCGGCGTGCAGCGGTCCTGCGGGACGGTAAGCTGCATATGTTCGACACGCTGGAAGAGGCGAAGCAGCTTTATGACTACCAAACCTAAGGCCCGGAAATTCCGTATCCGCCGCAGCGATGCGGTGGCCCCGACGGGTGAGACCCGCGCGGCGCAGGCAGCCGATGGCCAGGCCGGTCGGTCGCAGGCGAACCCTGCCCCGTCGCAGGAAGAGCTCGACAATGCCCTGCCCAACGTCACCGAGGATGGGTTCGGCGACATGGCCCTGCCCGGTTCGACCGCCCATGACCGGGCGCAATCCGCCCAGGGCACAAGCGGGACGGGTGGCGGTGCACAGAGCGTGGAAGAAGAGCTTGCCGCGATCCGCGCCGAGGGGCTGACGGGCCGCCAGTTGCGGATGGCACGCCGTCTCGCCCAGAAGCACGGGTTGCACCCGGCTTCCGATTTCGACGCGGTGCGTCAGTTGCGCAATCGCGGGCTCGATCCGTTCAACCAGTCGAGCATGCTGGAACTGGTCGTGAGCGACGCGGGCCACGGTAGCGGCCTTGGCGGGCCGCCAGCGGGTGGCGGCGGAGTGGCGGCGGCGGGGGCCGCTGGCAATACGCTTCCGGTGCGCGCCGCGACGGCGAAAGTGCCAGCGACGCAGGCGGACGCCCCGGCCCCTCCGCAACCGGGCGGTGCCTATTCCGCCGAACAGCGCGCCGAGGAAATCATGCGCGTCCAGCGCGACATCGCCGCGCGGCGTCGCCGCAAGCTGATCCAGCTGGCCACCCGCCTTGCCTGCTTCGTGTTCCTGCCGACGATCCTCGTCAGCTATTACTTCTACGTCGTCGCCACGCCGCTTTACGCCACGAACACCGAATTCGTGATCCAGAAGGCCGAAGCCTCGGCCTCCGCCGCCAGCGGGCTTGGCAGCCTTCTGGGCGGCAGCAGCTTTGCGACGGTGCAGGAATCGATCACGGTCCAGAGCTACCTCGAAAGCCGAGAAGCGATGCTGCGGCTGGACGAGGAAGAAGGCTTTCGCGCGCATTTCTCGGGCGACAACATCGACCCCTTGCTGCGGCTCGCACCCGATGCCTCGGACGAGCAGATGTACGATACCTACCTGCGCTCGCTGACCACCAGCTACGACCCGGTCGAAGGCATCATCCGCATGGAAATGCTCGGCGCGGACCCGCTGAGCAGCCAACGGTTCTCGGAAGCATTGATCGGCTATGCGGAGGAACGCGTTGACCAGATGTCATCGCGCCTGCGCGCCGACGGTATGGCCGGAGCGCAGGAGGCCTTCGACGAGGCCGAGGAGCGAGCGGCGCAAGCGCAGTCGCGGGTTCTGGACCTGCAACAGCAGCTTGAAGTCGTCTCGCCCGAAGCGGAACTGAACCTGGTCTTTTCGCAAATCTCGAACCTCGAAGCGCGGCTGACCGAAGAGCGTCTGCGCCTCGCGGAGATGAGCGCGGCCAGCCGGCCGAATCCCGGCCGTGTCGCCGCATCGGAAGCGACGATCGAACGACTGGAAGAACAGGTGCGCGAGTTGCGCAGCACCCTGACCGGCGGCGAGGTTTCGCTGGCGCGGGTGCAGTCGGAACTGGTGATCGCACAGGCCGACCTCGAAACCCGTCGCCTGATGCTGACCGAGGCGATGCAGGCCCGTGAAGCCGCCCGGATGGAGGCCAACCGCCAGACGCTCTATATCTCCATGGGTGTCTTCCCTGTGGCCCCGGACGAGGCGGCCTATCCGAAGGCTTTCGAGAATACCCTGCTTGCGTTCGTGGTCTTTTCTGGCATCTACCTTCTGATATCAATGACAGCCTCGATCCTGCGCGAACAGGTCAGTTCCTGACCCGGCCCGCGCCACACCCGGGGCAACACGGGCCCCGGAGGTGGATATGAAACAGGTGGATATCGGATCGCTGGCGGTGTCGAACGCGGCGCCCCTGACCGTTATTGCAGGCCCTTGCCAGTTGGAAAGCCTCGACCATGCGCGGATGATCGCGGGTCACATGGCCGAGATCTGCGCCGGGGCGGGCGCACAATTCATCTTCAAGGGCAGCTACGACAAGGCCAACCGCACGTCGCTGAAAGGCAAGCGGGGGCTTGGCATGGATGAGGGGCTGCGCATCCTCGCGGCGATGCGCGACGAATTCGGCTGCCCGGTGCTGACGGACGTGCACGCGCCCGAGCAATGCGCCCCGGTGGCCGAGGCGGTCGACGTTCTGCAAATCCCCGCCTTCCTGTGCCGCCAGACCGACCTTCTGCTGGCCGCGGGCGAGACGGGTGCTGCCATCAACGTGAAGAAGGGGCAGTTCCTTGCTCCATGGGACATGGCCAACGTGGCCGACAAGGTGGCGAGCACCGGCAACGCGCGGATGCTGCTGACCGAACGCGGCGTGTCCTTCGGATACAACGCGCTGGTGGCCGACATGCGGTCGCTGCCGGAGATGGCCAAGACGGGCTATCCGGTCATCATGGATGCGACCCACGCCGTCGCGCAGCCCGGCGGGCTTGGCGGGTCGAGCGGCGGGCAGCGCGAATTCGCGCCGGTGCTGGCCCGCGCCGCCGTGGCCGTGGGCGTCGCCGGGGTGTTCCTTGAAACCCATCAGGACCCGGACAATGCGCCAAGCGACGGGCCGAACATGATCCGGCTGGAGGACATGGGCGGGCTGATCGACACGCTGATGGCCTTCGACAAGGTCGCCAAGGCGGCACCGGTGGCGCTGTGATGCGGCGCGTGCGGGCGGCCCTGATCGGTTTCGCGGCGCTGATTGCCGTTGCATTGGCCGGTCCGGTTGCGGCGCAGACGACCGGGGCGCAGCCGGACGGAGAGATTTCGGTCGAAAGCGACCGGGCCCAGGATTTCGCGGTGCGCGACCGGATCATGGCGATCCTCGGCCAGCTGGACGGCTACGACGATGTGCGCGCGACCGTGTCGAACGGCATCGTCACGCTGCGCGGCACGGTGGTGGACGGCAACCGGATCCAGACGCTGAACGAATTGGTGGCGCGCGTCGAAGGCGTGGTGGCGATCGAGAATACGGTCACGGAAAGCACCGACGTGGTGGAGCGGCTGAACCCGGCGATCGAGCGGATGCGCGACCGGTTCGAGCAATTCGTCGCCTTCTCCCCCCTGATCCTCGTGGCGGCGGGGGCCGGCGTTCTGACATGGCTTCTGGGCTTCTGGCTGGCGGCCCGGAGCTGGCCCTGGGACCGGATCGCGCCGAACGCCTTCATCGCGGACATCTACCGGCAGGTGGTGCGGCTGGTGTTCATCGTGGCGGGCGTCGTGCTGGCGCTGGACCTGCTGAACGCGACGGCGCTGCTGGGGACGATCCTGGGGGCTGCGGGGATCGTGGGCCTCGCCATCGGTTTCGCGGTGAAGGACACGGTGGAGAATTTCATCTCGTCCATCATGCTGTCGATCCGGCAACCGTTCCGGCCCAAGGACCTGGTGGAGATCGAGGGCGATACGGGCCACGTGATCCGATTGACCAGCCGGGCGACGATCCTGCTGAGCCTGGACGGGAACCACATCCGCATTCCGAACTCGACGGTCTTCAAGGCGAAGATCATCAACTACACGCGCAATGACGAGCGGCGGTTTACCTTCCTTCTGGGGATCGATCCCAATGCTGATATCGCCGAGGCGCAGCGGATCATCCTTGCGGCGTTGCAGGAATTGCCCTTCGTGCTGAGCGCGCCAGCGCCGGCGGTCTGGGTGGAGGGGCTTGGCGCGTCCACCATCGACATCACCGCCGCAGGCTGGATCAAGCAGCACGAGACCGGGATCGGCATGGCGCAGGGCGAGGCGATCCGCGTGGTCAAGGCACGGCTTGAGGAAGCGGGGATCGGCTTGCCCGAGCCGACCTACCGGCTGATCGGTGCGGGTCTGCCGGGCGTGGAAGAGAGCCCGCGCAAACGCCCTGCCCCGCCGCCCCAGCAGGTCGAGGCGCAGGACGTCGGCACCCAGGAAGTCGCCGCCCTGGAGGAGATCATCGAGGCCGAGCGCGAGGCGCTGCCCGACAAGGATCTTCTGCGCCACGAGGCCCCGCAGGAATAGCGGGAATCCTTGCCGATAAATCGTATTCGGGGGCTTGATCCCCCGCGCGCCGCGTCGTATCTGCACCGGCACGGTTGGGGTGTAGCCAAGCGGTAAGGCAGCGGTTTTTGGTACCGTGTACCGTAGGTTCGAATCCTACCACCCCAGCCAATCCAACCGACATGATGACGTGATGAATGCGGTGACCCGGAAGGTTGCCGATGTGCTCTGGTTGTTTTCCGCCCTTTCGGGTGCGCGACCGCACCCAGCCAGCGGGATTCATGGACCGGATTGTTCGCCCGGTGCCTTGCCGAGGATGATCATGCCGAGCAGTTCGTCATCGGTCACGTCGGCGACGTTCACCGTGCCGACAAGCTGACCGTTCTTCATCACGCTCGCGCGGTCGCACAGGTTCATGACCTGGTGCACGTCATGGTCGATCAGGAAGATGCCGATGCCTTCCTTCTTCAACTGTTCGATCAACTCGGCCACCATTTTTGTCTCTTGCGGCCCAAGCGCCGCCGTGGGCTCGTCCATGATCAGGATGCGGGCATCGAAATAGACGGCTCGGGCGATGGCAACGGATTGGCGTTGACCACCCGAAAGGGCCGAAACCGGCGCGTTGAATTTCTGGAAGTTCGGGTTGAGGCGCGCCATGATCTTGCGTGTCTCGGCCTCCATCGCGGCGTCGTCGATGAAGCCCAGGGGTGTCACCAGCTCGCGCCCGAGGAACAGGTTGGACGCGGCGTCGAGGTTATCGGCCAGGGCGAGCGTCTGGTAGATCGTCTCGATATTGTACTTCCGGGCATCACGGGGCGATTGGATGAAAGCTTTTTCGCCGTTGATGTAGATCTCGCCACTGTCGGGCGTGTAGGCGCCCGAGAGCATCTTGATCAGCGTGGATTTCCCGGCGCCGTTGTGGCCGAGGAGGCCGACGACTTCACCCGGGTAGAGATCGACCGAGACGTCATCGACCGCGTGGATGCCGCCGAACGAGATCGACATGTTGCGCATTTCGACCAATGGCGTGTTCATGTCACTTTGCCCCCATGCGCTTGCGGTAGAGAATGTCGAGGAACACCGCCAGCACCAGCACGGCACCCACGACGATGTTTTGATACGGTGTCGGGGTGCCGATCATTGCCATGCCCGATTGCAGGCTCTGCATGATCAGCGCGCCGAGAATGGCGCCGAAGATCGTTCCGGCGCCACCGGACAGGGCCGTTCCGCCGATGACCGCGGCGGCAATCACGCGCAGCTCGTCCAACGTGCCGATATCGTTGGTGTGGTTCGCCAGCCGGGCCGATGCGACCACTGCCGAGAGGGCGCAGAGCGCCCCCATGATGGCGAAGATCTTCACGGTCAGCAGGCGGGTGTTGATACCGGACAGCTCCGCCGCGTCAGGATTGCCGCCCGTGGCGAAGATGTAGCGGCCCAGACGCGTGCGCTTGGCCACGATGGTCATGCAGATCGCAACCGCGATCAGGACAAAGACCGAGACCGGAAGGCCGTAGGCCTCGGTATATCCCTCGGGCATGATCTCGCCGCGATCCTCGAACATGCGCTCTAGCCTGCGTTCGGGGATGAGGTAGGAATTCAGGACCCAGATGAAGCCCATGATGACCGCCACGGCGAGCGCGGACAGCACGGCCTCTGCCCAGACCGGTTTGACGGGGAAGTCATGGCTCAACTTGGCGCGGCGCGACGACCACATGCCGGCGACGGCGGCGAGCGCAAGGACCGCGCCGATGATCCACGACGCCGTGGAGCCAAGCGTGCCGTTGGTGCCGCCGAAAATCAGGAAGACGGGGTCGAGCGGCCCGATGGTCTGGCCGTTCGTCAGGAACCACGCCACGTTGCGCCAGACGAGGAAGCCGCCAAGCGTCACGATGAAGGCCGGGATCGTCAGGTAACCGATCATCCAGCCCTGGAAGGCGCCGATCATCGTGCCCGCGATCAGGCCCACGATGATTGTGATCACGCCTGTCATCGGGTGGTTGAGGCCCAGTCCCATCATGTCCGGCAGGATCTCGGTCTGGGTCATGGCCATGATGGCCGAGCAGGTCGCCAGAAGCGCGCCGACAGACAGGTCGATGTGGCGGTTGACGATCACGAAGACCATGCCGCAGGCCATGATGGCGACGGAGACCGTCTGGATCGTCAGGTTGAAGATATTGCGCGGGGTCAGGAAGCGGCCATCGGTCAGGATATTGAACCCGATGCACAGGATCACGAAGGCGGCCACCATGCCCAACAGGCGCGTGTCCAGCTCCAGCTGCTGAAACGGCGTTCGTCGCGGTTTTGGACGGCTGGCGGCAATCGTGGGCTCGGTCATGTCAGATCCAGACTCCGGAGGTCACTTGGAAAGAATGCGCCCGGTTTCCGGGGCGCATTCGCTTCGCTTGGAGGTCTGCGCAATCGGGCGCAGATCAGGGAGAGAAAGTGCGCCTCAGTTACAGGGCGCCGGACCGTCGGTCACACCCTGGCACAGGGCGTCGAGTTCGATCCAGCCTGCGTCCACGACAACCGACAGGTTCTCGGCCGTGATCGGCACAGGCGTCAGGAACATGGATGTCATCGTCGTGCCACCGGGCGAGGTCCATTCGACAGCGCCCTCGATATCCGACATCGCGGTCCCGTTGGCCAGGGCCACGGCGATTTCTGCCGCTGCAGTGCCCAGATCGCGGGCATCCTTCCAGACGGACACGGTCTGCGTGCCAAGGGCCACACGGTTGAGGGCCGCATGGTCGCCGTCCTGCCCGGAAACAGGAATGCCATCCATGCCCTGCGCGGCCAGTGCCGCAACCACACCGCCGGCCGTGCCGTCGTTGGAGGCCACGACGGCGTCAACTTCGTTGTCCACCGCGGTCAGGATCTGTTCCATGTTGCGCTGCGCGTTCGCGGGCAGCCAGCCATCGGTATAGGCCTCGCCCACGATGGTGATCGCGCCGGAGGCGACGGCCTCGGCAAGGATCTCATCCTGGCCGCCGCGCAGGAAATCGGCGTTCGGATCGGTCGGCGAGCCCATGATCATCACGTAATTGCCCTCGGGCTGAGCCGCGAAGACCTCGCGCGCCTGCATACGGCCAACCTCGACGTTGTCGAAGGTCAGGTAGAACGCGCGCTCGTCTTCGATCAGGCGGTCATAGGCGATCACGGGAATGCCCTCGTCAGCGGCAAGCTGCACGGCCGGACCAATCGCGGCGGCGTCCTGCGCAAGGATGATCAGCGCATCGACACCCTGGGCGATCAGGCTCTCAACGTCAGAGAGCTGGCGCGAGGCCGAGGATTGTGCGTCCGCGGACAGGTATTCCGCACCGGCGGCTTCGAGGGCTGCGACGATCGCTGCCTCGTCGGTTTGCCAGCGCTCCTCCTGGAAGTTGGACCAGCTGACGCCAACGGTGATGTCCTGGGCCATGGCCGCAGTCGACATCGTCGCCGCAAGCGCACCTGCGGCCATGAGTTTGATGAATTTCATTTGTTCCTCCCGAACTTTTTTGACCGTCTCCGCTCCACGAAAGAGGCCATATCAAAAGACTACCAGAGTTTTTTTGGATATCAAATTAAATCGGGGGCGCGGCCTGCGCGGGCGCTGATCGCAGTTGCGCATTTAATTTTGTTAGGGAAATAATGGGCATGCCAAAGGATCGCATCACGCATTTCGAGACCTCCGTGCAGTCGCAGGATCCGCGCGAGGGCAACCGCCAACAGATATTCGAGGCGATCCGCCAAGCGGGTCGAATCGCGCGTATAGACATTGCGAAGATTGCCCAGGTCAGCCCGGCAACCGTCACGGCGGTCGCGACCGAATTGCTGACGGCGGGCCTGATCGAGGAAGTCGAGCCGGATGGCGATACGGAGCAGGTCAGGCGGGGTCGTCCGCGGGTGTCCCTGAAGATCCGCGGTGACGCGCATCTGATCGCGGGCATGAAAATCGCCGACCGGCATATTACTGCGATCCTCGTCGATTTCGAGGGCACGACGCTCGCCGATCACACGCTTCCCATCGTCTCGGCGCCCCTGCCGGCAGCAGAGATCACGGCCTTGGTCCGGCAGACGCTGACCGCGCTATGCGCCAAGGCGGGCCGTGCGTTGGAGGAGCTTGCGGGCGTTGGCCTGGGGATGGCCGGTCTGGTCGATGCGACCCGCAACTTCGTCTATTGGTCACCGTCCCTCGATCAGCGCAACGTCGAGATCGGCGCGGCGCTGGAAGCCGATATGCCGTTTCCCTTCTTCCTCGACAACGACGCCAACCTCGTTGCCAAGGCCGAGCAATTGTTCGGCAAGGGCCGCGATGCGTCGGATTTCATCGTCATCACGATCGAACAGGGCGTGGGCATGGGGATCGTCATCGACAACCGCATCTATCGCGGCGGGCGCGGATGCGGGGCGGAGTTCGGGCATACCAAGGTGCAGCTGGACGGCGCGATGTGCCGTTGCGGGCAGCGCGGATGTCTGGAGGCCTACGTGGGGGACTATGCCTTGCTTCGGGAGGCCGCCGTTCACGGACACAAGGGCGACCTTGCCGCGCTTTATGCGCGGGCCAAGGACGGCGACAAGCTGGCGAAATCCATTTTCGACCGCGCGGGGCGCATGTTCGCCATGGGCCTCGTGAACGTCATCAATTTCTTCGACCCCGGGCTGGTGATCCTGTCGGGCGAACAGATGGCGCTCGACTTCCTCTACGAGAAGGAGGTGCTGGAAAAGGTTCAGGCGTCGGTGGTTCAGGTGGACGCGCCGCTGCCGGAAATCCAGGTGCACAAGTGGGGCGACCTGATGTGGGCGAAGGGCGCCGCTGCCTATGCGATCGAGGCGGTGTCGACCCAGACGATCCGGAAGATGGCACGTAATGCGGCTTGAGGTTCTTGTGTGTCTGGTCGCGGCGACGCCGCTTGCCGCCGAGCCGCTGTTCGCGCCGGTGGAGGTGCCATTTCATACTTACGAGGGCGGATGGGAGCATTTCGTGGGTGGCGGGGTGGCGACGTTCGATTGTTCGGGCGACGGTTTGCCCGAGGTGTTCGCGGCCGGCGGCTCCAACCCGTCGCAACTTTTTCTGAACCAATCCCGGCCCGACGAGGACATCACCTTCAGCCCATTGCCAGCCTTGGCGATAACCGGCGTGATCGGCGCCTACCCCCTCGACATCGACAGCGATGGCATACTGGATCTCGCGATCCTGCGGGTTGGTGAAAACCAGCTGATGCGCGGGCTGGGAGAGTGCCGGTTCGCCGAGTTCGACTCGCTCGGGTTCCAGACCGATGACCGTTGGACCACGGCCTTTTCGGCCACGTGGGAGGATGGCGCGACCCTGCCCACCCTCGCATTCGGCAATTACGTGGACCGGACCGACCCCGACGGGCCGTTCGGCACCTGTGACACCAACCTGCTTTATCGGCCCGAGGGCGAAACCTACGCGCCCCCGATCGCGCTGGAGCCCGGGTTCTGCGCCCTTTCGATGCTGTTCAGCGACTGGGGCCGCCTGGGGCGCGCTGACCTGCGCGTCTCCAACGACCGCCATTACTATGTGCGCGGCGGGGAAGAGCAGATGTGGGCCATGGAGGCGGCGCCACGCCTTTTCGATGAACGCGACGGGTGGAACAGCCACCAGCTCTGGGGCATGGGAATTGCGTCACGCGATCTGGATGGTGACGGTTTGGCGGAAGTGATGCTGACGTCCATGGGCGACCAGCGCCTGCAGGTTCTGGACGGCGACGGCCCCGGCTTCGTCGACGTGAGGTTCGAGCGCGGCACCACCGCACACCGGCCCTACACTGGCGGCGACGGGCGTCCCTCCACCGGCTGGCATGCCGCCTTCGGGGATGTGGACAACGACGGGTTCGAAGACCTTTTCATGACCAAGGGTAATGTCGAGCAGATGCCCGGCAGCGCCATGGACGACCCGAACAACCTGTTGATGGGGAGCGCGGACGGCACCTTTTCGGAGGCCGGTCTTGAGGCCGGCGTCGCCTCGCTGCACCGCGGTCGCGGCGGTGCGTTGGTTGACCTGAACGGCGACGGATTGCTGGATATCGTCGTGGTCAATCGCCACGCGCCGATGGAGGTTTTTCGGAACGTCAGCACCGATACGGGTGCGTGGCTGGCCGTCGACGTCGCCCAAGCTGGCGCCAACCCCTTCGCGGTCGGCGCATTTGTCGAGTTGCGGGCGGAGGGTCGACTCTGGACGCAGGAAATCACCGTTGGGGGTGGCCATGCCGGCGGCAGCGCGGGACCGTTGCATTTCGGCCTTGGCACCCCCGATACGGTCGAGGCCCGCGTGATCTGGCCGGATGGCGAAGCGACGGACTGGGCCGAAGTTTCAGTCAATCAGCGCACGACGCTAAGCCGCGATTAGCGCGGGACGGTCAGACCACTGGGGACCGCGTCGGGAATTCCGAGGCGTCCGGAAAGCGATGTCTCATCCGTCAGGGCATTCAGGAAGGCTATCAGGTCGGCGATCTGTGCGTCGGTCAGGTCGGATGGCTGCAATTCGTTGGCGGCGGCAATCGCGGCCAGCACTTCGGGATCATCCATCACGCGCCAATCCCGCGCGCCGGGCAGGTCGGGCAGCAGAACCTGGGTTCGGTCATACGCATGAAGCGCGGCCACGGGGTCGAGATGGTGCCGGATGACGCCTTCCAAAGTCGCGTAGGCACCTGAGTGGCCGTAGGGCGCCGTGCGGGCGACGTTGCGCAGGGACGGTGTTCGGAACGCATAGGCATCGGCCGGGTCTCCGGTGACGTGCATGCGCCCCTCGTCCAGCGCATGATCTTCGAACCGCGCGGCCTTGCCCGGGCCCAGTTGCGGCATGGCGATCGCGTGAAAGTCGTGGTCGGTCTGAAACCGGCCCGCATGGCACGCCGCGCATCCCGCATCGCCATAGAACAGGTCCATGCCCCGCATCGCCTCATCGCTGAGGGTTCCCCCTTCGAGGTAGCGATCGAACGGGCTATCGTCGGCGCGCCATTCGGCGATGATGAACTCGGCCACCATGTCCGAGATCGCGGTGAAGGTGATCTCAGCGTCGGCACCGAGCACCGCATCGAAGCGCGTACGATACCCGGGAACCGCCGCGACACGGGCCGCGATCTGGTCCCACGCCCCGCCTGGAAGCGAAAGCTGCCCCAGGCGCACGCTTTGGCCGATCGGGTTCTCGGAATAATGCCCGGCCATTTCATCGGGGGACAGGACCGGGAACATCGCCTGCGCCGACAGGACCGAGGCAAAGCCTTCGGCCATCGCGTCCCCCAGCGGGGTGCGGATGCCGTTGGGGCGAGTGGCATCCGCCTCCAATCGCCCATCGTGAAACATCACGGAGAACTCTTCCGCGCCAAGGTTGAACAGCGCGGGCGAATTGCGCGGAATGCGTTGCTCCGGCAGGTTGTCGGGGTCTATCACGCGGTCCGGGCCGAGGCCCACGCCGCCATCGCCCAACCCGAGCGATACCCCGTCAGACGTGGCAAAGCGCGGATGATGACACGTTGCACAGGCCACGGTTTGGCTGCCCGACAGGATGGGGTCGTAGAACAGAAGCTGCCCCAGGGCGACCCGGTCAGGATCGACCTCCGCAAAGTTGGGCGGATCGAAAGTGAGGGGAAGGTCGGACATATCCGCCAGAAGCGGCAGCGGCAGAAGGGCCAGCGCCGCCCAACGGAACGGATGCCCCCACCGCGCCATTCAGACGAACCGATTGACGACGTTTTCCAAGTATTCCTGGCGTCCCGAAACGGGTTTGGGTTGCGCATCCGTCGCCATGACTTTCGCCGCGATCTCTTCCAGCGAGCGTTCTCCGTTCAGCATGGCAACCGCTTCCGGGTCGTTCCATCCGGCATAGCGATCCGCAACGAATTGCGGCAAGGTGCCATCCTCGATCATCGCGGCTGCCGCCTTCAGGGCACGGGCACAGACATCCATACCGCCGATATGGGCGATCAGCAGATCGTCGGGCTCGATCGACTGCCGGCGCAACTTGGCATCGAAGTTCGTGCCTCCGGATTTGAAGCCACCGTCCTGCAGGATGTGGTAGTAGGCCAGCGCGACCTCGGGCACCGAATTGGGGAACTGGTCGGTATCCCAGCCCGATTGGTAATCGTTCCGGTTCATGTCGATGGAGCCGAAAATGCCAAGGGCCGTCGCCATTGCGATTTCATGCTCGAACGTGTGACCGGCAAGGATCGCGTGGCCCTGCTCGATATTGACGGTGACTTCGTCTTCCAGCCCGTGGCGCTTGAGGAACCCGTAGACCGTGGCCACGTCGTAATCATACTGGTGTTTGGACGGCTCCTGCGGCTTGGGTTCCACCATGATCTGGCCCTTGAAGCCGATCTTGTGCTTGTGCTCCACCACCATGTTGAGGAAGCGGCCCATCTGCGCGTCTTCTTGTGCAAGATTGGTGTTGAGAAGCGTTTCATAGCCCTCTCGCCCGCCCCAAAGGACGTAGTTCTCGCCGTCAAGGCGATGCGTGGCCTCAAGGCAGGATTTCACCAGCGCGGCGGCGTAAGCGAAGATCTCCGGATCCGGGTTGGTGGCCGCACCTGCGGCGAAGCGCCGGTTGCCGGTCAGGTTCGCGGTGCCCCACAGTAGCTTCACGCCCGTCTCGGACATCTTTCCTTCGAAGTAATCGCAAATCGCCATCAGGTCGCGATGGTTGTCGGCGTAGCTGTCCTGATCGGGGCGCACGTCGAAATCATGGAAGCAGAAGTACGGTACGCCGAGGGCCGCGAACATCTCGAACGCCACGTCGGCCTTCTGGCGGGCAAGGTCCATTGTGTCGGCCGGGAACCACGGGCGCTGGAAGGTCTCGCCGCCAAAGGGGTCCGTGCCGGGCCAGACGAAATTGTGCCAGTAGCACACGGCGAACCGCAGATGATCCTCCAGCCGCTTGCCCATGACCATCTCATCCGGGTCGTAGTGCCGAAACGCAAGGGGGTTGCTGCTGTCGGGGCCCTCGAACGGGATCTTGCCGATATCTCCGAAAAAGCCGGTACTCATGTCAGGGCTGCCTTGATGCTGGGGTAAAGAGCGCGGTAGCGCCCGTATCGGGTTTCAAACTGCTCGGTCAGATCGGCGCGGGGCTCGATCGTTTCCGCAATGGCGGGTCGGGTCATGATGTCGTTCGGCGCCAGACCTGTGGCGGCCATGCCAAGGCGGGCCGCCCCCATTGCCGCCCCGAATTCCCCATCGGCCGGGATCTGGAGGGGAAGGTTCAGCGCGGTGGCAAGGCTTTCCAGCCAGAACCGGGACCGGGTGCCGCCACCGATGGCCAGCAGCGTGTCCAGTTGTGCCCCGGTCGCGCGAAGAGCTTGGAGCGAGTCCCGCTGCGAAAAGCAGACGCCTTCCATGACGGCCCGGGTCAACGCCTCGGGCGTGGTCGCGATGTCGAGGCCGACGAAAGCGCCGCGCATGGCGGCATCGTTGTGCGGTGTCCGTTCGCCCGACAGATAGGGCAGGAACAACACATCGGAGGGTTCGTCGATCTTGTCCGGCAGCGCGCTGGCCAGTGCTCGCGGTGTCGACCCCAAGGTTCGCGCAAGCCAGTTCAGGCAATCCGTTGCGGCCAGCGTCACGCCCATCTGGTACCACTTTCCCGGCACCGCGTGGCAGAACGTGTGCACGGCGGTTTCCGGGGCGGGCGCAAAGGACTCCCGTGCGGCCAGCAGCACGCCCGACGTACCGAGCGAGACAAACCCCTCGCCCTCCTGCAGACAACCGACCCCGCACGCGGCGGCCGCGTTGTCGCCGCCGCCGCCCGCGACGATGACCGGATTGGACATGCCCCATTCCGAGCGCAGCTCGTCGCGCAGGGCACCCGATGCGTCGGTGCCCTCGACCAGATCCGGCATCTGATCGCGCCGCATGTGCCCTGCATCGAGCAAGGCGTCCGACCAGTCCCGCGCTCCGACATCCAGCCAGGTAGTCCCGGCCGCGTCCGACATCTCGGCGACGTGCTCACCGGTCAGCCACAGCCTGAGGTAATCCTTGGGCAGCAGAACCTTGGCGATCCGCGCGAAAATCTCGGGCTCGTTCTCGTCCACCCAGAGCAATTTCGGCGCGGTGAAGCCGGGGAAAACGATATTGCCGGACAGCTCACGCACACGGGGCGTCGTGTCCAGTTCCTTCGCCTGCGGGGCAGAGCGTGTGTCATTCCATAGGATGCAGGGCCGCAGAACCTCATCATTTGCGTCCAGCAAGGTCGCGCCATGCATATGACCCGAAAGACCAATCGCGCGGGTCGCGGCAAGGGCAGGGCCGTGGGCCGCTCGAAGGCTGTCCATCGCGCGCCGGCAACTTGCGATCCAATCGGACGGGGTCTGCTCGCTCCATCCGGGTAAAGGATGTGCGACGTCATGATCCGCCTCGGCGCTGCCGATCACTGCACCATCGCCGTCGACAAGGACAGCGCGAAGCCCGGATGTGCCAAGGTCCAATCCAAGAAACACCGGGCACCTCCCTGTCCAGATGGCTTCACAGATTAATTATTTTATGTATCGAAATAAAAATGGATCAGCGGACGAGTCAACCCCAATTGCGGCTTTCGCCGGCACTCAACGCGTCAACGGCCAAGGATCGTTCAGGCTGACCCGCAGCCCATCACTTCGTCGCGTCGTCCTTGACGGTCGAGTCCTCCGGTGGCTTGCCGATTGCCGACTCGACGCTTTCTTGCAGGTTTATTCCCACGGATTCTCCGATTTTCTTCAGAGCCGGCAATTGCACCGCCATATCCATGATCGCGTCCAGCGTCGCGTTCGTGGGGCTTCCGTCATTGCCGCGCCGGTCGAGGCCACTGAAGGTGTTGACGCTGATGCCTTTGATCTTCTCGGCGGGCTTCACCATTTCGGCGATGATCTTCGGCAGAGCCGCAAGCCGCGCCTTCTCGATCTCCATCGCCACGATCGCTTCGGAGCGTGCATTCTCGGCGTCGATCCGGGCGCGTTCCGCCTCTGCCTCGGCAAAGCGCAGGGTCTTGAGAGCCTCGGCCTCCTCGATGCGGGCGGCTCTTCGATCTTTCGCGGTCGCTTTCTCGCTTTCCGCCGCGATCCGGCTTCGCGCTGCCGCGGCCTCGGCCTCTTCCTCGGCTTTCAGGAGTGCGAGGCGCTTGGCACGTTCCGCTTCTGCCATCTGACGCGCCGTCTGCACGGTTTCGGCGGCGGACACGGCTTCGGCCCGCGCGGCATCTGCCGCAGCCTGCGCGCGGCTTTCCTCCTGGCTCTTGGAGGCGACTTCGATCAGGCGATCCTGCTCGGCGCGTTCCAGTGCGCTCGCCAAGGCAATCTCCGCTCGGCGGATGGTTTCCTCGCGTGTGAGGTCCGCGGCCTGGATCTTCTGTTCCATGTCGATACGGGCCTGGGCCGCCGCAAGTTCACCCTCTGCCTTCTTGCGCGCGACATCCGCCAATTGCGCGGCCATCAGGCTTTCGATTTCGCGCATCTGGTCGATCTCGGCACGCCGTTCTTCCAGATCCAGTTCCAACCGCTTCTTCGCGGCCTCCATCGACGAGCGGCGCAGGCTGACTTCGCTTTCGGCTTCAATTTCGGCGCGCTGCTTGCGGGAGGTCGCGATGACTTCGGCCAGTTTGCGCATTCCCTCGGCATTGAAGGCGTTATTTTCGTCAAGCGCGGAAAACGGGGTCTGGTCGAGCGCGGTCAATGATACGCTGTCGAGTTCCAGCCCGTACCGGTTGAGGGTTCCGGCGAGCGCGTCGCGCACTTCCGCCACGAAGGCCGCGCGGTTCTCGTGCAATTCTTCCATCGTCAACCGGGCCGCGACCGACCGGAGCGCATCAATCATCATCCCGTCGATCAGGGCCTTGAGTTGATCGGGCTGAAAGGTGCGGCGCCCTAGCGTCTGGGAGGCGCGGGCGATTGCGTCCGCCTCGGGGATGACGCTCGCATAGAATTCCGCGCCGACATCGACGCGGAGCTTGTCCTTGGTAATCAAGGCCTGGTCACCGCTTCGCGTCACATCCATGCGGATCGTCTGCATGTTCACACGGGAAATCTCGTGAAAGTAGGGGATCGCCAGGGTGCCGCCGTCGATGATGACACGCCGCCCGCCGACACCTGTCCGGACCAGGCTGACCTCGTTCGTGGCGCGCTCGTAGAAAACGGCGGCCAGCACGATGAGCGCAGCAAGAACGAGAAGGGCGAGAATGATCCAGCCAAGGGGTCCCATGGTTTCTCTCCTTTGTAATGCCAGACGGTCTTAGAAAACCGGCGGGAAGGGGCGACCGCCCCGGTCAAACGTGATCCAGCGGGTTTCGGTGAAGGTTTCGAGCGACCAGCGCCCACCATGCCGGCCAAGCCCGCTGGCCTTGGTGCCACCAAAGGGCACGTGCGGTTCGTCGTTCACCGAAGAGCAGTTCACATGGCACATGCCGGTTTCCATCCGACGGGCCATGGACAGCGCGCGTTCCTCGTTGCGGGTGAAGATGCCCGACGACAGGCCGTATTCCGTGTCGTTGTTCAACGCGATGGCCTCGTTGTCGGTGCGGAAGGGCACAACGGGGACGACGGGCCCGAAGGTTTCATCGCGCCAGACGTCCATGTCCGGCGTGACGCCGGTCAGGATGGTCGGTTCAACGAACCGGCCCGAGACGCCGCCGCCCAGAACGGCGCGCGCACCGCGGGCCAAGGCGTCGTCAATCTGCCCCTTCACGCGGACAACCTGACGATCATTGATCAGAGGACCGATGACATTCGAGGTGTCCCTCGTGTCCCCCACTTTCAGCTTCGAGGCGCGTTCGACGAATTTCTCGAGGAAATCGGAGTAGATGGATTCATGTACAAGAATTTTCTCGACACTCATGCAGATCTGGCCCTGGTGCATGAAGCTGCCGAAGTTCGCGGCCTGAACGGCGCGATCAAGGTCGGCGTCTTCCAGAACGATCAACGAATCCTTGCCGCCTAGCTCGACGCAGCATTTCTTCAGGTGCGCGCCCGCCTTGGCGGCGATGGCGCGGCCGACCGGCGTGGACCCGGTGAATGAGATGCCTTTCACGCGCGGGTTCTCGATCAATTCGTCACCCATCTCGGCGACGCGGTCGCGAGAACAGGTCACGACGTTGAAGACGCCAGCGGGAATCCCCGCCTCTTCCAGCACCTCGGCAAAGAACAGCCCGCCGCAGTAGGGGGTATCCTCGGACGGTTTCAGGACGATGGTGTTGCCGGCGGCGAGCGGGAATGCAAATCCGCGCGCGGTCAGGACGCCGGGGAAGTTCCACGGGCTGATGACCGAGACAACGCCCATCGGGTAACGCACGGCCGTCGAGACCTTGTTATAGGCCGACGGAAGCACCTCTCCGATGGCCTGGTAGGTGGAGGCGGCAGCGGCGCGGAAGACATCGGCCACGTAATGCGTCTCGAACCCGCCCTTGCCTACCCAACCGCCGCCTTCGCCCTGCATGGCGGCGATGAAATCCGGCGCGCGCTTTTCCCAGACCTCGGCGATCTTAAGAAGGTATTCCGCCCGTTTCACGAAAGGCTGGTCGGCCCAATCGCGGAAGGCAGAATGAGCAGCGTCGATGGCTTGGGCCGCCTCGGCCCGCCCGCCATCCGGCATCGTTGCCCAGACCGAGCCGTCGGACGGGTTCAGATCTTCGAACGTGCCGGAGCCTTGGGTCCACCGTCCGCCGATGAACATCCCCTTCACGCTGTGTCCGGTGGTCATGTCGAGCATGGGTCGTCCTCCTTCATCATTCGGCCGCGTCGCGGTCGGGTTTGTCCCCGCCGGCCCATCGGCGGTTCAGCTTGTCGCGGATCGGCTCGGGTCGGTGCCGTTCCAGTGTCTTGGGACCGGAGAACCGCTCGGGCGCGCACGCCGCAGCCGCAGTGCGCTCGATGGCGGCCAGCGCATTGCGCAACCGGTCACCATGGTCTTCCGTGCTGGCGTGGGGACTTGGCGCGCTGGTGGTCGCGGGTTTCGAAGGGACGTGCGTCTTCGCCGACTGATTTGCGCGTGCTACGAGATCCGCAATCGACGCACCTGCGAGGCTATCGGCGGATTGGCGCGGCTGCGGGCGCGGGCGGAGTTCGACACGCTGCAGGGCGCTGGCCGCGAGTGCCGCAGGGGCGTTATCCGGCGAAGTCTGTGGGGCTTGTTCCGGGTTTTTCGGGGCGGCGGCAGCGCCTGCGCCAAGATAGGCGGCCTGCACGGCGGGATCACGGGCCAGTTTCGCGGCGGTGTCTTCGTGCACGATGTGGGCATTTTCCAGGAGGTAACCGCGATCCGCGATGGCGAGGCTCTGCTTGGCGTTCTGTTCCACCAGCAACACGCCAAGGCCCAGGTCGCGCACGGAGGTCAGGTTGCGGAACAACTCCTTGCAGAGCAGCGGCGAGAGGCCGAGCGAGGGTTCGTCCAGCGTCAGGATCTGCGGGCTCGACATCATCGCGCGGCCGATGGCGACCATCTGCTGTTCGCCCCCCGACATGGTGCGCGCGACCTGGCGTCGCCGTTCGGCCAGTTTCGGGAAGAGGGTGAACACGCGATCGAGGTTGGCCCTTTGATCGTCGCGGGCGCGGTCAGGGAAGGCACCAAGCGTCAGGTTCTCCTGCACCGTCAGATCGCCGAAAATCCCCCGCCCTTCCGGCACGAGGGCGACGCCCGCCTCGACGATCTGGTGCGGCGGTCGGCCGGTCAGTTCCTGCCCGTCAAGCGTGACCGAGCCGCTGACCTTCCCCTCGCAGATGCCGGATATGGCCTTCAGAAGGGTCGACTTGCCCGCCCCGTTCGCGCCGAGGATCACGACGATCTCGCCGGGTTTCACGCGGGCAGAGACATCCTCCAGCGCGCGGTGTTGCCCGTAGCTGACCGAGATGCCGCGAACCTCAAGCATCGTCGTCCCCCAGGTAGGCGCGGATGACCTCCGGGTCGTTAAGGACCTCCGCCGGTGTGCCCTCGGCGATCTTGGTGCCGGAGGTCATGACGACGCAGCGGTCGCAAAGCGAGCGGATCGCATCCATCACGTGTTCGACGAGGATGATGGTGCGCCCCTCGTCGCGGAGCGACTTGATAAGTGTGATGCCGGTTTCCAGTTCAGACGGGTTCAGACCGGCGAGCCATTCATCGAGGAGCAGGATGCGCGGATCGCAGGCCAGGACGCGGGCCAGTTCGACGCGCTTTGTGTCGATGTAGGTCAGCTCTCCGATCCGATTGTTCGCCCGTCCGGAAAGGCCGACCCGGTCCAGCAGCGCCATGGCCTTGTCGCGGGCCGCTTGACCCCAGGCGCGGCGATGCCCGAAGACGGCGCCCGCCATGACGTTATCAAGAACGCTCATCGACGGCAGCATCCGCACCAGCTGGAAGGTCCGAGCGACGCCCTTGCGGTTGATCTCCTGCGGCGCGAGTCCGGCGATCTCGGTGCCGTGAAGGGTGATCGACCCGGCCGTCGGTTTGAGAGCCCCCGAGATGAGGTTGAGCGTGGTGGATTTGCCCGATCCGTTCGGACCGATCAGGCCCATGACTTCATGCTCCGTCACGTCGAAGTCGATGCCGTTGACCGCGACAAGGCCGCCGAAGCGCTTCGTGGCGCCGCGAAGGGAGAGGACAGTCGCGCTCATGCGTAGCCCTCCCGCGCGCGGAGGCGGTGGCGGCCATCCTCGATGAGGCCGACAAACCCGCGTGGCAGGGCATAGACGATCACGAGAAAGGCGATCCCCAGGACCAGCGTGGTCTGGTTCGGGAAGGACGATGAAATCGCCTCCCACAGGAAGGTAAAGGGAATGACCCCGACGAGCGGCCCCCAAAGGCGACCCGGGCCGCCCAGAAGCGCCATGATGACCACCTGGAAGGACAGGATCGGCGAGAAGGCGAGCGACGGTTCGATGTAAACGTATCGCGGCGCCAGGATGGCCCCCGTCGCCGCCGCAACAAGGCCCGACACCATGAACAGCAAGACCTTCGCGCGGGCGGTGTTGATGCCGGAATGACGCGCGACTTCCTCGTCGTCGCCGATGATCCGAAGCGCGAAGCCAAGCCGCGAGCGCCCGATCAGC
This sequence comes from Rhodobacterales bacterium HKCCE4037, assembly GCA_015689645.1. Lineage (GTDB taxonomy): Bacteria > Pseudomonadota > Alphaproteobacteria > Rhodobacterales > Rhodobacteraceae > Gymnodinialimonas. The sequence goes on from WVSM01000003.1 coordinate 296,949, forward strand.
CAACCGGTCAGGAACACCAGCGCCGCAAGACCCACCAGCATCAGGTAGATCTCGGTCTCGCCGATATCCGTCAGCACGTAGAACCCCCTCTGGCCGGTGAGGTTCTGCACCCATGTGGTCAACTGCCGGACGAGTTCCGCAAGGCCGAGGGTGAAGATCACGAAATAGACGCCGGACAGGCGCAGCGTGGCGAGCCCGACGATCCCGGCAAGGGCTGCACCGATGGCGGCGGCGATGATGATGAGGAGCCAGAATGGGAGGCTCTCGAACCCGAGGCCGACGGTGTATGTGCCAAGCCCGAAGAAGGCCGCCGTTGCGAGCGAGATGTAATGCGTTGGCCCCGAGAACAGCGCCCAGGACGTGGACAGGACCGTGAACATCGCGATCGAAAGACCGATCCCCATCCAGTAGGAGCTCCCCGTCAGTGGAAGCATCGCTGCCAGCCCGAGCAGGAGCGCGGAGAAGGCCAACGCGGGAATATCGTCGCGCGACAGGTTCATGCCGAGGCCCGTCCGAACAGGCCCTGCGGGCGGAACAGCAGGATCAGGATGAAGAGGCCGTAAGCGGCGGCCAGCGTCAGGCCCGGGTCGATGACGGTCGCCACGAAGGTTTCGAGGATGCCGAGCATCAGGGCCGCCACGATGGTACCGCGCACGTCGCCGACGCCGCCCATGATGACCACGATCAAGGCCTTGAGCGTGAAAATCACCCCGGTCGAGGCATCGAGCGTCAGGTAGCTCGACACCAGCGCCCCGCCCATCGCGGTGATCGCACCGCCAAGGCCGAACGCGAGAGCCGAGCGCTGCGCCACGTCGATGCCCACGAGGCGCGCGCTTTCGGGGGCCACAGCAACGGCCCGTAAACTCAGACCAACGCGCGAGCGGTTGAGCCAGAGATACACGAGGCCGCACAGGATGGCGGCACCTATGAAGGCCGACACGCGGTTGAGCGCGAACGTGTCACCCGCGATGGGCACCGATCGGGCGAGGTAAGAGTAGCTGAAGTAGTCGCCACCGAAGACCGCCAGCATCAGGCCCACGGCCACGAAGCTGAGCCCGAAGGTGGCGAGAATCGAGTCGACTTCGAGCTGACCGCGCGTTTTCGCCCGCCGCACCAGTGGCAGCAGCATGATGCGGTAGATCAGCCAGTTGAGGGCGAAAACGACCGGCGCCAGAAGGAAAATGGACAGGAAGGGACTCAACTCAGCGGTCGTGTAGAGCCAGAAGGCCACGAAGCCGCCGGCCACCAGCATCTCGCCATTGGCGAGGTTCATGATCCGCGCGACGCCGTATTGGAGGTTCAACCCCATCGCGATCAGCGCGTAGGAGCCGCCCAACAACAGACCGGTGATGATGATATACATGCCACTTCCGCTTGATGTCGTGCGTCCCGGGCGGGCGTGTGTTGCCGGCCCGGGACAATTTCAATGCCCGATGGTCAGGTCCAGCCGTCCTTCACAACCGCGTCGACCGCACCTTCACGCCCGGTGGAGGCGACGCCGCGGAACAGGCCGTCCTGCCACTGCCCGACGGTCCAGTACTCGGGGTTGTTGTTGTGCTCATCGAAGGTGACAGGGCCATTGACCGTGTCGAACGTGGTTTCCTTCAGATGTGCGGACACCGCTTCGCGATCCGCGCCGACCGTTTCGATCGCGGCTTCGAGGATCTGAAGCGAGGCATACATCATCGCCGATGCCCAGAAATCCGGGGCTTGCCCGGCGACTTCCGTATGTGCGGCTGCATAGGCCTGGAAGGCTTCGGAGGTCGCGTTGACGCCCCCGGCGCCGAGGATGTTGTTGACCGCAGGCCCGAACCGTCCGGCATAGGCCGGGAAGGACGCGCCAACGGCGGTGTAGAAGGCCCCGACCTCCAGCTCTTCGATCTGCGCCTGTTCCGTCAGCCCGAAGGTGTCGGGCGGATAGGAGAAGCCGATGAAGGCGTCGGGTGCCGCATCCTTCGCGCCGCGCATCACCGGGGACAGGTCCTGCGTCCCGAGTGGATAGGACGAGTCGTAGACGAGGTTGAACCCGGCGGCCTCCAGCGCGGGCCGGCCGGCGGCGGCCAGTTCGATCCCGAAGGCGTCGGCCACGTTGACCATTGCCACATTGCCACCGATCTGGCCCGCGTCGCGCATACCGGCGAGCACGCTCACGATGCCTTCCGCCAGGCCGGTCGCACCGCCCAGAAGGAAGAACATGTTCGAGAACTGGCCGGAAAGGTCCACGACCTGGTCTGTAATGCAGGTCGAGGTGATTTGCGGATACCCGAAGCGGTCCATCAGCGGTGCCGCCGCGATGTTCAATCCGGTGCCATAGGGTGCGAGAATGAAATCGACGTTGTCCTGGTTGGCCAGACGCTCCACCGCGCGGATCGTTTCGCCGGGGTTGGTCTGGTCGTCGTATTCGATGATTTCGACGGGGCGCATCGTTCCGCCGACATTCAGGCCGCCGCGCTCATTCACCTGGCTCGACCAAAGGGCGATGTTCGGCCAGTGGCTGACCGCCGCACCGCCGGCAAGCGGGCCGGTCTTCGGCGCGACGGCGCCGATCCTGATCGGATCGTTTGCGAAGGCGCGGCCGGGGATGATGGCGGGTGCCGCCAATGCCGCTGCACCAAGTCTCAGGACTGATCTGCGTTTCATGTGTCTTCCTCCTCCTCAGGTCACATGCGTGTGGCAGGGGTACACGGACCCCTCATATTCCGAGCGAAAGCTCGACCTTCGAATGATCGGCGATCCACCGCAACTCGGTGAATTCGTCCAAGGCAGCCTTGCCGCCGAAGCGTCCGTAACCGCTCGCCTTCATGCCGCCGAACGGCATCGACGCGTCGTCGTGGACCGTCGGTCCGTTGATGTGGCACATGCCGGTCTCGAGTTGCTGCGCCACCCTCGCGGCCCGCGCCCCGTCCCGGGAAAAGACGGCGGCTGAAAGGCCAAGCTCGCTGTCGTTGGCGATCGCGATCGCTTCATCCTCGTCGGCGACACGCAAGACTGCGGCGATCGGGCCGAAGATCTCTTCGTGGTAGATGCGCATGGCGGATGACACGCGGTCGATGACCGCCGGCGCCATCCACGTTCCGTCAGACTGGCCGCCGATCAGAAGCTTTGCCCCCCACGTGCGGGCATCGTCGATCAATCCCGTCAAACGCAGCGCCGCATTGGCGTCGATCAACCGTCCGAGCCATGCGCTGTCACCGCGTTCATGGCGTTCCGTTAGGCTGCGGGTGCGTTCGACAAGCTTCACGACAAACGCGTCCGCCACCGGCTCGGTCACGATGATCCGCTCGGTCGACATGCAGATCTGGCCCTGGTTGAAGAAGGCCGAGAACGCAGCGGCGTCTGCCGCACGGTCCAGGTCGGCGTCGTCCAGCACGATCAAGGGGGCGTTGCCGCTGAGTTCCAGAAGACAGGGTTTGACATGTTCGGCTGCGATCCCGGCGACCTTGCGTCCCACCCGGGTCGACCCGGTGAAACTGATCCGTCGCACCGAGGGATCGGCAATAAGCGTCCGGACAGCGGCTTCGGTCTCCTCCGGCCTGGTCAGGACGGCTTCCAGTGCCCCGTCCGGCAATCCGGCATCCTGTAGCGCCTCGACCACCAGCGCATGCGTTTGTGGACAAAGCTCCGAGGCCTTGAGGACCACCGTATTGCCGCAGGCAAGGGGCGCGGCGACGGCGCGGACCGCAAGTGTCACGGGCGCATTCCAGGGGGCGATGCCAAGAACGACACCCACGGGATCGCGCCGCACGTGATGCTCCACACCCTTCCGGTCACGCCGTGTCTCGATCTCGCCGACATCATGGGCAAGGGGGCAGGCCAGGCGCAGCATGTCGCAGGCGATATCCACGTTGAAGTCGATCCAGGATGCGGATGCCCCGAGTTCCGCTTCGGCGATCTGGCGGAGGTCGGCACGCCTGCTGTCAAGGGATAGGGCTGCATTCTCGAGAACCGAAACCCGATCCTGAGGCGATGTCTGCGACCAGCCTTCGAACGCGGCGGCGCAGGCCGCGACGGCTGCCTCGGCGGACACGGCATCATCCATATTGGTGCTGGCCAAAGCCGCAGCCATCGCTTCCTCCCCAATCCTCCCACGCGGAAATCAGCGTCTTCCCGGCACATTTCCATCCCGCGCATTCCCTGAGCATTCCGCGAACCGACCTTGCTTGAAATGTCACTTTGTGCCCTTCTCTTGTCATTATGAGGGAATCCCGCACGACAGATCCGCCCCCAACTGTCACCGGCATCGGATCCGGCCTGCGGGAACGTCAATCGACCCTCGGCCAGCAATATCATGCAGAGGCCATTCGGCCCGGACTCCGTGCGCAGGTGATCGGAGGTCTTGTGCAACTTCCGGCCCGGTCGTGGCGGGCGACGTTTCTCGAAACCGGGCACGTAAGGTCCGCGGGAAGTTCTGGTAACCAGGTCCTTCGCGCGCCCTGTTTCGTATGGCGTCGGTGGGACCCCGACACTCGAATGCAGGCACATGCTGGCAGTCGGGGCGCGACGCTGTTGCTGAGCGACATGATGCTTGCCAATACAATCGGCCACAGGGCCGAGGCGGCCGATATCCGGTTGCTTCTCGACAAGGATTTTGACGTCAACCTCAGTGAAAATGCCGAGACCTGTGCCGGTCTCAAGGCCTCCTTCACGCGGGTCCTTGTGGAGCAGGCCCGCTACAGGAAGGGGTCGGCCGCCATTGTAGAGGCCCATGCAAGGATCATCACTGTCCTGATCTGGAGGCTCACGAGCGACCACGACGCCCTAGCAACCGCAGGGCAGCGCAATTCGCGACTGCTTCAGCACTTCCGTCAACTTCTGGAAACTCATTTTCGCGAAAGGTGGCAAGTGACGCGATATGCGCGTGAACTCGGTGTCACGTCTGATCGGCTCAACGATATCTGCAGGCGCGCGCTTGGCCGGTCGCCCCGAGATCTTATACAGGATCGCCTGATGTACGAGGCCCGGCTCTTGCTGGAGCGATCCTCCAGAACGAATGACGAGATCGCCGCGATGCTCGGCTTTTCCGACGTTGCCCATTTCTCGAAATCTTTCAGATCCGTTGTAGGGGAACCGCCCGGACGCTACAGGCGCCGCCTGCAATCCGGGAGGCGGCAGACCGTCTCGGAAGAACGCAACTACGCTGACTGGCCGTGACCGGAATGGCGTAAACGACACGCAAGAACGGGACAGGCCGGTTCGACCCTGTCTTTAGTTTCGAACGTGGCGGGTAGCGAACGTTAGCTCGCCACGCCGGTTGTAACCGAACAAGTCACAGGCCACTTAACCCCGCTGTTACGTCGATCACGCTGCCTTCGTGTCCACCGGCGCAAGCACGAAGTCGTGTTCCACCTCGACGAATGGCCCGTCAAAGCCCGCATCCGCACTGCGGGTTGGATCATCAACCGTGACGAGCTCGGCCATGAGACTCTCCTTCACACCAAAAACGGCGTCGGACGCGATGTAAGGATCGTCGGGATCGAAGATATGCGTTGTCAGCGTCTCGAAGCCTTCTGCGCCGATAATGTAGTGAAGGTGCGCAGGCCGATATGGATGCCGCCCCAATGATGCAAGAAGCTTGCCCACGGGCCCGTCATCTGGGATCGGGTAGTACTTCGGCTTCACGCCGCGGAACCAGTATTCGCCCTTCTCGTTCGACCGGAACACGCCGCGCAGGTTGAAATCGGGCTGGATGCCCTTCTGCTGCACGTCGTAGAAGCCTTCGTCGTTGGCCTGCCAGACGTCGATCTTCGCCCCGGCGATGGGCTGACCCTCGGTATCGAGGATGCGCCCGCGTACGAGCATCGGTTCCCCCTTCTGGTCGAGGCAGATGTTGGACCCCAAGGGCAGTTCCGGCGCGCCCTCCACGTGGAAAGGGCCGAGCACCGTGGATTCCGATGCGCCCGAGGGTTTGCGATTGTTGATCGCATCGACCAGCATCGACACGCCGAGCACGTCCGAAAGCAGGATGAATTCCTGCCGCCATTCGTTGCACATGTGGCCCGTGTCCGTGAGGAACATGATGGCGCGGAACCATTCTTCCTGCGTGGGTTCGATTTCCTTGACCGCCGCATGGAGGTGGCGGGTCAGGACCTCCATTACCTGCTTCAGGCGTGCATCCTGCGCGCCCGCGTTTCGCGCGACGACCACATCGGCCGATGAGTCTTCGGTGAAGAACCCGCTTTCATGTGCGTCCATGTCTTGCCCTTTCATTCAGCTGCCGCTGCAGCATGGGATTGGGGTTGCAGTATCGCGGTCAGAACACGCCGAAGTTCTGCCTCGGGGCCGTCGGCCATCTCGGCGACGCGGTAACAGACATGCTGGTCGGGTCGTATCATGACCGCGCCGCCGTCCCTGGTCTCACGAATGCGGGCCCAGTCACCGAGATGGTCCTGAACCGGCATCCGGGGACCGATCACGTGGGTCGTGATGTCCACCCCCATCTCATGACCCACGGTCTCGGCGGCGCGCGCCCAGGCCTCGCCACCGATGCCCGTGAGGATCGTCCAGCGCCCTTTGCCGCAGAGGTCGAGGGTGGAGACCTTGGTTCCGTCATCGCGGAAGAGCCAGCAATGGGGTACGCGCGCGCCGGGCCAGGTGGTCGGCTGATAATGCAGTTCGGCGTCACGCGTGAAGCCCGGATTGGGATGGTCGTCCTTCACGACCGCACCGCTGTCATACCGCTGGTTCATCTCGACGCCGTGGCAGTCGAATTCGTATTTCTTGAATTCGATGGCTTTTCGCAGCGCCTCGCGTTGGGCCTCGGCCTCGGCATCGGAGTTGCAGCGTTTGTCCATGTTCTGCTGCATCTTCACCGGGTCCACCGTGCCTGTCAGACCAAGCGCCTCGAAGATCGGGCCGAACTCGCCGATCGACTGGTTGGCGCGGGTCACGATCTGTTTGGCGATCGGGGCGCGTTCCTCGGAGTAGCTTTGCAGCAGCTCCGGGCCGGCGGCGCCTTTCACGACATGGGCGAGCTTCCACGCAAGGTTGAACGCGTCCTGGATCGAGGTGTTCGAGCCGAGCCCGTTCGACGGCGGATGCCGGTGCGCCGCATCTCCCATGATGTAGACGCGGTCGGTCTGCATATGGGTGGCGTACATGTTGTTCACGGTCCAGGTGTTGGCCGAGAGAAGCTCGATCTCAAGCTCAGGGTCACCCACAAGCTGGCGCGCGACCTCGGTAGCGTAGGCTTCGTCGACCTCCGGCGCCGGTTCGTTGATGTCGTAGCCCCAGACGATCAGCCATTCGTTCCACGGACGCACCATCCGGACGAGGCCCATGCCGATGCCGCCGACATTGGCGCCGGGCTGCATGACCCAGTAAAGCACCGAAGGCCGATGCGCGACGTGACGCGAAAGATCCGCGCGGAACAGGATGTTCATCGAGCCGCCGACGCCCATCTGTCCTTCGAAAGGCAGGCCCGCGTTCTCGGCGACGAGTGAATTCCCGCCATCCGCGCCCACGAGGAACTTGGAGCGTATCGTGAATTCCCGGCCGTTCAGCCGGTCGCGGCAGGTGGTGGTGACGCCCTCGGCGTCTTCTTCGTGGCCGAGGTACTCGGTCGACATGCGCGCCTGCGTGCCGCGAGAGCAGGCCGTCTTGAACAGAAGCGGCTCCATGAACGTCTGCGGCAGGTCGTTCATATGGCAGGGCGAGGAGATCTCGTGCTCGGCCTTGGATGCCGGCGCGTTGCCCCAGCTTTGCATCCGGCCGAGTTCTTCACCGGTCAGGCTCTCGCAGAAGACGTTGTTGCCCATCAGGTCGCGTTCGGTCGCGAACAGGTAGGCCTCTTCCTCGACGTCGCGGCCAAGGTCGCGCAGCACCTCCATCGTGCGCTGGTTGGTAATATGCGCGCGCGGCGTGTTGGCCAGCCAGCGGTAGCGGTTGATCGCCATGTTCTCGACGCCGTAGCTCGACAGGAGCGCGGCGGTCGCGCTGCCCGCGGGTCCGGTTCCGATAATGAGAACGTCAGTCGTGATGTCGGCCATGGGGGCGTCCCTTTCCTATGAGCACCGGTCCGTCCGCGAAGATGTGGAACGGACCGGCAATGTCTGCGTCAGGTGTTGATCCAGTCGTAGCGGTCGGTGTCGTTGCCCGCGTAATCGGGATCGAGGTAGATGAAGAGCCGGGCGATGCGGCCATCCCGCACTTCGAAACAATCGCAGAAACGGCCGGCGCCCCAGTCAGGCTCGCCCGCCATCCACGACCCGTCGCGATGTGTGCCTTCACTTGTGCCTTCCACCGCGAAACGATCGGTGCCCGTCATGTACCAGGTGAAGCCGTCATAGTGATGCGTGATGCCGCGAAGCGTGCCGCCTACGTCCGAGAACATCTGAGTTACCTCTTCGATGCCGCGCGCGACGCCCCATTTCGGGAAATAGACCTCGGCGTCTTCGGTGAAGTGGTCGAACAGGCCCAAGCCCGTCGTCGGCGACACGCCGCCCGCGTCGAGCGCCTTGAGGTAGCTTTCCGCAATGGCCTTGCGCGCCTCTTCATCGGCGTCTTGCGCTTTGGCCGACTGCGCCACCGTCGCCCCGAGCGTAACCGCAGCCGACCCCGCCAGAACCTGCCGCCGCGTGGTTTTGTGCATGTCAGTCATCTTTCCTCCTCCTCGTTCCGTTGACCAACGCCTTCGATTCCCTTTTCACGAATTTCCCCGATCAGGCGTCACGAGCCGCCGTCTGACCGGGAAAAGCTGTATCCCTGTCCGGTCCGAAAACAGGCCCCAGAGGCCCCGTTGCGCGAAGAGCATGATCGCAATGCCGAGCAGGCCGAGAACGATCAGGTAGACCGCCCCGAAATCGGCGAGGGCCTCCTGCAGGATGAAGAACACGAGGACGCCAATGATGGGCCCCTCGATGGTGCCAATCCCGCCGATCACGACGATGAAGATGACAAAGGCGGTCCATTGCGTGACGGCGAAGGCGCTGTCGGGGCTGATCCGTCCGTTCTGGAGGAAGATTAGGCCGCCCGCGATACCGGTGCCGAAGGCCGCGACCAGGAAGACGATCCACTTCATCCGGTTCGCGTCGACGCCCACCGACTTCGCGGCTTCGACATTGTCGCGCAGCGCCGCAAGGGCGAGGCCGCGGCGGGTGCGCAGGAACCAGTAGATCCCGCCGATCGTGGCCGCAGCGAGCGCCAGGGCCAGCCAGTAAGCGAGGATGTCGCGCGCCTCGGAAGACCGTACGTCGAAGAACACCTCGATCCATTCCACGCCCCACATCGCGTCCCGCGCGTCACGGGGCAACGAGGTGCCGGTGCCGCCGCCCACGGCCTGCCACTGGGCCACGCTCAGGCGCACGACCTCGGCCACCACCCAGGTGCCGATCGCGAAGTAGGCGCCGCTCAGCCGGAAGACGAAGAAGGCCGTGGGAATCGCGAGCAAAAGCGCGAAGAGGCCCGACAGCGCTAAAGCCGCCACCGGGTTCACGCCCCACAGAATCGTCGAACCAAAAAGCATGTAGGCCCCGAAGCCCACGAAAGCCTGCTGCCCGACACTCACCAGGCCTGTGTAGCCGGCAAGCAGGTTCCAGAACTGCGCGAGCGTCAGCATCGTCAGGATGAAGAACAAATCCTGGATCAAGCTCCGCGAGGCGAAAGCCGGCAGGACAATAGCAACCGCAAGCAGGACGAGCGCAGCGATACCGCTGGTCGTGGCGGCGCGGGTGCGCGTGCTGATGGAGTGGGTTGCGGCCATCAGTCCACCGCCCTCGGAAACAGGCCGCGCGGGCGGATCAGCAGCACGACGAGGAAGGCCACGTGCCCCGCGAGGATCTGCCACTCGGGATTGATCGACGCACCGACGGTCTGCGCAACGCCGATGATGACGCCGCCGGCAAGCGTCCCCCAAAGCGATCCCAGACCACCGATGATCACCGCCTCGAAGGCGTAGATCAGCCGTGCAGGGCCGACATAGGGATCGAAATTCGAACGCGTGCCGAGATAGAGCGCCGCGATGGTCACCACGATCAGCGCAAGACCCATGGCACTTGCGAAGACGCGGTCAGGACGGATCCCCATAAGGCTTGCGGTGACAGGGTCGTCCGACGTCGCCCGGTAGGCGCGCCCGATGGACGTGCGGTAGAAGATCCAGTTCAGCCCGACGATCACGAGGATCGCCGAAGCGAATGTCAGGAGCGGCAGAAGGCCCACGGTCACGGGCCCTGCGGATACCGAAGCCGTTTCGAGCGGGCCCATTGAAATGCGCTGACTGTCGGCCGAGAAGCCTTCGAGCAACGCATTCTGGATGACAACCGAAAGGCCGAAGGTCACGAGAAGCGGCGGAAGGATATCCTCGCCGAGAGTGCGGTTCAGAACGCCCTTCTGAAGGATCCACCCGAAGACGAACATGATCGGCGCCGCAATGACAGCCGCAACAAACGGGTTCAGCCCCAGAACCGAGACCACGACCAGGATGAGATAGGCGGCCATCACGATCAGGTCGCCATGGGCGAGGTTCACCAGCCGCATGATCCCGAAGACGAGGCTGAGGCCCGCGGCGAAAAGCGCATAAAGCCCCCCGAGAAGTACGCCCTGAACAATCGTGTCGATCCAGATCATTGCCCTTCGGCCTCCTGCCCCGTCATGCCTTGGCCCCGAAGTAGGCCGCGTGAATATCGTCCCGGCTGATGTCTTCCGGGCGACCTTCGAGCGTCACCCGGCCCTCCATCATGCAGTAGACACGGTCGGCCACCTTCAGCGCCTGGCCGATATCCTGTTCGACCACGATGACGCTTGTGCCGCCCTCCCTGATCCGGGGCAGCGCGGCGTAGATGTCCCGGATGACCACCGGCGCGAGGCCAAGGCTGATCTCGTCGCAGAGCAGTATTTCGGGGTTCGACATCAAAGCGCGGCCGATGGCGACCATCTGCTGCTGCCCACCTGAAAGCGCTGTGCCGGGATTGTTCCGCCGCTCCTTCAGAACCGGGAAAATCTCGTAGATCGTGTCGAGGGTCCAGAGGCCCGTACCGTCGTGTCCGGCGGCCAAAGCCATCGGGTCTGGCGCACCGGTGAAGCGGCTTAAGAAGCTGTCGATCCGGTCACCGAGGTCGCGCCCGCCCTTGTGCTGGCCACCGATGAGCAGGTTTTCCTCGACGGTCAGCGAAGGGAAGAGCTTGCGCCCTTCCGGCACCATGACGACGCCCCGCTTCATGATCGTGTCCGGCATGAGATGACCGATGGCCGTGCCCTTGTGCCGGATCTGGTCCGCCTGCCCCCGAAGGACGCCGGTGATGGCTCGCATCAGCGTTGTCTTCCCGGCGCCGTTCGCGCCGATGATCGCAACGGTTTCCCCCTGCTCGAGCCGGATATCGACGCCGAACAGGGCCTGGAAGTCGCCGTAATGCGCGGTGAGACCCTTTGTTTCAAGAAGCGCCATCAGACCTCGATCCCCAGGTAGATTTCCTTCACTTCCCGGCTTTCCATGATCTCCGAAGGGTCGCCGATCCCGATGACCCGCCCGAAATCAAGCACCAGAAGGCGCTCGACCACGGCGGTCAGCGCGTGCAGGACATGTTCGATCCAGATGATCGTCACGCCGTCGGAATGGAGCGCGCGGATCGTCTCGATCAGGGCGGTGCATTCGGCGTCGGTCAGCCCGCCCGCGATCTCGTCGAGCAGAAGCAGTTTCGGCTGCGTGGCCATGGCGCGGGCCAGTTCCAGGCGCTTGCGTTGCAGAAGGCTCAGGCCGCCTGCAGGTTTGTTCGCGACACTCATGAGTTCGGTGCGCTCGAGGACCTGTGCAACCTGGTCCACGACATCGGACTCGCGCCGGTCCTGCCCGTGGGTCGCGGCAACGAGCAGGTTCTCGAAGACCGTCAGCCCGGTGAATGGCTGCGGAATCTGGAACGACCGCCCCATCCCGGCAAGGCATCGCTGCATGGGTGGGACACGCGTCACGTCGCGACCGAGATACTCGATACGGCCCGCGTCCGGTGCAAGGTTGCCGGTGATCAGGTTGAAGAGCGTCGACTTGCCGGCCCCGTTCGGCCCGATGATGCCGAGCGCCTGCCCTTCGGGCAGGTCGAAGCTGATGGCGTCGGCCACCTTCAGGGCGCCGAAGCTTTTCGACACATCATGCAGCGACAGGATCGCGCCCATGCCTTGAACCTCCCTCCGATCGGGTGGCCCGGCCGTCCCGCCGGGCCACCCTTTGCGCCTGTCAGGCCAAAGCTTCCATCACGCCTTGGGTCGGGATGTCGGGCGCAGTTGTGTTGTCGACAACGGCAAGCTCGAAACTGCCGTCGTCCTGCCGCCGCCACTGGCCGCCCACGAGCGGGGTCTTGCAGACGTTCTGCGCCGCGAACGGCGGCACGCCCTCGCCGTTCCATGCGATGCGGCCCACGATGGTCTCCAGGTCGGTGGCGGCGATGGTCTCGGCCACAAGGTCGGGATCGGTCGGGTCGTCGGCCCGTTTCACGACGTCCGCCGCCATCTCGAACAGCGAGTGGACGAAGCCGATGGGCTGTGTCCACGGCCGCCCCGTTGCCTCGGTGAAGGCGGCGGCGAGATCTCCGCAGCCCTGTCCGGTGAGGGACGAGGTGAAGGGGTGGTTCGCAGACCACCAGACCTCCGAGGACAGGTTGTGCCCCGCCTCGCCCAACGTTTCCACCGATTGCGGGAACAGGATCGCCTTCGCCACCGTGATCGCCTTGGGGCTGAACCCCTGCTGGAGGGCCTGGTTGCGGAATGTCGTGAAGTCGGGAGGGATCACCACGCCGGTCACGATCTCGCAATTGGCCTCGCGGAACGCGTTGATCTGAGCTGAGAAGTCGTCGGTCAGGTTCTGGTAACGGCCCGGATCGACGGTCGTGTAGCCCGCTTCGGCAAAGCCCGGCGCGACACCCACGTTCGGATCGCCCCACGCGTTGCCATCGGCATCGTTGGGGAAAAGCCCGCCAACCTGTTTGTTGGTGTCGAGCTGGTCCCACATGTTGGTGAAGACGGCGATGACGTCCTCGAGACCCCAGAAATAGTGGAACGTGTAGTCGAAGGGCCGCCACGAATCCGGCGCGCCGGGATTGCCCTGCTGGCCGATGAACCACGGCTGCCAGGGCGCCTTGGTCGAGATCGTCGGTATCCCCTCGCTCTCGCAGACGGTCGAGACGGGGTTCGTCGTCTCGGGCGTGGAGGCCACCAGCATCAGGTGGATCTCGTCGTCGATGATGAGTTCCTGCGCCACGTCGGCCGCACGGTTCGGGTTTGACTGGCTGTCGCGCACCAGAACCTCGACGTTCAGACCTTGCTCCGCCGCAACGCGGTTGAACATCTCGATGGTAAAGGCGTCAGCTTCGGCGAAGCCCGCCAGCGGTCCGCTTTGTGGGCTTACATACCCGATGCGCACGGTCGTGCCTTGCGCGATTGCCGGCGCGGCCAGGCCGCCCGACGACAGGACGAGGCCACCGGCCGCGCCTGATTTCAGAAGTCGTCTTCTCGTGATCATGGTCTTGGTCCTCCCTAATTCGTTGAAGTTCAGTCTGGCCGATTGCCCTCCCAGGCGGCCTGAAGCAGCGCCCGGATGTCCTCCTCCTGGAACGGGCGCGGATTTGAATAGCTGTTCTCGAGAGCGATGCCTGCGGCGCGGTCAAGATCGGCCTCGGTGAGGCCAAGATCCGACAGGCGCAACGGCGCGCCGAGATCGCTGGCAAAATCCCACAGGCCGCCGCCGACGTTTCCGCCGAAAAGCCCCGCGACCGTGTCGAGCCGGTCGGTCGCAGCCGCGTTGAACCCGATGGTGTGGGGCAGCAGGATCGCGTGCGTCTCCGCGTGTGGTGTGCCGAAGCTGCCGCCGAGAACGTGGGCCAGCTTGTGATGCAGAGACATCGTCGTGTAGCCGAGCGCGGCAGAGCAGAGCCACGCACCATAGAGCACCTCGGCCCGCGCCGCCTTGTTCCCCGGTGCCGCCTTGACCGCCGGAAGTCCGTCGCGGATGGCGCGGATGGCATCGCCGGCCATCAGGCTCGAAATCGGGTTCGCGTCCGGTGCATAGAGTGCTTCGAACGCGTGGGCGATGGCATTGAGCGCCGAGGTCACGGTCATCTGGGCGGGCAGACCCAAGGTGAGATCGACGTCATAGACCACCGTCTCAGGCCGGATCGACGGGTCGCGCCGCGTTGTCTTGCGGCCCTCCTCGGTCTCTCCGAGGATATCGGTCATCTCGGATCCGGCGTAGGTCGTCGGGATCGCGACCTGATCCGCTCCTGTGCGCGTCGCGATGGCCTTGCCAAGGCCGATGGTCGATCCGCCGCCAAGCGCGACGACGCAGTCCGCGCCCGCCGCCTTATAGGCCGCAACGGCGCGCTCGGTCACGGCCACGGGTGTATGCATCTCGGCCTCGGCGAAGACTCCGACCGAAAGATCGCCAAGCTGGCCCGACAAGGCCTCGGCATCGCTGACTTGGTGAGGGGTCGACAACACGAGCGCACGACTGCGACCGAGGCGCCGGACTTCTTCCCCAATTTGGGCGAGCGTTCCGGACCCAAAAACGACGCGGGCCGGAATACCGGGAAAGACAAACTGGTCGGGCATGCTGCTCATGCTGCGCCCTCCAAAGGCACCGCGCCGCCGGATACGGCACGCAAGATCCGCGAAAACTCGGCGCATTCGGCGTCGGACACTTCGTGCGGACGCCCGGGCAGGATATCGGACCGGACCCGCGCGCCGGCTGCGGCCAGTTCTCCGACGGCTTTCTGGAAGGCCCAGATCGGAATCCACGGGTCTGCGTCACCGCAAGTGGCGTAGATCGGCATTCCGGACAGTGGCGCTCTTGCAAGCGTATCGGACGGCGCAGCGACGCGACAGCCGGTCAGCATCGCAGCGGCATCCGCGCGCCCGCCATGCATGAGGTATTCGATCGTCATGCAGGCACCCTGCGAGAATCCCGCGACGATGATTGGAACGTCTGGACAGTCGCGCCGCGCGTCCTCGACTGCCCGCCGGACAATGCCAAGGGCTTCGGCAAGTTGCGTTTCCGTCATCTCGGTCATGTCATCGACGGCTTTCGCGTCGTACCAGCCTTCGCGCGGCGAACGCGGCAGCGCGAAGCGGAGGCCCGGCGCGTCGAGACGCGGCAGGACAGTCTCCACCATCTCCTCGGGGGATTGCGCCCGCCCGTGAATGAAGACGCAGACCGCCCGCGCGGTGCTGGTACCTGCCCCGTGATATGCGGTCTGCGTCATTGCCGGTTCCTCAGGCGTCCTGGAAGCTCGCAGGTTCCAGCCCCGCGATCAGTTCGTCCTTGCGGTCCTCGAACCACGGCGGAAAGACGAGGGTCGAGCCGATGGCATCGGCCGGTTCGTCCTTGGCCCAACCCTCGGGCACCGTCCAGGCAAGCTCGAACAGGGCACCGCCGGGCGACCGGACGTAGCAGGACTTGAAATACATGCGATCCTTCTGTTCGGAGATGTCGGTGAACCCGAGCCCCTCGATATGGGCGCGCAGTTTCAGCTGGCTCTCCTCGTCGCCGGTATTCAGCGCGAAGTGATGGATGGTGCCGCCCGAAAGCGTCCAGGTCCCCTGCGGCTCGTCGCGGATTTCGGTGACTTCCACCACGCTGGAGGGGCCGTTCGGGTTCGGCACCTCGTAGGCCATGCCGTTTTCATCGTCCGCCATCTTTTTCAGGGGCAAGGCGATGGTCAGGAAATCGTCCATCGCGTTACGGTCCGTCACCGCCACGACGCCGCCATAGATGCCCTTGATCCCATGTTCTTCTGAGATCCCCTGCTCCTCGTTGGCGATCGGTGTGCGGTTGTCGCCGGGATTTTCGACCAATTGCAATTCGATGCCCGATGGGTGGCGAAACTCCACCCGGTCGAGCCCGAAGCGATTGCCCTTCGTCGCCTCGATTCCGCGTTCATTCAGGCGGTTGACCCAGAAATCAGCCGCGCCCACGGGGATCGCCTGCTGCACGACCTTGGACTGGTTCGTGCCGCGGCGGCCATAGACGCCCGGTTTGCGGAACGGGAAAGTCGTGATGATCGTGGACTCGTCCCCATTCCTGGAGCCGTAATAAAGGTGGTAGACCGGTATGACCCCATCAAAGAGGACCGTGCGCTTCACCGAGTAAAGCCCGAGATCCTTGGTGAAGAAATCGTAATCCTCCTGGGCACCGTCGGTGCTCATGGTCAGGTGGTGGTAGCCGCTGATCGCTGACATGGTTTTCTCCCTTTCTTCTCTGGTCACGTATCCTCGTATCCGGGATGCGCCCGGGCGAGGATGAAACGATGGCTGGTCTCGTATCCGCCTGCGCCACAAGGGTCGAACCGGATGACGAGGGCGGGATCGACAGCGAACAGGGGATCGGCATCAAGCGCCGGATCCTCGCTGTCGAAGAGATGGGTCGTAAGCGTTTCGAAGCCCGCGGCGGAAATCCGGAAGTGGAGATGCGCCGGGCGGTTCGGGCTGAGACCGAGGCGCTTCATAAGCTCGCCGACCGGACCGTCACTCGGGATCGCATAGCCCTTGGGCCGCACCGTCCGCACGATGACCCGCCCGTCATCGCCGCTGCGGAATCTGCCGCGCAGGTTGCCGTCGGGTTGGAGGTCGGGTGCCTGGTTCTCGTAAACGCCATCCGCGTTGGCCTGCCACACCTCGATCAGGGCATCCGCGACCGGGTCCCCGTCGAGATCGGAGATCTGAAGTGTCAGGACAAGCGGCTCGCCTATTCCGTCGATCGAGATACTTTCGCCATCCCTCCGGGCCGGCGCTTCCGTCCGGTAGAACGGGCCCGCGATGGTGTTGGGTGTCGCACCCGGGGGTCTGCGCGTGACCTGTTGCTCGACAAGGCTCGTGATGCCGAGCGTGTCCGCCAGCAAAACCCATTCCGAGCGCCGGGCATCAGAGGCGTGCCCGACCTCGGTCGCGAACCGAATGAGCGCGCGAAGATCGGCACGGTCGACGCGCTCTTCCTCGACAAGTTTCGCAATAGCGGAAACGAGCCTGCTCATCCGCGCAGCCAAGTGACGGTCCGGTGCGCTTCGCAAGCGATCCTCGAACTGCTTGGCGATCCGCCGTGACGGTGTCTGGGGGATTCCCACGTTCATCGACATCCTCTTCCCTCGCCCCGACGATACGCAGCAGAAGAGCCTTGTGCATTCTAATGCTCTCGATCAACATAACGATCTGTTATGAAGATCGACGAAAAACACCTCGCACAGCTATCTGCGGTTGTAGAGACGGGCAGCATCACGGAGGCGGCACGGCTCATGGGCCTGTCCCAACCGGCCGTTTCGCGCACGCTTTCCATGCTGGAGAAGCGCCTTGGCGAAGCCCTGTTCGAGCCGGGGCGCAGGCCGCTCAGACCAACGATCATCGGCCAGCAACTTGCCGAACACGGCCGGGTCATCTTCGAGGCCTCGCAGAAGGCATCGGAAACCGTCCGAAGCTTCCGCGCAGGATCCGTCGGCACCGTCCGGATCGCGGGCGTTCCGTTCTTCATGGACGCCTTCATCAGCCGCATGATCGGCGAGTTCCAGATCAAGCAGCCGGATATTCGTGTCGATCAGTCCTATGGCAACCTGCCCGAACTGGAGAGTGGAGTCGCGTCGAACCGTCTCGATCTCGCGATTACGCCGCTCGGGCTTGTCGACGCTGCGCGCGGCTTCACTTTCACGCCCATTCTGCCTGGCCGAAACATCGTGGCCTGCCGCATCGGGCATCCCCTGCTGCGCAAACGGCGGCTCACGACGAAGGACCTGGTCGATTATCCATGGATCGCGCCGCTGCCCGGGTCGCCGCTGCTCGCTGACCTGCACGCGATCCTGCTGTCGATCGGCATGTCCGAAATCAACGTGCGCTACTCCGGCGGGTCGCTCCTGTCGGTTCTGAACTACCTCGAAGAAACTGACGCGCTGACGGTTCTGCCCCATTCCGTGGTTTTCGCCCATCGCAAGGACCGCCAGGTGACTGTGCTGCCCGTCGAGATTCCCCAACCGGCCCGAACGCTCGGGATCCTGCGACTGGCCGACGGAGCCCGTCTGCCAGCCGTCGAGCGCTTGGCCCAGCACATCACGACGCGGTTCGACGACTTGCGCCAATTGATCACCAGGCATGAGAACTCGATCGTGTGGGGCATGGGCGAAGATCGCGATCCCTCCCGGTAAACCTGTGTCCGAGACGGCAACGTGCTGAGAACCGGCGAGGTCCGGACAGGAAACGGCCAAGTTGAGGCTGTGTCCGGGTCGGACGTGTTAGAAAACTCATCGCTGATCATCCGTGCAGGCCCATTGCCCATCAAGGGTGAGTCACATTCCCTGTCCCGGCGGCAGGGGACATGACCAAAGCCAATGACCTGCTGGCTCGGACAGCTGTCTGGCCTGCAGTTCTTTAGCCACATAATCGTCAATTTTGATCGAATACGCGCCCTATTCCCGTCACGACGGTCTGTTCTAAGCGCCGAGATAACCAGTACCGGTCTCCAAACTGGACCGAAGCGAGCAGTGATATGGCAACGATCAACGGCAATTCGTCCGACAACAATCTGACGGGCACAGGCAGCGCCGATAGCATTACAGGTTTTTCGGGCGACGACACCATCACCGGTGGCAGTGGCGACGATATCATCAATGGCGGCGGCGGCGGGGTCGGTCCGACGCCGCTAGACCTGAACTGGACGGCCCAGGGCGGCAACGGCACCAACATTGCCGGAGGCTTCACTCAGAATACTGGCGGCATCAATGTCGCGGTCAGCTTCGCCAATGATGGCGCGGGCAGCGGCGCGTCGGTCTCGACGGCGAATACATATGTCGCGGGAGGCGAGACCTATAGTGCCAATTCCAGTCTCTTGCTTGAAGGCAATGGCGGCGCCGATGCCTGGACAGTCGAACTGGACTTCTCCGCCGTCTCGGGCTCGGGCTTCGCGAACGAGGTCGAGAATGTGTCGTTCCGCCTGCAGGATATCGACACCAGCGGATGGCGCGACATTGTAACGGTCTATGCCTACGACGCAGACGACAACCTGATCCCGGTCGTTCTGACACCGGCCGGCGCGGATACCGTTAGCGGCAATACTGTTACGGCCGGAGCGGGCAACACCGCGGCCAACGATCCCCAGGGCTCGGTCCTGATCGAAGTCGCCGGCCCTGTCTCGCGCATCGAGATCATCTACGAGAACGGTGGCACGGCCGGGCAGCTTGCCCTCGTCAGTGACGTACAGTTCGACGCCATCCCGAGCGACGATGACGTTCTTTACGGCAACGCCGGGAACGACACGCTGATCGGCGGCGAGGGCAACGACTTTCTGGACGGTGGCACCGAGAACGACATCCTCGATGGCGGAAGCGGCGATGATACGTTGCTGGGTGGCGGCGGCGCAGACACGCTCGCCGGTGGCGACGGTAACGACAGCCTGGCAGGCGGCGGCGGAGCAGATGTCCTGCTCGGCGGTGCCGGTAACGACACGCTCGACGGCGGCAACGGCAACGACACGATCTACGCCAATGGCGGCGACGTCGTCTTCGGCGGCGAGGGCGGCACCGATACGGGCGACCGCCTTGTCGTCGAGAACGTGACCGAAATTCTGTTCGACACGCTCAACAGCGAGAACGGCACGGTGGTCTTCGATGACGGATCCACCGCGACCTTCACGGGAATTGAAGAGCTCTACGTCAATGGCGGGCCGGACGGGATTGTCGCGGGCACGGCCGGGGACGACGTGATCGACGGCTCCTACGTCGATGAAAACCTCGAAATGGTCGACAACGGCGACGGAACCCTCGGAACCACCGGCGATCAGGACCACATCCAGGCAGGCACCGGCAGCGATACCGTCTACGCGGGCGAAGGCGACGACAGCGTGGTCGGCGGCCCGGATACGGTAGGCCCCGGAAGCGTCGAAAACCTGAGCTGGGTCGCGCAAGGCGGGAACGGGACGAACCTGTCCGGCGGCTTCACGCAGGATACCGGCCTTGCCAACATCACCGTCTCGATCATCAACGATGGCGCGATGAACCAATCGGCCGTCACCACGGCAACCCAGTACACTGCCGGGGGTGGAGAGCCCTTTTCGACGACCTCGGGCCTGATCGTCGGCGGCAACGGGGGGCCGGACACGGCCACGATCCTGTTCGAGAGCGACGCGCAACTCACCAATGTGTCGTTCCGCCTGAACGACGTAGACACTGGCGGCTGGCAGGATGTCATCACGGTCAACGCCTACGATTACAATGGCAACCCGGTGGCCGTCACCCTGACGGCTGCGGGCGACGACACCATCTCGGGCCAGACCGTGACCGGCGGCGGCGTCAACGATTCCGCCAGCGGGTTCAACGGCTCGGTTCTGGTCGAAATCGCGGGCCCCGTGGCGTCGTTCGAAGTCATCTACGAGAACGCGGACACGAGCGGTCAGGTCGTCTACCTCACGGATGTCCATTTCACGGCCAACGAATACGACAACGATGTGATCCACGGCGACCAGGGCGATGACACGCTGGAGGGGGGCGCGGGCGACGATGTGCTCTTCGGCGACAAATTGGCGGTCGATCCTTCGACGATCCCCTCCGGCACCGGTGGCACGGCGACTTCGGTCACATTCCAGAACGACAGCCCCTACGCGGTGGAACTGGCTCAGATCGACGCGACGGGCGCGGTCGTTCCGGTCATCACGATCCCGGCGGGCGGCGACTTCACCGCGCCCTCGACCACGCAGACCAACTGGGTGCTGCGCGATCCATCGACCGGCGACATCCTGCAGGTCTACGAGGCCCCGGCGGACGGCTCCACCCAGGTCTTCGACAGCGCGGGTGCGGACAGCCTCGACGGCGGGTCGGGCAACGACACGCTGTCGGGTGATTTCGGCAACGACACGCTGGTGGGCGGTACCGGCGACGACAGCCTTTCGGGCGGCGGCGGCGAGGATCTGTTCCAGTTCGACGACGGGTTCGGCACCGACACCGTGGACGGCGGCGAGGACGGAAGCGACTTCGACACGCTCGATTTCAGCCAGATGTCGACCGGTATCAACGCCGTTTTCGACGGCGACGAGCAAGGCGACGCCGCCGACACCGGCTCTGCGGATTCGGTCGAGTTCACGAATATCGAGCAGGTCACCGGCACGGCCCAGAACGACACGATTGATGCCGGCGCATCGGGTGCCGATCAGACACTTGTCGGTGGCGGTGGGGCTGACAGCATCACGGGCGGGTCTGGCAACGATACGCTCTACGGCGACAGCGGCGATGGCAGCGAGCCCAACGGCACGCTGATCTACGAGGATAATTTCGACGGCGGTGCATCCGGGTGGACGCCTGCCACAAGCGAGACCGGCTCGCCCTATTACGGCACGATCCTAGGCCGCGTACAGGGCACGACCGACGCGAACGATATCGAGCTGAGCCGGACCTTCGACCTCGACAACACTTACAAAGATGCGGTCATCGAGTTCGATTTCCACCGTATCGACAGCTGGGACGGCGAGAGTTTCCAGATTTACGCCAATGGCGACCCGATTTTCACCCAGACCTTCGATTACGCGACGAATTCTTCCGGCGGTTCGAACACCGTTACAATTGACGGCGTCACATACAATGTGACGCTGACCTCGCTCGGAGCGCCGGCCCAGAACGGGTTCAACGCCAACGATACGTGGGGTTTCGACCAGAGCTTCCGTGTCCGGATCGAGGTCGAGGACGCGCCCGACACCCTGGAACTCGGGTTCGGGTCCACGCTGGACCAGGAACTCAGTGACGAGTCCTACGGCTTCGATAACTTCGTGGTGGTCTCGACCAACGACACGTCGATTGATCCGGTGGCCTTCACCTCGGCCAGTGCCGACACGATAGACGGCGGCGACGGCGATGATTCCATCATCGGCGGACAGGGACCCGACCAGCTTTCGGGCGGTGCGGGCAACGATACGATCGAAGGCGGTGAAGGCGCCGACATCATTCTGGGCGGGGCAGGCCAAGATAGCATCGTCACCGGCGAAGGCGCGGACACTGTCGACGGCGGCGATGACGCGGACTGGATCTGGGGCAGCGGTGGCGACGTGATCGACGGCGGCGAGGGCGGCGACGACAACGACACGCTCTACCTCGACGATCTGGGTGCGGTCATCACTTACGACACGCTGAACCCTGAGAACGGATCGGTCACCTTCAGCGATGGCTCGACCCTGACCTTCTCGAATATCGAAACGGTCATTCCCTGTTTCACGCCCGGCAGCCGGGTGAAGGTGGAACGCGGAACCTACAAGGTCGAAGATCTGCGCGTCGGCGATTTGATCGAAACCCGTGACAATGGCTTGCAGCCGATCCGCTGGATCGGGCGTAAGCGGATCGACCAGCGCGATTTGGCCCGCGCTCCGCATCTGCGACCTATCCGCATCCGCAAGGGTGCCTTGGGCAAGGGCGTGCCAAACCGCGATATGGAAGTCTCGCCCCAGCACCGGATGCTGATCGAAGGTGTGCAGGCGGAACTGCTGTTCGGAGCCGACCAGGTGCTGGTGCGCGCCAAGCACCTAGTGCATCTGCCGGGCGTGGAGGTCGTGTCGGATTGCGAGCGCGTGACC
Organism: Rhodobacterales bacterium HKCCE4037; assembly: GCA_015689645.1. GTDB lineage: Bacteria > Pseudomonadota > Alphaproteobacteria > Rhodobacterales > Rhodobacteraceae > Gymnodinialimonas. The sequence goes on from WVSM01000003.1 coordinate 319,450, forward strand.
TACATCCACCTGATGTGCGAGGCGCACGAGGTAATCTGCGTGGACGATGCGTGGACCGAAAGCTTCCAGCCCGGCGACATGGTGCAGCACGACGAGGCAATGGAGATCTTCGGTGATCTTCTACAAGAGTTTCCCGAACTTCAGACCACAGAGGGCCGCGCCAATTACTTCTCTGCCCGGCTGAGCCTCAAAGCCCATGAAGCGGCGCTGATCTCGGAGCAGGCGTTTCAGAACTGAAGGTCAGGCCCGCCGGAGCGATACGTCCCGCTTGTTGAGCAGGCTGGGAATCTGGACGCGGGTTTTTTCCACCATCGACAGGTCGATCTCGACCACCTCCAGCTTCGGCGCGCCGTCTTCCAGGTCGGCGATCACCTTGCCCCACGGATCGACGGCAAGCGAATGGCCATAGGTCTCTCGCCCGTCGGCATGGGTGCCGGACTGCGCGGCCGCAATCACGTAGGCGCCCGTCTCGATGGCGCGGGCGCGCAGCAGCACGTGCCAATGGGCGCGGCCTGTGGGAACGGTGAAGGCGGCAGGGCTGAAGATCAGCCGCGCGCCACCCTCGGCCAGCAGCCGGTGCAGATGCGGAAAACGCATGTCATAGCAGATCGTCAAGCCCATCGGGCCCCAAGGCGTATCGGCGAGGACCGCCGCGTCACCGGGCGCGAAGGCCTTGCTTTCCTTGAAGGTCGCGCCGGGCACGTCGACGTCGAAAAGATGCACCTTGTTGTAGGTGGCCGCGATTTCGCCGTCGGGCTTGATCAGCGTGGAATGGTTGAAGAACCGCCCGTCCGGCGCTCGGACAGGGGTCGAACCGGAGTGGAGCCAGATACCGTTGGCGGCAGCGGCCTCACGGCAGGCGGCAATGAAGGGATCGTCCTCCGCGGCGACGACCTGCGTCTGCGCGACCTTGCGGTTGGCGTTCATCAAACCGGCCACTTCGGGCAGGGCGAGCATATCGGCCCCCTGCCCTTTCGCCTGCCCGGCCAAGGCGCGCATCGTGTCGATGTTCACCTCGTGGGTGTCGGCGGAGCACATCTGCCCGATGGCGATCCGGAGGTTATTTTCCATGGTCGCTCAGCGTCCTTGCGATGGCGTCTTTCCAGCCTGCGTAACGCGCGGCACGCGTGTCTTCGTCCATCTGCGGCTCGAAGGTGCGGTCGACCGCCCAACGGGCCGCGAAGGCGTCCTGATCCGGATAGATGCCCGCCCGGTTGCCCGCGATCCATGCCGCCCCGAGCGCCGTCGTCTCGAGCACCTCGGGCCGGTCCACCGGCGCGCCGAGGATGTCCGACAGGAACTGCATCGTCCAATCCGACGCCGTCATGCCGCCATCGACCCGCACGGTGCCGGTGTCACCGGGATAATCGGCGGCCATGGCTTCCAGCAGGTCGCGGGTCTGGAAGCCGACACTTTCCAGCGCCGCGCGGGCGAACTCGGCGGGGCCGGAATTGCGGGTCAGCCCGAAGATCGCGCCGCGTGCATCAGGATCCCAGTAGGGCGCGCCCAGGCCGGTGAAGGCAGGCACCATGTAGAGGGTCTGTGAGGTGTCGGCCTTTTCCGCGAGCGGCGCGCTGTCCCCCGCGCTTTCGATGATCTTCAGCCCGTCGCGCAGCCATTGCACCACCGCGCCTGCGATGAAAATGGAGCCTTCCAGCGCGTAGGTCGGCTTGCCGTCGAACTGATAGGCGATGGTCCCGAGCAAGCGGTTTTCGGAGGTCACCAGCGTGTCACCCGTGTTCAGCAGCGCGAAGCACCCGGTGCCGTAGGTGGATTTCAACATCCCCGGTTCGAAACAGGCCTGCCCCACGGTTGCGGCCTGCTGATCGCCCGCCACGCCCAGGATCGGGATCGCATCGCCGAACAGCGTCGTCTCGCCGAAATCGGCCCCGCAATCCAGAACCTCGGGCAGGATCTCCGCAGGAATGTTGAGCATTGCGAGGATATCGTCGTCCCAGCGCCCTTCGCGAATGTTGAAAAGCAGGGTGCGGGCGGCGTTGGTGGCATCGGTCACGTGCCTCTCGCCGCTGGTCAACCGCCAGATCAGGAAGCTGTCGACGGTGCCGAACGCCAGCTTTCCGGCCTCCGCCCGCTCGCGCACGCCGTCAACGTTGTCGAGCAACCAAGCCAGCTTGGTGCCGCTGAAATAGGGATCGAGCAAAAGCCCGGTCTTCTCCTGCACCATCGCCTCGTGGCCATCACCCTTCAGCTTCGCACACATCTCGGCGGTGCGGCGGTCCTGCCAGACAATGGCATTGTGCACCGCCTCGCCGGTCTCTCGATCCCAAAGGACAACGGTTTCGCGCTGGTTGGTGATGCCGATGGCCGCAACCGGGCCGCCCTCATCCAGCGCGCCCTTGCAGGTTTCCACGACGCTGTCCCAGATCTCTTCCGCATCATGCTCGACCCAGCCTGACGCCGGATAATACTGCGTGAACTCCTTCTGAGACGTGGCGACAGGGCGTAAATCGCTGTCGAAGACAATGGCTCTGGACGACGTCGTGCCCTGGTCGATAGCGAGAACTTGGGTCATGAAAACGTCCTATCCGTAGCGGTTCGGGCCAAGCGTGCCCTTGGTCACGTAGAAGATGAAGAGGGTGATGGCATACCCGAGAATGACCAGAAACGAGAGGCCAAATAGGGCGAAGAACGCCTCCGGCGGCTCGCCGTCGAACGTTCCGCTCGCCTCCTGAGAGACGACAAAACCGAAGAGGGCACCGTAGAACAGCACCATCGCGATCATGCCACCGCCGAGCCACCAACCGGTGCGGTCGATATCGTGCAGTCGTCGCCATGACGCGGCGATTTGAGGGATCAAGAGGCCAAAGGTGGTGATCAGCGTGAAGACCGGGATGAAGATCGGCCCACCTGTCGAGGCCAGTCCGGCGATGATCGCGAAATCGAGGATTTGGGCCACGAACATCACGACATAGCAGAACAGGTAGAAGAACCAGAATTCCGAGCGGCTGGCCCGCCCCGAAAACGTTGCGTATTTCGAGAGGCAGACCTTGGCGGCCTCGATGAATTCGCGGGACGGGGCGCCTACGTAGAGGCCGTCGCGGCCGATCTGCTCATCCTCATTGCCATGTTGGTCCGGACGAGCCATGACCTTCGGCACACCTTCGGGGACCGGTGGCGGCGCCGGGGTCACGAAGGCCTGTGCGAAATGCCGGTCGGCGCGCTCCCAGCCGTCGAGCCCGTCGCGCCAGACAAGGGTGTCGCGCGTGATATGGCCAGTCCCGATCAGGCGCTCGATCTCGGAGGCCTCTACAGGCCCGAGCCGCTCGTCGCCATCCGCGTGATACCAGCTTGCCATCAGTAAGACGTCCTCCGCGCCGCCGTGACCTGCAATGATCGTGGATTTGCAATTGAGGTCAAGGCGGGCCCTCAGGGCTTGGTTTCGGCGATGAATTCATCCAGCTCCGCGATCTGCTCCGCGCTCAGGTGCAGACCCAGCTTCGAACGGCGCCAGACCACATCCTCTGCGCGGCGGGCGAATTCGTGCCGCATCAACCAGCGCACTTCGGCCTCGGTCAGGGTGGCGCCGAAATCGCGGCCCAGATCCTCGGCAGTGGTCGCTTCGCCAAGAAGCTCCTTCGCCTGCGTTCCATAGGCGCGGACCAGCCGTCGCGCCCAATGGTCTGTCAGGAACGGGTAAGAAACCATCAGCGCGCCGATCAGGGGTTTGACCCCGTCGACCGGGAAATCGCCGCCGGGCAGCGCCACGCCCGCCGTCCATTTGCCCTTCGCCTTGGGGAAGAACCGAGCGATCTTGGCGAAGGCATCCTCGGCCAGCACGCGGTAGGTCGTGATCTTGCCCCCGAAGACGCTGAGCATAGGCGCGCCATTCGCATCGAGCGACAACACATAGTCCCGCGTTGCCGCCGTGGCCGATTTTGCACCGTCATCGTAAAGCGGCCGGACGCCGGAATATGTCCAGACGACATCCTCGGCGGTCAGCCTTTCCTTGAAATATTCGTTCGCGAAATTGAGCAGGTAGTCGCGTTCAGCCGGCGTGCATTCGGCAGCGCGCGGGTCACCGTGGTGTTCGGCGTCAGTGGTGCCGATCAGGGTGAAGTCGGTCTCGTACGGGATCGCGAAGATGATGCGGCCGTCGCTGCCCTGGAAGAAATAGCATTTCTCATGGTCGAAAAGCTTGCGCGTCACGATGTGAGACCCGCGGACAAGCCGAACCCCTTCAGACGAGTTCTGCCGCGCCACGTTGCGCACCACGTCGGCCACCCACGGGCCGCCCGCGTTGACCAGAACCCTGGCGTGGACAGTGCCCGCCCCTTCACCGTCGAGTTCGATGCGCCAGAGGTCGCCGTCACGCTCGGCACTCAGGACCTTGGTGCGCACCATGATCTTCGCGCCGCGTTCTGCCGCATCGCGGGCGTTCAGTGCGACAAGCCGCGCATCCTCGACCCAGCAATCGGAATATTCGTAGGCCTTGGTGAAACGGTCCTGCAGCGGCGCACCTTCGGCCGTGTTTTCCAGCGACAGGCTGTCCGTGCCGGGCAGGATTTTCCGCCCGCCGAGATTGTCGTAAAGGAAAAGCCCCAGCCGGATCAGCCAGTTTGGCCGTCGCCCCTTCATCCACGGCATCACGGTCGACAGGATCTGCGAGGTCGGCGTGGAATTGTCGAACCGCATGTCCTTCGACAGCGGCAGAACAAAGCGCATCGGCCACGAGATGTGCGGCATGGCGCGCAAAAGCGTCTCACGCTCTTTCAACGCATGGCGGACCAGCTTGAACTCGAAATACTCAAGGTAACGCAGGCCGCCATGGAACAACTTGGTCGACGCGCTGGAGGTCGCGCCCGCGAGATCCCCCATTTCTGCAAGCGCCACGTTGAGCCCGCGTCCCTGCGCATCCCGCGCGATGCCGGTGCCGTTCACGCCGCCGCCGATCACGAACAGGTCGTAGGGATCTTCCATGGTTCCGCGCTCGGGAGTCATGGCCGCGTGCTTTCAGTTTGCGTTCGTTTCGTCAAGTTTCATTTTCGTTTCTGTTCGTTATTCGGCCCGAGCCGCGGCAATCAGCGCTTCGACCTGCGGGCCGAGCGCCTCGACGATCAATGTAACGCCATTTGCGCTGGGGTGAATGCCGTCGGGTTGCATAAATTGCGACAGGGCGGTCGGGTCCGCTTCGACCATGTCCGTGAAACCCGCAAAGAAATCCGGTGCGTAGAGGGTGCCGTATTCCTCCGCGAGATCGGGATACATGGCATTGAACGCCTGTTGAAAGTCCGGGCCGTAATTGCCCGGCGCGTTCAGACCCACCAGCAGAACCTCGACCCCCGCGGCGTCGGCCGCGGCCAGGATTCCGGCGAGGTTTGCGCGGCTGCTCTCCGGCGGGAGGCCGCGCAGCAGGTCGTTGCCGCCGAGGGCCACGATCATCGCATCGACATCGTCGCTCAGCGTCCAGTCCACGCGGGCCAGCCCGCCGGCTGTGGTGTCTCCCGAAACGCCCGCGTTGATGATCTGCACATCGTAACCTCGCGCTTCGAGCCACGCATCGAGCTGAGGAACAAAGCCGTCCTCCGGCAAAAGGCCGTAACCTTGCGTCAGGCTATCGCCGAGCGCTGCGATCACGACCTCCTCCGCCATCACCGGCAGGGCAAGCGCACCAAGCGCGGCAAGCCCGAGAAGCGATCGCTTGCTTCCCTGCATCGTGGCCCCATATGCCTCTAAAGCCAGACGACGAAAGCCCTTTCCCATGGACCCGATCCTGTCGCTGAAAGATGCCCGCCTCACGCTGGACGGAAACGCGGGCCGGGTCGATATCCTGCATGGTATCTCGCTCGATGTCGCGCGTGGGGAAACACTGGCGCTGACGGGGCCGTCCGGGTCTGGCAAAAGCTCTCTCCTCATGCTGATGGGCGGGTTGGAGCAGGCCACCGGCGGGTCCGTCACGGCACTCGGCCATGATCTGACCGCGATGACCGAGGATCAACTGGCCCGGTTTCGCAGGGAACATATGGGGGTGGTTTTCCAGAGCTTCCACCTGATCCCGACAATGACGGCGCTGGAAAACGTCGCCACGCCGCTGGAGCTGTCCGGTCAGGCCGATGCGTTCGACCGCGCCGAGGCCGAGCTTCGGGCCGTGGGCCTCGGCCACCGGTTGAGCCATTACCCGGCGCAAATGTCGGGTGGCGAGCAACAGCGTGTCGCGCTGGCCCGCGCGGTGGCGCCACGGCCCGATATCCTGCTCGCCGATGAGCCGACCGGCAACCTCGACGGGGCGACCGGCGCGCAGATCATGGAGCTTCTGATGGCGCTGCGCAAAAGCCACGGCGCGACGCTGATCCTCGTCACCCATGCGCAAGACCTTGCCGCAAAATGCGACCGCGAACTGCGCCTGCGCGACGGACGGATCGATCCGGTGTTAAAAGATGCGGCAGAATGATGCGCCGCTGGAAATATCACGGTCTCGGGACGCTTGTGCTGGATGGTCAGGGCGTGTGCCTCGACCAGCCCACGCAGGGCGACCCGCAGGGGATCGTCGCTTTCGTCGAGCGTGGGGCCGAGGCGCAGGGGCGCCTGTCCAGCGGCGCGGGCGCGATCCGCTACCTCAAGCATGGCTGGCTGCGCAATGTTCTGGACCGGCCGCACCCGATGGCACGGCAGGCGTTGCTGGAAGGCGCCGACGTGGGCGTCTACATCCACCAATGGGAGAACGACCCGCTGGCGGCCGCCGAAACGACGCAACGCCTGATCGCCGTCGATCAGCCGCCCTGGAACATGGGCATCCGCAGGTGAGATCGTCCCTTCTGGACCCGGATCTTTATCCCTTGATCGGGCAGGTCATCCGCCTTGAGACCCGGGCGCTTGCCATCTCGCCGCCCGCGCCAAAGTCCCATGGCATCCTGTTGCTGGTCGAACGACTGGCCAACCCGAAGTCGTCGCTTGCCATGGGCGGCGGCGAGGTTCGAATGGCCTTGAACGGCGCCTTGGTGGGTTTGTTGAACCGGTCGCATTCCGAACTGCATGCCGCGCTGGATCGGGGCGCGGTCATCGACGCGCGGTTTCGCGCCATCCCCGACCCGATGGAGGCGGCCTTCACCTGCCACGAGATCGTCACCCGCCTGGGGCCTGCATGGGCATGAGCGTCGCCTTCCGCATTGCCCGACGCGAGCTGCGGGGCGGCCTGAACGGGTTCCGCGTATTTCTCGCCTGCCTCGCCCTCGGCGTTGGCGCGATTGCCGCCGTCGGATCTGTCCGCACGTCCATCGAAGAGGGGATGGAGCGCGAAGGCGCGGTGATCCTCGGCGGTGATGCGGAGATGTCGTTCACCTACCGCTTCGCTTCGCCCGAAGAACGCGCGTTCATGGAGGATCTGGCCGAAGTCGTGTCCGAAACGGTCGATTTCCGTTCGATGGTCGTGGTCAACCGCGACCCGGTGGAACGCGGGCTGACGCAGGTGCGGGGCGTGGATGGCAACTGGCCGCTTTACGGGGAGGTCGGGCTGGACCCGCCGATGCCGATGTCCGAAGCGCTGGAACTGCGCGACCGTCCCGGTGCGGTGATGGCGCCGCTCCTGATGGATCGGCTGGCGCTGCAGGTTGGCGACACCTTCACCCTCGGCACGCAGGAATTCGAGTTGCGCGCGGCGCTGGTCGACGAACCGGATGGCGCAGCTTCGGGCTTCGGGCTCGGGCCACGGACCATCGTGGCGTTGGAGAGGCTGGAGGGATCCGGCCTGATCCAGCCGGGCACGCTTTACGAAAGCCAGTATCGCCTTGCCCTGCCCGAAGGCACAGACCTTGCGGAGGCTGAAGCGCAAGCCGCCGCTTTCGAGATGAGCGGTGCGCGCTGGCGCGATGCCCGCAACGGCGCGCCGGGCATCGCCGAATTTGTCCGCCGGATCGGATCGTTCCTCGTGCTCGTCGGCTTGGCAGGCTTGGCGGTCGGCGGGGTCGGGATCGCGTCGGCGGTGCGCGCCTACCTTGACCGGAAAACCGCGACTATCGCGACGCTGAAGACGCTTGGCGCGGAAAGCCGCACGATCTTCGCGGCCTATTTCCTGCAGGTGGGCTTGCTCACGCTTCTGGGTCTCGCCATCGGCCTGATCCTTGGCGCGGTCGCCCCCATCGCATTCGGCCCGTTGATCGAAGCACGCCTGCCAGTACCGGTAGTGATCAGCGTCTACCCTGCCCCGCTGGCGGAGGCGGCTCTCTACGGCGTGCTGACAGCATTGGTCTTCACGCTCTGGCCGCTGGCACGGACCGAGCGCGTCCGCGCGGCGGCCCTGTTTCGCGATGCCATATCGCCAGGAAACTCCTGGCCACGCTGGCCATATCTGGTGGTCATCCTCGTGGTTGCCGGCGCGCTGATCTGGGCAGCCGTCGCTTTCTCCGACTCCCGGCGACTGGCCCTCGGAACCGCAGGCGGGATATTCGGGGCGCTGGTGATCCTGTCGCTTGCGGCGCTGGCGATCCGGGTGATCGCGCGAACATTTGCGCAAAGCCGGATCCTGCGTGGGCGCACGACGCTGCGCACGGCCTTCGGAGCCATCGGCGGGCCTGGCTCGGAAGCGACCTCGGTGGTTCTGTCCCTCGGCCTCGGCCTCAGCGTTCTGGCGGCCATCGGGCAGATCGACACGAACCTGCGCAGCGCGATCCAGCAGGATCTCCCGCAGGATGCGCCGTCTTACTTCTTCCTCGACATCCAGCCGGATCAGGTGGCGCCGTTTCTCGCCCGCGTGGAAAACGATCCGGCCGTCAGCCGGGTCGAAACGGCGCCGATGCTGCGCGGGGTCATCACGCAGATCAACGACCAGCGCGCGCAGGACGCGGTCGGCGATCACTGGGTGATCCGGGGCGACCGGGGCGTTACCTACATGGCCGGGCCGCCGCCCGACGGCGAGATCGTCGCGGGCGACTGGTGGGACGAGGATTATGACGGCTCGCCGCTGGCCGCCTTCGCGGCGGAAGAAGCGTTGGAGATGGGATTGCAGATCGGCGACACCCTCACCGTGAACATCCTTGGCCGCGACATCACCGCCACCATCGCCGCATTTCGCGAAGTCTCGTTCGAGAACGCTGGTATGGGCTTCATCCTGACCCTCAACGAGGCTGCGCTGGCACGTGCGCCGCACACCTACATCGCCACCGTCTATGCCGAGGAAGCGGCGGAGGCGCAGATCCTGCGCGACGTGGCCTCCGACGCGCCGAACATCACCGCAATCCGGGTGCGCGATGCGCTCGACCAGGTGGCGGAAGTTCTGCGCTCGGTCGCGTCCGCCACGTCCTACGCGGCCCTAGCCACGCTATTGACCGGCTTCGTCGTGCTGATCGGCGCGGCGGCGGTGGGAGAAAGGGGCCGCGTCTACGAAGCGGCGGTGCTGAAGACACTGGGCGCGACGCGGGGAATGATCCTGCGGTCTTTCGCGTTGCGCGCCGCACTGACCGGGGCTGCGGCGGGACTCGTGGCAATCTTCGCGGGGGCGCTTGGCGGGTGGGCCGTGATGACCTTCGTGATGGAAACGGACTACGTGTTCGAGCCTTACTCCGCAGGCGCGATCGTGCTTGGCGGGGCCCTGGCGACCCTGCTCTCGGGCCTCGTCTTCGCGCTGCGCCCGCTGGGGGTACGCCCGGCCCGCGTTCTGCGCGCGCAGGATTGACGGCTTTCCCCTTGCAAAGGCCCCTGCGATTGCGCACCTGTTGATCCATGTTGCGGTCGGTCAAGTCGCTGTTGGGGCGCAAGAAAAGTCAGTCACAGCCGGTGCAGGGCAAGCGCCCCACCGAAGCCGTCGATCTGCCCTGCCCCGAACAACAGACCTACGTGATCGGTGACATTCACGGTCGTGCCGACCTGCTGGAACTGATCCTCGAGTTGATCGACGCCCATATCGGCGGCACGTCTGCGAGTGATCCGCGCCTGGTATTCGTGGGCAATTACATCGACTTGGGCCCGGATTCCGCGGTTGTCCTTCAACGGATGCAGGAATTGCAGGAGACATTTCCCGACAACGTGACCTGCCTGATGGGCAACCACGAGCGGATGCTTCTGGATTTCCTCGACGATCCGGCGTCACGCGGGCCACGCTGGCTGCGCACTGGCGCGGCAGAGACATTGCGCAGTTTCGGTGTCGCCACGGCTGACCTTGAGAACAGTCCGGAATTCGACGCCTTTCCCGCCGCGGCCCATGCCCTGCGCCGGCGGATGCCGAATGGCCTGCGCGAATGGCTGGAGGAGCGACCGTTATCGTTCAACTCCGGTAATCTATGGGTCGTCAATGCCGGCGCCGATCCCGGGCACGCGATGGAGGATCAGACCGCCCGCGTCTTGCTGTGGGGCCATCCCGAATTCGACAGCGCCCCGCGGAGCGACGATGTCTGGATCGCCCATGGCCACACGGAAGTGGCGCATCCCACAGCCGAAGAAGGGCGCATTTCAACTGATACCGGCGCATGGCGGACCGGGCGTCTGACCGCCTGCGCGATCCGGACGGACGGGCGGCACGACTTCCTGCAGACCTGATGGCTTAGAATTTCTCTGTCAGAAAAACTGAGTCATTAACCTTTTTCACGTCAAAACGACCTCAGCGCGACAGCTTCTCCTCCGCGCCCTCTTCGAGCTTCGTGTTCCACAGCGGCACCCGGCTGCGGAAGGCGGCGCGACCGATCATGTGGGCGGCGACCGGGGCGGTCATCAGCAGGAACAGGATCGTGGCCAATGCCCGGGTCATGGTGCCGATGTCGCTGAAGAAGATCGCCACGGCGATCAGGATCAGGCCCGAGCCGAGCGTGCCCGCCTTCGTCGAGGCATGCATCCGGATCAGCACGTCCGGCAACCGCAGGACGCCGAGACCGGCGATGAAGCAGAAGAACCCGCCGAGGAGCACGAGCGCGGCCATGATGTATTCGACGATCATGTCTTCGGCTCCTTCTTGGCGCCCGGTGCGGTGACGGGGGTGGAACCGTCGTAACGGTGCTGGCGGCGTTCGACGTAGCGGGCCAGCGCGACCGTCGCGAGGAACCCGATCACCGCGACGACGATGGCCACGTCGACGAAGGCGGTCTGGCCCGACAGGATCGCGTAAAGTCCGCAAAAGCTGACGATAAGGACCGTCATCATGTCGAGGGCCACGACCCTGTCGGGCAGGCTGGGGCCTTTGACCAGACGCACGAAGCCGCCGACCACGCCGAGCATGACGAGGACAAAGGCGATATCCAGGGCAGTGGAGAGAACGGGACTCATTCCATGGCCTCCTTCACGCGGCGCTCGACGCCCTCCTTGATGTGCCGCCTGATCTCGTCGGGATCGTCGGCGAACATCGCGTGGATGTAGAGCGTGTTGCAATCTTCCGTCACGTCGAGGCAGAGCGTCCCGGGCGTCAGCGAGATGTAATTTGTGAGAAACAGCACCTCCATCTCGCCTTTCACATCGAGCGGAACGGATACGATGCCGGGGCGTGCGAGGTGCTGCGGGGTGAGCACGTCGATGACGACCTGCACGGAGGAGACGATCAATTCCCACAGGAAAGTCACGACCAGACGGACCCAGCGGAAGGTGCGTTTGAAATAGCGGTCCGATCCGGGGAACAGCGGACGCGTCAGGTAGAGCGCGGCGGACCCGAGGGCGAACCCGACGATCAGGCTCGGCAGGGTGATTTCGCCGGTCAGGGCAGCCCAGGCGATGGCAAGGGCGATGTTCATGCCGAAGATGTTCATCGGTGTGCCTCCGCACGGGGGGAGAGGATGGCATGCATTTTCATGGAACAAAGATGGGGCATGTTGCGCATCATTGGCCAGCCTCCGGTGCCGCGGCGAGGACAGTCTGCACGTAGGTCTGCGGATCGAGCAACTGCTCCGCGGCGCGGGTTGCGAATTGCACGAAAGGCTCGGGGAAGAGGCCGATGATGCATGTGAGCACCGCGAGCGCCGCAATCGGGGTCAGTAGGGCTGCACGGTCCCGGGCCGACAGGCGGGACAGGCGCGGTTCGAGCCCGGCGGGATGCGGCTTCCAGAACGCGTAGCCCCAGATTTTCGTCATCGAGAAGATCGTCAGAAGGCCCACGGCCAGAGCCACGCCAGCGATGATGTAGCCGCCCTCCTCCAGTGCCGCCTTGATGAGCAGGAACTTGGCCCAGAACCCCGACAGCGGCGGGAAGCCTGCAAGCGAGAAGGCGGGGATCAGGAACAGGAGTGCCAGAAGCGGCGCGGTCTTGTAGAGGCCGCCGATCTGGCCCAACTCGGTCGAGCCCGCGATGCGGCGGGCGACACCGGCCACGAGGAACAGGTTCGCTTTCACGATGATGTGGTGGACGAGGTAGAAGACCGCGCCGACCAGCGCCAATGGCGTGAAGAGCGCGAGACCGAGGACCATGTAGCCGATCTGGCTGACGATGTGGAACGACAGGATGCGACGGAAATCGTTCATCGCCGCAGCGCCCAGAACGCCCGTGACCATGGTAAGGCCTGCAACCCACAAAAGGATCGTATGGGTGTAGGCGATATCCGTCGTGAAGATCAGCGTGAACGTGCGGATCAGGGAATAGACGCCGACCTTGGTCAAGAGGCCCGCGAAGATGGCGGAAACGGAAATCGCGGGCGTGTGGTAGCTGGCGGGCAACCAGAAGAAGAGCGGGAAGACCGCCGCCTTTACCCCGAAGGCGATCATGAACATCACAGCGACGACGACGAGCAGGCCGGGATTGTCGACCTCCTGCACCGCGCCATGGAGGTCGGCCATGTTGAGCGTGCCGGTCATCCCGTAGAGCAGGCCGACGCCGGACAGGAACAGGATCGTGGAGATCAGGTTCAGCGTCACGTAGCGGATGCCGCCGTCAAGCTGCGCCCGCGTACCGCCGAGGATCAGCAACCCGAAGGACGAGATCAGCATGACCTCGAACCAGACGTAGAGGTTGAAGAGGTCGCCGGTCAGGAACGCGCCGCAGACACCGGCCAGAAGCACCTGGTAGAGCGCGTGATAGCCGAGTTGCTCCTTTCGCTGCTCGACGTCGGCCAGGGCGTAGATGGCGATCGCAAGCCCGGTGATGCCCGTGATGACCACCATGACGGCCGACAGCAGGTCGGCCGCCAGCGTGATCCCGAAAGGCGCGGGCCACTGGCCCATCTGCGCGGCGATGACGCCTTCATCCAGCACCGTCAGCATCAAGATGATCGAGGACACCAGCAGCCCGGCGGACCCGAGCACCGAGAGCCAGCGCCCCTCCGGCCCGTGGCGGAACAGGAAGGCGAGCACGGCGGTCGCGAAGGGGATGATGATGGGGGTGGCGAGAATCCAGCTCATGCGTCGGCATCCCGCGCGATGTATTGCTTCTCGGCCACTTGACCGGCGGTCGAGGGCTTCTGCGCCTGCGGCTCGGCCACCCGCATCTCGTCGGAGTTGAGTGTGCCGAGGTTCTGGTAGGCGCGGTAGACCAGCGTCAGCGCAAAGGCGAACAGGCCGAAGCCGATGACGATGGCGGTCAGCACGAGGGCCTGCGGCAGGGCGTTCGCGGCGTCGAGCGCGGGCGTCGTCTCGCCCTCCGCAATCAATGGCGGGCTTTCGGGCGTCAGCCGGCCCGACGCGAAGATAATCAGGTTCGCGGCGTTCGAGATCAGGACGAGCCCGAAAATGAAGCGCAGCACGTTGCGCGCCAGCATCAGGTGAACAGACGCGGCGACGAGGACACCGACCATGATGGCGACGAGAAGCTCCATCAGACTTCGTCCTCCAGCGCCAGGACAAGCGTCAGGATCGCGCCGAAGACGACGAGGTAGACGCCGATGTCGAAGACGAGAACCGAGGAGACTGGAATGTAATCACCCGAGGCGCGGTCGCCGATGAAGATCCATTGGCCGGTGAAGAAGGACTCTCCCATCACCACGGGGAAGACCCCGGCGGCCAGGGAGATGCCAAGGCCGATCATCGCGATGTTCTGAGGCTCGAAGTGCAGCGCCTTCCGGCAGGCTTTCGGACCCATGGCGATGGCGTAAAGGATGAACCCGGTCGACCCGATGAGTCCACCGATGAAGCCGCCGCCGGGCAGGTTGTGGCCGCGCAGGAGCATGTAGACGGAGAACACCAGCAGGAGAGAGACGAGCAGGCGGGTCGCCGCGTTGAGGATGATGGAATTCATCATGCCCGGCCCTCCCCGTCTGCAGACCGGGCGGCGGGGTCAGGCAGAACGGCGTCATCGACCGTATCACGTAAGGCCTCACCATCTTCGCGGATGGTGCCGTAGCGGGTGCCGCGAAGCAGGGCATAGGCCGAGAGGGCGGCGATGACGACCACGGCGATCTCGCCGAAGGTATCAAGCGCCCTGAAATCGACGAGGATCACGTTCACGATGTTGGAGCCATAGGCCTCGTAATAGGCGGTTTCATTGAAATATTCCGTCAGCCGCAGGTCGAGGTTGCCTTGCAGGACGGCGACCATGACGAGGGTGGTGACCGTACCGACGGCCACGGCGAGCAGCGCATGATGCGGGCGATGCGGTTCGGCCGTTCGGACATGGAGATGCGGCAGCTTCAGCATCGCCACCGCGACCAGAACGACGACCAGCGTTTCGACCAGCAGCTGTGTGATTGCCACGTCAGGGGCGGAGAACATGATGAAGATGAGCGCCACGCCGATCCCCACGACCCCCAAGGCCGCGATGGCCGTCATGCGCGAGCGGGTCAGCGCGGCGAGGATCGCGCCGGCGGTGATGAACAGCAGGACTGCCCAATGCTTGAACAGCAGGCCCTCAAGCTCGTTCGCCACGTCCAGGCGGAAGTTCAGCACATCCTGCCACCAGAGCGTCACGGCCATGGCCACGGCGAAGGTGGCGAAGGTGATGAAGATGTAGCGCGTCAGGATGCCCGACTGCAGGTGACGCGTCTGCCATTCCGCAATGGCCCTGAGGCCGTCGAGGGTGCGGTCCCAGCCCGGGTCGAACTTGATCGGGTTGGCGGCGATGATGCGGGCAAGGCCGTCGCGCAAGCGTTGGTGCGCCAGGTACAGTACCAGACCCACGGCGAAGGTGATCATCGACAGGATGAAGGCCGCGTTGATCCCGTGGAAAAGGTAGAGGTCGACGTCCACGTCCGAGCCGTAGACGGCATCGGTGGCCGGTCCGACCATCCAGACCTCGGGGATGTCCGGGTAGATGCCAAAAAACAGCGACAGCGCGCCGAGCAGGAACGGGCCCATCCACATGGTCCACGGGCCTTCGTGCGTGTCCTTGAACCGCTCGGGCAGTTTGCCGAGGAAGGGCCGGGCCACGGCGATCCCGGCGGCGACGAACATCAGGACGGAGGCCGCGAAGATCGTACCGGTGATCCAGATACGGGCGGTCTCGGCCTCAAGCCCTGCGTCGTAGAGGAACTCCTTGCCGATGAAGCCGAAGAACGGCGGGATACCGGCCATGGAGATGGCCGCGAGCGCACCCGCGAAGAAGGTCACGGGCATCTTGAGGGCGAGGCCGCGCAGGTCCCCGACCTCCCGCGTTCCGGCCTCGTGATCGACGATGCCGATCATCAGGAAGAGCGCCGCCTTGTAGAACGAGTGCACGACGAGGAAGACCATGGCGGCCTTGATCGCAGCCGAAGTGCCCACGCCGATGAACAGCGTCAGCGCGCCAAGTGCCATGAGGGTCGTGTAGGCGAGCACCTGCTTGATGTCGGTCTGCCGGATCGACAGGACCGAGGCAAAGACGGTGGTAAATCCGCCCGCGATGATGAGGGCCCAGAACCAGGGCTCGGTCCCGCCGAGGGTCGGGGTCATCCGCGCCATCAGGTAGACGCCGCCTTTCACCATCGTGGCTGAGTGCAGGTAGGCGGAGACAGGCGTCGGCGCGGCCATGGCATTGGGCAGCCAGAAGTGGAACGGGAATTGCGCCGACTTGGTGAAAGCGCCCGCAAGGAACAGGACCAGGATCGCGTCGTAATGGGCATGGCCGCGGATCGCGTCGCCCATGGTGAGGATCTCGGACAGTGAAAAGGTGCCGGCGGCCTGGCCCAGCAGGATCATGCCCGCAAGAAGCGCCAGCCCCCCGGTGCCGGTCACGAGCAGCGCCTGAAGCGCCGAACGGCGGGACTTGGCGCTGTCGGAGGTGAACCCGATCAGCAGGTAGGAGGAAATCGTCGTCACTTCCCAGAACACGAACAGCGCGATCAGGTTGTCGGACAGGACAAGGCCGAGCATGCCGACCATGAAGGCCATCAGGTAGAGCACGAAGCGCGGATATTCTGGATGCGCGCCGAGGTAAGAGGTCGAGTAGAGCGTAACCAGCGTGCCGATCCCGGTGATCAGGAGCGCGAAGGTCAGGCTGAGACCGTCGACCATCATCTCGAGCCGGATGTCCAGCGATGGCACCCAGTCGAAACCGATCAAAAGCACCTCGCCTGCCGCAACCGGACCGAGAAACTGCGCAAACCAAGCGAACAGCGCGGCGGGGATCAGGATCGAAACCCATCCCGCCGGCCCACCCGCAAGCCGTGGCACCTCCGCACCGGTATCTGCCACCGTTCCCCGTTCCTTCCGGTTGCCGCCTTCAGCAGCGGCGTCTTCAATTATTGGCCAGCACTTCAGCTAGATGGCGCATTGAGCGCCGAGGTCCAGATGAAGACCCGATTTCCCGCATGTCGGCCTGTTCGTGGTGGGAATTATGCGCTCGAGGTCAATAGGTCAAGACTTCCCTATCTCAACCATACGATAGCTTAAGACTATATTTGATCGTCCAGCCAGAGGAATATTCACGCTGTGTCGGTGTAAAGAGAGGCCTGCGGCGCCGTGACGTCCGGCTGTCTCTTGCTCATCGACCGCCCGGACAGACTGGCGGTCATAGGCACGATCAGAATTTGATAGACATCGGCGGCCAAAAGATCAGAAACTGATTGGATCATCCTATCGAAGCGAAGGCCCGACACATTTGCACAAGCCGAACCTGCCCTTCACTTTGCGCCAGCTGCGATACCTGACGGCCCTTGAGGACGCGCGGCATTTCCGCGAAGCCGCGGAGGCATGCGGCATCTCGCAACCTTCGCTTTCAGTGCAGATCAAGGCGCTGGAAGACGCGTTGGAATTGTCCCTCGTCGAGCGGGGACGCGGGCCGGTGCGACTGACGCAGGCCGGACGCGAAGTCGCGTCGCGTGCACGCGGTATCCTGGACGCCGGACAGGGGATCGTGGATCTGTCCGCGACCCTGCAATCGGGGATGGGGGGCACGCTGCGTCTTGGCACCTCGACGACACTGGGGCCGTATCTCATGCCCCATGTCGTCGGTGATGTGCATCGCAGCCATCCCGACCTTCGGCTTTATATCCGCGAAGGGCCGCCGCAATCCTTGATCCATGAACTCAACGACGGTCAGCACGATGTGATCCTGACACAACTTCCCGTGCAGGGGGCGCGTCTCGCCTCGGCGCGGCTGTTCCGCGAACCGCTTGGAGTAGCCATGCCCGTCGGCCACCCCTTGGAAGCGGCATCGAATATCGAAGGGCCGGAGCTGGAGGGACAGACGATCCTGTCGTTGTCCCCCGCCTATGCACTGCACGAGCAGATCTCGGCCCTGTGTATCGAGACGGGTGCCCATGTGAGCCGAGATTACGAAGGGACTTCGCTGGACGCGCTTCGGCAAATGGTGGCTATGGACATGGGGCTGACGTTCCTGCCCGCGCTCTACGTCCGGTCTGAGATCGAGGGACGCGCGCAGGACGTGGTCGTTCGCCCGTTTCGCGGCCGACGATTTTCGCGCTCGATCGGGCTGGTCTGGCGCACCAGCTCGGGCTCCGTCCCGGCCTTCGAGCGGCTGGCACGGGCGATCCGCGACACGGCGCGAAGATTCCCGGAACTGGTGCTGGAAGGCTAGGGCCTGGGCAGGGCGCACGATTGCCGGTCGCGCGCAAGCGATCCAACGGGCATTGACGGATGCAGCGGTGCACGGAAAGACTTTGTCCATGAATGAGCTCTACGATCTCGCAGACCTTGAAATGCTCGCACGCGACTGCCTGACGAGAGCGGGTATCGCGACCGCCGAAGCCCGGATCGTGGCCCGAGACGTCGCCCTTTCAGAAGCCGTGGGACGCAGCGAATGCGGGTTCGAGGCCCTGCTGCGCGACATTCGCCTGATCCGTTACGGTCGGCTCCACGCGGATGCGGTGCCGCAGATCACCGAGCCTGCGGGTGTCGTTTTGCATATCGACGCCGGCCATGGGTTCGCTGCACCTGCGATCGCCCGTGCCCTGCCCCGCCTGATCGAAATGGCCCGCACGGAGGGTATGGCCCTGATCCACCTGACACGGGCAAGCGATCCCGGCGCGATGGCCGGGGCGATGACGGACCTTGCGACCTCCGGATTAGCGGGATTGTCGCTGAGGTCCCATGGCCAGGCGTTTGCGGTACGACCCAGCTCGCAGAGGATCACCCCGTTCGAGAGTCGCCCGGATTCGGTGCTGACATCGCTCTTGGCGCTTGCACCGCCATCGCAGGATTCGCCGTTGGACGGTCCGGTAAACGTGACAGGCTGGCTCGGGGCGTTGGACCCCGATGTCACGGGTGTCGAGGATATTCTTCGGAGCTTGCCCACGGATGATCTGCCGCCGATGCGGCGCGGCATTTCTGTTGCGCCGGAGCTTCTGGCGCAGATCGTGAACGCCTGAAAATGCCTGCACCGTTACTGAAAGGTCTGACATTGCGCGGCCTCGAAGTCTTTGAAACGCTTGCGCGCACCGGGTCGGTCGCAACAACCGCGCAGGAATTGGGCATGAGCGCCCCGGCCGTCAGCCAGCAGATGAAGAACCTGAGTGCCGCGCTTGAGGTGGAACTGGTCGACGCGTCGCGGCGCCCGATGGTGCTGACGCCCGCCGGGCGCTTGTTCCTGGACCAGGCGAAGGTTGCCTTGCGCGCGCTTCGGGCCGGGCAGCGCAACCTGACGGCACTGGACCTGTCGGACCTGTCCACCTTGTCGCTCGGGGTGATCGAGGATTTCGAGAACGAGGTCACGCCGCTTCTTGCCACCCGCCTCGCAGAGGCGATGAGCCAATGCGCGTTCGTGCTGCGCACCGGCCCGAGCCACCTGTTGCAGGCCCGAATCGCCAGCCGCGATCTCGACATGGTGATCGCCGCCGCAGGGCGCAGGGCGCCGGCGGGCACCACGGCCCTGCCGTTGCTGGAAGACCCCTATATCCTCGCGGTGCCCAAGGGGACGGATGTGAGCGGCGGGCTGAAGGCGGTGACCGGGATGCCCCTTCTACGCCGCGATCTCGACCAGATCATGGGCAAGCAGATCGAGGTCTGGCTAACCCGCATGGGCGACGTGCCCGCCAAACGGTTCGAGATGGATTCCAACCAGTCGATCAGCGCAATGGTCGCGGCTGGCCAGGGCTGGACGATCACCACGCCCCTGTCGCTCCTGCGCGGCGGTCGCTTCGCGGGCGGGATCGACGCCCATCCCTTGCCGGGCGAGCCGATGGCGCGCCAGATCATGCTTTATGCGACCGCCGATTGGACAGGCGGCATTCCGGGCCAGATCGCGGAACTGGCCCGCGAGCTTATCGGGCAGCATTTCCTGGAACCGGGGTTGGAGCAGATGCCGTGGCTGGGGGACAGCTTTCGCGTTCTGAGCTGACCGGACCAATCACCAGCGCCCCGGTTCCTGAACGCCCCATTGTACTGTGCCCCGCCGGACGGCACACTTGGCCCGATTCAATTCAGAACGGGGCGCAGGACGCCCCGCAGAAAATGGACCTGACGGAGGAGACAGCGCCCATGCCCAAAGACAACATGCCCCCGCTCTTGACCGATCCCCACATCGACGCCGCGGGCTACGAGAAGATGTATGCGGACTCGATCGCTGACCCGGAAGCCTTCTGGGCCGAGCAGGGCAAGCGGATCGACTGGATCAAGCCCTATACCAAGGTGAAGGACGTGTCCTACGCCCACGACGACGTGCATATCCGCTGGTACGAGGATGGCACGCTGAACGTCAGCGCCAATTGCATCGACCGCCACCTCGCCACGCGCGGCGAGCAGACCGCGATCATCTGGGAGCCCGACAGCCCCGACGACGAGGCAATGCACATCAGCTACAACCAGCTGGCCGAGGAAGTCGGCCGGTTCGCCAATGTCCTGAAAGGGCTTGGCATCGGCAAGGGCGACCGGGTCGTCCTCTACCTGCCGATGATCCCCGAGGCCGCCTATGCCATGCTGGCCTGCACCCGGATCGGGGCGATCCACTCGATCGTTTTCGCAGGTTTCTCGCCGGATGCGCTTGGTGCGCGGGTGAACGGCTGCGACGCGAAGCTGGTCATCACTTCGGACGGCGCGCCGCGTGGCGGACGGGTCACGAACCTCAAGGACAACGTCAACAAGGCGCTGCTCCATGACCTCGACGACGTGAAATGCCTGGTCGTGAAACGCACGGGTCAGCAAATCGCGTGGCGGGACGGCGTCGATTTCTGGCTGCATGAGGAGGCCGAAAAGGTCGGCACCGATTGCCCGCCCGAGGAGATGGGGGCGGAGGATCCGCTGTTCATCCTGTACACGAGCGGCTCCACCGGGCAGCCGAAGGGCGTGGTTCACACGACCGGTGGCTACCTTGTCTATGCCGCGATGACCCATCACTACACGTTCGACTACAAGGATGGGGACGTGTTCTGGTGCACGGCGGATGTCGGTTGGGTGACGGGCCACAGCTACATCGTCTACGGCCCGCTGGCGAACGGCGCGACGACGCTGATGTTCGAGGGCGTGCCGACCTACCCCGACGCGGGCCGGTTCTGGGCGGTTTGCGAGAAGCACAAGGTCAACCAGTTCTACACCGCGCCGACCGCGATCCGGGCGCTGATGGGGCAAGGCACGAGTTTCGTGGAACCTTACGATCTGAGCGACCTCAAGGTGCTTGGCACGGTGGGCGAACCGATCAACCCCGAGGCCTGGAACTGGTACAACGACAACATCGGCAAGGGACGCTGCCCCATCGTGGACACGTGGTGGCAGACCGAAACCGGCGGCCACCTGATGACCGCCCTGCCCGGCGCCCACGAGTTGAAACCCGGCGCGGCGCAATATCCGTTCTTCGGCATCAAGCCGCTGGTTCTCGAACCCACGAGCGGCGAGGTCATCGAGGGCAATGGGGTCGAAGGCGTCTTGGTCATCGCCGACAGCTGGCCGGGGCAGATGCGCACCGTGTGGGGCGATCATGAGCGGTTCGTGAAGACCTATTTCAGCGACTACAAGGGCTACTACTTCACCGGCGACGGCTGCCGTCGGGATGCCGATGGCGACTACTGGATCACCGGGCGGGTGGATGACGTCATCAACGTGTCCGGTCACCGGATGGGCACGGCGGAGGTCGAGTCGGCGCTGGTCGCGCACCATGCCGTCAGCGAAGCCGCCGTCGTCGGCTATCCGCATTCCGTCAAGGGCCAGGGCATCTATTGCTACGTCACGCTCATGAGCGGCGAAGAACCATCCGAGGAGTTGCGGAAGGAACTTGAGACCTGGGTGCGAAACGAGATCGGCCCGATCGCCAAGCCGGATGTCATTCAATGGGCGCCCGGCCTGCCGAAGACCCGTTCGGGCAAGATCATGCGCCGAATCTTGCGCAAGATCGCCGAAAATGACTTCGGTGCGCTTGGCGATACGTCGACCCTGGCCGATCCGAGCGTGGTCGACAACCTGATCGAGAATCGCGCGAACACCTAAAATCCTTTCCAATCAACTGCGAATGGCCGCCGTGCACCTGCCCGGCGGCCATTCTTGTATCTTCCGGCAGGATCATGCCGCGCCCTTGGCAATTGCGACGTCACGTCCATTGCGCAACATGCTGCATTGCGGCATGATATGCTGCGTATGCAAAGGAGTTCGGCCGATGGCCCGCACACCCCTCTACAAGTCCGCAGAGACCGAAATGCTGTCCCGTATCAAAAGCGGGGATTGGCAAATCGGCCGCCGTTTGCCCAACGAATTCGTGCTGGCCGAGGAATTCGGCGTCAGCCAGGGCACGATGCGCCGTGCGCTGATCTCGCTGGAAGGCATGGGGTACCTGAGCCGGAAACCCGGTCGTGGCACGCTCGTCGCCACCAATGCGCCACAACAGGCCACGGAAAGTCCCGCCGCAGCGGCGGAACTGCGCCTTTCCGATGGGTCCGAACTGGTCCTTGAACCCTTCCGCGCCCGCGCAGGGACCCGCACCGCCACGGGCGCCGAAGCGGACATGTTCGGAACGGTGCGGTTGTCTTACCTGGAGCGGACACTGAAGCACAAAGGGGCGCGCGCCGCCCTCGAGGAGGTCAGCGTTCCCGAGGCAATCGCCCCCGCGCTTGACGAGGCGGGACCAACCGACCTTGCCGCGCTTCTGGACACGAGTGGTGCCGCACCGGCGCGCATCACGCGCCGCGCGTCGGCCGAGATCACGGACATGGCCCTGTCGGTCGCCTTGTCGGTCGATCGGCACACGGCCCTGCTGCGCGTGGAAAGCCGCGCCTACGATGCGTCGGGGCGCGCCATCGGGCTTCAGATCCTGCGGATCGCGGTGCAAGGCGCAATGCTGTCACAGGAATAGCCGGGCGGGGCGCATTGCAGGCGAATTTCGTATTGACGCAAGCAGCCGCCTGTCATACCCACCGCGCCATCGTGGCGGAGTAGCTCAGTTGGTTAGAGCAGCGGAATCATAATCCGCGTGTCGGGGGTTCAAGTCCCTCCTCCGCTACCAGATCTCCCAGACAAGTGAGATTGCACATCGTCCACGGGATCCGTCAGCACAACGGGCCCTTTCTCAAGGCAACCGTCGATCCTCATGGCGTGATGACCGGCGCTCAAAAGCCCGCAGAAAACCGGGGTTCACAATCCATCTGGTCTGCTGGCGCTGAGGGTTCAGCGCGCCTGACCGGTCCCGATATAGCGCTTCAGCGCCGCTGACGTTCCGTCGGTCCAGATCATCTTCAGCCAACGCGAGAAACCCTCGGCGACCCGATCGTCCTTCCCCAGATCGCCGTAGATGTCCTCCTGTTCCAGCCACGCCATCGGGCGCGCGCGCGCAGCCTCGGCAGCTTGGGTCAGGCTGTCCCAACTCGGGTCGTTCGGCGCGATCTCGGAACCGTCTTCGCGGGTTCCGATGCACATGCGCGCCCAGAGAGCTTCGACAAGACAGAGGCCCTCGATCGACGCGCGCTTGTCCAACGCATCTCGCAGAACCGGCAGGACAAAACCGCTGTGCCGCGCGGCGCCGTCGAACGCGACACGGCGGGTGGTGTCGCGGATCGCGGGGTTGGAGAACCGGCGCGCGATCAGTTCCATGTAGGCCTCGGGCGTCATGCCGGGCACCTCGTGGACATGGGGCACGATCTCTTCGCGCTCGACCTTGGTCCAGAAGGCGGAAATGTCGGGATGGGCCATGCAATCCGCGATCGTTGCGACCCCGAGGATTTCGCCCGCATTCGCCAGAACCTGGTGACCGGCATTGAGGATGCGGATCTTCATCGCCTCGTAATCGTGGACCCGGTCGGTGATGGTTGCACCGACCTTCTCCCATGCCGGGCGACCGGCGCAGAAGGCATCCTCGATCACCCATTGGCGGAAATTCTCATGCGTCACAGGGGCGGAATCGTCGATGCCGAAGTCACGCGCGACGGCAATCTCGGCAGGGCCGGTCGCGGGCACGATGCAGTCCACCATCGAGTTGGGGAAGGCGCAATTCGTGGTGATCCAATCGGCAAGATCGGGGTCAGACAGACGGGCCAGCGCCGTTACCGTGTCGCGGGTGATATCGCCATTACCGCGCAGGTTGTCACAGCTTTGAACAGTAAACGGGCCGGTGTCGTTGGCGCGTCGCGCAGCAAGAGCGGCAACAATCGCGCCGAACGCCGTGCGCGGCTTGGAAGGATTGGCGGCATCGTGAAGGATGTCGGGGTGAACGGGGTCGAATTTTCCGGTGGCCGGGTTCACGAAGTAACCGCCTTCGGTCACGGTCAGCGAGACGATGCGGATCTCGGGGCGGGACATGGTCTTGATCAGCGACGCGTTATCCGCCTCCACCGGCACGAAGTCGATCATCGAGCCGGAAATCTCGGCCGATTTCGAATCCGGCGACAGCTCGATCAGAGTGGTCAGGCAGCCTTGCGCCAGAAGCTTCTCTCGCATCGCGGCGTCTGGCGCGCGGACGCCCGCGCCGATGATCGCCCAATCCCGCGCCTCGCCCATCTGCATCAGGCGATGCAGATACCAGGCCTGATGCGCCCGGTGGAAATTGCCCATGCCGATATGCACGATCCCCGGCGTGAGGTCCGCCAGCCCATACTCGGGCCGCGCGATCCCGTCTGGAAGTGTATCGAGGGTGTCGCGGCGCAGGGGTTTCGGCGTATCCGTTTTCAGCTCATCCATTGACCGCCATCCACGTTGTAGGTTTGAGCGACGATGTAGCGGGCCTCCTCCGAGGCGAGGAACACCGCCATACCGGTCAGGTCCTCCGCCGTGCCCATGCGCCCGAATGGCACCGCTGCGCCCACTTCGGCCTTCTTCTGACCGGGGGCCTTGTGTTCATATTTCGCAAAGAAGGCGTCGACGCCGTCCCAATGCTCGCCGTCGACCACGCCGGGCGCGATGGCGTTCACGTTGATCCCATGACCGATCAGGTTCAGCGCCGCCGATTGGGTCAGGCTGATGACCGCCGCCTTGGTCGCGCAGTAGACGGCAACAAGCGGCTCGCCCCGCCGACCGGCCTGGCTCGCCATGTTGATGATCCGGCCCTGAATGCCCTCGGCAATCATGTGGTCCGCGACAGCCTGCATGGTGAACAGCGTGCCCTTCACGTTGATGTCGAAACAGCGCGCGTAATCGGCTTCGGTGATCTCGACGATTGGCGCGGCGGTGAAGATCGCCGCGTTGTTGATCAGGATGTCGATCCCGCCAAGTTCCGAGACAGCCTCGGCCACACCGGCCCTAATGCTGGACACGTCGGACACGTCCATCGCGATGGCCTTTGCCCCGATCTCCTGCGCGGTTTCGGTCGCCCGCTTCAGGTCGATATCGGCGATCGCCACGACGGCCCCTTCACGGATATAGGATTCTGCAAAAGCCCGACCGATGCCGCGAGCGGCACCGGTGATCAGGGCGCGTTTGCCCGCCAACCGCGTCATGCGATCCGTTGGCCGTTGGCGTCGAAGCGATGCAGGTGCTGCTCCTGCGGGGTCAGGTAGACGGTATCGCCATGGCGCACGTCCACCTCTCCTCCGGCGCGCACCGTCATCGGGTCGCAGCCCGGGATGCCGTGGATGTGGATGAACGTGTCAGACCCGAGATGCTCGGCCACGCCGACGGTGCCCTGCCATTTGCCCTCGGTCGTCGATACGTCGAGATGTTCCGGCCGGATGCCGATGGTCGCTGCGTTGTGCTCCGCCGCAGCGGCACCTTCGATGAGGTTCATCTTGGGAGAGCCGATAAAGCCCGCGACGAAGGTGTTTTGCGGAGCGCGATACAGCTCCAACGGCGATCCGACCTGCTCGATATGACCTGCCCGCAGAACCACGATCTTGTCGGCCATGGTCATGGCTTCGACCTGGTCGTGGGTCACGTAGATCATCGTGGTAGCGAGTTTCTTGTGAAGCTCGCCGATTTCCATGCGCATGCCGACGCGCAGGGCGGCATCGAGGTTCGAGAGCGGCTCATCGAAGAGGAAGGCCGCAGGCTCGCGCACGATGGCGCGGCCGATGGCGACGCGCTGGCGCTGACCGCCCGAAAGTTGCCCGGGACGGCGGTCGAGGTAATCGGTCAGGTTCAGGGCGGCCGCCGCGCTTTCGATGCGGCGGTTCTGCTCCGCCTGATCGACACCGGCCATCCGCATCGGGAAGGCGATGTTCTTGCGCACCGTCATATGCGGGTAGAGCGCGTAGGACTGGAACACCATCGCGAGGCTGCGCTTCGCGGGAGGCACGTTCGTCGCGTCCGCCCCGTCGATGGTGATCTGTCCGCCGGTCACGTCTTCCAGACCGGCGATGAGGCGCAGGAGAGTGGACTTGCCGCAGCCCGAGGGGCCGACGAAGACAACGAATTCGCCGTCGTTGATCTCCAGGTTCAGGGGCGGGATGACCTCCACCTCACCAAACTTCTTCTGCACGTTTTCAAGCGTGATTTGTCCCATGGTGTGGTTTCCTTATTTCACCGCGCCGAAGGTCAGACCCCGGACGAGTTGCTTCTGGCTGAACCAGCCAAGGATGAGGATCGGCGCGATGGCCATGGTCGAGGCCGCGCTGAGTTTTGCGAAGAACAGGCCCTCGGGGCTGGAGTAGCTGGCGATGAAGGCCGTCAGGGGCGCCGCGTCGACCGAGGTCAGGTTCAGCGTCCAGAAGGCCTCGTTCCACGCGAGGATGAAGTTCAGCAGGATGGTCGATGCGATGCCCGGCACGGCCATGGGCGTGAGGACGTAGAGGAGTTCTTCCTTCAACCCCGCGCCGTCCATCCGCGCCGCTTCGAGGATCTCGCCGGGGATTTCCTTGAAGTAGGTGTAGAGCATCCAGACGATGATCGGCAGGTTGATGAGCATCAGCACCACCACCAGCGCGAAGCGGTTGTCGAGCACGCCCAGGCGGATGCACAGCAGGTAGATCGGGTAGAGCACACCAACCGCCGGCAGCATCTTTGTCGAGAGCATCCAGAGCAGGATGTCCTTGGTCCGTTTCGAGGGCACGAAGGCCATCGACCACGCCGCCGGCACCGCGATGATGATGCCCAGCAGGGTCGAGCCGCCCGCGAGGAAGACCGAGTTCCACAGGAACCGCATGTAGTTCGAGCGTTCCTGAACCACGCCGTAGTTCTCCAACGTCCAGTCGAAGAACAGGAAGACCGGTGGGTTGGCGATGGCCTCGGCCTCGGTCTTGAAGCTGGTGAGGATCGTCCAGAGGATCGGGAAGAAGATCAGCAGACCCACGATCCATGCGATCGCCGTGTTGATCGCCTTTCGTTGTGTGGTGACGGCACGTGCCATGGTCAGTCCCTCCTCAGCGATCCAGGTTCTTGCCGACGATGCGCATCAGGAAGATGGCAACGATGTTGGCAAGGATGATGGCGTAGACACCGCCCGCAGACCCAAGGCCCACGTTCTGGCTTTCCAGCACGCGCTGGTAGATCAGGTAGGTCAGAGTCCGGGTCCCGAAGGCGCCGCCAGTGGTGACGAAAATCTCGGCGAATACCGCCAGAAGGAAGATCGTCTGGATCAGGATCACGATGGTGATGGCGCGGCTCAGGTGCGGCAGCGCGATGTAGAAGAAGCGGGCCAGCGGGCTCGCGCCGTCCATTTCGGCGGCTTCGAGTTGCTCGCTGTCGAGCGACTGGAACGCGGTCAGAAGGATCAGCGTGGCGAAGGGCAGCCATTGCCACGAGATGATGAGGATCAGCGAAAAGATCGGAACGTCACTCAGCCAAACCACGGGGTCGGCACCGAAGGCGCGCCAGAGGTGGGCGAAAAGGCCGTTCGTCGGATCCATGAACATGTTCTTCCAGACCAGCGCAGACACGGTCGGCATCACGAAGAACGGCGCGATCACGAGGATGCGGACAACGCCTTGGCCCCACATCGGCTGGTCCAGCAGCATTGCCAGAAGGACGCCGAAGATGATCGAGACAAGCAGCACACCGCCAACGATCAGAAGGGTCGTGAAAATCGCGGGCCAGAAGGACGAGGACGTCACGAACCGCACAAAGTTGTCGAACCAGACGAAGCCGAGGTCGCCGCCGCGCAGGGGGCGGTAATCGCGGAACGAGAACCAGAGCGTCATGCAGAGCGGCACCAGCATCCACACGAGAAGGACGAAGACCGCCGGGGCCATCATGATCCGTGCCGCTGATCGGGAAGATTGGGTCGCCATGATGCAACTCCTCATCGTTCAGGCCACATGGCCCGGTGAACCGCAGGGGTCAGCAAATCGCGCTGAAGGGTCGGAGTGGGGTGGAAGGCGACGGCGCGCGCCGCCTTCCGGGTCACTTGGCGTGGGGAAGCTTACTGGTAGCCAGCCGCTTCCATCGCCTCGTTCGTGATCGCCTGGGCCCGCTCGAGCGCTTCCTCGATGGTCTGCTGACCCGCGTAGGCGTTCGAGAATTCTTGGCTCACTTCGGTTGCGATGCCGGCGAACTCCGGGATGGCCGCGAACTGGACACCCACGTAGGGGCTTTCTTCCACGGTAGAGTTGTTCGGATCAGCCGAAAGGATCGAGTCCAGCGTCATCTGCGCGAACGGAACCTCGATGTAGTTGGGGTTCTCGTAGAGCGAGGTGCGTGCACCCGGCGGCACGTTGGCCCAACCTTCGTTCTCGGCGACCAGCTCGATGTAGTCGGACGAGGTGGCCCACTCGATGAACTGAAGTGCCGCGTCCTGCTGCTGGGTGCCTGCCGGGATGGCCAGCGCCCAAGCCCAGAGCCAGTTCGAGCGGACGCCCAGACCGTTGTCCGGTGCCAGCGCGAAGCCGACGGAGTCGGCGACTTCCGAGTCGTCGGGGTTGGTCACGAAGGATGCAGCAACGGTGGCGTCGATCCACATGCCGCAGAGGCCCTGCTGGAACAGCGAGAGGTTCTCGTTGAAACCGTTGGTCTCGAACCCGTCGGGGCCGCTTTCCTGCATCATGTCGTTGAAGAAGTTGAGCGTGTCCGCCCATTCCTGGGTGTCGAACTGGGCCTGCCAGTCCATGTCGAACCAGCGTGCGCCGAACGAGTTGGACATCGCGGTGATGAAGGCGCCGCCCTCACCCCAGCCCGGCTTGCCGCGCAGGCAGATGCCGTTGATGCCGGCGTCGCGATCGGTCATGGCCGCTGCCGCTTCACGGATGAATTCCCAGGTGGGCGCGTCGGGCATTTCGAGACCCGCTTCTTCCATCAGGTCGGTGCGGTACATCACCATCGAGCTTTCACCGTAGAACGGTGCCGCGTAGAGCGTACCGTCATGGCTCAGGCCGCCGCGCATGGCGGGCAGGATGTCTTCGACGTTGTACTCTTCCGACAGGCCGTCAAGCGGGACGAGCCAGCCGTTCGCACCCCAGATCGGGGTTTCGTACATGCCGATGGTCATGATGTCGAACTGGCCACCATTGGTGGTGATGTCGGTCGTGACACGCTGGCGCAGAACGTTTTCTTCCAGGGTCACCCATTCGACGGCGATGCCGGTCTCTTCGGTGAACTGATCGGTATAGCCCTGCATCCGGATCATGTCGCCGTTGTTGACGGTCGCGATCGTGATGGTGGTGTCTTGGGCCGTGGCTGCGGTGGCCGTGAGGACAAGCGCAGTCGTCGCGCAAAGTACGCGTTTCGTGGACATCCAAATTCCTCCCTTAGATTGGACGTTATGCCCAATGCGTAGGCGATTCCGCACGCTCGCGTCAATCAAAATCTTTACGCGCGTAAATTTATGCGGACCGTCGCATCACGAGCGAGGCGTCGAACCGGGTTACGGTTTTCTCGCTCGGGCGCTCACCCGTGGCGATGATCGACAGAAGGAAATCAAGGCTTTGGCCTGCGATCTGGTCATAATCCTGGGAGACCGTCGTCAGCGGCGGGCAGGTGAACCGGGAGTAGGGATGATCGTCATGTCCGGCGACGCGCAATGCGTACCCCTCGCCCCTTCCGACACGGTAGCCCATCTCGTAGGCCCCTGACAGGAACCCGATGGCCAGCCGGTCATTGCTGCAGAAAATCGTGTCTGTGGGCAGACTTCGTTCGGAAATCATCCGCGCCGCCTCGCGCTGCGCGATCTCCTCGAAGGCCCAGCCCTGCCCCTCGGCGACCAACAACATGGGCTCCTGACCGAGGCGCCTCATCGCGGCGTCATACGCGATCCGGCGCTTGTTGGCATTCGGGTTCGGGGCGTCGCGCATCTCGAACAGGGCCGGAGGCTCGCCGGTGCGGACGAGATATTCCACCATGATCCCAGTGCTTTGCATGTAGTTCGTGCCGAACATCGCGTCGCCGGCCTCTTCCACGTCGCAGTCGAACAGGACGGTCGGCACGTCGTTGCAAAATTCCATCAGGGCCTCGCGCCGGGATCTTCGGCCGATCGGCGCCAACAACACGCCAGCGGGCCGGATACCACGCAAACTGTCCAGATTCGCGACTTCGCGGTCCGGATCGCCATGGGAACTCAGCAGGATCGGGTTGAACCCGCTCTCGCTGCAGAGAATCTCCAGATTGCGCGCCACTTCCGCAAAAAACGGGTCCGCGAGGAAGGGCACGACGATCCCGATATTGCGGGTCTGGTTCCGGTTCTGATTGATCGCGTAAACGTTCGGCGTGTAGTCGAACCGCTCCAGTGCCTGCTCGATTCGCTGCCGCGTGGAGTCGCGGACCGAGGATGGATCGTTGAAAAATTTGGACAGCGTCGGGCGCGAGATGCCGCTCAGCGACGCCAACTCCTCCATCGTCCTGACGCGTTCCTGTTTCATTATCCCGTGGCTGCCCGCAGAAAAAACTTACTCGTGTAAAAAATCCCTGTCCGACCCGTGACTTGTCAATGTCTTTCTTGGCGGACGCGGTCAGCATCCCTGTATGACAAGAGAATTCAAGTGCCGAATGGGCGCTCGCAAACCTCAGGTCGGACCCGTTCGAATGTGTCCGTTCATAAGTCCAATTCTGCTGGGTGATACTGCCAGTAAGTGACAAACTGGTTGAAACACCGACGTTTGCCGTCAGTATGTCGCCATAAAGCGACCGCCCACGAAGGCGGGCCGTACAATTACCTCAACAGGGAGACGACAATGACTCGACTGACATCCTTTGCCAGCCCCAGCCGCCGTGGCGTGCTGAAAGGGGCAACAGCCGTAGGCGCGGCCGCGCTCGTCACGCCATGGGGCACGCCTTTGCGCGCGCAACCCGTTCGCGGCGGCACGCTTCGCATGGGCATGGCCTACGGCTCGACCACCGACAGCTTCGACCCCGGCACCTGGGAAAACGACTTCATGATCTTCCAGGCGCATACGCGAAACAACTTCCTGACCGAGATCGCCGCCGACGGCACGCTCGTCCCGGAACTGGCGGAAAGCTGGGAGGCCTCCGACGACGCGACCGAATGGACCTTCACGATCCGCTCGGGCGTCGAATTCCATTCGGGCCACATCCTGACCGCCGAGGATGTGATCGCTTCGATCAACTACCACCGTGGCGAGGACAGCACCTCGGCCGCTGCGCCGATCGTGGCGGACATCACGGACATGCGGGCCGATGGCATGAACGTGATCTTTACGCTCGCCAACGGCAACGCGGACTTCCCGTTCATCATGTCCGACTATCACCTGCCGATCCTGCCAGCCCGCGAAGACGGCACGATCGACCCGCTGACGCAGGACGGCTGCGGGCCGTTCCGCATCGTGGAGTTCGAATTCGGCGTTGGCGCCAGCTACGCCCGCCACGAAGGGTATTGGAAGGAGGGCCTGCCCTACTTCGACGCGCTTGAGCAGATCTCGATCTTCGACTCCGCCGCACGCCAGAACGCGCTGATCTCGGGCGAGGTGGATTATATCGACACCGCCGACCTGAACACCGTGCACCTGCTGGAACAGGCGCCGGGCGTCAACGTCCTGTCGATCACCGGCACGCAGCACTACGGCTTCCCGATGGACACCCGCGCAGCGCCCTTCGATGACGTCAACATCCGCCTTGCGCTGAAATACGGCATCAACCGTCAGCAACTGGTGGACACGATCCTGAACGGCTACGGCAGCCTCGGCAACGACCACCCGATCGGCCCCGGCCAGCGGTTCTTCAACACCGAGCTCGAGCAGCGTGAATACGATCCCGAGCGGATGCAGTTCCACCTGCGCGAGGCCGGCCTCGAAAGCCTGGACGTCGACATTCACCTTGCCGACGCCGCCTTTGCCGGTGCGCTCGACGCGGGCGTGCTGTTCGCGGAAAGCGCGGCCGCCGGTGGCATCAACCTCAACGTCGTGCGCGAGCCAAACGACGGCTACTGGTCGAACGTCTGGATGCAGCAGCCGTTCTGCGGCACCTACTGGGGCGGCCGCCCGACCGAGGACTGGATGTTCGCCACCAGCTACGCCGAAGGCGTGCCGTGGAACGAGACCTACTGGAGCCATGAACGCTTCAACGAACTTCTGGTCTCGGCCCGCGCCGAACTCGACGAGAGCCTGCGTCGCGAGCAATATTTCGAGATGCAGCAGATCGTCTCCGACGAAGGCGGTATCATCATCCCGATGTTCGCAGCCTACGTCGGCGCTTACAGCGACAGCCTCGCGCATCCCGATCAGATCGCCTCGAACTGGCGCAACGACGGCCACCGGCTGGGTGAGCGTTGGTGGTTCGCGTCCTGATCTGAGGAACACATCCCGGGCCGCCTGACGGTGGCCCGGGACATGCGGCCCGTGGGTCGTCAAGTCTGCCCGGACAGAACGGCCAACAGGTCGGCGGGCGAGGGACGCAGGGGCAAAGGCCCCGGGGGACAGCCATGTCACATATACTGAAGATGATCGCGCAGCGACTGGCCCTCGGCCTCGTCACGCTGTTCGTGGTCTCGCTCATCATCGCATTGGGGACCGAGCTTCTGCCCGGCGATTTCGCGCAGGAACGCCTTGGACAATCCGCGACGCCCGAGACAGTCGCGGCCCTGCGCGCGCAACTGGGTCTCGATCAACCGTTCCACATCCGGTATCTCACCTGGCTTCGCGACATCGTGACCAGCGGCGATTTCGGCGTAAGCCTTGCCAATGGCAATCCGGTGACCGAACAGATCAGCGAACGCCTGCGCTACACGCTTTGGCTGGCCTTCTACGCCGCCGCGATTTCCGTTCCGCTGTCGCTGACCCTCGGTATCCTCGCGGCGCTGTTCCGCAATTCCTTCTTCGACCGGTTCGCCAATGCCTCGGCGCTGACCTCCATCAGCTTCCCCGAGTTCTTCGTGGCCTATATCCTGATCTTCCTGCTGGCCGGCGCGGGCGGCGTGTTCCCCTCAATGGTGAACTTCCGTACTGACCCGACCTTCTCGGAATATCTCTACCGCGCGTTCCTGCCGGCGATCACGCTGACGCTGGTCGTAACAGCGCACATGATGCGGATGACGCGCGCGGCGATCATCAACCTGCTCGCCAGCCCCTATATCGAGATGGCGCGGCTGAAAGGCATCAAGCCGATGCGGGTGGTGTTGCGCCACGCCCTTCCCAATGCGCTGGCCCCGATCATCAACGTGATCGCGCTGAACCTTGCCTATCTCATCACCGGTGTCGTGGTGGTCGAGGTGGTCTTCGTCTACCCCGGCCTCGGCCAGTTGATGGTCGACAGCGTGCGGGTGCGGGATATGCCGGTCGTCCAGGGCGTCGCGCTGATCTTCGCGGCGGCCTACGTGCTTTTGAACCTGACCGCGGACGTGTTGGCGACCTTGTCCAACCCCCGCCTCGTTCACAAGCGATAGGGGGCGGAGATGCTGGGATTTCTTACCGGATTGTTCTGGGTCGCCGTCGTCGTCATCGCTGCCCTCGCGGCGGGATGGGTCTTTCGAACCGCGGCCATTGCGGTGGCACCCAAGAAGGTCGCCAAGGCCCTGCGCACCGCACCGCTGACCGCGAGTTTCGGGATGCTGATGATCCTCGTCTACATCGTGGTGGCGATCTTCGCCCCGCTCATCGCGCCGTTCGGCGAGACCGAGGTCGTCTCGGTCCGCAATGCCGCGTGGGACGATCAGTTCCTTCTGGGAACCGACAACCTCGGCCGTGACCTGCTGTCCCGCCTGATCTACGCCGCGCGCAACACCGTGGGCATCGCCTTCGTCACCACCGCGCTGGCCTTCATCGTCGGGTCGGTGCTCGGGCTGCTGGCGGCCACGATCGGCGGGTGGTTCGACCAGATCGTCAGCCGCGCGGTCGATGTCCTGATGGCGATCCCGGCGCTGATCTTCGTGCTGCTGTTGCTGACGATCGTGGGGCAGTCGATCATCAACATGATCCTCGTCATCGCGCTGATCGACTCCACCCGCGTCTACCGCCTCGCCCGTGCCGTGGCGATGAACATCGTCGTCATGGATTACGTGGAGGCCGCGCGCCTACGGGGTGAGGGCCTTTGGCGCCTCATCACGCGGGAGATCCTGCCCAACGCCATGGCCCCGCTGGTGGCGGAATTCGGTCTGCGGTTCTGCTTCGTGTTCCTGACCATCTCGGCGCTCAGCTTCCTTGGCCTCGGCATCCAGCCGCCGCTCGCGGACTGGGGCCAGATGGTGAAGGAATTCTCGGGCCTCATCACCTTCGGGATCATCACGCCGCTTCTGCCGGCAGGCTGCATCGCCTTGCTGACCGTCAGCGTGAACTTCGTGGTGGACTGGCAGTTGCATCGCGCCAGCGGATTGAAGGAGTGAGGCCATGAACGAAAACCGGGACGTCCTCCTGACCATCCGCGACCTCCGGATCGAGGGCCGCTCTGACGAGCAGTGGAACGAGATCGTGAAAGGTGTGGACCTGACGCTCCACAAAGGCGAAGTGCTCGGGCTGATCGGCGAATCCGGGGCGGGCAAGTCCACCATCGGGCTCGCCGCCATGGGCTTTGCCCGCGACGGCTGCCGCATCTCGGGCGGGACCATCGATTTCGACGGCATCGACCTGCGCAAGGCGTCCGAGGCCAAGCGCCGCAATCTGCGGGGCAAGCGCATCGCCTATGTCGCGCAGTCGGCGGCGGCGAGCTTCAACCCGGCCCACAGGCTGATCGACCAATATGCCGAAGGCCCCGTGCAGCACGGTGTCATGTCGCGCGGCGAAGCCAACCGCGACGCGACCGAGCTTTACCGCCGCATGCAACTTCCCAACCCGGACGAGATCGGGTTCCGCTATCCCCACCAGGTCTCGGGCGGGCAATTGCAACGCGCGATGACCGCCATGGCGATGTCCTGCCGCCCCGACCTGATCATATTCGACGAGCCGACGACGGCGCTCGACGTGACGACGCAGATCGAGGTTCTGTCGGCGATCCGCGATATCGTCGAGCAATTCGACACAGCGGCAATCTACATCACCCACGACCTCGCCGTCGTGGCGCAGATGGCCGACAAGATCAAAGTGCTGCTCAAGGGTGAGGAGGTCGAAGAGGCCGACACCCGCACCATGCTGAACGCCCCGACGCAGGATTACACCAAGTCGCTTTGGGCGGTTCGCAGCCACACGCGGCCGGAACAACCGCCGGTGGCACCAGGCACGACACCGGTGGTCGCGGTCCGGAACGTGACGGCGGGCTACGGTACGTTGGATGTCCTCAAGAACATCAGCTTCGACATCCACGCGCGCCGCACCGTCGCGGTGGTGGGCGAATCCGGGTCCGGGAAATCGACGACGGCACGGGTCATCACCGGCCTGTTGCCGCCACGTGAGGGCGAGGTCCTGTTCAACGGCACCGCCCTGCCCCCGGATTACCGCAACCGCTCGAAGGAGCAGTTGCGCCAGGCGCAGATGATCTACCAGATGGCCGACACCGCGCTGAACCCCAAGCAGAGATTGCGCGAGCTGATCGGACGACCGGCGCAGATGTATCTCGGCCTGCGGGGCAAGGCGCTGAACGAACGGGTCCGCGAATTGCTGCGCCTAATCGAATTGGAGCCGGACGACTTCATCGACCGCCTACCGTCGGAACTCTCGGGCGGACAGAAACAGCGTATCGGCATCGCCCGCGCCTTGGCCGCCGAGCCACAATTCATCATCTGCGACGAGGTCACGAGCGCGCTCGACCAACTGGTCGCAGAGGGCATCCTTAAGCTGCTCGACAAGCTGCAGGACGAATTCGATCTCGCCTACATGTTCATCACCCACGACCTTGCGACCGTGAAATCCATCGCCGACGAGGTGGTGGTGATGAAGGAAGGCATCGTGGTGGAGCAGGGCCCGAAATCCGAGATGTTCCAGCCGCCTCACGATCCCTATACCGAGTTGTTGTTGTCCTCGGTCCCGGAAATGGACCCGGACTGGCTGGACAAGCTGCTGGAAGAACGGGCTGCCGGTGGGGCGGGCGCGAGTGTAGAGGGGGCTGGGAACTGACGTTCCCGGTTGGGGGCGCTGCCCCCAAGCCCCCGGCATATTTCCGGAACAAAGATGGGCTGTATCAGTCCACAACCATGTCGATGAGATAGGCCGAACCCGCATCGCGCGCGCGCTCAACCGCAGCGGCGAGGTCCTGTGTGCCTTCGATCCGTTCGGCGGGCATCCCGTATGCGCTCGCGACCTGCACGAAATCCGGTGCAGAGGGTTTGACCCCTTCCGGCGTGATCCCGTTGTCGACCATGAACCGCTCGATCTCCTGGTAGCCGTTGTTGTTCCAGACGAGGAAAATCACCGGGGTCTTCTCGTCCATCGCGGTCCCGAGTTCCGACAGGACGAATTGCAAACCGCCGTCGCCGGTCAGGCACAGGACCGGCGCGGAGGGATCGCCAAGCGCCGCGCCGATGGCGGCGGGCGCGCCGTAACCCAAGGCACCGTAGCCGGTGGCGGCGTTGAACCAGCGACGCGGCCCGTCCATCTGGCATGCCATGTTGCCCGCGTAGACGGCCTGCGTGCTGTCTCCGACGATCCGCACACCGGGCAGCAGGTCGCGGATCATGTGGATCATGGCGATCTGCTGCGCATAGGCGTCCCCGACCTCCGTCGTCGCCTCCTGCAACGTCTCGATGACCCGGGAGGTGGCGTCGTGATCCCGCTCGGCGCCCTCGGTCGCCTCCAGCAGCGCCGCGACGGCACGGGCGGCGTCGGCGACGATGGGCAGATCGGGCACCCGGCCCCGGCTGATCTGCGCGATATCGCTGTCGATGCGGATCAGATGGGCCAGCGCGGGCGAGGCGCCATCCCCGTACATGTCGTAATCGGTGGGACCGAATTGCGTGCCGATGGCAAGCGTGACATCGGCCTCGGCCATGACGTTCCGGACGCAGGCAAGGCTGGGGCTGGCACACAGCTCAAGCGCGTCTCCGGACAGAAGGCCGCGTGCGTTGGTCGTGGTGATGACCGGCGCGTCGAGGCGGCTGGCGAGTTTGCGGATCCCCTCCGCCGCACCAATCGCCCCACCGCCGGCGAGGATCAGCGGGCGCTCGGCCCGCAGAAGCGCCTCGGCGGCCTGCGCGATCGCGTCCGGATCGGGCGCGCGCGGCGCGGGCAGCGCGGCCACGGTCTCAGGAACCTCCACCTGCATCTTCATCACGTCGAGCGGCACCTCGATATGCACCGGCCCCGGTCGCGCGCAGGTCATCACGGCAAAGGCGCGGGTCAGCACGCGGTCGAGATCCTCGGCCCGGTGCAACGTGTGCGACCACAGCGCCACCTGCCGCATCATGGCCTGCTGGTCGGGCAATTCGTGCAGGTATCCATCCTCGTGCCCGTGGGTTTCGACGCGATTGACGCCCGAGATCACCAGCATCGGCACGCTGTCCGCCCGCGCCTGCGCCATGGGCGTGATCGCGTTCGTCACGCCCGGCCCCGTGATCAGCAGGCACACGCCCGGCCTGCCTGTCGCTCGCGCATAACCATCCGCCATGAAGCCCGCCGATTGCTCATGCCGGGGCGTGATATGGCGGATCTGGCTGTCGGCAAGGCCGCGATACATCTCGACCGTATGGACGCCGGGAATGCCGAAAATCGTATCGACGCCGCGCTTTTCCAGATGCGCGATCAACGCCTCACCCACGGTTTTCATCTCTGCCCTCCCTCCGAAAGTCTCGCCGCACGGGCCGCCGATGGGGTCATCCCGAACTCCGCCTTGAACGCGCGCGTCATAGCGGTGGCATCCCTGTAACCCGCGCGCAAGGCGACTTCGGCAACGCTGTCATTGGTCTGCTCCATCCGCCGCCGCGCCTCGGACAGGCGGATCGAGCGGTAAAGGCCGGCGGGGCTGAGCCCGGCATGACTGCGAAACGCCTGTTCCAGCCCGCGCAGGCTGAGGCCGACACCTTTGGCGATCTGGCTTAGCGGCAACGGGGTCTCCACGTGGCGGCGCATCAATGCGGCGGCGGCGCGGATCTGGCGATGGCGCGGGATCAGGCGATGCGGATCGGTCAGTGGATCGCGCTCTCCATACATGAACAGCGCCGCCACTTCGAGCGCGAGCGCCGCGCCGTGGTCCCGCTCGACCAGCGTCAGCATGAAGTCGAGCGTCGTCGTCGCCCCGCCGCAGGAGGCACGGTTGCGGTCGAACACGAAGCGATCCTCGACGAAGTCCACCTGCGGAAACGCCTCGGCCGCCTCGTTGAGGATGTCCCAGTGACAGGTTGCCCGATACCCGTCGAGAAGGCCCGCATGGGCCAGCAGGTACCCCCCGGTGTCGAGGCCGACGATCAGGCCGAACCGCCGTGAGGCTGCCCGCAGTGCACTCGCCGTAGCCGCGGTGGCCAGCGCCTTGTGCCCGTAGCTCGGCATCACGAACAGCGCGTCGCCGCGATGATCGGGGGCCAACGGCTGTGGCGTGACGGGCAGTCCACTGGAGGACGTGACCTCCACCGCGCCGAGGCTCAGGAACGACCAACGGTAAAGCGAAGTCCGGGAAAGCGTGTTCGCGGCCCGCAAGGGCTCAACCGCATTGGCGAGGCAGAGGTTCGAAAACCCCTCGAAAAGAAGCAGGCTCATGTGTTTCGCTTGCTGCATGATCTGCGATGCATCCTGCATGGTCACCGTCCTGACGCTATGCGGTAGTCGCCCCGGGAGACAAGGAGCAAAGCCCATGCATTTCGGCCTGAGCGATGAGCAGGAGATGATTGTCTCCACCGTCCGAAGCTTCGTGGAGAACGAGATCTACCCCCACGAGGCGGAGGTCGAGCGCACGGGCGAAGTGCCGGACAACCTTGCACAGGATCTCAAGCAGAAGGTCATCGACCTTGGCTTCTACGCCTGCAACTTTCCGGAAGAGGTCGGCGGCGCGGGGCTGAGCCACCTCGACTTCACGCTGGTCGAACGGGAGCTCGGTCGCGGCTCCATGGCGTTGACGCATTTCTTCGGGCGGCCGCAGAACATCCTGATGGCCTGCAACGCGGAGCAGCGCGAGAAATACCTGCTGCCCGCCGTGCGGGGCGAACGGATGGACGCGCTCGCGATGACCGAACCCGACGCCGGGTCGGACGTGCGTGGCATGAAATGCTCGGCCGTGCGGGATGGCGGCGACTGGGTGGTGAACGGGTCCAAGCACTTCATCTCGGGCGCGAACCACGCGGATTTCTTCATCGTCTTCGTCGCCACCGGCGTGGACGAGACCCCACGCGGCCCGAAGAAGCGGATCACCTGTTTCCTCGTGGATCGCGGGCATCCGGGCTTTACCGTGCGCAACGGATACAACTCGGTCAGCCACCGCGGCTACAAGAACTGCATCTTGGAATTCGACGATTGCCGCCTGCCTGACGCGCAGGTTCTGGGCGAAGTCGACGGCGGCTTCGCGGTGATGAACGAATGGCTCTATGCGACCCGACTGACGGTCGCCGCCTTCAGCGTGGGCCGCGCGCGCCGCTGTTTCGACTACGCGCTGAACTATGCCGCCGAGCGAAAGCAGTTCGGCCAGGCCATCGCGAAATTCCAGGGCGTCAGCTTCCAGATCGCCGACATGATCACCGAGATCGACGCCGCCGATTACCTGACGCTGGCCGGCGCATGGCGGCTGGACGAGGGCCTGCCCGCGAACCGCGAAATCGCGTCGGCCAAGGTCTATGCCACCGAGATGCTGGCGCGGGTGACGGACACGACCTTGCAGATCTACGGCGGCATGGGGCTGATGGACGATTTCCCGATCGAACGCTTCTGGCGCGACGCAAGGGTGGAGCGGATCTGGGACGGAACCAGCGAGATTCAGCGCCATATCATCTCGCGCGACCTGTTCCGACCCTTGGGCGCGTGAGGCGGGCCGTGGGATTGAGTTTTTCTGGCAAGATGAAGGGGTGGTCGCGGTGAAGAGGGATCTGTCGCGCCTGTTGCAGCCGAATTCGGTGGCCGTCGTGGGTGGCGGCACATGGTGCGACGCGGTGGTGCGCACCTGTACCGCGTTTGGGTTCGAAGGCCCGATCTGGCGCGTGCACCCGACGCGTGAGGGGGCATTCGCCTCGGTCCGCGATCTGCCAAGTGTGCCCGATGCGGTGTATATCGGCGTCAATCGAGGGGCGACCGTGGAAGTGGTGCGCGACCTTGCCGCGATGGGTGCGGGCGGTGCGGTGTGCTTCGCATCGGGCTTTTCCGAGGCGGTGGCGGAACTGGCCGATGGCGGCGAGATGCAGAAGGCCCTTCTGGCGGCGGCGGGGGCGATGCCGGTCTTGGGGCCGAACTGTTACGGCATCCTGAACGCGCTCAACCAGGTGGCGCTGTGGCCGGACACCCATGGGTTGACGCCGGTGGCGCGCGGTGTGGCGATCGTGATGCAAAGCTCGAATATAGCGCTCAACATGACGATGCAGCGGCGCGGGCTGCCCATCGCCTACGTGCTGACGGCGGGCAACCAGGCGCAGATCGATCTCGCGACATTGGGTCGGGCCGCGCTGGAGGATCCCCGCGTCACGGCGCTTGGCCTGCATATCGAGGGCATCACCGATCCCCGCGCGTTCGAGGCTCTGGCGCGCCGTGCGGCGGAGCTTGGCAAACCCATCGTCGCGCTGAAGGTCGGAGCGTCGGAGCAGGCGCAGGCGGCGACGGTATCGCACACAGCCTCGCTCGCGGGAAGCGACGCGGGCGCGCGGGCGTTCTTGGCGCGGGTCGGCATCCGGCAAGTCGATACGTTGCCGGTCCTGCTGGAAACACTGAAACTGATGCACCTGATGGGTCCCCTGCCCTCAAACCGGATCGCGACCCTGTCAAGTTCCGGCGGCGAGGCGAGCCTTCTGGCCGACACCGCATTGCGCCACGATGTCGTGTTCCCGCCGCTCAGCCCGGCGCAGAAGACAGGCCTGCGCGCCGCACTGGGCCCCAAGGTCGCGCTGGCCAATCCCCTGGACTACCACACTTATATCTGGGCCGACCGGGCGGGCATGGCGGCGACCTTCGCGGCGATGGCGACGCCCGATATTGCCCTGTCGCTCGTGGTGCTGGATTTCCCTCGCACCGACAGGTGCGACGGGGCCGCATGGCATCTGGTGGTCGAGGCGATCGGCGACGCGATGGCAATGAGCGGCCAGAGAATCGGCATCGTCACGAGCCTGCCGGAATGCCTTCCGGAGGAGGTGGCGGAGGCCTGCGCATCGCGAAGAATCCCCACTCTCGTAGGTTTCGACGAGGCTCTGGCCGCAGTATCCGCCGCGTCTTGGCCGACCACCGCCGCGCCGGCGCCGGTCCTTCTGCCCGGACCCGACGGCGCAACGCGGGTCTTGACCGAGGCGGAGGCAAAGGCCGCCCTGGCCGCCCATGGTCTCGCAATTCCCATCGGACGGCAGGTGGACCTGGCCGATCTGGCCGACGCAGCCGCCGAGATGCCCTTGCCCTTCGTCCTCAAGGCCGAAGGCATCGCCCACAAGACCGAGGCAGGCGCGGTGCATCTCGGCCTCCGCAGCGCGGACGCGGCGCTTATAGCCGCCCGCGACCTGCCGGGGCCTTTCCTGCTGGAGGAACAAATCGAGGGCGCCATCGTGGAGCTTCTGGTCGGCGTCCTGCGCGATCCCGCCCATGGCTTCGTCCTGACCCTCGGCGCGGGCGGTATCTTCACCGAGCTCTTGCAGGATGCCGCGCACCTCCTGCTGCCCGTCACCGCGTCCGAGATTGATGCGGCGCTGGCGCGCCTGCGACTCTCACCACGCCTTTCCGGCTATCGCGGCGCGCCGCCGGTCGCCCGCGACGCCCTTGTCGCCGCAATCCTCGCCGTGCAGGACTACGTGACCGAGAACGCCGACACGGTGCACGAAGTGGAAATCAACCCGCTGATCTGCACCCCCACCCGCGCCGTCGCCGTCGACGCGCTGATCCGCCTGAGGGAGGCCCAATGACCGACAGCCCCATCAAGACCGCCCGCCGCGGCCAAGTGTTCGAGGTCACTCTCGACCGGCCCAAGGCGAATGCCATCGACTTCGCCACCAGCCGCATCATGGGCGAGGTGTTCACCGAATTCCGGGACGATCCGGACCTGAGGGTTGCGCTTCTGACCGGCGCGGGCGAGAAATTCTTCTGCCCCGGATGGGACCTGAAGGCCGCCGCCGGAGGCGAGGCGGTCGACGGCGATTATGGCGTCGGCGGCTTCGGTGGCCTGCAGGAACTGCGCGGCCTGAACAAGCCGGTGATCGTCGCGATCAACGGCATCGCCTGCGGGGGCGGGCTGGAGCTGGCGCTGTCGGGCGACATCCTGATCGCCGCCGACCACGCCACTTTCGCGCTGCCCGAGATCCGATCCGGCACCGTGGCGGATGCCGCCTCGATCAAGCTGCCCAAGCGCATACCGTATCACATCGCGATGGAATTGCTGCTGACCGGCCGCTGGTTCGACGCCGGAGAAGCTGCGCGTTGGGGCCTTGTCAACAAGGTCGTGCCTGCCGCGTCGCTGATGGACGAGGCGCGCAAGACGGCGGACCTGATCGCCTCGGGGCCGCCACTGGTCTATGCCGCGATCAAGGAAGTCGTGCGCGAGGCCGAGAACATGAAATTCCAGGACGCCCTCAACAAGATCACCAAGAGCCAGTTCGAGACGGTCGAGAAACTCTACCGCTCCGAGGACCAGAAGGAAGGCGCCCGCGCCTTTGCCGAGAAACGCGACCCGGTCTGGAAAGGCCGGTAACGGGACGGCGGGTGGGGCGTCGCGCCATGGCGCGCGCGTCACCCTCCGGCCAGAAAGGACAACCCGATGCCATTGCAAATGAACCGCGAGGTTTTCATCACCTGCGCCGTGACTGGCTCCGGCTCCACGCAGGACCGTTCCCCCCATGTTCCCCGCTCGCCGCAGCAGATTGCAGAAAGCGCCATCGACGCGGCGAAAGCAGGCGCGGCGGTGGTGCATTGCCACGTGCGCGACCCGGAAACCGGGGTGCCCTCCCGTGACCTGAAGCTCTACCGTGAGGTGACCGACCGCATCCGCGACGCCGAGGTCGATGTTGTCCTGAACCTGACCGCCGGGATGGGCGGCGACATCGTTTTCGGTGGCACCGAGGCGCCCCTGCCGGTCGCCGCCGGCACCGACATGGTCGGCGCGGAGGAGCGTGTCGCCCATGTCGCCGAATGCCTGCCCGAGATCTGCACGCTCGATTGCGGCACGATGAACTTTGCCGAGGCCGATTACGTCATGACAAACACGCCCGGCATGTTGCAGGCGATGGGCCGCATGATGACCGACCTCGGCGTGAAGCCCGAGATCGAGGCCTTCGATACCGGCCATCTCTGGTACGCCAAGCAACTCGTCGCGGACGGTGTGCTCGACGCGCCTGCCCTTGTGCAACTCTGCATGGGCGTGCCCTGGGGCGCGCCGGACGACCTCAACACTTTCATGGCGATGGTCAACAACGTGCCGGACGACTGGACCTTCAGCGCCTTCTCGCTGGGTCGCAACCAGATGGCCTATGCCGCCGCCTCCGTCCTCGCGGGCGGGAACGTGCGGGTGGGGCTGGAGGATAATCTCTGGCTCGAAAAGGGCGTGCTGGCGACGAACGCGCAGCTCGTCGAACGCGCCGTCGGCGTGGTCGAGGGCATGGGCGCGCGGGTGATCGGCCCGGCAGAGGTGCGCAAGAAGCTGGGGCTGGTGAAGCGGTCCTTGGCATGAAAATCAGGGCATCACTTGTTGGGCTTTCAGCGGTATTGTCACTCGCCTCCTGCGACGTTGCGCTTGGACCGTCCTATCGTGACGACAGCGTGCAGATCGCCTCCACAGCGGCGTTCGACCCGAGCCGCTATCTCGGGCGCTGGTACGAGGTCTACCGCTATCCTAACCCTTTCCAGTCCGACTGCGCGGGCGCGATTGCCGATTACGGGTTGTCCGACACACCCGGTGTCCTGACGGTCACGAACACCTGTCTTGATGCCAGTGGTCAGCCGACCGAGACGATCACCGGCACCGCAACCGATGAAGGTCTGGGGCGACTGTCGGTCCGTCTGCAGGGCGTGCCCGTCGCGGCCCCCTACTGGGTGCTCTGGGTCGACGAAGGCTACCGCACCGCCGTGGTCGGTGCGCCGAACGGACGGGTGGGATGGATCCTCAACCGAGACCCGGAAATCCCGCCGGACCGCCTGACGGCGGCGCGGGAAGTTCTCGATTTCAACGGCTACGACCTCGGGCCACTACAGCGGAGCGTGACACCATGAAGGCAGCGATCATCGGCGGCGGGGTCATCGGCGGCGGATGGGCCGCGCGGTTCCTGTTGAATGGCTGGGACGTGACGGTTTTCGACCCGGACCC
Organism: Rhodobacterales bacterium HKCCE4037; assembly: GCA_015689645.1. Taxonomy (GTDB): domain Bacteria; phylum Pseudomonadota; class Alphaproteobacteria; order Rhodobacterales; family Rhodobacteraceae; genus Gymnodinialimonas. The sequence goes on from WVSM01000003.1 coordinate 363,661, forward strand.
GGAGGCGGAGCGCAAGATTGGAGAGGTCCTCGCCAATGCCCGCCGTGCGCTTCCCGCACTATACGACCGGGCATTGCCGAGCGAGGGAACGCTGCGGTTCACCGACGATATGGCGGACGCGGTCAAGGGCGCCGACTGGGTGCAGGAAAGCGTGCCGGAACGCCTCGACATCAAGCACAAGGTTCTGGCCGAGCTGGATCGCCACGCGCCGGCGGAGGCGATCATCGCGTCCTCCACCAGCGGGTTCAAACCCTCGGAACTGACCGAAAAAGGCGCGCGCTGCATCGTCGCGCATCCGTTCAACCCGGTCTACCTGCTGCCGCTGATCGAGCTTGTGGGCGATGCGGACACCTGCGGCGCGGCGCAGGCGGTGCTGCGCGAGGTGGGGTTCTACCCGCTCCACGTCCGCAAGGAGATCGACGCCCATATCGCCGACCGGTTCCTTGAAGCGGTCTGGCGCGAGGCGCTGTGGCTGGTCACCGACGGCATCGCCACAACGGAGGAGATCGACGAGGCGATCCGCATGGGCTTTGGCCTTCGGTGGGCGCAGATGGGCCTTTTCGAGACGTACCGCGTGGCCGGCGGCGAGGCGGGGATGAAGCATTTCATGGCGCAGTTCGGGCCGTGCCTGACCTTCCCGTGGACCAAGCTGATGGACGTGCCGGAATTCACCGACGAGTTGGTCGACCTGATCGCGGGGCAGTCGGACGCGCAATCGGGGCACATGTCGATCCGCGAGCTGGAGCGGCTGAGGGACGACAACCTCGTGGGGATCATGCGGGCACTGAAGCATTCGGGTTCGGGGGCTGGGGGCGTCATCAGCGCCCATGAAGCCAAGCTGGCGCAGGCGGGCATGCCGGTGACGCTGGACCGGCGGATTCCGCAGGGGTGGACCGACTACAACGGGCACATGAACGAGACCCACTACCTCGAAGCCGGGTCGAAGGCGACGGACCGGTTCATGGAGATGGTCGGCGCCGATGCGGCCTATATCGCGGGAGGCCTCAGCTATTTCACGGTGGAGAACCATGTCCGCTACCTGGCGGAGGCCCATGCGGGTGATCGGCTGAAGGCGGAGACGCGGCTGCTGGACGGGGAAGGAAAGAAGCTGCACCTGTTCCACACGCTGACGCGGGGCGACGGGACAGAGGTGGCGACGGTGGAGACGTTCCTGCTGCATGTGGACCTGAACACGCGCAAGACCTGCCTTCCGAGTGAGGCGGTTCAGACGGCGCTGAAGGAGGTCGCGGAGGCGCAGGCGGGACAGCCGGTGCCGGAGGGCGCGGGGAAGGTCGGGCGGTGAACGGTCGCGCAAGGTGATCAAGCTTGCACCAAACCTGATTTCACATCGGAATGTCGTTATTTCAATGCTTTAAGGGAAATTACATTTCTACAATTGTAGAAATGTTTTGCTCTTTTTTCTAAAGACGCCGGTAGCCTTCGCCGGGCCGAGGCCCGGTCTACGGAGTGACTCGTGCAAATGGCGGGACAAGTCCCGCTCTACGGTTGCGCAGGAGGCTGGTCAGCTCGCGAGACTGGCCTTTTCAGACAGCTCGGCTGCCGGTTGAACGTCATGCCCGTTCTTGGCGTGGCGCATGGCAAGGGTGCGGCCCTTCTGGACGGGAGCGAACAACCGGGCCGATGGCGGCAAGACTTCCGCCCCGATGAAGCCCGGAAAAATCTCCTGAATTTCCCTGCGGGCCGCGCGGGAAAGGGTTTGGAGCGCCTGTTCGCCGAGGTAGAGGCTTTCGGCCTGCGCCCCGTTGGCAAAGAGGATTTCGTGGTTGTCCAACAGCAGGTGAAAATACCGTACGCCGCTTTCGGACGTCGGCTCAACCTCCACCATCGGAAGCTGCAACAGGCTTTTTGCAGAGGCCAGAACCTCCGCTTCGCCAAACATGCGCTGCGCGATCTTCGACGTCACCAGCAACCGATGCTGCGGGGAGACCACGAGGTCGGTTGACGGGCGACCCGGACCGAGCGCCCCGGCCGCGATGCGGATGGGCCGCAAATGCGGCGATGCATCCAGACGCTCGGCCGACAGATGTGCCCTGCCAATCCATCGAATGGGCTGACCCCCATGGTCGAGCGTGCGCACAAGGTCACCGACCGCGAGACGCTCAACAGGAACCATCTTTCCGGACATTGTTTCGATCAGCGTGCCTTCTGCGAAACACACGATATTGGTTTCATTGTCAGTTGTGCCGATGACAGCGGCGTCGTTGCCGGCCACGTCGTTGATACCGCCTGTCGTGACCGACTGGATGTTGAAGTCGCCATAGGAATCGTTCGGCAGGATGAAATACCGCGTCGTCACCCCGTCAGAGACGGTCAGGAACATGACGTCGAGGTTGCTTTCGCTTTTTGCGCCGAACCCGGCAGTCGATCCGTTGCCCAACAGGAAGCTGCCACTCGAACTCGGTTCCTGGATCAGGTCGATGGTGTAATTCGTGCCACCGATGTTGATGATGTCGCCTTCGTCGAATTCACCGTCATCGAGTTCAGGCCCCGACGCACTGTCGACAAAGCCCAGAAGATTCCCATTCGCCAAGGAGTAGGTGGTGAATGCGCTGATACTTGTGACTTCAATGAGATCGTAGACTGTTGCCATACACTTGTGACCCGCATGTAACTCCGCACCGGAAAGGTGCGTCAGGTGACGCACGCGACCGCACCGTGCGCAGACCTGAGAGGACTGAGCATCGTCTCAACGGCCCGAGGTGAAAGGATGGTCGAAATATCTTAATTCATTGGAAAAATGTGCCAGAAGTGTAGCGGCCCGTCGGAACGCTCTCACACGCCGTCGTCGGCAGACGACCGTCAGATCAAGTTCGGAAACCTTGTTGCCGACCGAGATCACACGGGCTTCTGAGGCCAATCACACAAAGCCATTGGACCAGCGGGCGGCTTGGCTTGCACCTTTACCGCGCGCAAGGCATCACTTCGCGGAAAGGGGAACGGCATGACTATTCGCGTTGCAATCAATGGCTTCGGACGCATCGGACGGTCTGTCCTGCGGGCGTGGTCGCTTGGCGGTGGACGGCTGGGGCCGCATTGGCCGGAAATCGAGATCGTCGCGATCAACGATATCGCAGCCCCCGAGACCTGCGCCTACCTGTTCGAATTCGACAGTGTCTTTGGCCCCTACCCCGGCGATGTGTCGGTGGAGGACGGCGACCTCGTCGTCGACGGCAAGCCTATTCGGCTGACGATGGAGCGGAACGTGGGCGCGCTGCCGCTCGACGATGTGGACGTGCTGATGGAGTGCACCGGACGGGGCACACGCGACGTGGCAGAGGCCGCGTTGGCAGCAGGCGCGGGGCGCGTTCTGATTTCCGGCCCTGCGGTGAACCCGGACCTCACGCTGGTCCTGGGCGCAAACCACGAGGCCTTGGGCCCGGACCACCGGATCGTCTCGAATGCGTCCTGCACCACCAATGCGCTCGCGCCGCTGGTGCGGCTGATCGACGAGACCTGGGGGCTCGATTCCGGGCTGATGACCACGGTGCATTGCTATACCGGAAGCCAGCCCACGGTGGACATGCCGATGCGTGACCCGGCGCGCAGCCGGGCGGCGGCGCTGAGCATGGTGCCGACGACAACCTCGGCCGAGGCGCTGGTGGACGTGGTGCTGCCGCATCTGGCGGGCCGCGTCACGGGTTCGGCGGTGCGGGTGCCTGCGGCCTCCGTCTCCTGCGTGGACCTGGCGGTGATGACGCGGGACATGCCCCGGGCGGAGGAGGCGCGCGCTTTCCTTCGGGACCGGGCGGACCAGATCATCGGATACACCGACAAGCCGCTGGTCAGTTCGGACCTGCGGGCACGGCCGGAATCGCTCATCGTTGCGGGGCCGGAGATCAAGCGGTCGAAGGGCGGGATGCTCCGCGTCTTCGGCTGGTACGACAATGAATGGGGGTTCTCTTGCCGGATGCTGGACGTGGCGCGGCGCATGGGGGGCCTGGACTGATGGAGAGACAAGATGGCTGACTGGCAGGCGTGGATGAAAGAGGCGGCGTTCGTCGCGGGCGAATGGATCGGGGCAGACAGCGGCGAGACCATCGACGTGACGAACCCGGCGACCGGAGAGGTGATCGGCACGGTGCCGAACTGCGGCGCGGCCGAGACGGGGCGCGCAATCGACGCGGCGGCGGATGCGTTCGACGGGCTGGCGGGCATGTCGCTGATGGACCGGGTCGGCCTGCTGTGGAAGCTGCACGACGCGTTAATGGACAACCAGGCGGCGTTGGCCGAGCTGCTGACCGTCGAGATGGGCAAGCCGCTGGCCGAAGCGAAGGGCGAGATCGCCATCGGCGCGCAATACGTGCGCTGGTTCGCCGAGGAAGCGCGGCGCGCCAAGGGCGAGATCGTCCCGGCTGGCGTGAACGGGCGGCGGATCTTGGTGACCAAGCATCCGGTTGGCGTGGTGGGGATGATCACGCCGTGGAACTTCCCGTCCTCGATGCTGGCCCGCAAGGTCGCGCCCGCGCTGGCGGTGGGCTGCCCGGTGGTGGCCAAGCCCGCGACGGCGACGCCCTACAGCGGGCTGGCCTGGGCGGCGCTGGCCGAGGAGGTCGGCTATCCGTCGGGCGCGGTGAACGTGCTGACCGGCTCGGCGCGCAAGATCGCGGGCGCGATCATGGACGATGCGCGGGTGCGGAAGGTGACGTTCACCGGCTCCACCGAGGTCGGCAAGGAGCTGATCCGCCAGAGTGCCGACAGCGTGAAGAAAGTGTCGATGGAACTGGGCGGCAACGCGCCGTTCATCGTCTTCGACGACGCCGACCTGGACAAGGCCGCCGAGGGGGCCATCGTCTCGAAATACCGCAACTCGGGCCAGACCTGCGTCTGCGCGAACCGCATCTACGTGCAGGCGGGCGTGTATGATGCGTTTGTCGAGAAGCTGGTCGAGAAGACGAAGGCGCTGAAGGTCGGTGACGGGCGCGAGGAGGGTGTGGAGCAAGGTCCGCTGATCGACATGGACGCGGTCGAGAAGGTCGAGGAGTTGCTGAACGACGCCAAGGACAAGGGGGCGAAGGTCGCCACGGGCGGGGCTCGGCACGAAAAGGGCGGATCGTTCTTCGAGCCGACCGTGCTGACCGGCGCGACGCAGGACATGGCGTTCGCCAAGGAAGAGATCTTCGGGCCGCTTGCGCCGGTGTTCAAATTCGAGACCGAGGAAGAGGCGATCGCCATGGCCAACGACACGGTCTTCGGGCTGGCCTCCTATGCTTATACGTCGGACTTCGGCCGGGCGTTCCGGCTGAACGAGGGGCTGCAATACGGGATGATCGGGATCAACTCCGGCCTGATCACCACCGTTGAGGCGCCGTTCGGCGGGGTGAAGGAAAGCGGCCTCGGGAAAGAGGGCGGCTCGCAGGGGCTCGAGGATTATCTCGAGACGAAATACGTCTGCATCGACGGGATCTGAGGGGTTTCGCCCGAGCGTACCCTTTGGGCGCGCTAGGGCGACCGGCCGGGGGACCAGTCCCCCGGACCCCCTGAGGTTCTTCAGCAAGAAGAAAGGGTCGTGTCAGGTCCAGAGGACGCCGGCGGGCGCGATTGTTTGGCCTTTGTATTCAACCGGTTCGGGGCCGTGGTTGAATGTGAAGCGGGTCTTGCCCGTATCGCGGATGCGAATGTCTTTCGGCAGGTGGACCGGCGTAAGGCCGGCGGCGGTGGCCGCGCGGGTCAGGATGCGGCGCATGGCGTCCGAGTCGGGCCAGGCGGCGAGGTAGCTGAGGGTGCCGTTTCGCACCATGAGGGGGCGGGATTGGGCGTCAGTCTCGATGACCTCCTCCGTGGTGTCGATCTGCTCGCGCCACAGCTTGTAGGTGCCGCCGTCCGCGAAGGGTTCGGGACTGTCGGGTCGCAGGGTTTCCACGCGGGAAACCGTGACATCGAGGCCGGGGAGCGCCGGGGGCAGCGGGACGGGGGTGCTGAGGGCGGCCGTTTTTGCGTTGGTGCGGGGGCCGAGAATGACCTGCGCGTCGGTTGCGTCGATGGCGGATTTGAACGCCTCCGACAAGGTGATCGCGCCGGGGGCGAGGACGAGTGCGTAGCCGTCGAGATTGCTTGTGTCCGGGGGAATGATGTCGACGCTGAGGCCAAGTTGGCGAAGGCCCTTGTAGGTCTCGAACACCAGTTGGAAGTAATCGTTGCCCACGCCCTGTGGCTGCGTCTCCCACGCCCATTGCGAGGCGTAGTCGAAGACCAGCGCGACAGGGGCTTGCGACTGTTCGACCTCCGGCAGATCGGCCAGTTCGCGGGCGACCTGCGCGGCTTCGGCGAAGCCTTCGGCCTCGGCGCTGTCGGGGCGCAGGAGGCCCGCGTGGTATTGCTCCTGCGCGAAGGGGGCCTGCCGCCAACGGAAATAGGCGACGCATTCGGCACCGTGGGCGAAGGCCTCCCACGTCCAGAAACGGACCATGCCGGGCAGCGGCGCGGGATTGGAGGGGGCCCAGTTTACCGGGCCGGGTTGCTGTTCCATCACCCACCAGCGGGCGATATCAGATTGCGCCCCTTCGGGGCGACCCGCGGTCCCGACCGCGCGGTAGAGGTCATGGTGGAAGGCCTGAAAATCCGGGTCGCCTTGGCGCATGTAGTGGCGCTGATCCTCGGCGGAGGCACCGACGCGGTCTTCGAGGAAGCCCAAGGGATAGCTATCCCACGTGGCGATTTCCAGTTGCCGACCCACGTCGAAATGGTCGAACTCGGTCACTTTCCCCATGTAGTTGTGGCTGATCGGCGCGTCGGAATAGGCACGGATCGCGTCGACCTGCGCCTGGTTGAACCGGGCCACCATGTCCGAGGAGAAGCGCCGGAAATCGAGGAGATGGGCGGGGTTCGGTTCGGTCACCGTGAGGTTTGGCAGGTCGATCTCGTCGAATTCGGCATAGTCCATCGACCAGAAGATATTGCCCCATGCGCGGTTGAGCGCATCGGGGGATTGGTATTTCTGCGCCAGCCAGGTGCGGAACGCGTCGCGGGCGGCGTCGGAATAGCTGATGACCGTGTCGTGACAGCCGTATTCATTGTCGGTCTGCCACGCGGCGACGCGTTTTCCGAAGCGTTCGGCCAGCAGGCGCGTGATGCGCACGGCTTCCTCGCGGTAGCCATCGTGGGAGAAGCAGTAGTGGCGGCGGGAACCGAACTTGCGGGGCCGCCCTTCGGCATCGACGGCAAGCATGTCGGGGTGTTTCGTTAGCATCCAGCGCGGTGGCGTGGCGGTGGGCGTGCCGAGCACGACCTTGAGGCCGGCATCGGTCAGCGTGGTGATCGCGCGGTCGAGCCAGTCGAATTGCAGATCGCCAGGCGTCGCCTCCAGGCGGCTCCATGCGAACTCGCCGATGCGGACCCACGTGAGGCCCAGATCGGCCATGCGGCGGGCATCGTCGGCCCAGATCTCTTCCGGCCAGTGTTCGGGGTAGTAGCAAGTGCCGAGCGCGCGCTTCAAAGGATCACCCTGTGTTCCTGCTGGCCCTTGAAGGGCACGTCGATGCGGAGGGTCTTGCCGGAATGGGCCGCGTCGTCCACCGGCGCGCCGGGCTTGCCCTGCCGCGCGGTGGTGACATAGAGCGCATCCGGCCCGAATGCGGGGCAGGTCGGCTGCGGAACGGGCAGCTTGAATTCTTCTACAAGATCACCGGCGGGATCGTAGCGGGCCACGCGCGAGGCACCCCATTCGGCGCAGATGAAATGCCCAGTCGCGTCCACGACCGCCCCGTCCGGGTTGATGCCGGTTTCGCGGTGGTCGAGGTAGAGCTCAGGCGCACCCTCGGGCCAGCCGTCGGCGTCGAGGCTGTAGCGCCAGACCAGATGCTCGGCGGTGTCGGCGAAATAGGCATGACGGCCGTCGGGGGTGAAGCAGGTGGCATTCGGGATCGTGACGCCGTCGCGGAGCTGGCGCAGCTCACCGCGATAGAAGCGATAGAGCGCCCCTGCCCCGGCCTCGCCCTGCTGGCCCATGGTGCCGATCCAGAAGCCGCCCTGCGGGTCGGCGCGGCCATCGTTGGAGCGGGTGACGTCGTTGTCGGCTTCCAGCGGCAGAACGTGTTCGGAGGTGCCGTCGCGCAAGTCGAACAGGAAGAGGTCGGTCTGCGACGCGATCAGCAGGCGATTGTCATCGACCCAGCCCGCGGCGGAGACCGCGCGGTCGAATTGCCAATCCTGTCCGGCGGTCAGGAGCGTCTTGTTGAGAATGTCGAACCAAAACAGGCGCTTGCGGATCGGGTGCCAAAGCGGCCCCTCCCCCAGAAGGCAGGGGCGGTCGTCGTGGATTTCGATCTTCATACAAGCGGGCCTTTCGTGGCCGTATCGTAGGCATCGACGATCTTCGCGGCACGGGTGGCGATGTCGTCGGGCGACATGCCGGGTTTGTAGAGGGCGGAACCGATGCCGAAACCATCGGCGCTGGCCGCGATCCATTGAGCGAAGTTCTCAGGGCCAGCGCCGCCGACGGCGTAGACCTGCGTGCCCTCGGGCAATACGGCGCGCAACGCCTTGAGGCCGCCGGGGCCAGCCATGTTGCCGGGGAAGAGCTTCAGGCCGGTGGCCCCCGCCTTCAGCGCGACGAACGCCTCGGTCGCGGTGAAGATGCCGGGCCATGAGGCCATGCCCTGCGTAACGGTTTCGGTGATGACCAGCGCATCCGTGTTGGGCGAGACGACAAGCGTGCCGCCAGCCGCCTTGACGTCGCGCACCTGTTCCGTCGTCAGGACGGTGCCCGCACCGATGGTTGCGCGGTCGCCGCAGGCCTCGGCCATGGCGGCGATGCTGTCGAGCGGGTCGGGCGAATTCAGCGGCACTTCAATGGTGGTGATCCCGGCGGCGATCAGCGCCTCGGTCACGGGGACGGCTTCGGGCGGCGTGATGCCGCGCAGGATGGCGATCAGGTTTCGGGGCATCAGGCGGACTCCGTCAGCGAGGCATGGATGCGGGCGAGGCCGAGGCGTGTCAGCGGACCCGCATCGAAGACATGGGGCTGGACGCCCTGGGTTTGAAGGGCGCTGGCATAGGCGGCGGCAAGCTTGGGGCTGCCGGCGATGGCGACCTCCTGCCCCAGCCAGTAGGGTTTGGTGGCGGCAAGCTCCGCCCCGATGAGGTAGCCCGACAGGCGGGCGCGGGCGGTGGCGAGAGAGAGGTTCTTCAGCACGTTCTCGGCCCGCAGGGCAAAGAGGCGTTGGGTCAGCTTTTCTGGGCGGGAGATGGTGTCGGAGACGGCTTCGGTGAAGGCCTTTGGATCCTCGCCCTCGGTGCCGATGGAATGGCGGAGGACGGATTTCTCGGCCAGAAGATGGAACATCTCGCCGGTCATGGCGGTCTGGAAGCTGACCGCCTCCTCGGCGCTGATGCGGACCCATTTGGCGTGGGTGCCGGGCAGGCAAAGCACGCCGTCGAAGCCGGGCTGCGCGGCGAGGAAGCCTGCGATCTGGGTCTCTTCCCCGCGCATGACGTCGGCGGGCTCGGACTGGCTGAGGCCGGGGACGATCATCAGGTGCAGGCGCGGGTCGGTGGTGGGGGCCTGGACGGGCGTGAGGGTGCCGGGCGTGGTGGGGACGGAGACGTAGGGGGCCTCATGCCAGCCCTGCCGGGCGCCGACCATGCCGCAGGCGAGGATCGGCATCCGGCCCTGCCCCAGCCACGGCTCGATCAGACGCAGGAGCGCCGGTTCGAATCCGTCGCGGTCGAGCGTGCCCATGCCGTCGTCGCTCGAGGCTTCGGCGCGGGCGACGTCGCCCTGCATCGCCCAGGCGCGCAGGTGGGTGGTGCCCCAGTCGACAGCGATCCAGTCGGCATATCTGGTCTCGCTGCTCATCCGGTTGTCACCACGCCGCCGTCGATGACCATGCATTGGCCGGTCATGGCTTTCGACGCCCTTGAGGCGAGGAACAGGACACCGCCGACGATATCCTCGGGTTTGAGATGTTCCTTCAGGCACATGCGGGCCATGTGAGCGTCGAGATCTTCGGGGGAAGCCCACATCTCGAGCTGCTTGTCGGTGAGCACCCAGCCGGGGGCCAGTGCGTTGACGCGGATCGCGTCGGGACCGAATTCGCGGGCGAGGCTGCGCGTCATGGCTGTGATGCCGCCGTTGGCGGTCGTGTAGGCCGGGTAGCCGGAATTGCCCATCATGTAGCTGATCGAGGACATGTTGATGATCGAGCCGCCGCCGGCCTTGCGCATCCCTTCGATCACCGCCTGGCAGCCGAAGAAATAGGCCTTGAGGTTGATCGACTGGGACCAGTCCCAGAATGCCTCGTCGACCTCCAGCGTGGTGTGGCGCTGATCGTTGGCGGCGTTGTTCACAAGCACGGTGATCGGGCCGTGCGCCTCGGCCGCCTCGGCCATGGTGGCGCGTAGACGCTCGGTATCGGTGATGTCGCAGACGAGGCCGAGCGGGCGGTTGCCCGTTGCGGCTTCCATCTCGTCCATGAAGGCGTCGGACGCGGAGCGCTGGACATAGGCGACCTTCGCGCCCTGCCGCAGGAAGCCCTCGGTCAGCGACGCGCCGATGCCGGAGCCGCCGCCGGTAATGTAGACGGAGGCGCCGGAAAGGTCGGGATAGGTTGCCATGTCATTCATAGTCTTTGTCCTTCAAGGACCCACATCGTATCGGGGAAGTGCCACGGCAGGGTCAGGCCGTGGTGCATCAGCCATGTGCCGGACACCTCGATTGGCCCCTCCTTGAGCGCCGGGTTGCCGCGGCTGAGGCCGGGCGCATCCGTCCGGTTCGCCAGTGTGATGCGATAGCGCGTGTCGGGCTGCAAGGCGGTCAGGCGCAGCGGGCGCGGCGCAATCTGGTCCGAGGTCGCGGCCTTGCCTGCGAAAACCACGAACCGGTCGCCCTCGCGCGTCATCTGCTGTTCGGCAATCACCGCCGGATCGGCGCTGTCGAGGCGCAGGATATCGGCCTTGAGCATCCAGTCCCGGTTGGCCTTCCACCAGGCGGTGACCTCGCGGAGCACCCTTGCCTCGCGCTCGTCGAGTTCGCGCGGGTCCATCTCGAACCCCATGTGGCGCTGTGCGGCGACCCAGGCGCGGAATGCGATGTCAAAGACACGGCCCGAGGTGTGGCAATGGCGCGGCCCAACGTGCGAGCCGGTGACGGCCATGGGCAGGAACAGCGCGGCGTCATGCTGGATGCGCAGGCGTTCGAGGGCGTCGTTGGAATCCGACAGCCAAACGCGTTGGGTGCGCTTCATGATACCGAAGTCGATGCGCCCGCCACCGGAGGCACAACTTTCGATCTCCACCATAGGGAAATCGGCGCGCAAGCGGTCGATCAGGGCGTAGGAGCCGCGTGTCTGGTCGGCGTCTGGCATCGGCAGGACGCGGTTGTGGTCCCACTTGATATAGTCGATCTCGTGCGCGGAAAGGATCGCGGCCATGCGGTCGTAGATGAAATCCCGCACCTCGGGCAGCGCCATGTTCAGCGCCTTCTGCTGCCGTCCCAAGGTCTGATCTTCGGCCCCCAAGGCCCAAAGGGGATTGGCGCGGTGAATGTCGCTGTCGGGGTTGATCATCTCGGGCTCGAACCAGATGCCGAAGGACATGCCGAGGCCATGGACGTGAGAAATGAGCGGGCCGAGACCGTCGGGATACTTGCGGGGGTCGACCTCCCAATCGGACAGGCTGCGGGTGTCGTCGTCGCGCTGGCCGAACCAGCCGTCATCGAGCACGAAGCGTTCGGCGCCGAGGTCGGCGGCGCGCGAGGCGATGTCTTTCAGCACGTCGAGCTTGTGGTCGAAATAGACGGCTTCCCAGCAATTGTAATGCACCGGACGCGGGCGGTCGGGTTGCGGCCATGTCACGATACGGTCGCGCAGGTGGCGCTGGAAGCTGACCGCGCAGCCGTTCAGGCCCGCGCCGGAATAGGTGATGTAAAGGGTCGCGGATTCGAAGAGGGTCGACGCCTGCGTTTCCATTCGCGCGGCATGGCCGAACTGGATCTGGCGACGGCCATCGGGAAGCTCTTCCGCGATCATCCGGTGCCCGCCCGACCAACCGTAGTGGAAGCCATAGGCCTCCCCTTGCGAATTGGTGCAGCCGCGACAGGGCACCAGCAGGCTGGGGAAATGTTCGTGCCCCGTGCGGCCCGTGCGGTTTTCGCGGTAGCGGATACCGGGCGACCAAGCGGTGCGGTTGGTCTGGAATTCGCCGGTCCAGCGGCCCGCGAAATCGATCATCTCGTCGCTTTGTTGCGGCGCGGGCAGGACGGGTGCGGCAAGCCAGTGCAGGTGCACGGGGCGGTCGGCGCGGAGCCGCGTCTTGGCTGTGATGATGCGGGTCGAGGGATCGGTCGCGAACAGGAAATCAAGCGCAAGGGCGTTCGCGGTGTCCTCGTAGGTGAGGGTCAGGTGGTCGTCCCCGCTTTCCTCGCTGGCGTAGCAGAACTTGGGCAGAAGCGGCGTGCCGTCGCCGTCGCGCAGGATCAGGCCGGGCTGGCCGGGAAAGCTGCGCACGGCCTCGGGGCAGAGCGACAGGTCCGGGTTTTCGTCCAGCATGCCGCCGGTGACGTCGAGCGCATGGGCGCGGTGGAGCGTGCCAAGGTCTTCGCCCTCGGGCAGCGGCGCGCCCCAGTAGACGACCTGCGGCAGGCGGTCGCCAGTGGCGGCCATGACGAGCGTCTGCCGCCCGCCATCATCGAGCCGCCAGGTGCGGGTTTCGGTGGTGTGCGCCGGTGTTCCGTCCATCACTTCACAGCCCCGAGGGTCAGCCCCGCGATGAAGTGCTTCTGCATCAGGAAGAACATCGCCACGGGCGGGATGGCCGCCACGATGCTGCCCGCGCTCATCAGGTGGTACATGGCGCGATACTGGCCGTTGAAGGCGGTGATGCCTGCGGTCACGGGTTGGCTTTCCGGGCTTTGGGTCAGGACCACGGCCCAGAAGAAATCGTTCCAGATGAAGGTGAAGATCAGGACGCAGAGCGCCGCGATGGCGGGTTTCATCAGGGGCAGGACGACGAACCAGAAGATGCGGAATTCGCTGACGCCTTCGACGCGCGCGGCCTCGATCAGGGGGCGCGGCAGCGCGCGGATGAAGTTGCGCATGAACAGCGTGCAGAACCCGGTCTGGAACGCGATGTGGAACAGGATCAGACCGGTACGCGTGTCGTAGAGGCCCATCTGGTCGGTCAGGTCGCGGACCGGCACCATGAGGATCTGGAACGGCACGAAATTGCCCGCGACGAACATGAAGAAGATCAGCAGGTTGCCCTTGAAGCGATAGACGCCGAGGGCGAACCCGGTCATGCACGACAGCGCCACCGCGCCGAACATGGTGGGCAGGGTGATGACGACCGAGTTCCACAGGTATTGCGGCATTGCCGACTGGGTAAAGACGGTGAGGTAGTTGGTGATGCCCTGGAACCCGGCCTCGCCGGTGGGCAGGCCCCAGTAGTTGCCGGTGGTGAAATCCTCGCCCGGCTTGATCGAGAACCAGATCACCGCCAGCAGCGGGATCAGCCAGACCAGAAGCGCAAGCGGAAGGAGCGTCTGGTAGGTGACGCGGGCGGCGGGGCCGTATTGCTGGATCGGACGTGGAAACATGCCTCAGCCCCCCCTCTCGTCGCGCCACATCTTCCACAGGAAGCCGGTGATGTAGATCATCATGATGAGGAACAGGATCACCGCGATGGCCGAGCCGTAGCCCATGCGGAAGCCGAATTCGGAAAGCGCCACATCATACATGTAGAAGGCCAGGACGGAGGTGTTGTAGAAGCCCGGGCCGCCGTTGGTCATGATCGTGATGAGGTCGAAGGAGCGCAGCGCGCCGATGACCGTCACGACGATGGCGATGAAGGTGGCGGGCCAGAGTTGCGGCAGGACGACGTACCACAGCATCTTCGGCCCCTTGGCCCCGTCGAGCCGCGCGGCCTCGATCTGTTCGGGGTCCACGGCGTTCAGGCCGGTGAGGTAGAGGATCATGCAATAGGCCGTCTGCGGCCAAAGGCCGGCGGCGATGATGCCGTAGGTGGCGTAATCGTTGGAGCCGAGGATGTTGGTGCGGGGGCCGCCGAACCAGCTCAGCACCTCGTTCAGAAGGCCCTCGTTCGGCAGGTAGAACCACGAGAAGACGAGGCCGACGACAACCTGGCTGAGCACGAAGGGGAAGAAGAACAGCGATTTGTAGAGCCGCATCCCGAACACCTTCTGGTTCAGGAACAGCGAGATGAAGAGGCCGCCGGGAATGGCGAGGAAATAGAGCAGGAGCCAGATCACGTTGTTCTTCAGCGAGGTCCAGAAGAACGGATCGGTCCAGAGGTTCTGGTAATTCTCCCACCCGATGTATTCGGCGGTCCAGACCGTGTCGCCGGTCGGCTCGCACCCCTCGGTCCGGGCGGCGCGGTTGCCGAGGTCCAGACATTCAAGGTCGGTCAGCCCGCCGTCGGGCGTGGCGCGGTATTCGAGCGCGTAAAGGCCGTTCCATTCGTAGAACGAGATGTAGAAGCTCTGGAAAATCGGGATGATCACGTAGACCGCGAAGAACAGGAACGCGGGCAGAAGGAACAGCCATGGCGCGATCGCCTGCTGGCTGATCCTGCGGTGCGGTCCAGGCGCGGGTGCGCTGACGGGGGTGTCGGTCGCGATTGTGGCCATGGAGCCCGTCCTCTTGGCTGGAGGCAAAGGTGCACCATGAATGTGCACCCTACACGTGACGCGCCGTTTGCGTTGGGTGCACGTTCATCGTGCACCACAGGCGCGGATGGGGCCGGATGCGCGCGCGTGGCGCGCACCCGGTTCGCGTAGTTCAGTAGATCCGGCTACGGGCCTGTTCGAGGATCATCAGCACCTGGTCCAGCGTCGAGGGATCGACCATGAACTGCTGGAAGCCCTGCATGGCGACCTGCGCCATCTCGGCCGGTGCATCACGGTCGAAGAACTGCGCGATGCCGCCGGTGGCGTTGTTCGACAGCATGTCGAAACCGGCCAGCAGGAACTCGTCCTCATCGACGGTGGAGTTGGCGTTGACCGGCAGCTGACCGAGGTTCTCACCGTTGTTGATCAGCGTCTGGTTCTCGGCCGAGGTCACGAACAGCAGGAACGCTTCCGCTGCTTCCACGTTCTCGGCATTGGCCGCGATGTGGAAGGTGTCGGTGGGCGCGTCTTCGCCGGGTTCGATATCCGGGTTGATCTGCGGGAATTGGTAGAAGCCCAACTGGTCGTCGGTGAGACCGGCTTCGCGCAGCGGGGCCACGGCGAAGTTGCCCATCAGGTAGGCCGCGGCTTCGCCGTTGACCATGAAGGGCAGCGCCTCCTGCCAGGAATAGGTCTGGTGATCGTCGATGAAGGCACCCATCTCGATCAGCTGCGCCCAGTTCTCGAAGGTCGCGCGGACGCGCTCGTCGGTCCATTCGACCTCACCCGCGGTCAGGGCCATGTGGAAATCGTAGCCGTTGGTGCGCATGTTGAGGTAATCGAACCAGCCGCCGGCGGTCCACAGGAACTTGGTGCCGATGGTGTAGCATGCGCGACCGGAATCGATGATCGCCTGGCAGTTCGACAGCTCTTCTTCCCAGGTGGTCGGCGCTTCGAGCCCAAGCTCTTCGAAGATATCCTCGCGGTAATACACGCCCCACTGGTAGTAGGTGTAGGGCACGCCCCAGATGCCGTCATCCATGGTCATGGAGCCTTGCGTCGACGCGAGCGACTCGGTCAGGCCGCCCTCTTCCCACAGGTCCGAGATGTCCATGAACAGGCCAGCTTCCACGTAGGGGGCCATGCGGTTGCCCGCGTACCAGTTCACGATGTCGGCGCCGCCCGATTGCAGCACGTTGCGGATCTGGGTCTTCCACGCCTCGCGGTCGGTGATGACCAGCTCGACCTCGACCTCGGGGTTTGCCTCTTCGAAGCGGGCGACCATGTCTTCCATCACCGCGCGCGGCGCCGGGTTCGACATGTCGGAGAAGATGCGCAGCGGGCCGGAGACGCCATGGGCGTCTGCAAAGGCCGCGCCCGAAAGCATGGTGGTTGCTGCCAGCGCCAAGGCGCCGGTTTTGAAGATGGATCGCATGGTGTCCTCCCTGGTGATCCTGTCAGAAATTTAGTTCCAATATGTGAAACTTGGTTTCTTATATTGAAATCCTACGCTGACTCGGCCTAGTCTTGTCAACAGCAAAGCGCCCGGCCCCGCCGGGAAATGCGTGGAGGAGGCCCCGACGCGGAGGTTGCGCGGGGCGGCAGAGGGAGGTCACCTTTGGCAGGCGAAACTGGCGAAGGAACGGTTGGCAAGGCGCTGGCGGTGCTGGATGCAGTCGCATCTCACGGGCGACCGGTGCGATTCGGTGAATTGCTGGAAACGAGCCCCTATCCGAAGGCGACCCTCTACCGGTTGGTGCAGGTTCTCACCAAGCAATCCATGCTGACATACGACCCGGACCGGCAAACCTATGCCCCCGGCTTGCGCCTTGTGCGGCTGGCCCATGCCGCATGGCAGAGCGCCTCGCTCGCCCCGGTCGCCCGCCCCTACCTCGAGGCATTGTCGGCCGAAGTGGGCGAGACGGTGCACCTCGCCCAACTCGACGGCGGGCAGGTGCTTTACGTCGACAAGATCAACGCCCGGAACCCCTTGCAGATGTATTCGCAGGCCGGAAAGGTCGGGCCCGCCTATTGCACCGGCGTCGGCAAGGCGATGCTCGCCTACCTGCCCGAAGCGGAGAGGGAGCCGATCCTGCGCCAGCAGAGCTACCACCCGTTCACCGCGCATACGTTGGCCTCGCCCGAGGAATTGCGCGCCGAGCTGGCCGCCATCGCCAAGCGCGGCCACGCCTACGACCGGGAGGAGCATGAGCCGGGCATCATCTGTGTCGCCGTGCCCATCGTGACGCGCGCGGGCCGGGTGCTTGGCGCGGTTTCCGTCACCTCGTCGAAGGAACGGACCAGCATCGAGGGGCTGGAGGCCCATCTGCCGCGCATGCACGCCGCGGTCGCATCCATTGCCGGGGAGGCGCAGGATTGGCGCTTTCCCGATGCAGCAGAATAAATCCGGGGACAGGAGGAGCCGCAATGTCGGGTGTCCAGCTAACCAATGTCATCAAGCGCTATGGCCAGACGCAGGTGATCCACGGCGTCGACCTGACCGTGGATGACGGCGAATTCTGCGTCTTTGTCGGCCCGTCGGGTTGTGGCAAGTCCACGCTTCTGCGGATGGTCGCAGGCCTGGAAGAGACCACGGGCGGCACGATCGAGATCGGTGGACGCGACGTGACCCGCGCCGATCCGGCAGAGCGGGGCGTGGCGATGGTGTTCCAGACCTATGCGCTCTACCCGCACATGACTGTCGAACAGAACATGGGCTTCGGGCTGAAGATGAACGGCCACCCGGCGGGCGAGATCAAGGAGAAGGTGGCCGAGGCCTCGCGCATCCTGAAGCTGGACGATTATCTGTCGCGCAAGCCCGCGGCGCTGTCGGGCGGTCAGAGGCAGCGGGTCGCCATCGGGCGCGCCATCGTGCGCGGGCCGGAGGTGTTCCTGTTCGACGAGCCGCTTTCGAACCTCGATGCGGAATTGCGCGTCGAGATGCGGGTGGAGATCGCGCGGCTGCACAAGGAAATCGGGGCCACGATGATCTACGTGACCCACGACCAGGTCGAGGCGATGACGCTGGCCGACAAGATCGTGGTGCTGCGCGCGGGGCATATCGAGCAGGTCGGCGCGCCGTTGGACCTGTTCAACGATCCTGACAACCGTTTCGTCGCGGGCTTCATCGGCAGCCCGGCGATGAACTTCTTCGACGGGGTGAATGCGGGTGGGACCGTGACGGTTCCGGCGCTTGGCGACGCGACCCTGCCTGCGCCGGAAAGCCTGACTAAGGATGGCCCGGTGATCGTGGGGCTGCGGCCGAACAAGGTGGGTCTGGCCGACGGCGCCACCCATACGGTCGACCTGTCGGAACGTCTGGGCGGCGTCAGCTACCACTACGTGAACGCGCCCGATGGGTCGCGGATCGTGGTGGAGGCCCATGACCAGCACGCGCCTGCCGCCGGGTCGTCGACGGGCATCGCGTTTGACGCGGCGGATGCCTATTTCTTCGACGCCAAGACCGAAGAGCGGTTGCGCTGAGCCAGGCTATTCCGCCGCGGCCTGAAAGGCGCGAGACGGATCGACGGTGGAAAACAGCCGCTCCGCCGCGCCCTCTTTTGGATCCAACGGGACGGTGATGCCGTTGGGCGCATCGCGCAGCGCTTCGCCTTGCGCGCCGAGGGCGAATCCCGCAACCGGAAGCCCCGTGGCCAGCGCTTCCCGCGTGGCGTAGGAAAAGGTCTCGGGCCAGACCGAGGGCATGAGCCACGCGCGGATGCCGTAAAGCGCGGTCAGTTCGGTGATCTCGTCCCGGTGGTAGCTGCCATGAACCACGACATTACGTGGAAAGGGTATGGTGCTGTCCGTCATGCCGAGCACAACGAAAGTCTGCCCGGGATGGGACAGGGCCAGTTCCCGGATCAGAAGTGCGCCTTTCTGGACGTTGAGATGGCCGAGGATACCGACGCGTCGCCCTGACTGTCTTTCGATCCGTGTGACCGGCACCTCACTGATGTGGGGCCGGACACGGACCCGCGCCCCGGGAAAGGCCTGGACGAACAGCCGGGCGGAGGCGTCTGAGAACACGGTGACCTCGTGACTTTCGGCGACCAGCCTGCCCCATTCGGCCTGCCAATCCGCCAGCGTGAGCCGCGTCCCATCCGGACGACGGGTGGTGTGACAGGGGTCACTCGTGTCCTGATCCGGCAGGCCGGTGAACCCGTTGCGCCCCATCAGGGTGTAGGAGGGCGATACGGGGAAGTAATCGTGCAGGCGCATGGCGATCCGGTCGCGCCGGCCGGGACGTCTCAGCGACAGTAGCGCGGCGGGAAGGCCAACCGGGTCGGAATCGCCGACGCCGCAGGAGTAGATCAGGTCCAACGCCTTTGCCGGGTCCAGAAGGCGACGCACGAGGTCGAGGTCATCGGTGCGTCCAGCCACGATGTGCCCTGCGACATGCACCTCCACCTGCCATCGGCGCAGACCGCCAATCCGCAGTACGATCGCCCCCTCGTGGCCTGACAGTTCGGCCTGCAAGGCGGCCTCGGCCCCACCGCCAAGCGAATGGGCGAGGTACACGGGCAATCGCGGACTACGCTCGGCGGCAAGCGCGACGCTGAGCGCGAGCCGTGGCGTGGCGAGCGGGTCGTTGGCGATGAAGCTCTGCACCTCGGCATCGTAGCGCGGATAGCGTTTCGAGATCAGGGCACCGGCCGTGCGCAGGCGGGCTTTCTTCTCGTCCGAGCCGAAGCTCTGACCGCCGACATGCTCCACGAACAGGGCCGGCTGACACAGGTGCCGCCCGCCGAGCGCCCGGGTTTTCTGGCACCAGTCGACTTCTTCACCGTAGCCGCGTCCGAAAGCGCGGTCGAACTGCGGCACCTTTTCCAGCCATTTCCGCGACAATGCCATGCAGAACCCCACGCCCGTCGGCACGTTGGGCAATGGCACGGCGCCCAGGCGACGAGCGACACGGTCGATGCCATCCCCATCGCCGGCCCGCAGCGCAATTCCCGGCCCAATCTCGGGCACGGAAAGGATTTCGGCAGCGTTCGACATTGGCGTGACCGAAGCAATCGACGGCTCGGACAGCGGAGCGCAAAGGCGGATATCCCAACCTGCGGGCACCATCGCGTCGGAATTCAGCAGGATGATCGGGCCTGAACCACACCGCTTCAGCGCATGGGCAAGGCCGGTGTTCATGGCGTCGACGAACCCGCGGTTCCGGTCGTGACAGATCAGCGTTACCCGGTCGGGGCGCTTGCGAGCCCATTCCTCTACCCAGGGACGCACAGCCGGGTCGCTCGATGCGTCTTCAACCAGCACCAGATGCCATTGGCGGTCGGTGAACCGCTCAACCCGCGTGACGCATTTCTGCAGGAGAGGCAGCGCGTTGAACACGGGCAGGATGATGGTGATCTCATCCAGTCTCTCAAGGCCGGCGGTCTTCGGTTCCTCCAACAGCCAGACACGTTCGATATCCGCACCGCGTGGGGCCAGTTCGAGCCCGAGGGCCCGCTTGACCGCGATCTTAGCGCGCACATCCGGGTGGCGAAAATACCGCACCAGCGCCGGGAGCGCCCGGTATAGATCCCTGATGAAGGCGCGATGGAAGCGCCGTCGTGCGCGACCGTCCGGCGAATCGGTCGGGTGCGTGATCGGCACGGCGAGGCCGGTGCAGCCACGCGTGACAAGCTCCAGCCGCAAAGCGCGGGCCGAAGCCGGAACCGACAGGGAAAATCCCTGGTCCGATGGCCCGCCACGGCGCAGCTTCACATCGGGACGCGAAATGTCCGGTTTCGTGCTTTCTGCGCCGCCGTCCCAACGCAGCGTGACCCGTTCCGCATCCACCCAGCCTGACACTTCCACCTTGTCGCCGCGGCGGACGACACGTTCCACCTGACCGATACGCCGCCAGACGGGCCCAAGCGGCACGCCCCGCAACCGGCCTGAGTGGACCGCCGCATAGCGCAAGTAGAGGGCGTGAAGGCGGCGGATCAAATGGCGCTATCCTTTCACAAGCCCGGCAAGGTACCGGCCATAGCCAGTCTTGGAAAACCGCTCGGCGCGTTTGGCCAGACCGGCGGCGTCGATCCAGCCGAGGTCATATGCGATTTCATCTGGCGAGCCGACCTGAAGCCCCTGTCGTTGGGTCAGGGTGCGCACGAAGTTGCCCGCATCGAGCAGGCTTTCATGAGTTCCGGTATCGAGCCATGCATAGCCACGACCCATGCGTTCGACCGTCAACAGACCGTCCTTCAGGTAGCTTTCCAGAAGGCTCGTGATCTCAAGCTCCCCCCGAGCGGAGGGGGTGACCTGCGCCGCGCGTTCGGGCGCGGAGCCATCGAGGTAGTAGAGACCAGTTACTGCGTAGGGGGACGGCGCAACCTCGGGCTTTTCGATGATCGCGCGAACGTTGCCTTCCTCGTCGAAATCCACCACGCCGTAGCGTTCCGGGTCGGTGACGCGATAGCCGAAGACGGTCCCACCTTCGGTCTTCGCGTCGGCGACGGCCAACGCGATCGGAAGGCCATGCCCGAAGAAGATGTTGTCGCCC
The DNA here is from genome assembly GCA_015689645.1 of Rhodobacterales bacterium HKCCE4037. Classification (GTDB taxonomy): domain Bacteria; phylum Pseudomonadota; class Alphaproteobacteria; order Rhodobacterales; family Rhodobacteraceae; genus Gymnodinialimonas. The sequence goes on from WVSM01000003.1 coordinate 384,738, forward strand.
AGAACCATGGCCGAGGGTGCCCCGGCAAGAAAATCGCGGGTCAGGAGATAGGCCTGCGCAAGGCCATCGGGGCTGGGTTGTTCGATATAGGTCAGCGACAGGCCCCATTGGCTGCCATCGCCAAGGGTGCGCTGGAATTGCGCCTGGTCGGCCGGCGTGGTGATCACCGCGATCTCGCGGATGCCCGATAGCATCAGGACCGACAGGGGGTAGTAGATCATCGGCTTGTCGTAGATCGGCAGAAGCTGTTTCGACACACCGGTGGTCACCGGATAAAGCCGCGTACCGGACCCGCCGGCGAGTATGATCCCTTTGCGCGCCATTCTGTGCGCCTCCGTCCTGTTGGCCATCCGCCTTGGCGTAGCGCGTCGGGTGAGGCTTGCCAATCGGCCACCCGCGCGGAACGAATGGCACAAGAGGCGTTAACGGCGGCTGAACGCGGCTCAGTCCTCGCGCAGATCCCGAAGGACGGCGGCAAGGCCTTGCCGCCAGTCAGGGCGCTCGATGCCGAAAATGGCCTCGGTTGCGGAGCAGTCGAGGCGGGAGTTCTGCGGCCGAGCGGCCGGCGTCGGATAGGCGGAGGACGGGATATCCTCGACCGCGCAGGATTGGCCCACCGCATCGAAGATCGCGCGGGCGAAATCGGCCCACGACACGTCCGGCGCACCCGAGAAATGGTAGGTGCCGGATCTGGTGGGATCCTGCACGAGGGCTTCGGCGATCGTGATGCAGGCTTTCGCTATTTCACGGGCCGGGGTGGGGCCGCCGATCTGGTCCGCGACGATGGACAGTTGCGAATTCGACCCGGCCAGACGGAGCATGGTCTTTACGAAATTCGCGCCATGGGCCGAGAACACCCATGACGTGCGCAGGATCGCATGCGGGCCATTTGCGGCTCGGACGCCGTTTTCGCCCACCAGCTTGGTGCGTCCATAGGCGCCCAAGGGGCCGGTGGGGTCGCCGGGCTGCCACGGCGCGGTGCCGGAGCCGTCGAACACGTAATCGGTGGAGATATGGACGAAGGGGATGCCCTTCTTCGCGCAGGCGCGGGCCATGGCAGCGGGGGCAACCCCATTGACGGCGAGCGCGGTGGTCTCGTCCTCCTCCGCCTTGTCGACGGCGGTGTAGGCGGCGGCGTTGATGATTGCATCGGCATCGCTGGCGGCGATCAACGCGACGCAATCGACGGGCTGTGTCAGGTCCGCCCTGTCGCGCCCGATGGTTTCGACGCCAAGCGCCGCAAGCTCGCGCGCGACCTGCCCGGTCTGGCCAAACGCCAGCAGCTTCACGCCTTCACCCCGAGGCGCTGACCCACGCCTTCGCGGTCTTGCAGCGCGCGCCACCAGTCTTCGTTGTCGAGGAACCAGTCGACGGTGCGCGCCAGCCCTTCTTCCACCGTGACGGAGGGTGTCCAACCCAGCTCCCGCTGGATGCGCCTGGCGTCGATGGCGTAGCGCATGTCATGGCCGGGGCGGTCGGTGACGAAGGTGATGAGGTCGGCATGGGGCGCGGCTTCGGGGCGGCGATCGTCGAGCAGACCGCAGATCACGCGCACGAGGTCGATGTTCCGCATCTCGTTATGGCCGCCGATGTTGTAGCTGCGCCCGACCTCGCCCTTCTCGAGCACGGTCAGAAGCGCGTCGGCGTGGTCTTCGACGAACAGCCAGTCGCGTATATTTTCGCCTGTGCCGTAGACCGGGATCGGCTCGCCGGCGAGCGCCTTGAGGATCACCACGGGGATCAGCTTTTCCGGGAAATGGAACGGGCCGTAATTGTTCGAGCAATTGGTCAGCAGGATCGGCAGGCCGTAGGTTTCGTGCCACGCGCGGACGAGGTGGTCGGACGAGGCCTTGGAGGCCGAATAGGGGCTGCGCGGGTCGTAGGGTGTGTCCTCGGTGAAAAGGCCGGTCTCGCCGAGCGATCCGAAGACCTCGTCTGTGGAGACATGGTGAAAGCGGAAGCTCTCTGGCCTGCCCTGCCCGTCCCAATAGGCGCGCGCGGCATCCAGAAGAGTCGCGGTTCCGGTGATATTTGTATCGATGAAGGCGGCGGGGCCGTCGATGGAGCGGTCGACATGGGATTCGGCGGCAAGGTGCAGGATCGCGTCGGGCGTGTGTTCCGAGAGAATACGATCGAGCGCTTTGCGGTCGCGGATATCGGCCTGTTCGAACGTGTAGAGGTTCGATTGCGCGACCGACGCGACATTGTCGAGGCAGGCGGCATAAGTCAGCGCGTCGAGATTGATGACCTCGTGCCCGCGTTCGACGGCGAGGCGCACGACGGCCGAGCCGATGAAGCCCGCCCCACCGGTGATGAGCAGCTTCATGATCGGGCCTCGTAGGTGAACGGAGTCTCAAAGGCGGCGAGCGTGCCGGCCTGCGCGTCCTTGCCGGACAGGATCGGCTCACCTTCGATCTGCCAGTCGATGCCGATATCGGGGTCGTTCCAGATCAGCGCGCCCTCGGTTTCGGGGGCGTAGCTGTCAGAGCATTTGTAGAGGATCTCGGTGCCCGGCTCCCGCGTCACGAAGCCATGGGCGAAGCCTTCGGGGATCAGCAGTTGCTTGCCGTTCTCGAAGGTCAGTTCGATCCCGAAATGCTGGCCGTAGGTGGGCGACCCGCGCCGGATGTCGACGGCCACGTCCCACAGCCTGCCGCGCCCGCAGCGCACCAGCTTGGCCTGCGCGCGCGGCGGGGCCTGAAAGTGCAACCCGCGGATCGTGTTGGCCTGCTCGGACAGCGAATGGTTGTCCTGCACGAAGTGTGTCGTGATTCCCCGCTCGGCCAGCTTGGCGGCGTTGTAGGTTTCGCTGAAAAACCCGCGCTCATCCCCGAAGCGCGGCGGTGTCAGGACGAGAAGGCCGTCAATGCCGGTGTCTTCGATCTGCATGTTGCGGGACTGCTCCGTTTCAAGTTCGCCTGACAATGGCATGTGGCAATGGGTCCCGCAACGGACCGGTCAGTGCCAGTCGAAGAAGCCCGGCCCGGCGCGCTGGCGGAGGTCGCGCGCCATTTCGGCCCCAAGCGCCGCGCCATCCTCGACCGGAACGCTTCGGTCGTCCGTCAGCACTTCGGACCCGTCCGGGCGCAGGATCTCGCCGCGAAGGCGCAGGGTGCCACCGTCCAGCTCGGCCAGACCGGCAATCGGGGTCTGGCAGGAGCCGTCAAGCCCTTCGAGAAACGCGCGTTCCGCCGCGAGGCGCTGGCCGGTGGGGCCATGGTGAATGGCTTCCAGCATCGCGGCGGCGCGACTGTCATCGGCGCGGCGTTCGATCCCGATGGCGCCCTGCGCCACGGCAGGCAGCATGTCGGTGGTCGCCAGGGCGCATTTCACCACCTCCTCCATCCCGAGACGGCGCAGACCGGCCATGGCGAGGAATGTCGCCTCGGCCACGCCGTCGCCCAGTTTCCGCATCCGCGTCTGCACGTTGCCCCGGAACTCGACGACCTTCAGGTCAGGCCGCCGCGCCGCCAATTGCGCCCTGCGACGGAGGCTGGAGGTCCCGACAATGGCCCCTTCGGGCAGCGCGGCGAGGCTTTCGTGGTTCAGCGAGACAAAGGCATCGCGGACGTCTTCACGCGGGAGGTAGCAATCGAGCACCAGCCCCTCGGGCTGATCCACCGGCATATCCTTCATCGAATGGACCGCGATGTCGATCTTGCCCGACAGCATGTCTTCTTCGATTTCCTTGGTAAACAGACCCTTGCCGCCCAACTCCTTCAACGCGATGTCGCGCTCGATCAGGGAGCGGTCGTCGCCGGTGGTCTTGATGACCACGATCTCGAACGCGCCTTCGGGCAGGTCGAAGGCGGCCATGAGACGGTCGCGGGTTTCGTGCGCCTGCGCCAGAGCCAGCGGCGAACCACGGGTACCGATGCGAAGGGGGGCGGTGAGGCTTGGAAGATCGAGTGTCATGGCGTCTTTCTTAGAGACGCTCGGCGGGCGCGACAATGGCTGGCTGTTGACAGCGATTGGTCAAGCCATCAGACCGTTCCGGCAAATCGGAGGAAACGTCCATGACCCAGAAGAAACTGCTGCGGAGCCTTGCGGGTGATGCGATGGACGTTCCGCCGGTCTGGCTGATGCGGCAAGCAGGGCGTTACCTGCCGGAATACCGTGCCACCCGCGCCAAGGCCGGCGACTTCCTGTCGCTGTGCTACAACCCCGAACTGGCCGCCGAAGTCACCTTGCAGCCGATCCGCCGCTACGGGTTCGACGCGGCGATCCTGTTTGCCGATATCTTGCTGATCCCGCAGGCCCTGGGGGCCGATCTGTGGTTCGTGACCGGCGAAGGCCCGCGCCTGTCGACGATCACCGAGGCCTCGGGAATGGCGGGCCTGAAGGGCAAGGACGACATCCACGAGACCCTTTCCCCGGTTTACGAGACGGTGCGAATCCTATCGCAGGAACTGCCGAAGGAAACGACGCTGATCGGCTTTGCCGGCGCGCCCTGGACCGTGGCGACCTACATGATCGCCGGGCGCGGCACGCCGGACCAGGCCCCCGCCCACAAGCTGCGCGAAGAGGATAACGCCACGTTCGAGGCGCTGATCGATCTGCTAATTGAGGCGACCATCGAATATCTCGACATGCAGGTGAAAGCCGGCGCCGAGGTGGTGAAGCTGTTCGATTCCTGGGCCGGGTCCTTGAAGGGCGAAGCCTTCGACAAATACGCCCTCGCGCCCGCCAAGCGGATCATCGGTGAGCTGAAGTCCCGCCACCCCGACCTGCCGGTCATCGCCTTCCCGCGCGAGGCCGGGGACAAGTACATCGGGTTTGCCAAGGCCGTCGGGGCCGATGCTCTGGCCATTGACACGTCCGTCGATGCGGCCTGGGCTGCGGAGCACCTGCAGGGCGACAGCTGCGTCCAAGGCAATCTCGACCCGAAACTGATGGTCACCGGCGGCGAGGAACTGGATCGCGAAGCCAGACGCATCTGCGACGCCCTGCGCGGCGGGCCGCACATTTTTAACCTCGGCCACGGGATCACGCCCGAGGCGGACCCGGAGAACGTGCATCGCCTGCTGGAGGCGGTCCGGGGCTGAAGAGACTGGGGAACCGCAAGGCACTGCTGGCCGGTCCCGCGACACGCGGCGAGCGCCCCTGTCGATCTCGCGCGGCGGCAGGTCGGCGTCGTGCTTGTTCTCAAGCCAATCGGTGACTATTCCTACACCACTGTAGGAAAGCGTGTGCGGTCGGTCGTCCAACCGTAATGATGAGCACGCGTCACAATCCGAGGAATTCTATGGCGAAGCCTCGAAGCGACTGGCTCGACAGCTTCATTGATCGTTTTGCCCGCTCAGTGATCTGGCTTGCCTTGCGCCTGCCCTACCGGCGCCGTGTCCCCATGGTCGGGACGTTGATGCGATCCTTGGGCGGGGTGACGGGCTATCGCGCGCGCGCCGAAGAACAGTTGGCCTATATCTATCCGGACATGTCCCCCGAGGCTCGCAGGCGCACCGCCCGTGCCGTTCTGGACAATGTCGGGCGCGTCCTCATCGAGAACTACTCGACCGAAGATCAACTGCGCCTTGCGCGCCAATGGCCAACCGATGGTCCCGGATTCGCCGCCTGCGAGGCGGCCCGTGCAAATGGCCGTGGCATTCTGTTCATTTCAGGACACTTCGGAAATTATCAAGCGGCGCGTGCCGCGATGAATGTCCGCGGCTATAACATGGGCGGGCTCTACCGCCTGATGAACAACCCTTACGTCAACGCACATTACGTCGCGACGGTGGAAGCTGTCGGCGGCCCCGCTTTCCCACGCGACCGACGCGGGCTGGCGAAGTTCGTGCGCGTCTTGCGGGACGGTGGACAAGGCGCGATGCTGATTGACCAATATTTCAGAGGCGGTGCGATGCTCGATTTCCTCGGAAAGAGCGCGCCAACCGCACTCTCCGCTGCCGAGCTTGCACTGAAATACGATGCCCTGCTGGTTCCGATCTATGGTGTCCGGCAGGAAAACGGTCTCGATTTCGAGATCCGGGTCGAGGAACCTATTCCCCACAGCGATCCCCGAACGATGACCCAAGCCCTCAACGACAGCCTTTCTGCGCAGGTCAACGCTCATCCCGAGCAATGGTTCTGGGTGCATCGGAGATGGAAACCGGAGCGTAAGCCAAAAGCGGCACGGTCGCGGCGCACGGAAAGGCAGGAACCCAATTCTGCTCAGGAACGACGGAATGTTCCTGCGGACAATAATTCGAGCCGTTGATGCTTAGCGTTGGGTTTACGCCCTAGAAGGTCCGCGATTGCGATAATGCCTTTATAGAAAGAGTATACAAGAAAAGCAGTTTGGTGGATAAGCAGATATCATAACTGCCATAAATCAAACCGCCACCGTATCACTCCACTGGCGTGAGCCAGCGTAAAGGATGGTCGCTCTCACTCAACAGAAAAATCCCGTGGTAGGTCAGGCACAGTGGGTTCTCTACTGCATTTTCGGAAAGCCTACATTATCCGAAACGCCGGACATCATAAACTTAACTCAAAATGAGTACTGAATCATAACTTGCTAGCTTCTGGAGGGTTTTTTTCCGAAGAAACCAAGTCTTACTATCTCAGCGTTGTAGACCCAACCCATTTGATAGTCGTACAGCATCGCTAAGAATCGCACACGAGCGGGCGCCTCTGGTACTTCTCGCCAAATCTTTCGAAATTTTCGAATTGACGGAATCAGGTACTTGAGGCGTGGGATTCTCTTCAACACTGGCTGATTACATTTCTCCGTGAACCGTGCTCCCGCAATTCTTCTGATCTTGGCAGCGCATTCCAAATAGGACTTCCGTGCGGGATGCCACACTACCATTTCTTCTTCGAACACAATTGGTATATTCTCCTTATTGGCACGGCGATTCCATTCGAAATCACCACCAGAGAAGCGATCGTCTCTGAAGAGACCCACGTGTTCGAATGCAGACCTTCTGACTGCGAGGTTTGCCGTGACAGCGTGACCTCGCTTGACATACTCATCTTGCCGCAAGTTAGTTACATGGTCGTATACATTCCAGCCATTCCAAGTCGTACCTTCGGGGGAAACCGCGATTCTTCCTGCAACCCTTTCGCAACCTTCCTCGCTCAAAAATCGTGCCAGCCCAGCTGAAAGCCAACGTTTCGATGGAAGACAGCCACTATCTGTAAAAAAGATGAACTCTCCTCGGGCTACCTTGATAGCGGTGTTTCGTGCTGCATAAGATCCAGGCTTCGGCTCCCATATGAAACGTACGTTACTGGCGCTACCAATATTCTCAGGCAACGTCTTTTCACGATTATTGTTAGCGATAATTATTTCGTAACGTGAAGCATCTATATCCTGGAATGCCAATGCAGCTAGACTGCTTTTCACTCCCGGCCAGTCTTCGAAGGTAGGGATAATAACAGATATGATCGGTATCATCGAATTAAGCTCAACCTCGGTCTGCACCTTTAGAAGAGCCGTCATACTCGAAATTCAGCCAGCGGGCACCCTGAGCCATCAAACGCAGTTGTTCGGGGACTCTATTGAGGTCCTGCCAGAGACGCCTGGCACGAGCAGCAAACGACTTGGATTGCTTTTGCCGCTCCGACAGTAAGTCCGACGGCAATTCATCGTCGTCCTGTTGCCGCGCCATGGCCGGCCTGACAACCGCAACATGTAAGTCGTTAAATACCGGTGAAACATTCGGGCTGAAAAGAAAATGGTCGATCGGCATATCAATAAGCCCACGGTGGTTGATAATGGTCTTTGCGCCATCCAAGGTGATCAAGTAGCAAGCCGCACCCGCCGTTCGTGAGTACAGGCGATGGAGAGTTCGGTCTGCAAGAGTTGCATCCTTGAACTCTGGGCCAAGCAATCTCTTGGACGACGGTTTCCCATACTTTTCAAATTGAACGACGTGCACGCCGTCCGGAAGCCAGTCAATAGAGGTTGCGTAGGGTACGAGATCCGCAGAGAGCGCCACATCATCCTGCAAGATCAGCGCTGCAGGGGTCTCTTCATCAACGATCCGTTGGTAAATTGCAAGATTGGTCAGAGCACAGCATTGACTGCCTCTTCCCATCGGAATTCTGTGACCAGATAGCGCAACTCGTTCTCCAAGGATGCCGTCGTCGATGCTCTCCATGTCGTACGCAGATATTCTGACCCACGGCAGACCAAGGCTTCCAAGCTGGTCACTCATCACAGCTAGCCGATCCGGCCGCCGGTCCAAATTTATCAGAAAGATCGGGATCAAGGGCGTACTTTCCCATTGTCTGCTGTACAACTTCGTGACCATGAGGTTGCCTCGCTTGACCGAAGCATCACGCGAGAGGAAGGTCTGCGAACCTCGCCACCTTATAGGAAGCGACCGGGGAAATCACTACGACAAACCGCAATGTTGCGATGCCACTCCACTCGATTTCGATCAAGTAGTAACCGCTGCCTCAAGAGATTTCTCGATCACGCGCAGGTAGGTCAACTCATCAAGATAGGAGATGCCGTCAAGTTACACTGGACGATGATACCCAAACTTCTCAATTTCCTCTTGGCAGACATCTTCGATAATCTCCAGAACCCTCGGAAACTGCGTATATAATTCTTCAGCATCTTGTCCGCGAAAAGGGCGATTTCCCCCTTTTGCCGTCTGCTTCTGAAAAACCTCCCAGAGAAATCCAAGATCATTCGAGAACATATCTTCCTCCAAGTGCTCGAATCGCAAATAGATGTCGAGACTATTGCGACCATGGAGCGGTGCGATTCTCATGTTATCAGTCAGTATGTGCGGGTTTTCTTCAAAATACTCTCCAAAATTAAGCTTGCCCGTAAGGTTGCGTTTGTGATTCCAAATATATCGCGAGATTGCACGATCGTATGGGTTTCTGACGATGGTAAACTTCCGATAATTTTGCCAGATTTTACGTGGCAACCTCCGCCGCGCTTGATCGGCGCGCGTGTGATTTCTGAACTTCCGCTCTCGCCGCGTTAAGAAAGCTGATACAGGAGAATTTAAATAGTTCTGCGGACCTCTAGAACCCAATTGCATCCTTGCTTCTTCATCCACTTTGGAAAAGGGCGTAATGATGCAATCCGGCCCACAGAATCCAGAGAGTGCAATTTCGAGCGACGTGCCGCCTACTTTCTTTGTCTTAATAAAGATCAGCTTCTTGGGATGGCATACAATCATCTTTGATACTTTTTTCCTCAACCCGCAAGGAAGCCGAAAGAACAGAAGGTCATTCGGGTTCGGCTAGAAACTCCGAACCAGTCACGAGCCAATCGAAACGGGTCATTGTGTTTGGTTGAAGTGGTTCAGTCTTATCCCAGTGAAACTTGTACACCGGAGAACTACCTTCACCACGAATGGCAGCTTGAAAAGCGTCATCACAAGGTTGGCCCAAGAACTTCGAGAATGTCAACGCTGCGCGTGCGGACATCGGCTTTCCTAACGACCAAGCGCGACCAAAATCGCGATCGTTTCGTATGAGATGTGCAAAATGATAGTGAAAAAGGAAATACGGATACCACCCAAAGGTTGTAACGAACCGATGCGTGCCCATCATTGAAGATAGGTAGGAATTTCGGCGCATAAGACGTAGAATGGGGCGCCTTAGGAACCTACCCGACTGCTTCTGAGACGCAATCGCTAGCTTGAGAAGCTCGAAATGACGGAACGCAAACTCGCTGGCGATCAAGTTCCCAGGGTGGCCGGCTAAAAACCAACTCGCTATGACCCGATCGGTCGTCCGCATTGAAACCCTTTTTAGGGTTGGAACAGATGGATCGCGAAACCAAGCGTCCGCTTCCATAAAACGAAACGCAAAGAAGCCAGACGATGTTGCGTCGTCAATCCAACCATCGAGAGGTCTTGCACAGTAGACATCGGCATCTGCCCATACACCGCCAAAACGGGAAATCAGAGCCAAACGGACAATATTGGCGATTTTAACTAGCGGTAAACCTGATGCTAAGAGCTCTTCACAGAACTCTTCATCAAGGTAGTCTACGAGCGTGTCCTTGGTGAGTAAGTGAACTCTCCAACCCGGGTTCCGTTGACGCCAAGATTGGACACAAATCTGCACCAGAGGGTGAGCTTGCTCAAACCCTTGAAGCCAAAGCATCCAAATGTCTCTTGGTATCTTTTTTGCATCTTCGGAAGCCATCAATTCAACACTCCGAAAGGTGGCGACGGAGTTGGCCGCGATCCTCTTTCAAACACCTTCGCACGTCACGGAGCCACTTCGAATTGCTCGGTCTTATCGCCCAAAGTGATCTAGAGAGCGCGTCAATCTGTCGGTTCAGCCGTTCTTGGTCTACTACGATGATGTTCGCCACGTCTGCATTGGCATCCGGCTTGGTTGCAAAGTCCTGCCTTTCCAGCCTGGCATAGTCGAAGTCAGGAAACGAAACGCCATGCTTATCTCTGAGATCCAATGCGCCCGAATGTCCGTAGTCAAGGTAGTCTTTCCATGTTGATCGCAGCTTCGGACGCGGGTTTCCATCCTTAGCATCAATCTTCTGAAGTCGCCGCAAAAGCTTTCGCGTCCTCTCGTTGAAGACATCTTCTTCGTGAGGATAGAATGCTCGCCGAAACTTTTGTAACAGCACCATGGTCTCTGCTGAAAAGCTCTCATTTGCCGGCCGTTTTGTTTCTAGTGCTTTCAGTTCCTCCGCAAGCCTTGGAAAGTAGAGCGCTGCAAAGTCGCTTACGATACTTCCGCCGATCATTGATTTTCGATCGAATAGCCTAACGGTTACAGGATATTGACCTACAATATCCTTGAGTCCATCAACTAATACGTCGAAATTCCAAGGATATATGGGTTCAAACAAACTTGCTGCTCTAAGCCTTTGTTGCGAAGAAGACAAAAAGAACTCCGATGGACGCCTGGCATACAGAACGAATTCAATGTTTTTCGGACTCAATGCCTCGAGATACGCCATGAACTTTCCCGAATCCTTGGCTTTGTAAAGCCTTGCAAACCACTCTGAAGATAAGACCAGAAGATCAGGCTTATGGCTTTCTATCTGATGCTCAATCTCTCGCATCAGCGCTTTACCAGATTGGATATAGTCCCTCTCACTATATTTTTTCATGCCGCGAGGCGCCTGATCGAAGGGAAGAAATGTATAGCATAGTTCGCCATGGTTATGGCGTTTTCGACGTCCGGGTTCGGGATAGAGAATTTGATGAGCCAATAGTCTATGACGCGCGCCATAAAGTGCTCGCTGCAAGGCGGTTGTCCCAGTTTTCGGAGGACCGACGTGTATCACGAGCTTCATAACTTACCTTGCCAGTGTTTGGTTTTGCTAGTGGCTTCGATGTCAAAGTTTCATATAGGAGTTTCGCCAATGAGGGTCCATAGCGCATCCTGACTCGTTCGGCTCACCAGTAACAGTGAGCATTCAATGGTACAAACTCGACTGGGACATTCAGAGACGGCCCAGCACGGATGCCCTTCGAACATGCGCCTGCTCATCTTGGGCATTGGCTATCAGACATGTGGCACTTCGTGGTTGCACCATTATCTCTCGCAAGCTGGTAAATTTCTACTCGAACTCGATAAAATAGAACGTTGGGGCTGCGCTCAACCTCCACGTCCAGACCCATCAGAAGGGACGCTAGTTTAATCTGATTCAAGCTCCAGTAAAGTCAGAGCGGCTCAGGTCCACTTCGCAATCGGCGGCAAACTCATCAGCACGGCATTGGCATCGTGCCCGGTTTCCAGGCCGAACTTGGTGCCCCGATCGTACACCAGATTGTATTCGGCATAAAGCCCGCGGTGGACCAGCTGCGCCTCGCGGTCGGCCTCGTCGAAGGTCTCATGGCGGCGCTTCTCCACGCAGCCCAGAAAAGCGGGCAGGAACGCGCGCCCGACATCCTGCGTGAAGGCAAAATCCGCTTCCCAGTCGCCGGTGTTCAGGTCGTCGTAGAAAATGCCGCCCACTCCCCGCGCCCTGTGCCGGTGCGGGACATAGAAATATTCGTCGGCCCAAGCCTTGAAACGCGGGTAGTAGTCGGGGTTGTGGCGGTCACAATGGTCCTTCAGAACGCCATGGAAATAAGCCGTATCCTCCTCATATTCGATGGCGGGGTTGAGGTCCGATCCACCACCGAACCACCATGCGTTCGGGGTCCAGAACATCCGGGTGTTCATGTGGACCGCTGGCACCCGCGGGTTCTGCATATGGGCCACGAGGCTGATGCCGGAGGCCCAGAATCGGGGGTCCGTTTCCATGCCGGGCACACCGCGCGCGGCCATCGCTTTTTGCGCGCGCTCGCCCAACGTGCCGTAAACGGTCGAGACGTTGACGCCGACCTTCTCGAACACCCGGCCGCCGCGCATCACGCTCATCAGACCGCCGCCCGCATCCTCACCCTCATCGCCGGTGCGGCGCGTTTCCGTGACCTCAAATCGCCCCACCGCTTCCGGGCCGCCCTGCGTGTCCTCCAGACCTTCGAAGGCGGCGACGATTTCATCCCGAAGGCTTCGAAACCAATCCGACGCACGGGCTTTGCGGTTGTCGATGAGGTCAGTCATGGGCCGCGATCCTTTTGCAACACTCGTCGCGGTTGTATCAGGTCATTTCGCGCTCTGCCATGCGCAGAGCCGCGGCGATACAGCCACATTTTGCCCCATCTGTTGCACGCGGAACCACATCTTCCAATTCCTTGCAGCCGTTGGAAATTTTCCCATTCCGCGATGGATTTCAGGATTCATTTCGCCTAACATCGTCGTAATGGCCGCTTCTAGACGGCCGACACGAGGCAGATAGAGCAGATCATGTTCGCAAGGTTATTCTACGTCGCCCTCCTGGGCGTCGCTCTGGCGTTTGGGGCATTGGCTCCTGCGCAGGCGGCCCCCTACGCAGCCATGGTCATGGATGCGCGCAACGGTGAGGTCCTGCATTCCCGCAATGCCGATACCCGTCTGCACCCCGCGTCGCTGACCAAGATGATGACGCTCTACATCGCGTTCGAGGCGATCCGTCTGGGTGAGATCACGCTCGACACCGAAGTCACGATCTCCCGCGAAGCCGCCGCGACCGAATACGCGATGGGGTTCCAGGCCGGCAGCCGGGTACGGCTGCGCTACCTGATCCGTGCAGCCGCCGTGCGCTCGTCCAACGATGGGGCCGCTGCCATCGCTGAAGCAATCAGCGGGTCAGAGGCCGCCTTCGCGCGGCGCATGAACCGCACCGCCGTCGCGCTCGGGATGACTCGCACGACTTTCCGCAACCCCCACGGTCTTACGGAAGACGGCCACTTGTCGACTGCCCGTGACATGACGATGCTGGGGAGGCGGCTGATCTACGATTATCCCCAGTATTACAACATCTTCTCGCGCCTGACCGCCGATGCGGGGATCGCGCAGGTCCGCAACACGAACCGTGTTGTGCTGACCCAGTACCGCGGCGCCGACGGGATCAAGACCGGCTACACGCGGGCTGCGGGCTTCAACCTCGTGGCCTCCGCGCAGCGCGGCGAAGAACGGATCATCGCCACGGTATTCGGCGGGCGCAGCTCGGCCTGGCGGAACGAACGGGTGATGGAATTGCTCGACATGGGGTTCGAGCGCGCGCCCTCCCACGTGGCGCTACGCACGCCGCCACTTCCGACCTATTCCGGGGAACCGCCGTCTGCCGATGGCTTCAACCCGCCCGGTCAGCGCGCGCCGAGCACCTCGATGCGTCCGGTCATGCGTCCGTTGGGCGAGGTGAATTCCGAAGTCTTCGCGGCCATCGACGATGCAGTGGGGGCAGCGCTCGGTGAAGTGGCGGGTGCCGATGCCGAGGTGGCGGCGGCCGTCGAAGCGGCGTTGAACGCGGTAGAAGATGCCTCGGCCCGCCCCGAGCCACGGCCGGAGCCCCAGGCCGCGCTCGAGCCCGAACCCGAGCCTGAGACCGCGCGCGAGCCGGTCGTGCCCCCGCGCCCCGCGCCCGAGCCGGAAATCGTGACGCGGGCCTCTTCCACCGGGTCGCGCCTCTACGGCGTGTCGCTGGGGCCACAGAACTCGCATTACGCCGCTGAACGGCTTCTGCTGCGCACGGCGCTGGCCGAGTTGGGCACCTTCGACGAGGCGTTGCGCAGTGTCGTCCAGATCAGCCGGGGTTACGACGCACGTTTCACGGGAATGACCGAGGACCAGGCGACACGTGCCTGCGCCCGCCTGTCGGCCCGCAACGTGACCTGCGAGACCGTCGGGCCGTGAGCGTCACGGGACGGCGGGAGGGGCGAAGCCGAAGGGCGAGCGTCTCCCTCCGGCACCGCTTCACTTCGGCTTGTCGTCGTAATCTTCCCGCAGGATCCGGTGCGCATCGCCTTCCGGATCGTCGAACTGTCCCTTGCGCAGCATCCACCAGAAAGCCGCAAGGCCCACCGCGCCAAGGAACAGCGATACAGGAATAAGTAGGCCGAGGATTTCCATCAGCGGAGCCTCAACGCGTTCAGCGACACCGTCAAGGAAGAGGACGACATCGCCAACGCCGCGATCAGTGGCGAACACAGGCCCGCCACCGCCAGCGGCACGGCGAGCAGGTTGTAGACGCTGGCAATGGTGAAATTCTCCTTGATCCGGGCGCGCGCCGACACCGCCGTGCCCATCGCATCGAGCACCGGAGACAGGCTGCGCCCGGTCAGAACCATGTCCGAGGCCGCGCGTGCGGCCTCAAGCGCCGAGGCCGGCGAGATCGACACATGGGCCGCCGCCAGTGCCGCCGTATCGTTCATCCCGTCGCCCACCATCAGAACCTTCGCGCCACCTTCCGCCAGCGCCTGCACCGCCTCTGCCTTCGCTTCGGGGCGCGCTTCGGCGATGACCTCGGTGATACCAAGACGGGCCGCGAAAGCCTCCACCGCCGGGGCCACATCCCCCGAGATCAGCACGACGCGTTTGCCTTGTGCATGGAGCGCCTCGACAACGTCTTCGGCCCCCTCGCGGACGCGGTCAGCGAATTTCAACGCCTGCACGGGACCATCCGCAAGGCGCAGGTAGGTCGCGGTTGTCCCCACCGCATTTCCTCCGCCTACCCACGCCACGCGTCCAAGGCGAACAGGCTCTCCCCGCCACGTGCCTTCGACGCCAAAGCCCGGCTTTTCCTGCAGATGGGTCACCCGTGCAGGCGTGACCCCTTTCGCCTCCAGACCCTTTGCAAGGGCCCGGGCGAGGGGATGGGCAGAGGCCTGCGCCAGCGCAAGGGCGACGCGGGCCTTGTCCTCATCCAGATCTTCGAGTCCAAGGGGCTCGGGCGCGCCGTCGGTCAGCGTGCCGGTCTTGTCGAATGCTACCGTGTCCACTTCGGCCAGACGTTCCAGCGCCGTGCCGTCCTTGATCAGCAGCCCCTTGCGGAACAGCCGGGCGGAGGCCGCCGTTGTCACGGCCGGCACCGCCAGCCCCAGCGCACAGGGGCAGGTGATGATCAGAACCGCAGCCGCGACGTTCAGCGCCACGCGCAGATCCCACGTATAGGCGAACCAACCTACAGCCGCGAGCACGGCCACAATATGCACACCGGGCGCATAGAGCTTCGCCGCCGCATCGGCGAGCGAGGTGTAGTTCGAGCGTCCCGCTTCGGCCACGGCGACCAGATCGCCGATCCGCGCAAGCTCGGTATCGCGGCCAGCGGCCTCCACCGATACCGTGATCGCACCGGTCAGGTTGGCTTCGCCGGCATGAACCACGTCGCCGGGTGCTGCGGCAGCAGGCAGGGTCTCACCGGTCATGATCGAGCGGTCGAGTTCCGTGTGCCCGTCGGTCACGCGCCCGTCGACCGGGATACGCCCACCCGGCAGAACCCGCACCAGATCACCGGGTCGCAGATCGGCGACGGCCACGGTCTCGGTCCCCTGCCCCGCAATGCGGAGCGCGCGCGGCACCTCCAGGGCGGCGAGTTCCTGCGCGGCGGACCGTGCGTTGGCGCGCGTGCGGTGATCGAGATACCGCCCCGCCAGAAGGAAGGTGCAAAGCGCAATGGCCGCGTCGAAATAGGCGTGTTCACCCGACAGCATGGTCTCGTAAAGCGACGTGCCGACCGCCAGCGAGATGGCCAGCGTGATCGGCACGTCCATGTTGAGCCGTCCGGCCCGCAGGGCCGCGAACGCCGACGAATAGAATGGCTGGCCTGCGAACAGCACCGCCGGGATGGCAATCGCCGCGCTGATCCAGTGCATCATGTCACGCGTCACGCCGTCGGCCCCGGACCAGACCGCCACCGACAGCAGCATCACGTTCATCATTGCGAACACCGCCACAGCAAGGCGCATCAGAAGCGCCCGGCCGCGCGCATCGACCTCGGTCGCGGCCAGCACACCGGGATCCAGCTCATGTGCCTCGTATCCCGCTTTCGACAGGACCGCGCAGAGCGTCTCTGCCTCCACTTCCGGCCCGGCCTCGACCGAGGCGCGGCGCAGCGTCAGGTTCACCCGCGCGTCGCGCACCCCCGGCACTGCCTGCAAGGCGCGCTCTACCCCCGAGATGCAGCCCGCGCAGTGGATGCCCGGCAGGGCCAGCATCAGGCGCCCATCGGTCATGGGCTTGCCTGCCAGCTGCTCTGCGAGCGGGGCTGCATCACAGGCCGGACAGGCAGAGGGGCGTTGAGGGTCGGCGAAGGCGGCCATGATGTCAGCTGTCGCTATAGGTGAAGGTGATGTTGTGGCGATACTCGGTGCCGTCGCGCGCGACACCAGTCAGGCGCAGACGCCAGCGGCCTTCGGCCAATTCGGCCGGTGCGACGAGCACACCGTTCGCGCCACGGGTCAACTCGAGCACCTGGTCGTCGGCGCGGGTCGTGGGCCGGGTCAGCAGCGCCTCGAGCTCTGCCGGGTAGACTGGACGCCCCGTCCCGTCGACCAATGTCAGCCGCACCTCCCCTGCATCCGCCTCGGCCGACGCCACCCAGCCCAAAGCCTCCTGCGCCGCGCGGCGGTCATCGAAGGTCTGGCTGTCGGCGTAGCTGGAGTCGACCTCCAGCCCCGGGAAGGTCGACACCGCCTGCGTGGCCATGAAGACATTCACGCCGATGATGATGCCGAAGCCACCCACGAACATGGCGGCCACGTGCCAGCCGGTCAGCTTGCGGGTGTTGTTGTCGATCGCGTCGGTCATTGGTCATTCCGTCCGAAGAAGGTGGTGTTGCTATGGGCGCGTTCCTGCGTATCGAAATCCTCGACCCAGAAGCGGAAGTCGGTGCGCTCGCGCGCGGCCGGTGCATCCTCGGGCCGCGCGATGACGTAGACCCGTTGAAGGAGCGTCTCGTCCGCCGGCACCTCGACCATCAAGTCCTGCGACCCTTCCAGATTGACGCGCAGGATATCGTCGGAGGTCAGGCCGATCCGGAACGTCGTATCCTCCGCCGTCATGTTGCGGATGCGGATGTCGTAGGTGTTGCGCACCGACCCGTCGCTGAGCGTGACGAACTGCGGGTTGCGGATCTGGGCGACGGTCATGTCGATCTCGGACCGGATGAACAGGGCCACCACAAGGCCGATGCCAACGGCGGACCAGAGCGCCGTGTAGATCAGCGTGCGCGGGCGCAGGATGTGCCGCATGACCGGCACCTTCTTGTTCCCGGCGCGTTCATTGGCCTCGTCCGTCAGAGCGATGTAGTCGATCAGTCCGCGCGGCTGGCCGACCTTGTCCATGATCTCGTCACAGGCGTCGATGCAAAGCGCGCAGGTGATGCATTCGAGTTGCTGCCCGTCGCGGATGTCGATCCCCATGGGGCAGACATTCACGCAGGCCATGCAGTCGATGCAGTCGCCGGGCGCCTGCACATCGGGCGCGGAGGTCGCGCCGGGTTCGGTTCCACGGATCGTCGGCCCGGCGAGGCGCGAGCTGGCGATGGCGGCTTCAGCCATTTCGCGACGCTTCTTGCCCTTGCCGCGCGGCTCCCCCCGCCAGTCGCGGTAGGCCACGGTGATCGTGTGCTCGTCCATCATCGCGGCCTGGATGCGCGGCCACGGGCAGGCGTAGATGCAGATCTGTTCACGGGCGAAGCCGCCGAAGATGAAGGTCGTCGCGGTCAAAAGGCCAACGGTGGCATAGGCCACGTAAGCCGCCTGCCCCGTCACGAGGTCGCGCAGCAGCGTGGGCGCATCGGCGAAGTAGAAGACCCAAGCGCCCCCTGTCGCCACGGCGATCAGCAGCCACACGATCCACTTGGTCACGCGCAGCCGCCACTTGTGGAAATCCCACTTGGCCTTCCACAGGCGCAGGCGCGCGTTGCGGTCGCCCTCGATCCAGCGTTCGACGGTGTAGAACAGGTCGGTCCAGACGGTTTGCGGGCAAGTGTAGCCGCACCAGACCCGGCCAAGCGCCGAGGTGAACAGGAACAGCCCCAGCCCCGCCATGATCAGCAGGCCTGCCACGAAATAGAATTCATGCGGCCAGATCTCGATCCAGAAGAAGAAGAAGCGCCGGTTGGCAAGGTCCACGAGGACCGCCTGATCGGGCAGCGACGGGCCACGGTCCCACCGGATCCAGGGGGTGATGTAATAGATCCCGAGGGTGACGATCATGATCACCCATTTCAGGTTCCGGAACTTGCCGCTCACGCGTTTGGGAAAAATCGGCTCCTGTGCCGCGTAGAGCTTCGGCGTGGTTTCACTCGCTGACATGTCGGAAGGGTCCCGTAGATTCGTTCTGTTCTGCGCAGGGTCTTCCTAGAAGGTCGCGTTTGCCCATTCATTGATGTGGATCAACCCGGTGTCCGAAACGAAAAAGGAGCGCCTCGTTACCGGGCGCTCCGTCATGTCGGGCAGATCCGACCGATCAGGCGGATGGAACGTCGAGCTGGCGACGCTCGGCTTCTTCACGTGCAGCCCAATAGTGATCGTGAGCGTAGTCATCCTCACCCGGCTCAGCATCGGCAGCATGGGCGTAGCTCTCGATTTCTTCGAGCAGTCGTTCATCCGAGTAGCCTTCTGTCTCAAAATACTCGGGCCATGGCAGCCACAGCTGATCCTCGGGCACATAGGCTGTCCATTCCAAGGCAGTGACGCTTCCGAAAGAGGTCCGGATTTCCATGTTTGCCAGAGTTTGGCCCGTGTCGTTGGACAGGTTTTCGACCCCGCCCGAGGCGATGGCAATCGTGGCCAGGCCCAAGCCGACAAGGCCTGCGGTCAGCACGACCCAGTCGACGGTTACGGCGCCGGATTCATCCGCGATGAATGAGGTGGAGGTGTTGTGGTGTTTGAACATGATTACGGGTGTCCCATGAAGCGTGATGCGACTTCATCGCACCGGATTGTGGTTCATCACGGAACAGACCAAGACCATTTTCGGATAAATTGAGGCTTTATCTGGATGCTGCAGATGCAAAGGGGTGTCAGCCCCACGGTAAAGCGCGAACAGGACGCGGGGCTGACACCTGACCGTAGCAGGGTGAGGCTACGGTGTTCTTGATCGCGGGCGCGCGGATGGCGCCCTCGCCTTTGAATTACTCGCCGCCGCCCAAGCCGTGGACGTAGATGGCGGTTGCGTTGACCTCTGCCTCGCTCAGGCGCAGGGACCACGCGGGCATCACGCCGAAGCGCGCATGGCGCACGGTTTCCTCGATGGCCTCGGGCGTGCCGCCGTAAAGCCAGATCGCATCGGTCAGGTTCGGCGCGCCAAGGAAGCGGTCCCCGGTGCCGGCATCGCCATGGCAGGCCGCGCAATTGTCGAGGAAGATGGTCTCACCGGCGCTGGCCAGCTCTTCGTCATAGGTCTGGCTGATGGCATTGACGCCGTCGCCGTCCTCATCCGACAGGCTCATCGCGTAGTTGACGACCTGCGAGATCTCCTCGTCAGCGAGAATGCCTTCGAAGGCGGTCATCTCGGACCAGCGCGCGTCCGGATCATCCTCGTTGCGGATGCCGTGGGCGATGGTGGCCTGGATGTCCTCCAGCGTGCCGCCCCAGAGCCAGTCGTCGTCCAGCAGGTTGGGATACCCCGCCGCCTGCACGCCGGCCGCACCGGCACCGTGGCATTGCGAGCACCACGTGGTGAAGGTCGACTCGCCCGCCTGAACCGCGAAGTTGTAGAGGTCCGGATTGTCTTCCCGTGTGACCGTGGTGAGGTCCACCTCGGTCAATTGCTGGCGCAGATCGGCGTTCAACGCATCGAAGCGGTCGATCTCCTCGGCGACCTGTGCACGGGTCGAGAACCCCAGCACCCCGGCCGTCGCCCCGCTGATCCCCGGCCATGCCGGATAGAGCACCGAATAGGCGACGCCCCAGATGATGGTCAGGTAGAAGCACCACAGCCACCACCGCGGGAGGGGGTTGTTGAACTCCTTGATGCCGTCCCAGCTGTGGCCCGTGGTTTCCGGGTCACCGTCTTGCAGGACCTGCTCTTCGGGATGGTTTCTCTGGTCGGTCATTGCTGCGCCTCCTGCCCGTCATCTGCGGCGGGCTTATCGTCATGGCGGAAAGGGATTGCCGCGCTGTCGGCATGCAGCCGCTTGGAGCCGGGCCGCAGGGCGAAAAGCACGAAGCCGAGGAAGCTGGCGAACAGGAAGATCGTGCCGATGCTTCCCGACAGCCCGCGAAGGAATTCATAATCCATATCGCGTCCTCCCTAGCGGCTTTCGTCCGGCGTGAAGGTCGAGAAATCGACCAGCGTGCCGAGCATTTGCAGGTAGGCGATCAGCGCATCCATTTCGGTCACGGCGGGGTTGCCGTCGAAATCGCGTTGCTGCGCGCCGGGATAGCGTTCCACCACGCCGGGGTCACCGAAATCGGTCGCCTGCTCGATGAAGTCGAGCGACGCCAGTTCCAGCTGTTCCTCGGTGTAGGGCACGCCGACGAAGGCATGAGTCTCCATCAGGTCGCCGATGCGGGCACCGGTGATCTCGTTGTCCGCAAGGAATGCGTAGGACGGCATGATCGACTGCGGCACGACCGACTGCGGATTGACCAGGTGGTCATAGTGCCACTCGTCCGAGTAGCGCCCGCCGACCCGGGCGAGGTCCGGCCCGGTCCGTTTGGAGCCCCATTGGAACGGGTGGTCGTACTGGCTTTCAGCCGCAAGGCTGTAGTGTCCGTACCGCTCCACCTCGTCCCGCATCGGACGGATCATCTGGCTGTGGCAGACATAGCAGCCCTCGCGGACGTAGACCTCGCGGCCCGCCAGTTCCAGCGGGGAATAGGGGCGCATGCCCTCCACATCCTCGATGGTGTTCTCAAGGTAGAACAGCGGGGCGATTTCCACGATGCCACCGATGGTGACGACGACGAAACTGAGCGCCAGCAGAAGCGTGGCATTGGTTTCGATCTTCTTGTGTTGGTCAAGAATGGCCATTTGTTCAGCCCTCCTTATTCAGCGGGGACCAGGTCGGAGGTGGGCTTCGCGCCCGCCGACCGAACGGTCATCCAGAGGTTCCAGGCCATGATCAGCGCGCCGGAGAGGAACATGACCCCACCCAGTCCGCGGACCACGTACATCGGGAATTTCGCTTCCACGGTGTCGGCGAAGGAGTTCACGAGGAAACCCTGCGCGTCGACTTCGCGCCACATCAGGCCTTCCATGATCCCGGTCACCCACATCGAGGCGGCGTAGAGAACGATCCCCACGGTCGCGAGCCAGAAGTGCCAGCTGACGGCGCGGAGGCTGTAGAGCTTCGTGTGCCACAGTTTCGGGAACAGGTAGTAGAGCATCCCGAAGGTGATCATCCCGTTCCAGCCGAGCGCGCCCGAGTGCACGTGACCGATGGTCCAGTCCGTGTAGTGCGACAGCGAGTTCACCGCGCGGATCGACATCATCGGGCCTTCGAAGGTCGACATGCCGTAGAAGGCGAGCGAGGTCACCATCATCCGCAGGATCGGGTCGGTGCGCAGCTTGTCCCATGCCCCTTGCAGGGTCATCAGGCCGTTGATCATGCCACCCCAGGACGGCATCCACAGGATCACCGAGAACACCATGCCGAGGGTCGAGGCCCAGTCCGGCAGCGCGGTGTAATGCAGGTGGTGGGGTCCGGCCCAGATATAGAGGAAGATCAGCGCCCAGAAGTGGATGATCGACAGCTTGTAGCTGTAGACCGGGCGTTCGGCCTGCTTCGGCACGAAGTAGTACATCATGCCGAGGAAGCCCGCGGTCAGGAAGAAACCCACGGCGTTGTGGCCGTACCACCACTGCGTCATCGCGTTCTGCACGCCCGAGAACACCTGGACCGAGCGCGAACCCCAGATCGAGACCGGGATCGACAGGTTGTTGACCACGTGCAGCATTGCCACCGTGATGATGAACGACAGCAGGAACCAGTTCGCGACGTAGATATGCGGCTCTTTCCGCTTCAAGAGCGTGCCGACATAGACGATCAGGAACACGACCCAGACGATGGTCAGCCACAGGTCGACGTACCATTCAGGCTCCGCATATTCCTGGCTCTGCGTGGCACCAAGAAGGTAGCCGGTCGCGGCCATGACGATGAAGAGCTGGTAGCCCCAGAAGACGAACCACGTCGCATTGCCGCCCCACATCCGCACCGCGCTGGTGCGCTGCACGATGTAGAACGATGCCGCCAGAAGCGCGTTGCCCCCGAAGGCGAAGATCACCGCCGAGGTGTGCAGCGGGCGCAGGCGTCCGAAGTTGGCATAGCCCTCGGCCCACTGGAAGTTCAGTTCCGGAAAGGCCAGCTGGAACGCGATGAAGACACCCGCAAGGAAGCCCACGACACCCCAGAAGGCGGTTGCGATTGCGGCGGCCCTGACGGGTCCGTCCATGTATTCCCCGGTCGGCACCGCCACGGCAGGCTCGCCCGTGCGGCGGAGCTGCCACAGGAACAGGCCGCCGGCGACCACCATGATAATAAGCGCGTGCAACTTGTAAGCCGCGTCGAGGCCGTAATTCGCTGCGATGGCAGCGCAAATGGCGACGAGCCCAAGAATGGCGAGCTTTATGTAATCAAGCATCGTTCGTCCCTTCACCTTTCCCCGGGGACCGACCGAATCTGGACGGACCACGGGCATTTCTTTGATCCGGGTTTTCGCGATTTCAGCCGGGCAAACCTTGATCTGGGTCAAGCAAGGGTCAGAAAACGAAAAACGCCCCGGCATTCGGGGCGTTCATGGCACTCTCGGTTCGTGGAGGGGTCAGACCAGGACGCCGCCATCCGCATCGTCGCCGGTTTCGTCGAGGAGAAGATTGAAATCGGGTACGAGGACGCGGCGCTTGCCTTCCAGCCGGATGACGCCGTCCCGCTTCAGGCCCGACATCTGGCGACTGACCGTTTCCAGCGTCAGGCCAAGGTAATCGGCCATTGCCTCGCGCGTCAGGGGCAGATCGAAGGCGACATCGCTGCCCACTTCGGCGCCATCCGTCGCGCTTTCGCGCCGGGCGATGATCGACAGGAAACTCGCGATCTTCTCGCGCGCGGTCTTGCGGCCAAGGATCAGCATCCATTCCCGCGCCGCATCCAGTTCATCAAGCGTCATCTCCAGCAGGCGCTGGCTGATGTGTGGCGTGTCGACCAGCATTTCCTCGAACGGCTTGCGCCTAAAGCAGCACAGGGTCACGTCCGAGACAGCCGTGACATCATAAGCCACGGTGTTCCGGTTCGGACGGCCAATAAAATCCGAGGCCAGCAGAAGGCCGACCATCTGCCGACGGCCATCTTCCATGGTCTGCGACAGCGAAGCCACACCGCCCACAACCGATGCGACGAAATCCATCGCGTCACCGGCCCAGACGATCGTCTCCCCGGCCTTGTAGCTGCGGTAGAACTTGATCGCGTTCAGGCGCTCCAGCTCGTCTTCCTCGCACCGGGCGCACACCGCACGGTGCCGGATCGGGCAGGCCGAACAATCGACCTTGTCCAGTTTGAACGCTGCGTGCTGCATTTTTGCCCCCGTGTCGCAAGAGCCCGGGCAAATCTTGATCTGGGTCAAGGTGTGCCTCACCGGTCAGCTCTAGTCGTAATGGCATGGACAGGTATTATCAAATGCGACGTTTGGGGCTCTTTGAAGCGAACGTGCCCCGTTACACGTCCTATCCGCCCGCCAACCATTTCGCCGGCGACGTCACGCCGGAGGTGCATCGCGCCTGGCTGGCCTCCATCGCGCCCGGTTCGAAGGTGTCGCTCTATATACATGTACCCTTCTGTAGAAGGCTCTGCTGGTTCTGCGCCTGCCGCACGCAAGGGATGCAATCCGAAGAGCCCGTCGTCGCCTACACGAACAGCGTCATCCAGGAGCTGCGGACCCTTCGAGGCATTCTGCCGCAGGGGGTCGAGATCGAGAAGCTGCACTGGGGTGGCGGCACGCCGACGCTTCTGACCGCACCCGAGATCACCCGCCTCGCGGCGGCGATTCGTGACGCGATTCCGCTGAGCACCACGGCGGAATTCTCGGTCGAGGTCGACCCGAACGAGATCGACGAATCGCGGCTCGACGCGCTGGCCGCCGCCGGCATGGCCCGCGCCTCCATCGGCGTTCAGGATTTCGACCCCGAGATCCAGAAGATCATCGGACGCGAGCAGAGTTTCGAGGTCACCCGCGCTGCGATCGAAGGCCTGCGGGCCCGCGGCGTGACGTCACTGAACACGGATCTGCTTTACGGCCTGCCCCGTCAGACGCAGGAACGCATCACCGCGTCGATGCAGATGCTGCTGTCTTTGAACCCAGACCGCGTGGCGCTTTACGGCTACGCCCATGTCCCGTGGATGGCCAAACGCCAGGCCCTGATCCCGACCGAGGATCTGCCCGCCCCCGAGGCGCGGTTGAACCTGTTCGAGACCGCCAGCGAAGTCATGAAGTGGGATGGATACGACAGCATCGGCATCGACCATTTCGCACGTCCCGGAGACTCATTGGCCATCGCCGCGCGCGAGGGGCGTCTGCGGCGCAATTTCCAGGGCTATACCGACGACACCTGCGACGTGCTGATCGGCGTTGGCGCCTCTTCGATCTCGAAATTCCCGCAAGGCTTCGTGCAGAACGCCGCGGCGACCGCTGCCTATCAGAAAGCGGTCCGTGCGGGCGAGCTTGCCACCGGCCGCGGCCATGTCCTGACGCCGGACGACGCGCTGCGCAGCTATGTGATCGAGCGCCTGATGTGCGATTTCGCGGTCAGCCTGTCCGATGACGGCCCGTTCCCGCGCGAAGCGATGGAGCCGCTTCTGCACGACATCGCGGCCGATTTCGACGGCCACGTGATCCTGAACGACAACGGGCTCCAGATCAGGCAGGCATCCCGTCCGCTCACGCGCCTGATGGCACGCAGCGTGGATGCCTACACCAGCGCGCAGGCGAAAAACCACTCTTCGGCGATCTGAGGCTTACGCTGCCCCGGCACGATCCCCGAACGCGGCAGCCATCAGTTGCCGCGTGTATTCGTGCTGCGGATTGTCGAACAGCGCGTTCGTTTCGCCGGCCTCCACCACGTCGCCCTGTTTCATCACGATGACCTTGTGGCTGAGGGCCCGCACGACGCGGAGGTCGTGGCTGATGAACAGGTAGGCGAGGTTGTGGTCGCGCTGCAGCTTGCGCAACAATTCAACGATCTGCACCTGCACCGTCATGTCGAGCGCGCTTGTCGGCTCGTCCAGCACAACCAGCCGGGGCCGCAGGATCATCGCGCGCGCGATGGCGATGCGCTGGCGCTGCCCGCCCGAAAATTCGTGCGGATAACGCTCCATCATGTCGCGGCGCAGTCCCACCTCGTCGAGGATGTCGCCCACCCTTTCGCGGCGTTCGCGCGGGCCGACGCCCTGCACTTTCAGACCTTCCGAAACGATCTGCTCGATGGTCATGCGCGGGCTGAGCGATCCATAGGGGTCTTGGAACACGATCTGCATGTCCCGTCGCACGCTGCGCAATTCCGCCTTGGTCTTGCCCTCCAGGCTGTTGCCCACGAAGGTGATTGGCCCCTCCGACCGCACCAGCCGCATGATCGCCAGCGCCAGCGTCGTCTTGCCCGAGCCGCTTTCGCCCACGATCCCGAGCGTTTCGCCCTGTTTGACCGTGATACTCGCGGCA
Organism: Rhodobacterales bacterium HKCCE4037; assembly: GCA_015689645.1. GTDB lineage: Bacteria > Pseudomonadota > Alphaproteobacteria > Rhodobacterales > Rhodobacteraceae > Gymnodinialimonas. Next base: position 410,648 of record WVSM01000003.1, read on the forward strand.
TTCACCGCCTTCACGTGACCCACGGTCCGCCGCAGCAAGCCGCGCTGGATCGGGAACCAGATGCGCAGGTCTTCGGTGCTGAGGATCTGCTCGGCCTCGGCGGGCACTGGATCTGGCGATCCGGTCGGCTCGGCCCCCAGCAATTTCTTGGTATAGGCGTGCTGCGGATTGTCGAAAATCTCGGACGTGACACCCTGTTCCACGATCTCGCCGCCCTGCATCACGCAGACCCGGTCGGCGATGCGGCGCACGATGGCAAGGTCATGGGTGATGAACAGAAGGCTCATCCCCTCGGTCCGCTTCAACTCCGCCAGCAGGTCCAGGATCTGCGCCTGGATCGTCACGTCGAGCGCCGTTGTCGGCTCGTCCGCGATCAGCAGCTCTGGCCCGTTGGCTAGCGCCATTGCGATCATGACCCGCTGGCGCTGCCCGCCCGACAGCTGGTGCGGATAGGCCCCAAGCCGCGTTTCCGGATCCCGGATCCCCACCTTGTTCAGCAGGTCGAGAATGCGCCGTCGCAATTCGGAATCCACGACGTCGGTGAAACCGAACGCCTTCAGGATGAATTTGAGCACAAGCAACGGCACCGCGATGATCGCAGTCCACAAGGCAGCGTGAAAGACAGCGCCGATCAGGCTCACAACGATGAAAACGAGCAGGCCGACGTCACTGGTGATGTCGGCAACCGTGGCACGGATGAAGCCAAAGGTCTCCGGTTGGATGATCGTGTAGATGTAGGCGAGAATGATCGACAGCAGGCCGAAGATCGCCAGCAGCACCGGAACCGGATTGCCGCCGGCAATCGCGCTGGCCGAACGCAGCAGGGCCCCGGGATATTTGTAGCCCCCATGTTCCACGAGGCTTTCGGCCATCTGTTTCTCGATCGTGTGGAGCGGGTTGAGCGACGTCATCGGCTCCTGGAAGATGAAGCTGATGTCGTTGCCCCGAACACGCCGAAGCTCCACATCCGATGCGCCCACCATCTCGGCCCCGTCGTATTTGACGGACCCACCGACCTGCGCGGACCCCGGCAGAAGGTCGACCGTGGCAAGCGCCGTGACGGACTTGCCCGACCCGGACTCACCGACAAGCGCCACCGTCTCGCCCCGGTCGACATGGAACGACACGCCGCGCACCGCGTGAACGGTGTTGCCTTCCTGCGAAAAATCGACGGTCAGGTCGCGGATATCGAGGACGCGGCGGCTCATGTGAAAGTCTTCCGTGGGTCGAACGCGTCGCGCACGCCTTCGAAGATGAAGACCAGCAGCGACAGCATGAAGGCGAAGGTGAAGAAGGCGGTGAAGGCCAGCCACGGCGCCTGAAGGTTGTTCTTGGCCTGAAGTGTCATCTCCCCCAGCGACGGCTCCGACGAGGGCAGACCGAATCCGAGGAAGTCGAGCGAGGCGAGGCCCGCGATCGTGCCGGTCACGATGAAGGGCAGGAAGGTCAGTGTCGCCACCATCGCGTTGGGCAGGATGTGGCGGAACATGATCGTGCCGTTGCCCACCCCCAGCGCACGGGCGGCACGGACGTATTCGAAGTTCCGCGCGCGCAGGAATTCGGCCCGCACCACGCCGGTCAGGTTCATCCAGCCGAAGAACACCATCAGGCATACCAGCAGCGTGAAGTTCATCGGGAAGATCGCGGCGACGATGATGATGACGTAAAGGCTCGGCGTGGCGTTCCAGATCTCGATGATGCGCTGCCAGATCAGGTCGACAAGGCCGCCGAAATACCCCTGCAAGGCGCCCATGAAGATGCCGATGATCGAGGTGAAGAAGGTCACGATCAGGGCGAAGCTGACAGACAGCTCGAACCCGTAGATCACCCGCGCCAGCACGTCGCGCGACGTGTCGTCGGTGCCGAGCAGGTTGGTGCCGCGCTTATCTTCCGGCAACAGGCCGAAGTTCCAGTCGATCACCGGCTGGTCGGTTTCATCCAGCACGGTTTCACCGGCCGCATCGGTCTCGACCTCCGGCCACCAGCCGATCACGTTCGGGGGCGCAGGGGCCACGCCGGGCCGGTCGACGATGGTGTTGTAGCTGTGTGGGATCAGCGGCCACATGATCCAGCCTTCGATCACGAATTCGCCGTTGTAGGTGCCGGTCTCCTCGACCTCCGCGATCACGCCCTCCGGGTCGTCCCAGCAATCTTCCAGTCCGCCCGAGATGATGAGGCATTGCACCTCGACATCGCGGTAAACGGCCTCGGTCCGGAAATCGCCGCCAAACGCGGTTTCCGGATAGAAGTTGAAGATCGGCGTGTAGAACTCGCCCTGGTAGCGGATCAGCAGCGGCCGGTCGTTGGCGAGATATGGCGCGAGCAACGACAGGCCGTAAAGCACAAGGAAGATCCAAAGCGACCAGAACGCGCGGCGGTTGCGCTTGAAGTTGCGCCAGCGGCGGCGGTTCAGCGGGCTGAGCCAGCCGCGCCGGTCACCGCGCACGCGCCCATGGCTTTCGACGGCGTCAGGCTCGTCGTCGGGCAGCGGCGGGGTCTTCGGGTTTTCGCTGGGAAGGGCCATCGCGCTACCTCTCCAACGATTCGAAGTCGATGCGCGGGTCGATCCACACATACATCAGGTCGGATATGATCCCGACCGTCAGGCCGATCAGGCTGAACACGAAGAGCGTCCCGAAGACCACCGGGTAATCGCGGCTCACCACCGCCTCGAAGCCAAGCCGCCCAAGCCCGTCGAGCGAGAAGATCGTCTCGATGATGAGCGAGCCGCCGAAGAACACGCCGATGAATACCGCCGGGAAGCCCGCGATCACGATCAGCATCGCGTTGCGGAAGACATGCCCGTAAAGCACCCGCCGCTCGGTCAGGCCCTTGGCCTTCGCGGTCATCACGTATTGCTTCTTGATCTCGTCGAGGAAGGAGTTCTTCGTCAGTAGGGTCAGCGTGGCGAAGGCCGAGATGGTGGAGGCCAGAACCGGCAGGGTGATGTGCCAGAAATAGTCGAGAATCTGCTGGATCAGGTTCATGTCCTCGAACCCGTCCGAGGTCAGCCCGCGTAACGGGAACCAGCTCAGGTATCGCCCGCCCGCGAAGACGACCAGCAGGATGATCGCGAACAGGAAGCCGGGGATCGCGTAGGCCACGATGATGATGCCGCTGGTCACGCTGTCGAACTTCGTGCCGTCCCGCACCGCCTTGCGGATGCCGAGCGGGATGGAGACGATGTAGGCGATGATCGTGGACCACAGGCCAAGCGTGATCGACACGGGCATCTTCTCGATCACGAGGTCGACCACGGAGATCGAGCGGAAATAGCTCTCGCCGAAATCGAAGCGCAGGTAATCGAGCATCATCAGCCCGAACCGTTCTAGGATCGGGATCTGCTCGGCCATGCATTCCTCGGCGTCCAAGTCGGGAGTGCCGGTGAAGCCCTCTTCGCAGACGATGCGGGCGAAATTGAATTCCACCTGCAATTGTTCGAGGAACTGCGGCGGAAGCCCCCGCGCGCCCTGGTATCCGACGTCGAAATCCGAATTGGCAGCGGCGTTGTCTCCGCCACCGCCCGAGATCCCGGCAAAAACATCGCCGTCGCCTTCCAGCTGCGCGATGATCTGGTCGATCGGACCGCCCGGCACGAACTGGATCAGAACGAAGTTCAGCAGCATCACGCCGAAGATCGTTGGAATCACCAGCAACAGCCGTCGAAGGATATACGCGCCCATCGGTCGGGTCCGGACTCAGATTGCGCCGGCGTCCCGCAGGGCCTGCTCCGCTTCGGGATCGACCCACCAGAAATCGAGGAAACCGAGCGAATAGGGCGGAAGCTCCTCGGGGTAGCGATACAAGTCGTAATACGCGACCCAATGAGAGTCGTTATACCATTGGCCGACGCGGATGACCCGGTCGCGCAGCACCCGGTCGAGCGCGCGGACGGCCACGTCGAGTTCTTCCCGCGTTTCCGTGGCAATCACCGCCTCGATCAATGCGTCGACGCCCTCGTCTGCAAGGCCAGGCACGTTGAACAGGCTCTCGTCCGCGCCAAGCGAACCGAAATACTGGCGCAGACCCGAACCGGGCTCGTATCCCATCGCGAAATGATCGGTGATCATGTCGAAGTCCGCATCGCGCTGGCGCTGCTGCTCCTGCGCGTTGTCGACCCGGCTCATGGAGGCATTCACGCCGATGGCGCGCAGGTTCTCGACGTAGGGGTTGATGATCCGGTCGAACAGCGGCGACGAATTCAGGAATTCGACGTCCAGCGTCTGACCCGCCTCGTTGCGCAGCAAACCGTCATCGCTCGGCACCCAGCCCGCTTCCTCCAGGAGCGCCAGCGCGCGGCGCGATTGGCGACGATCCAACGCTCGCTCGGGGCTCGACTCGGGGACGGTGAACGCTTCCTCTGTGAAGACCGTTTCGGGAAGCTGGTCGCGGAATTGCTCAAGCAACGCCAGCTCTTCACCCTCGGGCAGGCCCTCGGCCTCCATCCAGGTGTTTTCCCAGAAGCTGACGACTGGCGAATAGAGACCGTAGAACAGCGTCTCGTTGGTCCACTCAAAGTTGAACATATGCGCCAGCGCGCGGCGCACGCGGACGTCCTGGAACTGCGGACGGCGCAGGTTGATCATGAAGGACTGGCCGCTGGCGATGGTGCCGTCCGGCAGCTCCTCCTGGATGACGGTGCCGTCTTCCAGCGCCGGGAAATCGTAATTGTTGGCCCAGGCCTGCGACGAGCTTTCCTGGCGGAACAGGTAATTCCCGGCGGTGAACCCTTCGAACGCGGCAAGGCTGTCGCCGTAATACTCGATGCGGATCGAGTCGAAATTGTTGCGGCCCTGCGTGATCCACAGATCTTCGCCCCAGTAGTCGCGGTTCCGCGTGTAGACGACGCGCTGTCCCGGCTCGACCTCACCCAGAACGTAGGGACCGGAGCCCACCAGCGGTTCCAGCCGGCTGTCCTCGAACGACAGGCCCGAGGCTTCGTGGCTGGCCTGGCTGAACACCGGCAGGCCACCGGCGCTCTGGATCCGGTCGCGCAGCGGGGAATCGGGGTTGAAATCGAAGCGGATGCGCCGATCGTCCAGCACTTCGGCGCTGGCGATGGTGTTGGGGATGTTCGCGCGGAAAGACGGCAGCCCCTCGTCGCGCAGGATCTCGTAGGAGAACATCACGTCCTGCGCCGTCATCGGCGTGCCGTCCGAGAAGGTGACGTTGTCGCGCAAGGTGAAGATCACATAGGACCGATCCTCGGGATAGGCGAATTCCTCGCACAACAGGCAATAGGCCGACCCGATTTCGTCCGCAGTGCCTTCCAGCATCGCCTCGAAGAAGATTGACGACAGAACCGCGGGGCGGCCGATGCGCGAATAGGGATGCATCGAGTCGAAAGAGCCAGAGGACCATGAGAACGACATCTCGCCGCCCTGTGGCGCGTCCGGGTTGACGTAGTCGAGATGCGGACTGTCGGGGCCGTAGCGCAATTCGCCGAAGGTCGAGATGCCGTAGGTGTGGATCAGGCCATCTTCGCCGACCTCCTGCGCATCGCTTGCAAACGTGCCGAGCGCCAGAACCAGCGCGGCACCAGCCAACGGCAGGGTCAGCGCGCCCCATCGGCGGGCATGGTCTTCGTTTGCGCTGACGACTCTGGCTTCGCTCCGGTCCTGCATCTAAACCTCCGCTTCTGTGGGTCCGTGACCGCGTTTCCGCGCCACCTGCCATTATTATGGGTCACACGACGTTAGTGACCACCCCGCCCCCGGTTCAAGTTGAGATTCCGTGATCGGCGGTGATCGACCTAAGATTCCGGGAGATTCCGCACAAAATGAAAGCGCCGCCCCAACGGGACGGCGCCTTGTTCAGTCGTCGGACGAGAGCGCTTACTGCTGCGTCTCGAGATAGGCGATCAGGTTCGCGCGATCCTCGATATCGCTCATGCCCGGATAGGACATCGCGGTGCCCGGGGCCCAGGTGCGCGGGTTCTCGATGAAATGCGAGATATTTTCCGGCGTCCAGGTCTGATCGCTCATGCCTGCAAGTGTGTCCGAGTAGTCGAAGCCGTCGGCGGAGGCGATCTGACGGCCGACAACGCCAACGAGGTATGGGCCGACACCGTTCTGACCGGCGTTCAGTGCGTGGCAGGACGAACACTGGCGCCAGAGCCGTTCGCCCGCACCCGCATCGGCGCTTGCGAACACTTCCTCGAACGGAACCTCGGGTTCTGCCTCGGCAGGTTCACCGCTGTCCTCGGCGATTTCGACGCGATAGCCGCTGACGTGATCCTCGTCGTGGTGCTGGTCGACGTTGTAAAGGCCCTCTGCGGCCCAACCGCCCAGGAGGAACACCAGAAGTGCCGCGCAAAGTGCGCCGGCGGCCTTGGTGATGGTCATCGTGTCAAACATGTCGGCTCCGCATGAACTGTCGCTCGTTGGCGGCTATCTATTGTGTTCCTTTGGGCCATGGCAAGGTGTAGGGAGCGCGACGAAACGCCCTTTTCTGAGACGGATTGCCCCATGACGGACCGCATCGCCTTCCAAGGAGAACCCGGAGCCTACTCGCACCAGGCCTGCGCCGAAGCCCGTCCGGGGCTTGAGGCGCTGCCCTGCGCGACCTTTGAAGACGTGATCGAGGCGGTGCGGTCGGGCGAAGCCGTCCAGGCGATGCTGCCCGTCGAGAACTCCACTTACGGGCGCGTGGCCGACATTCACCGACTGTTGCCGGAAAGCGGGCTGCATATCGTCGACGAGGCTTTCGTGCGGGTTCACATCAACCTTCTGGCGGTGCCGGGCGCCAAGCTGGAGGACGTGAAGGAGGCGCATTCGCACCTTGTTCTGTTGCCGCAATGTGGCGCCTTCCTGCGCAAGCACGGCATCACCGGCCGCGTCAGCCCCGACAACGCGCGCGCCGCCCGAGACGTGGCGGAATGGGGCGACACGTCCAAGGCGGCGCTGGCCTCGGAACTGGCGGGCGAGATCTACGGGCTCGACGTGCTGGCGCGCCATATCGAGGATCACGACCGCAACACCACGCGGTTCCTGGTGATGGCGCGCGAGGCCGACATGACGCGGCGGTCCGATCACATGATGACCACCTTCGTGTTCCGCGTCCGCAACATTCCCGCCGCGCTCTACAAGGCGATGGGCGGGTTCGCGACGAATGGCGTGAACATGACCAAGCTCGAATCCTACATGGTCGGCGGGCATTTCACGGCAACGCAGTTCTACGCCGATATCGAGGGTCACCCGGATGACCGGAACGTTCAACTGGCGCTGGACGAGCTGGGATACTTCACGAGCGAGCTGAAAATCCTCGGCACCTACCCGGCGGACCCGGCGCGGGACTGAGAGAGTGTGCAAGGTTGCACACGCATATCAAGTCCTTGAATACACTCAAATTCCCGATTTCGTTAATCTGGCTTTAACGGAATCCCGACCCCTGTTACTGCCTCGAAAGCGGCCCTACCCCGGCGCGCGTTCGGCCCATCCGGCGAAGATGCGTTCAAGAAACACAACAAAATAGAACAGCACGATGCCGAGCGCGGCCATGGCGAAGAGGACGGCGAACATCAGGGGATAGTCGCCGTTGATCCGCCCGCTGTCGAAAAGGTCGCCGAGACCGCGACCATGGGGCGAGACGATCTCCATCAGGTTGGTTCCGATGAAGGCCAGCGTTACAGCGACTTTCAGGGCGCCGAAGAACTCGGGCAGGGTCTTGGGCAGCGCGATTTTCCAGAAGATCGTGAAGTTGGACGCGCCGAGCGAGCGCAGGATGTCGCGGTATTCGGGCTCCAGCGTGCTGAGGCCGATGGAGACGGACACGGCGATTGGGAAGAACGAGATCATGAAGGCGATCAGGATCGTGTTGAAATCGTGCTGGCCCACGAACATCAGCGCGACGATGGGCACGACGGTCGCCTTCGGGATGGCGTTGAACCCCACGAGGATCGGGTAGAGCCCTTCGCGGGCGAAGCGTGAGAAGCCCATGATCATGCCGATCAGCGTGCCGACGATCACTGCAAGGCCGAGGCCCACGACGGTGCGCCAGAGGGTCTCCCAGCTTTTCTCGACGAACAGATCGGCGAACCGGATGTAGCGCGGGATCAGGTCGGAGGGGCTGGCCATCCGGAAATCGGGCAGGTCGTTGTACCAGACCAGAAACTCCCAAATCCCCAGAATCCCTACGATAAACACGACGGGCGCGACGATCTTGCGGGTGCTGTCGTTCATTGCATCGCCCCCGGCGTGGTGGCTTTCACGCCGCGCTGGCCCGGTGCGGGGTCGGGCGGCGGCGGGGCTGCGCCTTCGTTTTCGGCGGGGTGGCGTCCCTGCGCGATCTGAATCTGCTCGCGCAGCGTGGCGAGCATCTCGGCGGCTTTGGGCGTGTAGAGATCGTCGAGTGCGCGCTTGCCCGGAATATCCACGTCCATCACGTATTGCGCGTGGGCTGGTCTGCCAGACAGAACAATGACCTGGTCCGCGAGGAACACGGATTCGCGCAGGTCGTGGGTGATGAGGAGGCAGGTGAACGGCTCCTCCTCGCGCAGATCGTGCATGGTGCACCAGAGGTCTTCGCGGGTGAAGGCGTCGAGGGCGCCGAAGGGTTCGTCGAGGATGAGGACGTCGGGCTTGTGGATGATCGACCGGCAGAGGGAGGCGCGCTGGCGCATGCCGCCGGACAGCTCCGAAGGGCGTTTGTTTTCAAAACCTTGCAGGCCAACCAGCTCTAGCAGGTGCATCGCGCGGTCGCGGGCCTGTGCCTTCGTCATGGGGTTCTTCACGATCTCCATGGGCAGGAGAATGTTGTCCATGATCGTGCGCCATTCGAGAAGAACCGGGTTCTGGAACGCCATACCCACCGTGGGCCGGGGGGACGTAACCTTCTGATCATGCAGCCAAACCTCGCCCTTGTTCGGCTTCATCAGGCCGGAGACCAGCCGCGTCAGGGTGGACTTGCCGCAGCCCGACGGGCCGACGACGGCGCAGAAGGTATTCTCGGGGATCGAGAGGGTCAGCGCGTCCAGCACGGGCAGCGGCCCGGCCTTCGTCGTATAGGCATGGGTGACCGATTTCAGCTCGATCATGGGGGCGGTGGCGGACATGGACGGGCCTTCCCTTCGGGCCGCGCGAGGCGCGTTTCGGCCCATAACGATCCTGTAGTGATCCCGTAGTTATTCCGTAACTACAGCGAAATGCCCGACCGATGGCCGGGCATTCCGAATTCAGTGCGCAAAAGGCACGCTCATTCCGGCGCGATCATCAGCACGTCGCCTTCGGGGAGGTAGGCGTCGGTGAAGTAGGCTTCGGCGTCGATCTCGCCCTGGAACTCGTAAGTCAGGGTCAGCTGTTCGAGGGACGTCGCGAAACGCTCTGGGTCGATGTTGCCGAGACCGTTCTCGATCACCCAGGGGGTCAGGATGTTGCCGTCGATGGCAATCTCCAGCCGGCGCTGCTCTAGCTCCACGTCGCCGGCGGGGTTGCGGTCGATCACGGCGGCGGCGCCTGCAGCCGGGTCGGCCACGGCGGCGGCCACGCCTTGCGCCACGGCGGTCAGGAAGCCGGTCACGATCTCGGGGTTCGCCTCGGCGAAGTCGGTGTTGACGATGATGGCGTTGCCGTAAAGCTCCACCCCGTGATCGGCGAACATGATGGTGGTGATGTCATCCTCGGGGATGCCGAGTTGGGCGAGCGAAAGGAAGGACGAGAAGTTGAAGCCGGTCACGCTGTCGACATTGCCTTCGGCCAGCATCGGTTCGCGGGTGGGGAAGCCCACCGGCTCGACCGTGATGGTGGAGACGTCGATGCCGTTCACCTCGGCCAAGATCGGGAACTGCGCCCATGCGCCATCGGGGGGCGGCGCGCCGAGGATCGAGCCTTCGAGGTCTTCGATACCGGAAATGCCCTGGCTGACGCGGCCCACGATCGAGAATGGCGGCACGTCGTAGATCATCATGACGGCGGTCACGGGCGCGTCGGGGTTCTGGTCGAGGAACCGGATCAGCGAGTTGATGTCGGCGAAACCGAGGGGGAAGGCCCCCGAGGCGACCTTGGGCAGCGCATCGAGGGAGCCCTGGCCAGCGGTGATTTCCACGTTCAGGCCCTGTTCCGCGAAATAGCCGTTGTCGACGGCGAGGAAGTAGGGCGCGGAGGGACCTTCGAAGCGCCAGTCGAGCGCGAAGGCGATATCGGTGTCCTGCGCGGCCAGCGGCGTGGCGGCAAGAACGGCCCCCGCCAGCGCGGCGGGCAGAATGCGAGTGAACACTTTGGTGTCTCCTTGTTAAGTCCCTGTCTCGGGCTGCGCCTCAGTGGTGGGGCTGGACGCGGTGGCGTCAATGCAGGCAGGCCCGGCGCGCCTATCCGGAGCACAGGTTGCGCGATTCCGGGCAGTTTTGCACGTTTTTTGTGCGAGCGGAGAAAGCTGCCTAAAGGTCGAGCAGGTAGCGCGCGAATCCGTTGGATTGCGGCGCCTCGCCGAGGGGCCTCAGCCCGAGGTCATCGAGACGCGCAGGATGGTCCGCGGCGGCGGGACCGGTTTCGAAAATGATTTGTGTGCCACCGGGCGGCGCAAGCGTGAAGGTCGGCTCGATGTCGGGGGCGTACGGCGCTCCGGCGTCGCTGAGATACTGGGCAATCGCATCCCGAACCGAGCCATGGGGCGCGGAGATGACCTGGGCGGAGGTGGCGGCCGCGACGTTGCCACCGCCGGCGGCGCGGTAGGAATTGGTCACGACGAGCATCTGGTCGTCGGGGCGCACCGGGCGTCCGTCGGCGAAGCGCAGGTCGCGGATGCGCTGCGCCTGCGGGTCGGTCACCATGCCGTCGGCATCGGTGCGCGCGGGCTGGCTTGGGTCGATGACGTAGCGCAGCCCGGTGATGCGGTCGAAATTGTAGGGCGCGAAATCGTGGTCGATCAGGAATTGCGGCCCCTGGGCATCGGGGTCGATGCGCCGGTAGATCGAGGCGCAGCGTTCCAACCACTCCCTGATCCCGGCCCCGTCGACGCGCAGCACGCAAAGCGCGTTGGGATAGATGTAGAGGTCAGCGGCATGGCGCAGCTTGATCTCTCCGGCCGGGATGTTCGTGAAGTTCTCCGGTCCCGCGCGGCCACCGGCACGGAACGGGGCGGCCGCCGACAGGATCGGCAGATGCGCAAGATCCGGGCGGGACGCGAGCAGGCGGGCGGCGGCGGCGCGCTGTGCGTCGGCCACCAATTGCGTCGCGGCACAGGGGGAGATCGTGGAGAACAGGGTTTCCAGCGGCACGGCAGAGGCCCCGAGCGGTTGGGCGACATATCTGCGCGCCGCGCGATGGGCGCTGACCATCTGCCGCCACAGATCCGGGTAGAGGGACGGAATGCCGCCGCGCGCGCGCTCCTCCCTCGGCAGGGTCCGGGGCGCGGCCGGGGTCGAGACCTGTCTGACTGCCACGCGCCAGCGTCCCTGCCGCTCCGCGTCGGGTTCGAGGGTCAGGTCCACCATCCCGACGTGGGCGCCGAATGCACCCGGCTGGATGATCGCGGCACTGTCCTTGTCAGCGGGGAGGGCGGCGAGGCCGTGGGTGTGCCCGGCGACAACCACGTCGACATCGGCCAGTGCGGCGATCTGCATCGACACGTTCTCGGACCCGGGGGGAGCGTCAAGGCGACCCAGCCCGCTATGGCTCAGCGCCACGACGAGGTCGGCCCCGTCTTCCCTGAGGGCCCGCGCCTCGGTTCGGACCGCGTCGAGGATATCGCCGAACACCAGACGATCATCGACGAACCTGCGCGACCAGCTGGACACTTGCGGCGGCACCGCGCCGGTCACACCGATCCGCAGGGTCCGGCAGCGGCCCGCGCCATCCTTGAACGCGCGTTCGAGGATCTGCCGGCGCGGAAGAAAATCGCTGCCGTCCAGCCGCCGGGCATTCGCGACGACCACGGGAAAGGCCGCTGCGGACAGCGAGGTTTCGAGGAAGTCGATCCCGAAATCGAAATCGTGGTTGCCGAGGGTCGCGGCATCGTAGCCGAGCGCGTTCATCGCCGTGATCATCGGGTTCGGTGCGCCGGCGGGCAGAATCTCGGCGACGGTGGCATCCGCGAGCGGTGTGCCTTCCAGGGTGTCGCCATTATCGAACAGCAGGGTGTTGGGGGCATCGGCGCGGGCGGCCTCGATCAGCTCGGCCAATTGCGCAAGTCCGGTTCCCGGCGCGCGCTTGTCCACGAAGTAATCGTGCGGCAGAAGATGCGCATGCAGATCCGTCGTGGCCAGAAGGCGCACCTGCACCTGATCCAGCCCCGCAGAAATTCCAGTTACCCGTGTCGGCCCATTCAGGGTCATGTTATTTGGCCCCAGCCAATTTTGGGATCAGACTGCCCTTGCCCGGCATTTCCCCGAAGAAAAAGCGTGCGATTTCAGGGCAAAATTCCTGCGCACAGGTATATTGTTGCCGTCCGGACATAGTCTTGGGTGGCTGATCTTGAAGGAAAGACCCTGATGAAACACGCGGAAACCGTGACTTTCGGAACCTCGGGCCTGAACCGGGCGGCGGAGCTGCGCGGCAAGGGGGACGTTCTGAAGGCCGCGCTGACGGGTTCGGCGCGTGTGCTGCCGCTGTGGCGGGGCAAGCCGCTGGTCGAGGGGGACCCCAAGGACGGGGACGTCACGCTGGCGTTCCGGCCCGCCTCGGCCCCGGTTTTCGGGCGCGCGGCGGAGGCGCCGATCCTTTTGGGCTACGACGACGATGGCGAGACGCTTCTGTTCGCGCGCGATATCTCGGCCTGGACCCCGGTGGATGCGGACCAGGAGGGCGTGAACAGCTTCTTCGACGCCACGGTGCAGATGCACCCCTCGGAGAAAGAGGCGGGCTTTCGCGAATTGCGCGGGCTGATGAACCGGCTGAGCCGGCGCGAGGCGGAGCTGGCCGCCACGGCGCGCGCGATCCTGACGTGGCATTCCTCGCACGGGTTCTGCGCGAAATGCGGCGCGAAGACCGAGATGTCGATGGGCGGCTGGCAGCGCGATTGCGGCAAGTGCGGCGGCCATCATTTCCCGCGCACCGATCCGGTGGTCATCATGCTGATCACCCACGGCAACTCGGTCCTCGTGGGGCGCAGTCCGGGCTGGCCGGAGGGGATGTATTCGCTGCTGGCCGGGTTCGTGGAGCCGGGAGAGACCATCGAGGCCGCCGTGCGCCGCGAGGTGCGCGAGGAGGCGGGCGTGACGGTCGGCAAGGTCAGCTACCTGTCGAGCCAGCCCTGGCCCTTCCCGGCCTCGCTGATGTTCGGCTGCCGGGGCGAGGCGCTGTCGACCGAGATCGAGGTGGACCCGGTGGAGATCGAGGATGCGAAATGGGTGACCCGCAGCCAGATGCTGGAGGTCTTCGCGGGCAACGACCCGACGATGCTGCCCGCGCGCAAGGGCGCCATCGCTCATTTCCTGCTGCAACACTGGCTGGCCGATACGCTGGATTGAGCGCGTCTTTGTCTTGACGCCCGCCCCCTGCCCCCGGAAAACGAGGACCAGGGGCCGAGCAGGAGCGAAAAGAGCCATGAAATTCAAGGTGTCAGAAGACGTTGACGCGCCGGTGGAGATCACCTGGGCGCGGTTCACGGACTTTAGCGGGATCGAGGCGGAAGCAAAGGGGCGGGGCGCTGACCTGTCGCGGGTCGGCAACTGGACCGAAGCCGCCGCCGGCCGCGGCTGGCGCGGGACCGTCACGGTCCGGGGACGCTCCCGCCCCGTCGCCTCCGAAATCAGTGCGATGACCGCCCCCGAGCGGTGCGAGATCCAGACCCGCGTGGGCGGCATGGACGCCGTCTACGAGATGATCTTCCTCGCATTGCGCCCGGACATGACGCGGGTGCAGGTCGTGCTCGACATGTCGGCGAGCACCCTGTCGGCCCGGCTGGCTTTGCAGACCCTGAAGCTGGCACGGGGGCGGGTGATGCAGCGGTTGCAGGGGTTGCTGGCGCGGCAAGGCAACTTGGCCGAGGACGATTACCGCCGGTCGCAGGGCTGACCGGGGCGGGGACGGGTTTTCGAAAACCCGTCAGGCCCGGTTTTCGAAAACCGGGACGCGCGCGTTGGTTCAGGCCCCGCCGCCCCTCAGCGTGAAGGCGAGGATCAGCATCAGCATCGCGGCGATCCACGAGGCCGCGACGCGGACGGAAATGCGCATCCATTCGGCCTCCACCCGGTCGAGCGCCAGCCGCGAGATCCCCGCCGCCAGCGCGACGGCGGCGTTGGCCCCGAAGATCAGCCCGAGGTGGATGAGCACCGGAAGCTCGAATAGCGCGTGGCCTTCAAGGCCAATCGACAGGGTCAGCACACCCAGCAGAGCCGCTGCGGGCAGCGTCACCGCGGGCATGGGGCGGGGCAGAAGGGCTGCCAAAGCGCCGACCACGATGCCGGCCCCCATCATCACCGGCAGGATCCATTCGCCCACGAACGGCGCAACGAAGATGCCCGCGACCTGCCCGCCGAGAAACCAGGGCCAGGCGCGCACCATCCCCTCGGGCTGCCAGAGGGTCAGCAGGAGGCCGAGGGCCAGGAGCGGCAGGAACACCGCCGGATAGGTCCCCACGACGCCCGCGCCCTCCACGAATTGCGCGTAGAGGTCGGCGCCGGATTCGAACGAATGCGCCGCCGCGCCGGAGGGCGCGGCGGCAAGCACCAGTGGAAGTAGGTGACGATGTTTCACGCGTTTTTCGCGGGCGGTGCTCAGGCGAGGCCGAACAGGAATGCCGCACCGACCAGCGCGATGACGCCGCCGATGCCGCGCGCGGCCCAGATGCCGACGGAACTGCGCGTCAGCAGGCCGAGCGCGATACCGACGACATGCAGCAGGCCGGTGCCGATCACGAAGCCGACGGCGTAGCCATAGGCGCTGAACTGTTCGGGAAGCTCGCCGCCATGGGCGTGGCCGTGGAAGATCGCGAAGATGCCGACAAGGACGGCGGCGACCCAGAGCGGGGCCTTGACCGCGAAGGCGATGAGCAGGCCGAGGATGACGCCCGAAAGCGCGATGCCCGTCTCGACCGCCGGCAGCGGCACGCCCATGACGCCGAGTGCCCCGCCGAAGGCCATGACCAGCGGGAAGACGACCGGAAGGATCCAGATTGCGGGCCGCCCGAGGAACGCGCCCCAGAGGCCGACGGCCACCATGGCGACGACGTGGTCCCAGCCGAGGATCGGGTGCCAGAAGCCGGAGGCGAATCCGGTGTTGATCCCCTCGCCGGTATGGGCCGAGGCGGCGCTGGCGAGCAGCAGGAGCGGCAGGACGGCGAGGAAGCGGTGGAGGGGCTGGCGGGTCATGAGCGGGGTATCCCTGTGAAATGCGTTGGAGCGAGGGTAGTGGAGGGCGTCACGGCGTCAACCCGATAGCGCGATCGTGTGCGTCAGGGCTGTGGCGTGTTCGCCTTGCGCGCGTTGCGTTCGAGGCCGAGTTGGCGTTCGCGCCAGATGATCGCGATGCCCGCCGCCACGATCAGGGCCGCCCCCATGAGCATGGTCGGCGTCGGAACCTCTGAAAAGACGAAGTAGCCGACGGCGATGGCCAGCAGCATCGAGGCATATTCGAAGGGCGCGATCAGCGAGGCATCGGCGAAGCGGTAGGAGGAGGTCAGCAGGATCTGTCCCACGCCACCGGCGAGCCCCGCCCCGATCAGAAGCGCCCACTCCGTCGGCGTCGGCCAGGCCCAGCCCCAAGGCAGGGTCAGCAGGCTGAGCAGGCTGGCGGTGACCGAGAAGTAGAAGACGATGGCCGCCGTCCGCTCAGTATGGACGAGCTTGCGGACGAAGACCTGCGCCAGCGCCGCGCAGACCGCGCCCATCAGGACGAGCACCGCGCCCAGCGCCTGCCCGGTATCCGCTGTGGCGGGATCGAGCGCAAGGCGCGGCGACAGCACGATCAGCACGCCGCCCATGCCCAGCGCCACCATCGAGAGGCGAAACAGGCGCACCTCCTCGTTCAGGAACATCGCGGCGAAGACGACGACGAGGATCGGCGCGGCATAGCCGATGGCCGTCACCTCCGGCAGCGGCAGGAGGCCGAGGCCGGCGAAGCCGAGCCCCATGGCGGAGGTGCCCACCAGCCCGCGCCAGATGTGGCCCATGGGGTTCCGCGTCTCGAGCCCGTGGGCGAGGTCGTGCTGCATGACGAGCCACACGAGGATCACCGGGATCGCGAAGAAGGAGCGGAAGAACACCGCCTGCCCCGGCGGGATCGACCCGGCGGAGGCCTTGATGAGCGAGGCCATGAAGACGAAGACGCAGACCGAGGCGACCTTCAGCGCGATGCCACGGAGAGGATGCTGGACGGGGGCGGGTGCGTCGGCCATGGGGAATGGCTACGCCCGGGCCGCCGGGGCGGCAAGGGGGATTGCGCCGGCTGCGCCGTCGCCGGGTGCAAATTTTCATGCGAAAATTTGAGTGGGGGCCAGCCCCCGTCGCCAAAGGCGACTCCCCCGGAGGTTTTTCTGGCAAGATGAAAGACGCAGGCCCGCGCGTCAGGCGAGGCTTTGCGTGTGCCAGAGGTCTTTCATGTAGCCCCGGATCGTTCGGTCGGAGGAGAAGTGGCCGGCGCCCGCGATGTTGCGGAGCGCGAGCCGGTTCCAGTGGTCAGCCTCGCGGAAGGCCTTGTCGGCCTCGGCCTGCGCCGCGCGGTAGCTGTCGAAATCGGAGGCGACGAGGAAGGTGTCGTGGTTCCACGTCGTGTCCACCACGTTGTTGTATCGGTCGGTGTCCTTGGGGCTGAAGGTGCCCTCGACGATGGCTTGCAGCACGTCCTGCAGCGGCTGGCTGGCGTGGATCGCCTTGCGGGCGTGGTCGGGCATGGCGGCGCGGGTCTGCGCCTCGTCGACACTCATGCCGAAGAGGAAGAAGTTGTCGGCCCCGACCTGTTCGCGGATTTCCACATTGGCGCCGTCGAGCGTGCCGATGGTCAGCGCGCCGTTGAGGGTGAATTTCATGTTGCCGGTGCCCGAGGCCTCTTTCCCGGCGGTCGAGATCTGTTCGGACAGGTCGGCGGCCGGGATCAGGCGTTCGGCCATGGAGACGTTGTAGTTGGCGGGGTAGAGCACCTTCAGGAGGTGGCCCGTGACCGGGTCGGCGTTGATGACGCGGGCGACATCGTTGATCAGGCGGATGACATCCTTGGCGAAGGCGTAGCCGGGCGCGGCCTTGCCGCCGAAGATCTTCACGCGGGGGGTCCAGTCCGCGTCGGGGTTGGCGCGGATCGCCTGCCAGCGCGCGACCGTCTCGTAGAGGTTCATCAGCTGGCGCTTGTATTCGTGCATGCGCTTGACCTGCACGTCGAACATCGCGTCGGGGTCGATGGCGACGCCAAGCTGATCCGCCGCCCAGTTCGAGAGCGCCACCTTGTTGGCGCGCTTGGCGGCGCCGATGGCGTCGCGCAGGGCGCGGTCGTCTTCGTGGGCGCGCAGTTCTTCGAGGCGGGAGAGGTCGTTTTCCCAGCCCGCGCCGATCGTGTCGGTCAGAACGCGGGCAAGCCCCGGGTTGGCCATGCGGAGCCAGCGGCGGGGCGTGACGCCGTTGGTCTGGTTCAGGATGCGGTCGGGGTAGTGGCCATCGAGACCGGCGAAGACCGTGCGCTTCATCAGGTCGGAATGCAGCGCCGAGACGCCGTTGACGTGGGAGGCCATGACGAAGGCGAGCGTGCCCATGTGGACCTGGTCGTGATGCACGATGCCCAGATCGTCGGCGCAGCCGGTCGCCTTGCGGTGATCGGCGTCGATGCGTTCGATGATCTGCATGTGGCGGGGCAGGACATTGCCCATGAGCCATGTGGACCATGTCTCCAGCGCCTCGGGCAGGAGCGTGTGATTGGTGTAGTTCAGGCAGCGCTGCGCAAGGTCGCGGGCGCGGTCCCAGTCGAGGCCGTGGACATCGGTCAGGAGCCGGATCAGTTCCGGCCCCGCAAGTGCGGGGTGGGTGTCGTTCATCTGGATCGCGACCTTCTTCGGCAGAAGGGCGAAATCGTCGTATTCGCTGAGGAAGCGGCGCAGGATGTCCTGCAGCGCGGCGGAGGTCAGGAAGAATTCCTGCTTCAGGCGCAGGGCCTTGCCGCTGTCGCTGGTGTCGTCGGGGTAGAGCACGCGGCTGAGGGTGCGGGCCAGCGCCTCGGGCGCGGCGGCGGCGGCGTAATCGCCCGCGTTGAACCGGTCGAGATCGAAAAGCTCGGTCGGATGCGCGCCCCAGAGGCGCAGCGTGTTGGCCCATTTGCCCTGCCAGCCGACGATGGGCATGTCATAGGCGCGCGCATAGACGGTTTCCGCTGGATGCCAGACGGATCTGCCATCGACGGTTTCGACATGGCCCGCGAAGGGGATCTCGTAGCGCGCCTCGGGCCGTTCGAATTCCCACGCGTGGGGCTGGTTCAGCCAGTCTTCGGGCAGTTCGACCTGCCGCCCGGCCTCGAATTTCTGCCGGAAGAGCCCGTGTTCGTAGCGGATGCCGTAGCCATAGGCCGGGCAGGCCAGCGTCGAGAGGCTTTCAAGGAAACAGGCGGCGAGGCGACCGAGGCCGCCGTTGCCGAGGGCTGCGTCTGGTTCGTCCTCGATGAGCGCGTCGAGGTCGATCCCCTCCTCCGCCAGCACGTCGCGGATCGTCTCACGCAGGCCGAGGTTGACCATCGCATCCTCGATCACGCGGCCGATGAGGAATTCCATCGACAGGTAATAGACGCGCTTGCCCTGCGCCTCGTAGGTGTGCCGGGTGGCGGCGAACCACGGTTCGATCACAAGGTCGCGGATGGCGTAGCTGGTGGCCATGCGCCAATCGGTGAGGCTGGCGTGGGAACGGTCCTTGCCGAGCGTGTAGGTCAGGTGCTGCGCGATGCGGGTGCGCATGGCCTCGGCCGAGAGATCGCCCATGACATTCATTGCCTTCGTTCCGTTCTCAGGTCAGCCAGACCCGACCGTAGGGCGGAAGGGCGAAGCGTCTGTTCCGTGTTTCGATCGGCGCGTCGGACAGCTGGTCGTACAGCTCCACCACGCCGTTGGCTTTCAGCCAATCTTCCGAAAGCTCCTGCCATTCTTCGGAGAAATTGAAAAGACACAGAAGCGTTCCGGCCGGCGCGAGGCGCTGGAAGGCGAAGACGGCGCGGCCCGGTGCGTTGAGCACGCGGATCGGGTGGATGCCGTGGATCGCATGGACGGCCTTGCGGCGCGCGTAGATATGGCGCGTTCCGGCGAGGACGCGGCCAGCGGGCGTGTCCGGGTCGGACTGCGTTGAGGCCCAATCCATCACGGGGCGGTGAATCCAGCGGCTGTCGTGGGCGTGTTCGGGGTCGTCGGTGTAGCCGTAATCGTTGGTCATGGCGATCTCGTCGCCCATGTAGATCAGCGGGATGCCCCCGAAGGACGCGATCAGCGCGTTGCCCATCAGGATGCGGTTGATGGCGTCATCCAGCATTTCGGGGTTGGAGAGTTCCTGCGCCTTCTGGACGCCCGCGAGCGAGGCGAAGGTGCCGGAGATGCGCTTGTCCCCCGTCTCTTCGTTGACCTGGAACAGCGCGCCGCGCGCGAAGGTGCCGGGGAAGCTGCCTTCGTAGAAGTCCGACAGGAAAGCGCGGTGGTCGTAGCCGGAGAAGCCCAGCGCACCGGCATCCTCGTCGGTCACGGCCCAGCCGATATCGTCGTGGCAGCGGATGTAGGTGGCGTAGGTGGCGTTGGTCAGGTGTTCGGGGAAATGGGTGCGAAGGACATGGGTCATCAGGCCGGTGTCGCGGGTGGCCAGCGCCGACCAGAACTGCACCATGAGGTTGTTGTGATAGGCGAGGTTGCCCTCGCGCCCGTCATGTTCGCCGCGCCCGAAATAGGTGAGCATCTCGGCGGGGCCGACGATGGCCTCTTCCAGGTGCAGGGCAGAGGCGGCGACGATGCGGGTCACGGCGCGGAGTGCGCGCAGGATCATGTGCACCTCGGGTTCCGACTGGCAGCGGGTGCCCATGCGTTTCCACATGAAGGCCACGGCATCGAGGCGGAGGACGTTCACGCCCTTGTTCACGAGAAACATCATGATGCGGGCGATCTCGAGGAAGACCTGCGGGTTGGCCCAGTTCAGGTCCCACTGGTGTTCGTTGAAGGTGGTCCAGACCCATTTGCCGATGTCGTCGTAGTAGGTGAAGGAGCCGGGGGCATCGTCGGGGAAGATCTCGACCAGGTGTTCCTCGTAGGCCCTGGGCAGGGTGTCATCGTCGAACATCAGGTAGTAGTCGCGATAGGCCGGGTCGCCCTTGCGGGCGCGTTTGGCCCAGTCATGCTCCTTCGCGGTGTGGTTCAGGACGAGATCGACGCAGAGGGTCATGCCACGCTCGCGCAGCGCCGAGGCGAGGCGTTCGAGGTCGGCCATGGTGCCGTAGGCCGGATTGACGGCGCGGTAATCCATCACCGAATAGCCGCCGTCGTTGTTGCCGGGGCGCGGCTTCAGGCAGGGCATCAGGTGGACATAGGTGACGCCGAGGCTTTCGAGGTAGTCGAGCTTGTCGTGCACGGCGTTCAGATCACCGGCGAAGCGGTCGATGTAGAAGACGTATCCGACCATCTCGGGCGACTGGAACCAGTCGGGTTGCAGGTCGCGCTTGAGGTCGAGTTCCTTCAGCGCGGCGGGCCGCGCCTTCCACGCCTTCTGCATCTCGGCCAGAAGGGCGTCGCGCATTGCCGGGTAGGCCGGGTGGTCGCCGTAGAGGCGGTCGAGCATGGGCCAGAGGTCGGGGGCGGAGCGTTCCAGCCGCATGTCGAACATGCGACGCCCGCTGCTGGCTTCTCCGATGATCCGTTCCGCCATGGCTCAGGTGATCACGTCGGGCGCGTCGCGGCCGGTCATGGCTTGCAGGTCCGAGAGTTCCAGCGCGGCGCGGGCCACGGGGGCGAGCGCCTCGGCCGGGTCGAGGTCGAGCTTGGCGGGGTCGGTTTCGAGCTGTTCGAGGTAGACGCGGATCGTAGCCCCCTGCGTGCCGGTCCCTGACAGGCGGAAGACGGCGCGGGCCCCGTTGGTGAAGGTCACGCGCAGGCCCTGCCCGGTGGAGCGGGAGCCGTCGACCGGATCGTCGTAGGCGAATTCATCGGCCGTCTCGACGGTAAGGCCCGCGGCCTCGGTGCCCGGCAGATCGTCGAGCTTGCCGCGGAGGGCGTCCATCATGGCGTTGGCCTTGTCGCTTTCCACGTCCTCGTAATCGTGGCGGGTGTAGTAGCAGCGGCCATGGGCCTTCCACATGTCGGCCAGCAGTTCGGCGACCGACTTGCCGGACTCGGCGAGGATGTTGAGCCAGAGCAGGACGGCCCAGAGCCCGTCCTTCTCGCGCACGTGGTCCGAGCCGGTGCCGGCGCTTTCCTCGCCGCAGAGCGTGACCTTTCCGGCGTCGAGCAGGTTGCCGAAGAATTTCCAGCCCGTCGGCGTCTCGTAACAGCCGATGCCGAGGCTCTCGGCCACGCGGTCCACGGCGCGGGACGTCGGCATGGACCGCGCCACCCCGGCAAGACCCTTGGCGTAGGCGGGCGCGAGGTGGGCTTGCGCCGTCAGCAGCGCGAGGCTGTCGGAGGGCGTGACGTAGCAATTGCGGCCCACGATCATGTTGCGGTCGCCGTCACCGTCGGAGGCCGCGCCGAAATCGGGCGCGGAGGGGCCATACATCTCGTCCATCAGGGTCTTGGCCCAGATCGGGTTCGGGTCCGGGTGGCCATTGCCGAAATCGGGGCTGGGGGTGCCGTTGACCACGGTACCGGGGGCGGCGCCGAGACGGTCTTCGAGGATCGCCTTGGCATAGGGGCCGGTGACGGCGTGCATGGCGTCGAAGCGCATGGTGAAACCGGAGGCGAAGAGGGCCGCGATCTTGTCGAAATCGAAGAGGCTCTCCATCAGTTCGGCGTAATCTTCTACAGGATCGACGATCTCGACCTGCATGCCCTGGTGCGAGCGCAGGCCAAGCGTGTCGATGTCCATGCCGCCGGAAGCGATGATCTTGTAGCAGTCGATGGTCTTGGTGCGCTCGTAGATGCGTTCGGTCACGGCCTCGGTTGCGGGGCCGCCGTTGGGGCCGTTGTACTTGAGGCCGAAATCCGCGTCCGGGCCGCCGGGGTTGTGGCTGGCCGAGAGGATCAGCCCGCCATCGGCCTTGCGCTTGCGGATCAGGTGCGAGACGGCGGGCGTCGACATGATGCCGCCCTGGCCCACGATGCATTTCGCGGCCCCGTTGGCGGCGGCCATGCGCAGGATGATCTGGATCGCCTGATCGTTGAAGAAGCGCCCGTCGCCGCCGACCACCAGCGTCTTGCCCTCGACCCCGCCGATGCCGTCGAAAATCGACTGGACGTAATTCTCAAGGTAATGCGGCCGCTGGAACACCTTGGTCTTCTTGCGCAGCCCGGAGGTTCCGGGTTTCTGGCCGTCGATCGGCTCGGTGCGTGCGAATTGCATGGGCATGGATAGTCCTCCCTTAGGTGTCTTGTCCGGCCGTCTCGTGCGAGAATACCACGACGGCATTCCCGGCGACGGCGAAGCCTTCGGTGACGGCGATTGCGTCATCCTGGCTGGTGTCGAAGCGGCGCACCCAGTGGTCGCCTTCCGGCAGGCCAGGTGGCGTGATCTCGGTATCCGGCCCGCGGTTCAAGACGATCAGAAGCGCGCCTTCGCGGCGGACGTATTCGGGTGTGCCCGAGGCCATGCGCATCTCGGCCACGAGAATGTCGAGGTCGGGATTGTCCCAATCCTCTTGCCGCATGGCCTCGCCATCGGCGCGGCGCCAGAACAGGTCAGGCTCGCCATCGACGAAGCGGGTGCGCGAGTGCAGGAAGCGTTTCTGCCGCAGGAGCGGGTGCATCCGGCGGAAAGAAATCGCCTGTTCCACGAAGCCGAAGAACGGGTCCTCCCCCTCGGGCCACGTGACCCAGCCGAGTTCATTGTCCTGACAATAGGCGTTGTTGTTGCCGTCCTGGCTGTTCGACAACTCGTCGCCTGCCAGCAGCATCGGCGTGCCCTGGCTCAGCATCAGGGTGGCGATCATGTTGCGCTTGCGGCGGGTCCGGGCGGCGATCACCTCAGGATCGTCGGTCGGCCCCTCCACACCGAGGTTGTCCGAGTAATTGTTGGAATGGCCGTCGTTGTTATTCTCGCCATTCGCCTCGTTGTGCTTGCCCGAAAAGCTGACGGTGTCGTGCAGCGTAAAGCCGTCATGGGCGGTGAGGAAATTCAGCGAGGAGGTCGCGGCGCGGCCATCGTGGTCGAAGAATTCCGCCGAGCCGGACAGCCGCGCGGCCATGGCGGAGACCTTGCCCTTGTCGCCCCGCCAGAAAGCACGGGTATCATCGCGGAACTTGTCGTTCCATTCGGCGAAGGGCGAGGGATAGGCGCCAAGCTGGTACCCGCCCGGGCCGATGTCCCAGGGCTCGGCGATCAGTTTCACGGCATTCAGCACCGGGTCCTGCCCGATGGCGCGGAAAAACGGCCCGTCCCGCTCGAACCCGCGCGCGGTGCGGCCGAGCGAGGAACAGAGGTCGAAGCGGAAGCCGTCGACGCCCATCACCTCCACCCAGTAGCGCAGGCTGTCCATGACAAGGCGGATGATGAACGGATTCTCGAAATCCAGCGAATTGCCGGTGCCGCTGTCGTCGATGTAATAGCGCCGGTCGTCGGCAAGCCGGTAATAGCTGGCGTTGTCGAGGCCCCGGAACATGAGCGTCGGGCCAAGCTCGCTCCCCTCGGCGGTGTGGTTGTAGACCACGTCGAGAATGACCTCGATCCCCGCCTTGTGGAACCGCTGCACCATCTGCTGGAACTGCGCGATGTCGTGGCCCTGCATGTAGCGCGGGTCGGGGGCGAAGAACCCGTAGGTCATGTAGCCCCAGTAATTCGTGAGGCCCCGGTCGACGAGGAAACGGTCGTTGAGGAAGGCCTGCACCGGCAAGAGCTCGATCGCCGTGACGCCGAGCCGGTTCAGGTGTTCGAGAATCGGGTCGGAGGACATGGCGAGGTAGGTGCCGGGGTTGGGCACGTCGCCGCGCCCGGCAGTCAGGCCCTTCACATGCGCCTCGTAGATCACCGTGTCCTGCATCGGCGTGCCGGGGCGCGCGACCTCGCCCCAATCGAATGTCGGGTCCACCACGACGCTGCGTGGCATGTAGGGCGCGCTGTCGAGGGTCGAGTAACTGAGGTCGCGTTTCGCGTCGCCCGGTTTGTAACCGTAAAGCGCGTCGTGCCAGATCGGGTGGCCCGTCAGGCGCTTGGCATAGGGGTCGATCAGCAGCTTGTGGGGGTTGAAACGGTGCCCCTCCTCCGGCTTGAAGGGGCCGTCCATCCGGTAGCCGTATTGCTGACCGGGACGCAGCCCGGGCAGGTAGCCGTGCCAGATGTGCCCTTCGCGTTCGGGCAGGGCGAGGTTCTCGATCTCGCGGCCCTCGTCATCGAAGAGGCAGAGCACGACCTTGGTCGCGTGGCGCGAGAAGACGGCGAAGTTCACACCGTCTTCGTCCGGCGTGGCCCCAAGCGGTGCGGGGCGGCCGGGCTGGATGGGGCCGTGGCTGAGTGTCATGTCGTGAGGTCGGTATAGATCGCGTGATATTCGGCGGCGGAGGTGTCCCAGCCGACCGGTTGTTTCATGGCATTACGCTGCATCTTCTTCCAGGTCGGGGCGTCTGCATAGAGGGCGCAGAGCGTGGTGAAGGCATCGGACAGTGCCTGCGCCGTCACGGGATGGAACTGCACGCCGGTGGCGGCGCCAGCCGTCAGCGCGGCGGGCGAGGCGTTGATGACCGTATCGGCCAGCCCGCCGGTCAGCGCGACCAGCGGCAGGGTGCCGTAGCGCAACCCGTAGAGCTGGGTCAGGCCGCAGGGTTCGAACCGCGAGGGCACGAGGATGGCATCGCCGCCCGCGATCAGCTGGTGCGACAGCGCCTCGTCATAGCCGATCTTCACGGCGAGGTTCGGGTGCCGTTCGGCGGCCTCGGCCAGCGCCACCTCCAGATGTGGCGCGCCGGAACCCAGAAGCGCCAGCTGCCCGCCGTTGTCGAGCAGCGCGGGCAGGGCCTGAAGCAGGAGGTCGATGCCTTTCTGCTCGGTCAGGCGGGAGACGAGGACGCAGAGCGGGCCATCGGATTTGCCGAGGCCGAAGGTCTTTTGCAGGGCGCGCTTGTTGGAGGCCTTTCCGGCGGGGGCCTTGTAGGGCGTGATCTCCGGGTCGGTTTCGGGGTTCCAGAGGTCCGTGTCGATGCCGTTCACGATGCCTGTCAGGTCGGCCTTCCTGGCGCGGAGGATGCCGTCCATGCCGATGCCGAACTCGGGCGTCAGAAGCTCCCTCGCGTAGGTTTGCGAGACGGTGGTGATGCGATCCGCCCCGGCGAGCGCGGCCTTGAGGGCGGAGATCTGGCCCCAGAATTCGAAATGATCGGCGTTGAAGCGGGACGCGTCAAGGCGGAGGGAATGCAGCCGGTCCGCGCCGGTGTTGCCGTGGAAGGCGATGTTGTGGATCGTGAAGACGAAGGGCGTCTGCACGCCCCAGCCGTGCAGGTATTCCGGCGTCAGGCCAGCCTGCCAGTCATGGCCGTGCACGATATCCGGCGTCCAGCCCCCTGCCCCGTCCTTGGCGATCAGCGCGCCGATGTAGGACAACGCCGCGAAACGTTCGGGATTGTCAGGCCAGTCGTGGCCCGCCGCGTCGCCGTAGATCCCGCCCTCGCGGTCATAGAGATGCGGCGCGTCGAGGATCAGCAGGTCGAGGCCATGGGCTTCGGCCGCGCGCAGCGTCGCCTTGCCGCCGAAGAGGTCGCGGTAGGTGTCCACGGCCTTGGTTTTCGGGAGCTTTCCCATGATCGCCCGGTAGCCGGGCAGCAGCACCCGCATGTGGTCGCCATGGGCCTTCAGCGCGGCGGGCAGCGCCCCCGCCACGTCGGCCAGCCCGCCGGTCTTGATGAGCGGCGCGCACTCCGACACGACCGACAGGATTTGCGTCATTGGGCGGCGGCCCTCTTGTCGAGCATGTCCTGCGTGATGAGCGTGGTGCCCCTGTCGGTCACCCGGAACCACTGTGCGTCTTCCGTCGGATCCTCGCCCACGACAAGGCCCTCGGGGATCACGACGCCCTTGTCGACCACCACCTGCCTGAGCCGGGCGGAGCGGTGCACCACCACCTGCGGCAGAAGGACGGCGTGGTCGAGCACGGCGTAGGAATTGGTGTGCACGTTGGTGAAGAGCACCGAGTTGCGCACCTCCGTGCCGGAGATGATGCACCCGCCCGACACCATGGAGGAGATCGCCATCCCGCGACGGTCGCGTTCGTCGTGGATGAATTTCGCGGGCGGCGTGGCCTCGTTGTAGGTCCAGATCGGCCAATTGCGATCCCAGAGGTCCAGTTCGGGCGTGAAGTTCGTCAGGTCGATATGGGCCTGCCAGAAGGCATCGACGGTGCCCACGTCCTTCCAGTAGGCGGGCGCGCCTTCGGGCCGGACGCAGCTTTCGTCGAAGCGATGCGCCATGGCCTTGCCGTTCTTCACGATGTCGGGGATCAGGTCGTTGCCGAAATCGTTGGAGCTGTCGGGATTGGCGTCGTCGCGCAAGAGCAGGTCGCGCAGGAATTTCCAGTCGAAGACGTAGATGCCCATCGAGGCGAGGGCGACGTCGGGGTCGTCGGGCGTGCCCGGCGGATCGGCCGGCTTTTCGAGAAACGAGGTGATCTGGCCGCTCTTGTCGGTGGCCATGACGCCGAAGGCCGTCGCCTCCATCCGGGGGACGGTCAGGCAGCCCACGGTGACGTCTGCCTTGTTCTCCACATGCTGGCGCAGCATGATCTCGTAATCCATCTTGTAGATGTGATCGCCCGCAAGGATGACGACGTAATCCACGCCGTAGCTGTCGACGATGTCGATGTTCTGGGTCACCGCGTCGGCGGTGCCCTTGTACCAGCTTTCGGTATTGCCGCGCTGCGAGGCGGGCAGAACGTCGATGAATTCCTGCCGTTCGGCGCCGAGGAAGTTCCAGCCGCGCTGGACGTGGCGGATGAGCGAATGCGCCTTGTATTGCGTGGCCACCGCCATCTTGCGGATGCCGGAATTCATCGCGTTCGAGAGCGCGAAGTCGATGATGCGGGCCTTGCCGCCGAAGGGCACGGCGGGCTTCACGCGCCGGTCGGTCAGCTCTTTCAGGCGACTGCCGCGCCCCCCGGCCAGAACGAACACCATCGTGCGCTGGGTCAGTCGTTTCGTGAGTGCCATGTGCTGTCTATCCCTCCCTGAGATTAGCCCGAGCCGCGCGCTGTCAGCACGATCACGGAAAGCGGCGGCAGGGTCAGCGTGACGGAATGGTCGAACCCGTCATGGGCGGTGTCGGACGCGTCG
The DNA here is from genome assembly GCA_015689645.1 of Rhodobacterales bacterium HKCCE4037. Lineage (GTDB taxonomy): Bacteria > Pseudomonadota > Alphaproteobacteria > Rhodobacterales > Rhodobacteraceae > Gymnodinialimonas. The sequence goes on from WVSM01000003.1 coordinate 437,921, forward strand.
CGCCCGCCCAGATTGCCCCTGTTCCCGCCGCCATAGGCGTTTGAATCTGTGTTGAGAGCCTCCTCCCAGAAGCCCCCTGTCGGTACGCCGACGCGGTAATCCAACCGCTCGACCGGCGTGAAGTTGCATATGACGACCACCGGCGCGTCGCCCTCCGCTCCGAAGCGGGCGTAGGCCATGGTCGATTGCGACGGGTCGTTGGCGATCCAGCGGAAGCCCTCGGCCTCGCAATCCTTGACGTGCAGCGCGGGCGTTTCGCGGTAGAGACGGTTGAGGTCACGGACCAATTCCCGCAGGCCGCCGTGCATCGGCTGCTCCGCCGCGTGCCAGTTCAACTCTCTGTCGTGGTTCCATTCCTCGGGCTGCGCGAATTCGCATCCCATGAACAGCAGCTTCTTGCCCGGCTGCGTCCACATGTAGGCGTAATAGGCGCGCAGGTTGGCGAATTTCTCCCACTCCGTTCCCGGCATTTTTTCCAGCATCGAGCCTTTGCCGTGGACAACCTCGTCATGGCTGATCGGCAGGATGAAATTCTCGGTGAAGGCCCAGTCGATCGGGAAGGTCATCAGGTGATGGTCGTGCTGGCGGTAGATCGGGTCCTTCTCCATGTACCGCAGCGTGTCGTTCATCCAGCCCATGTTCCACTTGTATCCGAAGCCAAGCCCGCCGTTGTGAACCGCGCCCGAGACCTGCGGGAACGATGTGCTTTCCTCGGCCACCGTCATCACCGACGGATCGGCGCCGTAGACCTCCTTGTTCATCTCCTGCAGGAAGGCGATGGCCTCGTAATTCTCGCGGCCCCCGTCGCGGTTGGGGACCCACTCGCCCTCCGCCCGCGAATAGTCGCGGTAGAGCATGGAGGCCACGGCATCCACGCGCAGGCCGTCGAGGTGGTATTCCTCCATCCAGTAGAGCGCGTTGGCGGTGAGGTAGTTCTTCACCTCCGTCCGCCCGTAATTGTAGATCAGCGTGTTCCAGTCCTGGTGGAAGCCCTCGCGTGGGTCGGCATGTTCATAAAGCGCCGTGCCGTCGAAGCGGGCGAGGCCATGGGGATCGGTCGGAAAGTGGCCCGGCACCCAGTCGAGCAGGACGCCGATGCCTTTCGCGTGGGCGGCGTCGACGAGGTCGCGGAATTCGTGCGGCGGGCCGAAGCGGATCGTGGGCGCGTAGAGGCCCACGGGCTGATAGCCCCATGAGCCATCGAACGGGAATTCCGAGACCGGCAGAAGCTCGATATGCGTAAAACCCATGTGGGCGACGTAGTCGACGAGGTCGCGGGCCAGTTCCTTGTAGCTGAGGGGTCGACCACCATCGTCGTAGCGCCTGCGCCAGGACCCGAGATGGACCTCGTAGATCGAGATCGGGCTGGCGCGGTTGTTCGCCTTGGCGCGGCTCTCCATCCACTCCGCATCGTGCCAGCCGTAGCCCGTGATGTCGCGCACGATGGAGGCCTTCTCGGGCGGATGCTGCGCGCCGAAGCCGACCGGGTCGGCCTTGAGCGCGATCTGCCCGTCCGCGCCGGTGATCTCGTACTTGTAAAGCGCGCCGTCGCCGACGCCGGGCAGGAAAATCTCCCACACGCCGGTTTCGCCTGCCGGCCGCATCGGGTGGCGGCGGCCGTCCCAGGCGTTGAACTCCCCCACCACGCTGACGCGTTTCGCATTCGGGGCCCAGACGGCGAAATGGGTGCCTCGGGATTTCTCGTAGGTGGTCACATGCGCGCCGAGCACGCGCCAGAGCTGTTTGTGGGTGCCTTCCCCAAGCAGGTACTTGTCGAAATCGGTCAGGAGCGGCGGGAAGGCGAAAGGGTCTTCGGTCGTGTGGGTCGCGCCGTCGCCATATTGCATCGTCAGGGTGTAATCCTTGCCGGGCACAGGGGCGGCGAAGACATCGCCGGATAGCCGGGTCAGGGCCGTGTCCTTGCCTGCGACCGTGGCGGTCACCGAGGCCGCGTTGGGCTGGAAGGTGACGATCCAGCGGCGGTTTCCGGATTTGTGCGGGCCAAGCACCGTGAACGGCGACGGATGCGTGCCCGCGTTCAGCAAGGCGAGGTCATCGCCGGTCAGGAAGGCCGGCAGATCCGGGGTGGCAGCGGGGTCGGTCGTCTTGCTTGGCATCCGTCCTCAGTTGGCTTTACGGACAGGCGGGCTGTCGCGTTTCCAGAAGGAAAGGGAAACACGGGCGCGGCGGAAAATCAAATTCCTACCGCTTGTCGTGTCGTCTTGCACGGGATGGGCCGGCACGCTCACAGACGATCCGCGTTGAACGTGTCGCATTGGTTCGGATCGCCGGTATCGTAGCCGACCGAGAACCAGCGCATGCGTTGTTCCGATGTGCCGTGGGTGTAATTGTGCGGATTGCCCGCCCCGCGCCCGGCACGTTGCGAAAGGTAGTCGTCCCCGATCCGCTCGGCCGCGTTCAGCGCCTCCTGCAGGTCGCCCGGTTCCAGCAGGTCCGACACGTTGCGCGCCCAGACGCCCGAGAAGCAATCGGCCTGAAGTTCGATCATCACCGAGATGCGGTTCGACTGGGTCTGGTTGGATTGCGCGCGGATGCGGTTGGCCTCGCCCAGGATACCAAGCTCGTTCTGGACGTGGTGCGCGACCTCGTGCGCGATGACATAGGCGGCGGCGAAATCGCCTTGCGCGCCAAGCTGGCGGGCCATGTAGGCGAAGAACTGCGTGTCGAGATAGGCGCGCTGGTCGGCGGGGCAGTAGAACGGACCGGTCGAGGCCGAGGCCCCGCCGCAGCCCGATTGCACCATGCCCGAGAACAGCACCAGCTGCGGCGGGTCGTAGGAGGTATTGAAGGCCTGCGGAAAGACATTGCCCCAGACATCCTCGGTCGTGGCAAGAACGCGGGAGGCGAATTCGCCGGCCTGCTGTTCTTCGGCGGACAATTCACGCGGCTGGCCGGGTTGTTCGAATTGCGGCTGGCCGCCCTGCTGGTTGAGGAGCGGGGTCAGGTCGACGCCGAGGAAATAGCCCACGACGACAATGGCAAGAAGGCCGAGACCGCCGCCACCGGCAAGGCGCACGCCGCCACGTCCGCCGCCTGACCGTCGCCGGTCGATGACATTGCGGCTGGACCGAGTGTTACGCAGGCGCATGATGTCCCCTCCGGCGAGAATGATGGTAACGAACGCGTGAAAGGGTGAACCGGTTCCCGCGTCCAGTCCACTTGCGATTCTGCGCCGGGGGGATTATCTGCGGCTTCGAGAGGTTGGCGCGGGCAAGCACTTCGCCAACCCGGTCAGGTCCGGAAGGAAGCAGCCGTAACGATTCCTGCTTGGGTCGTTGTCCAGCCTCTCACCCAAGCGTCCGGCGAAGCCGGGCGCGTTGCCCAGTCACAAACTGCGCAAAGCGCAGATTGTGACACGCCGAAAGTGTCTTGCACCGCAAGGCACGCAGGCGCTCCCAAATCATCCCTGCCACGCTCACTCCACCGGCACTGCATCCGCAGCCGGTGCCGTCACCGGACCCGGCGGAACGTATCCGCCCGCCCCGGGGTCGGCGATCATGGCGTAGACGACGATCCCGACCATCCCCAGCACCAACGCGAGTGTCCACCAGAGCGGCACCCGACCAAGCCAGCGGGTCAGACCGCCACGGGGCAGCGGAGACACCGTGATCCATGCCACCACCGCGAGGAGGAAGGCGCCCAGTTGCCAGCCAAAGAAAGCCGTGACCCGGTTCAGGCCCCGTGTAAATCCGTCACCCGTGGGCTCCGCCCAGAACGCAGTGGCAGAAAGGCCCATGACGAGGAGCCAGAGGCCGAGGACGATCCAGAGGAGGGTCGTGCGGGTCATGTGCTGTCCAACTCTGACACTGGGCGTGCCCGACAATCTTACCCTGTTTCTGACGATCTGACCAAATACCAGCGGACGGGGCGACTTACGCCGCCCCAATCCTGGGTCACAAAGGCCCGCCCTCGACCACCTGCCCCGGATGCGCCTCCGCCCAATCCTTGAGGAACGCGGCAATCTCCGGGTCGCCCACCCGGTCCGGCGCTTCGCGAGGCAAGGCGACGCCCTCCTCAAGCGCCAGGCGCAGGCAGGCGATGTGGTCGCGCCCGTCGCGCGCCGGGTTGTTCGCGGCCCCGTGGAGGATGGTCGAGAACAGATTGCCGCCGTAGCCGTTGATGTGGCCGAGATCCGGCTTCTGAGCCATCAGGTAGGCCATCACTTCGGGCAGCCCCTCCCAACCAGCGACCTGTACCGGTGTCAGCCCCTCACCGTCCGGCCGGTCCGTCTCCACCCCCACGGCGACGAGCCGTTGGATATGGGGCAACTTGCCGGGCAGATGCAGGATCAGCCGGATGATGTTGCGGCAGCCGTCGGGCAGCTTGGCAGGGTTGATGTATTCGCCCTGCGGCACGTCCCCATCCGCGACGCGGGCCAGAAGATCCTCGGACGGCGAAAGCGGGGTGGCGTGGCCACGGTCCTCCAGCAGCCCCGCGAGGGCGGCGTTCCCGAAGACCCGGGCATAGGCGTACGGGGTCATCCCCTCGTAGATCCGCGTCGGATCGGCCCCGTTGTCGAGCAGCAGTTCCACCATCTCGGGCGGGCTCATCCGCCGCGCGGCCTGATGCAGGGCGGGCACGACCCAAGGCTGTTCGCCGCCGACTTCCGCGTCGTTGAAATCGTCGGGCTTCGCCCCGGCGGCGAGCAACAGGCGCACCGCCTCGACATCGTGAAAATCCATCGCCCGCAACAGCGCGTTGGTGCCCGCAGGCTCCGCCCCGTGGGCCAGCAGCAGGCGCAGGCCGCCGTGATGCCCAAGCTCCGTCGCGTGGTAGAGCGATTCGCCGTCATTCGGGTCCGCCCCGTGATCGAGCAGCCATTCCGACAGCGCCATGTTGTTGGCATGGCCCAGGGCGAAATAGAGCGTCGACAGCTTGTGAGACGGGTCACTTTCGAGCGGCGCGCCGTAGTTCGGGTCCGCTCCGCCGGCCAGAAGCATGTCGGCAATCGCCAGCATGTCGGCCTCGCGGTCGGGGAACATGTGGATCGCCCTGGATTGCGCCATCATGCAAAGCGGCGGGTGGAGCGGCGCGGGTGTCGTGGCCAGCCCCGGATCGTCGGCGAGCAGCCGGGCAACCTCGTCCCGCAGGTAGAGGCGGCAGGACAGGCCGATATTGCCGAGCGGCAGGTCGGGGTCCTCTGCCAGAAGCTGGCGCACGACGAAATCCTGCCCGTTGGCAAGCGCGATACCCAACCGTTGCTGCCGCGCGGCACGGTCCATGCCGTTGGTCTCGGCGGACAGTTTCAGATGCGGCCAGGACGCGAAGCCCTGTTCGCGCGCGACGACATGGAGAAAGTCGGCATGTTTCAGCGATGCCGCCTCGCGGCCCGGAACATGGGACTGGACCCGCGCGCGGGCCGCTGGGTCGTCGCTGAAAAAGGATTTCTTGAGGGCCGTGGCATCACGGCGGAGCTGGTCGATGGATTTTGTCATCGGGTTCCCTCGTATCTGCCCAACGATCCGCTCAGGAGGGCGTGAGAGACACCGAATACGGGTCCGTCATATGCTCTGGAGGGTGCTGTGACCGGCTTTCCGCGGATCTGGGGGCTGCCCTGTCAGCCTTGCGGCAGGGTAACGCGCATGTCGGCCGCACACAAGCGCGCATGCCCCTCGCGCTTCAGCATTCGCATTAACCGCCGGGCGGGCTACTTCTCGGACATGAGCGACAAGAACGATCTGGCCGAGGACCGTACCGACTGGGCGGAAGACCGGACCAACTGGGCCGAGGATCGGACGATCCTGGCCAATGAACGCACCTTCGCCGGCTGGATGCGAACCGGCATGGCCTCCGTCGCCATCGCGATCGGCCTGAAAGCCGTGTTCGGAGAATTCGAGCCGACCTGGGCCGCGAAGGCCCTGGCCAGCGTCTTCATCGCCATCGCCTGCTACATTTTCTACACCGCGCGGCAGCAGGCCTCCGCCACGCTGGACCGGATGAACGAGCATCAGGCGAAGGCAAAGCCCGTGCGATCGATGACGCTGACGGCCATATTCCTGTCAATCGGCAGTATCTTCGTCGGCGTGGTGCTTTGGTGCCTGTAACCCGGTGGACGCGGTGAGCCGGGACGCATAGCGTTGCGCGTGAGTGAAGCAGACGGATTCCCATGAGCGCCGACACCCAGCCCACCTACCAGGTTCTTGCCCGGAAATACCGGCCCCAGACCTTCGCCGACCTGATCGGGCAGGAGGCGATGGTGCGTACGCTGAAGAACGCGTTCGAGGCGGATCGCATCGCGCAGGCCTTCATGCTGACCGGTATCCGGGGCACCGGCAAGACGACCACGGCCCGGATCATTGCAAAGGGCCTGAACTGCATCGGGCCGGACGGAAACGGCGGGCCGACAACCGACCCCTGCGGCGTCTGCGAGAATTGCGTCGGCATCGCCGAGGGGCGGCACGTCGACGTGATGGAGATGGACGCCGCATCGAACACCGGCGTACAGAACATCCGCGATGCGATCATCGAGACGGTCAGCTACCGGGCCGCGACGGCGCGCTACAAGATCTTCATCATCGACGAGGTTCACATGCTGTCGACAAGCGCCTTCAACGCGCTGTTGAAGACGCTGGAAGAGCCGCCCGCTCACGTCAAATTCCTGTTTGCCACGACCGAGATCCGCAAGGTCCCGGTCACGGTCCTGTCGCGCTGCCAGCGCTTCGACCTGCGCCGGATCGAGCCGGAGGTGATGATCGCGCACCTTCAGAAGGTCGCCGGGCTGGAAGGCGCGCAGATCGCCGAGGATGCGCTGGCGCTGATCACGCGGGCCGCAGAAGGCTCCGTCCGCGACGCGATGAGCCTGCTGGACCAGGCGATTGCCCATGGCGCAGGCGAAACGACGGCCGACCAGGTCCGCGCGATGCTCGGGCTCGCGGACCGGGGCCGCGTGATGGACCTGTTCGAGGCGATCATGGCCGGCGATGCCGCGACAGCGCTGGACGAACTCGGCGGGCAATATGCCGATGGTGCCGACCCGGTCGCGGTGCTGCGCGATCTGGCGGAGATCACCCATTGGCTCTCGGTCATCTCGATCACCGCCGAAGCCGCGGACGACCCGACGATTTCCCCGGACGAGCGCACCCGCGGACTCGCGCTGGCCGAGAAGCTGCCGATGCGGGTGCTGACGCGCATGTGGCAGATGCTGCTGAAGGCGCTGGAGGAAGTGGCGATCGCGCCGAACGCGATGATGGCCGCCGAGATGGCCGTGATCCGCCTGACCCACGTGGCCGAACTGCCGACGCCGGGCGACCTGGTGAAGAAGCTCAGCCAGATGACACCGCCGTCGGGTGGCGCGCCCGCCGGTGGTGGCGGAGGTGGTTCGGCACCGCTTGGCCCCGGCCCGCAGGCCCGGTCTACGGGAAGTGCCCCCGTCGGCGGCGGCGGTCCGCAAGCGATGCTCGCGCCACAGGCCGGGCCGGACCTCAGCGTCTATCCGACCTTCGACTCGGTCGTCGCGCTGGTCGAACAGGCCCGCGATATCAAGCTGCTGATCGAGGTGAAATCCGGCCTCCGGCTGGTCTCCTACACGCCCGGCCGGATCGAGGTTGAGACGACGGAAACCGCCCCGAAAGACCTGATCCCGCGCCTTGGCCGGATGCTCCAGACCGCGACCGGCGCGCGCTGGGGGATCACCGTGGCCTCATCGGGCGGCGGAAAGACCATCGAGGAACAGGAGCAGGCGAGGCGCAACAAGCTGGAGGCCGAGGTGACGGCCCACCCGCTGATGCAGGCGGTGCTGGCGCGGTTCCCGAATGCGAAGATCCACGAGATCCGCTCCCACGCCGAGATCGAAGCCGAAGCGGCGGTCGAGGCGCTGGAGGAGGCGGAGGATTGGGACCCCTTTGAGGATGAGTAGGAGAATGCGATGTCCAACCGGATCATGAATGCGACCTTCGCCACCGTGCTTTCGTGCGGCGCGGCGACGGCCGCCATTGCGCAATCTGCGGGGGATCAGGAGCGGGCCGTTGCGGCGACGAACGCTTACTTCGAGGCGAGGGCCCAGGCCGATTTTGAAACCGCGTATGGTTTCGTGTCCCCCGACCTCGCCGGGTTCTTGCCGCGACCGATGGCCGAATCGCAATGGGGTGAGCAGCATGCGGCCGGGGTCGATTTCCGGAGCCTGCAGATCACTGGCGGGGCCTGGTATCAGGACCCGGAGGGCCTTCCTCCGGGGCTCTACGCAGCGGTCGAATTCGCTGGCGAGTCCGAGCAGGTGCCGGTGACCTGCGGTTTCCTGGTCTGGCATATGGCCTCCGATCAGCCGCAACTGAACCGCATCGAGTTGAACCTGATCGACCGCGCGACCTATGACCAGATCCCTGCCGCGCAATTGCCTGACCTGATCGCGCAACTGGGCTGCTAGCGTCGCCTTGCCGCGCCGCGCCCTGCAGCGTATCTGTGGGCCAACCGAATTTAAGCTGGAGTGCACCGAGATGATGAAGGGTTTGGGCGGTCTTGGCGACATGGCCAAGATGATGAAACAGGCGCAGGAACTGCAGGGCAAGATGGCCCAGATGCAGGAAGACCTCGCCTCGATGACGGTGCAGGGCGAAAGCGGTGCGGGCCTCGTGAAGGCGACGGCGACCGCGAAGGGCGAGCTGACCGCGCTCGACATCGACCCGTCGATCTTCAACCAGGACGACAAGGAAGTGGTCGAGGACCTGATCCTCGCGGCGATCAAGGACGCGCAGTCCAAGGCGCAGGAAAAGAGCAACGCGGAAATGGCGCGCCTGACCGAGGAAATGGGCCTGCCCTCCGGCGTGAAGATGCCGTTCTGATCCCTTGGCGGAAGCACCCCGTGACATCGAGGACCTGATCGGGATCATGGCCCGGCTGCCGGGGCTCGGGCCCCGTTCGGCCCGGCGCGCGGTGCTGAGCCTGATCAAGAAACGCGGCGCGCTGATGCGGCCCCTGGCCGAGACGATGGCACGGGTCGCCGACACGGCGCGCGAATGCGTGAATTGCGGGAACATCGGCACCGCGGATCTCTGCGATATCTGCGCCGACCAGCGCCGCGCGACAGGCGAATTGTGCGTGGTCGAGGATGTCGCCGACCTCTGGGCGATGGAACGCGGCGGCGCGTTCAAGGGACGCTACCATGTCCTTGGCGGCACGCTGTCGGCGCTGGACGACGTGGGCCCGGAAGACCTGCGCATTCCGCGTCTGAAAGACCGGATGGGTGACGAAGAGATCACCGAGGTGATCCTGGCGCTCAACGCGACGGTCGATGGCCAGACGACGGCCCATTACATCGCGGACGAGTTGGCGGGGGCCGGCGTACGCCTGACGTCGCTGGCGCAGGGCGTGCCGATCGGCGGCGAGCTGGATTTCCTCGACGACGGCACGATTTCGGCAGCGTTGCGCGCGCGGAAAGACCTGTGATCTCAGTCAAATTGCGCGGCTGCGCCGCATTCGATTGTTTTATCGGCGCCTGTGGCAACCGATATATTCCTGCCCGACCGTCCTGATTGATGGTGAGCGTCGGGCAGCCTCCGGCGGGAGTTTTTTCGGCAAGATGAATGAGCGATCGCCCCCCTTCGCCAGTCGAGGCTCAATCAATGGCCGGCTTCTCCGGCGAACGGGGGCTTTCACCTTGCACGCCGAGTCGGTCTCCACCTATCGACGCGCGCCTACTTTCGAGGCTCAAGTTTAACGTTCGGTTAAGCGCCTTTTTCATCTTGCCAAAAAACCTCTCGGGGGGAGTCGCCCCAACGGGGCGGCGGGGGGCAGACAGCCCCCCTGCCACGGTGACGGCCGTGCCTCGCCCGACCAGTCGCGCGGGGCGGAGGCGCGACGGGGCGGGTGGGTGGGCGGCGTGCCTCCGCCCCGCCCCTGTGGTCACCGCATCGGCGAGAACAACGCGTCCGGTGAGGTGCAATCGCGGACCACGTCGGCGCCGCAGGTCCGGGGCTCCAGCTCGCGGGTCAGGCAGATCCGGACCTCCTGGATGCGGTTGCCGCGACAGGTGACGGTCAGCATGTCCGGCTCCAGCTCCGGGTTCACCTCGAGGAAGGCCTCCTCGATCACCGCGGCGGGGAGGCGGATCTCCTCTTCCACGCGGCGCAGCAGGTCGGGGCGGGTGACGCTCTCGTAGGCGAGGCGGCTCAGCGCGTAGTAATCCGCGGCCTCCAGGCCGGTGCAGACGCCGTGCTTGCGCCATTGGTGCCAGGCGAGGCCGGAGCTGCCCATAATGTCGACCATCTCGCCCGTCATGCCGCGCGAGGGCGCGCGCAGGGTGGTGGGGCAGAAGCTTGGCCAGCCCTGTTCATATTGCGGCCAGAGGCCGTGCAGGGTGAAGCCGTAGCCCTGCCCCGCGTCGCATTGCGGGCTGTCGCGGTCGTCGCCTTCCAGCGCGCACCATGTCGGGGTCCAGCTGAGCGCCATGACGTAGTAATCGAACGCGCCCGCCGGCTCGCCCTCGGCCTGCGCCATGCCGGCGGCGCAGATCAGCGCGCAGATCAGTCGTTTCATTGGGGGCTTCCCTCGCCTGTCGTTCGGCCCTATATAGCCTGCGATTTCCCTGAAATCGAGGAACCGCGAAGGCCCTGCCCTCGCACCCGGCTCCACCGGACATTCCTCGTATGTCTCGAAAGCCTTTGGAGGCCTGATATGAACAAACCCATCATGGCGAAAGCCACCGCCGTCTGGCTGGTTGACAACACCACGCTGAGCTTCAAGCAGATCGGCGATTTCTGCGGGCTGCACGAGCTGGAAGTGCAGGGCATCGCCGATGGCGACGTGGCCGTGGGCGTGAAAGGGTTCGACCCGATCGTGAACAACCAGCTGACGCAGGACGAGATCGACGCGGCGGAGAAGAACCCGTCGCACAAGCTGAAGCTGAAGTTCAATGCAGCGGCCGTGGGCGAGGAAAAGCGTCGCGGGCCGCGGTATACGCCGCTCAGCAAGCGTCAGGATCGTCCGGCCTCGATCCTGTGGCTGGTGAAGTTCCACCCGGAACTGAGCGACGGGCAGATCTCGAAGCTGGTGGGCACGACGAAGCCTACGATCCAGGCGATCCGCGAGCGGACGCATTGGAACATCAACAACATCCAGCCGATCGACCCGGTCGCCCTTGGGCTGTGCAAGCAGACCGAGCTGGACGCCGCGGTTCAGAAAGCCAACGCGAAGCGCGCGGCCGAGGGCACGGCGATGACCGATGACGAGCGGCGCAAGCTGGTGTCGACCGAGACCTCGCTGTCGATGGATCCGGAGCCCAATGTCCCCTCCTCCATCGCGGGGCTGGAGACCTTTACGCTCGGCAACAACGATGACGACGACAAGCCCTCGTCCGACGATACGCCGGATGCGGACAGCTTCTTCAACCTGCCCGACAATGACGAGGATGACGACGACGAGGATTGAGCGACAGGGGCCCATGTGCAAGCTTGCACAAAAGGGTCAAGTTTCTGAAAATGCTCGACAATCCATAAATCGTTAACCTTTCATCAAGGTTTTGAAAGGGCGGCGCCGGGACGGGGCGCCGCCCTTTTCATTGCCCGGAGCGGACAAGATATCGGGCTTTTGTGCGGGGCACGGAACCGGGTTAGGCTGGTTTTGCCGTAGAGCCCGGAGGACCGCCCGAATGCCGACACGACACCTGATGATCCTCGCCGCGCTCCTCTGCGCAGCCTCCCCTGCCATGGCCGACCGGGACGATCCGTGGTGCCAGCAGATCTGGCTGAGCCGGAACACGGTGATGGACCGGGCCGGGCAGTGTTTCTCAACCCCGCTGGGGCAGGCCGTGTTCGACAACTCGGATTGCGTGGCCGGCGAGCGCCCGCTCTCGCCGCTTGACCAGGCGACGGTCAGCCGGTTGCGGGACCTCGAAGAGACCTACGATTGCGCGGTTGACACCTCGGCCAATCGGCTCGACCCGAGCGTTCTGGAATGGCGCGCGCGGCTGATGGAGCTTTGGACGATCCCGATCCGCGCCGATACGGAACATGGATGCGTCGGCTACACCGGGCCAGTGATGGACCTGCACGCCGGCATGTCGAGCGACACGACGATTATCGGGCGGCTCGAACCGGGCCAGAATTTCGGCTTCAGCCATGAACCGATGCCCGGTGGCTGGGAATACATCACGGTCAGCGATGCCGACTTTGGCCGTGTCGCGCACGGCTGGGTGCAGGGCATCGAGATGAACGAGGATGTTTGCAGCCTGATGGCGGGGTAGCCGAGCTTCAGCCGATCGGGGCGCCCGACGTTAACCCTGAGACGCAAATACCCTGCCGCGCCTTCGGCGCTCTTGGGACATTCGTGTCATATGATGATTCAGGGAAAGTTCGGGCGCTCTAATGAGCCGCCTTCGTGACGCTGTCCAGAAGCGTCCGGCCGCCGTCGATGGTGAGAACCTCGCCGGTCACGAACCCGGCCCCGTCGGAGGCGAGGAATTGCACGGCGGAGGTGATTTCCCGCGCCGAGGCGATGCGGCCCAAGGGCGTGCATTCGCGGATTTCCTGACGCAGGCCATCGGTTTCGTTCAGGCTGTCTTTCAGGCTGGCGGACATGACCGAGCCGAAGGCCACGCCGTTCACCCGGATGCGGTGCGGTGCCAGCGCCACGGCAAGGCTGCGGGTAGCCTGATCGAGGGCCGCGGTGGCGATGGAATAGCCCATCAGGTCGGGGTGCGTACGGCGCGCCGCGATGGAGGACACGTTGATGATCGAGCCAACCGGCCCGTCATCCTGCCCGTTCGACTCGGCCAGCGCGATCATGCGCTTGGCCACGACTTGGCTCAGGCGCAGGGAGGCGAAGGTGTTCTGTTCCAGCATCGTTTCGATGGAGGTGTCCGTCGGGTCCAGCGGATCGGTCTTCATGATCTGGCGGCTGGCATTCACGAGGATATCGACACGGTCATAGGCGTCGATGGTGGCCGAGATCAGGTTCTCGATGGTCAGACGCTCGCGCAGGTCGCCGGCGAAGTAGCGGATGTTGTCCTCCGCGCCGTCGATGTCGCCGCATTCGTCCTTGAGACGGTCCTTGTCGCGGTCGGCGAACATGACATTCGCGCCGCGGTCGATGAAGTGGCGGGCAATCGCAAGCCCCACGCCGTTCGCGGCGCCGGTGATGATGGCGGTTTTGCCCTGGATGGAAAGACTCAACTGGACGTTCCTCTGGATGGTGTTGGCTTGGTGTCGTGCCGCGCCCTGTCCGAAGACAGTGTCAGCGGGCTGCGCGCTTTGGTTTCGCGGCTTCGTAGATCTTGTAGCCCTCAAGTTCCCCGAGCATGCGCCCTGTCCCGAAGCATGCTTTCAGCGTGTCCTCATAGGGCAAATGGCGGTTCGCAACCATGAAAAACCGACCCTTTGACGTCAGGTTCCTCGCCGCCGCGGCAATGAAGGCACGGCCAAGGCCCGGATCGGCGCGCCGCCCGGTGTGAAATGGCGGATTGCACAGGATCGCATCGTAGGGCGTGTCGGCGGTAAATGTCGTGGCATCGGCCCAGTGGAAGCTGGCGCGCGGATCCTCGACGTTGATCTCGGCGCAGTCGAGCATGGCGTGGTCGGCCTCGATCAGGTCGAGGGAGTCGATGCCGTCCTGCTCATCCAAGACCTCGCTGGCGATGTAGCCCCAGCCCGCGCCCCAATCGGCCACGCGGCCCGTGAGCTCGGGCAGAAGCGCCACTAAAAGTTCCGAGCCACGGTCCGGGCCGTCGACGGAAAACCCGCCTTCGATCGTCAGGTAGCCTTCGTCGGTCGGCTCGGGCGCCGTCACCCAGTCGAGCACCTGTTGCGGCAGCGTCTCAGGCCGGCGGAACCACGCGAGCTTGCCGTGGGACTTGGACATCACGCCCTCGACCTCGAAGACAAGGCGGACGGTTTTCACGATGGCCTCGATCCCTTCCTCCTTCGGGCCGTCCACCATGACGAGCGCGCCGGGGGGCAAGTGGCCCATCGCCTCGGCAATCGCGGAATAGGTGGCGGCGCGGGATTTCACGATCTGGACCAGGGCGGCGGCGAACTGGCCTTCGGCTTCGGTGGTGACAGTCAGGCCGCGCGCGGCGAGGCGGTCATGGTCGGGCTTGAAGCCCTGCACGCAGGTGACATCGCCCAATGCGGAGAAATCGGCATCGCCGCGGGCGCGCATCACCAGCACGGGGCCGGAAGGCAGGTCGATCTCACCGCCTTCGAGTGCGAGGGTCCATCTGTCGGGGGTCATGGGGTCGGGACGGGCGTGTGCCCTATTCCTCTTTTTCCATCGTGCATTGCAGCGGGTGCTGGTTGCGGCGGGCGAAATCCATCACCTGCGCAACCTTGGTTTCCGCGATCTCGTAGGAGAAAACGCCGACGACGGCCACGCCCTTCTTGTGCACGGTCAGCATGATCTCGACCGCCTGCGAATGGGTGATGCCGAAGAAGCGTTCCAGCACATGCACGACGAATTCCATCGGCGTGTAATCATCGTTCAGAAGCAGGACCTTGTAGAGCGGCGGGCGCTGGGTCTTGGGCTTGGTCTTGGTCGCGATCGAAACATCGCCGTCACCGCCGCGGGTGTCGTCGTCGTCCTTGTCTGCCATCATGTGCCATTCGGTCGTCATGGGTGGGAGAATCCGTTTCGGTCTCGTGCGCTGAGGCCGCACTATATATGACGGATGGGCGATCAGAAAAGAGGGGGCAGGCGTGACAGGGTTAACCGTGATCGGATTCGATGCAGATGACACGCTGTGGCAGAACGAGAGCTTCTTTCGCCTGACGGAGGATCGGTTCGCCGAATTGCTGGCCGATCACGTCGACGGGGCGCATCTGAAGGAGCGGCTGCTGGAGGCGGAGAAGAAGAACGTCGGGCATTACGGATTCGGCATCAAGGGCTTCATGCTGTCGATGATCGAGACGGCGGTGGAGGTGACCGAGGGGCGCGTGGACGGGCGGGTGATCGGGCAGATCCTGGAGATGGGGCAAGAGATGCTGGGGCATCCGGTGGAGTTGCTGCCCCACGTGGAGGAGACGCTGGGTGTGCTGTCGGATCGGTATCCGCTGGTGCTGATCACCAAGGGTGATTTGTTGCACCAGGAGCAGAAGCTGGCGGCAAGCGGGCTGGGGGATCTGTTCGCGGGGGTGGAGATCGTGTCGGACAAGGTGCCGGGGGTCTATGCGCGGGCCTTCGCGGATCATGGCGGGGCGGAGCGCGCGATGATGGTGGGCAATTCGATGAAGTCCGACGTGGTGCCAGCTTTGGCGGCGGGATCCTGGGCGGTCTACGTGCCGCACGGGCTGGAGTGGGCGCTGGAGCAGGCCGAGACGCCGGCAGGGAATCCGCGGTACCGGGAACTGCCGGATCTGGGGCGTTTGCCCGCGCATGTCGCAGCGGTGGCCGGTGACTGAGCGCTTTCGTATCACGGCGATGCTCGGGGTCGTGCAGATCCTGACGTGGGGGTCGTCGTTCTACCTGCTGGCGGTGCTGGCCGGGCCGATCGTGGAGGCGACCGGGTGGCCGGCGGAGGCCGTCGCGGGCGGGCTGTCGGTGGCGCTGGTGGTGTCGGGGCTGTCGGCGCCGGTGGTCGGGCGCAACATCGCGGAGCGCGGCGGGCGCGTGGTGATGGGCACCGGCGTGGTGATCTTGATCTGCGGGCTCTTGGCGATGGCGGCGGCACCGTCGCTGCCATTCTACCTGATGGCCTGGGCGGTGATGGGCGCGGGGATGGCGGCGACGCTTTACGAGGCTGCGTTCTCGACCATCGGCACGATCATGAAGGAGGGTGCGCGGGGGGCGATCACGCGGCTGACGCTCTGGGGCGGGTTCGCGAGCACGGTCTGCTGGCCGCTGTCCGCGTGGATGGCGGAGAGTTTCGGCTGGCGCGGCACATGTCTTGGCTACGTGGCAGTGCACCTTCTGGTGACGTTGCCGTTGATCGGTTGGGGTCTGCCGCGTGGCGAGCGGGCGATCCGCACGACGCGGCCGGAGCGGCTGGGATTCGATCTGAAACTGGCGCTGATGATCCTGATCGCGGTGAGCCTGACGCTGGTGTTCACCACGGTCTCGGTCCAGTTGATCACGCTGCTGACAGCAAGCGGCCTGACGCTGGCGGCGGCGGTGGCGCTCGGCACGTTGATCGGCCCGGCGCAGGTGGGCGCGCGGGTGCTGGAGATGGCGGGGCGGGAGCGGCATTCGCCGCTGCTGACGCTGCTGGTGTCGGGCACACTTATCATCACCGGGCTGATAGGCCTGTGGGCTGGCCTGCCTCCTGCGGCGGCGCTGATCGCTTATGGATCGGGCACCGGGCTTTATTCCATCGCGCGCGGAACGGTGCCGCTGGCGCTGTTCGGGCCGGAGATCTATCCGCAGGCGATGGCAAGCGTGGCGCGGCCCGCGATGATCGCGGCGGCCTGCGCACCGGTTACAGGGGCATGGCTGATCGGGCAGGTCGGCCCGCAGGGCACGCTGCTGGTGCTCGTGGCTCTGGCCGCGCTGGCCTGTGGCGGTGCGCTCGTGCTTGGAGCGATCACGCGCCGGTCTGCATAATTGGCCACTCAAGCACCCGTGCATTGACCCGCGCCACACATCGCGCAATGTCGCGCTCATGATCGACGCCCGCCTTCTTCCCCTGCAACGCGCCCTGATGGAGCCGCTGGCCCGTGCCCTGGTCGCACGGGGCGCGCGGGCGGACCAGATCACGATTGTCGGGTGCGGCATCGGCGTGCTGGCGGCCATCGCGGCGGCCTTCGGCCTTTACTGGCTGGCGCTTCTGGGGCTTGCGCTGAACCGGCTGTCCGATGGGCTGGACGGGCCGGTCGCGCGGATGACCGAGACGACGGATCGGGGCGCGTTCCTCGACATCACGCTGGATTTCGTCTTCTACGCGGCTTTCCCGGTCGGCTTCGTGCTTGCTGATCCTTCCGCCAATGCGGTGCCCGGGGCCGTGCTGGTGGCCAGCTTCATCCTGACGGGCACCACGTTCCTCGCTTTCTCGGTCATTGCGGAGCGGCGGGGCCTGTCCTCCGCCGACTATCCGAGCAAGGGGATCTACTACCTCGGCGGGTTGGCGGAAGGGGCGGAGACCATCGCGGTCTTCGTGGCGTTCTGCCTGTTCCCTTCGGCCTTCCCGTGGATCGCCTATGGCTTTTCCGCGATCTGCCTTGTGACTGCGGCCACCCGCCTTGCGGCGGGATGGCAGGTGTTCGGGCGTTAGGCGCTGGCCGCGCGCACCGGCCGCGGCGCACCAAGCAGGAGCCAGATGCAGAAGGCCAGTTCCGAAACGATGGCGATGAGGTAGGCGGGCTGGAATGCCTCGACCAGGTCCGGCGCTAGGATGCGCAGGGTGGAGCCGATGACGTAGACCACGCCTGCCGCGCCGAGGGCGGGGCCGATGAAGCGCCCTGCCCCGCCGGCCCACATCACGAGCAGCGCAGTCAGGAGCGAATTCACCCCGAAGAACAGCAGGCCCACGTCATAGGCCATCGCATGAAGGGCAAGCGTGTCGGCGGCGCTGGCCCACCCCTCGGCTCCGGCGAGCAGGATCAGCAGGCCCCCTGCAAGGATCGCCGCCTGCACGAGGCGGAAGACCATGGCGGCGATGGAGATGCCCGGCGCGAGCATCCGGAACAGCAGGAACAGCGCGATGGCGAGGCCGACATCGGCGAGGATCATCACCGCATCCCCCATGGCCGATTGGCGCAGGATCGCTGCGGCGAGATCGGGGGCGATGTCCGGGGTCAGCGGGGCGCGCAGGACGAACTCGGCGGTCAGACCGGTTGCGATGATGACGAGGTAGAGGAGACCGGCGAGGCGGGCGAGGCGAGGATCGGTGGCAGACATCGGGACACTCCCTAATTGGACTGTCCCGGGTCTACCGCATCGGCCGCATCAACAAAATTGCATGTTTTCGAAGGTATTCCATGCGATAATGCATGGGTCCATCAGGCAACCTTCAACATGATCTTGCCGATATGGGCGCTGCTTTCCATCCGGGCGTGCGCCTTGCCTGCGTCTTTCAGTGCGAAGGTCTGGTCCATCACCGGCGCGACACGGCCCGCCGACAGAAGCGGCCAGACGTGTTCGCGCAGCTCTGCCGCGATGGCGGCCTTCGCCGCATCGGATTGCGGGCGCAGGGTGCTGCCGGAGATCGTCAGGCGGCGCACCATGAGTTGCGCGAAGTTGAGTTCGACCTTCGGGCCTTGCAGGAAGGCGATCTGTTGCAGGTGCCCGTCATCGGCCAGCGCCTTGACGTTGCGGGGCAGGTAGCTGCCGCCGACCATGTCGAGGATCACGTCGGCGCCGCCTTCTTCGCGCAGGACGTCAACGAAATCCTCCTTGCGGTAGTTGATGGCACGCTCTGCCCCGAGGTCGGTGCAGGCGGCGCATTTCTCATCCGACCCGGCGGTGGTGAAGACCCGCGCGCCGAAGACATGGGCCAGCTGGATCGCCGTCGTGCCGATCCCCGAGGAGCCGCCGTGGACAAGGAATCGCTGCCCGGCCTTGAGGCCCGCGCGCATGAAGACGTTGGTCCAGACGGTGAAATAGGTTTCCGGCAGGGCGGCGGCCTGCGCCATGGAGAAGCCGTCCGGCACCGCAAGCGCGTGGTCCTGGTGAGTGACGGCGAATTCGGCATAGCCGCCGCCGGGCAGAAGCGCGCAGACCTTGTCGCCGGGGCTCCAGCGGGTGACGCCGGGGCCGACGGCCTCCACGGTTCCGGCGGCCTCCAGTCCGGGCAGGTCGGAGGCGCCCTTGGGCGGCGCGTAGTTCCCGGCGCGTTGCAGGGCATCGGGGCGGTTCACCCCGGCATGGTCGACCCGGATCAGGATCTGCTCGGCCCCGGGGCTTGGCACGGGGCGCTCGCCGAGGCGCAGAACCTCCGGCCCGCCGGGTTTGGAAATCTCCACTGCACGCATCATCTCGGCCATCGGGCACCTTTCTCTATGGTCGGTGACAGATCACGCGACCGCGCGGGCGGATACAACCCGAAAACAAGACGCCTGCCTTGTGCGGTCAGCCGGCGGACGGCGGCCAGCGCCCCGGCAGGTCGTCGTTCATGCGGGGGCTTGGGGCCTTGATGGAGGCGGCAAGACGCTCGAAGCCCTCGGCGAAGGGTTTCAGAAGGGCGTTTTCGCGGACCTTGGCCTTCATCTGCTCGAACCGCATGACATCCTCGATGCGGCGGTCGAGGAAGGCCCATGTCGCGTGGTGGCCTTCGGAGAGGTCGCCGAGCCAGAACAGCAGGGTGGAGGAATAGACGCCCGAAAGGGTCATGCGCTTGGTGTACCAGTTCAGATCCTCGGACGTGTCGCCGAGGCCCGACCAGATCGTGTCCGCCGTCTCCCACACGAGCCGCGCGCCGTCGGCGGCGTATATCGGCAGGGCAAAGAGGGTGGCCCCCCGGCGGACGGCTTCCTTGTGGCCCTCGACCGCATCGAGGCGCGCCTTCACCGCCCATGTCACCTTTTCGCGGAAGCGCATGCCGGTCAGGTCGGTCTCGGCCAGCCTGGTCGCCAGCGCCCTGTCGCCGCGGCGGTGGAAGGCCACGGCAAGGTCCACGGCGCCGCGCGGGAACAGGGCGCGGGCTTCGGGAGGGGACAGCTTGATATCGGACGCGGCGGCGGTGAACGTCGCCTCCGTCCAGCCATCGAAGGGCACGTGCGTCAGGGCCGCATCGAGCATTGCATCGCGTTGATCACTCATGGTCAGACCTCCAGTTCGCAGCGGTAGACAAGTTAGGGCGGCCTTGCTATACGGCCACCTCCTGCAATTCCGATCAATTCTAACCTAGAAAGGTGGTGACACCACATGCAGGTCAGTGTTCGCGACAACAATGTCGACCAGGCACTCCGCGCCCTGAAGAAGAAACTTCAGCGTGAAGGCGTCTTTCGTGAGATGAAGCTCAAGCAGCATTACGAAAAGCCGTCGGAGAAGCGTGCCCGCGAGAAGGCCGAGGCCATCCGCCGTGCCCGCAAGCTGGCGCGCAAGAAGGCGCAGCGCGAAGGGATGCTCTGAGCCCCCTCTGCCGGGTTCGACCCGCGAATCAGAAAATCAAGAAACCCCCGAGGCCTGGCCGCGGGGGTTTTGTTTTGGCGGAGCGCGCCGGATCAGTTGGCCGCAGCGACCTGTGCCTGGAGGACCGCGTCGCTGCCATCTTCCTCGTCCGAGATCGTGCCCTCGATCAGCTGGTAGCGCACGCCGGGCAGTTGCGCGAACTGCTCCATCGTGCGGGCCGGGTAGAAGCTCGGCGAGATGGAGGTGAAGCCGGGCGTGTTCGACAGGATCGAGGTGATCGAACGCGAGCAATAGGCGGGGGGAACAGCGCCGTAGGCCTGCACGGCCTGGCTGAGCTGCGCAGCCACTTCCGGCGACACCTCGACGGTGTGCATATGCGCCTCGTAGACGCCGTTGGACTGGAACGCGAGGTAGTATTCCATGTAGGGCGGCGACATGCCGAAGAGCACGTCGTTGCGTTCGGGAATACCCGGGTTGTGCCAGTTGCCGGCGGGATCGAACAGCAGGCGCTGCGCGCCGTCGATCAGCAGCGCGGAATGCGCACCCGAGCCGTTGCGCGTGTTGATCGAGGTGATCAGCGTGACGGTCGAGGGACCGGGCGCGGCATAGAAGGCCTGCGCGACGGCTTCATCGGAATCCCAGACGGATTCGCCGGCGCAACCGGCCAGCGCGAGGGCGACGAGCCCTGCAAACGCGGCCCGGAGCTTGCGGATCATGTGGCGAATACCGCCAGGCCGATCACGATCAGGATCGCGACGATGGCCACGTTGGTGGACATTTTCATGAATCCCGCGAACGTTTTCTCCTGCTCGCGGATGTCCATTTCACCGTGCTTGTAGTCGTCATGGTCGGCCATGGGCTTGGTCCTCTGTTCGTCGTGAAATCAGTTTGGCGCTGAAATATCGCAGTTTGATGAAGGTGTCAGCCCCAACTTCCTGTGGCGTGGAGACGCTGGCCGCGCGTGCGCTCAGGCGAGCGCATATTCCCACGCCCCATCGGCCCGCAGGCGGCGCGAGAGGTCACCGATCCGGTAGAGGTGGTTCACATGGGCCACGGCCTCGACCAGCGCGAGGCCATAGGTCCCTTCGTCGATCTTGCGCTTGAAGAGCGGCGGAAAACATTCGGCCGCCGTGCACGGGCCCTTGGCGATATGATCGCGCAGGCGGTCCAGCGCGCGATGGTGGTTCTCGATCAACTGTCGCATCCGCGAGGGCAGGCCGGTGTAGGGCAGTTTGTGGCCCGGCAGGACAAGCTGCGATTCAAGCGCGAAAGGTTGCAGCGCCTCGCAGGCGGCCATCCAGTCACCGACCGGGTCGGCCTCGGGCTCGGTCGCGTAGACGCCGATATTGGGAGAGATCGTCGCCAGAAGCTGATCGCCGCCGATGACCAACTCGCCATCCCGGCTCCAGAACGTGGCGTGATCCGGCGCGTGGCCGTGGCCGAAGCGGATGTCCCACACCCGTCCGCCCATCTCGATGGTGTCGCCTTCGACAAGACGCGTGAACCCGAGCGGCATCGGGTGGACGATATCGGCGAAATTGAATGGCCGTTCGCTGCGCCGCTTCTCGAGCGTCTCGGCATCCATGCCCGCGCGTCGCCAGAACAGCACCTGCTCGTCGGTCGCCTGCGCCTGCTCGTCCAGCGTCAGCATGCGCGCGAAGAGCCACGCGGTACGGGTCATCCAAAGCTCGATGCCCTGCGACTGGAACCAGCCTGCAAGACCGACGTGATCGGGGTGGTGATGGGTGACGACCAGCCGTCGCACCGGTGCGCCCTTCAGGGGGCCATCGAACACGGATTGCCAGATCGCCCGCGTGCGCCTGGTGTTGAGGCCGGTGTCGATCACCGTCCAGCCATCGGCATCGCGCAGGGCGTAGGCGTTCACATGATCCAGCGCCATCGGCAGCGAGATCCGCAGCCAGAGGATGCCCTTGGCGACCTCGATCGCTTCGGCCTCGGCCGGGGTCTCGTTGAACGGGGTGCGGATCGGGTTCGTACCGTCAGGCATTGCGCGGGTGCCTCT
Source organism: Rhodobacterales bacterium HKCCE4037 (assembly GCA_015689645.1). Lineage (GTDB taxonomy): Bacteria > Pseudomonadota > Alphaproteobacteria > Rhodobacterales > Rhodobacteraceae > Gymnodinialimonas. Next base: position 459,891 of record WVSM01000003.1, read on the forward strand.
TGGCGAGGCGCTCGTTGCCCCGCTTGTAGTTTCCGGTCAGCCGCGCGGCCTCCTGCTGCACGGCGTCTTCATCGCCAGACTCGACAAGGTCGAGAAATTCGGCCGCCCTTCCGCCCCGAAGGGTGGTGGCAAGCTTGCCGCGATGAAGGATCTGGACCTCGCCCGTGTTCCGTTGCCGGTGGGTGAAGCCCAGGTCACTCATGGATTACGCCGCCAGATCGTCGGGCGAAAGGTCATAAAGGCCGTCCGTTCCGCAGCGCGCCTGTGCCATCAGCGCCTGCGCCTCGGGCAGAAGCCGGGTGATGAAGAATTGCGCCAGCGCCTTGCGGGTCGCGTCGCCGCTGGCCGCCGCCTTGGCGTGGTAGTGGGCGCCGAGCACGCGGGCATAGGCCATCAGGAAGGGCACCGCGCCGCCGAAGCGGTCGGCCATGTCGCGGGCGAGCATGTCTTCGGTGGTCTTGCGCAACGCATCGACCATCGGGCGGATCGTGTCGGCAAAGTCGCTTTCCGTGGCCGCGATCTCGTCGAGCAGCGCGAAGGCCGCGTCCCCGCCGTCCATCAGCTTGCGGCCCGCGAGGTCCATCGCCTGGATGCCATTGGTGCCTTCGTAGATCGCCGTCACGCGCACGTCCCGGGCGAACTGGGCGGCGCCGGTTTCCTCGATGAAGCCCATGCCGCCGTGGACCTGGATGCCGGTGTTGGCGACCTTGATGCCGGTCTCGGTCCCGTAGGCCTTGGCGATGGGCGTCAGGAAGGCGGCGCGGGCGGCGGCCTGATCGTCGCCGGTCTTGGCGAGGTCGATGGACACGGCAAGGTCGAGGCAGAGGGCACGGGCGGCGAAGGTTTCGGCCTTCATCTCCATCAGCATCCGGCGCACGTCGGCGTGATCGACGATCATGCCGGTGCCGCCGCCGGTGCGGCCCTGCTTGCGGTCGAGCGCATAGGCCAGCGCGTGCTGATAGGCGGCCTCGGCAATCGAGAGGCCCTGCACGCCGACGCCGAGGCGGGCGTTGTTCATCATGGTGAACATCGCGGCCATGCCCTTGTTTTCCGCGCCGATGAGCCAGCCGGTCGCGCCGTCGTACTGCATCACGCAGGTGGGCGAGCCGTGCAGGCCCATCTTGTGCTCCAAGCTGACGACCTTCAGGTCATTGGCGACGCCGGGGTTGCCATCGGCATCGGGGAGTTTCTTGGGCACGAGAAACAGGCTGATCCCCTTGGTCCCGGCGGGGGCATCGGGCAGGCGGGCGAGGACGAGGTGCACGATGTTCTCGGCGAAATCGTTGTCGCCCCAGGAGATGTAGATCTTCTGGCCGCTGATCGCGTAGGTGCCATCGCCCTTCGGCTCGGCCTTGGTCGTGAGCGCGCCGACGTCGGAGCCTGCCTGCGGTTCGGTCAGGTTCATGGTGCCGCACCATTCGCCCGAGGTCAGTTTCGGCAGGTAGAGGGCCTTGATTTCGTCGGTCGCGTGGTGTTCGAGCGCCTCGATCTGGCCCTGGGTCATCAGCGGGTTGAGTTGCAGCGACAGGCAGGCGCTGCCGATCATCTCGTTCACGGCCGTGGTCACGGTGTGGGGCAGGCCCAGACCGCCGTATTCCGGGTCGGCGGAGATGCCGGTGAACCCGGCCTCGGCCAGCGCGCGGTAGCCTTCGGCGAACCCGGGGGAGGTGCGGACCACGCCGTTTTCCAGCTTCGCGGGATGCAGGTCGCCGTCGCGGTTGAGCGGCGCGATAACCTCTTCACAGATCCGGCCCGCCTCGGTCAGCATGGCCTGAACGAGGTCGGTCGACGCTTCGGCAAACAGCTCGGTCCCTTGGACACGGTCGAAGCCGACCACGTTTTCGAGGCAGAACGAAATGTCGGAGACGGGCGCGCGATACGGCATGATCTGGGTTCCTCCCGGCGGTTTGCGAAAGCGCATGAATTGCGCTAGGGGCCTTGGCCTGTGGGACTGACCTAGGGTCCGGCCCCGCGTTTTATCAACTTCTACGTTACGTCACGGATGTCGCTGTCTCACCCCCAAATGTTGCACGATGATGTCGCCAGTGTCGCGCGGGCGGCGGAGGTGCTGCGCGCGGGCGGATTGCTGGGGCTGCCGACCGAGACGGTCTACGGGCTGGCCGCGGATGCGCGCAACGCCGAGGCGGTGGCGCGGATCTTCGAGGCGAAGGGACGGCCGAGGTTCAACCCGCTGATCGTGCATGTGCCGGACCTGGTGGCGGTCGGCGAGATCGCGGTGCTGACGGAGGGCGCGCGGGTGCTGGCGGAGGCGTTCTGGCCCGGTGCCCTGACGCTGGTGCTGCCGTCGAGGGGTGTCGTGGCCGACCTGGTGAGCGGCGGGCTGGACACGCTGGCGGTGCGGGTGCCGGCGCATCCGGTGGCGCGTGCGGTGCTGGAGGCGTTT
>WVSM01000030.1 GCA_015689645.1 Rhodobacterales bacterium HKCCE4037
GGGCGTGGGTGCGGGGACGCAGGACGAGGCGCTGGCGGGGCTGGTCTCGACCGGCTTGGCGGAGGGGCGGGCGGTCAGCTGGCGGCTGGTGGCGCGGTCGGGCGCGGTGGTGCCCGATGTGCTGGAGATGCTGGAGAGCGTCGAGGGCAGGTATGATTGCGCGTTGATCTGCCTCGGCGTGAACGACGCGAAGAACGGGCGGACGCAGCCGAAGTTCGAGCGCGACTACGCGGCGTTGTTGACCGTTTTGAGCGAGAGGTTCGGGGTCCGGCGGATCGTGTGCTCGGGCCTGCCGCCGAAGAAATTCTACGTGTTGTTGCCAAGCCCGTTGCGCGATGTGCTGGGCGCGCGGATGACGCGGTTCGACCGGGTGATCGAGCGGCTGGCCGCGGGGCACCGGGGCGCGCGGTATCTGCCGATGAACTTCACCGATGATGTGTCCCTGATGGCACCGGACGGATTTCACCCCGGCCCGGCGCTCTATGCGCTGTGGGCGGAGCGGGCGGCGGCCCTGATGCGCGAGGCGTAGGGCGGAGGCTTGCGCGGGGGCTCCGGCGCCGTCAGGGTGGCGGAAAACGGGGAGGGCACCATGGCCAATATCCTGATCTACGGGGACAGCAATTCCCATGGCACCAGGCCGGTGCGCGTGCTGGGCGAGTCGCATCGCTACGCGGAGGCGGATCGCTGGCCGGAGGTGATGGCGAAGGCGTTGGGGCCGGGGCACCGGGTGGTCTGCGAAGGGCTGCCGGGGCGGACGACGGTGTTCCATGATCCGGTGGAGGGCGGCAATCGCAATGGGCTGGAGGTGCTGCCCGCGATCCTGCCGAGCCATGTGCCGCTGGACCTCGTGATCGTGATGCTGGGGACCAATGACCTGAAGCCGCGGTTCCCGACAACGGCCTTCGATATCGGCAAATCGGTGGAGCGCCTGTTGCGCGAGGTCCGGGCGTATCTGCCGGAGGTTGCGCTGATGGCGATCGCGCCGGCCCCGGTGCGGGAGCTGGGCGTTCTGGCGCAGGTGTTCGCCGGGGCAGAGGCGCGGCAGGCCGGCCTTTCGGAGATGATCGCGGCCGCGGCGGCGGCGATGGGGGCGGGGTTCGTTGATGCCGGTGCCCACGTGGCGGTGTCGGAGGTGGACGGCATCCACTGGGAGGCGGAGGCGCATCGCCGCTTCGGTGCGGTGATGGCCGAGGCCGTGGCCGCGCAAGTGGGCGTGGCCGTGCCCAAGGCGGCGGGAGGCTTGCCCGCCCCGGACCCGGGCGCGCCAGAGGTGCCGGTGACGCTTGCCATGGAGGTGCCGCGCGACTGGGTCGATTACAACGGGCACATGAACGAGGCCTATTACCTGCGCGCCTTCTCGGACGCGGTGGACCAGATGCTCGACTGGGCCGGGATGGATGCCGACTGCGTGGCGGAGGGCCATTCGATCTTCACGGTCGAGACCCATATCCGGCACTTGGGCGAGGTCGATATCGGCGACCGGATCGAGGTGCGGACGCGGGTGCTGGAGGGCGGCGGCAAGAAGCTGCACGTCTGGCAGGAATTGAGCGTGGACGGGCGGCTCTGTGCGACCGGGGAGCAATTGCTGCTGCACATCGACCTTGGGACGCGGCGAACGGCTCTACCGCGCGAAGATGTGGGCGCGTGGCTTAGCAAGGCCTGTGCGGCCCATGCCGGGATGGCAATGCCTGAGGGGCTGGGGCGGTTCGTCGGGCAGAGATAGGCGAAGGGTCAAGGCCCTTTGCCTAGAGTTGCAGGAGCACCAGCCAGTCGGCGACGAGGGCCGGGGTCTCGGCCCGTTCGATCTCAATCCGCGTGCCGATCCGCAGCAGGATGCGGTCAGGCGTTTTCGCTGTGGCGTCGGTCAGCGTGAAATGCGCCCTGAGCCGCGCGCCGGAGGGGACGGCGGCGAGGAACCGGACCCGGTCGAAGCCGTAGTTCAGCGACGTCTCGTAGGGGCCAAGGGCGGGCAGGATGTTGTAGGTCAGCGTCGAAAGCAGGGAGAGCGTCAGGAACCCGTGGGCGACGGTGGTACCGAAGGGCCCCTCGGCGGCGCGGGCCGGGTCGATGTGGATGAACTGGTGATCCTCGGTCACATCGGCGAAGGCGTCGATGCGGGATTGATCGACGTCGATCCAGCGCGAGGTGCCAAGGGGCTGGCCGATCCTGTCGGCAAAAGCATTCACGCGATGCCCTCCCGCAGGCGCGCCAGAAGGGCGGGGATGTTGCGGGCGGAGATGCTCGCATCGCGCACCAGCACGTCGAAATGCCGCGTGATCGCGCGCACCCGGTCGCGGTCGCGGAAGGCGATGTAATGCTGGCCGATGTAGATCACCGCCATTTTCGGGCCGAACGCGGTGACGGGTGCCGAATAGAGGGCGCGGGCGTCGAAGAGGAAGATCCGCAGGCCGGGGTAGAGGCGGTCGTAGACCTCGGCCATCCAGTCGAGCTGGGCGCGGCGGATGTCAGGGTCGAGGCCGCTGTAATACCCCTCGGCCCGCGCGAAGCTTTCCAGCTCGTGGATCGGCAGCGCCATCTCGTAATCGCTTTCCGTCAGGCGCATCCAGTCGAGCCGTTCGGCGGCGGCGTGGATCGCGGCGTCGGGGCGCTTGTGGGTCAGCGGCGCGTATTCCCATCGCAGCATGGCGTCGGTTTTCAGCACGTCGGGCAAGGTGGCGGGGACGTGGCGGATCTTGTAGCCCTCGGCCTCCCTCTGCCATTCGAAGATCTGGTCGTCGAGCGTGGTGGCGCGCCCGGTCTCGGAAATCGAGAGGGAGGACTCGAGCAGTTTTCCGGCCTGTTCGGGCCGATTGGTCAGCCCGAGCAGCCAGTCGGCCGAGACGTCGAGGGCCTGCGCACAGGCGGCGACGACATGGCCCCCCGGAACGCGGGCGCTGTCGCTGGCAAGGATCTGGGTGATGGTCGAGCGATCCACACCCACGGCACGGGCGAGGGCGGCGCGGCTGAGGCCCGAGATCGTGAGGGCCGTCACGAGACGCTCCTGGAACAGCCGGGCCCGGTCGCGCTTGTCGATTTCCTGAAGCATTGTTGAATTTATCAAACGATGTTGGTTTCATGTGGAGCAAACACTGACTGCTCCTGACAATCAAGTCCCGCTAGAGTTGCATCACGGCGCAGGGGACGCGCCGTGGCGGGCGGCATGGACAGGCGGACCCGCCGAATCCGGGACATTTCAGGAGGTTCCATGCGGATCGAGTGGCCGACGCTTGGGCTGATCGTGCTGTGTTACGCGGTCTGGGCGGGGGCGTTGGTTCTGCCGGTCTGGGCGGCGATTCCGCTGCTGACGCTGGCGATTGCGCTGCAAAGTTCGCTCCAGCACGAGGTGCTGCATGGTCACCCCTTCGGGGACCGGCGGCTGGGGGAGCCGCTGGTGTTCGCCAGCCTGAACCTCGCCATTCCCTACACGCGGTTCCGCGACACGCACCTGGCCCATCACATGGATGCACGGCTGACCGACCCCTACGACGACCCGGAGAGCAATTACCTCGACCCGGCGGTCTGGGCGACGATGACGCCCGCGATACGGCGGCTGCTGCAGGCCAACAATACGCTTCTGGGGCGGATGGTTCTGGGGCCGCTGATCGGGCAGGTGACGTTCATGGCGGCGGATTGGCGGCTGATCCGCGCCGGTGAGCGGGGTGTTCTGGCCGGGTGGCTCGTCCATATCGCGGCGAGTGCCGGCGTGCTGGCGCTGGTGGCGTGGTCGCCGCTGCCTCTCTGGGCCTATCTCGTGGCCTGCTACCTTGGCCTCGGGGTGCTGAAGATCCGCACCTTCCTTGAACACCAGGCGCATGAGCGGGCACGGGGCCGGACGGTCATCATAGAGGATCGCGGGCTGCTGGCCTTCCTGTTCCTGAACAACAACCTGCATGTCGTCCATCACATGCATCCGAAGCTTCCGTGGTACCGGCTGCCCGCGATCTACTTCAACAATCGCGAGCGTTACCTGCGGCGCAACGACGGCTATCGCTATGACAGCTACGGGCAGGTGTTCCGCCGCCACCTGCTGCGCGCGAAGGACCCGGTGCCGCATCCGCTCTACCCGCCGAATTAGAGCGTTTCCGATTTGAGTTGAATCGCCAATACCCTGCCACGCCTTCGGCGTTCTCGGGACATTGGCGATGCCTTGTTTCCGTGAAAACCGGAAACGAATTAGATTGCGGCACGGAGGGTTCCGGGGCAGGGAGAGCCATGCCGTTCTGGATCGTCGCCTCCGTCTTCGCTGCCTTCATGCAGAACCTGCGGTTCCTGCTGCAGCGGCAGCTGAAGGTCACCACCCTGTCGACGGGCGGCGCGACATGGGCACGGTTCGTTTTCGCGGTGCCTTTCGTCGGCCTCGCCCTGATCTGCTACAAGATCGCGAGCGGGCAGGCGTGGCCGGTGCCCACAGAGGGTTATTGGACGTTCTCGGTGATCGGGGCGCTGTCGCAGATGCTGGCGACGGCCTGCGTGGTGGCCCTGTTCGCGCGGCGGAATTTCTACGTCGGGATCACGCTGAAGAAGTCCGAGGTGATCCTGACGGCGCTGATCGGTCTGGTCGTTCTGGGCGAGGCGGTGTCGCCCCCGGTGCTTTTGGCGATCGCGGTGGGCTTCGCGGGGGTGATCGCGCTGTCCGACCCGCCCGCCGGCGTCGGCCTCGCGTGGCGCGCGCGGGTCTTCAACGCGGCCTCGGGCTACGGGTTGGCGTCGGGGTTGCTGTTCGGCGTGTCGGCGGTCTGCTACCGGGGGGCGACGCTTGCGCTCGATAGCGGCGACGCGCCGCTGAGGGCGGCCACGGCGTTGCTGACGGCAACCATCGTGCAGAGCGTGTCGCTGGGTGCCTACCTAGCCTTGCGGGAGAAGGGCGAGCTCGCGCGGGTCGCAGCCTCGTGGCGGATCAGCGGATTGACCGGTCTGACCTCGATGCTCGGCTCGCTGGGGTGGTTCACGGCCTTCGCCCTGCAAACGGCGGCCTACGTGAAAGCGGTGGGGCAGATCGAGCTGGTCTTCACCTTCCTGTTCTCGGCCTTCTGGCTGAAGGAAAAGACCTCGCGCGGGGAGGTGATCGGGATCGGCCTGATCCTGCTGTCGCTGGCGCTGATCCTCTGGGCGGCCTGGCCGGGCTGACACGCGCGCGGCCGCCGACACTGTGCGCCGGCTTGCGCATCTTTGTTCCATGAAAATGCAAGATCCGGACGGTGCCGCATGGACCGACCGTCGAGGAAAACGCACCTCGGCGCGCCACGCGCCCACCGCGCCGCGTGGCCGGCGCGCGCCCGGGCGACGCGCAGCGCGCGGCGCAATCGCTCAGAGCCTGCGGAAGCGGCTTTCGGAGGTCGAATTGTCGAAGAACGGCACGCCCGGCACCGAACGGCCTTCGACGCGCGCGGCCAGTTCCGCCAGCACGACCTCGGTGATGAAGGGCATGTCGAAGCTGCGCACCGCGTCGAGCGCCACCCATTGCAGGTGGTTCAACTCGTCCTCGGCGCCGGAGAAGTCGTCGGGGTCGGAGGCCAGCGCCTCGGCGTCCACCAGGAAGAACCGCGCATCGAAGCGGCGCGGGCGGCCGGGCGGCGTGATCGCGCGGAACACGTATTCCAGCGCGGAGGCGTCAGGCAGGTGGCCGGTGGCGAGGTAGCCGCGCCAGCCGCGCGGGGCCTCCATCTCACCGGCGCGCGGGTCGGGCGC
>WVSM01000031.1 GCA_015689645.1 Rhodobacterales bacterium HKCCE4037
GATGTCCTTGATGAACAGGAACTTGTGCAACATGAAGCCATGCTGACCAAGCTCGGCTTGCACCTGTCGCGCCAGCGCCGCGTCAAGTTCGGTGCCAAGTCTTTCGATCGTGACCTCCGCCTCCGCCAGCGCTTCGGACTGGCCCGGCGCGGCGGAGCGTGCGGCACTCAGGGCGGCCTCGAGGGCCGCAACCTCGGCCTCGAGGTCCTGGGCCGCGGCACGCTGGTCGCCAAGCTCCTGCGTGGCCTGGTTCAACTGGTTGCGAAGTTCCACGGTCGTGGCTTCCTCGCCGTCGGCGGCCGCCGCCAGCTGCGCGCGCAGGGACGAAATCGTGTCTCCCAACTCCTCCACTCGCGCCTGCGCAAGGTCGCGCGCCTCGGTGGCTTCGGCGACCTCGGCCTGCAGATCATCCGCCTCGGCGGACATGGCGGCCAGTTCGGCCTCAAGGCCGGTCCGCGCGCCGGTCGCCTCTTCCAACTGGCGCTGGACCTCTTCCATGTCGCCGGAGCTTGCACCCACGCCGGGCAGCGCGAAATAGGCGCCCCCGCCCAGAAGGGCCAGCAGGCCGCCCCCCACCAGCGCGCCTTTCCAGAAGCCGGAATTGTTGGGCGCGGGCGGCGGCGGCGTGTCGACGACAGGCGCGACCACGGCAGCAGGAGAGGGGGTCTCGACAATCCGCGTGGCATTGTCGGGGATGGCGGCAAACCACGCCGCGGCATCCTTCGGGCGATCCTTGAAGGGCAGGGACAGCGCGCGGTCGATCAGGCCCAGAAGGCGCGGATCGTGGCCGGGGTAGCGGCCGGCCAGCGGCTCGTAGGGATCGTCCTTGCCGTTCTGGAGCGCATGGGCGCGCTCATCGGCGGGAACGGGCTTGCCTCCGCTGATGCAGTGATAAAGCGTCGCTGCCAGCGAATAGAGGTCCGACTGCGGGCCCTGCGTGCTGTTGGCGACGTAGAATTCGCTGGGGCTGTAGCCGTCCGACACGACCCGGAACGTCCCAGCCGCGCGGCTGCGGTTCTTCGATTCCTGCTTCGCGGCCCCGAAGTCGATGATCACCGGCGCGTTCAGCGGGTCGATCCGGATGTTGGCGGGCTTGATGTCCCGGTGCAGCAACGGCTCTTTTCCGATCTCGGGCGCATCGCGATGCAGGTAGTCGAGCGCCCCCAGAAGCGTGCGGGTCAGCTCCATCAGGTAGGTCGGCGTCAGCAGGTCGGCATTGTTGTCGATCACGTCCTGCAGGTCGCGCCCTTCGACGTAATCCATCGCCATGTAGGCGGTGCCGTTTTCCTCGAACAGGGTCTGGACGTGGACGATGTTGGGATGACGCAGGTTCGCCAGCGTCCGCGCCTCGCGCAGGAACAGGTTGCGCGCCGTCTCGAACGGTTCGGAGGTCGAGGCCGACGCGGCAGAGACCGTGAAATCCCCCGCCCGCAGGGCCAGGCCGGCGGGAAAACACTCTTTGATCGCGACCTTGCGCTCGAGGTTGTCACGCGCCTCGTAGGTGATGCCGAAGCCGCCCTCGGCCAGTTTGCGGGTCACCCGGTACATGCCGCTGTTCAACTCGGCTCCGGGCGGCAATACGCCCGCGGGTCCGTCGGGCAGAACCTTGGTTTTGCTGGGGTCGTCACTCATCCGTCAATATCCGGCCTTTTAAGGGAGGCACCCCGGGGAAAATGGCAGCGGGATGCACGGGCACAGGTAATTTTCTGAACGGAGTATGGCGAATGGGAGAGTAAAAAGTAAATGTCCGGTTTCCCTTACGGGCGGTCGCGACACCTCGCGAACGCGTGATCGTGACCGCAGAACGACACTTACAGGGCAAGGGTCAGCAGGGCGGGCAGGGCGGCCGCCCCCAAAAGGCCGAACTCGATCCAACGCATGTCGTGGCTGGCCAGCCGCCGCTGGCTGCGGAAACCGCCCACCGGGCGTTTCGGCGGCAGCGATTCGGCAATCAGCACCGCGAAGCCGCGCTGCGCGGCCTCCTGCCGTGCCCTGTTGGTGATGGCCGTCAGTCTCGGCATCTGTCGGTACCGCTTGATCCCCGTTCCGACGATCAAAGCAAAGCCGTGCGGGTTTGCCAAGCATTCCGCAACCGGGCGCGGCACACGCGGGCCTGGCCCGCGCGGCAGTCACGGGCGCGCAGGCGGCTCGCATCGGTCGGCGACGTGCCCCTCTGGCCGGACCTGCCGGTGCCGCCCCGGGTCGGTCCTCGCGCGGCCCGACACCCCAATCAGCACAGGATTTGCCACGCCTCCGGACCGCATCGTTTCGGGTTGCATAGCAACGCCGCTCTACCTAGAAGGACGCCTGAATTTCAACGCCGGATGAACCTGCGCCACAAGGGCGCAATGCACGAGGTCAATATGCAGATCACCGAAACCCTTTCCGAGGGCCTGAAGCGCGAATACCAGATCACCGTCACCGCCGACGATCTTGAGGCGCGCGTGAATTCCAAGCTGCAAGAGGCGCAGCCCGAGGTCGAGATGAAGGGCTTCCGCAAGGGCAAGGTGCCCATGGCGCTGCTCAAGAAGCAGTTCGGCCCCCGCGTGATGGGCGAAGCGATGCAGGAAAGCGTCGACGAGGCCATGCAGGGCCACCTGGAGGAAACCGGCGACCGCCCGGCGATGCAGCCCGAGGTCAAGATGACCAACGAGGACTGGAAGGAAGGCGACGATATCGTCGTGGCCATGTCCTACGAGAAACTGCCCGAGATCCCCGAGATCGACTACAAGAAGCTGAAGCTCGAGAAGCTGGTCGTGAAGGCCGGTGAGGACGAGATCAACGAAGCGCTGAAGAACCTTGCCGCCAACGCCCAGAACTTCGAAACGAAGAAGGGCAAGGCCGCCGATGGCGACCAGGTCGTGTTCGATTTCGTCGGCCGCGTCGATGGCGAGGCGTTCGAAGGCGGCTCCGCCGAGGATTTCCCGCTGGTGCTCGGCTCCGGCCAGTTCATCCCCGGCTTCGAGGAACAGCTGGTCGGTGTGAAGGCCAAGGACGAGAAAGACGTCGAGGTCACCTTCCCCGAGGAATACCAGGCCGAGCATCTGGCCGGTAAGGCCGCCGTGTTCTCCTGCACCATCAAGGAAGTAAAAAAGCCGGTCCCGGCCGAGATCGACGACGAACTCGCCAAGAAATACGGCGCCGAGGATCTCGACGCGCTGAAAGGCCAGATCACCGAGCGTCTGCAGGCCGAATATGCCGGTGCATCGCGCGCGGTCATGAAGCGCGGGCTTCTGGATCAGCTCGACGAACAGGTCAGCTTCGACCTGCCGCCGTCGCTGGTGCAGGCCGAGGCCGACCAGATCGCGCACCAGCTCTGGCACGAGGAAAACCCCGATCACCAGGGCCACAACCACGACAAGATCGAGCCGACCGACGAGCATGTGAAGCTTGCCGAGCGCCGCGTGAAGCTGGGTCTTCTGCTGGCCGAACTGGGCCAGAAGAACGACGTGCAGGTCTCCGACGCCGAGATGACCCAGGCGATCATGACGCAAGCGCGCCAGTATCCGGGCCAGGAGCGTGAATTCTTCGAATTCATCCAGAAGAACCAGTCCGCGCAGCAGCAGGTCCGCGCGCCGCTGTTCGAGGACAAGGTCGTCGATTTCATCGCCGAGATGGCCAAGGTGTCCGAGAAAGAGGTCTCCAAGGACGACCTCAAGGCCGCCGTGGACGCGCTCGACGAGGAATAAGCCTCTCGGCCAGATTTACGTTGACGTAACGTCACCGGAGCGCGTCGCCACTTGGCGGCGCGTTTTCCTTTGGTGTAAAGAACTTAGCCGTGCCAAAGGACAATGCCATAGGGGCGCAGCTCACCCTGCGCGCGCCGCTGCGCTCGGATATCGAGTTGCATGCAGCCCTTCCCCATTCCCGCGAAATTCACATGATGTATGGCGGCGACCCGGACTTCCCGTCGGTGGCGACCCGCGCCCGGTCCGAGGGCTGGTTCAAATGGCTCAGCGCCCATGAATACGCCCGCATCATCGAGATCGACCACCGCGCCGCCGGCGAGATCCGGCTGCACAACGTCGACGAAGAGGAGCGCACGGCCCGTCTCGCCGTCGGTTTCTTCCGCGAAAGCGACCTGGGCCGCGGCTACGGACGCCGGGCGATCGTCCAGGCGCTTGCCCACGGCTTCACCGAGATGGGGCTTGCCGTGATCGACCTGCGGGTCCTCGATTTCAACACCCGCGCGATCCGCTGCTACCAATCGTGCGGCTTCGAAACCGTCGCCCGGCTGCCGCGCGCCCTCCGTGTGGCCGGACTCTGGCACGATGATCTGCTGATGGAGATCACCACCGAACGGTTTTCGGACACCCGCAATCTGCCGGCTTAATCCCGTCTTTTCAGACAGTTGAACTCATCTGTTATCGGATAACGCCCCCCGGCGATTGCATGACAGCGCCGGTTGGGAGCAGGTTTCTTCCAAACGCCGGTCAACGGCACCACGATTTTACGCACGTCTTTTCACGCACACTTATTTTGAAAGCCTGAACCCATGTTGAAACACAGCCTTATTGCCATTGCCGGCCTCGCCGCGGTTGTCCCCGCCGCGTCCGCCGACACGCTCCTTCCACTCCTCCCGCGGCCCGACCTCTCCGTCGAGATCGCGCCGTACGAGCCCCCCGCCTTCGACCGCATGGTCGAGCTCTGCGACCGCTTCGGCATCGCCTGCTCGGTCCCCGGTGTCGAAGACTACGCCGAGGCCGACCCCGACGACATCTTCGACCTGATCCCGCTCGCCCAGGCTGATGCCGCCAAGCGATGGGCCCTCTATGCCGAGGAATGGGCCGAGATCGCAGAGCTTTACGAGGAATACGCCCCCTCCCATGTCCCCGCGCCGGACTTCCCGGACCTCGCGGACGGCTATGGCTACAGCTACGGCTGGCACCACGGCGGCAGCCTCGGCGACGTCGCCGAGATGCTGGAGGACGTGCAGGAACGCCTCGATCGCCGCATCGCGCCGGTCCATGTCCTGCCGCGCACGCGTCTCGGCTGGCAGCACCCGTTCACCACGCTGCCGGGGCACTATTCCTACGGCTTCGCAGGCCCGCGCGTCATCCGCCCCTACACGGCGCCGCACCTGCCGGGCAACTCGGTGATCCTGCTGCCCGCCCGCTGACCCCCGCACCTGTCCCGCCGACCCTCCGGCGGGGCAGGGGCCATCCCTCCCCGCAATCCATTTTCAAACAATCGAGCAGAGACCAATGACCCATAAACTCCCCCTCGTCGCGGCCCTTGCCGCCACCCTTGCCACCCCCGCGATGGCGCAGGATGTCTTCGACATGCTCAACCCCCGCGGCATGATCGCCGAGCTTGGCCTCGGCCAGATCATGGCCGACCGTCGGGGCGGCCTGATCGCCGCCCCCCGCGCGGTCGAGATCGCGCCGGCCGAGGTCGCGTCCCTGCACAGCGCCACCAGCGAGGGCCACCTCTCGCGCCGATCCTTGCGCGCGAACTCC
>WVSM01000032.1 GCA_015689645.1 Rhodobacterales bacterium HKCCE4037
CGAGATAGGCGAAGGCCTGCGCCTCCAGCGCGTCGCCGTCGAGACCGGCCTCCTCGACGGGCACCACCTCTGCGGCCATGGCGTCGCCGAGCATGGCCATGAGCGTCGCGTTGCGGCGCCCGCCGCCGGTGGCGTAGATCCGGGGCGGCCGCTCCGGCAGGTGGGCTAGCGCCCGCCCCGCGGCCCCGGCGGAACAGGCGGTGAGGGTCGCCAGCGCATCGGCGTCGGACAGGGACGCGACCTCCTCGGACAGGATCGAGAAGGCATCCCGGTCGAGCGATTTCGGAGGGGCGATGTCGAACCACGGATCCGCGAGCATGCGTTCGAGCAGGTCCATGTCGATCTCGCCCGCCGCCGCCAGCGCCCCGTCACGGTCGAACCGGCCGAGGCCGCGACTGGCCATCAAGTCATCCATCGGGGCATTCGCGGGGCCGGTGTCGAAGGCGAGGCAGGCGCCGGGGTCTTCGGGCGCCTCCGCGCGCGGGTCGACCCGGGAGAGGTGCGCCACGCCGCCGAGATCGAGGAACACGACGGGTGCCTCGGCGCCGATCCAGCGGGCGCAGGCCCAGTGGTAGAACGGCGCCAGCGGCGCGCCCTGCCCGCCCAGCCCCATGTCGGCGGAGCGGAAATCCCAGATCACCTCGATCCCCAGCGCATCGGCGAGCCGCTGCCCGTCGCCGGCCTGGTGGGTGCGCCCGCCGTCGGGGTCATGGGCGAGGGTCTGGCCGTGGAAGCCCAGAAGCGAGACCCCTTCCAGCCCGGCAAGCGCCGAGATATGCGCGGCTTCGACCACGCGCGCCGCGGCATCGGCGCGGGCCTCGCCCGGCCAGGCGCCCATGGCGGCGCGCAGGACCTCGCGGTCCGCATCCGAATAGTCGGACGAGCGGGTCTCGCCGAAACCCATGATCTCCAGCCCGTCAGTCTCGATCACCGCGATGTCCACGCCGTCGAACGAGGTGCCCGACATCGCGCCCACGACGCGCACCGGTTCCGTCCGGCTCTTTCCCTTGCCTGCCATTCCCGCTAGACCCTCCTCGCACGTGCCTCGGCACCCCCAGAATGACCCGGACGTCCCATGACCTACCACCCCAAATCCGACTTCCTGCAGATTGCAATCGAACGCGGCTTCCTGGCCGACTGCACCGACCTGCAGGGCCTTGACGACAAGTTGAGCACGGGCGTGGTGCCGGCCTATATCGGCTACGATGCAACGGCGCAGTCGCTGCATGTCGGCCACCTGATGAATGTCATGCTGCTGCGCTGGATGCAGAAGACCGGGCACAAGCCCATCACGCTGATGGGCGGCGGCACGACCAAGGTCGGCGATCCGTCGTTCCGGGCCGACGAGCGTCCGCTCCTGTCGCCCGAGCAGATCGACGCCAACATCGCCGGGATGCAGAAGGTCTTCGACCGCTACCTCGATTACGGCGACGGCCCGACGGGCGCGCTGATGCTGAACAACGCGGAGTGGCTGGACGGGCTGAACTACCTGGAATTCCTGCGCGACATCGGGCGGCATTTCTCGGTCAACCGGATGCTGTCGTTCGAATCCGTCAAGTCGCGGCTGGACCGGGAGCAAAGCCTCAGCTTCCTCGAATTCAACTACATGATCCTGCAGGCCTACGATTTCCTCGAACTGAACCGCCGCTACGGCTGCCTGTTGCAGATGGGTGGCTCCGACCAGTGGGGCAACATCGTCAACGGGATCGACCTGACCCGCCGGGTGCTGGATCACGAGATCTTCGGGCTGACCACGCCGCTGCTGACCAAGTCGGACGGCACCAAGATGGGCAAGTCGGCCTCCGGCGCGGCCTGGCTCGATGCCGACCTGCTGAGCCCTTACGAGTTCTGGCAATTCTGGCGCAACATGCCGGACGCGGATGTCGGACGGTTCCTGAAGCTCTATACCGAGCTGCCCGTCGACGAATGCGACCGGCTCGGCGCGCTGGAAGGGGCGGAGATCAACGAGGGCAAGATCGTGCTCGCCCGCGAAGTCACCACGCTGCTGCACGGGGCCGAGGCCGCGGCGGGTGCTGAAGCCACGGCGCGCGAGGTCTTCGAGAAGGGCGGCGCGGGCGAGGACCTTCCGACGCTCACGCTGAGCGCTGGCGAGATCGGCGACGGCATCTCCATCGTGCAGCTCATCACCCGGTCGGGCCTTGCCAAATCCGGCAAGGAGGCCAAGCGCCTGATCGCCGAGGGCGGTGCGCGGCTGAACGACGAGGCGGTGACCGATTCGGGGCTGATGATCGGGCCGAGCGACCTCGACAGCCCGCTGAAGCTGAGCGCCGGCCGGAAACGACACGCGCTGGTGACGCTGCAGGGCTGAGGCGCGCACCGCGTTAACCCTATCTTTCCGGTTCGGACCCAATCTGGGGCACATGTTCGATTGTGCCCCAGACCTTCCGCCGTGCCGGGCGTCAGCCGGGCTGATTCCCCTGCAGCAGACCAGGCTCTGGCAAGGCGCGGTGCAGGCGATGGGGTCGGACGCGCTCATGGAAGACCTTCTTGGCAGGCAGGTGCTGGTCCTGCGCAAGCGCCTGCCGCTGGTGGGGGAGCTTGCGCTGGTGTCGCGGGCCGACATGGGTCTGACGCCGCAGGGGGCGGCATCGCTGCGCGCGCGGCTCGGCGCACGGCATCTCGTGGTGAATGCAGAGACGCCGGGGGATGCGATGGCGCTGGCGGCGGCCGGGTTTCACCGCATCGCGGCGCCGCGCCGGGTGGCAGACCTTGTCCTTCGGTCAGATGCGGCGGAGATGGCCCGCGCCCTCGCCCCGAAATGGCGCAACCGGCTGCGCCACGGGCAGGCGCAGGGGCTTGTACTGCGCCGCCGGGCGATGCCCGCCGACCCGGACCACTGGCTGCTGAGGGCAGAGGCGAGGCAGGCCGCCCGGCTGTGGTACCAGCCGCTGCCGCCGGAGATGATCGCTGCGCTGGCCGCGGCCCGGCCCGGGGCGGCGCAGCTGTTCACGGCCTATCACATGGGACAGCGCGTGGCGGCGATGCTGTTCCTCCGTCACGGGCGGGACGCGACCTACCAGATCGGCTGGACCGGCGAGGCGGGGCGCAAACGTTCCGCCGGGCCGGTGCTGATGTGGCAGGCGATGGTGGACTTGCAGCAGATGGGCGTGGACCGGATCGACCTTGGCGCGGCCGACCCGGACGCGGCGCCGGGGCTGGCGCGGTTCAAACTGGGCACCGGGGCGCAGCTGCGCACGCTGGGGGGCAGCTGGCTCGACACGGCATGGGCGCG
>WVSM01000033.1 GCA_015689645.1 Rhodobacterales bacterium HKCCE4037
CATGGCGCCGGGACCGGGCATAGCGGTGGAGGCCGGACCCGAACCCGACGTATCGCGGCCGGAGGCGGAGCCTGCCGGAGGTGCACCGGAGGCCGAGCGCCCGGAGCCGGGCGGCCTGCCGGTGGCAGAACTGGCAATGGATGCGCCGATGGCGATGGATATGCCCATGGCGATGGACGCCCCGATGGCGATGGACGAGACCGAGGAGGCGGAAGACGGTGGCGACGGCCTGCCGTTCCTGCCGATGGCGGCTTTCGATCCGGACGCGCCCATCGGGTAGGCGGCCCCCTCGCGACGCGCGCGCTCCCCTTCCGGCGACCTGTTCGCGGGGCATTTGACGAAAATTTGCCGCAATTCCGGCCGGTTGTTTCCTTGCAATCACCAAGGAAAGACCCCGACCGCGCTGCGATTGCGCCGCGCTTGCCGGGCACATTCCACCTGTTCCGGCGCTCAATGACCGGGGCGCGTAACGAATGCTGTGGCGGTTTCGCCAATTCAGGATGCACCCGGCATCCGACATGCAGGAGAAGACACATGATGAAATCCCGTTTCATCCCCGCATTGCTCATCGGCGCGGCACTGGCCCTTTCGGGCTGTGTCAGCGGCCTCGGCGATGGCGTTTCGCGCGACCTCGCGTTCGATGCGCCGCCCCCCGCCGTCGAGAACATCGTCATCCAGGATTGGGATGTCACCGGCGTGAACGTCATCGTGCCGCGCACGCTCATCGTGAGCGAAGCCAACACGATCAAGCCGCGCGCCGACATCGTCTGGCGCGAAGACCCGATCGGCGACCGCCACACGCAGGTCGATGACCTGATGACCGAGGCGCTGACCCCGGCGTTCGAGGCCGTCACCGGCACGATCCCCGTCGTCGTCCAGATCGAGCTGACCCGGTTCCACGCCCAGACCCAGCGCGTGCGCTACTCGAACTTCAACAGCGAGCACGAGATCGAGTTCATCATGACAATCGTGCACGCGGAGACTGGCGCGATCCTGTCCGGCCCCGATGCGTTCGACCTGACCTTTGCGGCGCTTGGCGGCGAAGACGCGGTCCGCGCCGATGCAGAGGGTGTGACCCAGCGCATGCGCATCACGCAGCGCCTGCAGAACTGGGTGCGCAGCGAATTCATCGGCACTGCGGCGCCGAGCCTGCTGCTCGCCTCCGCCGGCTGAGGCTTTTCCCCATCCGAAGAACCCGCTAGAGGGGGCGCCATGACCGCGCCCCCTTTGCCCATTCTGCGCCTGAAACCCAAGGCCGACGCCCGCCGCATCCGCCATGGCCACCCCTGGGCCTGGGCCGATGACCTGGTGCTCGACCGCCGCTCCAAGGCGATCCCGGCGGGCGCGCTGGCCCTGTTGCAGGACGCCAATCGCGAACCGCTCGGGCTGGGTGTGGCCAGTGTCGAAGCGCGCATCGGTCTGCGCCTGCTGGACCGCAACCCCGAGGCCGTGATCGACCGCGCGTGGATGGCCGCGAAGATCGGCCGCGCGCTGGCCTTGCGAAGCGCGCTTTACGACGCGCCGTTCTACCGCCTGATCCATGCCGAGGGCGACGGGCTGCCCGGCCTGATCGTCGACCGGTTCGGCGACGTTCTGGTGATGCAGCCCAACGCGATCTGGCTGGAGGATCGGCTGGAGGACCTTTCTGCCGCGCTGATGCAGGCGACGGGCTGCACCACGCTCATCAAGAACGGCACCGGCCGCGCCCGCGCGCAGGAGGGATTGCCGGAGGAGATGGCGGTGCTGGCAGGCACGGCCCCCGACGCGCCGATCCCCGTGCCGATGAACGGGGCCACCTACATGGCCGACGTGATGGGCGGGCAGAAAACCGGCCTGTTCTACGACCAGCGCCCGAACCACAACTTTGCCGCCGGACTGGCGAAGGGCGCTCGCGTGCTCGACGTGTTCTCCCATGTCGGCGGGTTCGGATTGGCCGCGCTGGCCGGTGGCGCGCGCGAGGCGCTGGCCGTCGATGCCTCCGCCGCCGCGCTGGAGCTGGCGCAGGCC
>WVSM01000034.1 GCA_015689645.1 Rhodobacterales bacterium HKCCE4037
GCAAAGGACTGCCGACGCCGAACCCATACCCGCCGATGGGCTATGAGGGCTGGGCCGATGAGTATCACGGGACTTGATTTCCAATATGGTAGCCGTGAACATTATGGAAGTTAGGTTAGACGCGCCGAAGAGGATGAAGAATTTGCATAGATTTATCTTCTTTGTGATTGCCTTCGTTGTTAGCACCGGAGCAACTGCTCAAGCCAACCAAGATGCACTTGTCGAAGCAGACATGAGGGTAACTGTTTGCATTGACGTGGTCGCAAGCAATGCATTCTTTGGTGGTGCGAATGCGGAGCGATCAGTTGATTTGGCAATGGCTACATGTGGCGAAGAAGTGGTTCGGTACATTGATGCTGCTTTGGCTGTGTACGAGCAGCGAGGCGGCATAATCGAGTCCGACTACGATTTCTGGAAGTTGCGCGCTGATATTGCTCACAACCTAAACCGTAGATTCACTACTATATTGAGCGGCGGAACTTAGCGGAGGGTCCCAACCCGATGACTTGGAGCGGTAAATCAGTGGCGTTAGCGAGCGCGCTGGCCATTAGTGGCACCGAAGCTATTGCACAAGTTCCAGACATCCAGACAGGCGATGCTGCCGCCGATGCTATTTTGAACAGCACTCTTGACGACGCGGCCCAATTAGGTGCCATGCAGCTCGCTGAATCTGCAGCAGAGCGACTTGGCCAAGAGTTCTTGGAAGACGTTATTGGCGGCATCAGGACGATCACCAACAGCGTTGCTCGTTTGAATCTGCCGGTGGGGATCATCCAAGGGATGACCCCGTCACAAACATCACCGTTTCAGGGCTATTCAATGACTGAGGATGCTTTCGCCTCGCTTCTGCTAGAGGTCGGCATCGACGCAGGAGCCTTTGCGCTCACTCAGGGATACGATCTTTACGCACCAGGCCAACTTGAGCGCTTCAACGCTGATTTGCGGATCGAGATGCTGGGTAGAGGGATGGAGAGCCAAAATATTCAACACGCGGCCCATATACTACTCCGTGAGATTGCATACTTTGACCAAGCAGCAGCTGAGAGATTGCGAGCTATCTCCTCTGCTCCATCAAGCGATATGCAACCAAGCCCCCATCTAGTGGCGCCACCTACCGATTTAGGTGTTGGCAGTGATGGTTCATGTGTAGCAACTGAGAGCGAACTGTTTCAGCATTTTGTCGCTGTTGGCGGCGTGATGTATGCCAATAGTCAGGTGATCGCGATTTCGGAAATGCCGACGACCGAGGTCATTAGCCGCGAGCCCTTCACCTACAGGGTCTCCGACCCATCCATCTGCAGCGCTCTGGAATGAGTTAGAAAAGCGATAGCTGTTTCGAAGCCTCTTCGTACGCACGCCAATCCGGCTTGGCGGCTTCATCGTCGAGCCATGCAATGACCTGTGCTTCGAAGGTATCGGCCGTCACGATGCCCGTGGGCAGGAAATGCGACCGGTAGCCGGTTTCCGTGACGGGGAGCGGTACGCTTCCGTCACTGTGGAGTTCGATATGGTCGCAAGGGCCATTCCAGCGACAGAGGTGAAAATCCACCCGGATGCCGATGCCGCGCCAGCTGATCCGGATGGTGTGGAGGGCGCTCATGCGCCCTCCTTTTCGATGGCGGGTTCCGCCGGGTCTTCAATCGGCTGGCGCAGGACAATGCGACCATTGATCGGAACGACGTCCAGCTGGATGGTGTAGCCGTTTTCGTCCCTGTGCACCCAGGCCGCGCCGACTTTGTTCCAGTACGACTTGTCGCCCTTTTGGGTGATGTGCCACGCAAGAAAGTCGGGCGCCTTGGGGCTAGTTTTCGGGGATTGGGTCTGTGTTTTGGCCATGATGTTTCTCTTTTGGATTGGGGTTGGCTCGTTACGCCATTCCGCAAGACCGGACGGAGAAGGTCGGCTGTCATGTCCAACACGGTCGCTCGTCGGCAAAGCCAAAGAGCGATGGTGCGGGCAGGATATTGACGGGTGACCGCGTTCGGTCAGGAATTCAGGCGATCACA
>WVSM01000035.1 GCA_015689645.1 Rhodobacterales bacterium HKCCE4037
GGTCCGCTCCGCCCCAGCTTCGGCGGCGAGGTGCAGGCGGCGCACCGGGGTCAGGCCCGGCGGCTCGGGCAGGTCGCAGACCACCAGTTCCGTCAGGCCGGCGCGCAGGGCTTCCTCCATGCTCCAGAGCAGGTCGGCGGGGCGGCAGCATTCCACGAAGACCAGGCGGGCGGGGTCGATCTCGGCCCGGACCCCGGCCATGTGCAGGCGGTCGGGGTGCCAGTCGGGGCGGATCCACAGGATGTCGCGCGTCGTGGTGCGGGCGAGCCACAGGGCGAGGCGGCGGCGGGCCGGTCCGCAGGCCTCGTGCGCGCGGGCGCCGGGCAGGTCGAACCGGTCCAGAAGGCGCAGGCCGGGGCGCGCCTTGCGGTGGGATTGGCGGGTGATGCGGGTCAGGTCCATGGCAGGAGAGTATATATGTTCGTGTTTTGTTCTCAAGCCCGGAGATCATCTTGCAGTCGCAGAAAACACCGCTAGGTTCAGCCAAACCCTACGAAAAAGGACACGTTTCCATGCGTCAGATCCCCCTTGGCACGACCGGCCAGACCATCACCGATTACTGCCTTGGCACGATGACATGGGGCAACCAGACGCCCGAGGCGGATGCGCACCGGCAGATGGACATGGCGCTGGACGCGGGTATCGACGTGATCGACACTGCCGAAATGTACCCGGTCAACCCGGTGCGCGAGGAGACGGTCGGCGGCACCGAGGAGGTCATCGGCGCCTGGAACGCGGCGCATCCGGGGCGGCGGAGCGACTACACGCTGGCGACGAAGATGTCGGGTTTCAACGAAAGCTTCGTGCGGAAGGGCCAGCCGATCACCGGCGAGACCTTCACGGCGGCGCTGGACGGCTCGCTGAAGCGGCTGAACACCGACTACGTGGATATCTACCAGCTGCACTGGCCGAACCGGGGCAGCTACATGTTCCGGCAGAACTGGAGCTACACGCCGAAAGGCGACAAGGCGGAGACCCTCGCCAACATGCGCGACGTGCTGGAGGCGGCGGGGCGCGCCGTGGAGGCGGGCAAGATGCGCCATTTCGCGCTGTCGAACGAAAGCGCCTGGGGCACGGCGAGCTGGCTGCGGCTGGCTGACGAGCACGGGTTGCCCCGGGTGCAATCCGTGCAGAACGAATATTCGCTGCTCTGCCGGATGTACGACACCGACATGGCCGAGTTGAGCGTGCATGAACATGTGACGCTGCTGGCCTTCTCGCCCCTGGCGGCGGGTCTGCTGACCGGGAAATACCAGGGTGGCGCGGTGCCGGAGGGCAGCCGGATGTCGCTGTCGCCCGAGATGGGCGGGCGCAAGACCGATCGCGCCTTCGCGGCGGTGGATGCCTATCTTGGCGTGGCGAAGAAACACGGGCTGGACCCGGTGCACATGGCGCTGGCCTTCACGGTGCAGCGGCCCTTCGCCGTATCGACGATCTTCGGGGCGACGACGTCGGAGCAGTTGCAGCGCATTCTCGACGGCAGGGACCTGGTGCTGGACGACGAGGTGCTGGCGGAGCTGGACGCGACGCATCGCGCGCATCCGATGCCGTATTGAGGGTCTGACAGGGGAAGGATGCCATGGCGTTTTGGCGGGCTGCGCTCCTGTCGCCGGTGATCGTGCCGCAGTTGATCTGGGTGCGGATGCGCGCCTCGCGCCTGCCGGAGGCGGCGGGGCCGCGCGAGGGGCAGGTGGGCGACGGCGCGCCGCTGCGTCTGCTGGTGGTGGGCGACAGCACGG
>WVSM01000036.1 GCA_015689645.1 Rhodobacterales bacterium HKCCE4037
GACCCGCATGGGGCGGGACTGACATCGATAGGGAGGAACCCATGAACAGATTATTCACCATCATCGAGCTGGAGCGCATGACGGACAGCCAGTTGGAGCATTTGCGCATCACGCTGCACCGCCTGCTGGCCTTGTCAGACACTGACACAGCCGAGCGCCGCAATATCCTGGCATCGCTTGAAAACATCGACCGTGTTCGCAATCGCCGATACGCCGACCCTGCCCCGTCACTGTGATGGGGTAGCTCACAATTACAGGAATATCATCCTAAGGATATGCACGGCGGGATTTGTTATCCTTGGAGAATGATAAAGCTCTTCGTATTAACTCTGTTTTTCTCAATCCCTTTCGTCACACCATCAAATGCCCAAGTCACTGGCCCAATTACCTGCGACGCGGCGGCCGAGGGAACAATGATATACAATGCCGACCACAACGTACCACAATTCTGCGACGGCACGAATTGGTACGCGATGATCGGTGGTGGCGGCGGGGGCGGTGGTGGCGCTGGTTCCGCTAGCAACGAAGCCATAATTGACATCTTCGCCAATGGTGGCGCTACTATCGACCCTGTCACAATCGCAGCGACAAATGATAAGTGGCCGGACTTTATTCTATGTGGCACCGGTTCAAGCCTCAACCTTTTGAGACTACAGTCATATAGCACAAGGGCTAGTTACATTCTGGCAAGCGGCGGCGGTTATAGTATTTATTCCTTTGATAAGAATGGGACATTTAACACAGTTGGGTCATGGGGAAGTGATGGCTCTTTTTCCGGTTGGAATTCGAACCCAAACTGTAGCACTTTAGGCACGGATATTGATTCCATGTGCGACGATGGCCGTTGTGGCTTTTTCGGCGGTGGTGGAAGCGGCGGTGGCAGCGGAAGTGGTAGCGCAATTACGGAGAACGATGTCACATCGAGCCGCTCGCTGAATACTATATACCAAAACACCGGCACCTTACCCAAGTTAGTAACCATCACTCATTTGTCGGACACTA
>WVSM01000004.1 GCA_015689645.1 Rhodobacterales bacterium HKCCE4037
TTGTCACAGGGACACCCGGGGCCTTCCCCCGCCCCGGACACCTGAAACCGAATAACGATTTGATCTACTGGAGAACCTGACAATGACCATGATCCAAAACTTCGCAAAATCCGAATCCGGCGCCGTGACGGTTGACTGGGTTGTTCTGACCGCTGCCCTCGTGGGCCTGGGCCTGGCCGTCATGGCCGTCGTGTCCGGCGGTGTCGAGAACCTCTCGAATGACATCGGCCAGTCGCTGGCGAACGCCAACCCCGAGACCGATCCGTTCTCGACCAACTACACCTTCACCGGCACCGGCGACCAGACGATCTCGGCAACCGCACCGACCGCGTCGACCGACTAAGATCACGCCGACCGATTATCGATGGGCCGTCCCGATCCCCGGGGCGGCCTTTTTCGTTGGTGATACGGTGTCGTGGCTGGACGGATCGGGGCTGCAGATGTTCGCCTCGCGCCGCGCAATCTCCTCGGAGAAATCGCATAATAATCAATCTAACGCCCAATTCGCGCCCTGATTCACCGCGATACCTCTCCTTGTCACAGGGACACCCGGGGCCTTCCCCCGCCCCGGACACCTGAAACCGAATAACGATTTGATCTACTGGAGAACCTGACAATGACCATGATCCAAAACTTCGCAAAATCCGAATCCGGCGCCGTGACGGTTGACTGGGTTGTTCTGACCGCTGCCCTCGTGGGCCTGGGCCTGGCCGTCATGGCCGTCGTGTCCGGCGGTGTCGAAAACCTCTCGAACGACATCGGCCAGTCGCTGGCGAACGCCAACCCCGAGACCGATCCGTTCTCGACCAACTACACCTTCACCGGCACCGGCGACCAGACGATCTCGGCAACCGCACCGACCGCGTCGACCGACTAAGATCACGCCGACCGATTATCGATGGGCCGTCCCGATCCCCGGGGCGGCCTTTTTCGTTGGCGCTATTTTCCGAAAAATACACGAAATGAGCCTGTGTAAGACACCGCCCGGCCCAAATCCTGACACGAGCGTCCGGATAGTCATACAAGCTCGTTCGCGGGACGTAGCGAATACGGTCACAGGGGTTCATGCCCTTCAACATTCTCTCGGAGCCATATGATGTTCTGTCACAATCTTACCCTGCTGCGGCACGTTCAGCGCTTCTGCAAGACCGAATCCGGTGCGTTCACCGTTGATTGGGTGGTCCTGGTGGCAGGGCTTGTCGGCCTCACCTTCGCGGTCATGATCGTCGTCTCCGGCGGGGTCGAGAATGGCTCGAACGACCTCAGCCAATCCCTGGCCAATGCCGAGCCGTCGGACGATCCGTTCTTGAACAACACGGACCTTTCGTCGCCCGACGACATTGTAATCGAATGAGCGACCTGTCCGCCACGGCAACAGGTTTTTCGCGGGCGCGTGCCGCCATGGTCATTTCTCGACACGACCATGATTTCGCCGCTTTTTCGGGCAACAATTTCAACAGGTAACCGGCTTTATCGCCGTTTCAGCGAACGAAGCCAAATATAAAGAGGTGGGCTTATGCGTATCGTTTTCATCCTAGTGCTGGCAGTGGGCGTTGGCCTTGCCGGTTTTGCCGTGTCCATCGCAAAGGACCGGTTCGACCAGTACCAGGCCGCCCTGGCCGAACAGCAGAACGCGATTCTGCCGACCACGCAGGTTGTGATCGTCAACCGCCAGCTGGCGTATGGCGATCAGGTCACCCCGGCTGACGTGCAACTGGTGCGTTGGCCTGCGGAATTCGTGCCCTTCGGTGCGTTCACGTCGATGGCCGAACTCTTTCCCGAAGGTGAAGACGGCGCATCGCGGACGGTCATCCGCATGATGGAACAGCACGAGCCGATCCTGCTGACGAAGGTGACGGCCCCCGGCGAAGATGCCGGTGTTCAATCCCGCCTCGCGAACGGAATGCGGGCAATCTCCCTCAGCGTGAATGTCAACTCCGGCGTGTCGGGCTTCCTGCGCCCCGGTGACCGCGTTGATGTCTACTGGACCGGTACCGGCCGGGGCGGTGAAGGCATTACCCGGCTCATCCGTCGCAACGTTCAGATCATCGCGATCGACCAGATCACCGATGAGCAGCGCAACAGTCCCACGCTCGCGCGCACCATCACTGTGACCGCGTCGCCCGAGGACATCGCCGCCCTCACCCAGGCGCAATCGACGGGCGCCCTGACCCTGGCCCTTGTCGGTGTCGGAGACGACAGCGAAAGCGGAGAGGTGGAGGTTTCGACCAATTCTCTGCTCGGCGAAATCGAAGAGGTCGCAACCGAAGGCCCCGAGGTCTGTACCGTTCGCCGCCGCAACGGCAGCGAGGTTGTGATCGAGCAGGTGACCTGCGTGAATTGATCCACAGAATTATCCACAACGCTGGATGTGGCGCCCCGAAATGGGGCGCCATTTTTCGTGCGTGACGTTCGACCGTTGTCGATTAGGCACATTAAAAAAGGTGCACAACACCGTGATTCTTGCACGAAAAACGGAAATGGGGCATGGTGCCGCAAAGGGCGGATAACAATCATTGCCCACAACAGTGACATAGAGGCAGGTCACATCATGAGCATGACAGGTTTTCTGCGTGCATGCCTTCTGGGCTGCGCAACACTACTTTTCCAACCGGCATTGATGGCCGAGGCGCAGGCATTGCGCGTCGTCGAAGGTGAAAGCACGGGCACGCTGCGGGTGCCGATGAACAGGGCCGTGGTCGTCGAAAGCGACATGTTGTTCGCCGAGCTTTCCGTGGCCAACCCGGCCATCGCGGATATTGCAACGCTGTCGGAACGGTCGATTTACGTCCTGGGCCGTGCCCCCGGGCGTACCACCATGACGCTTCTGGGCCCCGACGGTTCTTTGATCGCCAACGTCGAGATCCAGGTCATCCCCGATGTTGCCGAACTGCGCGAACGCCTGCGTGAGATCCTTCCCGGCGAACATGTCGAGGTGCGCACCGCCGCCGACGGCATCGTGCTTTCGGGCACGGTCAGCTCGGCCCTCGCGGTTGACCGCGCGATGGAACTGGCGGGCCGCTACGGTGCCGTCTCCAACCTCATGATGGTCGGCGGCCAGCAGCAGGTGATGCTTCAGGTTCGTTTCGCCGAGATGCAGCGTTCTGTCCGGCAGGATTTGTCGGCGTCCCTCGGCATCGGCGCGACGAGCGGGAACTTCGGCACGACGCTGGGTGCCGGCACCGATAGTGCCGCGACGTTCGGCAACGGCAACGGCCTTGGTGCCGGAACGCTCAACGGCCGCCGCGGTGGCCTCGGTGTCAGCTTTGCCGCCGGTGGTTTGCAACTGTCGGTCCTGCTGGAAGCGCTGGAATCGAATGGCCTTGTGCGCACGCTGGCGGAGCCGAACCTGACAGCCCTGAGCGGTCAGACCGCCGATTTCCTAGCAGGCGGCGAATTCCCGGTTCCGACCGAATCCGAATCCGGCGGCGTCACGGTCGATTACCGACCGTTCGGTGTGCAACTGAACTTCACACCCACCGTCGTGGATGGCGATATCATCAACCTCAGCCTCGAGGCGGAGATCTCGTCGATCGGTGAAGCCTTCGCCGGCACCTCCGCACCGTCGGTCAG
This sequence comes from Rhodobacterales bacterium HKCCE4037, assembly GCA_015689645.1. Lineage (GTDB taxonomy): Bacteria > Pseudomonadota > Alphaproteobacteria > Rhodobacterales > Rhodobacteraceae > Gymnodinialimonas. The sequence continues at coordinate 3,574 of WVSM01000004.1, forward strand.
CACACGCTCGGCCTCGACGACTGTCGAGCTGCGCGATGGCGACAGCTTCGCAATCGCCGGATTGTTGCAGGATGACTTCCGAAGCTCCATTGGCCAGGTTCCGTGGCTCGGCGATCTGCCGGTGCTCGGTGCGCTGTTCCGGTCGGCCAGTTACCAGCGCCAGCAATCGGAACTGGTGATCATCGTCACGGCCCACCTTGTCAGCCCGGTACGCGGCGATGCCCTCGCCTTGCCGACCGACCGGGTGCGGATCCCAACCGAGCAGGAGCTGTTCTTCCTGGGCGAGGTCACCGGCCGCGCCCCCGCTGTCGGAACACCTGCCGGCGAAGTGGCGCAGCAGGATTTCTCGGGATCCTATGGCTACGTTCTGGACTGAGGAGGCCACGATGACGCAGAAACTTCCCTCACGGCGCGCGCTTCTGGCAGGCATGGGATCGACGCTGGCACTTTCGGCCTGCACCGGAACCTATCCCGTCGAAACCGGTCGCCCGCTAGGCTCCGAACTCGACGAGGCGGGCAATTTCGGCGATCCTACGCGCCAGAACATCGGCGTGCACAATGGCGATATCAACTATGCCGCCCTTCTGGGCGAACGCTTTGCTGCCGAGGTGCCGACGACCATCAACTTCGCCTTCAACTCGGCCGAACTCGACGCCACGGCGCGCAACATCCTGGCACAGCAGGCGCATTTCATCCGGGCTTTCCCAGAGGTGCGCTTCTCGGTTTACGGCCACACCGACGCCGTCGGCAGCAACGCCTACAACCAGCGACTTGGCCTGCGCCGGGCGCGGGAAGCGGTGAATTACCTGGTGTTCCAGGGCGTCAACCGGGGCCGGCTTCAGGCGCTCGTGTCGCTTGGGGAAACGCAGCCGATCGTTCCGACCGAGATGGAAGAGCGCCGCAATCGCCGCACCGTGACCGAGGTCAGCGGCTTCGTGCAAACCAGCGACCTCGTTCTCGACGGACGCTACGCCGAGATCATCTACCGCAACTATCGCTCGGGCGGCGGGGGCGGATAACGCCAACCCCAATAAAACAAGCGTCTCGAACCGCGTCGGAGCCCCTCCGGCGCGGTTCTTCATTTGGAGACAAAGCCCCCACGAGCCGTGGAATTGTAAACGTATTCCCTTTTTTGTGTCCCATTCTCGCCGTTTTTTCCCAGCACGTTCACCCTTGGGAAGGACCGGAATGACATGAGTCGTTCCGATCCCGTCTCGGTAAGTGGTTCGGCTGATTGAGCAGTTAAGCCGCCACCTGTGTTCGAAATATGATCCGGGCAAGCCCGGGCAGATTGGGAATTGAGGAATGAGCAGCGGATTGGCACTGAAATCCGAACCAGCCCCCATCGTCGCTTGCACGGTGTCGAGTATGGTTCACCACTTCGGTCTCTTGATCGAAGACATGGAAAACGAACTTGGCGAAGCCTGGGGTGACCTGGGATTCGACGAGGCTCGTGAGTTCATCAACGCGCTCGAACCCGGAAATCTTGAATTCATCGCGCTTGCCGTCCGGGAAGAGGATGAAACCGACCTTGGCCGTGTGGGTGAGGTGATCCGCGCCGCCCGCTCCAAGGACATCAAGGTCATCCTGATCCCGGAAAACCTTACAACCGCAGGCCTGCGCGAGTTGCTGCGCCTCGGCGCCGACGATTTCGTGCCTTATCCGCTGGCCGAAGGGGCGCTGCACGACGCGATCGTGAAGATCCGCACCGAAGTGCAAGTCCCGCCCCCTCCGCAAGCGACCAGCCCCGAAGCGCCGCGGGTTGCGACCGGTCAGCGCCTCGACGGGCAATCGGCGATCTTCGCCGTCCAGAATCTCGCCGGCGGCACCGGGGCCACCACCCTTGCCGTCAACATGGCGTGGGAACTGGCCAACATCGACAAGACCAACCCGCCATCGGTCTGCGTCATAGACCTCGATCTGCAGAACGGTTCGGTCGCGACCTACCTGGATCTGCCGCGCCGCGAGATCATGCTGGAGATGCTGCAAGACGCCACCTCGATGGACGCCCAAGGCTTCAAGCAGGCGCTGGTCGGTTTTGAAGACAAGCTCTCGGTCTTCACAGCCCCGTCCGAGATCGTGCCGCTCGATATCATCGGTCCCGAGGAAGTGACCGCGGTGCTCGACCTGGCCGCTGAATGCTTCGACATCGTCATCATCGACATGCCGCGCACCATGGTCATGTGGACCGACACGGTTCTGAACCGCGCCGACATGTATTTCGCGACGCTGGAACTGGACCTGCGCTCGGCCCAGAACGCGATGCGTTTCATCAAGGCGCTGCGGTCCGAGGACCTGCCCCTCGACAAGGTGCAGTATGTCCTCAACCGCGCGCCCGGAATGACCGACCTGAACGGCAAGACCCGGATGAAGAAGATGGCCGAAAGCCTCGGCGTCAGCTTCTCCAACATGTTGCCGGACGGCGGCAAGCAGGTCGTGCAGAGCTGCGACAACGGCGAACCCCTGGCGGAATCGGCCAAGAAGAACGCGCTGCGCAAGGAAATCTCCAAGCTGGCTGAAGGGCTTTACAAGGCCATGGTCGGCGAGGCCAAGGCAAAGGGTAAGTAGATGTTCTCGAAGTATAAGAAATCTTCCGGAAATGGCTCCATTTCGCCTTTGGCAGACATTACGAAATCCGCCAAATCGGAAGAGCGTGCCACGCCGCCCGCACCGGCTGCGAAAACGGTGGAGGCCCCTGCCCCCAAGGTAGCCCGTCAGCCCGCCAAGCTGTCCCCGGTGCCCAAAGCCGCACCGGTCGCCGCGTCCGAGGACAAGGATCTCAAGCGTCGGCAGCGCCTCGACGAGATCAAGACCGAGATGCACCACCGGCTTCTCGACAACCTCAACCTGTCCGCCCTCGAAAACGCCAAGGACAGCGAATTGCGCGCGGAAATCACCGCGATCACCAGCGAACAGCTGGCCGAGATGGGCGTGGTCCTCAACCGCGAGGACCGGCAGACGCTCAACACCGAACTCTTCGACGAAGTGACGGGCCTTGGTCCGCTCGAACCGCTTCTGCAGGACGAAACCGTCAACGATATTCTGGTCAACGGTCCGAACCGCGTGTTCATCGAACGTGCGGGCCGGCTGGAACTGTCCGACGTGCGCTTCAAGGACGAACGCCACCTGCTGCGCATCATCGACAAGATCGTGTCCGCCGTGGGCCGCCGCGTCGATGAATCGAACCCTTACGTCGACGCCCGTCTCAAGGACGGCTCTCGTTTCAACGCCATGGTTCCGCCCGTCGCCGTCGACGGCTCTCTGGTCTCCATTCGTAAGTTCAAGAAAGAGAAACTGGGCATCGACGACCTGGTGAATTTCGGTGCCTTCTCGGAAGAAATGGCCGCCTATCTCCAGGCCGCCGTCGCCTGCCGCCTCAACGTCATCGTCTCCGGCGGTACCGGTTCCGGTAAGACGACCACGCTCAACGCGCTGTCGTCCTTCATCGACAACAAGGAACGCGTTCTGACGATCGAGGATACGGCGGAACTTCAGCTTCAGCAGATCCACGTGGGCCGGATGGAAAGCCGCCCGCCCAACGTCGAGGGCAAAGGCGCCGTCACGCAGCGCGACTGTCTGCGCAACGCGCTCAGGATGCGTCCTGACCGCATCATCGTGGGTGAAACGCGCGGCGAGGAAGTGATCGACATGCTGCAGGCCATGAACACGGGTCACGACGGCTCGATGACGACGATCCACGCCAACAACGCCCGCGACGCCTGCTCGCGCCTTGAGAACATGGTCGCCATGGCCGGGATCGAGATGCCGCTGAAGGCCGTCCGCGCCCAGATCTCCTCGGCCGTGCACCTGATCGTGCAGGCCTCGCGCCTTCAGGACGGCTCGCGCCGCATGGTCTCGATCACCGAGGTGACGGGCATGGAAGGCGAAGTCATCTCCATGCAGGAGGTGTTCCGCTACCAGCGCACCGGCCTGGAACCCGATGGCAAGATCATCGGCCATTTCACCGCCTGCGGCGTGCGCTCGCATTACTCCGAACGGTTCCGGCAGTGGGGCTACGACCTGCCCAACGCCATCTACGAACCCATCGCAGCCCAATAAGGAACGCGGATCATGCAACTGTCCATCGAACCGCTTATCTACATCGGCATCTTCGTCGGTGTGATCATGCTGGTGAACGGCATCTACCTGCTGGTGTTCGGCAAGTCGATCAGCCTCAATGCCCGTGTGAACCGCCGGCTGACGATGCTGGAAAGCGGCACCAGCCGCGAGGATGTGCTCGCCAAGCTTCGCAAGGAACTCGACCAGCACAAGGGTGGGGTCAGCCTGCCCTTCTACCAGATGATCGCCGACAAGGCGCAGCGCGGCAACATTGCGTTCTCGCCCAACCAGCTGATGCTGATGATGCTGGTGGGCTCGGTCGTGGCCTTCCTTCTGATGACCATCCTGACCGGCGCCTCCCTTCCGTTGCGGGCGCTTGCCTCCGTCGGCATGGGCGTGGGCGGCGTGTTCTTCTGGGTCAACAGCAAGGCCAAGAAGCGTATCGCCATGTTCGAGGAACAGCTTCCCGATGCCGTGGAACTGATGGTGCGTTCGCTGCGCGTCGGCCATCCCTTCGTGTCCGCCATCAACACCGTCAGCCGCGAGATGTCCGACCCGATCGCCTCGGAGCTTGGGATCATCGCCGACGAATGCGCCTATGGCCGCGACGTGGCCGAGGCGATCCAGTCCATGGCCGACCGGCTCGACATCCAGGATTTGCGGTTCCTCGCCGTGGCGGTGGGCATCCAGCAGACCTCCGGCGGTAACCTGGCCGAGATCCTCCAGGGCCTCGCCAACGTGATCCGCGCCCGCTTCAAGCTGTTCCGCAAGGTGAAGGCCATCACGGCCGAGGCGAAATGGTCCGGCAACTTCCTGTCGGTCTTCCCGATCCTCGCCCTGATCGGCATCAACGTGATGCAGCCCGACTATTATTCCGAAGTGATCGGCACGCCGGTGTTCATTCCTGCCTGTGCGGCCGTGGCCGTGATGCTGGCGCTCAACATGATCATCATGCGCATGCTGGTGAACATCAAAGTCTGAAGACGAACAGGGCCAGTGGGCCCGTTAAGGAAAGAGCAGTCCGATGGAATTCATTTCTGGTCTCTTTGGTCGCGCGAACGACTTCCTCGTGGAGCAACTGGGCGAACTTGGCCCCCTGATTGCCGTGGGCGGCCTGGGTCTGCTGTTGGTTGTTTTCGCGCTTCCCTCGCTGCTCAAGAAGCAGAAGGACCCGTTCAAGTCACTGCGCGAATCGCGCACAGCCGAAGGCGCGACCGGCAAGAAGGACGGGCTGCGCCAGTCCGGCAAGAACGAGAAGCTCGATCGCTTCGCCCAATACCTCGAACCGCAGGACGAGAAAGAGCTCTCGGCCACCCAGTTGATGATGATCCGCGCAGGTTATCGCGCGAAATCGTCGATCCAGATGTTCAACTTCGCCAAGCTGGCACTTGGCATCGGCGGCCTGCTGCTCGGTACGCTCTACGTGCTGGTGACAGGCGGCGGCGGCTCGGCCCAGAACTCTGCCCTGATGGTGCTGGTGCCCGGTCTCGTGGGCTACTACGGGCCGAAATACTGGGTGCAACGCCGGGTGCAGGCGCGGGAAGAACAGATCAACGCCGGCTTTCCGGACGCGCTCGACCTGATGCTGGTCTGCGTCGAGGCCGGCCAATCCCTCGACCAGGCGATCATCAAGGTGGCGCGCGAGATCAAGCATTCCTACCCTGCGCTGGCCGAGGAATTCGAGATTGTCAGCTACGAGATGAAGGCCGGCAAGGACAAGACCAAGGTTCTGCGCGACATGGGCGACCGGGTCGGCATCCAGGACGTGAACTCGTTCATCACCACGCTGATCCAGTCGTCGACCTTCGGTACCTCGATTGCCGAGGCGCTGCGCGTCTACGCCGACGAAATGCGCGACAAACGGGTGATGCGGGCCGAGGAAAAAGCCAACAAGCTGCCCACCAAACTGACGCTCTTCACGATGATGTTCTGTGTGCCGCCGCTGCTGATCATCCTGATCGGGCCCTCGGTCTACGGCATCGCGGTCGACCTTAACGGCGGCGGCTGACGGCCCGTCTTCGGGCTTCGGTCCAAGAAAAAACATGCAACGGGCGCCCGCATCGCATATGCTGGCGCCCGAGCAGTTTTCAAAGCAAAGGCGCGCAAGTGCCCCGCATTTTCATCCTGATCCTCGCGCCACTGGCGCTGTCTGCCTGTTTCGGCGCGCCACGTCTGGACAGCGGCATTCCCGATCTCGAAGGTCTGAACATCCCCGACACCGTTGACGGCTACGAAGAGGGGGTCGATGGTCTGATCGTCGGCGACCGCCTGATGGCGAACGGCGAATACGAGCTGGCCCTGCGCTCCTACTACCGTGCGGCGGCCGAGGATGGTCTCAACATCGACCTTGTGACCGCCATCGGTGCCGCGAACCTCGCCCTGGGGCGTCTCGGGCAGGCAGAAGACCAATTCCGCGGCGCACTGGAAATCGATCAAGAATTTGTGCCAGCCCTCAACAACTTGGGGGCGACCCTTATCGAGAGGGGCGAATATGGGGAGGCGCGGCGCATCCTCGAACAGGCATTTGCCCTCGATAGTGGCAGTTCGGAAACGATTCGCGACAACCTGCGTCTCGCTATATCTCTGCAGGAAAATCAGGTATATTCTGAGCCAGAGCAAAACCGACCCGGGCTGATCCGGCGTGGCGGCGGGCGCTACACCCTGACCGCTGGCCTCTGAAAGAACCGGGCGGACAACAATGAAGGCGTGGCACAAGATCACGCCAAATGATGAGGCAGAGCATGACCCGTATCCTCCGGTTTACCCCGGCGGCATTTGCCGTCTTGGCGCTTGCAGCGTGTGACACCACCGATGCGGATGTGAACCGCGCCCTCGATCCGCTCAACGTGATCGACGAAACCAACATGTCCGACATCATGCTGAACGCCGCCGCCCCCGACGAGGCGGTCAGCTACTTTCAGCGCGCTGTCAGCGAAGACCCCGAGCGCATCGACCTGCAGCGCGGGCTGGCCACCAGCCTCGTGCGCGCCGGGCGGGCGGGCGAGTCGTTAACGGTTTGGCAAAGGGTCATCGACCATGATGCCGCCATGGACCAGGACCGCGTGGATTATGCAGATGCCCTCATCCGCAACGGCGATTGGGCCGGGGCGCAGGCGCAACTCGACGCCACGCCGCCGACCTTCGAAACCTACGAACGCTACCGGCTCGAGGCGATGATCGCCGACAGCGAAGAAGACTGGCAGCGCGCCGACAGCTTCTACGAGACCGCCGCAGGCCTCACCACCCGTCCCGCCAATGTCTATAACAACTGGGGCTATTCGCACCTGACCCGTGGCGATTACGCCGGCGCGGAAGAGCTTTTCCTGCGCGCAATCTCCTACGACCCCGACCTGTTCACCGCCAAGAACAACCTTGTTCTGGCCCGCGCCGCGCAGGGCAATTACCAGCTTCCCCTCATCAACATGACGCAGACCGAACGCGCGCAGCTTCTGCACACCGCCGCCCTCGCCGCGATCCGGCGTGGCGACGTGTCCGAAGGCCGTGGCCTGCTGAACGAGGCGATCGACACCCACCCGCAACATTTCGAGGCGGCGGTCACCGCGTTGCGCGCGCTGGACGCATGATCCCCGCCTGAACCGGAGCATTTTTCACGGAAACGAACCCAATCTTGCCCCTATTCGGCCCGATTTAATCGGCACAAATCGGCAAAACCGTTTCCAATTCGGGGAAAGAGCATGAGTTTCGACGTCGCCCTCACCGCCAGCCAGGCCTGGATCTTCCTGCCCATCTGCCTGCCGATCGCCCTCTGGGCGATCTACACCGACCTGACCGAGCTGAAGATCAAGAACGTCGCCGTGCTTGCGCTGTTCGCGGGCTTCGTCGTCCTGGGCCTCTTCGCCCTGCCCCTTCCGGAATACGCGTGGCGCTTCAGCCACATGGCCGTGGTCCTGCTGATCGGCTTCGTGCTGTCCTCCCTCGGCGTACTCGGCGCCGGTGACGCGAAATTCGCGGCCGCCATGGCGCCATTCGTGGCGCTTCCCGATGCTGGCCTCGTGCTGCTCATCGTCACCATGTCGGCCTTCGCCTTCATGATCGTGCACCAGGTCGCGAAGCGCATCCCCGCCGTCGTCGCCGCCACGCCCAACTGGGCCTCGTGGGACACCGGGCGCCGCTCGATCCGCAAGCAGGCCTTTCCCTATGGCGTCGGCATCTCCACCGGCCTCATCGTCTACATGATCCTCGGCATCACCGGCACCGCATAAGGACGCGCTCCCATGAATATGCAGGTCACCGACAATTCCGCCAATTTCGCGCCGCCGCCGCTCCGCAAACTGACGGACACCGGCCTCACGCCCGTCATGATGCGCGACATCGTGCTGAAGACCATCTTCCGCAAGAACGTCGAACAGGTGTCCGAGATCGCCAAAGCCGTCTGCCTGCCGATCCCGCTCACGACCGAGCTGATCGACATGCTGCGCGACCAGAACCTGCTGCAGGCGACGGGCACGCTGCACGCCACATCGTCGTCCGAGATGGGCTTCCAGTTGACCGACGGGGGCAAGGCCCGCGCGCTCGATGCGCTCAGCCAGTCGGAATATTACGGCGCCATGCCGGTGCCGCTCGAACATTACAAGGTGCAGGTCAAACGCCAGTCGATCCGCGACATCAAGCTGACCCGCGACATGCTGGAGGCCTCAATGGGCCACCTGATCCTGCCCGACGGGCTGATCGACCAGCTTGGGCCTGCCGTCGGCTCCGGCCGCTCGGTCCTGATGTACGGCCCGCCGGGCAACGGTAAATCCTCCATCGCCGAAGGCATCCGTGCCGCGATGGGTGACAACATCTACGTCCCCCATGCACTCGCCTATGCCGGACAGGTCATCACCGTGTTTGACCCGATCGTGCACACGCCCGTCATGGCGTCCGAGACGCCCGAGCAGACCAGCCTGCGCCGCGCCTCGTCGAAATTCGACACGCGCTACCTGCTGTGCACCCGGCCCACCGTGATGACGGGCGGTGAACTGAACCTCTCGATGCTCGACCTCAACTACAACGCGGTCAGCCGGACCTACCAGGCATCGCTGCAACTCAAGTCCACCGGCGGCGTCTTCATCGTCGACGACCTTGGCCGCCAGGAAGAGCCGCCGCAGGCGCTCATCAACCGCTGGATTGTTCCGATGGAGGTCAACTACGACATCCTCGCGCTGCAATCGGGCGAGAAGTTCGAAGTGCCCTTTGACACGCTCGTGGTCTTTTCGACCAACTTCCACCCGAACGAGATCTTCGACCAGGCGGCCCTTCGCCGGATCTTCTTCAAGGTGAAGATCGACGGTCCCAACCAGGAGCAATTCCTGAGAATCTTCGCCATGGTCGCCAAGAAGAAAGGCGTGCCGTTGGATGAGGCCTCCCTCATCCACATGCTGAAAAAGAAGTATCCCACGATCGACAACGTCTACGCGAACTACCACCCGGTGTTCCTGTGCGACCAGATCAAGGCGATCTGCGATTTCGAGGGCATCCCCTACCAGATGCGTCCCGAATTCATCGACCGCGCCTGGGAAAACCTCTACGTCCGCGAAGAGACGATCGTTCACTAGAGCGGACCGCCCGTTGCGCCGGGCCGGAGGCTTACCGGCCCGGAAGCTCCGTCGCCAGCGGCAGTTCCTTCAGCCGGGTCGAAACGATACAGGCCAGAAGCGCCATACCCGCGCCGATGAAGAACACCGGATGCAGCGCCTGCGACATGCCCGCGATCACCAATTCGCGCGCGCTTTCGGGCAGCGCGTTGACCATGGCCGGGCGCATGGAACTCAGGCCGTGGCCGGCGCTTTCCGGCAACACGCCCTCCAGGTTCCGCGACAGGCCGGCCGCGAAAATCGCCCCGAAGAGGGCCGTTCCGATCGCCCCGCCAATCAGGCGGAACATGTTGGCGCTGGCCGTGCCCACACCCAGCATGGACATCGGCACCGCGTTCTGGATGGCAGCAACGCCGATCGAAAAGACCGGCCCAAGCCCGATGCCCACGCCCAGAAGCGCCGCGCCGATCAGCCACAGCGAACTGTGCCCGTCGATCGTGGCCAGGTAGAGCATCGAGACGGACAGCAGCCCGGTCGACAGGATCGGCATCACCCGGTAGCGCCCGGTCCGCGCCATGGCGACGCCTGCCAGGTTCGACGACACGATCAGCCCGGCCATCATCGGCAGAAGGAACAGGCCTGACACCGTGGGGGTGACGGCCTTGGCCACCTGCAGGAACAGGGGCAGGAAAGTGATCGTCCCGAACATCGCGGTGCCCACCATGAAGCCCACCGCGTTCACCACGACGAAGGTGTTGTTGGTAAACAGGCCAAGCGGCAGGATCGGCTCGGGCGCGCGCCGTTCGGCCATGACGAACCCGACCAGCGACCCGATGGCGACCGCGATCAGCGCCGCCATGCCGAGGCTTGCCCAGGGAAGGAGGTTGCCGCCCATGTTCGAGATCAGCACCGCCGAGGACAGGAACAGCGCCAGAAGCGCGCCGCCCGCGTAGTCGATCGACCGCTTGCCATGCCCCGGCATGCCCGGAAGCGCGATGGACAGCACGATCAGCGCCGCCAGCCCCACGGGAAGGTTCACGAAGAAGATCGAATGCCAGCCAAGGGTCTCCACCAGCACGCCGCCCAGGAGCGGGCCGATGGCCGTCGAGATACCGAAGGCCGCGCCAAGGATGCCTTGCGCCTTGCCCCGCTCGCGCGCCGGAAGAACGTCGGCCACGACCGCCATGGCCAGCACGATCAGGCTGCCCGCGCCCATGCCCTGCACGGCGCGACCTGCAATCAGCATCCCGAAGTTCCAGGCCGTGCCGCCAATGATCGCGCCCACGACAAAGACAAAGATGGCGCCCTGCATGACGATGCGACGCCCGTAAAGGTCGCCCAGTTTGCCCGAAATCGGCGCGGCGACGGTCGAGGCCAGAAGATATGCGGTGATCGCCCACGAAAGATGCTCCAGCCCGCCAAGATCGGCAGTGATGATCGGCAAAGCGGGCGAGACGATCGTCTGCCCAAGCGAGGCGAACAGCAGCGTGATCGCCACCGAGATCAGGACCAGCCTGACGGGAACGCCTTCGCGCATATCTTCAGAAGACTGGTTGGGCATGGACGTCATGTCGAAAAAGCTCCGACCCCGAGAGTCGGCGCTGGCGCGACGGCAGGCAGGGGTGTAAAAACGTGAGACAGGCACTTATGTGCATTTAGCATTTATATGTCATCAGCATGTAACTTCGTCAAGGCGGGAGTCCATGGCGCATCGCGACGAGAAACTGAAATCCGAACTGGCTGACGCGGGCTTTGGGCCCGGTCTTCTCGACGTGGCGTTCGAGGTGGACGGGATCCTGCAAAAGTGGCGCCGCCGCCATGTGAAGCGAGAGCTTGGGACACGTGCGCTCAAGGAGCTGGGGCTTGACCTCGACCTTGCGCAGCTGGACGCGCTGATGGCCGTCTGGGCCCCGACGAATGAGTTCGATGATGCGCCCGGTGGCGAGACCATGGTCCAGACCGTGGCCCAACGGCTCGGCATCGACCCGTCGCGCGCCAGCCGTCTGACCGGCGACCTGATCCGCCGCGGCCTGATCCGCCGCTCGGTCAGCCAGATCGACGGGCGCCGCACGATCCTTGAGCCGACCGACCTTGGCAACCAGGTCGCCAACGCGGTGCGGTTCTACAAGTTCGCTGCCTTGGGCGACTTCTTCTCGGGCTGGACAAAGGACGAGATCGCGACCTTCCTGCCCCTCCTCGATCGCTTCACCTCATGGTCCGAACAAAGCGACCGTTTCCCGCGCCACCTGCGCGACCGGATCGAAGAGCTCAGCTCGGAATTGCCACCGCTCGATCAGGCGGACGACTGCGCCTGACAGCGAAAGTGTCGGAGCCTGCGCAAGCTGTCTGGTCGCGGCCGGACCCCCGCACTATCTTTCGGGCATGACCGCGCTTCCCCCCGAAATCTCTGGCTGGTTCGACGCGAGGGGATGGGACATCCACCCCCACCAGCGCGAGATGCTGGCGCTTTCGGATCAGCCCTGCCAGCTCCTCATCGCCCCTACCGGCGGCGGCAAGACGATGGCAGGGTTCCTGCCCACTCTGGCCGAGCTGTCAGACGGGGCGCACCAAGGCCTCCACACGCTTTACGTCAGCCCGCTCAAGGCCTTGGCCGCCGACATCAAGCGCAACCTGACCGGGCCCATCGACGAGATGGGCCTGCCGATCCGCGTCGAGGATCGCACCGGCGATACGCCGTCCAGCCGCAAGAGGCGCCAGCGCGCGGACCCGCCGCATATCCTGCTGACGACGCCGGAAAGCCTCGCGTTGCTGATCTCCTACGAGGACGCCCACCGGACCTTCGCGGGCCTGCAACGCGTCATCGTCGACGAGATACACGCCCTCGCGGAAAGCAAACGGGGCGACCAGCTCATGCTCGCCCTCTCCCGCCTCTCCGCCCTCCGGCCGAGCCTGCGGCGCGTGGGGCTGTCGGCGACCGTCGAAGATCCGCAGGCGGTTGCGCGTATCCTCGCCAAGAATCCTGATCCCTGTTCAGTCCTGCAGGCCGACCCTGGACCCGACCCGGATATTCGCATGCTGACGACCGAGGCCCCGCCCCCGTGGTCCGGCGGCGGAGGAAAATACGCGATGGAGGCCGTGCTCGAACAGGTGAAGGCCCACAACACCACGCTCATTTTCCACAATACCCGCGCGCAGGCGGAGATTTTCTTCCACCATCTCTGGCTCGCCAACGAGGATCAGATCCCCATCGGCATTCATCACGGTGCGCTGGCGCGGGAACAGCGCGAGCGGGTCGAACAGGCCATGGTGAACGGCCAGCTCAAGGCCATCGTCTGCACCGGCTCGCTCGATCTGGGGATCGACTGGGGCGATGTGGACCTCGTGATCCAGGTGGGCGCGCCGAAGAACGTCAAGCGCCTCGTGCAGCGCATCGGGCGGGCGAACCACCGTTATAACGCGCCCTCCAAGGCGCTGATCGTGCCCGCGAACCGCTTCGAGGTGATCGAATGCGTCGCCGCCCTGCAGGCGGTGCGCGAACGCACGCTCGACGGCGATATCGACCATTCCGGCCCGCTCGACGTACTCTGTCAGCACATCCTGATCCGCGCCTGCGCCGGCCCCTTCACCGCTGATGACCTGTTCGCCGAGGTCCGCACCGCCGGCGCCTATGCCGACCTGCCGCGCGCCACCTTCGACCGATGCCTCGAATTCGCGGCCACCGGCGGCTATGCGCTGCGCGCCTACGACCAATGGCAGCGGCTCGTCGAAAAAGACGGCATCTACCACCTGCGCGATCCGCGCGCCACAGCGCGCATCCGCATGAACATCGGCACCATCGTCGATGCCGACAAGATGGCCGTCCGGCTGCAAAAATCGCGCGGCGGCAAGCCCCTGGGCGAGGTGGAGGAGTATTTCGCCTCCATGCTGCGCAAGGGCGACACCTTCCTGATCGGGGGCGAGATCGTGCGGTTCGAAGGGATGCGGGAGATGGTGGTGGAGGTCGCGCGCACGCCCTACCTGAAACCCAAGATCGCCACCTTCATGGGCACCAAGTTCGCCACATCCACCCAGCTGTCCGATCGCATCCTCGCCATGTTCCGGAAGGACGACTGGCCCGAGCTGCCGAACCACACCCGCGACTGGCTGCGTCTCCAACGGGAGGTCTCGCGCCTGCCCGAACGCGACCGGCTGCTGGTGGAGACCTTTCCCCATGACGGGCGCGAGCATCTTGTCGCCTACGGGTTCGCCGGCCGGAACGCGCAGCAGACGCTCGGCCTTCTGCTGACCCAGCGGATGGAGGAACAGGGCCTGAACCCGATGGGCTTCGTCTCCACCGATTACGCGACGCTGATCTGGGGCCTCGATCAGATCCGCGACGTTGCGCCCCTGTTTCACCGCGAAAACCTGATGGCCACGATGGAGACATGGCTGTCCGACAACGCCGTGATGAAACGCACCTTCAAGGGCAGCGCCATCATCGCCGGTCTGGTCGACCGCTCCCTGCCCGGCGGCAAGCGCAAATCGGGGCGGCAGGCGACATTCTCGACGGACATCCTTTACGACACGCTTCGCAAGTATGACCCCGATCACGTGATGCTGGAGATCACCCGCAACGAGGCGATGCGGGGCCTCGTCGACTTCGGCCGGATCGAGGAGATGCTGGACCGTATCGGCGACCGCATCGACCACACGGCGCTCTCCCGCGTGACGCCGCTGGCCGCGCCGCTGTTTCTTGAACCTGGGCGCATCCCGATACAGGGCATGGCGAACGAACGGCTGTTGCAGGACGAAGCGACCCGGCTGATGGAGACCGCCGGCCTGAAGGTGGAGTGAAACCGGGCTTGCCCCTCGCACACGCCTCAGAATATGAACGAAACATGAACGGCCTTCCTGTCATCTTTCAAGACCAATCGCTTGTGGCGCTGGCCTCGGGCGCGCTCTGGTGGCCGTCGGAACGCACGCTTGTGGTCAGTGATCTGCACCTCGGAAAGGCAGAACGCATGGTGCGGCGCGGCGGGCCGATGCTGCCGCCCTACGAGATTGCCGAAACGCTCGACCGGCTGGTCGGTGAATGCGAAGCGACCGGTGCCAAGCGTGTCATCTGCCTTGGCGACAGCTTCGATGATCTCGCCGCCGCTGAGGCGACGGCAGAGGCCGTTGCCGCCCGACTTTCCCCCGCGATGGCCGGGCGTCACTGGGTTTGGATCGAGGGCAACCATGATCCGGGTCCGGTCGCGCTTGGCGGCGACCACCTTGGCGAATTGCGGATCGGACCACTCAACTTTCGCCACATCGCGGGGCAAGGGGCACAGGGCGAAATCTCTGGCCATTACCATCCCAAGGCGCAGGTCGTGGCGCGGGGCCGCACCCTTTCGCGCCCATGTTTCCTTATGGATTCCGCCCGGATGATCCTGCCCGCGTTCGGCACCTATACCGGCGGATTGCGCAGCACCGACCCAACGCTTTCCGGCCTGATGGACCTGGACGCAACCGCGATCCTCCTGGCGCGACCGCCGGTTCGTATCCCGATGCCGCGCGCCGGGACCGGACCGGCCTAGCGGCCATCCTGCAACGGGATTCCGATCTGCTTCAATTCCGCCGCATGCGTCGAACTGACCGGAAGGCTGGTCCCACATTCCAGCGTCACCGAGTATTTTCGGCCCGATTGCTCGAAACGCTCAATCTCGTCTTTCGCAACCCAATGGGAGCGATGCACTTGCACCCCGTCCGCGGAGCCGAGTTGGATGAGGGCATCACTGAACCGCATGCGGACAGAGGTTTCTCCGCGCTCGGTATAAATCTTCAATTGGTGTCCCGCCGCCGAAACGCGCCGAATGGGCCCGCGCTTTTCCGGCTCGACGTGGCGCAGAAGCGGCTGAACCTCGACCACGTCGGCCTGCCTGGGGCCGGGGGCCACGACATCGGGACCGGTCACAGGGTGCACCGCAGCCTGCATCTCGGCCTGCATGCGGTAATTCAACCGTATCAGCACCGGGACGAAGCAGACCAGCCAGACGACCAGCAGATGCTCCACCAGGTAGTCCCAACTCGCCAGCGACGCATTCAGAAGCTGGATGTTCAGCCACCAGATCACCGGGCCGATCCCGAGTCCGATCGCGATCGCTCCACAGGAATCCCTCAAAAACTCGGAGCCGGAAATCAGGCCGCGCACAGTCTTGCGTATCCAATAGGCCGGCATCAAGCTGCCGAGAATGAGGGCGCTCCAATAAAGGAACCTCTGCCCAAGCGTGAATCGCTCGAATGTGGAAAACGGCCCGACCATGGAGACGACGAGAATGGCGATCACGCAAATGGAAAGTCTGATGAGCCAGTTGCGGCGGCGGTTCAAAGAGTCAGTCACGTCATGATCGGATAGGGTATTCATCGAGTGCCGCACGTCAGTTCGAACCGAGAGTAATCGGCAGACTCACGTTGCGACAAGAAATTTTATTGCGAGAGGTGAACCGTTTAGCATGTCAGCGCAAACATTCGACCGTATTCATCGGAGTTTCGCCCGCCAGGGGATGATGCAGACCCTTGGCGCCCGGATGGAGCACATCTCGGAAGGCAAGGCCGTTCTGTCGATGGAGATCGCCCCTCATGTCTGCCAGCAGCATGGCGCGGTCCATGCGGGTGCGACCTTCGCGATCGGGGACAGCGCCTCGGGCTATGCCGCGCTGACCCGGATCGCCCCGGAAATGGAAGTGATGACCGTCGAGATGAAGGTCAACCTGCTGGCCCCGGCGATTGGCAAGCGGCTGATCGCGACCGGCCAGGTGGTGAAGGCCGGTCGTCGCCTCGTCGTCACGCGTTGCGACGTGGAGGCCGAGGGTGAGGATGGCACCCGCAGGATCGTGGCGATCCTGCAAGGCACGATGATCCCTGTCGACACGCCCTTGGCGTGATGCCCCCCGGGCGACACGTCGACTTGAGACGGCCTAGACGGTCAGGCCCTGCGGCTCTTCCAATCCATTGGCACGGCAGCACGCCGTCAACGTATTGGCCAGCAAGCACGCGATCGTCATCGGCCCGACACCGCCCGGCACCGGGGTGACCGCCGCCGCAACCTCAGAGGCTTCGGCGAAATCGACATCCCCCAGCAGCTTGGTCTTGCCGGGCTTGTCTGGATGGGGAATGCGCGTGATGCCCACGTCGATCACCACGGCCCCCGGCTTGACCCAGTCGCCTTTGACCATCTCGGCGCGGCCTACGGCGGCGACGAGGATGTCGGCCCGGCGGCAGACCTCGGCGAGGTCTTTGGTCCGCGAATGGGCGATGGTCACGGTGCAGTTTTCCTGCAGCAGAAGCTGGCCCATCGGCTTGCCGAACAGGTTCGAGCGGCCGATCACCACGGCCTCCTTGCCCGACATGTTGCCGACCTGATCGCGCAGCAGCATCAGGCAGCCAAGCGGCGTGCAGGACACGAGGCCCTTCTCACCGCTCGCCAGAAGGCCCGCGTTCACCACGCTCAACCCGTCGACGTCCTTGGCGGGGTCGATCCGGGCCACCACACGGCGCTCGTCCAGATGGTCGGGCACCGGGAACTGGCACAGGATGCCGTGGACGGTCGGGTCGGCGTTCAACTGGTCGATCAGCGCAAACAGGTCTTCCTCGGACGTGTCTGCCGGCAGCTTGTGCTCGAACGAGGCCATGCCGACCTCGACCGTCTGCTTGTGCTTGGCCGCGACATAGACCTCGCTCGCCGGATCCTCGCCCACGAGGATCACCGCCAGACCCGGCGTGATGCCATTCTCCGTCTTCAGGCGCGCGACATGTTCGGCGATCTGGCCGCGCACATTGGCCGCGAAGGCCTTTCCGTCAATCACGCTCGCCGTCATCAGAACAGACCTTCGATCTGGCCGTCGTCGTTGAGGTGGATGTTCTCGGCGGACGGCACGCGCGGAAGGCCGGGCATGGTCATGATCTCACCGCAGACCACCACGACGAAGCCCGCCCCGGCACTCAGCCGCACTTCGCGCACCGGCACCGAATGGCCCGTGGGCGCGCCACGCAGGTTCGGGTCGGTCGAGAAGCTGTATTGCGTTTTCGCCATGCAGACCGGCAGGTTGCCGTAGCCCTGCTCTTCCCAGAGCTTCAGCTGATCGCGGATCTTCTTGTCCATCAGCGCCTCGTCCGCGCGGTAGATGCGCTTGGCGATGGTCTGGATCTTCTCGGCCAGCGGCATCTCGTCGGGATAGATCGGCGAGAAGTTGGCGACTTCCGCATCGGCCAGTTCGGCGACCTTGGTTGCCAGATCGGCCGAGCCTTCGCTGCCCAGTTCCCAATGGCGGGACAGCACCGCCTCGGCGCCGTGGCTCTTGACGTAATCCTTGATCGCCTGGATTTCGGCATCGGTGTCGGTGACGAAGTGGTTGATCGCCACGACCACCGGCACGCCGAAGCTTTTCAGGTTCTCGATGTGACGGCCGAGGTTCGGGCAGCCCTTCTTGACCGCGTCCACGTTCTCGGCCCCGAGGTCGGCCTTTGCCACGCCGCCGTTCATCTTCATCGCGCGCACCGTGGCCACGCAGACCACCACCGACGGGGCAAGCCCGGCTTTGCGGCACTTGATGTTCATGAACTTCTCGGCGCCGAGGTCCGCGCCGAAGCCCGCCTCCGTCACCACGTAATCGGCCAGTTTCAGCGCGGTGGACGTGGCGATGACCGAGTTGCAGCCATGTGCGATGTTGGCGAAGGGGCCGCCATGCACGAAGGCGGGGTTGTTCTCCAGCGTCTGCACGAGGTTCGGTTGCATCGCGTCCTTCAGCAGAACGGTCATTGCGCCATCGGCCTTGATGTCGCGCGCGAAAACGGGCGAACGGTCGCGGCGGTAGGCCACGATCATGTCGCCAAGCCGTCTCTGCAGGTCCTTGAGGTCGGTCGCGAGACACAGGATCGCCATGACTTCGGAGGCCACGGTGATGTCGAAGCCCGCTTCGCGCGGGAAGCCGTTCGCCACCCCGCCAAGCGAGGCGGTGATCTGGCGCAGCGCGCGGTCGTTCATGTCGACCACGCGGCGCCACACGACGCGGCGCACGTCGATTTCAAGCTCGTTGCCCCAGTAGATATGGTTGTCGATCATCGCCGACAGCAGCGAGTGGGCCGAGGTGATGGCGTGGAAATCCCCGGTGAAGTGAAGGTTCATGTCTTCCATCGGGACGATCTGCGCCATGCCGCCGCCGGCAGCACCGCCCTTCATGCCGAAGTTCGGCCCCAGCGACGCTTCGCGGATGCAGATCATCGCCTTCTTGCCGATGCGGTTCAGGCCGTCACCCAGACCCACGGTCGTCGTGGTCTTGCCTTCGCCCGCCGGCGTCGGGTTGATCGCCGTCACGAGGATCAGCTTGCCGTTCTTGCGGTCCTGCACCGAGTTGATGAAGCTCTGCGAAACCTTCGCCTTGTCGTGGCCATAGGGCAGCAGATCGTCGCTGCCGATGCCGATCTTTTCCCCGATTTCCTGGATCGGCTTCTTGTTCGCCTCGCGGGCGATTTCGATGTCGGATTTGTAACCCATGGCGCGCGTCTCCCTCGGGACTGTCTGTAACCTGCATAGGCCTATACCGGGCCACATCGGGCGGGCTAGGGCCATTTCCGACATTTCGGAAAAGCAACCCGTCACGGGAGGCGGCGAAGGTTTCCAAAAGGAAAAAACGGCCACGCGGGAACCGGATCGCAAATTAAACCGTTTCTTAATCGAACCGGGGTCATATCCCCGCGTCGTCTGCTGCTAGGAGGGATTCGATGCAAATTCATGCAATCAGTCTGATGATCTATACCGGCCTCGCCCTTGGAATGTCTGCGGGCATCGCGTTGATGGCGGTGGCGTGACGGGTAAGCCCCACTCCACCCTCACGTTCTTCCGCCATCCGTGTTAACCTGCTTTCCGTGTGAACCACGAACGCAGGAGGGCCGCATGGCCGACAAGAACGACTACATGGCTCAAGCCAAGGCCCAGATGGAAACCTGGGCTGCCGAGATGCAGAAAATGCAGAGCCAGATGATGAAGGCCGGCAAGGACGCGCAGGACCAGATGGTCAAGCAGATGGAAGCGCTGAACGAACAGCGCAAGCAGGCCGAGAAGCAGATGGAAGAACTCGGCAAGGCCAATCTCGAAAATGCCAAGCAGATCCAGGCCAGCATGGAAAAGGCCTGGGCCGACATGGAAAAGCAGATGTCGGATGCCCGCAAGAAGATGATGGGCTGACCGAACGCCTCACCGCGCAAGGCTTTTGCAAAAGCCTTGGTCACGTCCTTGCAAGGACGTCGGCAAGAGCCTTGCAAGGCTCTTGCGATCCACCGCAGGAGCATCGACAGCCAAGAAAAAACCCGGCCTCGCGGCCGGGTTTCCTGTTTTCCGATTAACTCGCCCCTGCGATCAGCTCGGCTCCGGCTCCATGTCGCCCGAGGGCTTGGATTTCGGCGGCAGCTTCGGGATCGACGTGACCGACGGCGTTCCGCCAGACGTCGGAGCCTCATCATCGTCGTCGCCACGGTTCAGCGGCTCACCCGCGATCACCTTGGTGATCTCCTTGCCGGTCAGCGTCTCGTATTCCAGCAGACCCTGCGCCAGCCGCTCCAGGTCTTCCCGCTTCTCGGTCAGGATGCGCTTGGCGGTGTTGTAGCCTTCGTCCACCAGTTCCTTGACCTTGTCGTCGATGATCTTCTGGGTCGCCGCGGAATGGCTCGTGCCACCGCTGTACTGGCCCAGGTACGACTGCTGCTCATTCGCGTAGTCGATGTAGCCAAGCTCCTCGGCATAGCCGAACTGCGTGACCATCGCGCGCGCGATCTTCGAGACCTGCTGAATGTCCGATGCCGCGCCCGAGGTGATGTTCTCCTTGCCGAACACCAGCTCCTCGGCCACACGTCCGCCCATCGCCATCGCGATCTTGGACGTGTACTTGCGGTAGCTGACCGAAAGCTGGTCACGCTCAGGCAGCGACAGCACCAGACCCAGCGCACGGCCGCGCGGAATGATCGTCGCCTTGTGGATCGGATCGTGATCGGGGACGTTCAGGCCGACGATCGCATGGCCCGCCTCGTGATAGGCAGTCAGCTTCTTCTCGTCGTCGGTCATGACCATCGAGCGCCGTTCGGAGCCCATCATGACCTTGTCCTTGGCGTTCTCGAAATCCTCCATGGTCACGAACCGCCGGTTCACGCGGGCGGCCATCAGCGCCGCCTCGTTCACGAGGTTGGCGAGATCCGCACCCGAGAAGCCGGGCGTGCCGCGCGCGATGATGCGCAGGTCCACGTCGGGGCCAAGCGGCACCTTGCGGGCGTGGACGCCGAGAATGCGCTCGCGACCCTTGATGTCGGGGTTGGGCACCTGAACCTGGCGGTCGAACCGGCCCGGACGCAGCAGCGCCGGGTCCAGAACGTCGGGGCGGTTGGTGGCCGCGATGATGATGATGCCTTCGTTGGCCTCGAAACCGTCCATCTCGACCAGAAGCTGGTTCAGCGTCTGCTCGCGTTCGTCGTTGCCGCCGCCGTAGCCAACTCCACGGGAGCGGCCCACGGCGTCGATCTCGTCGATGAAAACGATGCACGGCGCATTCTTCTTGGCCTGCTCGAACATGTCGCGGACGCGGGAGGCGCCGACACCCACGAACATCTCGACGAAGTCGGAGCCCGAGATGGTGAAGAAGGGCACGCCCGCCTCCCCCGCGATGGCGCGGGCGAGAAGCGTCTTACCGGTGCCCGGAGGGCCGACCAGCAGCGCGCCTTTCGGGATCTTGCCGCCGAGGCGCGAGAATTTCTGCGGGTTGCGCAGGAATTCGACGATCTCTTCCAGCTCGTCCTTGGCCTCGTCGATGCCTGCGACGTCGTCGAAGGTCACGCGGCCGTGCTTCTCGGTCAGCAGCTTCGCCTTGGATTTGCCGAAGCCCATCGCGCCACCACGGCCACCGCCCTGCATCCGGTTCATGAAGAAGATCCAGATGCCGATCAGCACCAGAACCGGCAGCCAGAGCGACAGGACACTCAGGAAGCCTGAGGTCTGTTGCGGCTGCGCCTCGATGCGGACATCGTTGTTCAGAAGCGTCTGCGTTGTTTCCGCATCGGCCGGTGCGACGGTGGAATACGTGCCGTCGTTGGTGGTGAACTGGACGTTCTCACCGTCCAGCGTGGCACTGATGACGCCACCGTTTTCAACCTGTTGCACGAAATCGGAGTAAGCCACCGTGCGGCTGTTCACCTGGCTCTGACCACCTGAGAACAGGTTGAAAAGCGCCAGGATCAGCAGGAACAGGATGACCCAGAATGCGATGTTTCTCGCGTTACCCAAGGGAGATCTCCTCGAAACGAGTAAGGGCGGGCCACGGCCCGTGTTACCAGACAAGATAAGGGTTGAGGGGCCGAGTTCAACGCGAAACGAGGAATGTGATGAATTGTCCCGCCGGGGGGCGGAGTAAGACACTGTGGGTCGGACCAAATCCAAGCCCTGCACAGGCAACCAGACGCTCCCCCTCGAAGATCGAAGGCAACGCCAACGCTGCGCGCTGCGATAATCCGCCTTTTGGTTTCTCTGGAACTTGCTGCCAGCCGTCTGGACCAAGTGCCCGCACGAAGAAAGTGTCGGGTCCTTGAACGGACAGGCTCCACCTATTGTCCCAGAGTGACCCGAGAGGCGCGTAAAGGTCCTTTACGGC
Source organism: Rhodobacterales bacterium HKCCE4037 (assembly GCA_015689645.1). Taxonomy (GTDB): domain Bacteria; phylum Pseudomonadota; class Alphaproteobacteria; order Rhodobacterales; family Rhodobacteraceae; genus Gymnodinialimonas. The sequence continues at coordinate 25,781 of WVSM01000004.1, forward strand.
GTTGTATTCTCGCATAACCCGAACATTTGCTTTCTCCGCGATCGCACGAACCCCGTGCAAGGTTCCACTGCCACCTGCAAGGACAACCTCCAAGAGGTCTTCCATGGGCGCGGACCGGGGACGGTAAGGGTTGGACGAAACCCATTGCAACGCAGCCGCCAGAAGTCGCATCTGAGTGTCACGTTCGATCGCAGCAAATGCGTCACGGTCGAACAAAAGGTCGCCGCTAGGCACCGAGCCAAACAAGCCCCCGCTTGGTACACCCGCGATGACGTCCTCGGCTACGACGTCCCTTGCAACATCGACGGCCCGGACTGCCAAAGCCTCTGAAGCGCGCGACATGCGCGTGGCGGTCTCAGACAAGGTGCCAATGTCGAGTCCCAAACTCACTATTGCCTGCCGAGTGCGAGCCCGGTCAAAGCGAGGGTCCTCGTTGGATGGGTCGTCCACATAAGGCACCTTCAGCGTGTCGATGTGGTGGCGAAGATCGGACCGTGAGACTCTTAAAAGCGGACGGATCAGGTGGAAGCCCTGAAGGCCGGACGGGACGCCAAGGGTCCGCTGGTGCCATTTTGGAGGCGGCACGGTCTGGGTGACATCCTCGGGCGGCAACGGCGACATCGACCCACGATGCGGTTTCACGTGGCGGCTTTCCGCCATCGCCGACAGCCCCTCCACCCCCGACCCGCGGGCCAGCCGCATCAGGAAAGTCTCGGCCACGTCATCCTGCGTGTGTGCCATCAGCACGTGTTCGATCCCGCCGCGCCAGCGGTCGATCAGCTCCAGCCGGGCGCGGCGCGCTGCGTCCTGCAAGTTGCCCTGCCCGTCCCAGTGCCAGCGCAGCGTCGCATGCGGATGCCCGAGCAACGCGCATTCGCGGGCGACCATCTCCGCCTCGTCCGCGCTCTCTTCCCGCAACCCGTGATCCACCGTCACGACCCACAGCTTGACGCCGAAGACACGCGCCCAGTCGTGGGCCAGCGCCAGCATCGCCATGCTGTCACCGCCGCCCGAAACGGCAAGTGCAATATCCGTGGGGAAGTCAGGCCCGAGCAGCGCGCCCATGCGGGCGGCAAACCGCTCGGGCAGCGTGTCGTTCACTGGCAGCCAAGCCGCCCGCGTTCCGCCTGTGCCTCGGCCACCGAGGGGCTTCCGGGGTAGCGCACGGCCACTTCGGCCAGCGTCAGGCAAGCCTCTTCCGTCTGGCCGATCTGCGCCAGCGCCACGCCAAGCGAGGTCAGCGCAGACGGCGCGCGCTGGCCATCGGGCGCGGCGGAGAAACTGTCAAGGAAGGCGCGCGCCGCGGGGCTCCACCGGCCCTGGTTGGCCTCGGCCTCACCCCGCAGGTAATGCGCATCCGCCGATAGCGGGCTGCCGGGATAGGTTTCGGTGAAGCCCTGGAACATGATCGCCGCATCGGCGAACTGGCCAGCCTCGAAGGCGGTGCGGGCGCGGTTGAAATCCTCTTCCTCGGCCACGGCAAGGTTCGCACCGCCCGCCACGGAACCGGCCACGGCGTCAGGCAGGGTCGACGACGCGATATCGCCGATCGGGGCCGGTGCCGGGTTGCCACCACCCGTGGCAGGCGTGACGCCCCCCAGCGAGGGCGTGTCGCCGAGCGAGCCGATGTCGCAATCGGATTCCAGCTCGCACAGCCGGAATTCAAGGTCGCCGATCCGGTTGGTCCCGTCGCGCACGACGCTGTCGATGTCGATCTGGATGCGTTCGGTCAGCGCGGTCAGGCGCTGAACCTCGGCCTCGATCGCGTTGACCCGGTCGATCGTGCTGCCGGTGCCGCCGGACCCGCCCGCGCCGCCGGTGGTGTTCAACTCACCGCGCAGGCGCTGGATTTCCACGAACAGGACCGAAAGCTCCTGCCGGATGTCGGCAAGGGTCTGCGCCCGGTCCTGCGCCAATGCGGGACCGGCCACCAGAAGCGCGCAAAGGACAAGGACCAGCCGCATACTTAGGCCCCCAGACCGGCGGAAATCACCGTCACCGCGCGTCGGTTCTGGCTGTAGCAGGCTTCGGTCGAGCAGATCTCGATCGGGCGCTCCTTGCCGTAGGAGATGGTGCGCAGCCGGCTGGCCGGCACCCCTTGCGAAATCAGGTATTCCTGCACCGCGGCGGCACGTCGTGCGCCAAGGGCGAGGTTGTATTCCCGCGTGCCCTGCTCATCCGCGTGACCTTCGATCAGCGCGGTGAATTCGGGGTTGGACAGCAGCCACTGCGCCTGGCCGGCGAGCGTCGCCTGCGCCTGCGACGACAGGGTCGACTGGTCCACCGCGAACAGCACGCGGTCGCCGATCACCTGGTTGAAATAGGCCGGGCTTGACGGATCGCCGATGCCGCCGGCTCCGGCCCCTGCGGCGCCAAGCCCGCCCGCCGCATCATCGCCGCGGAAGCCGCCCTGCGAACAGGCGGCCAGCGCCATCGTGCCAACAAGAAGGACAACGGGGGCCTTGCGTAGGAAAGAAATCATCATGTGCTCTGATCCTCGGATCTTTGTGTTTTCGCAGCCATACCACGCTCAGCGGGCCTAGGCCAATATTCGTTAACTCTGAAGAGGTCCCCAGGCCGGGTCCGATGCCATGCCGGGCGTTGCGACCCGTTGCAGGTTCCGCCCCGAGATATCGACCGAGTAGACCGCCGGTGCCCCGTCGTCGCCCGGGGTTTCGCGGGTGAACATCAAGACGCGTCCGTTCGGTGCCCAGGTCGGCCCTTCGTCGAGGAAGGACGAGGTCAGAAGCCGCTGTTCCGAGCCATCGGTGCGCATCACACCGATGTGGAACCGCCCATCCGCCTGGTAGGTGAAGGCGATGTAGTCGCCGCGCGGCGACCAGACCGGCGTGCCGTAGCGCCCGTCCCCGGTCGAAATCCGCCGCCCCTCGCCACCTCCGGCGGGCATGACGTAGATCTGTTGCTGGCCGGTGCGATCGCTCTCGAACACGATCTGGCTGCCATCGGGGCTGAACGACGGGGCCGTTTCAATGGAAGGCGACGACGTGAGTTGCTGGCGCGAGCCGGTTGCAAGGTCGATCCCGTAAATGTCGGAATTGCCGCCCTGTTCAAGGCTCAGCACCACGGTCTGGCCCGACGGTGCGAACCGCGGGCTGAAGGTCATCGTGCCGCCGGAAATGGCCTCCAGCGGACGGCGCTGCACCGAGGCCACGTCCATCACGTAAACCTGCGGCGAGCCGCTCTCGTAGCTGGTGTAGAGGATGCGGTCGCCCTGCGGCGAGAAGCGCGGGGCCAGAACCAGCGCGCGGCTGTCGGTTAGGTACTGCACGTTGGCCCCGTCGTAATCCATGATCGCCAGCCGCTTGAGACGGGCGTTCTTCGGACCTTCCTCGTGGATGAAGGCAACGCGGGTGTCGAAATAGCCGCTTTCGCCGGTGATCCGGCTGTAGACCTGGTCGGCCACGGTGTGTGCCATGCGCCGCCAGCTGTCGACGGGACCGACGAATTGCAGCCCCTCGCCAAGCGGGGCCTGGCTGAAGACGTCGAACAGACGGAACCGCACCGCGATCTGTCCGTCGGCGCGGTTCTCGACTTCGCCGGTGATCAGCGCCTGCGCGTTGATCGCCTGCCAATCGGGATAGCTGACCGGCGCGTTGAAGCTGGTGACCTGGCTAATGTAGGCGTCGGGCGGGATCTGCCGGAACAGGCCGGTGCCGCGCAAATCGGCGGCGATCACCCGGCTGATGTCCGCGGCCACTTCGCCCTGCCCGATGAAGGTGGGCAGCGCGAAGGGCAAGGGCTCGATCACGCCTTCGGTGATTTCCAGCCGCAGGGGGCCGTTCTGCGCCAATGCCACGTGGGGCAGCGCGCTCGAGGCCAGAAGCAGGCCAGATGTTCCGATGAAATTCCGGCGTGTCAGCATAACGCCACCTCTCTCTCAAATTGGTGCGGGCAGACCCGCCTTCCAGATAAGTTCTGTTTACTCATTGTCATCTTACCACGCCTGGTGCCGGGGCAAAGTTGATGTCGCCGTCCCCGCCCAACGGGCGAACGCGGGGCGGGCCGTTTTGGATCCACTGATGGCAGGGAGCTGATCATCTCAGGCGGACTCCGTCGCGGTCGAAGACAAGGGTTGCAGGTTGCGTCGCGGGTTGCGCCTCAGACGCTTCGGCACAGGCGACGAGCGCGGTGCGCGCGGCACCGTAAGCCTCGGAAGCAGAGGACGACAGCACCCGGGCAAAACCGATCAGGCGGATGCTTCCGGCGGCGGGCATGTTCATCTCGTCGAGCGCCACCTCGACCGAGAGGCTGGCCCACCCCGCCTCGGCGCTCAGGTTGGCGTATTGCCAGCAGATCGCGGCCTCGCTGATCATCCGGTCCAGCGCGGCAAAGTCCGGTTCGGGCAGGTCCGGCGCGGTGTCCAAACCATCCGGCAGATCTTCCGCCAAGGGCATGTCCGGCATGGCGAGCGGCGCGATGCCCAAGGGTGCCGGGCGCGGGTCCGTCAGCAGCACGGCGGCCATCGGCTCGGACGCCGGCGGCTGCGGTTGCGCCGTCTGGTCGAGCGCGTCCGGCCCATGGGGAAGCGCCCCCTGCGGCAGCGCCGAATAGGGGAATGCATCGGGCGACGGGACCGACAAGGAGGCCGGCGCGCGGGCGCGGATGGGCACGGGGCTCTCGCCCGGCAACAGAACGGCGGAAAGCGGGCTGGCGTGTGGGGCCAGCGGTGCCGAAACGCCCTCCTGCGCCGGGGGACCTTCGGGCCGCGGCCGTGACAGCACCGGTGCGGAATCCTCCTGCGGAACAAGAAACGCCGCGGGCTGAACGGCGGGGCGGCGATTGCCCTGCACCCCCGGCAACAGGACCGCCGAAAGGGCCGCCGGCTGGTTCATCGGTGACATGCGCGACACGGCCTGCACCACGTTGGGGATTGGCGCACTCGGCCCCGACTGGCCGGCGGCGATCAGCGCCGGGTCAAAGGCAACGCTGCCTTCGGTCGCCATGCCCTCGTCCGCGCCCGCTTGCGGGGCGGTCGCCATGATTTCACGGGCCTCACCGGCCAGTTCCACGGCAAGCGTCTCGGCCATGGCGACGGCGTCGAAGGTTTCACCGACAGCATCGGCTGCGGCGACGGCGGGCGTGTCCTGCGGCTCGACCACAGCGGGTTCGGCGTCCCGCAGCGCCTCGATCACCGCCACCTCGATCGGCGGCAGCTCAGAGTCTGTTTCGACCTCGCGCGGCCGTCGCGATGGGCGCGGGCCGGAATAGGCGGCATCGACGATCAGGGGGCCGGTCCCCGTGACGACAAGGTCCGTCGGGCGCGGCCGCGGCCTTTGTGCCGACGGCAACGGGCGCTGAACATCGGGTGCGACGACAGAGGGATGCGACAGGATCACGCCGCGCGTCTCACCGGTTGCATCCAGCAACACGCCCCCGGACCCTCCGGACGCGATCAACGGGGCAGGCGATGGAGCGCGCGTGACCTCCGCCGCGGTGCCCTGCGGCGCCGGGCGCGCGGAAATCCACATCCCCGGCCTCTCGTTCAGGGCGGTCTGCGCGGCAAGCGGCGAGGCCGAGGCCATCAGCGACAGGATGATTGCGGACCGGACCATGCTCATGGGGCCGCCTCCTTCTTTACCGTACACGGGAAAGGCACCGGAACGGTGCGTGGGGGCAGCTTGTGGGGATCAGGAGACCAGGTCATCGCATCCGCATCCCCTGCGGGTTGAACACCAGCTCGACCAGACGCCAGCGACCATAGCTTTCGGCGGGCAGGTCGTATCCGTTCGTGCCGCACCGCAGGATCGCCCGGCGCGCGGCCTCGTAGGCCTGTTGCGCGGCGGCCTCGGAGCCGCCGGAATACTCCAGCATCCGCAACGTGCCCTCCAGCGGGCGCGCCTCGGGGCTCAGCTCGAAGCCCACGACGACGGTCATGCCCTGCGCCTCGGTCGAGAGCGAACCGACGTTCCAGCAGGCGCTGACGGCCACGCGAAACCCTTCGGTCACACCCTGCGACAGAGGCGGGCCGGCAGGGATGGAATCGGCCGCAGGCGTCGGCGTTTCGATGGCGTCGGCCACCGCTCCGGCAATCGCGTCGGCCAGCGGGTCCTGCGCCGCCGGAGCTTCCTCGACGGGGGGCTCTTGGGCCACCGGCTCCTCGGCGGGCGTTTCCACCTCGGCGACGGCTTCCTGCACCGGCTCCTCGACCGGGGCGGGCCGCGCAGGGCGGGCCGTCGGACGGACGGAAGCGGTCGGCGCGCGGGCCGCGGCCGGTTCCTCGGCCTCGGTCACGATCTCGGTCGTGGCTTCCTCGGGCGCGGTTTCGGGCACTTCCTCGACCGGGGTTTCCTCGGCCACGGCCTCCTCGGTGGGCTGTTCCAGCACGTCAGGTGCGGTTTCCACGTCAGGCTCCGGCAAGGGCGCGGCGATCGGCGCGATGCGCGGGGCTTCCTCGGGCGTCGGCGTGTCGGACGGGGCCTCGTCCAGCGCGCCGGGCGGCGGGGCCAGCACGGCAACCTCGTCACTCACCTGCGTGTCGGGGATCGGGTCGACCGGCACAGGATCGCTTTCCGGCGCGGGCGCGGCGGTCTCGGCGGGTTGCTCGGTCGCGGGCGGCGGGGCCTCCTGCGTGGGCACGTCCGGCGTATCGGACACGTCCGGCACCGTCGGCGCCTCGGGCGCCTCGATCACCGCCGGGTCGGTCGCAGTGCCGCTGGTCAGCGCCTCGAATTCCTCGGGCGAGATCAGCGCCACACCGGTCACCTCGAATTCCACCTCCGGGCTGCGCTCGAAGAGCAGGCCGCCGAACGCCACCCACGCCAGAAGCGCAATGTGGATCGCGGAGGAAGCGTAGAGAGACCGGCGCATGGGTGGATTACTCCCCCTCACCGTCCAGCGTGGGGCCGCCGGAATCCGTCACCAGGCCGATCTCGCGGAAACCTGCGGCATTGAGCGCGCCCATCACCTGCATGACCTGCTCGTAAGGGATGCCGCCGTCGGCCCGCACGAAGATGCGCGGGCTGTCGCGCTCGGCGGCAATCGCCTGAAGGCGCGGGATGATCTCGTCGCGGCTGACTTCCGTGGTCTGCAGCATGACGCGCCCGTCGGCGGCCAGCGTCACGGTCAACGGCTCCTCATTCTCCGATGGCAGAGCCTCGGCGGAGGTGTCGGGCAGGTCGATGGGCACACCGACCGTCATCAGCGGCGCGGCCACCATGAAGATGATCAGAAGACAGAGCATCACGTCCACGAAGGGCGTGACGTTGATCTCGGACATCGGGCGGGCGCGAGACCGGCCCCTGCCCCGGCGGCGACGCTGACCGCCGCCCGTCTGGACGGAGGCGCCCATCAGTCGAGCTGCCTGCTCAGCAGGGTGGAAAACTCATCCGCAAAGCCCTCGAAGGTCGCCACGATCTCGTCGGCATCACTCGACAGCTTGTTGTAGAGGATGACCGCCGGGATCGCCGCCAGAAGGCCCAAGCCCGTGGCCAGAAGCGCCTCGGCGATACCGGGGGCGACGACTGCGAGCGAGGTCTGGCCCGAGATCGCGATTTCCTGGAACGACCGCATGATGCCCCAGACCGTGCCGAACAGGCCAACGAAGGGCGCGGTCGCGCCGGTTGTGGCCAGGAAGTTCAACCCGTTGGTCATGCGCTGGCTTTCGCGCGCGATGGCCACGTCCATCGAGCGGTCGACGCGCTGCTGCACACCGGGGATCAGCGCCCCGTCATCGCGCAGGGACCGCCGCCATTCGGTCATGCCCGCCACGAAGACCCGCTCGGACGCGGATCGCGGGTTGTCGGCCACCTGGTCGTAAAGCTCGTCCAGCGGCTCCCCCGACCAGAAGGCATTGTCGAAGGCGGCGGCATTGGCGCGCGACCGCCGGAACATGGCGAATTTCGTGAAGGCGATCGCCCAGACCCAAACGGAGGCGGCGATCAGCGCCACCATCACGAGTTGGACGATGAAACTTGCACGGAAGAAAAGCGCAAAGAGGGTAAAATCCGCCTCCTGCGCCAAAGCGAGCGTTTCTTGTTCCATGAGCGAATTGCTGTCCTTTGCCCGGCCTCAAACCTATGGGCGCGATTTTTTGTGCGCCTCATTTGAAGACAAGTTTATCAGCAATAAAGGGGTATGGCGAACACTTCTGCGTCAGGCGCCATCACTTGCCGTAAGCGCTGTGACTTTTGCGCGAATATCCGCCGGAAGCCGGGCCGCGCGGCCTTCGGTGGTCAGCACGACCACCTTGATGCGCGCCTCCATCAACACCTCCTCGCCGCGCAGGATACGTTGCGGCATGTCGAAGGAGGCGCCTTTCAGGGCATCGACGCGGGTCTCCACGACCAGTTCATCATCGTAGCGCGCGGGCTTGAGATAATCGGCCTCCACCCGGCGCACGGCGAAGACAAGGCCCGCCGCTTTCATGTCGAGCTGGCTGATGCCCGCGGCGCGCACCATCTCGGACCGGCCCCGTTCAAGGTACTTGAGATAATTGGCGTAATAGACGATCGCGGCGAGATCGACGTCTTCGTAATACACGCGCAGGGGCCAGTGGTGGATCATTGCAGGGCACCGATGCGGGCCGACAAACGAAGCGCCATGGCCGGTTCCGTCGACGCCACCGGCAATATCGGGTCGTAGCCTGCCCGGATCACGTCGGCGATGTCCGGGCGCAGGACCGCCGCGCCGTTCTCCAGCACCGCCAGCGGTGAGGTCCCGAGGAACGCCTGGTCCGACCACAGCAGGATCGTCTGCACCACCTGAGACAGGGCAATCGTCTCCGCTGGTGCCGCGCTCATCGCGTCGTCCATGCGGACAAACACAAATGCCGCCTTGATCCCGCCATCCGGATCGAACCGGAAGCTGCGATATTGGTTCGCATCGGCCCCTTTCAGGCGCTCGACCAGCGGGCCGAGGTCGGGGATCAGCCGGTCGAGGCCCGGCACACCGGTCAACTCATCCCACTCGCGGATGAAGAAGACCATCAGGTTCGCGCCAAGCTCGGGGTCATGCTCGGCCATCTTGTGATCGGCCAGCGCAACGACGGCTTCGATCGCGCCTTTCAAAATGCTGACCGTCGCGTCCTCCACCCCGAACACCACCGGCACGATGGGCCGGCCCCAGCGCGCGAAGAGGAACGTTCCGTCGGCGCGGGTGAACAGCGCCTCGATCTCGGCGGGATCACTCATTGCAAACCGTCTGCTATCGCCGCGCGGAATGCAGAATCGTCGGCGAGGCCAAACGTCCGGTCGGCCATGCCGGAGGACCGGATAACGGCTGCCACCGCCCCGTCACTCACCCTTATTCCGATCGCCCCCATCTCGATCCCGCAGGCATGGGGCATGCAACCGGTCGCAACGACCCAGTCGCCCTGCTGCGCCACACCGCCCCCGACCAGGAGCCTTTGCCATAGCTCCTGCATTTCGAAGGTCTGCATCGCGGACGCGAACCGCGCCCGCTCGCTCGCGTCTTCAAGGATCGCGGCGCCGTGCTCGCCCACCCAGCGCGTGACGTCCGCCCCCGCCCCGGCAGCCGGTTCGGCAGGGGCGTAGCGGAACGTCTCGGTATAGGCGTCACCCTGCCAGCGGATCGTCACGAGCGGCACGAGGATATTCGGGTCCATCCGGTCGATCTCGATCCAGTCCTCCTCGGCCCGGATATCCAGCATCAGCCCGTCGCAATCGCTGAACGGCTGGCCCACATCGACCCTCTCCGCACTGACGCGCAGGATGTACGACGCCCCGCCGCAGGAATTGCCGCCATGGTGGTGCGTGGCCAGAACCCAGTCGAAGCCCGCGTCGGTCTCGCGATGCCAGTTCACCCACCAGCGTCCGTCCTCGGGCAGCGGCAATTGCGCCTGGTTGTGCCACAGCGTGAACTGGTAATCCGCACCGACCGCATGGATTTCTCCGAACCGCGTCGTGACCCGTTCGGCATAGTCCAGCTCCACCTGCGCGCAGAGCGGGGCGGCGAAAAGGCAGGCCGCGAACAGCGCGAAAAACCGTGTCATAACAAGTCCCCCTGCTCCGGGCGGCGCGGGGCCGCAAGCCCCAGGTGCGACCATCCCTTGTGCGCCAGCATCCGGCCACGCGGCGTGCGCGCGATCAACCCCTGTTGCAGGAGGAACGGCTCGATCACCTCCTCCAGCGCATCGCGCGGCTCGGCCAGCGCGGCGGCAATCGTTTCGATCCCGACCGGCCCACCATGGTAATTCTCGGCGATCAGGCCAAGGTAACGCCGGTCCGCGCCGTCCAGACCCAGCGCATCGACACCCAGCCGCGTCAGCGCCGAATCCGCGATCTCGCGCGTCAGGCGCCCGTCCCCTTCGACCACCGCAAAATCCGTGACCCGCCGCAGCAGACGTCCGGCGATGCGCGGCGTGCCCCGCGCGCGTTTGGCGATCTCGCGCGTGCCATCAGGCTCGGCCTCGATCCCGGCCAGCCGCGCGCCCCGCGCGACGATCCGGTCCAGCTCATCCTCGGTATAGAAATTCAGTCGCGTGGGGATGCCGAAGCGGTCACGCAAAGGCGTCGTCAGCAGGCCAAGCCGCGTCGTCGCGCCGACCAGCGTGAAGGGCTGCAACTCGATCCGCACCGTCCGCGCGGCCGGGCCTTCACCGATCACCAGATCAAGTTCGAAATCCTCAAGCGCGGGATAGAGCACCTCCTCCACCGCCGGGTTCAGCCGGTGGATTTCGTCGATGAACAACACGTCGCGCGCTTCGAGATTGGTCAGGATCGCCGCGAGGTCCCCCGCCTTGGCCAGCACCGGGCCGGAGGTCATGCGGAAGCCGACGCCCAACTCCTTCGCCATGATCTGCGCCAGCGTCGTCTTACCGAGGCCGGGGGGCCCGTGGAACAGCACGTGGTCCATCGCCTCGCCCCGCCGCCGCGCGCTTTCTATGAACACCCGCAGGTTGGCGCGCGCCTCCTCCTGCCCCGTGAAATCGTCGAGCGACTGCGGGCGCAGGGCGCGCTGGTCATCCTCCGGCAAGCGGTCCGGGCGCAGGGTCGGGTCGGGGTCGGTCATGTCCATCGCTTATGTCCCGTCGCGCGTCGCGCCGCTAGTCCTTCGGCGCCAGCAACCGCAGCGCCGCGCGGATCAGCGCGGGGGTGTCGCTCTCTCCATCCGCCGCTTCGGCCACGGCACGGGCGGCGTCGGCGGGGGCGTATCCAAGGTTTTGCAGGGCCGACAGCGCTTCGGCCTGCGCGTTGGACGCTGCCGCGCGCGGCTTCGCTGCGGGCGCATCGTCCAGCACCACGGGCTCCGCCGGGTCATCACCCATCGCCGCGCCCAGGCTGCCGCCCTGCGCCATTGCCGCCGGGGCCTTGTCCTTAAGTTCGTTGACCACGCGCTGCGCCAGTTTCGGGCCGACACCGGGGGCGGCCTTGACCGCTGCCGCATCGCCAAGGGCAATCGCGCGGGCCACGCCCTCGGGGCCAAGCGTGCCGAGGATCGCCATCGACGCCTTGGCCCCCACCCCCTGAACCGAGATCAGCAGGCGGTGCCATTCCCGTTCATAAGGTGTGGTGAAGCCGAACAATTGCAGCAGATCCTCGCGAACCAGCAACTCGGTATAGAGCGACACCGCCTCACCCGGTCCTGGAAGCCCGGCGAGCGTCCGGTCCGAGCAATGCACGACATAGCCGACCCCGCCCACGTCGATCAGCGCATGATCGCTGGCGCGGTAATCGAGCCGTCCCGTCAACTTGCCGATCATGCCGCGCCCCCGATCGCGGCGGCGAGCCGGTTCGACGTCGCCGCATGAAAGGAATGGCAGATCGCGATGGCCAGCGCGTCGGCGGCATCCGGACCTTCGGGCGCGCAGCCCGGCAGTTGCAGGCGGACCATGTGGTCGATCTGCCGCTTGTCCGCATGGCCCACGCCGACCACGGCTTTCTTCACGGCATTCGGGGCATATTCCGCAACGCTCAATCCAGCCTGGGCGGGCACCAGCATCGCGATCCCGCGCGCCTGCCCGAGCTTCAGCGTCCCCGCCCCGTCGCGGTTCACGAAGGTCTGTTCGACCGCCGCCGCCTCCGGCGCGTAGCGGGCCACGACCTCGGACAATTGCTGATGCAGGGACAGCAGCCGTGTGGCCAGGTCGGTGCCCGTGCTCTTGCAGGTTCCGTTGGCGACATGGGACAACCGCCCGTTCGCCGCATCGACCACGCCCCAGCCCAGGCATCTGAGGCCGGGGTCGATTCCGATAATCCGCATGTCCTGCTCTTCCCGCCTGTGACCGGAGGTTTTCAAGCGCACTAGCACGAAACGCGAACATCGCCAAGCACGGTGACGCGGATGGCGAATTTCGCACCCGGAATGTCGCTTCGCGAACACGCAGTCAATTTACGACATTTCGCGATCAATTTTCGACACTTCGGATCGCAATTTTCCGTTAAAAAACGGTTACTTATAGACATTTTCAGGTATGCGGAAATTGCATGTGACCCTTGCAAAAAAGCTGTCTTGCGGAGTGCATTTGCGACCTCTAGATGCCGTTCGACTTGAAGCGCCGGGTTCGGTGGCTTCGGGACTTTCACATCACAAGCAGAACACGAAACCGGAAAGGATGAGAGCCATGGCCTCCATCACCAATCGCCCGCTCGGCGCGGGGTTCAATGCCACCCGGGTCCTCTCCGGTATGGTCGCAAAAATCGCAGCCTGGAACGACGCCCGCGTCACGCGCAAGGCGCTGTCCGCGCTGACGAACCGCGAACTCGATGACCTCGGGCTGACCCGGGGCGACATCGACGACGTCGTCGCAGGCCGCACCGTTCGCTAAGGCATTCGCCTCTCGGGCAGAAAGAAGGGCGACCGGTGGGACAGCCGGTCGCCCTTTTACTTTGCCCTATCCTCCGCGCCCGTTGCTGGCGGGCCCGACATAAGGTGATTTCACAGGCCCTGCGCCGCCAGTCCGCCCCGCACGAAGACGTTGAAGTCTTCATAGCGGTCGACCATCCAATTGGTCAGCGCGTCGGGCAGCAGGATCAGGCCCGCGATGCGTTCGAAGCTGGAACCGGTCAGAAGGCTTTGCACCTCAAGGGTGTAGACATCGACCCCGAGGAACCAGATCAGATAGGCCTTGACCGCAACGGCCACGAAGAGGCCGGCGATGATACCCTTGAGCGGGAACGCGAAGCGGAGGCGGGACGAAGGGCGACCGATTGCCGTGACGACACCATCGGGGTGCACCACGAATCCCATGCCTTTGCGCCGCCCACGACGGGAGCGCTGGATGCGGTTCAACCGGGACTGGAACTGTTCGTTATCGTAACTCATTGGGCAGCTCTAATACAAAATTGCCGCCCCCACCGGGAATTTACGTAGCAATTCGTTGACCAAATTGCGACAACTTTTAGGCAATCGCTCCCTGGCCTGGGGCCCCGTCAGTCCAGCCGTTGCAGCGTGAGGGTTGTCCATTCGCCGATCTCGTCTCGGGCGTTCAAGGTGAAGCCCTCGCCCTCGTAAGCGGCAATGACCTCATCGGCCTGCGGATTGAGAATGCCGGACAGGATCACGTGGCCACGGGGGGCCGTATGCGCCGCCATGGACGGTGCCAGATCGACCAGCGGACCCTTCAAAATATTAGCCAAAACAAGATCATAGGGCCCGGCCTTGTGCAGGGTTTCATGCTCGAACCCGGCCGCTTCGATACAATCCACCAGCTCGGCCACGCCATTCGCACGGGCATTCGCGGCAGCAACTTCGACCGCCTGCGGATCAATGTCGGAGGCCATGATCTTGCGCCCCAGAACCTTCGCCGCAGCGATCGCCAGCACAGCTGTTCCGCAGCCGATATCAGCCACCGCGTTCGGGGACGCGCCATCCGTAAACAGTTTGTCCACGGCCTCGAGACACCCTTTCGTGGTGCCATGATGCCCGGTTCCGAAGGCCATCGCGGCCTCGATCAGCAGCGGGACCGACTCGGAGGGCACGCGATCCGCATCGTGGCTGCCGTAGACGAAGAATCGCCCCGCCTCGACCGGATGCAACTCACGCCGGACATGGGCGACCCAATCCGTCTCGGGCAGTTCCGAGACCACGAAATCCTTCGCCCCGTAGGCCGCCGACAGGATCGCCAGCGCGATCTCGTCGGGCGTCTCGATGAAATAGGCGCCCACTTCCCACAGGCCCGAGCCATCCTCCATCTCGAAGACGCCGACACCGGTGGGCGTCGGGTCGATCTCTTCCAATGCCGCGCCAAGCGCCTCGGCCTTGGGTTTGTCAGCAAGCGTCGTCAGGGCAGTCCAGGTGGGCATCTCGGGCCTCTCGCAATTCCATGCCGGTGCGGTAGCGCCTTCGCAGGCGTTTGGCAAACGGGCGGTGGATTTCCGCACTTTGGGAACAGGGCCCACACCGGTTAACCTCAGGCCACTTCATCAAGGAGCCCCTTCATGCTTCGTGGACCCCGTGGCCTGATCGTCACCCTCGTTGGCGCCGCCATCATCATCGCGCTCGCCATCGTCTTCGGCTTCCGTGGCCAGAAATCCGACGTCGAAACCGCGCGCGCTTTCCTCAACCACCTTGCCGCCGCCGAGGTGTCCGAGGCCCACGCGCTTCTGCACGCCTCCATCACCGACCGCCTGCCGGAGGCCGAATTGCGCAGCGCCACCGCCGGGATGCACGCCTTCGAGGACATCAACTTTCCCGGCTTCAGCTTCCAGACAACCAACGGCACACGCACGACGGAACTGACCGGCTCCGGCACCACCGCCGACGGCTGCGAAAGCGCGCTGACCTTCGAACTCCTGAACGGCGTCATCACCTATTTCAACATCGAGCCCCTCTGCCTCGGGGCGCCCACCGACGCATGAGACAGGCGATCCTCCCCCTCTCGCTGGTCTTCGGCAGCCTCGCGCTTGTTGCCGCGTTCGTCTGGTGGATCTTCGAAAGCCAGCGCGAGGACGTCGCCGTCGCACGCAGTTTCCTGACCAATTTGGCCACGCAGGACTTCGACGCCTCGCGCGCCCTGATGACCCCGCTCCTGTCCGCCACCCTGACCGAGAGCGAAATCAACCGCGCCTTCGGCCGGCTGGAGGAATGGGACCGTCTGCGCATCGGGCAACGGTCCTCGACCACCTCCGGCGGGTCGCGCCAGACCGAGATGTGGGGCTTGGGGACCACGATCTCCGGCTGCGAGAGCGAGCTTTACGTCCGCACGCGGGACGGCCTGGTCGATGCCATCAACATCACGCCAATCTGTCCCTCCCCCAGCGTCGATGCCTGAGCGGCGCACAAACCCGAGGCCCTCCCCCATGTCCGAAGAACAGCGCACCGGAAAGATCCCCCTTCGCGTCGTCCTCATCATCCTTGGCGTGGTTGTCCTGCTGGTGGGCTATTGCACCTTCTCCAGCAACCGCGACGCCGCCACGATGGACACGTTCATCGACCACCTCGTCGCCGGTGAATACGATGCGGCGGCCGGTCTCTGGACCGACCGCTTCGCCGGGGATTTCCGCGCCGCGATGACACCCGAGGTCGGAGCCGACATCACCGCAAGCGCCCCCTACGAGATCGAATGGAACGGCTCGGGCGTCAGCGGGACGGAATCCTATTCCATCTATGTCGCCACCGGCACCACGCCGGATGCGCGCGGCTGCGTTCTGGAACTGGAGGTGTCGTTCATCAACGGCCTCATCAATTCGCTCAACAGTGATGAGATCTGCGGGGAGGAGTAATCACTCCGCCGGCTGTGCGGCCCGCGCGCTGAACACGGTCTCGTTGCCCGGAACCGGGTGACGCGGCACCAGGCACGACAGGCCCAGAGACACGCAGGCCATCCCGGCCGCTACGATGAACACCGCCGTGGGCGAACTCAGCCACAAGTAGCCAAGCAGGAACGGCAGGAACACCGCCGCGATATGGTTGATCGTGAAGGCCACGGCCGCCGTGGGCGCGATGTCCTCCGGGTCGGCGATCTTCTGGAAATAGGTTTTGATCGCCAGCGCCAGGGCAAAGAAGATGTGGTTCACAACGTAAAGCCCTGCGGCCAGCTGGAAACCCCAGTCGAACACGTAAAGCCCCGCGTAAAGCACGAAGATCATGCCAAGCCCGGTGTATTCCACCATGAGCGCCAGACGCTCGCCGAACCGCCCGACAACATGGCCAAGCACCGGCGCGACGGCCATGTTGACCAGCAGCGTCACCATGTAGAGCGCCGTGATCTGGTGCACCTCGAACCCGAAGCGCTCGACCATCATGAAGCCCGCGAAGACCATGAAGATCTGCCGCCGCGCGCCCGACATGAATTGCAGCGCGTAATACAGCCAGTAACGTCGCCGCAGCACCATTGTCTTGCGCTGCGGGTTTGGGCTCTCGAATTGCGGGTAGATCAGGAAGCAGGCCAGCGCCAGCAGCGCCGTCGCCCCGCCCGAGATCCAGTATACGAAGTCATAGCTCAGGTCGTAGGCCCGCCATGTCACGACGATGGCGGCGTAAGCCAGCAGCGTCGCGCCCGACCCGATCGCCAGCAGATAACCCAGAACCTGCGGCGCGCGGTCCTTCCTGATCCACTGCAATTGCAGGGATTGGTTGACCGTCTCGTAATAGTGGAAGCCGATCGAACTCAGTAGCGTCACGATCAGCAGCCCGCCAAGCGAGGGGAACTGCGCAGTCAGCGCCGTGGCCACGCCCAGCAGGACCAGCGACACGAGTCCCAGCACCTGCTCGCGGATGAACAGCAGCAGGAAAATGACGCCAATCGCCAGAAAACCGGGGATCTCGCGCACCGTATGCAGCCAGCCGATGTCGGATCCGTCGAAACCGGCCATCTCGATGACGAAATTGTTCAGAAGCGCCGACCATGTGGCGAAGGCCACGGGCATCGCAAAGGCCATGACGGACAGCAGTGCCAGGGGGCTGCGCCAGAAGGGCAGCTTGCGCCCCTCGTCCAGGGACATGATCGTCAGGGAGTCGCCTATGGCCATGAAGATGCCTTTACGCCTGTTCAACGGGAAAGGCGAGGCAGGGAATGACCGGGCATTGGTGCGCCATTGCACAGGTCAAAAGGGCAGGCCTCCGCCACGGCGATCCGGCGCGCGGACCCCGCCCTCTTTGTTCCATGAAAATGCAAATCGACGCCCTCCGCAGGCACAAGCGTCCGCAGACGTGGCGCCCTGCGGGAGGGTGGGCGGGGCGATGGCGACAGCCGAGCGTCGTCCCGCCCGTCCGATCAACTCGCCAGAACGTTGCGGAAGGCCCAGGGCTCGTTCTCGTCGATATCCTCCGGGAACATCTCCCAGCGATCCTGAAGCGGCGTCCAGTCGGTGTAATGCGCCTCCACCGGGCCGAGGTAGGGGCGCTGCACTTCAAGGCATCTCGCGTGGTCCATTTCGTCCGCCTCCACGATCCCCGCGCCGGGATTTTCCAGCGCCCAGACCATGCCGGCCAGCACGGCGGAGGTCACCTGCAATCCGGTCGCGTTCTGATACGGCGCAAGGTCCCGCGTTTCCTCGTTCGAAAGGCGCGAGCCGTACCACAGCGCGTTCTTTTCATGCCCGTAGAGCAGCACGCCCAACTCGTCGATGCCCTCCACGATCTCGTCCTCGCCAAGAATGTGATGCTCCGTCTGCGTCACGCCCGAGCCGAACATCTCGTGCAGGCTGAGGACCGCATCGTCGCAAGGATGGTAGGCGTAATGGCAGGTCGGGCGATATTCCGGCTCATGCCCCTCGCCCACGGTGTAATAGTCGGAAATCGACACGGCCTCGTTATGGGTGACGAGGAAGCCGAACTGCGGCCCGGGCGTCGGGCACCACGTATGCACGCGGGTGATCGCGCCCGGGCGCTCCATCCAGATCGCCGCCTTGCAGCCCGTCTCCTGCCGGTGGCCGTTCTCGGGGAACCACGGCTCATGCGTGCCCCACCCAAGCTCGGCGGGCTGGAAACCTTCGGCGATGAAGCCCTCCACTGACCACGTGTTGACGAAGACATTGCGCGGACGCGGCGTGCGGCGGGCCTGCGTGTCGCGCTCCGCGATATGCACACCCTTCACGCCAAGGCCCTGCATCAGCGCGGCCCATCCTGCGCGATCCGTCGGCGCTGTGGCGTCGCGGCCGAGATCCTTGGCCAGCGTCAGGAGCCCTTCCTTGACGAACCAGCTCACCATGCCGGGATTCGCGCCGCAGCAGGACACCGCCGTTGTGCCGCCGGGATTGGCGGCCTTCTCGTCCCGCACGCGCTGGCGCAGGGCGTAGTTGGTGCGGGCGGCGTTATCCTCGGTTCCGAAGTAATAGCCCGCCCAGGGCTCCACCACCGTGTCGATATAGGGCACGTCGATCTCGCGGCAGAATTTCATCAGGTCGAGCGAGTCCGTATCGACCGACAGGTTCACGCAGAAACCCTTGCCCGGCTCCAGAAGGCCACCCAGAACCTCGCGATAATTGTCGGAGGTCAGGGCGGTATCGACGAAGTTCAACCGATGCTGGCGCAGGAAGTTGTGCTGCCGCGCGTCCGGCTCGATCACGGTGAACCGGTCGGCGTCATATTCGAAATGCCGCTCGATCAGGGGCCAGGTCCCTTTGCCGATGGACCCGAAGCCGATCATCACGATCGGCCCGTCGATTTTTGCGTAAACCGGATATGCGTCGGTCATTGTCCCCTCCCGCAGCGGAATCGAAGTTCCGCCGGTGATAGGGAATAAAGGCGCGAAATGAAACCTTTGCCCGGACATACGACCGCACCGGAGCACGGTTCGCCCGGCCGGTTTTCGCAACGGCTCGGGCTGGGACGGTCTTCATCGGCGGGCCGACGCGGAAAGAGCGAACAGGAAGGGCAGCGCTGCCCGAAAGCGACCGAAAACCGCCGGGTGCCACCCCGATGGCTGGAAAGTTGCGCGATCCCCGGCGCGTGATGGGCGCCGTCGATCGTCCTGTCGTTTGGCGGGTTGATGGCCCGCCGGCCTAGGCTGACACGGGGTTATGCCGCGGTAGGGTTAAGGAAGCGTTATCGCCGGACGAAAAGGCCGCGCGACGGGGAAAATCGACACGTTTCGGCCGGAAACCTACGGGTTTCCTTCCCTGCCCCAACCTTGCCAGACGCCGCCATCGTGCCGCAGGATCGGATCATTCCAATTGAACGAGTTTGCCCCATGCGCCCTTTCATCGCCTCAGCCGCCGCCGTTCTGTTTTCCACCGGCATCGCCCAAGCCCAGGCCACGCCGGACGAGATTTGCCTGTTCCAGGAAGAAAACTGGACCGAGGTCATCGAGGCCTGCACAGACGCGATTGCCGCAATCGACGATCCCGTCGAACAGGGCCGCTACGTCCTCCACCGGGCAATTGCCCACGAGGCACAGGGGGATCTGGACGCTGCCATTGAGGATCAGGTTCGTGTCGGCGACTACCGCCCCGATTGGTTCCGGGGCTATTCGAATGCGGCGAGCCTCGCCTTCACCCTCGGCGATACGGAGGCGCACCTTCAATGGGCGCAGGCTGCCATCGACGCCGAGCCGGAGAACCCGCGCGCTTACGGCGAGATGCTGTTCGCGCTGGTGGACGGGGACGATCCGGCGCTGTGCGAGGATCTTGCCGGGCAAGTGATGGACCTCCTGCCCCATCCCGTCGACTGGCCTTTCATGGCGGCGCGCGACGAACACCTCATGGGCAATCTCGGATACTGCATGCAGACACTCGGGCGCGACTCGCTTGCGCTTCAGGCCTACCGCGCCGCCGAAGCCCAGGGGCTGGACACGGCTTGGCTCTATTCGAACATGTCCTACCTCGCCTATTTCCGCCTTGAGCGCGCCGACCTAGGGGCGGAGTACGCGACCCGCGCGGTCGAACTGGGGGGACGGTCGCTCTACGATGCCGACACGCTGGTCTATTCGCTGGTTGATCTGGGCGATCTCGACGGCGCGCTGGAGGTC
Source organism: Rhodobacterales bacterium HKCCE4037 (assembly GCA_015689645.1). Classification (GTDB taxonomy): domain Bacteria; phylum Pseudomonadota; class Alphaproteobacteria; order Rhodobacterales; family Rhodobacteraceae; genus Gymnodinialimonas. The sequence continues at coordinate 45,609 of WVSM01000004.1, forward strand.
GTGCGCAGCTATGCCGATCTGTTGGATGAGCAGGAGGAGGAGTGGGGCACGCGCAACGTGGTCGGGTGGGCGCTGTTCCTCGACGGACGACTGGAAGAAGCGTCGGAGGTGATGGAGGCCTGGGCCGTCTGGGCGGAAAATGAAATCGCGGAGGGGCGCGTCACACAGGGCCATATCTGGGACACGGTCGCCCATATCCGCGCCGGGCTGAACGATACCGAAGGCGCATCCGCCGCCTTTCGTCGGGTCATCGAGGAATACGAGGAATCCGAGCGCGCTTACGAATTCTATGGCTCGCAGCTGACCGCGATGGGGTTCGATATCGGTGAGGGAGAGGCCGGGTTGCTGGAGGCGCTGGATGCCTGCGCCGCCACGGGTCCCGCCTGTCGGTTCGAGGAGGAAAATCCGGAACCGACCGAGTAAGCAACACCTTCAGCCAATGTAAAAGGCCGCCCGGTTGGGGGCGGCCTTTCTGAATTCTGGTCGGTGGGAAGATCAGTTCTTCGCGTAGAATTCCACGACGAGGTTCGGTTCCATCACGACCGGGTACGGCACATCGGCCAGGCCGGGGGTACGCACGAACTTCGCGGTCATCTTGGAATGGTCGGCCTCGATGTAATCGGGGACGTCACGTTCGGCCAGTTGAGCGGCTTCGAGCACGACGGCGAGTTGTTTGGACCGGTCGCGGACCTCGATCACGTCACCTTCCTGCACGCGGTAGGAGGGGATGTTGACCTTCTGACCATTCACCTTGACGTGGCCATGGTTCACGAACTGGCGGGCCGCGAAAACGGTGGGCACGAACTTGGCGCGGTATACGACGGCGTCGAGGCGGCGCTCGAGCAGGCCGATGAGGAATTCACCGGTGTCGCCGCGCAGACGCTCGGCTTCGGCATAGATGCGGCGGAACTGCTTCTCGGTCAGGTCGCCGTAATAGCCCTTGAGCTTCTGCTTGGCGCGAAGCTGCAGGCCGAAATCGGAAAGCTTGCCCTTGCGGCGCTGGCCGTGCTGGCCGGGGCCGTATTCGCGGCGGTTGACCGGGGACTTCGGGCGACCCCAGATGTTTTCGCCCATGCGGCGGTCGATCTTGTACTTGGCAGACGTGCGTTTGGTCACGGCTGATCTCCTTTTTGAGGCATTTCAGCCTGATCCGAAAACCGGTTCCCACTTTTCGGGCTGAAATCGCGTCTCCGCTTCACCCGATGTGCAAACCCGCCCGGAGGCCTCGTGCCGATGTAAAAGGGCGTTGTCCTCTAAGCCGGGGCTTCGACAGGCATCCCCTTGCGGGGGCCACCAACACCAAATGAAAACCCCGGAGCCTTGCGGTCCGGGATTGGCGGGCTTTTAGGGTCGGATCAGGGGGCTGTCAATGCGCGGCGCCAACAATCGGCCTGGTCGGCGCGCCCTCGATCAGGATGGCGGCTTCGGCCCGGCTGAGCATCCGCCGCGCGGGCGCACCGTAGGCATGCGGGCTGTCGGCCAGTTCGGGTCGCATCTCCAGCAGGCTGGAGCGCTGGATGTTGGACAGATGCTCAAGCCCCATGAAGCCGGGATGGAAGGTTTCGACTTCGAGGCCATTGGCCCAGACCACCTCGTGCCGGTCCAGCATGAGGTGAATGTAGAAGGTCTCGCGCAGGGAATGGTCGACGGTCACGCGGCTATCGCCCACCAGATCGGCGGCGCGCACCAGAACCTCATGCTCGCCCCAGAGGTCGAGCGCGGCGCGGCCGGTCACCAGAACGCGGTGTTCGGGACTGACGATCAGGTCGCCGTCAGGGCGGTCGATGCCGAGCGCACCTGCACGCATCCGGATCGGGCGCTGGTCGGGCATCGCGAAGAGGCGCGCGCCGGACATGCGACGATGGCCGGACCACAGGACCTCTTGCGGGCCATTATCACGGGTCAGCACGCGGTCGCCCTGCCCCAGCTCCTCGATGGCGATGTCGCCGTCTTCGGTGCGGATGCGGGTGCCGGGCGTGAAGCAGATCACCGCCGGATCCTCCGCCGGCATCGGTTTCAGCGTTTCCTCGTTACGATGCACGATGGTCAGTTCGCGGCCCGGCGGCGGCGGATCGCCGGCAAACATCAGAAGCGGTGGCGTCGCATCATCCAGCAGGATCGGCACGATGGTGAAGAACCGCGCGCCGTCGGAAACGATGAAGGCTCCACGGTAAAGGGGATCGGCTTCGGTTGCGGCAAATTCGGCGGGGCTCGGCGCCGGGTGCTGCAACAATTTGCGCACAACGCGGGCCGCACGGCGACGAAGCTCATCCTGGTCTCGGCTGGCGGTCAGAAGAAGCGCCGCGGGATCTCCGTCCAGCGGTTGGAGCGTCCCATGCCAGCTCCAGTTCATTCCTTCGGCCAATTCTTGTTGTGGTTCTGCCGGAAACCCTTCGATGCAGGTCTGCGCCCATGCGATCACGAACGCGCCCTGAAAGCCCGTAGCCATGTTGATTTGCCCCGCCTCGGAGTTTTTGACGTGTTTGGCCGATGGTTTGTCCCCGACCTTGCTCAGGAGGCTAGCAGAGGTGATTCGTTTCAGGCAAGTCTCTGATTCGATTACCCTCGAAACAGATTCGCGGGCTGTGTCAGAAGCGCAGCATCAGGGAAATCGAGCCGACAAGCTGGCCTTGATCCTGACCGACGAATTCCTCGGACAAATACGTGACGCCGTAGGAAAAATCGGCCGGTCCGATCCCGTAGTGGGCCGCCCCCCGCACACGGTAGCGCATATCTTCGTGGTCCGGCCCGATCGACGGCAGAAGCTCGGTGTCATGGACATAAGCCACGTCGGCGCCGGCCGCGAAGCTCCATCCGCCGACGGTGCCGCCTGCGATCGCCACGACACGCTGGCCAGTGATCGGGTCGCGGATCAGGAAGGATTCCGGGTCGAACGCACCAAAGCGAATGTCCGCGCCGACGCGGGCGAGGGTTTCCACACCGGTCTGCACCTCCGCAAAGGGACGCAGGCTCGAAGTGCCGAGATCGTAGCTGCGCGCCGCTTCGCCGGTGACGTTGAGGTAGATTCCATCCTCGATCATGAAGTTCGAGAGGTCGACGTCAGAGCCGCCGAAGGTGCGATGGATCGAGTCGTGCAGGCCCATAAGCCCGGTCTGTTCGCCGAGAATGGCGACGTCGGCCCCAAGCGCCACTTCCAGACCGCGGAAATCGAAATGCGTGGTGGCCCCGAAATAGAGCGCGGGGGCATAGCGGCGGTCACCGGGAGCGGGATTGGCAAGGTTGTCCGGGGCGATGATCTCGGCCCGGGCGCGTGCTTCGATCAGTTCGAAGGGTCGCGTCGGCAACGTGCCGGTCCAATCGGGTGCCCAGAAGGCGCTGACCTGAAATCCGCCGGTGCGCCAGCGGTCGTATCGGTCGCCAACCGGCATGCCGAACCAATCGTTGGTGAAGATCTCGACCACGCCTTGGTATTCATAGGCACTGGTCTGCGCGGCCAGCGGCGTCGCCGCACATGCTGCGATAAGGGCCGCGGCCCGGAGGGGGATTCCGTTCATAAGTCCTGCTCAATGCTCGCCTGTTTCGGCATTTCCTGCCGATGATTTGTGGCGAAATTAGTGCATTGGCGGGGAATGCGCCGGATTTTCTGAGATTTGTGAACAATCGCAGCGCCGTATGCGGCTTATCTGCGACACCCAAGGAAGACCAAGTGCAGCCGCCACGGATGGTGACGGCTGCATGATTTCGTGGAAACCTAGATTCAGTTGGTCTGCATCTCAGCCACGTGGCCGTCGAGACGGCCTTTCAATGCGGCATCGGCCAGAACGGCCGCCACGTCGGCGCGACGCGCTTCGCCGGACGGGTCGACACCCTCACCAAGGCGGATGTCGCCGGTTTTTGCATCGTCGGTCAGCGCGATTGGGCGAAGGATCGCGTAGGTGACCCCCGATGCTTTCAGATGCTCGTCGGCGTCGTGCTTCGCCTTGAGGTAATGCGCAAGGTCCCCGGACGGATCGCTCTGATCCGCACCGTACGAGCTGAGCATCACGAAGCGTTCGACCCCGGCACGTCTTGCAGCGTCGATCAGCGCGATGGCGCCGTCACGGTCGACCTTGTCGGTCATCTCGGGCCCGGTGGAGCCGCCCGATCCGGCGGCAAAGACAACAACGTCAGCCTCCGCGCAGACGTCCGCTGGGAGATCGGTCAGGTCAGCCACCCGTGTCTTGGTGCCGACGGGCAAGACGTTCGTGTCCGAGCTGTCGCGCACCAGCGCAATGGGAGTGTGGCCTTTTTCGAGGATTTCAGCGGCCAGCAGTCGGCCGGTTTTGCCGGTGGCGCCGGCGATCAATACATGGGTCATCTTCGTATTCCTTTCGCGATTGCGGTTCGCGAAGGGAACGGCCGCACGACGGGTGTTGTTCCATCGGTTTCGCCGACGCACAAAGAAGGTGGCCTGCGAGGGCGGTCTTTCGTGGCTACTGCCCGTCAGAGCAACGGCCGGGGGTCGTCAGCCGCATTTCGAATGACCGCAGGAGGCGCAGGTCAGGCAGCCTTCGACCATCCGCATGTCGTATTGCCCGCACGAGGGGCAGGCCGGGCCGGGGCGTTTGCCGATGTTGACCACCTGCGCCTGCGGGTCGGACTTAAGCCCCATCCCCTCGCCCGCGAGGAAGCCGGTCGCGATCATGTGCTTCTCGATCACCCCGCCGATGGCCGCGAGGATCGAGGGCACGTATTTGCCCTGCATCCACGCGCCCCCGCGCGGGTCGAAGACGGCCTTGAGCTCCTCCACCACGAAGGAAACGTCGCCGCCGCGCCGGAACACCGCCGAAATCATCCGGGTCAGCGCCACGGTCCAGGCGAAATGCTCCATGTTCTTGGAGTTGATGAACACTTCGAACGGACGGCGGTGGCCGTTGAGAACGATGTCGTTGATCGTGATGTAGAGCGCGTGTTCGCTGTCGGGCCATTTGACCTTGTAGGTATTGCCTTCGAGCTCCGAGGGCCTGTCGAGCGGTTCGGACAGGAAGACGACCTCGCCGGTCGCGGCCTCGGCGGCCTCGATGGCCTGCGGTTTCTGCTCGGCCTCGGACACGGACAGAACCGACCCCGTCACATCGTTCGGGCGATAGGTCGTGCAGCCCTTGCAGCCGGTCGCGTAGGCCTGCGCGTAGACGTCCTTGAAGGCCTCGAAGGAAATGTCTGCGGGCACGTTGATCGTCTTGGAAATCGACGAGTCCACCCAGGGCTGCGCGGCGGCCTGCATCGCGACGTGGTCCATCGGCGCAAGGGTCTGGGCCGTCACGAAATACTCCGGCAGCGGCGTGTCGCCGTGGAGATCGCGCCATGCCTGGACGGCGAAGTCGACAACTTCCTCCTCGGTGCGGGTGCCGTCTGGCTGAAGCACCTTGCGGGTGTAGGAATTGGCGAAGATCGGCTCGATCCCCGAGGAGACGTTCCCTGCGAAAAGCGAGATCGTGCCCGTCGGCGCGATGGAGGTCAGGAGCGCGTTGCGCAACCCATGCTCAGCAATCAGCGCCTGCACGTCATCGTCAAGGCGTTGAACCATGGGCGCTTTCGCATAGGCCACCGCATCGAACAGCGGGAAGGCCCCCTTCTCCGCCGCCAGCATCGCGGAGGCCCGGTAGGAGGCGTTGGCGATCCGCGCCATCCAGTGCTCGGTCAGCGCAACCGCCTCGTCCGAGCCGTAGCGGACGCCGCACATGGCCAGTGCGTCCGCAAGTCCGGTGACCCCCAGCCCGATCCGGCGCTTGGCTTGCGCCTCCGCCGCCTGTTCAGGCAGCGGGAAGCGGGAGGCGTCGACGACGTTGTCCATCATGCGCACGGCGGTGGCGACCAGATCGTCAAGCGCGGCATCGGGGATCGTGCCGCCATCGAACGGCTTTTCCACCAGCCGCGCGAGATTGATCGACCCAAGCAGACAGGCGCCATAGGGCGGCAGGGGTTGCTCGCCGCAGGGGTTCGTGGCCGCGATGGTCTCGGCGTAGTTCAGGTTGTTCTCGGCATTGATGCGGTCGATGAAGATCACGCCCGGCTCGGCGTAATCGTAAGTCGCGCGCATCATCTTGTTCCACAGGTCGCGGGCCCGAACGGTGCGGTAGACCTTGCCGTCAAAGACGAGGTCCCACGGCGCGTCCTGTTCGACCGCCTCCATGAACGGGTCGGTCGCCAGCACGCTGACGTTGAACATGCGCAGGCGGGCGGGATCCTGTTTTGCCTCGATGAAAGCCTCGATATCGGGATGGTCACAGCGCAGCGTCGCCATCATCGCGCCCCGGCGGGAGCCTGCGGACATGATCGTGCGGCACATCGCGTCCCAGACGTCCATGAACGACAGTGGACCCGAGGCATCCGCCGCCACGCCGCTGACCGCCGCACCCTTGGGCCGGATGGTCGAGAAATCGTAGCCGATCCCCCCGCCCTGCTGCATCGTCAGCGCGGCTTCCTTGAGCGCGTCGAAAATACCGCCCATGCTGTCCGGCACGGTCCCCATGACGAAGCAGTTGAACAGGGTGACCGAGCGCCCGGTACCCGCGCCCGCCACGATGCGGCCCGCCGGCAGGTACTTGAAATCGCTCAGCGCGTCGTAGAACGGACCTTCCCACGCCTCCGGATCGGCCTCCGCCCCGGCCAATGCCTTTGCGATGCGGCGCCAGGTATCCTCGACCGAGGTGTCGAGGGGCGTGCCATCCGCCTGCTTGAGGCGGTATTTCATGTCCCAGATCTGCTCGGCGATGGGGGCGGCGAAGGCGGTCATGGGGGATCCGTTTGGTGAGTGACGCAAGATTTTCGCCCCGCAGAATCGTAAGACGCGAGGCCAGGCAACATGTATAGCACGAGACCCCTACAGGTTGAAGCCGGACCCGAGCGCGATACAATATTCGGTATTCATGGTGAATGACTGAAGATTCTGTGGAGCAACCTGTGAGCAAGCCTGTGGGTAACCTGAACCTCATCAAGCTTTGTGTGGGCGCCGAGAAAGTCGAAGACCTGCTGGACTGGCAGGCGACCGCGCGGGCCAAGGGGCCGGATGGCCTGCCGCGTCACGTCACGCGGATGTGGCCGAAGCGGGCCGACGAGGTGCTGGCGGGCGGATCACTTTACTGGGTGTTCAAGGGGCTGGTGCTGTGCCGCCAGCGTATCCTGCAGTTCGACCCGGTGGACCGGGGCGACGGCATCAACCGCTGCGGCATCGTGCTGGAGCCGGAGGTTGTCCGCGTCGCGCCGACACCCAAGCGTCCGTTCCAAGGCTGGCGCTACCTGCCCGGCAGCGATGCGCCGCGTGATCTGCCGAAAGGCCGTGATGCGCAGGAGCCTCTGCCGCCGCAACTCGAAAGCGCATTGGCCGAAATTGGGGTGCTGTGAGCGCATGAAAAAAGCCGGGCGCGAGTGCACCCGGCTTTCTTCGAGAATATTAGCTACTCAGAACGAGTTGAGCACTGCTTCCAGGGCCGAACGATAGTCGCCGCGTGCGGACCGAGTGTTGGAGTTCAGCGCAGTGGTCGAACCGTTGCCAATCGGAATCGTCACGCCGAGGGCAAAGCGGTCGATGGTCGGCTCAATGGTGATCCCGTTTGCCAGGTCAATGTTCGTACGCGAGTATTCAGCGCTCAAAACCAGAGGAAGCGACCCCTGCATAGAAAGGTCGTATGATGCGCCCAGAGTCAGGTTGGTGGCCTGGATGTCTTCTGCAGTTGGGATGGCGTCGCTGAGATCGAGGTTCAAAAGACCTGCAGCACCGTAGAGGCCGATTCCGTTGCCGAGGTCGTACTCTGCACCAACCGAGAACGCGCTGATCGGGATGTCAGTGCCACCAGCCGAAATATTAGTGTAGTAGAACGCGCCAAAGATATCGAGTTCGGGCATGGCCTGGTACGATCCCGAGATACCGAAGTCGGTGATATCCAGGTTATCGCCAATGACATCGTTCGGGTCATCCAGTTCGGTCATACCGTAGAACACTTCGACATGGCCTTGGCCGAAGTCATATCCGCCGAAGATGCCGTAGTTCGTGAGATCGGCACCGATCGCGATACCGCCCGGGCTAACGTCGAGATCATACATCCGTACATACGCACCGACATATCCGCCGTTGCCGAGGTTGTAGGTGGGCTCGACGTAGAAGCTCATCAAGTCGATGTTCAAGTCGGTGGTATCGATCGACAGATCGCCGGAGTTTATCGCTGCACCGATTCCGACCGAGAAGTTCTCGTCGAAATGAATGTCACCGTCAAAATCGAGCGAATAACCATTAAGAGAAATGTCATCGAACGGTGGTCCAGCACCATCGATATTGATGTTGTTGAAGTTCGCGCCGACGGTCACGGTGCCGTCAAATTGGAGGCCTTGGGCTGCAGCGAGGGAGGGCAGTGCCACTACGGCACCAGCCAACAGAATTGGGCGGATCATATCCATGTTCCTTGTTTCAATTTTTGATTAAGGCCGGCGGGGGCAGATTTTGGTAATTCCCGTCAGCCGTCGTCTATGGGTTAACAATACGTTAATTCCCCGGGTCCCTTCAACGTGCGGGAAACCAGACCGTGCGTTTTTGACGGTTTGGCTTTGGGTGTTGCGCAAATGCTACGAAATTGACGCAACGGCGCCTTACCGGAGCCTTTCTTCCAGTTTTCCTAGCGCCGCACGACTCGAGTCGGTCCAATGCGCTCCCCGTGATCGGAACAGCGTGGCCTCGGAGCGGTGAATCAGCCCGTCCTCCAGAATCGCAAGGTGGTTGGCCCGCAGCGTTTCGCCGGTCGACGTGATGTCCGCAATCGCTTCGGCCGTGCCGTGGGCCACGGTGCCTTCGGTCGCACCCTGGCTGTCGATCAACTGGTAATCGGCGACGCCCGCATCGCGGAGGAAGTCCCGGACCAGGCGGTGATACTTGGTGGCGATCCGCAACCGGTGGCCATGGGTGGCGCGGAAATCGGCGGCGACGGCGTCCAAGTCTTCGAGCGTGCGAACATCTACCCACCACGCGGGCACGGCGATGATAAGGTCGGCATGACCGAAACCCATCTCGGCCAACACTTCGACCGCTTGATCCCAAGCCGGAATACGCTCCTGCACGAGGTCGCTGCCTGTCACGCCGAGGTGGATGCGACCGGCGGCCAGTTCGCGTGGGATTTCCCCGGCGCTCATCAGGCGCAGGTCGATGGGCATGTCCGCAACCTCGGCGCCGTAGTCGCGGTCCGATCCGGTGCGGCGCATCTCGATCCCGCGCGCGGCAAACCACTGAAAGGTCTTTTCCATCAACCGGCCCTTGGAGGGCACGCCAAGCGTGATCATGCCCGAGCCTCCCGCAGCGCGTGGACCTGTTCGGGCCGGATCACGCCACCCACCGCCGGAATCTCGCGTCCGCCGCCAAGCTGGCGGGTCAGCGCATCGTAGCGCCCGCCGGTTGCCAGCGGCGGCTCACCGGGGACCGGGCCGAGAAGGCCGAAGACGAAACCGTCGTAATATTCCATCTGCGTCCGCCCATAAGAGGCCTCGAACAGGATGTCGTTCACGGCCACGCCCGCCTCCGACAGCGCATCTATACGGTCGGCGAAGCGGGTAACGGCAGGTTGCAGACCGGGCAGATCGACGGCGAAATTGCGAAGCGCGCTGGTCGCGTCCGAAAGCTGCACCTTTAGTGACAGGAGACTGACGAGAACCTCGGCCTCGGTTGCGTCGATAGGCGCGGCCTCGGCTTCCGCGCGCAAGCGCTCGAGGCGGGCGGCCAGGTCATCGGTGGTGCGCAAGCCGATCGGCGGGCCGGCCTTGGCGATCAGGGCGGCGAGGCCCTGTTCCTCGGCGGCCTTCAGGTAGTCCGCGCGCCCCTTGGGGGCAGGAACGGCGCCGGTGAACCGGTCCAGCAGCGCGCGGAAGCGGCGCGGGCGCCAGACGTGGCGGCGCAGGGCGGCCTTGCGGGCATCGGTCGTGTCGAGCGCTTCGATGGCGGCCAGCAGGATGCCGATGTCACCTGTCACGGCACGGATCGGCAGGCCGTCGAGCGCCTTGAACATGAGCGCGAAGACCTCGGCATCGGCCATGAGCGGCGCGGCGCGGTCGAAGACCTCGTAGCCCAATTGCAGGTATTCCGTGGGCCGCCCGCTGCCCGCATCCTGCATCCGGAAGACCTCGCCCAGATAGGTATAACGCGCAGGCTCCGCCCCGCCCGCCATGTGCATCTGCACCACGGGCACGGTGAAGTCAGGACGCAGCATCATCTCGCCCCGGTCGGGATCGTGGGTGGTGAAGGCGCGGCTGCGGATATCCTCGCCATAGAGGTCGAGCAGCGTGCCGGCGCTGACCAGCATCGGCGCTTCGACCGGCACGGCGTCGGTAAAAATGGCCTGAAGCGCCTCCGCCTCCGCCCGGATGTCGGATTTGAGCGTCACTGGTGGCGCGCGATCATGGCCTGCACCTCGGTCACGAGGTCGGCAAGCGGGATTTCCGTCTGCGCGGGCTGGCTCTTCCATTCCTCCAGCGTCGCTTCTTCGGCAAGCTTGGCGCCAAGGATCAGGTCCTTGAGTTGCACGACGCCGCGCGCGGCCTCGTCCGATCCCTGGATGACCGCAACCGGCGAGCGGCGCTTGTCGGCGTATTTGAGCTGGTTGCCGAAGTTCTTGGGGTTGCCCAGGTAGACCTCGGCCCGGATGCCCGCCTGCCGGAGGGTCGAGGCCATGGCCTGGTACTCGGCCATCCGATCCCGATCCATCACGGTCACGATCACGGGACCCGCGTCCTCCCCCTTCAGCTTGCCGGTAGCACGCAGCGCGGCGAGCAGGCGGTCGACACCGATGGAGACGCCGGTGGCCGGCACCTCCTGCCCGGTGAAGCGTTTGACGAGATCGTCGTACCGCCCACCGCCCGCGACGGAGCCGAACTGGACGGTCTGGCCCTTCTCGTTCTGGACGTCGAAGGTCAGCTCGGCCTCGTAGACCGGGCCGGTATAATAGCCGAGGCCGCGCACGACGGAGGGGTCGACGATGATGCGGTCGGGGCCGTAACCTTGGGCGGCGAGGAGGTCGGCGATTTGGGAAAGTTCCTCGACGCCCTGTGTCCCGGTTTCGGAGCCTTCTGTCAGGGCCTTGAGATTACCGATAGTGGCCGAATTATCCCCAGCGGTTGCTTGCACAAACGCAAGGATCTTGTCGGCCTGTTCGGCGGAAAGCCCGGCACCCTTGGTGAAATCCCCGCTTTCATCCTTGCGGCCATCCCCAAGCAGATCGCGCACGCCCTGCTCGCCCAGACGGTCCATCTTGTCGATGGCACGGAGGACGATGCCGCGTTCGGTCTCCTTGTCGTCCCCGGCCAGACCGGCCACTTCCATGACGCCGTTCAGCACTTTGCGGTTGTTCACGCGGATCACGTAATCGCCGCGCTCGATGCCCACGGCCTCGAGGCAATCCGAGAGCATCGCGCAGATCTCGGCGTCGGCGGCGACCGAGGCGCTGCCCACGGTATCCGCGTCACATTGGTAGAACTGCCGGAAGCGGCCCGGCCCCGGCTTCTCGTTCCGCCAGACCGGCCCCATCGTGTAGCGCCGGTAGGGCGCGGGCAGGTCGTTGCGGAATTGTGCGGCGACGCGGGCGAGCGGCGCGGTCATGTCGTAGCGCAGCGCCAGCCAGGTCCCATCTTCTTCGAAAGCGAAGACGCCCTCGTTCGGGCGGTCCACGTCGGGAAGGAATTTCCCCAGCGCCTCGACCGTCTCGACCCCGGAGGTTTCCAGCGGGTCGAAGCCATAGCGATGATAGACCTCGGCGATCTTTGCCAGCATCTGCTGACGCTCGGTCACTTCCGCGCCGAAATAGTCGCGGAACCCTTTCGGCGTTTCGGCCTTCGGGCGGGACTGTTTTTTCTGCTTTGCCATGGGCGGGTGGGCCTTAAATTCGGGTCGCGCATCCTCTAACGGGTGGGGGGCGAAGGGGCAAGGAGAGGACGCATGGATCAGCGATTGGAAGAACAGGTGGCGCATCTGACCAAGGCGGTCGACGACATGTCCGAGGTGGTGGCCCGGCAGGATCGGGAGATCGCCGTGCTGACCCGGCGGGTCGAGATGCTGATGAACCGCGAGGCGGAGCGGGAAGCGGACCAAGGCGGCACCGTGCCGCTGGCCGATCAGAAGCCGCCGCATTGGTGAGAGGCTGCGGTTGGGGGGCCTGCCCCCACCCCCCCGGCATTTTCAAGGAACAAAGAAGGCAGGAAAGCCGCGTTAACCTTAAAGGTTCGTCAAGCGGCCATGGGGACGGCGCGGCGCGGGCGGGAGCGGGTCAGGATATAGAGCATCACCGCGACGTTGAGCGCGTTGAAGGCGATCCCGTTGAGGAAAGCGAGTTGGTAGGAGCCCGTCGCGTCGTAGATCAGGCCCGAGAGCCAGCCGCCAAGCGCCATGCCGACGATCGTGGACATGATGACGAAGCCGACGCGCGCGCCCGCTTCCCGTGCGGGCAGGTATTCGCGGACGATGACGGCGTAGGACGGCACGATGCCGCCCTGGCTGAGGCCGAAGACGAGGCTCACGATATAGAGCGGGGTCAGGCCGGTCGTCGGCAGGTAGAGGAACAGGGCCGACATCTGCAGGGTGGACCCGATCAGAAGCGTCATCACCCCGCCGAGCCGGTCGGCCAGCAGGCCGGAGACGAGGCGCGAGGCGACACCACCCAGCAGCATAAGGCTCAGCATCTCGCCGCCCACGGCGGGTCCGTAGCCAAGGTCGACGCAATAGGCGACGATATGGACCTGCGGCATCGACATGGCGACGCAGCAGCCGATTCCGGCCATCGCAAGCAGCGCGGTCAGCATGCGCGGGCTGAGGCCGGCGGTCTTCGCACGGGCGGCGGCGGCGACTTCGGACAGGGCCATCGCCTCGAGCGGGAGCCTGCGGCGCAGAACCGCGCAGGCGGGCAGCATCACGATCACGCAGGAAAGTGCGAGGATCAGGTAGGCGGCGCGCCAGCCGTCACTGGCCAGCGTGCCGGCCAGAAGGAAGGGCCAGATCGCACCCGAGAGGTAATTGCCCGAGGCGGCGATGGCCACGGCCAGCCCGCGGCGGCGCAGGAACCATTGCGAGATGTCGGCGATCAGCGGGCCGAAGCTGGCGGCCGAGCCGAAGCCCACGGCAAATTGCGCCAGCGCCAGAAGCCAGATCGACGGCGCGGAAAGGGCCAGCCCGTAGCCCGCACCCATCAGCACGGCGGACCCGGCCAGAGACCACGCCAGGCCAAAGCGGTCCACTGCCCGGCCGATCAGGAAATTGCCGAGGGCGAATCCCGCCATGGTCAGCGTGTAGGGCAGCGCCGCCTCGGCCCGACCGACCCCGAATTCCGCCTGCACGTTGGGCAGGATCAGGATGATCGCCCACATCCCCGCATTGCCGATCAGCGAGACCAGCAGGGCGAGGCCGAGCCGGCCCCACGAGGCGCGGCTGTCGAGGAGATCATCGTTGTCCATGCGCGGACCGTAGGCGCGTTCCCGGGCGGGGAAAAGTCAAAGATTGTCGGCAGAAACGCGGTGCGCGGGCGGCGTCATGAATTGTTGAATTGACAGCAGGTCTAAGGCACGGCCTATGTTTGCGCCATGATGAACACACGCATGACCCCCGCCCTCACCCTTGCCCTTGTCTGCCTTGCCGCACCCGCCTTCGCCGAGCCCGAATGCTCGGGCGGTGGATATGCCGCAGATGCCCTTGTCGTGCCCGCGACCGAGATCGGCACCGTCACCTCGGCCACGCAATATGCGTGGGACGGGGGCGGACGGCTCGTGAACGTCTGTAACCTGCTGACCGACAGCGGCTTCTTCGCCACATGGTCGCTGTTCTCCGGCGAAGTCGATGCCAATTACCCCGGCATCTGCGTCTCGCTGACCAACGATGCGGGTGAGGAGTGGTATTCGTGCCAGACGCCCGATGCGACCACCGCCGCCTTCGATGCGGCGGCCGGCACGGACGAAGCGATCCTGCGGTTCGAGGAATGGTCGCCGGAAGCGCCGACGCTTCAGTAAGACCATCTGCATTTCGAGGAGGCCCCGTGCACCGCGCGGGGCCTTTTTCTTGTCAGACCTCTTCCACGTCAATCACCCCTTCAAGGCTACGCAGCGCACCCTTGATCTGGGGGGAGACCGGGAAGTTGTCGCCCAGTATCACCTCGACTTCGCCGGGCAGGTCCGGGGCCATGAGGCACAGGTGAATTGGGCCTTTCGCGGCTTTGCCCGCGTCGGCGGCGGTGCGTTCCATCAGGCTTTCGACCGATGCGATGCCAAGCGGATCGTCGATGAAGACGCGCAGCCCGCTCGCCTCGCCCGCGATGGCGTTGTCCACGGGCGTGATCGCGCGCGCCAGAAGTTTCAGTTGGTCAGCCTCCAGCGTCGCTTCGGCCTGTATCTGAACGTTGCTTCCGGTTTCCAGGAACTCGCGGCTCGCTTCCAGCGCCTCGGAAAAGACGGTGATCTCGTAGAGTCCGGTCGGGTCCGAGAGGGACACGAAAGCGAAGCGGTTGCCGCGCTGGCTTTTGCGCTCCTGTTTCGCGCTGACTGCCCCTGCCATCTTGGCCACGAACGGGCCTTGCTGCACCCGTCGTTCGACCTCGGCCAGAGTCATGACACCCCGCCGTTTGAGGGCTGGCAGGTAGTCGTCGAGCGGGTGGCCGGAGAAGTAGAAGCCCACGGCCTGATGCTCCGCCGCCAGCCGTTCATTGGGCAGCCAATCGGGCGCGTTGGACAGGCGCGGTTCCGGCAGGTCCTCGCCCGCATCTCCGAACAGCGAGACCTGGTCAGAGGCCGCCTGATCGTGCACCGCGCCGGAATAGGCGCTGAGCGCATCGAGACTGTCCATGACCCGGCGGCGGTTGCGGTCCAACTCATCGAAGGCCCCGGCGCGGGCGAGCATTTCGAGCGACCGCTTGCCGACGCGCTTGAGGTCCACCCGGCGGGCGAGATCGAAGAGGGTCGCGTAGGGCTTTTCGCCCTTCTCGGTCTGGCGGCCTTCCACGATCATCTTCATCGCCTCCACGCCCACGTTCTTGAGCGCGCCGAGGGCGTAGAGGATCTTTCCGTCCTTCACCGTGAAGGTCGCCGCCGAACGGTTCACGCAAGGCGGCAGCGTTTCGATACCCAGCCGGTCGACCTCCTGCTTGTAGACGCCAAGCTTGTCGGTGAGGTGGATGTCGCAGTTCATCACCGCGGCCATGAATTCGACCGGGTGGTTCGCCTTCAGCCATGCCGTCTGGTAGCTGACGACCGCGTAGGCGGCGGCGTGGGACTTGTTGAAGCCGTAGTTGGCGAATTTGTCGAGAAGGTTCCAGACCTCCAGCGCCTTCTGCTCGTCCACGCCATTCTCGGCCGCGCCCTTCAGGAATTTCGGACGCTCCGCATCCATGGCTTCCTGGATCTTCTTGCCCATCGCGCGGCGCAGAAGGTCGGCGCCGCCAAGGCTGTAGCCCGCCATTTCCTGCGCGATCTGCATCACCTGTTCCTGGTAGACGATGATGCCCTGCGTTTCGTCGAGGATATGGTCGATCGACGGGTGCAGCAGGTCGCGTTCCGAAAGGCCGTTCTTGACTTCGCAGAACTTCGGGATGTTTTCCATCGGGCCGGGACGGTAGAGCGCGACGAGCGCGATTATATCCTCGATGCAATCGGGCTTCATGCGGCGCAGCGCGTCCATCATGCCCGAGCTTTCCACCTGGAATACGGCGACCGTCTTGGCAGAGGCATAAAGCTCGTATGTCTTCTTGTCGTCGAGCGGGATCGCGTTGGCCTGGTTCTCCGTCCCCGGCTCCGGCTCGTAGAGGCGCGTGCCGTCCGGGCCCTCGTGGAGCTGGCGACCGGAGGCGTGGATCAGGTCGATGGCGTTCTGTACAACGGTCAGGGTCTTCAGGCCGAGAAAGTCGAACTTCACCAGCCCGGCGGGCTCCACCCATTTCATGTTGAACTGCGTGGCCGGCATGTCCGAGCGCGGGTCGCGGTAGAGCGGCACTAGCTCATCCAGCGGGCGGTCCCCGATCACGACACCCGCCGCATGGGTGGAGGCGTTGCGAAGCAGCCCTTCCACCTTTTCGGCGTAATCCATCAGGCGGCGCGTGGGGTTCACCTTACCGTCGCGCTTGTCCTGTTCGGTCTCGCGCATCTCTTCGAGGAAGCGCGGTTCATCCTTGATCGCCTGCGCGATGGAGACGGGCTTCACGCCCTCGACGGGGATCATCTTCGACAGCCGGTCCACCTGACCGAACGGCAGTTGCAGGACACGGCCGACATCGCGGACGGCAGCCTTGGACAGCAGCGCACCGAAGGTGATGATCTGGCCCACACGGTCGCGTCCGTATTTCTCCTGCACGTAGCGGATCACGTCTTCCCGGCGATCCATGCAGAAGTCGATGTCGAAGTCGGGCATGGAGACCCGTTCGGGGTTCAGGAAGCGTTCGAAAAGCAGGCTATATCGAAGCGGGTCGAGGTCGGTGATCGTCAGCGCATAGGCCACGAGGCTGCCCGCCCCCGACCCCCGGCCCGGGCCCACGGGGATATCGTTGTCCTTGGCCCATTTGATGAAGTCGGCCACGATCAGGAAGTAGCCGGGGAAGCCCATGCCTTCGATGATCCCAAGCTCGAAATCGAGCCGGGCCTGGTAGTCCTCGACGCTCGCGGCATGCGGGATCACGGCAAGCCGCGCCTGAAGCCCCTCGTTCGCCTGCCTGCGCAGTTCCTCCACCTCGTCTTCAGCGAAGGTCGGCAGGATCGGGTCGTGGGTTTCGGCCCGGAAGGCGCAGCGGCGAGCGATCTCGACGGTATTTTCCAGCGCCTCGGGCAGGTCGGCGAAAAGCGCGGCCATCTCCTCGGGTGTCTTGAAATAATGCTGTGGCGTCAGGCGGCGGCGCGGCTCGGACTGGTCGACGTAGGCGCCCTGCGCCACGCAGAGCATCGCGTCGTGGGCCTCGTACATGTCGGGCTTGGGAAAATAGACATCGTTCGTGGCGACCAGCGGCAGGCCGAGCTCGTAGGCCAGTTCGACATGTCCGCGTTCGGTCAGCTTCTCGGCCTCGGGCAGGCCGCCGTCGCCCGGATGACGCTGCAACTCGACGTAAAGGCGGTCCGGGTAGATCGCGGACAGCGTTTTCAGCAGCGCCTCGGCCTTGGGACGCTGCCCACCGCGCAGGTGCAGGCCCACAGGCCCCTCCGGTCCGCCGCTCAGGCAGATCACGCCGTCCGAATGGGCTTCAAGTTCCGACATGGTCACGTGGGGAACGGACCCGTCGCCGCGCAGGTAGAGCGCGGAATTCAGCTTCATCAGGTTCTCGTAACCCTTGCGGTTCTGGGCCAGCAGAACCACCGCTGCAGGCGCGCGCGGCTTCTCACCCGGCGCGGCAACCTCGTATTCCAGATCGACCTGGCATCCGACGATCGGCTGCACGCCGCCCTTCTTCGCCATCTCGGAAAATTCGAGCGCACAGAACATGTTGTTCGTGTCCGTGACGGCAACCGCAGGCATCCCCGCATGGGCCACCATGTCGGGCAATTTCTTCACGCGCATCGCACCTTCCAGTAACGAATACTCGGTATGCAGGCGCAGATGGATAAAGCGTGGCGATTTGGTCATAGCGGCACAATATGTGCGCCCTTCACGACTGAAAAGGGCTGGACCGCCACAATATGCCATAGCATGAGGAACCATGACCTGCCGGCGAAGTTAGTGGCATGTTAACAAGGAAAAAGACCCGATGGACCGCCTGCTCGTAAACTCGCTGACAACTGTTGGAATCGCCCTCTCCCTGCTGCTGGTGACCGGCGTGGTTCAACTGGAACCTGTTCAGGCAAGCACTCCCCCTCTGCAAGGTAATGCAAAGCTCGCCGATCTGGCTGAGTGATGCTTAATATCGGCTTTAGTTAGCCGAACGGCTATCTAAATCGTCGCACCCATGTTAGTTAGCCCTATGGCTAACCAACTTGATTCGATATTCGCAGCTCTCTCCGACCCCACAAGGCGCGCCGTCATCGCGCGCCTCGGACAGGGCGAAGCTGCCGTGAAAACGCTTGCCGAGCCCCATGACATGGCGCTCCCGAGCTTCCTCAAACACATCGACACGCTGGAGCGCGCGGGCCTTGTCCGGTCCCGCAAGGACGGCCGGGTGCGCGTCTGCACCCTGCATCCGGAGGCTCTGGCCGTCGTCGAAACCTGGATCGACCAGCAGAAACGCCTGTGGGAAGGGCGGCTCGACCGGCTGTCCGCACTGGCTGAACAGATCGCCTCAGATGGAAAGGACATCCAATGACTTCGGAACCGAACATCACCCACGACAGCTTTACCCTGACGCGCGAGATTGCTGCATCCCCGGCACAGGTCTTTGCCTGTTGGGCAGACCCGATGCTCAAACGCCGGTGGTTTGTGGAATCGGACGGGCCGGAATGGCAGACGGCGGACTACGCCCTCGATTTCCGCACCGGCGGGACGGAGACCGGGCGCTTTGAATTGTCCGAAGGACCAGGTGCGGGAGAACATCGACAGATCGCGCATTTCCTCGACATCGCGGATGATCACCGCATCGTCTATGCCTACACGATGGCCATCAATGGACGCATCCATTCGGCATCGCTTGCCACCGTGACCTTCGCCTCAACCGGCAGCAACCGCACGCACCTCACCTTCCACGAGCAGATGACCGTCATCGGCGACAGCGACGGCGTTAAGGGCCGGCGTCACGGCTGGATACATCTTCTCAACGCGCTCGAACACACTCTCAAGGAGGCCGCATGATGGGCACCGACACCGACACGTTCCACTTCTCCCGCAATTTGCCGCTGCCGCCCGATCGTCTCTGGCACTTGATGACGGACGCCAAGGCGCGGGAGGCCTGGGGCGCGCCCGGTGAGCATACGCTCGACGTGATGGAAGCCGACACGCGCGTCGGCGGTATCGATCGGCACCGCTGCGGCCCGGCCGATGCGCCGGAGTTCGAGGTCGAAACTCGGTGGATGCGACTGGACGGGCCCCATGACGCGGTGTTCACCGAGATGGTCGAAATGGGTGGTATGGCGCTTGGGGTCAGCCTCGTGACCTATCACCTCGCCGCAGAGGGTTCGGGGACCGCGCTGAGCGTCACTGTGGCCGTCTCGTCTTTCGTGGGACCGGAGATGATGGCCGATTTCAAAGCCGGCTGGTCGGGCGGGCTCGACAATCTCGAACGGGTCGCGCGCGCTTAGAGCTGAAGCGTACCAATCCAACCAAGGCTTGAAATCGAGAGACATCCGATATTTGCTGAGGAAGGCCCGAACCGGGGCCGCCCCTCTACGCCGCATCGAGGGACGGATGGCCACCCCAACACCCGATAAGGTAACGCGGCGGGCACATATCCATGACGATCCGGTTCCTTCTGAACGGAGAACCGCAGGCGGTTGAGGCAACGCCCACCACCACCCTGCTCGACTGGCTGCGCGAACACGTGCGGCTGACAGGCACCAAGGAGGGCTGCAACGAAGGCGATTGCGGCGCCTGCACGGTGATGGTGACTGACCCGGACGGCTCTGCGCGCAGCCTCAACGCCTGTATCCTGTTCCTGCCCCAGCTTCACGGCCGCGCCGTGCGCACGGTCGAAGGCATCGCCGCGCCGGACGGCACGCTGCACCCGGTGCAGCAGGCGATGGTCGATCACCACGGCTCGCAATGCGGCTTCTGCACGCCCGGCTTCATCGCCGCCATGGCGACGGCGCATCTGAACGGCGCGACGGACCATGCCGACCAGATCGCGGGAAACCTTTGCCGCTGCACCGGCTACGCTCCGATCCTGCGCGCAGCTGAGGCCGCCGCCGGCGCACCCGTCCCGGCCCATATGCGGATGGACGCCGAGATCCTGGCGGCCATCGGCTCGGAAATCGCCTCGGAGGAGCGTGACGACGCAGGCAGCCCCGCCACGCCGACCTCGGCCGACGAGCTCGCCGAATGGTACACGGCGAATCCTGACGCCACCCTGATCGCGGGGGCCACGGACGTCGGCCTTTGGGTCACCAAACAGCTTCGCGACCTCAAATCCGTGGCCTTCCTGAACCAGTGCGGCGACCTGCGCGGCATTGTTGCCGATAGCGAAACGATCCGCATCGGCGCGATGACCAATATGGAAGAGGTCCGCGCGTTTTTCGCCGACCGCCACCCGGGTTTTGCCGAGATGCTGCGCCGCTATGGATCGGTCCAGGTGCGCAACGCCGCCACGATCGGCGGAAATATCGCCAACGGCTCCCCCATCGGGGACAGCCCGCCCGCGCTGATCGCTCTCGGCGCGACATTGCACCTGCGCAAGGGGACCACGCGTCGCAACGTCCCGTTGGAGAACTTCTTTCTGGACTACGGGAAACAGGACCGCGCGCCCGGTGAATTCGTGGAGGCCGTCAGCCTGCCCGTGCAGCCCGACACGCTACGGGTCTACAAATTGTCGAAACGCTTCGATCAGGACATTTCCGCCGTCTGCGGCGCGTTCAACCTGACGATTTCGGACGGCGTCGTGCAATCGGCCCGCATTGCTTTCGGCGGAATGGCCGGCGTTCCCAAGCGTGCCTCGACCGTCGAGGCCGCGCTGATCGGCCAGCCGCTAAGCGAGGCCTCGGCCCGCGCTGCCCTTCCAGCCTTTGGCGATGACTTCACCCCGATGTCCGACATGCGCGCCTCCGCCGCTTACCGTCTGGAGACGGCACGAAACATGCTCCTGCGCTACGCCGCAGAAGTGTCGGGCGCGAAGGCGAATGTGCTGGAGGTCCGGCCATGAGCGTTCACAAGCCCCTGCCCCATGATGCGGCGCGCCTGCACGTGACCGGCCAGGCGCGGTATGTCGACGACATCCCCACGCCACCCGATTGCCTTCACCTCGCCTTCGGCCTGAGCAAGATCGCCAAGGGCCGGATCGAAGCGATGGACCTGGAGGCCTGCCGGTCGGCGGATGGCGTCGTTGCCGTGATTGCGGGCGCTGACCTTTCACAGATCCCCGATTGCTCCCCATCTAACCACGACGAGCCGCTTTTGTCGGACGGATCGGTCCATTACGCGGGCCAGCCGCTGTTCATAATCGCGGCGACCAGCCACCTCGCGGCCCGCCGCGCGGCGGCACGGGCCAGGATCGAGATCCGGGAGGAACAGCCGATCCTGACGCTCGACGACGCCTTGGCCGCTGAAAGCCGCTTCGAGGATGGTCCCCGCATCTACACCAAGGGTGACGTGGAGAAGGCGCTGGCCGGAGCCGCCCATCTCATCGAAGGCAAGATCGACGTCGGCGGGCAGGAGCACTTCTACCTCGAAGGGCAAGCCGCGCTCGCCCTGCCGCAGGAAGGCGGTGACATGGTGGTGCAATCCTCGTCGCAGCACCCGACCGAGATCCAGCACAAGGTGGCCGATGCGCTCGGGGTGCCGATGCATGCGGTCCGCGTCGAAGTGCGTCGGATGGGCGGTGGTTTCGGCGGCAAGGAAAGCCAAGGCAACCATCTGGCGATTGCCTGCGCGGTGATGGCCGCGCGCACCGGCAAGCCGTGCAAGATGCGCTACGACCGGGACGACGATTTTGTGGTGACCGGCAAACGCCACGATTGCCGGATCGAATACCGCGCCGGGTTCGATGCAGAGGGGCGGATTCTCGGCGTCGATTTCACCCAGCTCGTGCGCTGCGGATGGGCGATGGACCTGTCTCTGCCGGTGGCCGACCGCGCGATGCTCCACGCCGACAACGCCTACCTTCTGCCCGCCGCGCGGATCACCTCCCACCGGCTGAAGACCAACACGCAAAGCGCCACCGCCTACCGGGGCTTTGGCGGTCCGCAGGGCATGGTCGGGATCGAGCGGGTGATGGATCACGCCGCACATGTGATGGGCATGGACCCATTGGAGCTGCGGCGCCTGAACTATTATCGGGAGGCACCCGCGGCAGAGGGCGGACCCTCCGGGGGGAGTTTTTCCGGCAAGATGAAAGGATCGCCGCTCGAAACGGCCGACCTTGCGGGGCGCGGCTCCGTCCGGGTCTCCGGCGGAAGCGGCGGCGCGAAACGCTTCGGTGGGGCGCATTCTCCGGTGCCGGGCGGAGAAGCGGCGAATACGACGCCCTACGGGATGGAAGTCGAAGATTTCATCCTGAGGGAGATGACGGAGCACTTGTCCACAAGCTGCGGGTTCGAAAATCGCAAGCAGGCTGTGGAGAAGTGGAACTCCGAAAACGCGGTCCTGAAGCGGGGGATCGCCCTGACGCCGGTGAAGTTCGGCATCTCCTTCACGCTCACTCACCTCAACCAGGCCGGCGCGTTGGTGCATGTCTACCAGGATGGCTCGATCCACATGAACCACGGCGGGACCGAGATGGGACAGGGCCTGTTCCAGAAGGTTGCGCAGGTCGCGGCTGACCGGTTCGGGGTGGATGTGGGTCATGTGAAGATCACCGCCACCGATACGGGCAAAGTGCCCAACACGTCGGCCACGGCGGCGTCGTCCGGCACCGACCTGAACGGCATGGCCGTGAAGGCCGCCTGCGACACGATCCGGGACCGGATCGCCGAAGTGGTGGCCCGGGATCTGCAGGCCGAGCCGGAACAGGTCGTCTTCGTCGATGGCGAGGTCCGGGCCGGGTCTGCGGCGATGCCGTTCAAGGAGGCCGTGACGAAAGCGTACATGGCGCGGGTGAGCCTGTCGGCGACCGGCTTCTACAGCACGCCGAAGATCGAATGGGATCGCATCGCCGGAAAGGGTCGCCCGTTCTTCTATTTCGCCTACGGCGCGGCCTGTTCCGAGGTCGTCATCGACACGCTCACGGGCGAGAACCGCATTCTGCGCACCGACATCCTGCATGACGCGGGCGCGTCGCTGAACCCGGCGCTGGACATCGGGCAGATCGAGGGCGGCTTCGTGCAGGGCGCGGGATGGCTGACGATGGAAGAGCTGGTCTGGGACGACAAGGGCGTGCTCAGGACCCACGCGCCGTCGACCTACAAGATCCCGGCCGCGTCGGACACACCCGCGGTGTTCAACGTGGCGCTTTACGACGGAGCCAATCGCGAAGACACGATCTATCGCTCCAAGGCGGTGGGGGAGCCACCCTTCATGCTGGGGATCAGCGTGTTCTCCGCGCTTGGACATGCCTGCGCGGCGGCGGGTCCGAACTTCCCCGACCTGCAGGCTCCGGCGACACCCGAGGCCGTGCTGGCCGCCGTCGGACGGGCCCGTGGCTGAGGCGCTGATCGTCACGGTCGCAGCCACGCGCGGATCTGCCCCGCGCGAGGCGGGCACGGCGATGCGGGTCAGTGCAGACGGGATCGAGGGAACGATCGGCGGCGGCGCGCTGGAATGGGAGGCGATGCGGATCGCCCGCCAGATGCTGGCGCGCGGCGAGACCGAGGCGCGGCTGACCTTTCCGCTTGGCCCGGCGCTTGGCCAATGCTGCGGCGGAAGCGTGACGCTGACCTTCTCGGCTGTGGATAACAGCTCCGAGACACTGCGCACACCGCTCTGGATCTGGGGAGCGGGGCACGTCGGGCGTGCACTTGTCCACACGATCTCCCCACTCCAAGAGTTTGATATTACTTGGATCGACACGGCTCGCGATCGTTTTCCACAGGACTTTCCGAAGGATGTTGCCCCGACCGTTGCCACCGACCCGCCGCGCCTTGCGCCCCACGCACCGCTCGACGCGCACCACCTTGTCCTGACCTATTCCCACGACATCGACCTCGCCCTTTGCGACTCCCTGCTGCGGCGCGACTTTGCCAGCTGCGGGTTGATCGGTTCAGCGACCAAGTGGGCCCGATTCCGCAAACGGCTCGCCCAATTGGGCCATTCCGATGCACAAATTTCACGCATCCTGTGCCCGATCGGTGACCCTTCCCTCGGCAAACATCCCCAAGCCATTGCGATTGGGGTCGCGGCGCGGCTACTTGATGGGCAATTGCTGCAAGAATCGGCACAGGCGCAAACGTCTGGGGGGACATGACGGCACCACTTCTCGATCTCCGGGGGCTGACCAAGGCCTATCCCGGCGTCATCGCGAATGACGACGTCTCGTTCGCGATTCAGCCCGGTGAGGTCCACGCGCTTCTGGGCGAGAACGGTGCCGGGAAATCCACCCTCGTGAAAATGATCTACGGCCTCGTGAAGCCGGACAGCGGCACGATGGCACTCAACGGCACCTCCTACACGCCGGCCGAACCGCGCGCCGCCCGCGCGCAGGGCGTGGCGATGGTGTTCCAGCATTTCTCGCTCTTCGAGGCGCTCACCGTCGCCGAGAACATCGCGCTTGGCATGGAAAATCCGCCAAAGCCCCGTGACCTCAGCGCCCGCATCAGCGACGTCAGCCACGCCTATGGCTTGCCGCTGGACCCCGAAAGCCTCGTCGGCGATCTCAGTGCGGGCGAGCGCCAACGGGTCGAGATAATCCGTTGCCTGTTGCAGGACCCGAAGCTCCTGATCATGGATGAACCGACCTCCGTCCTGACGCCGCAGGAGGTGGAGATCCTGTTTCACACGCTGCGCAAGCTCAGCGCTGAAGGCACGGCGATCCTCTATATCTCCCACAAGCTTGAGGAGATCCGGGCGCTGTGTGACGCGGCAACAATCTTGCGGCTCGGCAAGGTGGTCGGCGCCTGCGACCCGAAAGAGACGTCGGCCGCGCGGATGGCCGAACTGATGGTCGGCAAGTCGCTGGCGCAACCGGCGCGCGACGCCGCCGATGCGGGCGAGGTTCTGCTGGAAGCGCGTGGACTGAACCTGCCGGCGGCCTCCGCCTTCGGCACGTCCCTGCGCGACATCAGGTTCGAGGTGCGCGCGGGCGAAATTCTCGGGATCGGCGGCGTGGCAGGCAACGGGCAGGACGAGCTGCTGGCCGTCCTCTCCGGCGAACGCCCCACGCCAGTCGGCGCGGTTTGGTTCAATGGCGAAGACCTTGCCAGGCGCACGCCGGAAGCGCGGCGGGGTCTCGGCATCCTGTCGGCACCCGAGGAACGGCTCGGCCATGCCGCCGCGCCGGACATGAGCCTGACGGAAAACGCCGTGCTGACCGGGTCTGCCCGCAAGGGGCTGACGAAGAACGGCTTCATCGGCTGGGGCCGGGCGCGTGCCTTCGCAGACGAAATCATCGAGCGGTTCGATGTACGCACCCCCGGCAACCACGTCGCGGCGCGGGCGCTTTCGGGCGGCAACCTTCAGAAATTCGTGGTGGGCCGCGAGATCCTGCAGGATCCGGTGGTCCTGGTCATCAACCAGCCCACGTGGGGCGTCGATGCCTCCGCCGCGGCCGATATCCGGCAGGCGCTGCTGGACCTTGCCCAGAAAGGTGCGGCCGTCATCGTCATCAGCCAGGACCTCGACGAGCTTCTGGAAATCTCCGACCGGTTCTGCGCCCTGAACGAGGGTCGCCTGAGTGACCCGCGCCCCGCGCGCGGGCTGTCGATGGAGGAAATCGGCCTGATGCTCGGCGGCGCGCATGGGATGCACGAAGCCGACGGGACCGCCCTGCACGAGGCCACGACATGATCCGCCTGGAAAAGCGCCCCACCCCGTCGCGCGCCTGGTCGCTTGGCACGCCGGTTCTTGCCGTCCTGCTGACCATGATCGCGGGCGGCGCGATGTTCGCAGCACTAGGGCAGGATCCGTTCGAGACCATCCGCATCATCTTCTGGGACCCTTTGTTCCACGAACGCTTCGCCGCCTTCTCGCGCCCGCAACTGCTGGTGAAGGCCGGGCCGCTGATCCTGATCGCCATCGGCCTGTCGTTCGGGTTCCGGGCCGGTATCTGGAACATCGGGGCCGAGGGGCAATACATCGTCGGCGCGCTGTCCGGCGCGGCCTTCGGGCTCGCGTTCTACCCCTCCGAATCCGTCCTCCTGTTTCCCGGCATGATCCTTGCGGGCATCCTCGGCGGTCTCCTCTGGGCGATGATACCGGCGGTTCTGAAGGTCTTCGCCAATACCAACGAGATCCTTGTCTCCCTTCTGCTGGTCTACGTGGCCGAGGCGATGCTGGCCTCTGCCGCGACGGGCTGGTTGCGCAACCCTGACGGACAGGGGTTCCCCGGCTCGCGCAACCTGGCGCGTCACCCGGGCACCGACAACCCGGAGCTGTTCGCGGGCACGGGTATCCACTGGGGTGTTCTGGCGGCCTTCATCGCGGTCATCGCCGCCTATGTCCTGTTCCAGAAACACATGTTCGGCTACCAGATCAAACTGGCTGGCCAGGCCCCGCGCGCGGCACGGTTTTCCGGCGTGAACCCCGGGCGGATGGTGCTTCTGTGCCTCGGCATCTCGGGCGCGCTGGCCGGGGCCGCGGGCCTTTTCGAAGTCTCCGGTCCCGCCGGGCAGATCACCATCGACTTCAACGCAGGATACGGCTTCACCGCGATCATCGTGGCGTTCCTGGGGCGATTGCATCCGATCGGCATCCTGTTTGCAGGTCTCCTGATGGCGCTGACCTATATCGGCGGCGAACTGGCGCAGCTGATGCTGCAGGTCCCCGCCCCGGCTATCCAGGCCTTCCAGGGGATGCTGCTGTTCTTCCTTCTGGCGCTCGATGTCCTGTCGAATTACCGCATCCGCATCGGAAGGGCGGCCGCCGCATGATCGTCGATCCCGTCACCCTGATCGTGGCCCTGATCACGATTTCAACGCCCGTGCTTCTGGCAGCCCTCGGCGAGTTGGTCGTCGAAAAATCCGGCGTTCTGAACCTCGGCGTCGAGGGGATGATGATTATGGGCGCGGTCTGCGGCTTCGTCACGGCGAACGAGGTGCATGGCTACGCGACGTTGCACGAGATTGTCTGGCTCGACCGGCTTGCGCCGACGCTGGCCTTCCTCGCGGGCATGGCCGGCGCGGCCGTGCTGAGCCTGATCTTCGCGTTTCTGACCCAATTCCTGATGTCGAACCAGGTCGCGACGGGCTTGGCGCTCACCCTTTTTGGTCTCGGCCTCGCGGCGCTTATCGGCGTCGGGTACGAAGGCCAGCCCATCCCCGAGGTGGCCAAGCCCCTGCCCGCTGCCCTGCGTGAGATTCCGGTCGTCGGCCCAATCCTGTTCAGCCATGACTTCGTGACCTACCTCGCCATCTTTGCCGTCTTCGCGATCTGGTACGTGCTGCGCCACACAAGGATCGGCCTTGTCCTCAGGGCAGTCGGCGAAAGCCACGATGCGGCCCATGCGCTTGGCTACAAGGTCGTGCGCATCCGTGTCGTTGCGATCCTCTTCGGCGGGGCGATGGCGGGGCTTGGCGGCGCGTTCCTCTCGGTTGTCTATGTCGAGAACTGGGTGCAGGGCATGACGGCGGGCGCAGGCTGGATCGCGCTCGCGCTGGTCGTCTTCGCGGCGTGGAAGCCGGGGCGCGTCCTGTTCGGCGCATGGCTGTTCGGCGGCATTGCCGCGCTGCAACTGCGACTGCAGGCGGCCGAGGTCGGGGTGCCCGTGGCGCTTCTGGACGCGTCGCCCTACCTCGTGACGATCATCGTGCTGGTGGTGATGTCCTCGAACCGCGCCCGCGCGGCCCTGAACGCACCCGCGGCCCTCGGCAAGACCTTCCACGCAAGCGGATGAGGGCCGGAGGATGAAGCGCACGGATATCATTGCCATCCTCGACGGAGAAAACCCGCGCTTCGGACGCGGGATCGCGCTGTTCATCTACGGGCTGATCATCGCGTCCGCCGTGATCATCGCGCTGGAGACGCTGCCCGATCTCAGCCCGGCCATGAACAGCTTTCTCGTGATGTCCGAATTCGTGATCCTGTGCATCTTCGTCGTCGAATACGTCCTGCGGTTGACCTGCTCGGAGAGCCCGCTGCGCTATGCGTTCAGCTTCTGGGGCCTCGTGGACTTCATCGCAATCGTTCCGGCGCTGCTGTTCCTGTTCCCCGACCTGACCTCCGTCCGGGCGCTCCGGCTTCTGCGCATCCTGCGGATCCTGAAACTGTTCAAGGCCAACCGTGCCCTCGACCGGATCGCCCGGGCCGTCAAACGCGCGCGGGCCGAATTCGGCATCTTCTTCTTCATCGCGGTCGTCGCGCTCTACCTCGCGGCGGTCGGGATCTATCATTTCGAACACGAGGCGCAGCCCGATGGCTTCTCCTCGATCCCCGAAAGCCTGTGGTGGGCCATCGCGACGCTGACCACCGTGGGCTACGGCGATGTCTATCCCATCACCACCGGCGGGCGTCTGTTCACCGGCATGGTCCTTCTGATCGGCATCGGCATCGTCGCCGTTCCGGCAGGACTGATCACGGCGGCGCTGGCCGAAGCGTCGCCGCTGAACGAAAACGTGGACCCCGAGCAGGGGACCACAGAACCTTCAACCAATCCAACAGAGAGGGAATCCCAATGAGGACACTCACCAGACTTCTCGCCGGGGCCGCGCTGGCCACCGGCATCGCCGGCGCCGCGAGCGCACAGGACGATCCGTTCACGGTCGGCTTTGTCTACGTCGGCCCGACGGGCGACTTCGGCTGGACCTACGAACACGATCAGGGCCGCCTTGCCGTGGAAGAAGAATACGGTGACGCGGTCGAGACCGTGTTTGCCGAAAGCGTGCCGGAAGGCCCGGATGCCGAGCGGGTGATCACCCAGATGATCCTCGGCGGGGCCGACATGATCTTTACCACGTCCTTCGGTTATGGCGAAGCCACCAACGCGGTTGCAGCGCAATTCCCGGATGTCTATTTCGAGCATGCGACAGGCTACCTGCGCGAGCATCCCAACGTCTCGACCTACTCGGCCCGCTTCTACGAAGGCCGCGCCGTGATCGGCCACATCGCGGGCCACATGACCGAGTCGAACATCATCGGCTACATCGCCTCCTACCCGATCCCCGAAGTGATCCGGGGCATCAACTCCGCCTACCTGCACGCACGTGCGGTGAACCCGGATGTCGAGTTCCGCGTGGTCTGGGCCTACACCTGGTTCGACCCGGCGGCAGAGGGCGAGGCCGCGCAGGCGCTGATCGACGCGGGCGCTGACGTGATCATGCAGCACACCGATTCCACCGCGCCGCAGGCCATCGCGGAAGAAGCTGGCGTCATCACCTTCGGTCAGGCGTCCGACATGTATCAATTCGCACCGCGCCCGCGCGTGTCCTCGATCATCGACGATTGGGCGCCCTACTACATCCGCCGCGTTGGCGAGGCGATGGAAGGCACCTGGGAACAGGCTGACACCTGGGACGGGATCGGCGCCGGCATGGTCGGCATCGGCGAGATGACCGACGCGATCCCCGAAGAGGTCCGCGCCTCTGCAACCGAGTTGATGGAACGGATCGCGTCGGGCGAATACCACCCGTTCACCGGCCCGATCAACATGCAGGACGGCTCGGCCTGGCTGGCTGAAGGCGAAATCGCCGATGACGGCACGCTTGCGGGCATGGATTTCTATGTCGAAGGCATCACGGGCGAAATCCCGAACTGACCTGCCTTCAGGTTTCACGGACACGGCCCGCCCCACGGCGGGCCGTTTTCGTATGAGGACACAAGGAGTCCGGCGGAATCAATTGGCCCTCCGAAGAGGCAAGGCGCGGCGGCGCTCTCCGTGGCGGAGACCCCTTGCCCGGCGGCGCATCCCGTGCGACGCCTTCGCCATGACTTACGATTTTCTTGTGATCGGCGGCGGGATTGCCGGAACCTCCGCCGGGGCGGCCCTGACCGCACTTGGCTCCGTCTGTCTTCTGGAAGCGGAACAGGCGCTCGCATACCACACGTCCGGCCGATCCGCCGCGCTGTACGAGGCGCAATACGGCCTGCCGTCGACGACCGCGTTGAACCGGGCCTCGCGCGAGGTTCATGAAACGCTCGACGGCGGCATGTTGTCACCGCGCGGGCTGATGCTTCTGGCAGCGGCCGGGGACGAAGACGCGTTCGAGATCGACGTCAGAAAGATGCATCTCGACCGGCTCAGCCCCGCCGAGGCGCAGGACATGGTGCCGATCCTCGACACCGGACACATCATTGCGGCCGCGCACCATGCCGACGCTTGGGACATCGACACCGATCGCATGGTGCAGGTCTTCGCCCGGCAGATTCGCGCGAACGGGACCGTGCAGACGGGCGCATCGGTCACAGACATCGCGCGTACTGCGACCGGTTGGACGGTCACCGCAGGCAACGCGACGCACGACGCCCGCGTCCTGGTCAACGCCGCAGGGTCGTGGGCAGATTCCATCGCGACCATGGCGGGCATCGCGCCTCTCGGCCTGATGCCGCTGCGCCGATCCATGGCGCGGATGCCTGCACCGGGGGGGCATGACGTCTCTGGCTGGCCGATGCTCTTCGGTGTGGGCGAAAGCTGGTATGCCAAGGCGGATGCCGGCGCCTGGCTGGTCTCTCCGGCCGAGGAAGACCCGGTCGACCAGCCGCATGATGCCTATGCAGACGACATGGTGCTGGCCGAGGGCATCGCCCGCTACCAGCCCTTCGTGACAGAAGAGGTCACGCGCGTCACCTCCACCTGGGCTGGATTGCGCACTTTCGCGCCCGACCGCAACCTCGTGATCGGACCGGACCCGGCCGATCCCTCGTTCCTGTGGACCGCCGGACAGGGCGGATACGGGTTCCAGACCGCACCGGCAGCTGCCGCGCTGCTGGCCGATCTGGCGGGCGGACGAACGCCCGTCCTTGACGCCGAGACGGTGGCGCAGCTGTCGCCCTCACGTTTCCGTTAGTCCGGGGAACTGGCATTCCGATTGAACCCATGCCGAAACGGCAACGTCTGAAGGGATTGCGCGCGGTCGTTTCATCTTGTCTCGTCGGCAATCCTTCGCGAGGGATAACAGGTCCGGAAACCCCGCGCTTGCAGCCACCGCGCACGGCATTATCTTGTTTCGCAACCTAACCTGGAGAGAGACATGTCCCATCTCACGCTCCGCGCGGCCTGTATCGCCGCGCTGCTGACCGTGCCCGCCACCGCCGCCTTTGCGCAATCCGAGCTTGACCGTTTCGAAGCCGCGAGCGAACGCGTGACCGCGCTGACATATCAAGGCATTGCTGCCCAATACGGTGTCGACGCATCGGTCTTCCCTGATGCCGCGTGGGACCGGCCCATGCGCCGCGCCGGTCGCTGCATCCTGCGCGCCTATGAAAGCGAAGTCGGCTCGGATGGCGTCGAGGTGTTCCTCAGCGGGTTCGAGACGGCAGTGCAATCCGCCTCGCCGACCGCGATCCTCGACGGCTCGTTCTCGGGCCAGTTGCCCGAGGGTCTGACCCAGCAGCGCCAGCAGCAGATCGCCAACGAATGCGGAATGCTGGAGCTTGAAATGACCCGCCTCGCCGAATCCGGCGTCCTGCAAGCGTTGCAGAACCAATGATCCGCGCTCTCGCCATAGGCACCGCCCTTGCCCTCCTGCCCCTGGCCGCTTCGGCGCAATCGACGTTCGAGCGCTTCGAAGCCGTCGCTGTCGCCATGAACGGCATGATGAACGAAGCTTTCATTGCCGAGATTCCGGCCCTTGAAGGCAACCTGCCCGATCCGGAGTGGGACGAACCCATGCGCGAGGCCTACACCTGCATGTACGACGGTTACGTCGAACGTGTGGGCGAGGAACCGGTCGCCGAAATGGTCACGCAGATGGAAGTGATGCTGGAGACGATGGATCCGGCAGAGCTTCTGGATGGTGGTGCAGCGGTCGAGAACCCGGACGGCATCTCCGACGAGGAGGCGCTGGAAATCGTCGAGGGCTGCAACCTGATGGCGGTCTTCATGGCGCGGATGGCCGAATCCGGCGCCATGCAGATCATGATGCAACAGCAGTGAGCGACGCCCCGCCCAAACGCGGGCCCGACAAGCATTATGCCGACGGGGCCTATTCCGATGGGCGCCTGTCGGCACCTGCGGCGCTCCGGAATCGTGACGTGATCGCTGAGGCTTTGGCTCAGATCGCACCGGAACGGGGCCGCGCGCTCGAAATTGCGTCGGGCACGGGTGAGCATGTGATCCGCTTCGCACCTGCCATGCCGGGCCTGACATGGCAGCCGACCGATCCCGCCCCGGACCGCCGCGCCTCCATCGCGGCCTGGATCGAGGCCGAGCCAGCGCCCAACATACTCCCGCCCCACGATCTCGATGCCTGCGCGCCCGGGTGGGCCGCAACGCTTCACGAACCGGCGGACCTCATCTTTCTTGCAAACTTGCTGCATCTCGTAACCGAAGACGAAGCGCGCGTTTGCCTGTCGGAAATGGCCAAGGCGCTCAACCCCGGCGGATGCGCTGCCATCTACGGCCCATTCCTGCGCCACGGAACGACGACAAGCGAAGGAGACGCTTCCTTCGACGCCCGCATCCGTGCCGAGAATCCCGACCATGGCTACAAGGATGTCGATTGGGTCATGGGCTTATGGGCCGACTGCGGCCTGATCTGTGAAACGCCCCGTTCCATGCCCGCGAACAACCTGTTCCTCGTGGGCCGGAAGCCTATCTGAGCGTAACGACGCGAGAACGTAACGTAACGGAAGGAAAGCTTTCGTTTTCCCCAGACGCGGGTTTAAGGTCGGCGAAATTGACGAAGCTGGTTTCCTGTTCCCCTTTGATCGGCAACCAAATTTGATAACAGGCGGCAATGACAACCGAATTTGCACCAGAAGGTTTGTTCGCACTTCTCAAGGGCCACGCGCTCGCACGCCTGCCGCAGACGCCAGTCGAGCGCGGCACGAAGCTGCTGACCGAAGGGTCGGAAGCCAAGGCCATGTATCTCGTGGAATCCGGACGGTTCCGGGTCGAGCGTGGTGGCGTGGACCTGGCCGAGATCGGCGCCGGGTCGGTGATCGGAGAAATCGGCTTCCTGACCGGTGGAACGCGAACCGCGGATGTGGTGGCCGCGCGCGACAGCGTCGTCTACCGCATCGACCGCCCGGCCTATGACCAGCTTTGCAACGACGTCGACGGGCTGCCGCAGGCGATTGCCGCGGAACTGGCCGAACGACTGAACAAGACCTCCGCCCGCGTGGTGCCTGACCCGGGCCGCCCCCCGGCGCGCACCTTCTGCATCCTGCCCTGCGCCGGTGCGCCCCTGCCCGACCGCTTCCTGCCGGACCTGACCCGGGCGATCGCCGCGCATCACACGGTCGCACTGGTGACCGAGGCCGACCTCCGCGCCGCACTCGGCGACCGCGCAGATCCGGCCACGCCCGAGGCCATCGCATGGATGAACGCGCAGGAACGCAATGCGCAGATCGTTCTGTTCGTCGCCAATCCCGATGCCTCCGACTGGTCCCGCGCCGCTCTGAAGCAGGCCGATCAGGCGGTCTTCGTGGCGCAGGCGATCAACTACCGGGCGCCTTCGGAGATCGAGTCTTTCGCCCTCCAGATCCTGCCGGAAAGCCAACGCCGCCTCGTCCTGTTGCACCCGCATAGGATGCAGAAGGCTGCCGGCACGGGCCGCTGGCTCGACAGCCGCCCGGTCTTCCTGCACCACCATGTCGCCCTGACCGGCGGCGACGGCGACATTGCCCGGCTCGGCCGGTTCCTCGCGGGGCGCGCCATCGGCATGGTCCTGTCGGGCGGCGGGGCCTTTGGCGTGGCCCACGTCGGCGTTTTCCGCGCCATGGCCGAGGCCGGGTTCCCGGTCGATATCGTCGGCGGCACATCCGTCGGCTCCGCCATGGCCGGTGCCTTCGCCCTCGGTGTCCCTGCCGAGGAAATCGGAACACGGGTCGAAAAGATCTTCGTCAAATCCGGCGCCATGCGCCGCATCACCGTGCCGAAATTCGCGTTCCTCGATCACAAGGTGCTCGATGCCGCGCTGGAGGAGCATTACCACGCGGACCCGATCGAAGATCTGTGGACGCCGTTCTACGCCGTCGCCGCCGACCTCTCGTCGATGGAAAAGACGGTGATCCGCCGCGGCCCGTTGTGGGAGGCGATCCGCGCCTCGTCGGCCATTCCCGGAGTGTTGCCGCCCTTCTTCTCCCGCGATGGGCGGATGCTGGTGGATGGCGGCTGCATCGACAACATGCCGTTCCGCACCATGCACGGCCTCAAGACCGGGCCGAACGTCATTGTGAACGTGCAGAAGGCCACCAACAAGCTGGTGCACGTGGATTACAATTCCCTTCCCGGCCGCGCCGAACTTTTGCGCAAGACGGTTCTGCCCTTCGGCAACAAGGCCGGCCCCCGCGTGCCCGGCGTGATCTCGACCGTGATGCGGTCGCTGCTGGTGGGGCAAGCCAACCTGATGGCCAACCTGAACGACACCGACCTGATGATCCGCCCGCCCGGATTGAAAGGTGCTGGGTTCCTGGCCTGGAACCAGCACAGGCTGTTCTACGAAATGGCCTACAAGCATGCCTCGGAAGTGTTCGCGGGGAAAACGGAATGGCGCGCTGAAACCGCTCTGGCCGCACTTCGCCAAGCGGCGGTCGGGATCGCCCCGTCATCCAATATCGAAGGCGCGGCGTGAACAGGTCGGCGTTCTCAGCCGAATGCCGCGACCCCGCTTGAAAGACTCAAGACGCTAGCCAGCGGCACACCGTGCAGCCGTTCAGGCCTGCTTTCGCTCAGGGCGTTGCCAACGATGCTGAGCGTGAACAGCAAGCAGAGTGCGCCCAGCACGGCACGCAACACTCCGGCAGGAAACGGGCCGGCAAGCAGGCCAGCCGTCTGCGACAAGGCGATCGCGCCAATCATCGCGACCCCGGCAGACGCGAGCGAAGCCCACCGCAACCGTTTGGGCAGAACACGCGCCTGCCCGCCCCATGCCAGCTTTCCAAGCGGCAAGCCAACCGCCAGCATCAATTGAAAAAGGGCCAGCCAGACGTATCCGGCCAGCCCCATGAAATTCAGCGCAACGAGCATCACCCGTCGACGCGGATCACGGCGTTCGTCGGGTCGTAGGGGCTGTCCTCGACAACCTCCGCATCCCACAACTCGCGGAACATCCGCACCTTCAGCTTGGTTCCGACTT
The DNA here is from genome assembly GCA_015689645.1 of Rhodobacterales bacterium HKCCE4037. Lineage (GTDB taxonomy): Bacteria > Pseudomonadota > Alphaproteobacteria > Rhodobacterales > Rhodobacteraceae > Gymnodinialimonas. Next base: position 80,430 of record WVSM01000004.1, read on the forward strand.
CAGCGAGGTCCGGACGCACGTAGCCCATTCCGATCTGCTTGCCGAAGGCCACCGAGTATCCGCCCGAAGTCAGTCGCCCGATCTTCTCGCCATCCAGCAGCAGCGCCTCGCGCCCCCACGGGTCCGCATCGGCAGGCCCGTCGATCAGTAGCGTGACGCATTTCGACCGGATGCCCTTGGCTTCCATCGCCGCCTTGCCGTGGAACTCCTTCTCGAGGTCCACGAAGCGATCGAGCCCGGCCTCGAGCGGGGTCGCGTCACGGCCAAGCTCGGTCCCGAAGGCGCGGTAGCTTTTCTCCTGCCGCAGCCAGTTCTGGGCGCGGCCACCGACCAGCTTCATCCCGTGCTTCTCGCCCGCGGCAACGAGTTGATCCCACAGGTAAGTCTGCATCTCGATCGGGTGGTGCAGTTCCCAGCCCAACTCGCCTGTGTAGGCCACGCGGATCGCGCGCACCGGGCACATGCCCAGTTCGATGTTACGCATCGACAGCCAGGGGAACCGCTTGTTCGACAACACCGTCGACGGGTCCGCATCCTTCACCAGCCCGTTCAGCACATCGCGCGACTTCGGTCCCGCGATCGCGAAGACACCCCATTTCGTCGTGACGTCCTCGGCGTTGATCCGTCCGAACTTTTCCTCGTTCGCGGCAAGCGCCTTGTAGAGGTAATCCTCGTCATAGGCATGCCACGCGCCCGCGCTGACGAGGTAATAATCGTCCTCTGCAATCCGCACGATGGTGTATTCCGTCCGCGTCGTGCCCGCATCGGTCAGCGCATAGGTCAGGTTGATCCGGCCCACCTTGGGCAGCTTGTTGCAGGTGAACCAGTCGAGGAATGCCGTCGCCCCCGGCCCGCTGATGCGATGCTTGGCAAACGCCGTCGCGTCGATCAGGCCCGCCGTTTCGCGGATCGCCTCGGCCTCGGCCTTGGCATATTCCCACCAGCCGCCACGGCGGAACGACCGCGCATCATGGTCGAACGTGTCCGGCGCGTCTTTCGGCCCGTAATAGTTCGGCCGTTCCCAACCGTTCACGCAGCCGAACTGCGCGCCAGCCGCCTTCTGCCGGTCGTAGGCCGGCGCCGTGCGCAGCGGGCGGCAGGCTTCCCGCTCTTCGTCGGGGTGGTGCAGGATGTAGACGTGCTCGTAGCATTCCTCGTTCTTGCGCGCGGCATATTCGGTGGTCATCCAGTCCTGCCCGTAGCGCTTGGGATCCAGAGAGGCCATGTCGATCTCGGCCTCCCCGTCCACCATCATCTGCGCGAGGTAATAGCCGGTGCCGCCCGCTGCGGTGATCCCGAACGAGAAGCCCTCGGCCAGCCACATGTTCTGCAACCCCGGCGCAGGGCCGACCAGCGGGTTGCCATCCGGCGTATAACAGATCGGGCCGTTGAAATCGTCCTTCAGCCCGCTCTCGGCGCAGGACGGCACACGCTCCGCCATCGCCATGTACTGATCCGCGATCCGGTCGAGATCCAGCGGAAAAAGGTCGGCGCGGAAACTGTCAGGCACGCCGTATTCGAACCGCGCGGGCGCACCGCGCTCGTAGATCCCAAGGATCCAGCCGCCGCGCTCCTCGCGCGCATAGGATTCGTTGTCGGCGTCGCGCACGACCGGATGCTCCCGGTTCCCCGCGGCCCGCCACTTCACAAGCTCCGGATCCTGGTCCATGACGATGAAGGTATGCTCCACCGGGATCGCGGGCATCTTGATCCCCAGCATCTTCGCGGTGCGCTGCGCGTGGTTGCCCGACGCGGTCACCACGTGCTCGGCAGTGATCACTTCCTGCTCGTCGGAGGGAACGAGGTTGCCGCCCTTCTCGACCATCTTGGTGACGGTCACTTCCCAGGCCGAGCCGTTCCAGTGAAACGCATCCGCCTGGTACTTGCGGACGATCTCCACCCCGCGCTGACGCGCCCCTTTGGCCATCGCCATCGTGACGTCGGCCGGGTTAATGTAGCCATCCTCGGTATGGTAAATGGCACCTTTCAGGTCATCGGTGCGGATCAGCGGCCAACGCTCGCTGATCTGCTCGGGCGTCAACCATTCGAACGGGATACCCACCGTCTCGGCGGTCGAGGCATAGAGCATATACTCATCCATACGCTCCTGCGTCTGCGCCATCCGCAGGTTGCCCACCACGGCAAAGCCCGCGTTCAGGCCGGTCTCTTCCTCCAGCGTCTTGTAGAACTTGACGGAGTAATCGTGGATGTGGGTCGTCGCGTAGGACATGTTGAACAGCGGCAGAAGCCCGGCCGCGTGCCAGGTGGAGCCCGACGTCAGCTCGTCCCGCTCCAGCAGCATCACGTCGTCCCACCCCGCCTTCGCCAGGTGGTAGGCAATCGAGGTCCCGACGGCACCGCCGCCAACGACAAGGGCTTTGACTTGGGTCTTCATGGGGCGCGAACTCCGGCAGGTCAGATGCTAGATCAAGGTCTGGCCCTACCTGCCCCAAAGCGGGGCGAAACGCCTTCCCCACCCGACCGAAACGCGCAGAAAAGCGACATGGACTGCCGGGAACTACCGGCGCAGTGTCATCACCACGTCGGGACCTTCAAGTTCGACCGCATCAACACGGAACCCGCCCAGATCCATTTCGGAGACCCCCGCCGGATCGGCGCGGCGAAACACTTCGCCGATTGCGTCTTCCCACCAGTCGATATTGGCCGTTGGCTCGGTTTGAGCGGGCACTGAGCCATGGGCCAGTCGTTCCGCTTCCACCAACCTGACCGCCCGCACGCCTACACCGTTTCCTCTAACCTCCCAGAATGCAGGCTCAAAAGGCGCGTCCGCTGTCAGATGTACGTCCGGAAACGTGTAGCCACCGGCCCCGATGCTGAACCATCGGCCACGCCCCTCGACGATCAAACGCGTGTCCTCCTGCCTTATGGCAAGTGCAGTGAAATCTACCCTCGGCAGAATTCCCACCTCGGCGTCCCGGGCAAGCGCCTCGGCGAGCGCGGCATCAAGTGCGGCGACAGGTGTCCGCACCTGGTGTTGGTCGGCCCCCCGCATCATCAAAAACAGCACGACGACAGCAGCTATTGCGCCAGCCAATCCGATCATCCACCGCATGGCACCACTTCCCATGCCGACAATCGCACTTTCATCTTGCCCGAAAAAACTCGACCGCAACAGAAGTCCCAAGCTCCGCACCACCCGTGAGGCACCTTGCGGGTGGGCGGTATGGGTGATGGTGCGCGCCTCAAGGGCAAGCCGCCCGACTGACGGTCAGAAGTTCGACCGGCAGGGTGTCGGGGCCGGTACGCCGGGGCAGTTCTGTAGTCACGGGCTCGCCCTGCGCGCACAATCCCAGGTCTCGCGCCCAACGGGCCACCTCCGCGCCCCGGCGCGCGTCCGCAACGATCACTGCACTGTCCGGATCGAACCGCGAAAGGTCGGGCATGGACGGGTGCAGGACCGTGATCGGCCCGTATAGTCTCAGATTGGCGAACACCGCGTAATTCGAGATCAGCGCCACCGGCACCGCGTCTGTTCCGGGCGGCGCAAGCTCCGCATAGAGGCTTGCGTAGTCGTAATCCGTCCGAGCGTTGATCCGCGTGCTTTCAATCCACTGCCCACCGGTGAAAAGCAGCAGAAGCGCCAGCCCGATCCACCGCACCCAACCGGCCAACCGATGATGCGCGCCGTTCACCATGATCGCGAAGACGGGCAAGAACGGCACCACGCCCGGCAAAAGCCACCGCATGTTCACCTGATCCAGCCCTGCCAGAACGGCCGCCGCAAGGCACACGGTCCAATAGACCCACGCCCAGTGCCACATGACGCGCGGCGGGCCATCTGGAACCGTCAGGCGCGCGCGCAGCCGAGCCAGCGCCGCAACGATTGCGAGGAGAACGCCGACACCCGTGGCGGCGATGCCGTAGGCGGCGATAGCAGCCCACGGGCGAAAATCTTCGGCGCGAAACCGGTCGGTAATTTCGAACACTGCGTTCGCGTTCGACAGGGCCCACAGGCCATGCGGAACGCAGAGCAGCAGAGCGACCGCCAGCGCCGCCGCGCCGCGCAACGACCAGAACAGGCGCGGGCCGATCCCATCGGCCACCACAAGCGCGCCGATGACCAGAATGCCATTGTATTTCGCGAGCACGATCGCCGCCGCGATCGCTCCAAAGAGCAGCAGCGACCCGCGCAGGTACGCTATCGCCAACGCTCCGGTCAGCGCGAACAGAAGGACCGAATGCGCATAGTTGCGCTGGAACTCCCACCCAATCTCGACCACCAGAAAACAGGCAGCCAGCGCCGTGGCGGCCACCGGCACCGACGCTCCGATCCGCCGCGCAATATTCCAGACCGCCAGCAACCCGGCCGACATCAGACCGAACTTCAGCACATGTTCGGCCAGGATGCCGACACCGAATATTCGGTGCATCGCGATCAGCGCCCAAGTGTAGAGCGGCGGCTGCGACCGTCCGTAGCCCCAGTCAAGATACTGCGAATAAAGAAGCTGTTCGGCGCCGTCGTAACTTGTCCCGGACCGCAGGAATGCCAGCACGATACCCTGCGCCATGAGGATCGCGATCACCACAACCGGCAACATCGCCCACGAGTCGCGCCACGGCTGAGGCGCCTCCTCACGCACTTGGACAGTCCGGTTGGACATTCCGGTTCATTCCACGCTGCGCCGCACCAGCAGCATCACGGACCACAGCAACAACACCGGCAAGACCAGCACCCGCAGCACGAAGATCCCGATGATCGTCAGCGTGGCCGAGAACAGCCGGTCCGCCTCGCGCGTGAAGACCGCGCCCGCCTCGACATATCCGGCCACCGAATCCCGTGCCCCGGTGATGGCCGCCAGGAAACCGCCGATCATGCCGTCCTGCCCTTCGGCGGCCTCGATCAGACCGTCATCGCCGGCCCCGATCAGGACCCGCGCTTCGCCCGCGACCGCATCCAGCTCCGCCACCGCGCTATCCCACTGCGATTGCGTGGCCACCTGCCCGAGCCAGACCCCGCCCGCGAAGACCAGGGGCAGGACAAGCCCCATCGCCGCGCCGAGGCGCACCGCGCGCAGGCTCGCGCGCGCCGCCGATCCGCTGGAAAACCCGTATCCGATCAACCCGATGCCGAGAACGATCAGCCCAAGGGCTGCCACCGGCTGCAAACCGACCGTCGCCAGCGCGGCACCGGCCGCCACGGCAAAGACGATGTCCGCCACGCGCTCCACCGTGTCGTCCACTGGCTCCAGCACCTTCAAAGGCTGCAGGCTCGCCTGCGCCCCGATGGAGGCGCCGACCTCCACCTCCTGCGCCGCCGAAAGGGCGGCGTTGATGGCGCGGAGCGAGACGTAGACCCCGGCAGTTACCACCGCGAGATCCTCTGCTGCCTCGACGGCTGGCGGCAGCGACGGGTTGATCCCCCCGCCGCGCAAGAGGTCCCAAGCCCCGACGACAAGGCACGCGATCCCGAAAATTGCGAAGATGGTGCCCCGAATGGCACGTCCGGCCCGACCCTTGGACGGCCCGCTGCGCCGGTGCTCCCCCTGCAGAACCAGCCGTTCAGGTTCAGGGGCGCGTGGTGGAGCCTTCAGCGGAGGTTCCCGACGATCAGCCATGGAACAGGCTCACAACATGCTGGGAACGACGAGGTCCGGCGGCCGGTGCCCGTCGGCGAAGGTCTTGATATTGATCAGGACCTTTTCCCCCATCTCGATCCGACCTTCCCGCGTGGCCGAGCCCATGTGCGGCAACAGCACGACGTTCTGCAATTCGCGTAGGCGGGGGTTCACCTCGCGGCCTTTCTCGAACACGTCCAGGCCTGCGCCCGCGATCTCGCCGGCGCGGAGCATCCGGGTCAGCGCGTTTTCGTCGATCACCTCGCCCCGCGACGTGTTCACGATCACCGCGTCGGGCTTCATCAGCTTCAGCCGCCGGGCGTTCATCAGGTGGAAGGTGCTCGGCGTATGGGGGCAATTCACGCTGATCACATCCATGCGCGCGATCATCTGGTCGAGGCTTTCCCAATACGTCGCCTGCAACTCGGCCTCCGTGTCGGCATGCAGCCGCCGACGGTTGTGGTAATGGACCTGCATCCCGAAGGCCCCGGCGCGCTTTGCGACCGCCTGCCCGATCCGGCCCATGCCGAGGATGCCCAGGCGTTTGCCCGCGATCCGTCCGCCCATGAACGCCGTGGGCGACCAGCCCTGCCAGTTCCCGGCCTGCATCGTGGCCATGCCCTCGGGCACGCGGCGCAGCACGCCCAACATCAGCGCCATGACCATGTCCGCGGTGTCATCGGTCATCACGCCGGGCGTGTTGGACACCAGAACGCCGCGCTGCCTGGCGGTCGCGACATCGATATGATCAACGCCCGCGCCATAATTGGCGATCAGCTTCAGCCGTTCACCGGCCTGGCCCAGCATGCCGCCGTCGATCTTGTCGGCGATGCAGGGCACCAGGACATCCGCTCGTCCCATGGCGGAAACAAGCTCGTCCCGACTCATCGGGCGATCGTCATCGCGCAATTCCACGTTGAAGAGTTCGCTCATCCGCGTCTCGACCGCCTCCGGCAACCGTCGCGTAACGACAACACTCAACCGCTCTCCTGCCATCCCTCGCCTCCGAACGCTTGGTTTTGGGCTTCTGGCATGACACTCTCTTATCGTCACCGGCGGCGCAAGATCACCGGGACGATTGAGGACACGTCTGACCCCGTTCGGGTCACGGAAACGAGGCAGGATTCCATGCGCAATGCCCTGATCGGCTTTGTCTCCCTGTGCCTGTGCGCTCTTGCGCTGGCCGCTACCCCGACTTTTGCCCAGACCGAAGAGGCCTCCCGCGAGGCCGCACCGCAACGCGTCGGCGTCGTCACCGGCTTCCCCATTCCGCGCTATGTGTCGATGCGCGCTTCCGAGGGGAACGCGCGCCGTGGACCGTCACGGAGTCACCGGATCGACTGGGTTTTCACCCGCCGCAACATGCCGATGATGATCGTCGCCGAACACGGCCATTGGCGCCGCGTGGTGGACCGCGACGGTGCCGGGGGCTGGATGCATTACTCGCTCCTGTCCGGCGAGCGCACCGCGATCGTCGAGATCGACATGCTGCCGCTCTATTCCCGCCCCGACCTGACCTCCACCATCCGGGCGCACGCCGAGCTTGGCGTCACCGGCCGTCTCGACGAATGCCGGCCCGACTGGTGCCTGATGGAGGTTGGTGGGTACTGGGGCTGGGTTCAGACCTCCGCCATCTGGGGCGTCGACCCGGGCGAGACATTCGACTGAGTCATCACCTGCAAAGGTTAATGACTCAGTTTTTCTGACAGAGAATTTCTGACAGAACGGTCCGCGGGATCAGGCCACCCGATCCAGCCCGCGTCCTTTCAACAGCGCCTCGACACCCGGCATCCGCCCCCGGAAAGCGGTATAAAGCACATCCGCCTCCCGGCTTCCGCCTGCCGAAAGGATATGCGTCTCCAAGGCCTTGGCCATCTCCGGATCGAAGGCTCCGCCCGCTTCCTCGAAGGCCTCGAACGCATCGGCGTCCATCACCTCGGACCACATGTAGCTGTAGTAACCGCTGGAATAGCCGTCGCCCGAAAAGACATGGGCGAATTGCGGGGTCCGGTGCCGCATCTCGATCGCATGGGGCATCCCGATCCGCTCAAGCGTTTTCTCCTGCGATTCCATCGGGTTGCCGGGCGCGTCACCGTCATGGAAATCAAGATCCACGAGCGCGGAGGCGACGTATTCCACCGTCGAGAAGCCCATGTCATAGGTCTGCGCCGCCAGAAGCCTCTCCAGCATCTCCTTCGGCATCGGTTCGCCCGTCTCCACGTGGGTGGCGAATTCCTCAAGCACTTCAGGCACTTCCAGCCAATGTTCGTACAGCTGGCTCGGCAGCTCCACGAAATCGCGCGCAACGGACGTCCCGGAGATCGACGCATAGGTCACGTCGCTCAGCATCTGGTGGAGCGCGTGGCCGAACTCGTGAAACAGCGTCCGAGCGTCGTCGTAGGACAACAGGCTCGGGTTGCCCTTGGCGAAATTGCAGACGTTCACGACGATGGGCCGCGTATCCCCGCCAAGCTTCTTCTGCGACCGCATGGCCGAACACCACGCGCCCGAGCGTTTCGAGCCGCGCGCGAAGTAATCGCCAATGAAAACAGCGACATGCTCCCCATTCCGCGTGACTTCCCACGCGCGCGCGTCGCGGTGATAGAGCGGCACGTCCAGCGGTGCGAATTCCAGCCCGAACAGCCGGTTGGCACAGCTGAAGGCCGCGGCAATCATCGACTCGAGCGAGAGGTAGGGTTTCAGCTCCGCCTCATCGAGGTCATGCTCGGCCTTGCGCCGCTTCTCCGCGTAATAGCGCCAATCCCATGGCTCCAGCGGGCCGTTCACGCCATCTTCGGCCATCATCGCGGCCAGCTTGTCGGCATCCGCCTCTGCCTGCGCTTTCGCAGGCTCCCACACAGCCATCAGCAGGTTGCGGACGTTCTCGGCCGAGCCAGCCATTTCGGTTTCGAGCTTGAAGGCGGCGAAATCCTTGTAGCCCAACAGTCTGGCGCGCTCCTCGCGCAGGGCCAGCGTCTCGGCCGCGATATCGAGGTTGTCGGTCTCACCGCCATTCGCGCCGCGCGCGGCCCAAGCCTTGTAGGCTCTCTCGCGCAGGTCGCGCCGGGGCGAGAATTGCAGGAACGGCACGATCAGCGACCGCGACAGCGTCACCACCGGGCCGTCCTTGCCCTTTTCCTCCCCTGCGGCGCGGGCGGCATCCACCACGAATCCGGGCAGGCCTTCGAGGTCGGCTTCCGACAGTTCCAGAAACCACTCGCGTTCATCCGCCAAGAGGTTTTGCGTGAACGAAGTACCAAGGACAGACAGCCGCGCCATCACCTCGGTCAGCCGCTCCCGCGCATCGCCCTCAAGCGCCGCGCCCGAACGCACGAAACCGCGCCGCGTCAGTTCCAGAACACGCATCTGTTCGTCGGTCAGCCCGAGGCTGTCTCGCCGCTCCCACAGATCGTCGATCCGCTGAAACAGCTTGGTGTTGTTGGAGATTTCCGAAGAAAGGGCCGACAGCTTCGGCGCGAATTCGCGCTGCAATTCCTCGCGGACCGGGTTCGAATCCGAGCCCGCAATATTGTAGAAAACGCCCGCGACGCGATCCAGCAACTTGTCCGAAAGCTCCAGCGCTTCGATGGTGTTCTCGAACGTTGGAGGCTCGGCGCTTTCGGCAATAGCGTAGACCGCGTCCCGCGCTTCCGAGATGGCGGCTTCCATCGCGGGGGCGAAATGTTCATCCTCGATCTGCGCGAAGGGCGGCATTTCGAAAGGCGTGTTCCAGGGTTCCAGAAGCGGGTTCGTCATGTGCGGATCTCCTTTCGATCGCATATAGGCACGCGCCGTCGGATCGGCACCCTAGCGGCGGTCACTTTGTCTGAGGCGCATTTCGAGACGCCTGAGCAGAAGGGACAATGTCACGGTCATCGTCAGGTAGATCAGCGCCACGACATTGTAGGTCTCGAAATACCGGAAGTTCGAGGCCGCAGTCACCTTGCCGAGTTGCGTCACGTCCAGCACGCCAAGGACCGAGACCAGCGAGGAATCCTTCACCATCGCCACGAAATCATTGCCGAGCGGCGGCAGGATCGTGCGGATCGCCTGCGGAAAGACGATATGACGAAAGCGGTTCCAGCGGCTGAGCCCCAAGGCATCCGCGGCCTCCAGCTGGCCCTTGTCCACCGATTGCAAGCCTGCGCGGAACACCTCGGCGATGAAGGCGGAATAACCGATGGCCAGCGCGATGATCGCCCGCCACAGGAGCGGGAAGTCGCGGGTGCGGATCGTGTCCCATCCCAATCCTTCCGCCGCCCAGTTGTAAGCGGCAACCATGGCCGGCGCGAAGACGAAGGCAACGTACAGGAGCAGCACCAGGATCGGCACACCACGCACGATCTCGACGTAGAAGCGCGCGACCTGCCTCAGCACGATGCTGCGCGACAAGCTCATCAGCGCCAGCCCCATGCCCATCAGCGCGGCCATGGTAAAGCCCACCAGCGTCACCATCACCGTGATCCAGATGCCCCGGCGCAGGGTCGACACAACCTGTTCGTAGACCGGATCGTCCCACATCCGCACAACAGCAATGACCCCCAGCACCGCAAGTGCCACGAGCCAGTAGGGGAAATCCTTGTCCTGGGGGGTGGGGGAATTCATGGAAAGCGGCGCGCCGGGACACCCGGCGCGCCCTGTGGGTCACTGGCCGAGCGCGTAATCCACGAACCAGCGCTGATCGAGTTCCGCCAGCGTCCCATCCTCGCGCATCGACTCGATGCCGGCGTCGAAGGCTGCGACCAGCTCGCTGTCATTGGGGAAGATGAAGCCGAATTCCTCGGTTCCCAGCGGCTCACCGATCATCTGCAGGCGCTCGGGGTTCGCCGAGACATAGCCCTGCCCACCGGCACTGTCGGCCAGCACCATGTCGACGTCGCCGGTCATCAGCGCCTGGATCGCGGCCGGAATGGTCTCGAACAGGACGATGCGCGGGTTGCCTTCGTCACCGTCGAGCACGTCGTAGACGCCGACGTAGAACGGCGTCGTGCCGGCCTGTGATCCGATCAGAAGGTCTTCATCGGCGGCGAAGCTGGCTGCGTCGGTAAACCGGTCTTCGTCGGCCGCGACCAGCATCCGCATCTGGCTGACCATGTAGGGCGCCGAGAAATCGACCAGTTCGTCGCGGTCCTCGCGGATCGTGATGCCGGTCATGCCCATGTCGAATTGCCCCTCGGACACGGCGGGGATCATCGCTTCCCAGCTGATGTTCTCGATCACCGGGGTGAAGTTCAGACGCTCGGCAAGGATCGCCAACGCGTCGTATTCCCATCCGATGGCGAGGCCCGAAACCGGGTCGATGAATTGCAACGGCGGGTAAGCGTTCTCGGTGACGACAACGACCTCGCGGCCTTCGAGGTCGGGCAGGTGGCCGTCCGCCGCAGCGGCGAACGGAACGAGAGCGGCCAGAGCGGCCAAGGCAAGATTTTTCATGGTTCGGGACTCCCCTGAGTTTTTTATCTGCCGTCAGTATGGGCCAGCCATTCGGGGGCACAAGGCCCTGCCTTCAAAGCCCGCCGCAAACGGTGCAATCGGCTCTGCGCGACATGCTGATGGTGCGGGTTTCGGCGTGGAGTGCATCGTAAATCAGCATCCGCCCGCGCAGCCCTTCGCCTGCGCCGGTGATCTCCTTCACCGCTTCCAGCGCCATCATCGAGCCGACGACACCCGGCAGCGCACCGATCACCCCGGTTTCGGCGCAAGTCGCGGCGAGATCGGGCGCGGGCGCCTCCGGAAACACGCAGGCCATGCAAGGCGCGCCCCCGGCGGGATCGTAAAGTGTCACCTGCCCCTCCCACGCGCTGATGGCACCCGCGATCACGGGCCGCCCGGCGGCAACGGCGGCGCGGTTGGTCATCGCGCGGGCCGCGAAGCTATCGGTGCCGTCGACGATCAGGTCGTAGTCCTCGAATAGCGCCTCGGCCACGTCCTCGGTCAGTTCCCGGTTGTAGGGACGCAAATCGACATGGGGATTCAGCGCCTTCACGGCGATCTCGGCGGAGAAAACCTTGGGCATACCGCTGCGGTCGTCGGTGTGGATGATCTGGCGTTGCAGGTTCGACAGGCTGACGATGTCATGGTCGATCACGCCGATCCGACCCACACCGGCCGCCGCAAGGTAGAACAGGACCGGCGCGCCAAGGCCGCCCGCGCCGACGACCAGCACCTTGGCATTCTTCAGCGCAAGCTGACCACCGCCGCCGATATCGGGCAGGGTGATATGGCGCGCGTATCGCTCCAGTTCCACGTCGAGGAAGGGACCGCTTCGCGCAGTCGGCGTTCCGGCCTCCCGTTCCGCCTCAAGCGCCGCCGCCTGCCCACGGAGACGGACAAGCAGCACCCGGTAGGCCAGCACCATCACCGCCGCCGCGCCGAGCAGCAGCCACAGGGCGGGGGAACTTCCGGTCGCCTCGCGCAACGGATGACCGTCTGGCAGCGCCACCTGAACCCCGAGCACCGCCACGTAAAGAAGCCCCAGCATGTAGAGCCGCGCCTGGACCGGCGCTTTCATCAGGTGGCCCACGCCCCAGAGCACCGCCGCAAGAAACAGGACAAACAGCATCAGCGCGTCCCCGTGGACCCGAAGCCGCCCACCCCGCGAGAGGTATCGGAGAGAGCATCAACCTCACGGTAGGTCGCCTGCACCACCGGCGCGATCACGGCCTGCGCGATCCGAGCGCCGTGTTCGACGGTGAAAGGCGCATCGCCAAGGTTGATGAGGATCACCCCCAGCGGCCCCCGATAATCGCTGTCGATGGTTCCGGGCGCATTCACCAGCGTGATCCCGTGTTTCAGCGCGAGGCCGGAGCGCGGTCTGATCTGCATTTCGAATCCATCCGGAATGGCGACGCGCAGGCCGGTGGGCACCAGCGCCCGGGCACCCGGCTCGAGGGTCAGACCGTCACGCTCGGCGTCGGGGAAGTTCGCACGCACATCCGCTCCGGCAGCCCCGGCCGTGGCGTAGTCCGGCAGCGCGACCTCCGCATCCGCCCAATCCTCCCGCAAGACTTCGATCTCAGGCAGCTGCATGTCCCTCAACCCGCCAGCGCGTCCGCGATGCGCTGCGCCAACCGGCGCGCGACCTCGTCCTTGCCCATGCGCGGCCATTCCTCGGCCCCGTCATCCGAGATCAGGACGATCTTGTTCTGGTCGCCGCCCATGATCCCGGTCCCGGGCGAAACATCGTTGGCGACGATCCAGTCACAGCCCTTTCGTTTCCGCTTCGACGTCGCGTTCTCCACCACGTCGTCGGTCTCGGCCGCGAACCCCACGACCAGCCTCGGACGTCCTTGTGTGCGCTTTGAGACAGTGGCGAGGATGTCGGGATTCTCGCCGAATTCCAGCGCAGGTGCCTTGCCACTGCCGTCCTTCTTCATCTTCGATCCGCTGGCGTTAAGCACCCGCCAATCGGCCACCGCCGCCGCGAAAACGGCAGCATCCGCCTGCGGTGCGGCGTCCACCGCGGCCGCCATATCGCCTGCGCTTTCCACGCGCACCACGTTTACCCCGGCAGGCGGCGGCACATTTGCCGGGCCGGTCACGAAAGTCACTTTCGCGCCCAGGTCACGCAAGGCCGCCGCCAGCGCCGTGCCCTGCGCTCCGGAGGAGCGGTTGGCGATGTATCGTACCGGGTCGATCGGCTCGTGGGTCGGGCCGGACGTGACCAGCACATGCTTGCCCTTGAGCGGCCCATCCCCCAGCGCAGCGCCGACGGCCGCGACGATATCCGGCACCTCGCTCATGCGGCCCGGGCCGAATTCACCGCAGGCCATGTTGCCCTCGTCAGGGCCAACGACCAGAACGCCGTCGCCTTTCAAGGTTGCGAGATTGCGCTGGGTCGCCGGATGCTCCCACATCCGCACGTTCATGGCAGGCGCGATCAGCACGCGCTTGTCGGTCGCCATAAGGAGCGTGGAGGCCAGATCGTTCGCCAGTCCGCCCGCCATCTTCGCCATCAGGTCCGCCGTCGCCGGGGCCACGACGACCAGATCGGCGGCGCGGGACAGCTCGATATGGCCCATCTCGGCCTCGTCGGTCAGATCGAACAGATCGCGGTAGACCTTCTGGGCTGCCAAGGCTGATGCCGATAGCGGGGTTACGAATTCTTCCGCCGCACGGGTCAGGACCGGCGTGACCGATGCCCCCTGATCGCGCAACCGCCGGATCAGGTCGAGCGATTTGTAGGCCGCGATTCCGCCCCCGATGATCAGGAGAATACGCTTGTTGGTCAGCATGATCCGGCCCTCTTCCGCCTGTCGGTGGCCACGTTAGAAGGCAGGGCGCGGCCCTTCAATGGGAAACGGGCATGGTGTCGCTGGCGCGGGCGGTCGCACCGCCCAGGCTCAAGAGACAATGGGCGGGGACGTCAATGCGCGAGGAACGACCGCACTTCGCCGGATTGTGCTTCCAGCGTCTTGCGCATCTTGCCGAAGGCAGCTGCCTCCACCTGGCGCACGCGCTCCTTGGAAAGACCCAGCTCGTCCCCAAGGCTTTCCAGCGTGCGCGGGTTTTCGCGAAGCTTGCGCTCGCGGACAATGAACCGCTCCCGCTCGTTCAACGCGTTCATCGACGCGATCAGCCATTCGCGCAACTGTGCACGGTCATGGTCGGCTTCAACGATGTGCTCGGCCTGCTCGCTGGGGTCCTCCAGCGCGTCGATCCATTCGCGACCTTCGTCATCGACCGATTGCGTGGCGTTCAGCGAGTAGTCCGATCCCGCGAGCCGTCCTTCCATCATCTCGACATCATGCAGCGGCACACCAACCTCGGTCGCGATCATCTGGCGAAGCTGGTGCTTGTCGAGCGTTTCGCCCGTCTTCATCGCCTCACGCTCAAGCCGCGCCTGCACGCGACGCATGTTGAAAAACAGCGATTTCTGGGAGGAGGTCGATCCGGTCCGCACCATCGACCAGTTGCGCATCACGTGATCCTGGATCGATGCCTTGATCCACCAGACGGCATAAGTCGAGAAGCGCACGCCCCGGTCGGGATCGAACTTGTCCGCCGCTTTCATCAGGCCAAGGCCCGCTTCCTGGATCAGGTCGTTCATCGGCGCGCCGTAGCGTTTGAATTTCGCCGCCATCGAGATCGCCAGCCGCATGTAGGCGGTGACCAAACGGTGCAATGCCTCCACGTCACGCTCGTCGCGCCAAGCGTAGGCCAATTTCAATTCCGTCTCAGCGTCGAGCAGTTCCGCCTTCATCGCGCGGCGGGAAAGTGACTGGTCCGATGCAGTATCCAATGCCATAACGACCCCCCGGTTCTTCGACCTCAGCAATCCACCTATTTCGGTGGCTTTCGATTAAGGTTACGCAGGGACACGCCGACTGGATCACAATTCGGGACAAAAAAGTGCGCCTTCCCCCTCTCAGCCTGGTTCTCGGCGGTGCGTCGAGCGGCAAATCCGTCTTTGCCGAACGCATGGCGCGGCAATCCGGGCTCGCCAAGGTCTACATCGCGACCGCCGAGATGACCGACGGCGAGATGTCGGAAAAGATCGCGACTCACCGGCAGCGCCGCGCGGGACAGGGATGGCGCACGGTCGAGGCACCACACGACACCTCTCGCGCGCTGGCGCAGATCGAAAGTGGGGAGGTTGCGCTGCTGGATTGCGTCTCCTTCTGGCTGACAAACCTGATGATCGACGACGGAGATTGGGAAGAGGAACTGGAGCTTCTGCTCGACGTATTGACCCAGATGCGCGCACCGGTCGTGATGGTGTCCAACGATGTCTCCGGCGGCGTGGTGCCCGAGAACGCGTTGGCCCGCGCGTTCCAGAGGGCGCAGGGAGAGGTGAACCAGCGCCTCGCCGCAGAATGCGACCTCGTCGTTTACGTGCGCGCGGGGCTTCCTCAGGTGCTGAAAGGCCAACCGACCCTCGATGACGTGGATGACCCATGGTGAGGCAGCTGGTCTGGGTCCGACATGGGCCGACCCATCAGAAGTCCTTCACTGGCTGGCGCGATGTGCCGGCGGACCTCTCGGACGGAGCGGCGATTTCGCGTATGGCGAACTGGCTGCCCGAGGGTGCTCCGATCATCTCGTCCGACCTGAAACGCGCCGTCGCCACCGCCGACGCCATCGCGGCCGGCCGCCGCCGACTTCCACACCACCGGGGTCTGCGCGAATTCCATTTCGGGGAGTGGGACGGACGCCACTTCTCGGAAATCGCCGAGGATTATCCCGAGCTGAGCCGAACCTACTGGGAGGAGCCGGGCGACGCCGCCCCGCCCGGTGGCGAAAGCTGGAACGACGTGACCGCACGAGTCGCCCAGGTGGTCGATGACCTGCTGTCCCGCCATGACGGGGACCTGATCCTCGTCGCGCATTTCGGCGTCATCCTCTGCCATTTGGCCCACGCAACAGGACTGCCACCCTACGAGGCGCTCGGCCACCGGATCGACCCGCTCTCGGCAACCGTGCTTGCACAATCCGGCGGCACTTGGCGCGCGACCCACGTCAATCACAAGCCGTGATGGACTCCATAATACGCTTTGGTTTGACGCATCCACGAAAGCGCGCATTGATGCGCCCATGACATATGACCTCCTTATCGGACAAAAGAGCTATTCCAGCTGGTCCCTGCGCGGATGGCTCTGCTTCGCCCCGTTCGACATCCCCGTGACCCTGCACATGGCAGAGATCTACGGCGACACGTTCCTCGACACCGTCGCTACATTCGGCGGCAATACCACCGTTCCCGCCGCGCGCACGCCCGACGGCGGGCTTCTGACCGACAGCATCGCGATTGCGTGGCATCTGGCCGAGGCTTTCCCGGATCGCGGCCTGCTGCCCACCGACCCGATCCTGCGTGCCGAGGCGCAAAGCATCGTAGCCGAGATGCATTCGGGCTTCGTCGATCTGCGCGCCAATTGTCAGGTTAATCTGCGCACTGCATGGGAAGGCTTCGAGCCGTCGGATGCCGTTCTTGCCGATTGCGCCCGGGCCGAGGAAATCTGGTCCAGGGCGCTCAACCGATCCGGCGGGCCGTTCCTCTACGGTGCTTTCACGCTGGCCGACGCCTTCTACGCGCCGCTGGCCACCCGGTTCCTGACCTATGACCTGCCGATGAGTGAAACGTCCCGTGCCTATGCGCGGGCGATCACCACCCATCCCGCCTTCCTCGAATGGCGCAGGGACGGCTTGCGCGAAACGCAGGAAATCGCGCGCTACGACAAGGCGCCCCTGAAGCGGATACCGTTCCCGACCTTCGACTAGTGTCGCACGCGTTAAGGTGAGTTAACCCTTCGCTAACCCTGATCCGGCTATGGCTGGATCATGTTCGATTCTCCCTCAGCCGAGGCGCTTGCGCTGACACACACCGTCGCTTTCGAGGGACTCGAAGCGCGACGGGTCGAGGTGCAATGCGCGGTGACCTCCGGCCTGCCCGGCTTCGCCATCGTCGGTCTGCCGGACAAGGCGGTATCGGAGGCGCGCGAACGGGTGAAGACGGCACTGCAGGCCATGGCCATCGCCCTGCCATCGCGCCGGATCACGGTGAACCTGTCACCGGCCGACCTGCCCAAGGAAGGCTCGCATTTCGACTTGCCCATCGCGCTGGCCCTGCTCGCCGCCCTTGGCATCGTCCCGAAGGAACGCGTCGAAAATGCCATGGTGCTGGGGGAAATGTCGCTCGACGGACGGTTGGTGCCGGTGCTCGGGGCCCTGCCCACGGCATTGGCTGCCGGGGAAGACGGTCGGACACTCTATTGCCCGTCGGGCTGCGGGGCCGAAGCCGCATGGGTCGGCGCGACACCGGTCTTCGCCGCCGCATCGCTCGCCGAATTGATCGCGCACCTGACCGACCGCGCGCCTTTGGAACCCGCAAAGCCCGGCGAGGTGCGCACCGAGACCGGACTGAAATGTTTCTCCGAGGTGCGCGGGCAGGAACGCGCCAAACGCGCGGTGGAAATCGCGGCCGCGGGGCGGCACCACCTGCTGATGGTCGGCTCGCCCGGATCGGGCAAATCCATGCTGGCCGCGCGCCTGCCGGGCATCCTGCCGCCGCTGTCCGCCCCCGAGGCGCTGGAAACCTCGATGATCCATTCCCTCGCCGGCCTGCTGACCGAGGGTGGCATCTCCCGCACCCGCCCCTACCGCGCGCCGCACCATACGGCGTCGATGGCGGCGATTGTCGGCGGCGGACGCGGCGCGAAACCGGGCGAGATCAGCCTTGCCCACAACGGCGTCCTGTTCCTCGACGAGTTTCCCGAATACCCGCGGCAGGTTCTGGAAACCTTGCGCCAGCCCATCGAGACCGGCGATGTCGTGGTGGCGCGCGCCAATGCCCACGTCACCTATCCCTGCAAGTTCCTGCTGATCGCCGCCGCGAACCCCTGCCGCTGCGGACAGCTTTACGATGCCAACCAGGCCTGCAACCGCGCGCCGATCTGCGGGCAGGACTACATGGGAAAGATCTCCGGCCCGCTCATGGACCGCTTCGACCTGCGCCTCGAAGTACCGCCTGTGGCCTATGCCGATCTCGATCTGCCCGCGTCGGGCGACACCAGTGCTCAGATCGCCGCTCGCGTGGCCGCTGCACGGCAGGTCCAGTCGGATCGCTTCGCCGCGCTCGGCGTCGACGCCCGCGTAAATGCCGATGCGGAAGGGGCGCTGCTCGACCAGATCGCGACGCCGGACGACGCGGGCAAGGAAATGCTGTTGAAGGCCGCCCACCGGTTTCACCTGACCGCGCGCGGCTATCACCGCGTGCTTCGGCTGGCGCGCACCATCGCCGACCTGGACGGCGCGGAGACTGTCGGCACACCCCATATCGCGGAGGCCGTCGGCTACCGCCTGATCGGCGCGCGCGACACCTGAGGCTCACATTTCAGCCGCGCGCCGCTCCACCGCGTCCCAGATCTTGCCGGCGATGTTGACGCCATCGAACCGCTCGAGCTCCTGGATACCGGTGGGCGAGGTCACGTTGATCTCGGTCAGCCAACCACCGATCACGTCGATCCCGACGAAGACCTGCCCCATCTCGCGCAGGCGGGGGCCGATGATGGAGCAGATCTCAAGGTCGCGCTCGGTCAGCTTGGAAGCTTCAGGCCGCCCGCCGACATGCATGTTCGACCGCGTCTCACCCTTCGCGGGCACCCGGTTGATGCCGCCCACGGCCTCTCCATCGACAAGGATCACCCGTTTGTCACCCGCCGACACGTCCGGCAGGAATTTCTGCATGATGAGCGGCTCGCGGTTGATGCCGGAGAACAGCTCGTGCAGCGAGTTGAGGTTGCGATCATCGGGCGTCAGGCGGAACACCCCCGCGCCGCCATTGCCGTAGAGCGGCTTCAGGATCACGTCGCCATGATCTTCCTTGAACGCCTTCAGCATCTCGATGTTGCGGGCAATCATCGTGGGCGGCGTCAGGTCGGGATAATCGAGCACCAGCAGCTTCTCAGGGCTGTTGCGCACCCAGAAGGAATCGTTGACCACCAGCGTCTGGCCCTTGAGCCGGTCGAGAAGGTGCGTGGTGGTGATGTAGCTCATGTCGAAGGGCGGGTCCTGCCGCAACCAGATCACGTCGACGTCTGCCAGGTCCACGATCTCGGGCTCTTGCGCCTGAACATGGTCGCCCTTCACCCGCTGAACCGTGATCCGCCGCGCCCGCGCCAACACGCGGTTCTCGCGGTAGAACAGGTCGTTCGGCGTATAGACCAGCAGCTCGTGCCCGCGCGCCTGCGCCTCTTCGGCCAGCCGGAAGGAGGAATCAGCATTGATATCCACCGCCTCGATCGGATCCATCTGGAACGCCACCAACATGCCTGCACCTCCGCGTTGCGTTGCCCTTACTTGGCGCGCGGCGGGGGCATGTGCAATGGGGATCAGGCGACGAGCGCATTCCGCACGATGTCGATCCGTCCTTCTGCATCGACCAGCGCCACGTCGAACCGCATCGGCGTCAGGCTGCCTTTCGGGAATCCGCCCAGGCAATGCTCGGCGCTTTTCAACAAGCGCGCGATCTGGCGCCGCGTGAGGCTTTCCGCGGCGCTCGCATGTGTGCGGGATTTCTTCACTTCGACGAAGATCACTTCGCCGCCCTTTTCCATCACGAGGTCGATTTCGCCCGCCGGACCCCGCCAGCGCCGGGTGACGAGGATATGATCGTGATCGAGGTAGAGCCGCATCACCTGTTCTTCGGCGGCCTTGCCGGACAGGTAGGCCTTCTGCCCTCTCAGTCGTCGTCTTTCAGACGCAGGCCCAGTTGGTAGAGGTCGCGCTTCGACAGGTTGAGATCCTGCGCCACCTGCGCCGCCGCCTGCTTCAGGGGCATCTCCTGCATCGCAGCCAGTAGGGCGGCTTCGATATCCGCCTCCGAGGTTTCCGAACCCGTGCCGCGCGCGATCACCAGCACGATCTCGCCCTTGACCGGATGCTCCGCAATCCGGTCGCGGACCTGCCCACAGGTGCCGCGCAGCACCTCCTCGAAGCGTTTGGTCAATTCCCGGCACAGCGCCACCTCGCGTTGGTCCCCCAGTACCTCGCACAATTCACCTAACGTTCGGTGAACGCGTTTCGGGCTTTCGTAAAGAATCACCGTCGCCCCGGCGGCATCGAGCCCTTCGAGCCATTTGCGCCGTGCCCCGGCCTGCGGCGGCGGAAAGCCCGCGAAAAGGAACCTGTCCGACGCGAGGCCCGAGACACTCAGCGCAGCAAGCGCCGCCGAGGCGCCCGGTGCCGTCCAGACCGGCACCTCCGCCTGGATGGCCGCGCGGCCCAGTTGATAACCGGGGTCGGCGACAAGCGGCGTGCCGGCTTCGGAGACGTAGGCCACCGATTTGCCCTCGGTCAGCAGCTTGAGCAACCCGGCCCGGGCCGAGGCGCTGGAATGGTCGTGGTAGGCGATCATCGGCCTCCCGGCCACGGCGACGCCGTGGATCTCCATCAACCGCCGCGCCGTGCGGGTGTCTTCGGCCGCGATCACGTCGGCCCCGGCCAAAACATCGAGTGCGCGCAAGGTGATATCGCGGGCCGAGCCGATGGGAGTCGCCACGAAATGCAGACCCGGCTGAACTTTTCCCCCTGCCGTCATGGGCGTAGCTCCGCCATTACCGCCATCCGGTGCTGCAAGATGCTTGCGCTCGGTGGGCGGGATGGTCCATTGGCTGCGCGGGGGCTCCGGACGGCGCGGCTGGATCGTTTACTTGATCCGGCATTGGCTTTAGCGTGCATGAGCGGGCTCCCGCAAAGAGAATTCAGTCGGCCTCGAGGGAGGGCATCGTCCAATGGTTTCCGGTTTCGCCAAGCTTCGCAACCCGCTGCGCATCATCGGGGCGCTGCTTCTGACCTTTGCCCTGACCGCCTGTCAGATCGGTGGCGGGCCAATCGGTCTCGGAACCGGTCCCCGGGTCAGCGGACAGACCGTGGAAGTGGCAATGCTGCTGCCGTTGTCGGGCGGTGGCGGTGACGCGCTGCTGGCGCGCAGCCTCGAGAACGCGGCGCGCCTTGCCGCGTCGGATGTGGCCGGCTCGACCACGATCAACATCACCGTCTATGACACGGCCGGGAACGCGGCGACCGCAGCCTCCCGCGCGCAGGAAGCTGTCGGCGCCGGTGCGGACGTGATCGTTGGCCCCCTGCGTTCGGACGCGGCAGCCGCGGTCGGCGTCGCCGTCGCCAATTCCAACGTCGCCGTGCTCAGTTTCTCCAACAATACCGAGATCGCGGGCGGCAACGTGCTGGTGCTCGGCTACACCTTCGCCAACACGGCGAACCGCATCGTGTCTTACGCCGCCCGTCAGGGCCGCGGGAACATTGCGCTGGTCCATGCCAACAACCTCGCCGGAGAAGTGGCCCGTGACGCGGTGCGCACCGCCGCCGCGCGCAATGGCGCGACCGTCACCGCCACCATTCCTTACGAATTCAGCCAGCAGGGCGTCGTCAACGTGCTGCCACAGGTTACCGCGGCCGCACGCAATGCCAACGCGCTTCTGCTGACGTCCGACAGTGCCGGGGCGCTGCCGCTCTTCGCACAGCTTCTGCCGGAAAACGGTCTCGACACCTCCACCGTCCAGATGATGGGCCTGACCCGCTGGGACATTCCGCCCGCCACGCTCGAGCTTTCGGGGCTGCAGGGCGGCTGGTTCGTGCTGCCCGACACCGGGGCAGCCGCCAGTTTCAATGCGCGCTACTCGGCCGCGAACGGCGGCGCCCCCCATACGCTCGGCGGCCTTGGCTATGATGCCATCCGTGCAGTCGCCGCGACGGCGGGCAGCGGGCGGCTCGGCGCCGGCGATTTCGTGGCCGCCGGGCAGATCGAGGGCGCGGGCGGTGTCTTCCGGTTCCTCAACGACGGGACCATCGAGCGCGCGCTGGCTGTCGCCGCCATCCAGAACCAGCAGGTGAGTGTCATTGACCCCGCCCCAAGACGCCTTGGCGGTGCCGGTTTCTGACCGGCCGCGCAACCCGACCCTCTCCGAACCGTCCGAACCGGGCACGCTTCTTCTGCCCGATGGTGACATCCTCGACCGGGCCGACCTGACGGCCCGGATCGACGCGGCCTGCGCGGCGGCCGAAGATGCCTCGGGTGTGCGCGCCGCGACCGTGCGGGTGCTCCTGCAGGCGCAGGAGGCCAGCCGCGCCCGCATCGCATCGGCGATCGAAGCCGCGCCCCTGGCGGCACGGCGCGCCACACGGTCCTACGCCCACCTGACCGACGCGCTGGTCCAGGAGGTGATGCGCGTCAGCGCGACCTACCTGCACCCCACTGGCATTCCCTCAAGCTCCGAACGGATGAGTGTTCTGGCCGTCGGCGGTTATGGCCGCGGCGAGATGGCTCCGTATTCCGATGTCGATCTGCTGTTCCTGACACCCTACAAGATGACGCCCCATTCAGAGAGCATCATCGAAAGCGCGCTCTACATGCTCTGGGACCTTCACCTGAAGGTCGGCCACGCCAGCCGCACCGAGAAGGAGTGCCTGCGCCTTGGCAAGCAGGATATCACGATCCGCACCTCGCTGCTCGAGATGCGCCACCTCTACGGGGACCAATCCCTCAGCGCCGATCTGTCCAAGGCGCTCCGCAAACAGCTCTTCTCGAACACCCTGAGCGAGTTCATCGAGGCCAAGCTCGAAGAGCGGACCGAACGTCACAAGAAACAGGGCGGCCAGCGGTACATGCTGGAGCCCAACGTGAAGGAGGGCAAGGGCGGCCTGCGCGACCTGCAGACGCTCTACTGGATCGCCAAGTACGAACACGGGGTGTCGCGGGCTGCCGAACTGGTGAAATCCAAGGTTTTCCGCCCCGAGGAATTCGCCGCCTTCGATGCGGCGGAGCGGTTTCTTTTTGCCGTGCGCTGCCACCTGCACCTGATCGCGGGCCGCGCGCAGGACATGCTGACCTTCGACATGCAGGTCGAAGTGGCATCGCGGCTTGGCTACAAGGACCATTCCGGGCGCCGTGCTGTCGAGCATTTCATGCAGGATTACTTCCGCCACGCCACCCAGGTGGGCGAGTTGACCCGCATCTTCCTGACCGCGCTCGAAGCGCGCCACGTCAAGCAGGAGCCCGCGATCCTCGGCTTCCTGCGCGGCGTGAACCGCCGCAAGAAGCTCAAGCCCGGCTACACCGTCAAGCAGAACCGGCTGGCCATCGAAAAGCCCAAGGCGTTCTTCCAGGACAAGCTGAACATTCTGCGCCTGTTCGAAGAGGGGCTGAGGACGGGCTACCTGATCCACCCCGACGCGATGCGCGAGATCTCGGCCCGGCTGGACCTGATCGACGACGAAATGCGCCGCGACCGGGAAGCGAACCGCATCTTCCTCGACCTGATGCTGAAACACGGCAACCCCGAACGGGGCCTGCGGCGCATGAACGAGATCGGCGTGCTGGCCGCGTTCATGCCGGAATTCGCGCCCATCGTGGCGATGATGCAATTCAACATGTATCACAGCTACACCGTGGACGAGCATACGATTCAGGTCGTCTCGACGCTGGCGCAGATCGAACGGGGCGAACTGCTGGAAGAGCTTCCGGTCGCCTCCGGCATTCTCCAGCGCGGCGTGAACCGGAAGGTGCTGTTCGTCGCCTGCCTGCTGCACGACATCGGCAAGGGCCGGAAGGAGGATCACTCGATCCTCGGTGCGCGGATGGCCCGCGCCATCTGCCCACGCCTCGGCCTGAAACCCGCCGAGTGCGAAACGGTCGAATGGCTGGTGCGTTACCATCTCCTGATGTCGGACATGGCGCAGAAACGCGATATCGCCGACCCGCGCACCGTGCGGGACTTCGCCAAGGCGGTGAAAACCCGCGAACGGCTGGATCTGCTGACCGTGCTGACCGTGTGCGACATTCGCGGTGTCGGCCCGAACACCTGGAACAACTGGAAGGCCACGCTTCTGCGCAGCCTGCATCGTGCGACCGCTTCGGCGCTGGAGACCGGGCTGGAGGACATCAACCGCGAACAGCTTGAAGGCGAGGCCAAGAAGGCCCTGCGCAGCGCGCTGGCCGATTGGGCCAAGCCCGAGCTCAAGGCCGAGATCGACCGCCATTATGGCCCCTACTGGCAAGGCCTCGACCTAGCCACGCAAGTCACGTTCGCCGAGATGTTGAAGCGGCTTCAGGACAACCAGATCGAGATCGACACCAAGCAGGACGAGGATCGCGACGCCACCCGTGTCTGCTTCGCGCTGGAAGATCACCCGGGCATTTTCTGCCGTCTCGCGGGTGCCCTGTCACTGGTCGGCGCGAACGTCGTGGACGCGCGGACCTACACGTCCAAGGACGGCTACGCGACCGCCGTGTTCTGGGTGCAGGACCATGACGGCCATCCCTACGAACTGGCCCGCCTGCCCCGCCTGACCGGCATGATCCGCAAGACCCTGGCCGGAGAGGTCCATGCCTCAGAAGCGATGGAACGCCGCGACAAGATCAAGAAACGCGAGCGTCCCTTCGATGTGCCGACCAACATAACCTTCGATAACGAGGGCTCCGAAATCTACACGATCATCGAGGTGGATACGCGCGACCGGCCCGGCCTTCTCTACGATCTGACCAAGACCCTCGCGGCGTCGAACATCTACATCGCCTCTGCCGTCATCGCGACTTACGGGGTGCAGGTGGTCGATACCTTCTACGTGAAGGACATGTTCGGCCTGAAACTGCATTCCGAAAGCAAACGCGCCGGGCTGGAAAACAAGCTGAGGGACGCGATTGCCCGCGTCGCCGAACGGGCGGGGGCCTGAACGCATGGCCGCAGCCCGCCCGATCCGACTGATCTCGGGCCTTTTCACCGTCGGAGGCTGGACCCTGGCGAGCCGCCTGCTCGGCTTTGTCCGCGATATCCTTTTGGCGGCGTTCCTCGGCACGGGTCCGGTGAACGAGGCGTTCCTCGTCGCCTTCTCGCTCCCGAACCTGTTCCGTCGCTTCTTCGCGGAAGGCGCGTTCAACACCGCCTTCGTGCCACTGTTCTCCAAGAAGGTCGAAGGCGGCGAGGACGCCCAGACCTTCGCGCAGGACGCCTTTTCGGGCCTCGCGTCGATCCTGATTGTTCTCACCCTGGTGGCGACGGCGGCGATGCCGTGGCTGGTGCTGGCGATGGCCGGCGGCTTCGCGGCGGACGAACGGCTGGAACTGGCCACCGATTATGGCCGCATCACCTTCGTTTACATCCTGTTCATCTCGCTCGCCGCGCTGTTCTCGGGTGTCCTGAACGCCCTTGGCCGCTTCGCCACCGCGGCGGCGGCGCCGATCCTTCTGAACGTCATCCTGATCTCCGCGATGCTCGGGGCCGAGTGGTTGCAGCCCGTCGGCAAGATGACCTCGCTCGTCTACCCGGAGGAACGCTATGCCACCGCGCTGGCGTGGGGCGTGCCTCTTGCAGGCCTCGCACAACTTGCGCTGGTCTGGATTTCGGCCCATCGCGCCGGGATTTCGATCGGCCTGCGCCTGCCCCGCCTGACGCCCGACATGAAGAAACTCGCCATTATCGCCCTGCCCGCGATGCTGGCGGGCGGCGTGGTCCAGATTAACTTGCTGGTGGGCCGTCAGGTCGCAAGCTTCTTCGATGGCGCGATCGCGTGGCTCTACTACGCGGACCGCCTCTACCAACTGCCGCTCGGCATGGTCGGCATCGCCATCGGCGTCGTGCTTCTGCCCGACCTGTCACGCCGCCTTCGTGCTGGGGATGCGGCAGGCGGGCGGCATTCGCTGTCGCGCGCGACCGAGATTGCGCTGGTCCTGACGGTCCCCGCCGCCGTGGCCCTGATCGTGATCCCCGTGCCACTCGTCTCCGTCCTCTTCGAACGCGGCGCATTCGGCCCGGACGATACCGCCTCCACCGCCTTGGCACTGGCGGTCTACGGCTTCGGCCTTCCGGCCTTCGTCCTGCAAAAGACGCTGCAACCGCTCTACTTCGCGCGCGAGGATACGCGCACGCCGTTCCGCTTCGCCGTCGTGGCCATGGTGGTGAACGCCCTGGTCGCCATCGGCCTTGCCATGACCATCGGCTTTCTCGGCGCGGCCATCGGTACGACGACTGCCGCCTGGGTCATGGTCGCGCAATTGTCGCGCGGGCGGCGCCCCATGGGCGACGTGGCACAGTTCGACGACCGCTTCCGCAAACGCGTCTGGCGCATCTGCGCCGCCGCCGTCGCGATGGGCGGGGTCCTGTTCGGAGCCTCGATTGTCCTCGGGCCGTTCTTCGGCCCCGGCGGCCAGCGCTATGCCGCGCTCGCCCTGCTGATCCTGATCGGCATCTTCAGCTACTACGGCTTCGGCCGCCTCTTCGGCGCCTTCAGCATCGCCGAGATGCGCAAGGCCATGCGCCGCGGCTGACGTCCTATCGCTGCCGCATCCGCCGCACCAGCC
The DNA here is from genome assembly GCA_015689645.1 of Rhodobacterales bacterium HKCCE4037. Taxonomy (GTDB): domain Bacteria; phylum Pseudomonadota; class Alphaproteobacteria; order Rhodobacterales; family Rhodobacteraceae; genus Gymnodinialimonas. Next base: position 106,815 of record WVSM01000004.1, read on the forward strand.
GCGCCCATCCGCCCGGGCTGACCACGAAGGACAGGAGCAACCCGGTCAGGAACCCGGAGAAATCGGCCACGACCGTGCCGAAATCCCCGTTGATGAGCGAGAACAGAAGCTGGATGCCCAGAAGCATCCCGATCAGGGCGAACGCGCGCATCTTGTTCGACCCTTCCGCGTCGGCCCGCATCCACATCAGGAAGGTGAAGGCCCCGATCAGCCCGTAGACGCCGGGATAGCCGCCCACGAGCGGCGCGTCGCTGTTGAGGATCGTCACGAACCCCAACGCCCCCATCACCGCCGACACCCAGAAGACGGCCAGGAAGGCGAGCGTCGAATAGACCTCCGCCACCATCTTGCCGAGCGCGAGGATGAAGACCACGACGAAGATCGCGTGCACGAAGCCGCCATGGATCAGCGGATAGGTCACGAAGCGCAGCAGATGTTCGGGCGGATAGATCCCGTTGGTGCGCATCCACGTCCAGACCTGGTCGAGCACCGCGTAATCCTGCATCGCGGCCAGACGCCATCCGACACCGCCCTGCCCGCCCAGAAGTCCCGCCGTCGCGGCCTGGAACATCAGCTCCAGCCCGAAGATCACCACCGCCAGCGCCACCACCACCGGGGGCAGGGCATTGAATGGGGATACAGTGTGGTCTTCCATCGCGGCGCGACCTCCGGTTGACGGCTGTTCCGCCCGTGGGTAAGCCCTCCCGCGCCGCTTGGCCAGTGGGGCCACGCCGCATGAGGGCATGACCATGGCAGAGACTCACTTCACCCCGCGCGTCTTTTCGGGCATCCAGCCGTCCGGCGGGCTGACCCTTGGCAACTACCTCGGCGCGATCAAGCGGTTCGTGGACATGCAGGACGAAGGCTCGTTCGAGACGGTCTATTGCATGGTCGATATGCATGCGATCACCGCGAAACTGCTCGACGCCGATGAACTCCGCCACAACACGCGGGAGCTTTGCGCAGGCTTCATCGCCTCGGGCATCGACCCGGAGAAATCCATCCTCATCAACCAGTCCCAGGTGCCCGAACACGCGCAGCTTGCGTGGATCTTCAACTGCATCGCGCGGATGGGCTGGATGAACCGCATGACCCAGTGGAAGGACAAGGCCGGCGCCAATTCCGAGGCCGCCTCGCTCGGCCTTCTGGCCTATCCTGCCCTGATGGCTGCCGACATTCTCGTCTACCACGCCACACACGTGCCGGTGGGCGAGGACCAGAAACAGCATCTCGAGCTGACCCGCGACATCGCCGCGAAGTTCAACCACGACTATGGCGTCGATTTCTTCCCGATGACCGAGCCGGTGATCGAAGGCGCTGCGACGCGGGTGATGAACCTGCAGGACGGCACAAAGAAAATGTCCAAGTCCGATCCGTCCGACAAGACGCGGATCAACATGACCGACGACGCCGACACGATCGCCAAGAAGATCCGCAAGGCAAAGACCGACCCCGACCCGCTGCCCGAGAGCGTGGAGGGGCTGGCCGATCGTCCCGATGCCCGCAACCTCGTGAACATCTATGCCGCGTTGGCCGACGTGACCCAGCAGGACGTGCTCGACCAGCATGCCGGGTCGCTTTTCGGGCACTTCAAGGTCGCCCTGTCCGAGGTCGCCGTGGACAAGCTCGCTCCGATCTCCGCCGAGATGAGCCGCCTGATGGATGACCCGGCCGAGATCGACGCCATCCTGCGCCGCGGCGCGGACCGGGCGCGCGAAATCACCGTGCCGATCCTCGAACAGACCTACGACATCGTCGGAATGCTTCGCAGCTGAGCGCGCAAATTTTCGTATGAAAATTTGCACCTGCGATTATTCGCACGAATAATCGGCGCACAGCCGCCCTGCATCCCTGCGGAATTGAAGGAAACGCTCCGGCGGCCCACCTGCGGCAACGATGAAGGAGCATGTCATGACCTATACCGCGGATCCCGGCACGACCATCGGCCATACCCACCTCAAGGTGTCCGACCTCGACCGCGCCATCGCCTTCTACCGGGACGTCATCGGGCTGGAGCTTCAGCAGACATTCGGCGATCAGGCCGCTTTCATGTCCGCCGGCGGCTACCACCACCATATCGGCCTCAACACCTGGCACAGCCGTGGCGGGCCCCGGCCGGCCGAGAATGCCACGGGCCTTTTCCATGTCGCTTTTCTCTACCCGACGCGCAAGGCACTGGCACAAGCCGTTCGCAACGTCCTCGACATGGGCGTAAGCCTCACTGGCGCGGCCGATCACGGCGTGTCGTTGGCGCTTTACCTCGACGACCCCGACGGCAACGGGATCGAACTGTACTGGGACCGGGCGCCAGAGGACTGGCCGCGCGACGCGAATGGCAACCTGAGCATGGGCAACCGACGCCTCGATCTCGATGCCTTGCTTGCCGAAGCGTAGAAACAGGCTCCTGTTTGACGTCACGGCAATGTGCGCCTCCGCACACATTTAATTGGTATGCTAACTTTACATTCACATTTCTGTCGTTATCTTCTCCGATACTTCAAAAATCGTTAGCCGTTAAATCGGGGGGAACTGCATGACCAGTCGTCTCACCACCCGGTCGGATACGCCGACCGCATCTGTCACGGACCGTATCGTGGCCACTCAAACCACCTGCCGCATCAAGGCAGCAAAACATGCGCGGTCGGAACACCTTTCGACCCGCACAAAGCCTCACGCCGCCAAGCCGGCCGGCGTGACAATGGACTACCAGCAAGGCTTCACCTCTGGACCTTCCATGTAACCTCGCTCTACCCTCCCCCCGAAACCGAGGGGGGAGGGCACCATGGCCACCGGCACCAACATCAAAACCTATTTCGACGGCGCCTGGCATGATGCGGATATCCCCGTCATGCGCGCGGGCGATCACGGCGCCTGGCAGGCCACGCAGGTCTTCGACGGCGCGCGCTACGTGAATGACCTCGCCCCGGACCTGCGCGCCCATTGCGACCGTGTGGTGCGGTCGGCCCGCGCGCTCAGCCTGCATCCCGGCAAGACCGGCGCGGAAATCTTCGAGATCGTCTGGGAAGGCCTCAAGCGCTATCCCAAGGACACGCCCGTCTACATCCGCCCGAACTTCTTCGGCATCGACGGCGGCCATTACGGCATTGTCCCGGCCGAAACCGAGGCCGGCTTCTTCGTCTGCCTCGAAGAGGTGCCGATCGCCCCGCCCGAAGCGTCCTCCCGCCTGACCACGACGCGCTTCCACCGCCCCGTTCTGGCCACCGCCGTGCTCGACGCCAAGGCCGGGTGCCTCTACCCCAACAACGCGCGGATGCTGATGGAGGCCCGCACCAAGGGCTACGACAACGCGCTTGTGACCGACGCCATGGGCAACGTCGCCGAAACCGCCACCGCCAACATCTTCATGGTCCGCGATGGTGAGATTTTCACACCGATCCCCAATGGAACCTTCCTCAACGGCATCACCCGCCAGCGCCACATCTCGAACCTGCGCGCCGATGGCTACACGGTGACCGAAACTGTCCTGGGCTATGCCGACTTCCGCGAGGCGGACGAGGTCTTCATGTCCGGCAACCTCAACAAGGTCACGCCGGTGCTGGAATTCGACGGCACCAACTACCAGCACGGCCCGGTCACCAAGCGCGCGCGGGAGCTTTACTGGGATTGGGCCGCTTCGGCGGCCTGACCCCTCGGGGTGGTCACGCTCTCGATCAGCGGGGCCAACACCAGACCGACCGCCATGAACCAGGCGAACAGAAGCGCCAGCAGGATCAGCAGGCGCACCCCGTGGATGCGAAAGAACCGCATCCGGCGCGGCCCGTCGAAACTGCCCGCATCTGCCCAGTCCTCGCGGCCCATACGCCGCCGGACATAAAGCAACGCGACAAGGCCCGCGACCACGATCCCGCCGAGCATCAGCCATGCAATCAGACTATCGGCAACCTGCGGTGACAGCATCCTGCGCTCCTCCCTTGCGGCCAGCATTCCACGCCTGCCCCTCCCCACGCAATCACCGCTAGACAGAGCCGTCCCCCTCCGTCATCCTGCATGACCGGAGAGAGGGACCCTCACGATGCGCACATTTCTCGTCATCCTCGACGATACCCGCGAATGCCTCAACGCGATGCGCTTCGCGGCCATGCGCGCGCACAACACCGGCGGCGGGGTGGAGATCCTTTCGGTGATCCCGCCCGACGAGTTCAACCACTGGATCGGCGTGGGTGAAGTGATGCGCGCCGAGGCCCGCGAACGGATCGAGGCGCATTTCAACGTCTTCGCCAAGTGGATGCGCGACAAGCAGCAGGTCGACCCGACCCTCGTCATCCGCGAAGGCGACCAGGTCGAGGAAATCCTCACCCATATCGCGGACAACCGCGAAATCGGCGTGCTGGTGCTCGGCGCGAATTCTGGCAAGGGCGGCCCGGGGCCCCTGGTGACATCGCTGGTGAAGCAATCCGGCAACCTGCCCGTCCCGCTGACGATCGTGCCGGTGGAGCTGTCGAAGGAGCAGCTGGAGACTATCACGTGAGACCGATCCGCGTGCTCTTCGCCCATGCGGCGGGGCACACGCCGAACGACCCGCCGCTGCCACGATTGCGCCGCGCGCTTGGGCCAGGATTCCAGATCGACGCGCCGGACCTCGGCGCACCCGACCCGGCTGTCTGGACCTCGAAACTGTCCGCCGCCCTGACCGCGCCGCGCGCGCCGTCCATCCTGGTCGGCCATTCCCTCGGCGGGTCCGAACTCCTGCGCGTCATCGCCACCCATCACCCCCGCTTTTCGGCCGCCGGCTTCGTCGGCCTCGGTGTGCCGCTCTGGGGGATGCCCGATTGGCCCTACGAGGCGTTCATGCTTCCCGATGGCGCGGCGAAGGCGCTGTCAGGCCTCGACCGCATCGTATTCTTCGGCTCAGCGGATGACGACGTGGTGGACCCAAGCCACCTTCCCGCGTGGCGGGATCGCCTACCCCGCGCCCGCACTGTCGAAACCCACGGCAACGGCCACATCTTCGACCGGGGCGCAATCGCCCCCGTGCTGCTGGAACTGCGCCGCATGGCAGGGATGCCCAAGTAAGCGACGCGACGACCGCAGTTTAGAATCATTCCAACCGGGTTGACTCGCGCGCGCCACGGGCACATATCTGACCCAACCAGTAAGGATATGCACCGATGTTCATCCAGACCGAAGCCACCCCGAACCCGGCAACCCTGAAATTCCTGCCCGGCCAGACCGTGCTGGAGGCCGGAACCGCCGATTTCCCGAGCGCGGACACGGCGGACAAGTCGCCGCTGGCCACACGGATCTTCGCGGTCGAGGGTGTGACGGGCGTGTTCTTCGGCACCGATTTCGTGACCGTCACCAAGGCCGACGCCGTGGAATGGGACCATGTGAAACCCGCCATTCTCGGCGCGATCATGGAACATTTCCAGTCCGGCGCGCCGGTCATGGACAACGAGGCCCAGGCCTCTGGCGGCCATGCCGATCATGAGGGCGAAGACGGCGAGATCGTCGGCCAGATCAAGTCGCTTCTCGACACCCGCGTCCGCCCCGCCGTGGCGCAGGACGGTGGCGACATCACCTTCCACGGCTTCGATCGTGGCGTGGTCTACCTGCACATGCAGGGTGCCTGCGCGGGCTGCCCCTCCTCGACGCTCACGCTGAAGATGGGCATCGAGAACCTGTTGCGCCACTACATCCCCGAGGTCGTCGAGGTGCGCCCGGTCGCGGTCTGACCGGAACGCCGCCAGCCCTTTCATCTTGCCGGAAAAAACCTCCGGGGGAGTCGCCGTCAGGCGACGGGGGCAGCGCCCCCAAATGGGGGTGGGCGGGCGGGCCCGCACACCCCCAACCCTTGCCGCCTCCTCTGACAGCCTCTACCCACCGCCCATGATCCTCGGTTTCGACACCTCCGGCCCATGGGTGGCCACGGCGCTTCTGCGCGATGACGAGATCGTCGCCGGCCACCATGCCGACATGGCCAAGGGCCAGGCCGAGCACCTGATGCCGCTGATCGAGCAGACGCTGGCCGACGGCAACGCGACCCTTTCCGATCTCACCGCCGTCGGCGTCGGCATCGGGCCGGGCAATTTCACCGGCATCCGCATCTCCGTCTCCGCCGCGCGCGGGCTGGCCCTGGCGCTCGGCATCCCGGCCATCGGCGTCTCGCTCCTCGATGCGCTGGCGCTTGACGCCCCGCGGCCCACGCTCGCCGCCCTGCCCGCGCCACGCGACGCCCTTTACCTGCAGCGCTTCGGTGCAGGGATCGACCGTGCGCCTGCGCTTGTCTCCGCCGCCGATCTTCCGGGCTGGCTCGCTCCCGACGTGACGCTCGTCGGCCCGACCGCCGCCGACCTCGCCGCTACGAACGGCCTGCCGCTCGCCCCTTCCGCCGACATCGCGCCCGCCATCGCGCGGATCGCCACCACGCGCGCTGCCACGCCACAGCCGCGCCCCGCGCCGCTTTACATCAAGCCTGCCGACGCGGCCCCCAGTCGCGAGGCCGGGCCGACGATCCTGTGACCTTGTCCGAACTCCTCGCGGCCCTCCATGCCGCCAGTTTCGAGCGTGGCTGGTCCGCCCACGAATTCGACACGCTTCTCGCCAATCCCGCCTACCGCGTCGTGACCTCCGACACCGGCTTTGCGCTTCTTCAGATCATCCCGCCCGAAGCCGAGTTGATCACGATCTCGATCCTGCCCGCTGCGCGCGGCAAGGGCGCGGGCCGCGACCTTCTCTCCCGCACCATCACCGAGGCCGAACAGGCCGGTGTCACGCAACTGTTTCTCGACGTCGACGCCACCAACACCGCCGCGCTTACCCTCTACCGCTCCGCCGGTTTTGCCGAGGTCGGGCGCCGCAAGGGCTATTACGCCCACGAAGACGCATCCCCCGCGGACGCGATCCAGATGGTGCTTTCCCTGCCTGCCCAATCCTCCGGCAAATGACGCGGATGCAGGCAGTGACGCCCGGTCACCTGCCAGAATCCGGTTGACCCTCCCGGCCCGCTTTGCCCTTATTCCCGGTAAGGATTCCGTCACTGAGGCGGAGTTTGCAATTCCGGGGACGGGTCAATCATCGGCTCAAACCCCAGAACCAACCGGGAGATACCGAATGACCACGATGAAATCGCTTCTTGGCGCCGCTGCCGCGCTGGCCTTCTCCGCCGCTGGCGCATTGGCCGAACCAGCCATTATCTTCGACCTGGGCGGCAAGTTCGACCGCTCGTTCAACGAAAGCGCCTTCAACGGTGCCGAGCGTTGGGCCGAGGAAACCGGCGGCACCTACCGCGAGATCGAGCTTCAGAACGACGCGCAGCGCGAGCAGGCCATGCGCCGCCTCGCCGAAGCCGGCGCCAACCCGATCGTGATGGCGGGCTTCAGCCAGGCTTCCGCGCTGGAAGTCGTGGCCCCCGATTACCCCGACACCACCTTCGTCATCATCGACGGCGTGGTGGACGCGCCCAACGTGCAGTCGATCATCTTCTCCGAGCATGAAGGCTCCTACCTCGTCGGCATGCTGGCGGGCATGGCGTCGGAAACCGGCACGGTCTCCTTCGTGGGCGGCATGGATATCCCGCTGATCTCGCGCTTCGCCTGCGGCTATGCCCAGGGCGTCGTGGCAGCCGATCCGGAAGCCACCGTCATCGCGAACATGACCGGCACCACGCCTGCGGCCTGGAACGACCCGGTGCGCGGCGGCGAACTCACCCGCGGCCAGATCGGCCAGGGCTCCGACGTGGTCTTCGCTGCGGCGGGCGGCACCGGCCTCGGCGTTCTGCAGACCGCGGCCGACGAAGGCATCCTGTCGATCGGCGTGGACGCGAACCAGAACTACCTGCACCCCGGCATGGTCCTCACCTCGATGATCAAACGCGTGGACGTGGCCGTCTATGATGCCTTCTCCGCCGACACGATCGAACCCGGCATCTTCGTCTACGGCCTGGCCGAAGACGGCGTTGGCTACGCGCTGGACGAGTTCAACCAGGAGCTGATCACCGAAGAGATGATCGCCGCCGTCGACGCCGCGCGCGAGCAGATCATCGCCGGGGAGCTTTCGGTTCACAACTTCACCGACGACGGCACCTGCCCGGTGGAAATGCAGTAAGATCAACCCTTTGCCGGCCTAGACCGGCGATAGGCAAGATCCGGTTTCGGGCCGCACCGTCAATGGCTGCGGCCCGTTTCATATCCGACCAAAGGCTGATCCATGACCGTTCCCGCCATCGAACTCAAAGGCATCTCCAAGGCCTTCGGCCCCGTCCAGGCCAACAAGGACATATCGCTCTCGGTGGCCAAGGGCGCGATCCACGGCATCGTGGGCGAAAACGGCGCGGGCAAGTCGACGCTGATGTCGATCCTCTACGGCTTCTACAAGGCCGACGCGGGCGAGATCTGGATCAACGGCAAGAAGACCTCCATCCCCGACAGCCAGGCCGCGATCCGCGCCGGCATCGGCATGGTCCACCAGCATTTCAAGCTGGTCGAGAATTTCACCGTCGTCGAGAACGTGATCCTCGGCGCCGAAGACGGCGCGATGCTGCGCCCCTCGATCTCCAAGGCCCGCAAGGTGCTGCTGGATCTCGAACATGAATACGGGCTCGAGGTGAACCCCGACGCCATCATCGAAGACCTCTCCGTCGGCCACCAACAACGCGTCGAAATCCTCAAGCAGCTCTACCGCGAGGCCGACATCCTCATCCTCGATGAGCCCACCGGCGTGCTGACGCCGTCCGAGGCCGATCAGCTGTTCCGCATCCTCGGGCGCCTGAAGGAAGAGGGAAAGACCATCATCCTCATCACCCACAAGCTGCGCGAGATCATGGACATCACCGATACCGTGTCGGTGATGCGGCGCGGCGAGATGACCGCCACCGTCAAGACCGCCGAGACCTCGCCAGCCGAAATCGCGGAGCTCATGGTGGGCCGCAAAGTGCTGTTGCAGGTCGACAAGACCCCCGCCAATCCGGGCGAGGTCGTGCTCGACGTCCAGAACCTGCGCGTTGTCGATCCCGCCGGGGTCGAGCGCGTCAAGGGCATCTCCTTCCAGATCCGCGCGGGCGAAATCCTCGGCATCGCCGGGGTCGCCGGGAACGGCCAGACCGAACTTCTCGAAGTGCTCGGCGGCATGATCCCCGCACAGGGCGGCACCGTGAAACTGCATGGTGAGGAAATCGACATCACCGGCAGCGCGAGTGACGGCCAGTCCCGCCGCCAGCGCGGCATCGGCCACGTGCCCGAGGACCGGCAGGTAGAAGGCCTCATCATGCCCTACGAGGCATGGGAAAACGTCGCCTTCGGCTATCACCACGACCCGAAATACCAATCCGGGCCCCTGATGAACAACGCAGCCATCAAGGCCGATTGCGCCGACAAGATGGAACGCTACGATGTGCGCCCGCCGAACCCGCGCCTGCCCGCCCGCAACTTCTCGGGCGGCAACCAGCAGAAGATCGTCGTCGCACGCGAGATGGACCGGATGCCCGAGCTTCTGCTCATCGGCCAGCCCACCCGCGGTGTCGACATCGGCGCGATCGAATTCATTCACAAGCAGATCATCGCTTTGCGCGACGCGGGCAAGGCCGTGCTCCTGGTGTCGGTCGAACTCGACGAGATCATGGGCCTTTCCGATCGCATCGCCGTCATGTTCGACGGCGTCATCTCGGGCGAACGCCTGCCGTCGGAGACCAACGAAGGCGACCTCGGCCTGCTCATGGCCGGCGTGAACGAAGCGAAGGGGGCCGCATAAATGGACAAGATGCCGAAATGGGCCGATGTCCTGCTGATCCCGCTGATCAGCATCCTGCTGGCGCTTTTTGCCTCGGGCCTCGTGGTGTATTTCATCATCGGAGAGAACCCGTTCCGCGCCATGGCGATCATGGTGAACGGGGCCTTCGGCTCGGCCTATGGCTGGGGCTACACGCTGTTCTACACCACCAACTTCATTTTCACCGGCCTCGGGGTCGCCGTTGCCTTCCACGCGCGGCTCTTCAACATCGGTGGTGAAGGGCAGGCCTATGTTGCGGGCATCGGCGCGGCCGTCGCCTGCCTGCTGATCCCGTGGCCGCACTGGACGCTTGCGCTGCTCGCCACCGTGATCCTCACCGGCGCTTTCGGCGCGGCATGGGCGGCGATCCCCGCCTATCTTCAAGCCAAGCGCGGCAGTCACATCGTGATCACCACGATCATGTTCAACTTCATCGCGGCGTCGCTGATGATCTACGTCCTGAACAACGTGTTCACGATCCCCGGCTCGGCCGAGACCGCCTCCGTCCGCTTCCCCGAATCCACGCACCTGCCCAACGCAGGCGAGTTCGCGGCCTTCCTCGGCTTCCGGACGTCCACGCCGCTCAACGTCAGCTTCTTCATCGCCCTTCTCGCCGCCGTCGCCGTCTGGCTGCTGATCTGGCGCACCCGCCTCGGCTACGAGATCCGCGCCTTCGGCCATTCCGAGACCGCCGCAATCTACGCCGGCATCAACCCGGTCAAGATCACGATGATCGCGATGCTCATCTCCGGGGCACTCTGCGGGATGATGGCGATCAACGCGGTGCAGGGCGAAAGCGAACAGCTGCGCCTCGATTTCGTAGCCGGCGCGGGTTTCGTCGGCATTGCCGTCGCGCTGATGGGACGCTCGCATCCGATCGGCGTCTGCCTCGCCGCGCTGCTCTTCGGGATGCTTTATCAGGGCGGGGCGGAACTGGCCTTCGAGATGCCCGCCGTCAGCCGCGAGATGATCCTCGTGATCCAGGCGCTCGTGATCCTGTTCACCGGCGCGCTCGACAACATGGTGCGTATGCCGATGGAGAGCCTGTTCATGTCCTTCCGGCGCGCGCGCCCGGCAACCGCAGCCGCGCCGAACCCGAAACCCACCCGCACCGATCAGGGTGATGCCGAGACGGTGACACCGGAATGAGCGTCGCAGCCAAACCCCGCGTCACGCGCGAAGACAGCGCCGATCTCGGCTTCGCGTGGGCCTGCCTGATGTCCGGCGCGATTACGCTCGACGAGTTCAAGGCCTGGGCCGAACACGTCGTGACCGTGATGGACGCAGAAGACCTGCCCCCTCACATGATCGAGCTGATGGAACTCGACAGCCGCCGCGACGCGACACTCGGCCTGAAGGATCTCACCGGCTTCTGGCCGCACGATCCGTTCATGGACAACAGCGCGCATGCCACCGCGCTCCACGGCATCTCCGCCCTGCGCGGGGCCTTCCGCGCCGAGGATGCGGGCACGACACGGGCCAAGGCCGTCGCCCTGCTCAGTACCCACCCGCAGGTGGCCGAGCGCTTCGCCACGGTCTTCCCGTTCCTGACCCTGCCCGAGGGAGCACCCGCATGATCGAGACGCTCCTGCCGTTCCTCCCCGCCTTTCTCGTCGCCTGGGGCATCCTCTTCGTCGGCGCATCCTCGCCCGGCCCCGCGGTGGCGATGCTCATGGGCCTCTCGCTTTCGCAAGGCCGCTCCGCCGCGCTGATCGCTTGCACCGGCATCGCGCTTGGCTCGGCCACGATCAACGTGCTGACCATCCTCGGCGTCGGCCTGATCCTGAGCCAGGCCGCCTGGGCGATGATGCTCCTGAAACTCGCAGGCTCCGCCTACCTCGCCTGGCTCGCCTACGGCGCGTTCCGGAAGGCGATCCACCCGCCGAAGGTCGCCGCCGAAACCGTCGCCCGGCAATCGGCGCCCGCGCTGTTCGCCAAGGGCTACCTGCTGCAGCTCACCAACCCCAAGGCCATCGCCTTCTGGCTCGCCATCGCCGCGCTCGGCGCCACCGCCAACGCGCCATTCTGGGTGATCGCCTTCTTCGTGGTGTCCCTTGCCGCGCTCAGCTTCACCTGCCACGCGGCCTGGGCGCTCGCGCTCTCCGCGGCGCCGGTGCGTGCCGCCTATGCCCGCCTGCGCGCCTACATCGAAGGTGCGCTCGGCGCGTTTTTCGCCTTCGCCGCCTTCAAACTTGCCACGTCGAGGATCTGATCCATGGATTTCATGACAATCCTGCAACTCTCCGACAGCTCCCTGCGCCTGGCCACGCCGCTGCTGCTGGCCTGCCTCGCCGGCCTGTTTTCCGAGCGCGCGGGGATCTTCGACATCGGGCTCGAAGGCAAGATGCTCGCCGCCGCCTTCTTTTCCGCGGCCTTCGCCTTCACCACGCAGAACGTCTGGATCGGCCTGAGCGTCGGAATCATAGCCTCCGTCACCCTGTCGCTGCTGCATGGCCTTGCCTCGATCACGTTCCGCGGCAATCAGCTGATTTCCGGCGTGGCGATCAACTTCCTTGCCTCCGGCATGACCGTGGTCATCGCCCAGACCTGGTTCAGCCAGGGCGGGCGCACCCCGGCCCTTTCCGGACCCGCGCGGTTCGAGGAATTCGTCCTGCCGGGCGCCTCCTCGCGCATCCGCGACATCGCCCAGCAAGACCCCCTCGGCCAGGTCTATTCCGAGCTTCTGTCGGGCCATTCCATCCTCGTCTACATCGCGCTCCTGATCGTGCCGCTGACGTGGTGGATCCTCTACCGCACGCGCTTCGGCCTGCGCCTGCGCGCCGTGGGCGAGAACCCCGCCGCCGTCGACACCGCCGGCATCAGCGTGGTCTGGCTGCGCTTTGCCGCCGTCATGATCTGCGGCGTTCTCTGCGGCCTTGCGGGGGCCTATCTCGCCACCGGCCTATCCGCCGGCTTTGTCCGCGAGATGAGCGCGGGCCGTGGCTTCATCGCGCTTGCCGCGCTGATCTTCGCCAAGTGGCGCCCGTGGGAGGCGCTCGGCGCCTGCCTGCTCTTCGGCTTCCTCGATGCCGTCGGCAACCGGTTCCAGAATATCGAGCTTCTGACCTTCCTCAACCTCGTGTTCCTGTTCGTCGTGCTCGTCGGTGCCATCATGCTGGTCCTGCGCGCCATCGCCATCGCGCGCGGCAAGGGCAAGACCCGCGCCCTCACCGGTCCGGCAATCGCCCTCGGGGTCGGCCTCCTCTTCTCCATCGGCCTGCCGATGCTCGACCCCGATGGCGGGCTGTCCGCCACGCTCAACAACATCGTCCTGCCGGTGCAGTTCATGCAGGCGCTCCCCTACATCCTGACCGTGGTGATCCTCGCGGGCTTCGTCGGCCGCGCCATCCCGCCCCGGGCCGGCGGCGAGCCCTACGTGAAGGAACGCTGAGCGCGCGCTGGCGGCGGCGTTGCCGTCCGCTGCCCTCCCGCAGGACGTCTGGTGTAACTTCGCACCAATGCACAGAAGACGTGCGCGCTCTCGCCTTTTCGCACAGTGGGTAACGCGCCATCTCTAAGGCCATCACCGGGCGATGCCCGCCCGACAGACGCAGGAGAGACACCATGGCCACCCATATCCCCGGCCTGCACCACGTGACCGCCATCTCCGGTCCCGCCCAGGCCAACGTCGATTTCTTCACCGGCACGCTCAAACAGCGCCTCGTGAAGAAGACCGTCAACTTCGACGCCCCCGACACCTACCACCTCTATTACGGCAACGACGCGGCCGAACCCGGCACGATCCTCACCTTCTTCCCCTTCGCCAATGCCGGTCCCGGCCGCGCTGGCGCGGGCATGGCCGCGGCCTATGCCTACGCCGTGCCGAAGGGCAAGTTCGACGGCTGGATGGAAGAGCTTGCCGAAAACGTCGTCGATTTCCTCGGACCGAAGGAACGCTTCGGTGAGCGGGTCATCCTGCTCCGCGATCCCGACGGCGCGCCGGTCGAACTGGTCGAAACCGACCGCGACAGCGACGCACCACTCGACGGGTTCCATTCGGTGACGCTCTGGGAAAACGACATCGCCCCGACGGCGCGTCTTCTGACCGATCATTTCGGGTGGGAGGAACTGGGCCACGAGGTTCAGGACGGCACCGAACGCCTGCGCCTGCGCGCGCCCGGCACTGCACGCGGCGCCGTCGTCGACATCATGCGCTCCGACGCGCCGTCCATCGGGCGGCAGGGGGCCGGCTCGATCCACCACGTCGCCTTCCGCGCCCGCGACGATGCCGAGCAACTGGAATGGCAGGAGAAGCTGCAAACCGCAGGCCTGGGCGTGACCGAGGTCCGGGACCGGCAGTATTTCAACGCCATCTACTTCCGCGAGCCGGGCGGCGTGCTGTTCGAGATCGCCACCGACCCGCCGGGCTTCGCGATCGACGAAGACCCCGCCCACCTGGGCGAGGCCCTGAAGCTGCCCCCGCAATACGAGGGCATGCGCGATCGGATCGAGCGGGTCCTCCCGCCGCTGAGGGTCGCATGAGCGGTGAAACCAAGGCGCCCGTCACCCTGGCGGGCGCCGCACCGGACCGGGCGCGCTACGGCCTCGTCCTGGTGCATGGCCGCGGGGCCTCCGCCGCCGACATCCTCGGCCTGGGCGACGCCCTTGGCCTGCCCGACATCGCGCTGGCCGCGCCACAGGCCCCCGACCGCAGCTGGTGGCCCACCTCCTTCCTCGCCCCCACCGAGCAGATGGAGCCGCATGTTCTCTCGGGCCTCTCCGCCATCGATGCGGCCATCGCCGCCCTCGGCCTGCCGCGCGACCGGATCGCGCTCGCGGGCTTCTCGCAGGGCGGCTGCCTGGCGCTGGAATACGCCGCCCGCCATGGCGGAATGATGGGGGTCTTCGGCCTCTCCGCCGGCCTCGTCGGCACCGCCGACGCCGATGGCCCCGCGACCGACGCGCTCTACGGTCACGGCCCCAAGCGGTTCGACTACACCACTGACCTCACATCGGTTCCGGTCCATATCTCGGTCCATGAACGCGACCCGCATATCCCGCTGATCCGCGCCGAGGACAGCACTGAGACGTTCCGCAAGCTCGGCGCCGAAACCACCCTCGTCACCGCCCCCGGCGCGGGCCACGGCATCCTCCAGGAAGACGTCACGGCCCTTCGCGCCCTGCTCAACCGCTGAGCCGCCCTTTCATCTTGCCAGAAAACCTCCGGGGGGAGTCCGCCAGGACGGGGGGGCAGCGCCCCCCGCCGCGCGGCGCAAGCCGCGCGGCCCGGTCGGGGTCACGCACAGGCCGGCAGGCCGAGCATGGACCGAAATACCCCGTGTCAGCGGAACCAGAAATCCCAGCCGCGCTGGTAGGCCGCCACGAGCGGATGCCCCTGGATCGTGTTCACCGGCACCTCCCCGGCGGGCAACTGGTCCTCGCCGAAGGCCTGCGCCCCGCGCCAGACGTCGCCGTTCAGGAACCGCAGCCCCTCCGGCAAGTCCGGCACCCGCGCGTCATCGGGCACCCCCGGCCCGGCCATCACGAAACCCCAGTTCCCGAAACTCGGCAGGTAGACCTGGTAGGCCAGCGTCTCCATCCCCTGACCCGGCGCCATCGGGTTGCGGGTCGCGGCGAGCGTCGCCTCGGTGATCCAGAAGGCCTCGCTGGCGAAGGTCGGCGATCCCGCCTGCGTCACGAACAGCCCCACGCCCGACAGCCGCTCCATCAGCATGGAATAGAACTCGACCGAATAGAGCTTGGACAACGCGATGCTCTTGGGGTCCGGCAGATCGGC
Organism: Rhodobacterales bacterium HKCCE4037; assembly: GCA_015689645.1. Classification (GTDB taxonomy): domain Bacteria; phylum Pseudomonadota; class Alphaproteobacteria; order Rhodobacterales; family Rhodobacteraceae; genus Gymnodinialimonas. The sequence continues at coordinate 122,275 of WVSM01000004.1, forward strand.
GATGATGATGTCGAAAACCTCGTCCCCGTGCCCTTCCGCGGCCCAGACCCACGCGTCCGCGTTCACGATCTCGACCCGCTCGTCCTGCAACGACCCGCCGTTCAACGCGACAAGGTCGGGGTTGGTCGCGAACAGCTCCGTCACTCGCGGGTCGAGGTCCACCAGGACCACCCGCTCGACGCCGTCGTGGCGCAGCACCTCGCGCACCGCCATCCCGTCGCCGCCGCCCAGGACCAGCACATTGCGCGCGTCCGGCACCAGTCCCATCGACGGATGCACCAGCATCTCGTGATAGCGATGCTCGTCGAGCGAATCGAACTGGATCGAATGGTCGAGGAACAGGCGATACCGCTCGTCGAAGCGCGTGATGATGATGCTCTGGTAGGGCGTGGTCTCGGAAAAGATCACCTCGTCCTGGAACAGCCGCGCATCGACGGCCGACACCATGCGTCCGCTCAACCCGAAGGCCGCGATGGCCGCCAACAGGAACCCGGCCCACGCCAGCCACAGCCCGCGCCCGATCCGGTCCCGGAACAGGTAGAGCGACAGGCCCGCCACCAGCAGGTTCAGGATGCCGAATGCGATGGAGGCCGCCATCAGCGGCAGGTTCGGCACGATCAGAAGCGGAAAGGCCAGCGAGGCCGCAAGCGCGCCGATGTAATCGGCGGTCAGCACGTTCTCGAACCGGAACTCCGCCGCGCCGATCTCCTTCATCACGCGGCTGATCAGCGGGATCTCCATGCCCGACAGCACGCCGATGGCGATCAGCCCGCCGTAAAGCGGCAGGCCCACCGCGCCGTAGAAGGCATAGGTGAAGAACAGGAGCGGCCCCAGCGCGCCACCGATCACGCCCAGGGCCATCTGCGCCCGCACGAAGCCGGCCAAGGCGTCGCCCACGAAGCGCGACACCCAGGCGCCCATGCCCATCGCGCTCAGGAACACCCCGATCACGAACGAGAATTGGCGGATCGAGTCGCCCAGAAGGTAGCTCGAAATCGTCGCCGCGATCAGCTCGTAGATCAGGCCCGCCACGGCCACCACGAAGGTGGCCGCCAAAAGCCAGGCGACCTTGGGCGTCAGCTCGCTCGGCGCGCCCGTCTCGGTTGTTTTGTCTGTCAATCGTGCCGCCCCGGCCCGGCCGGACGCCCCCGGATCAGGAGAGGATGACCGCCCCGATGATGATCGCCATGGAGATGAAGACCGAGCCGATCAGGATCGCCAGCGAGGTATTCTGATCCTCTTCGATCTCCTTCACGATCGGGAAGGGCGACAGCACCTCGATCACCTTGTAGGCGATGTACATCAGGACCATCCCGATGATGCTGTAGACCAGCGTCGAGACCAGTTCGGCCAAGATAATTCCCTCAAACATGTGCGTAAGCTCCTATTCCAGAAGGGCTGTTTACTTGATCCGTCCGAAGGCCGCGAACCCGCCGCTGCCTCCGCCGGACGATCCGGTGCGGATGGATTGCGTGGACGCCGCCAGGTCGCGGCTTTCGCGACCGACGCCGTAATAGCTCATGTAGCTGGCGCCCATCAGCGCCATGACCGCGCCGCCGATGATGACGAGCCTGATCGGATTCATTGCGCTGCCTCCTCCTCAGTCATCGTGCCAGTCCGACCCGCTGAAGCGGCGGCTGTTGAACATCGCGCGGCGCGCGGCGACGTAAAGCCAGCCGAGGCCCGCCAGAACGGCAAGGACGAACATCCAGAACGCCGCCGGCTTGCCTTCGCTGACCCGCACCTGCAGCGTGAACGAATCCGCCGCGTTGCCGCCCTCGGCCCGTTCCAGCCGCAGCGTATGGGGGCCGGTGGTCTCCGGCCGGAACCGGAACGAGCCATTGCGCGAGCCTTCCGACCAGCTCTCGCCCCCCGACCGGCCCGAGTAATAGGAAATCGCCCGCTCCGCCGCGACCACCGGGTTGCCGTCCGGCCCCAGCACCTCGACCGCAAAGACCCCCCAGGCGTTCTGAAGGTTGCTCTCCAGCCTGACGCGCGACAGCTGGCTCGGATTGGTGACCTCGAACGAATAGCTTTCGGGAAGTTCCGACAGCATCATCTGGGGCGTTTCCAGTACCGTTCGGCCCGGCATGAGCAGGAACACGAGCCCCAGCACCAGCGCTGCGATCGCGGTCAGGCTGAGGACCCGCCTCAGAAGCCCTTCCTCCGCCATCGGCGTGTAGGGCTGCAGCGGATGCCGCTCGGCGGGCCCCAAAGCGCCCAGGCTGAAGCCCATGTCCCTCGCCACCGCGTCCCGGTCCAGAAGCCTGGTCAGCTCCACCTCGCGCTCGGTCGCCGATCTCGACAGCCCCAGCATCGCGTCCGGACCCAGCAGGCTGACGGTCTGCGTCTTCTCGCCCAGCTTCGGCACCCAGTTGAATTCACCTTCCATGAACTCGATCTCGGCCACCGAGGTCTCGTAATACTTGTAGGTCTCACCCTCGTAGGACCGGCGCGGCGGCGTCTCCGACTGCTCCACACTCGCCGGGCTCAGCCAGTGGCCCATGTTGAAGTCCCGCACCTTGCGGGTGAAGGTCACATGGCCGTTTTCCACGTTCAGCCACAGGTAGCCGTGGGTCGGCGAAAAGATCTGGTGCTCCACCCAGCGCCAGGTCTTCGCGCCGTATTTCTCGACCATGCCCAGCGTACCGATCACGGTGAACTCCACGCCTTCGTAAGTCAGCGTCATGCCGATCGTGATCGGGCTTTTCGGGTGGTCCCGCTTCCCGATGCTGTCCAGCACCTTGTAATTGTCCTGCGTGTCCAGAACCGCGCCGCAATAGCCGCAGACATGGGTCTGAACCCGCCCGCCGCCCAGCACCGACAGCCCGGCCCCGCAGGAGGTGCAGTTGATCGAACTCAGGCCATGAGTCGCCGTCATGCCACCCGGCTCCCGTCAAGCCGCTCGACCTTCAGCGTGAAGGGATCCAGCCATTCGCCATCGCTCCACGCATGGCCACCCTCCCAGAATTCGCCCGACAGGATCTGCCCCGCCGGGCCGGAGGCATTCACGAAGTAATGCGCGTCATCGACCTGGATCAGCTCCGGGAATTGCCCGCGCACGGCGATGCACTTGGCAGTATCCCCCTCGGTCACCGTGTAGTCGCGCCCGCCATGGTGGACCTTCTCGCCCACCGCTGGCGGATCGCTCCGGCTTGGAGCGGACCGCCCTCCCAACGGGTATTGCACGGCCACGTCGCCCTCGTCGATGGACAGCCACGCCCCCTCGCCGGCGCTGTTCTCGATCCAGAACTCGTCCCACGTCCCGCGCCCGTAATCATACCGCGCGTGCCCCACAACGAGGCATTTCTTTCCGTGGATGGTGACGCTGTCGTTCACGTCCAGCAACATCGGGTAGTCGTGCATCTCCCCGTTGTTGCCCACCGGATTGACCGCCGCGCCCTCGCGAAACAGCGTCGTGCCGCAAGACGGGCAATCGAACATCCGCGTCGATTTGCGAAGGTTGTCAAAGCCGTAACCGCAATTCGGACAGGTGACGTGAGGATCGGACATGAAATGCGAAATTCCGAAGGATAAGCTGTAATCCGCTCACCCTAGCCGCAGGGACCCGCCCCCGTAAAGGGGCGGGTGGCCTGCGTTTTCCCAGTAACGCCCGACCTTGAACCTGCGACACGAATACCCTGTCACGCCTTCGGCGCTCTCGGGACATTCGTGTCACGAGACAATTCAGATCAAAGGGCGGGCGTTTTACCCCAAGACCTCGTCGACCGAGGCGCGGGTGGCGGCGATGATTGTATCGGCCTCCTCCCGCGTCAGGCACAGCGGCGGGGCGAAGCCGATCACGTCGGCCTCCGGCATGGCGCGGGCAATCACGCCGCGCCGGGCCATGGCGGCGGCGATCTGCGGCACGATCTTCTGCGCCGGGTCGAAGCCCTTGCGCGTGCCCGGCTCCGACACCAGTTCCACCGCCGTCAGCATGCCGACCCCGCGCACCTCGCCGAGGTTCGGGTGATCCGCCATCGCCTCGCCCATCGCCTGTGTCAGGTACGGCCCCACGCTGCCCGCATTCGCCACGAGGTCCAATTCGTCCAGCACCTTCAGGTTCGCGACGCCGGCCGCCGCCCCGATGGGATGCGCCGAGTAGGTCCAGCCATGGCCCAGCGGCCCGTTCTCGTCGGTGCCGCGCGCCAGAACCTCGAACACCCGGTCATGCACGATCGAGCCGGACAGCGGCGCATAGGCGCTGGTCAGGCCCTTGGCGATGGTCATGATATCGGGGTCCAGCCCGTAATGGGCCGATCCGAACATCGAGCCGAGCCGCCCGAAGCCGGTAATCACCTCGTCGACGATCAGCAGGATGTCGTTCTTCTTCAGAACCGCCTGCATCGCCTCCCAATAGCCCTCCGGCGGCGGCACGATGCCGCCCGTGCCGATCACCGGCTCGGCGATGAAGGCCGCGATGGTGTCCGCGCCCTCCGCCTCGATCAGCGCCTCGAGGTCGGCCACGCATTGCGCGACGAACTCCGCCTCGCTCTGCTGCTCGCTCTCGCGGCGGAAGTAATAGGGCGCCGTGGTATGACGCACGGTGTCCAACGGCAGGTCGAACTTCTTGTGGAACAGGTGCAGGCCGGTCAGCGAGCCGCTCATCAGGCCCGAGCCGTGATAGCCCCGCCAGCGCGAGATGATCTTCTTCTTCTCCGGACGTCCGAGGATGTTGTTGTAATACCAGACCAGCTTGATGTTGGTCTCGTTCGCGTCCGAGCCGCCCTGCCCGAAATAGGTCCGGTTCATGCCCTCCGGCGCGCGTTCCGCGATCATGTGCGACAGCGTGACAGAGGCCTCGGTGCCATGGCCCACGTAGGAATGGTAATAGGCCAGCTCGCGCGCCTGCGCCGCGATGGCCTCCGCCACTTCCTGACGACCGTAGCCGATGTTCACGCAGTAAAGCCCGGCGAACGCGTCGAGCAGGCGGTTGCCGTCGCGGTCGACGATATGGCAGCCCTCGGCGGTCTTGATGACCCGGCCCGGCGCTTCGCCCCGCGAATGCTGGCCCAGGTGGGTCGACGGGTGGAAGAAGTGGTCGCGGTCCCACTTGTCGAGTTGGTCATTGGTCAGCATGGCGCGGTCCTTCCGGTAACAGGGCGGTTTCGCGGGCACGCTACCAGTCTAAAGTTCCGGCGCAAGGTGCGCGGGGGAAAATGCCTGCGCGGCGGCACGCGACCGTGCCCTCGCCGATGCCCCGCGCGGCAGGCGCCCCCCGCCTGCGGCTGAGGATCCGGCGCGGCCGAACCTTCCCGACAAGGGGCCTTGAACCCACCGGCAAGCCAGAAGCCGGCGAAGTCCGCGTCAGCGACGCCGCCCGGATGGTTCACGGCGTGCCCTTTCATCTTGCCAGAAAAACCTCCGGGGGAGTCGCCCATCGGGCGACGGGGGCAGAGCCCCCATTGCGTCCGAGCAACCACCCTCCCGACGTCCCATTCCACCCTCCCCCTGCCGCAAACGGGCTGGACCTCCCCCCTGATCCCGGCAAACCTGCCCCCGACAGCCAGGAGGACTCCCATGGTCGCCCAGATCGACACTTTCCCGACCGAGGAATACCTCGCCCGCATTTCCCGCACCCGCGCCGAGATGGAGGATCGCGGCCTCGACTGGCTGATCGTGACCGACCCGTCCAACATGGCGTGGCTGACGGGCTACGACGGCTGGTCCTTCTACGTGCACCAGGCGGTGCTTCTGGGCATGGAGGGCCCGCCGCTCTGGTGGGGCCGCGCGATGGATGCGCTCGGCGCGCTCCGGACCGTGTGGATGGAGGATGACGCCGTCCACGGCTACGACGACACCTACGTCCAGAACCCCGCCAAGCACCCACACGAGACGCTGGCCGACCTGATCCGCGACCAGGGCGGCGCCGGCAGCCGCATCGGCGTGGAACTGGACAATTACTATTACTCCGCCGCCGCGCACCAGACGCTCCTGCAACATCTGCCGAACACGCAATTCATCGACGCGACCGGCCTCGTGAACTGGCAGCGCGCGGTGAAATCTCCCGGCGAGATCGAGTACATGCGCCGCGCCGCCCGGATCGTTGAGGCGATGCACAACCGCATTCTCGAAGTGGCCGAACCGGGCCTGCCGAAAAACCGCCTCGTGGCCGAGATCTTCAAGCAGGGCATCGACGGCGTGGACGGCCACTGGGGCGACTACCCCGCCATCGTGCCGCTGACGCCTTCGGGCATGGATGCCACCGCGCCGCACCTGACATGGGACGAGAAACCGATGAAGGAGGGGGAAGCCACCTTCTTCGAGATCGCCGGCTGCTACCGCCGCTACCATTGCCCGCAATCGCGCACGCTGTTCCTCGGCTCCATCCCGCCCCATTTCCGCGAGGCCGAGAAGGCGGTGGTCGAGGCGACCCACGCCGCGCTCGAACAGGCCAATCCCGGCAACACCTGCGAGGATGTCGCCAACGCCTTCAACGGCAGGCTCAACAAGCTCGGCTTCGAAAAGGACAGCCGCTGCGGCTATGCCATCGGCCTTTCCTACCCGCCCGACTGGGGCGAGCGCACCATGTCCTTCCGCCGCGGCGACACCACCGTCCTGAAACCCGGCATGACCTTCCACTTCATGCCCGCCCTCTGGCTCGACGACGGCGGGATCGAGATCACCGAGCCGATCCTGATCACCGAGGCCGGGCACGAATGCCTCTCGACCCTGCCGCGCGAGGTGTCGCTGAAATGACCGCGCTCACGATCCCGCTCGACGAACCCGGCCTGCACCACGGCCACATCCGCATCCCACATTCCGCCGACGACAGCGCCTGGGGGCATGTCATGGTGCCCGTCTGCGTGGTGAACAACGGCGACGGCCCCACCGCGCTGGTGACCGGCGCGAACCACGGCGACGAATACGAAGGCCCAATCGCGATCCGTCAATTCCTGTGGGGCCTCGACGCGTCCGAGATCAACGGCCGCCTCATCGCCATCCCCTCGCTCAATCACCCCGCCTTCCTCGCCGCGACGCGCACCTCGCCCATCGACGGCGTGAACTTCAACCGCGCCTTCCCCGGCGATCCGCGCGGCACGCTGTCCCTGAAACTCGCCGCCTTCGTGAACGACCACCTGATCCCTGAGGCCGATGTCGTCCTCGACTTCCATTCCGGCGGCAAGACCCTCGACTTCCTGCCCATGGCCGTCAGCCACATCCTCGACGACCCCGAGCAGGACGCCCGCTGCGCCACCGCCGCCCGCGCCTTCTCCGCGCCCTGGACCGCCCGCCTGCGCGAGATCGACGATACCGGCATGCTCGACGGCGCCGCCGAGCGCGCCGGCAAGACCTTCGTGACGACCGAGCTTGGCGGCGGCGGCACAGCCACCGTCAGAAGCGCCGGCATCGCGCACGCCGGCCTCACCCGCCTGCTCGCCTATCACGGCATCTACCGCGCCGATTACACGCCCGCGCCCTCCCGCGCGCTCGACCTGTCGGACCCCGCGGGTTTCCACTTCGCCACGCATCGCGGCCTCTTCCACCCGCAGGCCGACCTCGGCGATACCGTCGAGGAAGGCCAGACGCTGGCCCATATCTACCACCCCGAGGATCTTGAGGCCGCGCCGAAACAGATCCGCGCCGCCCGCCCCGGCCTGCTCGCCGCCCGCCACGTCCCCGGCCTGATCCAGCCCGGCGACTGCGCCTTCGTCATCGGCACCGACGACGGCCCGCTCGACCTGCTCTGAACCGGTAAATCCTTAACCTTTTTTTCTAAAATTCACTGTTTCCACCGCCCCCCGTTGCCCGCCCGCGCGCGCCGCGCTACCCGCCCCGCGACGCCGACGAAACCGGCCCGGCGGGAGAACCCCGGTCATTCCTTTTCCGAAAAACCGGAGGCGGCAAAGACCGAACCCCATGGAACCCGATTTCGAAACCCTGCTCGAACAGGTGCTGCATGCCGTCATGGACAGCGGCGCCGAACCCCTCACCGTGATCTGGCACCTGCGCCAATCCGCGCCCGACGCCCGTGTGACGGCCCTGATCCGCGCGCTTCTCTCGGCCGACCAGGTCATTGCCAGCACGTTCAACGGCAACGCCCCGGGCCGCGCCGATGCCCGCCTCGCCCGCACCATGGCCCTGACGCTGGCCGAGGCCGCCGACGATGCCGAACAGGAGAGTGCGCCCAAGGCCCCCCTCCGCCTCAGCGATCTGTCGATCTGACGCCCTTGGTCCAGCGCCGCCTTGACCTGACGAAAAGCCAACTTGATCGGACCCGCCCGCGCATCGCTGACTAATTGACTAATTCGATGTGCCCGGCCCCGATTGGAGATCATGAAGAAACTTACTGTTGTCGGCAGCAGCGCCACGCCCACAGGGTCCGGCCCGACCGGTTTGATCGGGCTGCCCGATCCGCTACCCCGCAGCCCGGACATGGCCGACGGCTCCGAACTCCTGATCGAACATGTTCTGGCCGCCGTCATGCAACCCGGGACAACAGCCACCGTTCTGGCCGGACGCCTGCGCCAGAGCGCGGGACATGTCCGGGTTGTCGCGTTGATCCGGGCCTTGCTTGTCGCCGACCAGATCATCCGCGACACCTTCGAGCCCTCGCAGGACGGCCGGCCCTATGCCGAGCTTGCGCGCGGCCTTGCATTGCATCTCACGGCCCTGCTGGACGATGCGGAGATGACCAAGCTCCAGGGCGACACAGTCACGCTCGACGATCTCGCCTCTTAGTCCCTCGCAACTCGGTTTCGCTCGGGCTAGGGTCGCGCCATGAATGCGACGCCCCAAGCCCTTGCTCCCACCTTCTCCGACGATCAGGCCGCCGCCCATGACCGCGTGGCCGAGGTGCTGCGCGACATGGGCGTCGATATCGACGACGAAACCCTCAGCCCCGCCGCCGAGGGCAAGGGCGCGGTTCTAGCCATCACCGGCAAGGCGGGGTCCGGCAAGACGCTGCTGCTGGCCGAGATCGTCAAGGCGCTGCAACGCTCCGGCGTCGACATCATCTCCGGCGATTGGGAGGGCAAGCGCAGGAAAGACCGCCGCACCGTCGCCGTCCTCGCGCCGACCAACAAGGCGGCTTCCGTCCTGCGCGGGCGCGGCGTGCCTGCCACCACGATTCACCGCATCCTCTACACGCCCGTCTACGACCCCGAATTCGAAAAGGTCGCCGAATGGATGGCGGGCCAGGGCGAGCGCCCGGTGATCGAGGCGCTGACCGACGCCGCGCTCGACCGCGCAAAGGAAGTCTATGACGCCACCAAGTCCGTGCCCGCCGCGCTCGCCTCCGCCGGCCTGCGCGGGTCGGATTTCATCACCGGCTGGAAGCGCCGCGAAGACGCGCTCGACATCGGGCTGGTCGATGAATCCTCCATGCTCGACGACAAGCAATTCTCCGACCTGAAGGAGATCTTCCCGATCCTGATCCTCTTCGGCGACCCGGCCCAGCTCGCCCCCGTCGGCCAGTCGGGCGAAATGGTCTTCGACAAGTTCAAGGGTCCGAACCTCCTGCATCTGGCCCGCATCCACCGGCAGGATGCCGACAACCCGATCCTCGACCTCGCCCATGCCCTCGGCGACCCGGACCTGCAATTTCCAGATTTCGAGCGCATGATCACCGAGGCCGCCGCCCGCGACGACCGCGTGCAGGTGGCGGGCGCGGTGAATTCGGACATGATGGCCCGCTCGCCGGTGCTGGTCTGGCGCAATGCTACGCGCATCCGCCTGATCACCGCCTTTCGCGGCGCCCACGGCGCGTCCGACGACGAGCTTCTGCCGGGCGAGCCGCTGATCTGCGACGGCATCGAACTGCCTTTGAAGCATCGCAAGAAACGCATCGACCTGGAGGCGCGCGGCCTCATCAAGGGCGCGCCGGTCATCTACCTCGGGCCGGGCAACCGCCCCGGCTTCTCGCGGCTCCACGTGATCGGCGCGGAAACGCCGCGCTTCTCCGCCGCCTCCATCGTGAAGATCGAGAAACCGGACGAGGACGAACCCTTCATCCCCTACGCCGCCCGCATGGGCGCGGCCTTCCTGCATGGGGCCGCGGTGACGATCCACAAGGCTCAGGGCTCGCAATGGCCCGAGGTGCAGGTCTTTGCGCCGGATCTCTACGCCGCCTCCCGCGCGGGCCGGATGGAGGCCGGTCAGGCGCTCTGGAAACGGCTGGCCTATGTCGCCATCACCCGCGCGGAGGAGCGCCTGATCTGGGTCACGCGCTACCGGCTCTCGCGCCCGACCAAAGCCCTCGGCATCGACGATCTGGAGGTGAAAGCCGCCCCCCTCGCACTGGAGGCCGAAGACACCCCGTAGGGTGGGGTTCCACCCCACCAATGCGCCGCGTGGCGGCGAAATCCGACGACACCGTGTAACTACGGAATAACTACAGGTTCACTACAGGATCTTGCCCCCATGAAAACCATCCTGATCACCGGCGCCAGCAGCGGGATCGGCCATGCCACGGCCCGCGTCTTCCTCGAAAACGGCTGGCGCGTCGGCCTGCTCGCGCGGCGCGCCGCACCGCTCGAAGACATGGCCGAGGCGCACGAAAACGCCCTCGCGCTTCCCGGCGACGTGACCGAATTAAGCCAGGTGGAACAAGCGGTTACCCAGCTTGTCGCGAAATGGGGCCGACTCGACGCCGTCTTCAACAACGCGGGCATCTTCACGCCGCAGGGCACCATCGACGAGATCGACCCTGAAGACTGGCACAACTCTCTCGCCGTGAACCTCACCGGCATGTTCAACACCGCCCGCACCGCCTTCGCCCAGATGCGCGCCCAAAGCCCCCAAGGCGGCCGCATCATCAACAACGGCTCGATCTCCGCCCACACCCCGCGCGAGGGAAGTCTCTGTTATACAACGACAAAACACGGCGTGACGGGCCTCACGAAAACCCTTGCCCTCGACGGCCGTCCCTTCTCCATCGCCGCCGGACAGATCGACATCGGCAACGCAAGAACGGAGCTTGTAGACCGCCTCAACGACCGCATCATAGCCGAGGGCAAACCGCTCCTGCCGATGATGGATGTCGAGGACGCCGCCCGCGCGGTCTACCACATGGCCGACCTGCCCCTCACCGCCAACATCCTGTTCCAGACGGTGATGGCCACCAACATGCCCTACGTCGGCCGCGGCTGACCTGCCGTCTCTGTCAAACCACCACGCCCATCATTCATCTTGCCAGAAAAACCTCCGGGGGAGTCGCGTTCAGGCGACGGGGGCAGCGCCCCCTGAAACACGGTTAATCAAAGGTTACCAAAATTCGCTTTTCCGCTTGAATTCAATTGGATGACCCCAGGCTGCACGCGCACGGCGACCCTCAATCCCCCGGCATCCGCACCCACTGCCGCCGCCATTCTGGGGCGTCGAACGGCTCCGGCCAGAACTCCCGCTGGAAAGCGATCAGATCGCCCCGGACCGTGTGGAACGTCACCACCGTCGCCCGGATCGTCCCGTCGCTGACGACGACCTCGGTCACGATCTGGTCCCCCTCGCCCACGATGCGTCGCAGGTCGAAGGTCCAGGGTCCGCTCGACGGATAGGCCGTGTTGAGCGCCGCGAAATCCGCGCGCCCCTCGATCATTTCCTCCGACTGCGGCCATTGCAGGCGGAAATCCTCGGTCAGGCACAGGCTCGCGGCGTGGAAATCGTTGGTGGCCATCGCCTTCCAGAACCGGCGGACGACGGACTGTGCCGCAGCCGACACCGCCCTCACGCCCGGATGTAGCGGAACACGGCGGACGCCAGCCATCCCGCGGCAATGGCAATGGCAAGCGACAGGATGCCGTAGATCAGCGGCCTCTCGTGGGCGAGGTTGTAGATGAACCGCTCCAGCCCGACCTTCCGCACGACGATATCCTGTTCATACACGTCCAGCACCTCTCCGCCCCGGGTCAAGAATATGCGGGTGCGGTAGTCGCCTTCAACAAGGTTCGCGGGCAAACGGATGGAGGTATCGAACAAGGTTTCGTTACGAAGCGTGACGCCCTCTTCGATCAACTGGTAGAGATCCTCGGATTCGCGGATGCGGATCAGGGCGTTGGTGAAGGCCTCGGGCTGCGCGACACCCACGCCCACGGCGCGGATCGCGCGCGGGATCGAGACGCGGTGGCGCAGGTCCTCGACCTGGCTGATCACCTCCCCCATCGGCGCTGTCGTCGCCACGGCATAGAACGAGGGCGCGGCGTCCACCTCGATGGAGGCCGCGTTGACCCAGATCCCCAGAACCCGCTCCTTGCGCCGCACGGCGACCGGCTGCGCCGGCCCTTCCACGGTGATGATGACCTCAAGCTCCCCCTCCGGCGCGGGCGCGTTGCGTTCGACGGCCCCGAAGATCAGGATCTCGGACCCTTCGAAATTCGCCGTGATGTTGATCGCCTCGCGGCTGAGGCCCGCCACGATCGTCTCGGCCCTGAGCGGCAGCGCGCATGCCACGAGGGCGAGAAGGATCGGCAAAAGACGCCTCAATGCCCCGCCCCCTCGCCAAGGGAATAGAGCTCGCTCGGCATCACCAGCAGGTCGAACGCCAGCTTGCCGCAGACCGCCAGAACCATGAGCGCCAGCAGGATGCGCAATTGTTCGGCCTTCAGGCGCGTGCCGATCCGCGTGCCGATCTGCGCACCGACCACGCCGCCGACCAGCAGCAGAACGGCCAGAACCATGTCGACGGTGTAGTTCGTCGTCGCGTGCATCAGCGTGGCGAAGCCGGTCACGAAGATGATCTGGAACAGCGAGGTTCCCACGACCACCTTGGTCGGCATCCCCAGAAGGTAGATCATCGCGGGCACCATGACGAAGCCGCCGCCCACGCCCATGATCGCGGCCAGAACGCCCACGAACAGACCCACGAGGGCCGGCGGGATCACCGAGATATAAAGCCCCGAGGTACGGAATCGCATCTTGAACGGCAGTGCGTCGATCCAGCGCCGCTGGCGGCGTTTCGGCGGCGTCACGGCACCACCGGACGCTCGGGACCGACGGATCGCGCGCAGGCTCTCGAAGAACATCAGCCCGCCGATGATCCCGAGGAACACCACGTAGCAAAGCCGCACCAGCAGATCGACCTGACCCAGCTCGGTCAGGAGCGCGAACACGCGCACGCCGATCGCAGCCCCTATGAGGCCGCCGATCAACAGGACGACCCCCATTTTCAGGTCGACCGTCTTTCGTTTGAAGTGCGCAAGGACGCCCGAAAAGGACGAGGCGACGATCTGGTTCGCCTCGGTCGCGACGGCCACGGCGGGCGGGATGCCGATGAAGAACAACAGCGGTGTCATCAGAAAGCCGCCACCCACGCCGAACATACCCGAAAGAATGCCGACAAGCCCCCCCAGCCCCAGCAGAAGGAACGCGTTCACGCTCACCTCGGCGATGGGGAGATAGATCTGCATAGCGTGCGGGCTTTCGAGTCTGGGCTTGGTCCCGTGTTGGAGTGCGCGGCGGGTCGCGTCAAGGCGCAACAGGACAAGCGCGGCCTCTGGCCACCTCGATAAAAAATTCGGGCATGGACCCAAGGATTGCCAATTCGGCTGCGTCCTAGGGTATGAGATGCGCATGAACGTGAGTGACGAAGACCTCGCCCTTGCGGCGGCCGGCGGTGACGGGACCGCGTTCGAACTGCTGCTCGGACGGGTCTACGACCGGTTGTTCGCGCTCTGCTTCCGCCTGACCGGCGCGCGGGCCGAGGCCGAGGATCTGACGCAGGACATCTGCCTTTCCCTGCCCGGCAAGCTCGCGGGGTACAGGGGTGACGCGAAGGTCACGACCTGGCTTTACCGCGTGGCGGTGAACGCGGCGACCGACCGGCGCAGGCGCGCGGCGAGTTACGCGCGGGCGACGGACGGATGGGCCGACGTCGAAATCGACCGCCAGAAAGCGGCGGAGGAGGCGGCGGACAGCGCCGACTGGCTGACCCGGATGATGGCGGGCCTGAGCCCCACGCTCAGGGACACGCTGGCGCTGGTGCTCGACGATGTGACCCATGCCGAGGCCGCCGAGATCCTGGGTGTGACCGAGGGAACGATAAGCTGGCGCGTGGCCGAGGCGAAGAAAAAGCTGCGCGAATTGAGAGAGTTAGAGGAGGAGGGCCAATGACCTCCCGTAATGGACGCGATGAATTCGACGATCTGAAGCGCGCGATGGCTGTCGCCACGCCTGCGCCCGATGCCGCGCGCAAGGCCGCCAACCTTGCGCAGGCCCAGGAAATCTTTGCCCGCACCCAAGGATCGCTGCAGGCCGCCCGTCAAAGCTCTGACCCTTCCCCGAAGAAGGGCTTTCTTAAAGGAGCTTTCGACATGATCTTTACCCGCACCACCGGCGCATTGACCGCCACCACCGCCCTTGTCGCCGTCGGCGTCCTGACGCTTAGCCCCTTCGGGCAGGAGATTCTGCGCGGCCCCGCGTCGCTCGTCGAGCCGGGCGTTCAGGAGGTCGAGCCTCGCGCGCTGGACCGTGAGCAACTGGTTCCGAGCGAAGAAATCGTTCTGGATGAGGCCGCACAGACGGCCCCGAGCATGGATGGCGATCTGGTCGATACACCCGATGCGCCCGTGCCCCAGACCGCTGTGCCCACCAACCGGGCGCCGGAACAGGCATTGACCGAGGCCGAGGCCGATACGGCTTTCGAGGCCGCACCGCGTGACGCCGGCAATCTCCTTGGTACGCTTTCCACCGGTGGCGAACAGGCCCCTGCCGCTGTCCCGGCGCCCGGCATCCAGCAATTCGGAACGGGCAATTCCGGTTATGTTGTGCAGGACGGTCGCATCGCGGGTATCGTCGCCGACCCGGCCCCCGCGCCGCCCCTCCCCGACACCGAGGAATACGCCAACGCCGACGACAACCCGGTGCAGGTGGTGGCCGAGAACCCCGTCTCGACCTTCTCGAGCGACGTGGACACGGCGGCGTATGCGCTCCTGCGATCGACCCTGAACCGGGGGCAGTTGCCCTCGCCCGACGCGGTGCGGATCGAGGAGATGCTGAACTACTTCCCCTACGACCTGCCAGCGCCGGATGCGGATGACGTCAGCCCGTTCCGCCCCACGGTGAGCGTGTTCCAGACGCCGTGGAACCCTGACACACAGCTTGTGCATATCGGCATCCAGGGAGAACTTCCGGCCATCGAGGACCGCCCGCCGCTGAACCTCGTCTTCCTCGTCGACACTTCCGGTTCGATGAATGACCCGACCAAGCTGCCGCTGCTGATCCAGTCGTTCCGGCTGATGCTCGACCGGCTGAACCCCGAGGATCAGGTCGCCATCGTTACCTATGCGGGCTCGGCCGGTGTGGCGCTCGAGCCGACCTCGGCCAGCGACACCGAAACCATCTCCGCCGCGCTGACGGCGTTGCAGGCGGGCGGGTCGACCAATGGCGTCGGCGGCTTGCAGGCGGCCTATGATCTCGCCGCAGAGATGACCGGTGAGGGCGAGGTGTCCCGCGTCCTCTTGGCGACAGACGGCGATTTCAACGTCGGCATCAGTGACCCCGATGCGCTGGAGGACTACATCAGCGACCAGCGCGAGACGGGGATCTACCTCTCCGTTCTCGGCTTCGGGCGCGGCAACCTGCAGGACGACACGATGCAGGCGCTGGCGCAGAACGGGAACGGCACCGCCGCCTTCATCGACACGTTGCACGAAGCGCAGCGCGTGCTGGTCGACCAACTGGCGGGCGCCCTCTTCCCCATCGCCGACGACCTGAAGATCCAGGTGGAGTTCAACCCCGAGGTCATCGCCGAATACCGGCTGATCGGCTACGAAACACGCGGCCTCGCCCGTGAGGATTTCGCCAACGACGCGGTCGATGCCGGCGAGTTGGGCGCGGGCCATTCGGTGACCGCGATCTACGAGGTCACGCCGGTCGGCTCGCCCGCCACGCTGGTCGCGCCCCTGCGCTACGCCGCCGATGACGGCGCACCGGAGACGGAGTTCGCGAACGAATTGGGCTTCATCTCGTTGCGCTGGAAGGAGCCGGGTGAGGACGAAAGCACGCTGGTGGATTTCGCCATCCCCGCCACCCCGTCGGAGCCGGGACAGGATGCGCAGTTCGCCGCCGCCATCGCGGGCTTCGGTCAGCTTCTGCGCGGCAACGACTTCCTCGGCGACTGGGGCTATGACGAGGCCATCGCGCTCGCCAATGCCAACCGCGGCGAGGATGAATTCGGCTACCGGCAGGAAGCGGTGCAATTGATGCGCCTCGCCCAGAGCCTGTCTCGCTGACCCCTTTTCCATGACGATCGGGCACCCGGACCCACGCGGCTCGGGTGCCTTATTTCGCACGGAAGGCCGGGTTTTTCAGCCAGCCGAGCGACGCCTCCGTCGCGCCGCGCGGTCTGTATTCGGCCCCAAGCGGCGCGGTCCACCCAAGCGCCCGGATGTGCCGGAAGAGACGGGGATAATCCACATCGCCTTCGTCGGGCGGCCCACGGTCAGGAACCGAGGCAAACTGGACATGGCCGATCACCGACAGGCAGTCCTCCAGCAGCCCCGGCAAGTCGCCCTGCATGATCTGCAAGTGGTAGCAATCGAACATCAGCCTGAGGTTCGGCGCGGCCACCGTGTCGATGATTTCTCGGGCCTTGTGCGTATCGGACAGGTAGTACCCCGGCGCATCGCGCAGGTTCAGCGGCTCGATCAGGACGGTGATGCCGTGCGGTGCGGCCCCGGCGCAGGCATGGCGGAGATTGGCGATGAAGGTAGCGTCCGCGTCTGACCCCCGCGCAAAACCCGCCATGGCATGCAGGTTCCGCGCGCCTATGGCAGCGGCGTAGGCGATTGCCTGGTCGATGGCCGCCCGCGCCTCTGCCTCGCGCCCGGGCAGGGCCGACAGCCCGAACTCTCCCGCTTCCACGTCGCCGCGCGCGGTGTTGAGGCCGAGCATCGGAAGGCCGGTTTCCGCCAGTGCGGCTGACACGTTCTCGGGCGGGACGTCGTAGGGCCAATGGCATTCGACGGCGTCGAACCCGGCGGCCTTCGCGGCACGGATCGCGTCGGGGAGCGGCAGATCAGCCCAGAGGAACCCGAGATTGGCGGAGAAGGACATGGAGACGGGTTAGCCAGATGCGGCGGGTCTGTCCATGTGTTGAGGGCTTGGCCTCTCGGGAGCTTTTCCTTTGGAAAAGCCCCTGTCGGGCTACGCGCTTTTCGTTTCACGAAAAGCGCTTGGTGGAGCCTAGCGGGATCGAACCGCTGACCTCCTGCATGCCATGCAGGCGCTCTCCCAGCTGAGCTAAGGCCCCATCGGTGGTGCGGTTTAAGGCCGGTGCGCGGGCCGTGCAAGCGAAAAAATCGCCCCTCGGCCCATGACCCCGGCCTCAACCAAAATCAGTCGTCGTCGCCCCCATCGGCGGCAACGTCGGCCAGATCGTCGAGCGCGACGGTATCCTCGTCGTCATCGTCGTCCAGCACATCATCATCGTCGAGATCCGCGTCAGCGTCATCGTCGATGTCGAGATCGTCGTCGAGGACCAGATCATCATCCTCGACCTCCGCTTCCTTGGCTTTGGTTGCGGATTTGTCGGCGACGAGGCTCTGCGCGCCGCCTTTTCCGGTCTCGAGCACGACAACCTCGCCCGTGTAGGGGCTGACGATCGGGTCGGCGCCGAGATCGTAGAACCGTTTTCCGGTTGTGGGGCAGACGCGTTTAACGCCCCATTCCTCTTTGGGCATGACACCCCCTTGCATAATCGGTATCGCGGGATGCGGTCCTCTGCCATAGTGTCGGAAGACTGTCAAAGGCTTTCCCGAACCCCGCCTGAGAGGTGTGTATTTGGCCGCTCGCCCGCCCGTTTCAACCTATGTCCTGCCCGGCGACCCGCCGGTGGAGGTCCTGGTGCGCCGCAACGCGCGGGCAAAGCGATTCTCGTTGCGCGTCAGCCGAGCCGACGGACGCGTGTCGCTGAGCCTGCCGACATGGGCGCCCGAGGCCGAGGCGCTGGCCTTCCTGCGCGCGCGGGAGGATTGGGTCCGGTCGCATCTCGACACGGCCGCAAGCGTGCAATCGGCGCGGATCGGCGCGATGGTCCCGGTCTGCGGCATCCCGCGCGAGGTTGTTGCCGGGCAAGGCCGCGCCGCCCGCTTCACCGAAGGGCGCATCGAGGTGCCCGAAGGCCCCCGTGAAGGGCCTCGCATCAAGGCGCTGCTGACCGCGATGGCTCGGGAGCGTCTGACCGATGCCACCGCGGGCCATGCCAATGCCCTTGGTCGGCCCTACGGGCGGATCACCCTGCGCGATCCGCGCGCGCGTTGGGGCAGCTGTTCATCGAAAGGCGACCTGATGTTCTCGTGGCGGCTGATCATGGCGCCGCCAGAGGTCCTCGATTACGTCGCCGCCCACGAGGTCGCGCACCTCGCCGAGATGAACCATTCCGACCGCTTCTGGACGATCTGCCGCCGCCTTTGCCCCGGAACGGACAAACACCGGCGCTGGATCAGGACCAACGGCGCCGAGCTTCTGGCGTGGCGCTTCGACGGAGACCCAGGCTGACATGCTGATGAACCCCCGCCCGACCGAAACCGGCGCCGCCGTCGCCCACGACCGCGTCTACCGGGCGCTGCGCTCGCGCATCATGCATGGCGAGGTCGGCCCCGGAGAGGCCATGACCCTGCGCGGGCTGGGGCGCGAATTCGGCGTCTCGATGACCCCTGCGCGCGAAGCGGTGCGGCGGCTTGTCAGTGAAGGTGCGCTGTTCCTCTCGGCCTCCGGCCGCGTCTCCACCCCGGAACTGTCCAACGAGCGGATCGAGGAGCTGGCCGCCATCCGGGCCTTGCTGGAGCCGGAACTGGCGTCCCGCGCGCTGCCCCGCGCCCACCCCGCCCTGATCGAGCGGATGGAGGCGATCAACGCGCAGGTCGCGCGCGTCATCGCCGGACGCGATGCCGTGGGCTATATCCGCGCCAACCTCGAATTCCACCGAACGCTCTACTTGCGCGCACAGGCCCCGGCGATGCTGGCGCTGGCCGAGACAGTCTGGCTGCAGATGGGCCCGACGATGCGGGCGCTCTATGGCCGCTTGGGGCGGACCGAGGCCCCGCCGCACCACAAGCTGATTATCGCCGCATTGCAGGCCGGCGACGAACCGGGTCTGCGGCTCGCGCTCCGTGCCGACGTCACCAACGGGCTGAGACTGCTGGCCGGATAATCCTCGCCAGCCCCCATTTCATCTTGCCGGAAAAACTCCGGGGGAGTCGCCCAAGGGGCGGCGGGGGCAGAGCCCCCTCACCTGAGGACCGCCCCGCATATGGACGGGGCGGTCCGAGGCAAGAAAAACGCGAGCCCCGCAGGGACTGCAAAACCAGGTCAGGAATGGATCGGGCCATCCCCGCAGGCCAGGGCCGCCTCGCGCACGGCTTCCGAATAGGTCGGGTGGGCGTGGCAGGTCAGCGCGAGATCTTCGGCTGACGCGCCGAATTCCATCGCAACGCAGACCTCGTGGATCAGGTCGCCTGCCATGGGTCCGATGATATGCGCGCCGAGGATGCGGTCGGTTTCCTTGTCGGCGAGGATCTTCACGAAACCGTCGCCCGCGAAGTTGGCCTTGGCGCGGCCGTTGCCCATGAAGCTGAACTTGCCGACCTTGTAGGCGCGGCCCGCGTCCTTCAGCGTCTCCTCCGTCTCGCCGACGGTGGAGACTTCCGGATGCGTGTAGATCACGCCCGGAATGACGCCGTAATTCACGTGGCCGTGCTTGCCCGCCACGACCTCGGCGGCGGCCATGCCCTCGTCCTCGGCCTTGTGGGCCAGCATCGGCCCCTTGATCGCGTCACCGATCGCGAGGATGCCGTCGACGGAGGTGCGGTATTGCCCGTCCACCTCGATCTGGCCACGGTCCGACATCTTCACGCCGAGCGCGTCGAGACCCAGACCATCGGTGTAGGGTTTGCGGCCCGTCGCCACCAGAACGACGTCGGCATCCACCGTCGCTTCGCTGTCGTCCTTGCGCAGCTTGTAGGTAACCTTGGCCTTCGTCTTGGTCGCTTCGACCTTCTGCACAGCCGCGCCCAAGGTGAATCCAAGCCCTTGTTTCGTCAGCAGTCTCTGGAACTGGCGCGAGACCTCGGCATCCATGCCGGGGGTGATATGGTCGAGGAATTCGATCACCTGCACCTCGGACCCCAACCGCGAATAGACCGAGCCGAGCTCCAGCCCGATCACGCCCGCGCCGATTACCACCATCTTCTTCGGCACCTTCGGCAGGCTCAGCGCGCCTTCGCTGTCGACGACGACCTTCTGGTCGATCTCGATGCCCGGAAGGCTCGACGGCTCGGACCCGGAGGCGATGATGATATGCTTGGCCTCGTGGACCTCGTCACCGACCTTCACCTTGCCCTTCTCGGGGATCGAGCCCCAGCCTTTCAGCCAGTCTATCTTGTTCTTCTTGAACAGGAATTCGATGCCCTTGGTGTTCTGGCCGATCACGTCGTCCTTGTAGGCCAGCATCTGTTTCCAGTCGACCGACGGCGACTTCCCCTTCAGGCCCATCTTGGCGAAGTTGTGCTCGGCCTCGTGCAACTGGTGCGAGGCATGCAGCAGCGCCTTGGAGGGGATGCAGCCGATGTTCAGGCAGGTTCCACCGAGCGTTTCGCGCCCCTCCACGCAGGCGGTTTTCAGGCCGAGTTGCGCGCAGCGGATGGCGCAGACATAGCCGCCGGGGCCGGAGCCGATTACGATGACATCATAGCTGGACATGGAAGTCTCCTGGTCGGTTTTGCACGGTCCTGAAGGTGTAGTGAACCCGTAGTGAACCTGTAGTTACAACACAATGTCGGCGGCGCGTCACGCCGCCCCACTGAAAAGCACGGCGACCACCATCGCGATGGTCGCAAGAAAGCCCGTGAACCAGACCAGCGACCGCCAGGGTCGCAGGCCGAGCGCATAGGCCGGAACGTAAAGCACCCGCGCGCCGAGGTAGACCCAGGCGCAGGCGGCGGTGAAGCCGCTGCCCCGGCCGGAGAGGCTCACGAGCACGACGGCGGCGGTGAAGAGGATCAGACCCTCGAAATGGTTGTTCAGCGCCCGTTGCAGCCGCCCGCCGAGGTCCGACAGGGGCCGCGACGGCTCTCGGTCGCGGGCCGACATCGCGTAGCCCGGCCCGACGTCGAGATTGGCGCGGACCGAGTAGGCCGCGAATTGCAGCGCCTGCAGCAGGATCGCGAGGGCGAGGGCTGTGAGTTCGGGGGTCATGGTCTGGATGTCTGCCGTGTCACACCGCCGCCCCGCCCGTCAGCGCAACCCATGCCATCATCGCCAGACCGGCCAGCGACACGAAAAAGGCCAGCGACCGCACCAGAGGGATGCCCGATGCGTAAGCAGGGATGTAGGCGACACGCGCCCAGAACCAGATCGCAGCCCCCAGAGCCGAGGTCTCGGTCGCGCGGTCTCCGACCGCCAGAACCACCGCCAGGGCGATGAAGGCCGGCAGCGTTTCGAGATAGTTTCGCAGCGACCGTTGGATCCGCCCGGCGAAGACGTTCTGGTCGCGTTGCTCGTCCTGCGGGCCGAGCGCCCAACCGAGGCCTTTCGACAGGTCGCTGAACGTCGCCTGCACGAGGACATGCACGACCAACAGGATCGCAGCATAGGTCAGGTAGATCAGTTCGGGAGTCATGGGCTCGTTCCTTTCCTGACAGGACACTTGGCGAGTCGTGCCGGTCCGACAAACGCCGGGGTGAAAAACACCCCGGCGCTGAAATCACAAATCCATCAGCAACCGGCGCGGGTCTTCCAGCGCCTCTTTCACGCGGACAAGGAACGTCACCGCCCCTTTGCCGTCCACGATCCGGTGGTCGTAGCTGAGTGCCAGGTACATCATCGGGCGGATCACCATCTCGCCGTTGTAGACCATCACGCGGTCCTGGATCTTGTGCATGCCGAGGATGCCCGACTGCGGCGGGTTCAGGATCGGGGAGGACATCAGCGAGCCGTAGACGCCTCCGTTGGACAGGGTGAACGTGCCGCCCTGCATCTCGGCCATCGAGAGCTTGCCGTCCCGTGCGCGGCGGCCCTTTTCACCGATTTCCTTCTCGATCTCTGCGAAGCTTTTCTCGTGCACGTCGCGGATCACCGGCACGACGAGGCCCTGCGGGGTGCCTGCGGCCACGCCCATGTGGACGTAGTTCTTGTAGACAATGTCGGTTCCGTCGATCTCGGCGTTGACCTCCGGCACTTCCTGAAGCGCGTGCACGCAGGCCTTGGTGAAGAAGGACATGAAACCGAGGCGCACGCCGTGCTTCTTCTCGAAGGCGTCCTTGTACTCGTTGCGGATGTCCATGACCGCGCCCATGTCGACCTCGTTGTAGGTCGTCAGGATCGCGGCGGTGTTCTGGGCTTCCTTCAGGCGGCGGGCGATGGTCTGGCGCAGGCGGGTCATCTTGACCCGCTCCTCGCGGTCGGCATCTTCCGCCGGTGACGGGGCGCGCGGGGCCTGGGCAGGCTGGGCGGGCGCGGAAGCCGAAGGCGACGGGGCCGAGACAGCCTTCATCACATCTTCCTTCATGATCCGGCCATCGCGGCCGGTGCCGGTCACGTCTTTGGGGTCGATGCCCTTCTCGGCCATCATCTTCTCGGCCGACGGGGCATTTTCCACGTCACCGCCGCCCGATTTCGGGGTCGCGGTTTCGGCGGGCGCCTCGGAGGCCGGGGCGGAGGCCGCGACCGCGCCACCGATCACCGCCAGCTTGGCGGAAGCTTCGACGGTGGTGCCTTCCTCGGCCAGGATTTCCGACAGCACGCCGGCGGCGGGCGCCGGCACCTCCACGGAGACCTTGTCGGTTTCCAGCTCGCACAACATCTCGTCCTGCGCGACGGTGTCGCCGACCTTCTTGAACCACGACGACACCGTCGCCTCGGTCACGCTTTCGCCAAGGGTCGGGACCATCACGTCGACCGCTTCGCCTTTCGCCTCTTCGCGGGGCGCGGCGGTTTCGTCATCGGACTTGGCCGATTCCTTGGCCTTGGGCGCCGCGTCGGAGCCTGAGTCGCCTTCGCTGAGTGTCGCCAGAAGGGCATCGACACCGACGGTCTCGCCTTCGGCGGCGACGATCTCTCCCAGCGTTCCGGCGGCGGGTGACGGCACTTCGACCGTCACCTTGTCGGTTTCCAGTTCACACAGCATCTCGTCGACGGCGACGGTTTCGCCCGGCTTCTTGAACCAGGTCGCAACGGTCGCCTCGGTCACGCTTTCCCCAAGCGTCGGCACACGGATTTCTACGGACATGACTGATTATCCTTCGATGGTCAGAGCGCTGTCGATCAGCGCCGCTTGTTGGGATTTGTGGGCGGAGGCCAGGCCCGTCGCGGGCGAGGCCGAGGCCGAGCGGCCCGCGTAACGGGGCCGGGTGTGCTTGGCACTGATGCGGGTCAGGACCCATTCGAGGTTCGGTTCCACGAAGGACCACGCACCCTGGTTCTTGGGTTCTTCCTGGCACCAGACCATTTTCGCGCCCTTGAAGCGCTCAAGCTCCTTGGTGAGCGCCAGCGCGGGGAACGGGTAGAATTGCTCCAGCCGCAGCAGGTAGATGTCGTCGATGCCACGTGCGTCGCGTTCCTCCAGCAGGTCGTAGTAGACCTTGCCCGAGCAGATCACGACCTGCTTGATCTTGTCGTCGGCCACCAGTTCGGTGTCCGAATTGCCCTTCTGGGCGTCGTCCCAGAGCACGCGGTGGAAGCTCGACCCGGTGGTGAAATCCTCGGCCTCGCTGATCGCCAGCTTGTGGCGCAGCAGGGATTTCGGCGTCATCAGCACAAGCGGCTTACGGAAGTCACGGTGGATCTGGCGGCGCAGGATGTGGAAGTAGTTCGCGGGCGTCGTGCAATTCGCGACGATCCAGTTGTCCTCGGCGCTCATCTGCAGGAAGCGTTCGAGGCGCGCGGAGGAGTGTTCCGGCCCCTGCCCCTCGTAGCCATGCGGCAGCAGCATCACGAGGCCGGACATGCGCAGCCACTTGCGTTCGCCCGAGGAGATGAACTGGTCGAACATGATCTGCGCGCCGTTGGCGAAGTCGCCGAACTGCGCCTCCCACGCGACGAGCGCGTTGGGTTCGGCCAGCGAATAGCCGTATTCGAACCCGAGCACGGCATATTCCGAGAGCATCGAGTCGATGACCTCGTAATGGGCCTGTCCGTCCCGCACGTGGTTGAGCGGGTAGTAGCGTTCTTCCGTTTCCTGGTCGATCAGGCCGGAATGGCGCTGCGAGAAGGTGCCGCGCGTGGAATCCTGGCCGGACAGGCGGACCGGGTAGCCTTCGGTCATCAGCGATCCGAAGGCCAGCGCCTCGCCGGTGGCCCAGTCGAAGCCCTTGCCGGTCTCGAACATCTGCGCCTTCGCCTCGAGCAGGCGACCCACCGTCTTGTGGAGGTTGAACCCCTCCGGCGCGGTGGTGAGGGCCTTGCCGATCTCGGCCATGGTCTCGGGCTTGATCGAGGTGGTGCCGCGGTCGTATTCGGCGGTCTCGCGGTCGAGGTGGCTCCACCGTCCGTCCAGCCAGTCGGCCTTGTTGGGCTTGTAATCCTTGCCGGCCTCGAACTCGTCGTTGAGGTGGCTCTGGAACGCGGCCTTCATGTCCTCGATCTCGCCCTCGGGGATCAGGCCGTCCTTCACCAGTCGTTCCGTATAGAGGGCAAGGGTCGTCTTATGGCCCTTGATCTTCTTGTACATGATCGGGTTGGTGAACATCGGTTCGTCACCCTCGTTATGGCCGAAGCGGCGATAACAGATGATGTCGAGAACCACGTCCTTGTGGAACATCTGGCGGTATTCGGTCGCCACGCGGGCGGCGTGAACCACGGCCTCGGGGTCGTCGCCGTTCACGTGGAAGATCGGCGCCTCCACCATCAGCGCGATATCCGTGGGATAGGGGCTGGAGCGCGAGAAATGCGGCGCGGTTGTGAAGCCGATCTGGTTGTTGACGACGATATGGATCGTGCCCCCGGTCTTGTGGCCGCGCAGGCCCGAGAGGCCGAAGCCCTCGGCCACGACGCCCTGCCCGGCAAAGGCCGCGTCGCCGTGCAGCAGGATGCCCATGACCTTGGTGCGTTCGGTGTCGCCCTTCTGGTCCTGCTTGGCGCGGACCTTGCCGAGAACCACCGGGTTCACGGCTTCGAGGTGCGAGGGGTTGGCGGTCAGCGACAGGTGCACGTTGTTGCCGTCGAATTCACGGTCGGACGAGGCGCCGAGGTGGTATTTGACGTCCCCCGACCCGTCCACGTCCTCGGGCTTGAACGAGCCGCCCTGGAATTCGTTGAAGATCGCGCGGTAGGGTTTGCCCATCACGTTGGCCAGAACGCTCAGGCGGCCCCGGTGGGGCATGCCGATGACGATCTCTTCCAGCCCGAGCTGGCCGCCGCGCTTGATGATCTGCTCCATCGCGGGGATCAGGCTTTCGCCGCCGTCGAGACCGAACCGCTTGGTGCCCATGTACTTGACGTGCAGGAACTTCTCGAAGCCCTCGGCCTCGACCATCTTGTTGAGGATCGCCTTGCGCCCATTCTTGGTGAACTGGATTTCCTTGCCCAAGCCTTCGATCCGCTCTTTCAGCCACGAGGCCTGAACCGGGTCGGAGATGTGCATGTATTGCAGGGCGAAGGTGCCGCAATAGGTGCGCTTCACGATCTCGAGGATCTGGCGCATGGTGGCGGTCTGAAGGCCCAGAACGTTGTCGATGAAGATCGGCCGATCCATGTCGGCTTCCTTGAAGCCGTAGGACTTCGGATCGAGCTCGGGATGCGGGGTCTGGTCGCGCATGCCGAGCGGGTCGAGATCGGCGACGAGGTGGCCCCGGATGCGGTAGGCGCGGATGATCATCAGCGCCCGGATCGAATCCAGCACCGCGCGCTGGATCTGGTCGTCGGTCAGCTCGACCTTGGCCTCGGCGGCCTTTTTCTTGATCTTCCTGCCCGCTTCCTTCGCCTCTTCCACCGGCCATTCACCGGTCAGCGCGGCGGTCAGGTCATCGCCCGGCATCGGCGGCCAGTCGCGGCGCGCCCAGGATGGCCCCTCGGCCTCGGCCGGGGCGGCATCGGCATCGCCAAGCGCCGCGAAGAAATCGGCCCATGCCGCATCCACCGCCGACGGGTCCTTGGCGTATTGCGCGTAGAGCTGTTCCAGGTATTCCGCGTTATGCCCCTGCATGAAGCTGGAGGCGTGGAACTGGTCGTTGGGGGATTGGTCCGTCATGGTCAAAGTCCTCGGGTTGAGGGGGAACGGGAATGCTTCGGTCGGGACGCAGGCACGCCGGGATTGGTTTTCGTGTCGGTCATTGCGCCACCTCTCGGACGAGCGTCACGATAACGGCCTCGCGCACCGACAAGGGCGCAAGCACCGCTTCGTCGCCCTCGAAGCGGATCGCAGTTATTTCCAGAGACTGAACGCCGTCCGGACGCGCCGGATCGGGGATCGACCCGAACGAAATGGCCAGGTCTTCGGACGCCCGGACATCGGAGGCGAAGATCGTCGCGACATCGGCAACCTCCATGCCTGCAAAGACGCAGCGCACGGTTACTCGGCCGGGCTGGTCCACATCTGCGGAGATCGAGGCTGTCTGCCCGTCCCGCGTGAAAATCTCGTGAATGCCGAGGGTGCTCAGGTAGGTCGCAAGCGCCTGCCCGGCAAACTCGGTGGCCTCTTCCACGTCGAGGAAGCTGTACGGCAGGCTACGGGCCGCAAGCTCGACCTCGGCTAGGGGTGGCGCTGCTTGTTCGCGCCGTTGCGCTGCTGTCAGATGCGTCCAACCCGCGGCTTGCACGTCCGAAAAATCCGCGGTCACCCGCGACGCATCCAGGCAGGGTGCATAGATCGGATCCTCCTGGGCGGAGGCCGGCGCACCAAGCGCGAGGCAAGCTGCGAGCGGAACGAGGTGTTTCATGTCACCGGGTCCTCGCCATACTGGTTCGGTCCCACATTGCCCTTGCTGGCCCAGAACACGATGTTGAGGATCGACAGCGCGGCGAAGCCGACGGCCCCGATCCAGAACACCGGGCCGAACGGGTTATCCGTCACCATCCCGATGAGCATGATGATCGCCGGGATGAGCGGCACCAACGTCCACAGGCCCGTGCGGTCGATGTCGTGGAGGCGCCGCCAGGCCACCGCCGCGTAGGGCAGCAGCGTGGCGAGGTTCCACAGGCTCGAAAGCGCGTCGGAAACAAAGGACAGCGCGATGTCGACGACGGCGAGGAATAAAGCGAACCACCAGAATTCAGAGCGCCGCGCGCGGCCCGAGAAGACCACGAACTTGCTGAAACAGGTGGCGATGCTTTCGGTGAAGGTCATTGCACGGGATCCTCCCCATGCTGGTTCGGCCCGATGGTGCCGCGTGTCGCCATCCAGATGATGATGAGCAGGCTCGGCAGGGTCTGGATGCCCGACAGGATCGTGGAGGTGCGGTTGAACTCCTCGAAATCCGCAAGCGCGGTTTCGATCTCGAAATACGTCGACGTCGGATCGAAGGCGACGATCATCAGCTCGGCCGATTGCGGGCCGGTGATGTTGAAGACCACGACGGACATGATCGTCACGAAGACGATGGTCACGATGAACCACCACGCGGGCCTGTCCTGGTCGTTCATCCGCCGCACGCCGCAGGCGAGGATCGGCAGGTAGTTCAGCAGGTACCAGAACGTCGTGATCGGCATGACGTTGATGTAGAAATCGGTGATCGACTGGAAGTTCACGGCAAGGAATTCGGCCACCTGACCGCCGCCCGCACTGGGCCAGAAGATCACGAAATCGAGGATGAAGGCGACGATCGCACCGAGCGACACGAAAAGGACGTACCACCAGTAGGCCGAGCGAGGATCGCGGCCGCTGAAGGTGGTGCAGTAGACGATGTTGTGCCGGATGGCTTCGGAAAAGGTCATTTGGGGAACTCCGAAAGGAAAAGCTGAGAACTCCTTGCAGAGTGCCGCAGGCTGGCGCCGCGCGACAGGTCAGGAAATGCGCCATCGAAGCCCGGTCTGGCGGTGGTCCGGAGCCGGATATGCCGGGGAACGTTCATTGCGGCACCTGGTAGGTGTGGGACACTTCGAGCCCATACCGGATGGACATGTCCAGACCCTCAGCCTCCGGGATATCCGAACGCCAGAGCACGATGTCGCCGCCATCGGTCGTGTCGCTGACAGTCGAGATCGCGGAGTAGAAGGCCACGGGCCCGCCGCGCACTTCGGCGTCGGGCAGGTCGAGGATTGTGTCAGCGCCGGGAAGTTCGGGCGTGGCGAGGGAGCAGAACACGCTCAACGTTCCCTCAAAGGCGCTGAATATAAAGGTCCTCATCACCGCATCGCCGTTCACGTAAAGCGCCTGGTCGGCTGAGACCTGCGGCTCTTCCGCGATGAAGGCGACGGTGTCTTCGAATTCCGTGCGCCGTTCGTCGGGCGTTGCGCCGCGCAGCCCGGCGCGGATCGCCAAGGCCTCGATCAACAGGGCTTGCGCGCTTTCATCGGCGCGGCTGCCCGGCTCGACCCGGACCCAACCGGCCGCAATCATCGCGTCATCGTGCGCCTCGATGGACGGCACCGGGCTTGCACAGGGCTGGATCATTTCGGGCGCGCCCGAAAGATCGAACTCGAATGCGCCTGCAACTCCCGCGCCCAACAGGATGGGCGCGGACAGGACGGTGCCGATGAGCCGCGAAAACCGCATGGCGTTACCCGATCGCCTCCAGAACCGCTTCCCCCAGCGTCGCGGGGCTGTCGGCCACGACGATGCCGGCGGATTTCATCGCTTCGATCTTGTCCTCGGCGCCGCCCTTGCCACCGGCCACGATGGCACCGGCATGGCCCATGCGGCGGCCCGGAGGGGCAGTGCGGCCCGCGATGAAGCCTGCGACCGGCTTCTTGCGGCCCTTCTTGGCCTCGTCCTTGAGGAATTGCGCGGCTTCCTCCTCGGCGGAGCCGCCGATCTCGCCGATCATGATGATCGAGTGCGTCTCGTCGTCAGCAAGGAACCATTCCAGCACGTCGATGTGTTCCGTGCCCTTGATCGGGTCACCGCCGATGCCGACGCAGGTGGACTGGCCGAGGCCCACGTCGGAGGTCTGCTTGACCGCCTCGTAGGTCAGCGTGCCAGAGCGGGACACGACGCCGACCGAGCCGCGACGGTGAATGTGACCGGGCATGATGCCGATCTTGCAGGCGTCGGGCGTGATGATGCCGGGGCAGTTCGGCCCGATCAGGATCGAGGAGGAGCCTTCCAGCGCGCGCTTCACCTTCATCATGTCGAGCACGGGGATACCTTCGGTGATGCAGCAGATCAGCTCCATCTCGGCGTCGATGGCTTCGAGGATCGAGTCGGCGGCGAAGGGCGGCGGGACGTAGATGACCGTCGCGTTCGCTTCGGTCTTTGCCTTGGCCTCGTGCACGGAGTTGAACACCGGCAGGTCGAGATGGGTCATGCCGCCTTTGCCCGGCGTCACGCCACCCACCATCTTGGTGCCATAGGCAATCGCCTGTTCCGAATGGAACGTGCCCTGCGAGCCGGTGAAGCCCTGGCAGATTACTTTGGTGTTTTCGTCGACGAGTACGGCCATGTCTGGGCTCCTAGTGGGTCGTTGAGATGACGCCGCGGATCAGCGTCTGGGTCTGCGATTGATGCACTTCGAAACGATGTTCGAAGGGCGATGAGAATTGCGCTGGAGTGCCGAACCAGTGAAAGGTCGGGATATTCTCGGGCGCGGTGACTTCGGCGACAGCGCCCTGGCGTGTCGCCTCCTGCTGGATGGCGAGTATGGCTTCGGCCCCGAAAGCCTGAAGGGCCGCCGGATCGAGCGCGCGGTCGTCGACTACAAATTCGCAGGAGCGTTGCGTCGTTGTGAAGGTCACACCGACACGCACACTTTCGTCGCCTCCCGGGCGGGTCCAGTAGAATTCGGCGGGGCCGGCGAAGGTTTCGCGGTCGAGGAGAGCCTCGTATCCGTCCGGCAGCTCCATCAGACCCGGAGGCGTGGCGACAAGGCAGGTTTCAGCGAACAGGGTGACAGCTCCGGACACA
This sequence comes from Rhodobacterales bacterium HKCCE4037, assembly GCA_015689645.1. GTDB lineage: Bacteria > Pseudomonadota > Alphaproteobacteria > Rhodobacterales > Rhodobacteraceae > Gymnodinialimonas. The sequence goes on from WVSM01000004.1 coordinate 152,204, forward strand.
CCGGTCTGGGCCGACGCAAGACAGGGCACGGACATCGCGGCGAGGGCAAGAACGAACCGCATCATCATGGCTCGATCGGCATCAGCCGCTCCACGAAAAGGAAGGTCTCTGTGCCATTCGGGCCGGGCCGCGTGCCGGTGTGGACAACGGCGATGCGGCGCGGGTTGAGCTGCCGCGCGCCCAGGAGGCTGGTGGTGTCCGTCGCCTCGTAGCGATCCGGCAAGGGGGCCTCGGTGCGAATGCCTTCGGCTTCCAACCCGGCGATCGCCGCGCTGGCGGCCAATTCGCCGTATTCACCATCGAAGGCCACTTCGCAGCGGCGATCGGTGCCGATGGTGGCCGGACTGCCGGTGACGGGAGACGGCTCGACATCCGAGAACGGGTCGAGGTCGTAGAAGTCGACGCGCACGCCTGGGGCTGCCAGAACCTCCTCGGCGCGCTCGGCCGTCATGAAGGGGCTGAAGCAATTCTCGGCGAAGGCGGCGCTGGCGTCCTCGGCAATGGCGTCCGGGTCGCTCTGCGCATGCACCCGCGTCGCGGCGAGGATCATCAACCCCACGACGCCCGCGACATGGAGGCTTGCCCAGATCAGGCTGCGGCTGCGCGACGGTGTATTCATGCGACCCGCGCTCCGGTCAGGTGCCGCACTTGTTCATTCGTCATCACCACTGCACCTCCACGCTGGCCCGATAGTACGGGTCGGCCTGGCCTTCCAGCCGGATGATCTCGATATCCTGCGCGCCGATCCCGACCAGCGCCGCAGCGGACTCGCGGAAGACGTCCGCGACGGTCTCGGGGTCGGCTGCAAGAAACACCATCGAGCAGATCGCACCCGCAGGGTTTACCGACATGTCGAATTGCTGGTGAAAATACGTGCCCGTCTCAGGGTTCGGCACCATGCCCAAGCCGGTCAGCAAGGTCTGCGTGTCGGCAAGATTGGCGCTTTGCAGACAGGCCGAGGCAAAAAGGCGGGCGAGCACGGCGGGGTTCGCTGTGCTGGACCCGACCGACGGGGCCTGCGCATGCACGCTGCCCGCCCCCGCGCACAGCATTGCGACCGCCGAAACCAATCCGATGGTCCGGCGGCGCAATGACCCTGCCTGGTGGGGGGAGCGCATGTCCGGCCTAGCCTTTGACGGCCTTGACGATCTTCTCGGCACCGTCCTTCAGGTCATCGGCGGCGATGACGTTCAGGCCGGAGGAGTTGATGATCTCCTTGCCCTTGTCGACGTTGGTGCCTTCGAGCCGGACAACAAGCGGCACTTCGAGGCCGACTTCCTTGACCGCCGATACCACGCCCTCGGCGATGATGTCGCAGCGCATGATGCCGCCGAAGATGTTGACGAGGATGCCTTTGACGTTCGGGTCGGAGGTGATGATCTTGAAGGCCTCGGTCACCTTCTCCTTCGTCGCGCCACCGCCCACGTCTAGGAAGTTTGCCGGTTCGGCGCCGTAGAGCTTGATGATGTCCATCGTCGCCATGGCAAGGCCCGCGCCGTTGACCATGCAGCCGATCTCACCGTCGAGGGCGATGTAATTGAGGTCGTACTTGGAGGCGGCGAGTTCCTTCGGATCCTCTTCCGTCTCATCGCGGAGCGCCGCGATATCCTGGTGGCGGTAGACGGCGTTGCCGTCGAAGCCGACCTTCGCGTCGAGCACTTTCAGATCGCCGCTGTCGGTCACGATCAGCGGGTTGATCTCGAGCATCTCCATGTCCTTCTCGACGAAGGCGGTATAGAGTTGGCCCATCAGCTTGACGCATTGCTTGACCTGCGCACCTTCAAGCCCGAGCGAGAAGGCCACTCGCCGCCCGTGGAACGGCTGATAGCCGGTGGCGGGGTCGACGCTGAACGACAGGATCTTTTCCGGGGTCGATGCGGCGACTTCCTCGATATCCATGCCGCCCTCGGTCGAGCAGACGAAGCTGATGCGGCTGGTCTGACGATCCACCAGAAGGGCGAGGTACATCTCGGTCTCGATCCCCGAGCCGTCTTCGATGTAGATGCGGTTGACCTGCTTGCCGACCGGGCCGGTCTGGTGCGTGACCAGCGTGCGGCCGAGCATGCGCTTGGCTTCATCGGCGGCTTCCTCGACCGATTTGGCCAGGCGCACACCGCCCGCTTCGCCCGCGTCGGCTTCCTTGAAGCTGCCCTTGCCACGTCCACCGGCGTGGATCTGCGCCTTCACGACCCAGAGCGGACCGTCGAGTTCACCGGCCATGGTCTTGGCTTCCTCGGCCCGGGTCACCACCCGCCCGTCCGAGACCGGAGCCCCATATTGCCGCAGAAGTGCCTTCGCCTGGTACTCGTGGATATTCATGGGATCGGTCCGTTCGTTTGGATATGTCTGCTTCGGAGTGGCACAACCAGCGGGTGCAATGAAATGGTTTTATGTCGCAGATTATGGGTTTCGGCGGAAAACCCGACATTTGTGATCACACGATTTGAGGGTGTGATCACAAAAGACAGATGATGGAACGTCTGGCATGCGACTCACCCGCCGCTTAGGGTTCCGCTCGTTACCGCTAGCACCTGCCGAGCGGGCGCCAGGATCAGGAAAAGGCCATGACAGGCAAGCATCAATGGGGGGTCGTTGCAACCGTCGCGGAACCCGCGCCGCTTGTGATGGCCTTCGTGGCGCATCACCTGAGCCTCGGCGCGGCCGAGATCCACATCTACCTCGACGCGCCCGATGACCCGGCGGGCGAGGTGCTGGACTGGCTTCCGCCGGTCCGGGTGACACGCTGCGACAAGGCGTATTGGCAGGCCGTCGCGCCGCGCCGTCCGCGTCGCCACAACAACCGCCAGTCGATCAACGCCACCCATGCGCAATCTGTCTGCAAAGTCGACTTCCTGCTCAGCTGTGATGCGGACGAATTCCTGCGCCCCATGTCGGACGTGCAGGCGCAGATCGCTGAAATTCCCGATTGGGCGACGTGGGCGAAGGTCTTCAACCTCGAACGCGCGATGATCCGGGGCGTACCGCAACGCACGATCTTCGACGGGGCGTTCAAGGTGCATTACCAGGGGCGGGACGACACGCCGCTGCGCCGGTCCGAACTTGCGCCGATGGGCTTTACCGGCCATGCGGCGGGCAAGCCGCTGGTGCGTACGAAGATCGGCATGAATATCGGCATCCACGTCCCGCGCCATGGTCATATCAAGGACCGCATCGTGCCGCCGCACTATCCCGCCGACCAGATCGAGCTGGTGCATTTCGACGGGCTGACGCCGTTGCACTGGGCGGGCAAGTTCATCCGGCAAGCCGCCAAGACGCCGGACCGGCTGGAGCAATTGCCACCGTTCCGGATCGCCCAGTGGAAACGGATCGCCGCCTGCCTGCACGACGATGCCGCCCTGCGGGCGCTCTACGACGAGGTCAATGGCTACGACGCGGCGGAGTTGGAGGCGCTGGAGGACGACGGCTACGTCGTGCAGGAGACGTTCGACCCGTCTGCCGCCCTGGCCAGTGTTTTTCCGGGGCAAACCGTTGATCTGAGCCCCAAGGCGTTCGATGCGCTCTTGCGCCCGCGGGTGGACCAGTGGCTGCGCACGGCAAGAAAGAACGGGGCGGTTTAGCTTGCGATCGCTTTCAGGAACCGATCGAACTTCGCGTTCGCTTCTTTCCAGCCAAAGGTCCAGCCTTCGTTCGGCACGCGCCAACTCTCCCCGTAGTTGCAGACCAGCATCGCCTCGGCATCCGCCGGAACCTTCAGCCCCGTGGCGCCATGTGTGACCAACGGAACCAGCTGGTCACGGGCCATCTCGCCGAACGTATGCGGATAGACGAACACCTTGTCCGAGCCATCGATCCATGCTGGGAACAGGTCCACACCAAACGGCCCGATCTTGTGCAGTTTCAGCGTCACACCACTCCAACTCGACCGCTCGACGCCGACGCCCGCAGCGATGAGCCGGTCGCACAATCCGATCCATTCCTTGGCGGCTTCGTCCACGTCGCGGGCCTCCAGAAGGACGCCAAGGTCGATGTCATTGTCGTATTTCAGCAGGGTGCCTTCGCGCACGATGCCAAGGAGTGTCCCTGAGTTTGCAAAGACCTCGAGCCCAAGCTCTTCCATGCGCGCAGCCAGCGCCTGGCAATCGGTCAGCACCGCGTCCACGTCGGCATTGCGAAACGTTTCAGTGTAGGCGCTGCCATTGGGCAGGTTGAAACCGAGATCATCCTCGATCACCCGCAGGAATTCGTAATAGTCCGCCTCCTGACCGGCTTTTCGGCAGACCCGGCTGAGTCGTGAGATCAGTCGCTGCGTCGCGAAGGCCTTGTTCCGCGTCGCGCAATGAAGAACGATCCAGGCCTGCATCCACGCGACATCATTGCGGTCGCGAACGGCCTCCAACGCGTCGAGCAGACGCTCATAGTCTGCCTTGGAAAAACCTTCGCCCCGCGCCTTTCTCCAGACCTCGTCAATCACTTCAGTCACAACGAAGCCGCCTTGTTGTTCAGGGTCTCGATCAGGTGCTTGATCTCGCCGATCTGCTCGGTGCGCAACGCGTCCATATAGGCCTTGAGCGAGGTGGTCGAGACGTCGTCCGTACGCGGAAGATAGACAACCTCGCACAGGTCTTTCAGGTCATCGAATTTGCCGCTCCAGTCATTGCCCATGGCGAAGATGTCGATCTTCTGTTCCACGATGTCGGTGCGCTTCTGCGCCCAATCGCTTTCGGGCAAAACCGCATCGACGTACCGGCAGGCCGACAGGATCTCGGCCCGTTGCTCGTAGGGAATGACGGATTTCTTGCCCTTTACCGCGTTGAATTCGTCGGTGGAGACGCAGACCGTCAGGTGATCACCAAGGCTCGCCAGCCGTTGCAACAGTCGGACATGGCCGATGTGGAACAAGTCGAAGGTTCCATAGGTGATTACGCGTTTCGGCATGGTCTGCTCTCTGCCTTATTTTGTTGACCCCGTTAGAATCCACTCCGCTCGGTCGTTCAAGAATTATCTGGCCTGAAAACGAGGGCGCCGCGCCCAACGAAAAAGGCCGGGCGAACTACCCGGCCTTTCAGATCTGTTGTCGTGACGCGCTCAGGCGAGGCTGTCGTCGATCTGCTTGCAGGCGTCGACCAGGCCTTTGACCGCCTCGACCGAGGTGTCGAACATCGCCTGTTCGTCCTTGTTGAGCTTCACGTCCACGATCCGCTCGATGCCACCGGCACCGATCACGGTCGGCACGCCGACATACATGCCCTTGAGGCCGAATTGACCGTCGCAATAGGCGGCACAGGGCAGCACGCGCTTCTGGTCTTTCAGGTAGGCTTCGGCCATCTCGATGGCGCTGGTGGCGGGCGCGTAGAAGGCAGAACCGGTCTTCAGCAGGCCGACGATCTCTGCGCCGCCGTCCCGGGTGCGCTGCACGATCTCGTCGAGTTTTTCCTGGCTGGTCCAGCCCATCTGCACGAGGTCGGGCAGCGGGATGCCGGCAACGGTCGAATAACGGACGGATGGCACCATCGTGTCGCCGTGGCCGCCAAGCACGAAGGCGGTGACGTCTTTCATCGAGACGTCGAATTCCTCGGCGAGGAAGTGGCGGAAACGGGCGCTGTCGAGGACGCCTGCCATGCCGCAGACCTTCTCGTGCGGCAGGCCCGAGAATTCACGCAGCGCCCAGACCATCGCGTCGAGCGGGTTGGTGATGCAGATCACGAAGGCGTCGGGCGCGTTGTCGCGGATGCCTTCGCCGACGGATTTCATGACCTTGAGGTTGATGCCCAGAAGGTCATCGCGGCTCATCCCCGGCTTGCGGGGCACACCGGCGGTGACGATGCAGACGTCCGCGCCTGCGATATCGGCGTAATCGTTGGTGCCCTTCAGCTTGGCGTCGAACTTCTCGGACGGGCCGGATTCGGCGATGTCGAGCGCCTTGCCCTGCGGCACGCCCTCGGCGATGTCGAACAGGATGACGTCACCCAGTTCCTTCAATGCTGCAAGGTGGGCGAGCGTGCCCCCGATCTGTCCCGCGCCGATAAGCGCAATCTTGGGTCTGGCCATGTATCTGGTCCTCGGTCCGATGGATTTGGTCGGGCGGAGGCGTAGCCCCAGCCCGCCGCCGGTGCAAGAGCGTGTTGCGCGGCGGATGGCCTCAACCGCGCCCCGGGGGCCAGTGATTAAAGGTCTTCGCCGGCTGCGACCGGCCCCATCGTGGCGAAATGCTGGCCCGCCGCCATCAGGCAGGTCATGCCGTTGGGCGAAGTCACCGTGATCGTCCAAGTGCCTGTTTCCTCGGACACAAAAACCTCCACGATGCGGTTCTGATGGGCCAGCCCCATGCCAAGGACCTGCTCGCCGTAGCGGCCCTGCAACTCGTTCACGACCACGTCGCGCTGACCGCAGAGCATGTTCTGCGCCTCGGCCGGCAAGGCCACGAATGTGGCGAGGCCCGCAAAGGCAATGGATGCGAATCTTTTCATCATGTCGTCAGTCCCTTGTCAGGGGCGCGACTGATTGCCGGCCGAAGCTTGCTGCAATTCGGCGCCCGGATTCCTCGTGGAACGACCTCCGAATGGGCAAGGCTCTGCGGGCCTTTGATGCCGTTAGGATGCGTGCAAAAAGGTTAATTCCCGGTGAAGCCGGTCGGAAAATGTGAAAATCCGCGCGAAATTTTGTTGCGCGACTTTCTGCGTTGCAGCAAGAGACTTGCGCTCGCAGAGCGAATATGGTCCCACAGGGGAAATGACCCGCAAGGAGTCCGCCACGATGACCCGCCCCTACCGATCCGTCCTCTACATTCCCGCCTCGCGGGACCGTGCGATGGAGAAGGCCAAGACACTTCCCGTCGACGCGATCATCTTCGACCTCGAAGATGCCGTGGCGGTCGAGGAAAAGGCCAATGCCCGCGCGCTTCTGAAGGACACGCTGATCGCCGGTGGCTTCGGCGAGCGTGCACAGATCGTGCGGATCAACGGCTTCGACACCGAGTGGGGCAAGGACGATCTGGCGACGATCGCGTCCGCCAGACCGCAGGCCGTGCTGCTGCCCAAGGTGAACGGCGCGGGCGATATCGAGGCGCTGGCCGACCTGCTGGACGCCGATCCGGATACGGCGGAGACGCAGATCTGGGCGATGATGGAAACGCCGCTTGGCATTCTCAACGCCGCCGAGATCGCCGCCGCGCCGCGCATGGCGGGCTTCGTGATGGGCACCAATGACCTGGCCAAGGACCTCGGCGCGCGGTCGCGCGAGGCGATGCTGACCTCGCTGCAACTATGCCTTCTGGCCGCCCGCGCCCATGGTCTCGTCTGCGTCGATGGCGTCTACAATGCCTTCCGTGACGAGGAAGGCCTGGCCGCGGAATGTGCGCAGGGGCGCGACTTCGGCTTCGACGGCAAGACCCTGATCCACCCGGCGCAGGTGGCCACCGCGAATGCCGTCTTCGCCCCCTCACCCGAGGAGGTCGACCTCGCCCGCCGCCAGATCGAGGCCTTCGAGGAGGCCGAGGCGCGCGGTGAAGGGGTGGCCGTCGTCGATGGCAAGATCGTCGAGAACCTGCATGTCGCCACCGCCCGCGCCACGCTGGCCAAGGCGGACGCGATCGCATCGGCGGAGGCCGCGTGATGGGCTGGGTTCTTCTGATCGCGGGCCTCGCGCTCTGGTACGGCGCGCACATGTGGAAACGTCTTGCGCCCGGGTCGCGTGAGCGATTTGGCAATGCAGGCAAGGGCGTTGTCGCCCTGCTGCTCGTCGTCGCCGTGGTGCTGATGGTGTTCGGCTATCGCAACGCCTTCGGGCCGGTCTGGTGGGGCCGCAGCGGCGCGCTCGTCGGCATCAACAACCTGCTGATGATCGTGGCCTTCTACATCTACGCCAGCGGCGCGACGCCGCCGGGCCGCCCGCGCAACTGGGTCGGCACCAAGCTGCGCCATCCGCAGTTGACCGGCTTCTCGATCTGGGCCTTCGCGCACCTGATCCCGAACGGCGATCTGGCGTCTTTCGTGCTGTTCGGCGGTCTGCTGGTCTGGGCGCTGCTGGAAATCGCGCTGATCAACCGCGCGCAACCGGGCTGGACCCCGCCGGAATGGGGCGGCAAGGCCTCGGAAATCCGCATCGCCGTGATCGGCGCGGTCGTCCTGATCGTGACCATGCTGATCCACAATTGGCTTGGCGTAACGCCCTGGGGCTGAGACATGAAAATCTACCGATTGCTGACCGAGGATGACACCTCCGCCTTCTGCCACAAGGTGTCCGAGGCCCTGTCGAAAGGGTGGGAGTTGCATGGCGACCCGACGATGACCTTCGACGCGGCGCGGGGCGTCGTGCGCTGCGGGCAGGCCGTCACCAAGGTGATCGACACGCCCTATTCGCCCGAGATGAAGCTGGGGCAGCAATGACGATTTCGAAGACCAATGCCGGGTATTTCTTCGAGGATTATACCGTCGGGCAGGTGCTGAACCACGCCACGCCGCGGACGCTGCATGACGGCGACGTGGCGATGTACCAGGCACTTTACGGGCCCCGCTTCGCGTTGCAATCCTCGTGGGATTTCGCGCAGCCCGGGTCCGCGACGCGCCAGCCGGTCATCGACGACTGGATGACGTTCCACACCGTGTTCGGCAAGACCGTGCCGGACGTATCGCTCAACGCGGTGGCCAATCTCGGCTATGCCGAGGGCCGGTTCCTTGAACGGATATCCTCGGGTGACACGGTCCATTCGACCTCGGAAGTGATCGGGCTGAAGGAAAATTCCAACGGCAAGACCGGGATCGTCTGGGTGCGCACGAAGGGCTATGCCAACGGTGATGTGCCGATCCTCGAATATGTCCGCTGGGTGATGGTGCGCAAACGGGACGAATCCGCCCCCGCGCCCGACCCGGTCGTGCCGGATCTCGCCAAGGCGGTGCCGGCCGACAGGCTGGTCATCCCCGGCGGCATCGATTGGGATCACTACGATTTCGCCGCCGCGGGAGAGCCGCACCGCTGGGGTGATTACGCGGTGGGCGAGATCATCGACCATGTCGACGGCGTGACCCTGACCGATCCCGAGCACATGATGGCCACGCGCCTGTGGCAGAACACCGCGAAGGTGCATTTCGACGTGACCGCCCGGCCTGACGGCAAAAGGCTGATCTACGGCGGGCACATCATCTCGATGGCGCGCGCTCTGTCGTTCAACGGTCTCGCCAACGTGCAGCTGATCGCCGCGATCAACGCGGGCGCCCACGCCAACCCCGCGATGGCGGGCGACACGGTCTACGCCTGGTCCGAGGTTCTCGACACTGCCGAGACCACCGATCCGAATGTCGGCGCGCTGCGCCTGCGGCTCGTGGCGACCAAGGGAAAGGCGGGCGTCCTGAAGGGCGATGACGGCAGGTACCTGCCCGAAGTATTGCTCGATCTGGATTACTGGGCGCTGATTCCGCGCTAGCGCAAACAATGTGATCACACTTTCCAAATGCGTGATCACAAATCGCCGCTCTGCGGCGTTACGCCCCAAGAGCGCCCGTATTTTCAACCACTGGCGGCGTGACAGTGGCGTGAAACTTGTTATTGATACCGGAACGACCGGCATCCGCCAGACCTGACGGCAACCCAAAGGGGGACTCCAGCCATGGCCGACGTGAACCGCGGGAACCGCCCGCTTTCACCGCACCTGACGATCTATCGTCCGCAGCTCAACTCCATCACCTCGATCTTCATCCGCATCACCGGCAACGCGATGCTGGTGTCGGCGATCCTCGTGGTCTGGTGGATGATGGCGGCGGCCTCGGGGCCGGAATATTTCGACACGATCGACGGGCTGATCACGTCGGTCCTCGGTGATCTCGTCATGACGCTGTCGGTCCTGGGCCTCTGGTACCACGCGCTTGGCGGCGTGCGGCACCTGATCTGGGACAGCGGCCATGGCCTCGACGTCAAGACCTCCGACCGGATGGGCTGGGGCATGATCATCGGCTCGGTCGCGCTGACCTTCCTGACACTCATCGCGATCTGAGAGGCTGAAACATGGCATTTCTGACCGACCGCAAACGCGTCTCCGGCCTTGGCTCCGCCCGCTCGGGCACCGGCCATCACTGGACGATGACCGTGACCTCCATCGCGCTGCTGATCCTGACGCCGTTCTTCCTCGGCATCATCGGCACCGGCCTTGGATCCGAGCATGGGGACGTGATCGCCCTGCTGTCGCGCCCGATCCCGGCGCTGGTCGTCGCCGCCTACCTGATCGTCGGCAGCCATCACCTGCGCCTCGGCATGCAGATCATGATCGAGGATTACACCCACGGCATGACGCGCAAGGCCGCGATCATCCTGTCCACGATCCTGTGTTACGGCATCGCGCTCGGCGGCCTCGTCGCGCTGATCCAAATCGCTCTCTGAGAGGCTTGTCTCGATGACTGATACCGCTTCCCCCGCCTATGAGCTCACCCACCATTCCTACGACGTCGTCGTCGTGGGTGCCGGCGGCTCGGGCCTTCGCGCAACCCTCGGCATGGCCGAACAGGGCCTCAAGACCGCGTGCATCTCCAAGGTTTTCCCGACCCGCTCCCACACCGTGGCCGCGCAGGGTGGCATCGCCGCCTCGCTCGGCAACATGGGCCCCGACAGCTGGCAATGGCACATGTACGACACCGTGAAAGGCTCGGACTGGCTGGGGGACACGGACGCGATGGAATACCTCGCCCGTGAAGCGCCCAAGGCCGTCTACGAGCTTGAGCACTACGGCGTGCCCTTCTCGCGCACCGAGGACGGCAAGATCTACCAGCGCCCCTTCGGCGGCCACACCACCGAATATGGTGAAGGCCCGCCGGTGCAGCGTACCTGCGCCGCTGCCGACCGGACCGGCCACGCGATCCTGCACACGCTTTACGGCCAGTCGCTCAAGAACGACGCGGAATTCTTCATCGAGTATTTCGCCACCGACCTGCTGATGAACGAAGCGGGCGAATGCGTCGGCGTCGTGGCCTGGAAACTGGACGACGGCACGATGCACGTCTTCCACGCCAAGATGACCGTTCTGGCCACCGGCGGCTATGGCCGCGCCTACTTCTCGGCCACGTCCGCCCACACCTGCACGGGTGACGGCGGCGGCATGGTCGCGCGGGCCGGTCTTCCGCTTCAGGACATGGAATTCGTGCAGTTCCACCCTACCGGCATCTACGGCTCGGGCTGCCTGATCACCGAAGGCGCGCGCGGTGAAGGCGGCTACCTGACGAACTCCGAGGGCGAGCGATTCATGGAACGCTACGCGCCGACCTACAAGGACCTCGCCTCGCGTGACGTGGTTTCGCGCTGCATGACGATGGAAATCCGCGAAGGGCGCGGCGTGGGCCCCGATGGGGACCACATCCACCTGCACCTGAACCACCTGCCGCCGGAAACGCTGGCCGAGCGTCTGCCGGGCATCTCGGAATCCGCCCGCATCTTCGCCGGTGTGGACCTGACGAAGGAACCGATCCCGGTCCTGCCCACTGTGCATTACAACATGGGCGGCATCCCGACGAACTACTGGGGCGAAGTGCTGAACCCGACCAAGAAGGACCCCGACGCGATCGTGCCGGGCCTGATGGCCGTGGGCGAAGCAGGCTGCGCGTCGGTCCATGGCGCGAACCGCCTTGGCTCCAACTCGCTGATCGACCTTGTCGTGTTCGGCCGCGCCGCCGCGATCAAGGCCGCCGAGGTGGTGGACGCAAACGCAGCCGTGCCCACCGCACCGCAGGCCGCGATCGACAAGGCGCTCGATCGCTTCGATGCGATCCGCTACGCCGACGGGGGCACGCCCACTGCCGAACTGCGGCTCGAGATGCAGAAGACCATGCAGCAGGACGCCGCCGTCTTCCGCACCGACAAGACGCTCGCCGAAGGGCTGGAGAAGATGAAAGAGGTTGCCGGCAAGCTCGACGACATCAAGGTCACCGACCGCTCGTTGATCTGGAACTCCGACCTGATGGAAACGCTGGAGCTGACCAACCTCATGCCCAACGCGCTGGCGACCATCGCCGGAGCCGAGGCGCGCAAGGAAAGCCGGGGCGCCCACGCGCACGAGGATTATCCGGACCGCGACGACGAAAAATGGCGCGTGCACACGATCGCGCACGTCGACGGCGCGAAGGTCGATCTCGAGTATCGCCCCGTGCACCTCGACCCGCTGGTCAAGCACGAGGATGGCGGCATCGACCTCGACAAGATCAAGCCGAAGGCGCGGGTCTATTGATCGGCGTTCCTGGCAGTGTGAAATGAAACGCGTTATCCTGCATGCAGGCCTGCCCAAGACTGGATCAACGTCGATCCAATCAATGCTTTGCGACAGGGCCGACGAACTCGCAGAGCTAGGCATCTGCGTCATGTCACGCACTACGACGACGCGTCAGGTGTCTCGGGCCGCGCGCACGTTTCTGAACAACAAGGCCGTTTTTCCGGCTTTTCTCTGGGCAGCCTTGAAACTCCGCTTGGCGATCATTTCGCAATCTTGCACGACAATTCTTGTGTCCAACGAGAACCTGCTTGGTCTCTACAGCTCCGAAATGTTTGGCCGTAACTTTGAAAATCGGTCGCGACTTCTGGTCAATACTTTGCTTCTGGTCCTACGTGGGTGTGACGTTTCGATCGTCCTTTACGACAGGGATGCGAGCAGTTTGCATCGATCAGCCCTAAAACAAAGATGGAACAAGAGTAAGGAGATTTCTGAGGACGAATGGTACAGGAAGTTCCCCGACCCTCTTGTTCCATCGCGCTATATCGAAGCAATGAAGACTTCGTTCCCCGGATTGGTCGAATGCGTCCGAATGGAGGACGAGATTTCAGCCGGTCACTATCTCGGGGAGCGCCTTTTGGAAATGTCCGGAGCCTCTGTCCTAGGTCCACCGCAAAAAACATATCACGAAAATGTTGGTTCGCCTTCACCAAAAGCTTCTGAGCGCGATGCGATTGACGCTCCCTATGGCGCTGAGGTTTCAAATGTTCCGGATCAGTAAAAAAAGAACATCGGGGATGATAGCCGCCCTGGACTGTGTTGATGTGCATCGACCCGATACCTTCGCCTTTCAATTTCGGTGGGGCTGCAAAACAGTGCATGTGCTGCGTCCCTATGTGCACACTCGGCGCCCTCGGCCCCTGGTCGGTGGTGGCCAGAACATCTTGCGGGGGCTGCTGTAAGCCATGCCCCGCGCCTGCATATCCCGCGCGTCCGCCGCGCAGACAGAATGACCCAAGGAGCTTGAGATGGTTGAATTTACGCTTCCGAAAAACAGCCGCATCCGCACCGGCAAGACATGGCCGAAGCCCGAGGGTGCGTCGAACGTGCGCAAGTTCCAGATCTACCGCTGGAACCCGGATGACGGCGAGAATCCCCGCGTCGATACCTATTTCGTCGATATGGATACCTGCGGGCCGATGGTTCTGGACGCGCTCATCAAGATCAAGAACGAGATCGACCCGACGCTGACCTTCCGCCGCTCCTGCCGCGAGGGCATCTGCGGGTCCTGCGCGATGAACATCGACGGGATCAACACGCTCGCCTGCATCTACGGCATGGACGAGGTGAAGGGCGACGTGAAGATTTACCCCCTGCCCCACATGCCCGTGGTGAAGGACCTGATCCCCGACCTGACGCATTTCTACGCGCAGCACGCCTCGATCATGCCGTGGCTGGAGACCAAGACGCGCCGGCCCGAGAAGGAATGGCGCCAGTCCATTGAAGATCGCAAGAAGCTCGACGGGCTTTATGAGTGTGTGATGTGCGCCTCCTGCTCGACCGCCTGCCCGTCTTACTGGTGGAACGGCGACCGCTACCTTGGGCCGGCCGCGCTGCTGCACGCCTACCGCTGGATTATCGACAGCCGGGACGAGGCGACGGGCGAGCGTCTGGACGACCTTGAAGACCCGTTCAAGCTCTACCGCTGCCACACGATCATGAACTGCACCAAGACCTGCCCCAAGGGCTTGAACCCGGCCGAGGCGATTGCGCAGATCAAGAAGATGATGGTCGAACGACAGCTTTAAGCCGCCCGCCCCTCCATCAGGGCATTCGCCCGCACTGTCCCGGCACCCCGGTGCCGGGATTGGAGCATCGGGCGCTCGTTTTCCCTCAGCGTCAGGACCTCCACGCCGGTCTCGGTCACCGCAACTGTATGCTCGAACTGCGCCGAGAGGCGGCGGTCACGGGTGATGATCGTCCATCCGTCGTCGAGTTTCTCGACACGCCTGGTGCCCTGGTTGACCATCGGCTCGATCGTGAAGACCATCCCGGCGCGCACCACCATGCCGGTGCCGGGCCTGCCGAAATTCAGCACGCTCGGCTCTTCGTGCATCTCGCGTCCGATGCCGTGGCCGCAATACTCGCGCACCACGGAATACCCCTTCCGTTTCGCGTGACGCTCGATTGCGGCCCCGACATCGCCCAGGCGCGCACCGGCGCGGACCTGCCTGATACCGGCCCAGAGGGCCTCGCGCGCCACCCGCACCACGCGCCGCGCGGGGGCCGAAGTTTGGCCCACGAGGTAGGTCTTGCTGGCGTCGGCAATGAACCCGTCCTTCTCCAGCGTGATGTCGAAATTGATGATGTCGCCGCTTTCGATGACCTGCCGCCTGCTCGGGACACCATGGCAGACCACGTGGTTCGGCGAGGCATTCAGGACGAAATCGTAGCCGTATTGCCCCTTGCTTGCCGGACGCGCCCCGAGGTCATGGCGGATGTAGCGTTCGACCAATTCATCCACCTGCAACGTCGTCATTCCGCCGAGGCTCTGCCGGTCGAGCATCTCGAACACACGCGCCAGAAGGCGCCCGGACCGGCGCATCAGGTCCAGCTCTTCGGGGGTTTTCACCATGTCAGGCGGCTGCGTCGTCGATGACGTTGACCTTGGCTGCTTTCAGCTCTCTCTGAACGATCTCGCTGAAAGTCAGGGTCGGATGGCTCTCGGCCAGCATGCCGATTTTCATCCAGAACTCCGCCTGCGCATTGATCGAGCGGCACATCACAGCGCTTGCCTTGCGCAATTCCTCGTGCTGCGCGTCACTGATCTTCACGATACCCATGCAGATGCCTCTTATATAAAATATAGTCAATTCATATACGATTCGTCTGCATCTGTACAATGTCGATTAGGATGTCACGCGAGCGGCACCAACTCCTCGAAATGCGTCATATCCGCAAATCGACAGAACGCGGGCGGGTGTAGCGGCAGCACAGGCGCAGCGCGTTTCAGTTCTGCCTCGATTCGCGCAAGGCCCTCTTCCCAGATCGGCAGCAGGTCATCGCTCAGCCATGCCACCGGGTAGGCGAAGGTCATGTGAAAGGCGTATCCGTCATGCTCTGCCTGCCTGTAGCCGAACGCGCTCGACAGCGCCTCGCGCCACGACCGCATCATCGCCTCGTCCGCCTCGGTCGCACCTTCAAGCACGAGCCCCGTGGGCCGGACCGACACCACGCGCACGTCGAACCTGCCGGGCCCTTCGAACCCGTCGAGCCGCGTCCGCATCTCCTCCGTCACGGCCCCGACCGATGCGTCCCGATCCATCCAGGCGGGCCAGGCATCGGCCACGCGACGGTTGTCCAGAACGCCTTCGAACACGGTCATGTGCAGGCTTTCGACCGGCGTGAACAGGAATCGGTCCGCGCCCGGCAAGTCCTGCATCGCCTCCCGCGCCGCCAGCACCGCCCCGGCCCCGGGCGCGGCGCGATCCAGGTGGCAGACCACCGTGTTGCCCGGATCGGGCAGGAAGCGCCCGGTCTCGTAGCGTTGCCCCAAACGCGGCGGCGGACCCTTGTGGGCGCGCTCCGCAAATGCCTCGATCGACCAATCCATATCTTCCACCTTCGCAGGATCATTTTGCCGTATGCTACACGCAAAGCATGAGGGCACCATGACAGACTCACCCCAAACCGTTCTCGTCGGCACCACCAAGGGCGCATTCCTCCTCACCGACGGCCCCGGCGGCTGGCAGGCGTCCGGCCCCCATTGCGACGGCTGGCGCATCAGCCACGTCGTCTCGGATGGTAAGACCATCTACGCCGGCGGCGGTGCCGAATGGTCCGGCGCCGGTATCTACCGCTCCTCCGACAGGGGCGCGACCTGGGCCTTCTCCAAGCTGACCAAGGGCAAGATGGACGACTGGGCCGCCAACGATCCGGACTTCGCCGCGATGATCGGCTGGACCCCGGAGACGCCGCCCTTCGGCGACAGTTTCGGCGCGATCTGGTCGCTTCATGCGGCCCATGGGCAGGTCCACGCGGGCACCAACCCGGCGCAATTGCTGACCTCGACCGACGGCGGCGAGACGTGGGTCCAAAACGACGCGCTGGCCAATTTCGCCGACCGCGACCAGTGGAGTCCCGGCGCGGCCGGCCTCTGCCTGCACACGATCGTCACCGCGCCCGAGGATCCCTCGAAACTCTGGCTCGGCATCTCGGCGGCGGGCGTCTTTGCCTCGGAAGACGGCGGCAACAGCTGGGAGCGGCGCAATCGCCTGTCGAACGCCGAGGCCTGCGAAGGCCACAGCCACCCCGCCGGCCCGTCGAACGGCGAAACCGGCCATTGCGTGCACAACATCGCACGCGGCCCGGGCGACCTGCTCTACCAGCAGAACCATCACGGCGTCTGGCGGTCCAATGATGGCGGACGGCACTGGGACGACATCACCGAGGGGCTTCCCTCGACCTTCGGCTTCCCCATCGCGCTCGACCCCGAGGATGCGCAGACCCTCTGGACCTTCCCGCTGAACGGCGACATGGCGGGCCGCTTCCCGCCCGATGCAAAGCCCGCGGTCTGGTGCTCCAAGGACGGAGGCGAGACATGGAGCGCTCAGCGTAAAGGTCTGCCGGATAGGGCGTGGTTCACCGTCCTGCGGCAGGCCATGGCTTCGACCCCCGGCCACGTTGCTTTCGGTACCAACACCGGATCGGTCTTCCTCAGCCGTGATGGCGGCACCAGCTGGGACGAGGTCGCCCGCCACCTGCCCACGGTGCTTTCCGTGGAACTGGCCGCTCTCTGACGCGAGGCTCTGGCCCTCCGCAGGCCACCGCCCTAGGCTCCGGCCATGTTCGACTTTCTATCGACCCTGCCCGGCGGCCTCCTTCTGGCGACCCTGGCCGGCCTCTCCGTCCCCATCGGCGCGGCGCTCTCCCGCGTGCCATCGCTCCTGCCCGGCTGGAGCACCGAGGAATACCGCCACGCCGTCATCGCCTTCGGCGGCGGCGCGCTCGCCTCCGCGATCTGCTTCGTCCTGGTTCCGGAGGCCTCCGACCGCCTGCCCGCCCCGCTCTGCGTCCTGATGTTCATCTCCGGGGGCATCGCTTTCCGCCTGATCGACGCGGCCCTCGCGCGGCGCGGCGGGGCCGGGTCGATGTTCCTCGCCATGCTGCTCGATTACCTGCCCGAGGCCATCGCGCTTGGCGCGGTCCTGCTGATCGACCCGGCCGCCGCTCTCCTGACCGCCGGCCTGATCTTCCTGCAGAACGTCCCCGAAGGCTTCAGCGCATGGCGCGAGATGGACGAGGCCCATACCATCCCGCGAAGCCGCCTCTGGCTGCTCTTCGCCCTGACCGTGCCCCTCGGCCCGCTGTGTGCATGGCTTGGGCGCGATTTCCTCTCGCAAGCCCCGCTCACCCTCGGCTCCATCCTCGCCTTCGCGGGCGGCGGCATCCTCTACCTGATCTTCGAAGACATCGCTCCCGACGCCCGGATCGAAGGCTCCTCCCGCCCGGCGCTTGGCGCGGTCTTCGGCTTCGCGCTGGGGCTGGCGGGCCACCTCGCACTGGGCTGACGCAACGCGCCATTCGACAGGCGTGCGCAAAGCCCCTAGCCTGCCTGTCATGGCTTACGACACGATCATCATCGGCGCAGGCATTTCCGGCCTCGTCGCCGCCTTCCACGCCGCCGAGCGGGGCCGCAAGGTTGCGCTTCTCGACATGGAAGGCCCGCAATCTCTCGGCGGTCAGGCATGGTGGAGCCTGGGCGGTCTCTTCATGATCGACACACCCGAACAGCGCCGCCTTGGCTTGAAGGACAGCCGCGCGCTGGCCGCGTCCGACTGGTTCGGCTCCGCGCAATTCGACCGCCCCGAGGACGCGATGCCGAAGGCCTGGGCCGAGGCCTATCTCGACTTCGCCGCCGGTCCGATGCGGGGCTACCTGCACGATCTCGGCATGCGCTGGTTCCCGGTCGTCGGGTGGGCCGAACGCGGCGGCGCCCACGCGGGCGGCCACGGCAATTCCATCCCGCGCTTCCACATCACATGGGGCACCGGCACCGGCGTGGTGAAGCCCTATGCGGAGCGAGTGACGGCGCATCCGAACATCACGCTTTACTTCCGCCACCGCGTCACCGCGCTGACCGTCACCAACGGCACCGTCACCGGCGTCGAAGGCGATATCCTCGCCGACGATCCCGCCGAACGCGGCCGCGCCACCAATCGCGAGGTCACCGGCACCTTCGCGCTCAAGGCCGAAACCGTCGCCATCACCACCGGCGGCATCGGCGGCAACCACGACCTCGTCCGCCAGCACTGGCCCAAGGGCCGGCTCGGGCCGCCCCCGGCGCACATGATTTCCGGCGTGCCCGACTACGTCGACGGTCAGATGACGACGCAGGCCAAGACCCAGGGCGCCGCCGCCATCAATGAAGACCGCATGTGGCACTACACCGAGGGCCTCCGGAACTGGGACCCGATCTGGCCCAACCACGGTATCCGCATCCTGCCCGGACCGTCCTCGATGTGGTTCGACGCCAACGGCACCCGCATTGACGCCCCCTGTTTCCCCGGCCACGACACCACCGGCACGCTCAAGCGCATCCTCTCCACCGGGCACGACCACAGCTGGTTCATCCTCACCCAGAGCATCATCGAGAAGGAATTCGCCCTCTCCGGGTCCGAGCAGAACCCCGACCTGACCTCCGGAAAATGGCGCGCCGTCCTGCGCGAACGGCTCGGGAAAGGTGCCACCGCCGCCGTAGAGGCGTTCAAGACCCGTGGCGAGGATTTCATCGTCGCCGACGATCTCGACACCCTCATCGCCGGCATGAACGCGCTGACCCCCGACACGCCCCTCGACCCGGCCCGCGTCCGCGCGCAGATCGAGGCGCGCGACGCCCAGATCACCAACAAGGTCTCCAAGGACGCGCAGATCAACGCCATCCGCGCCGCCCGCGCCTACATCGGCGACAAGCTGATCCGCGTCGCCAAACCCCACCGCATCCTGGACCCTGCCCACGGCCCCCTGATCGCCGTGCGCCTCAACATCATCACCCGCAAGAGCCTTGGCGGTCTGCACACCGACCGGACCGGCCAATGCCTCCGCCCCGACGGCTCCGTATTCCCGGGCCTCTACGCAGCAGGCGAGGCCGCAGGCTTCGGCGGCGGCGGCTACCACGGGCACAACGCGCTCGAAGGCACCTTCCTCGGCGGCTGCATCTTTTCCGGGAGGACGGTGGGCGAGATACTCTGAAACTCCAAACACTCCACAAGAATGCCACGTTCTCTTTCTATCTGGCACCGATGGAGAACCAGAATCCAATCGTATTCCATTCCCCGTTCCGGGACGCGACCACGGCCAATTCGCTGGACGGTCTGACGCTTGTGGTGCTCAGCGCTGTCGCTCTCTTCATCATTATTCTCGCCGTACGACTTTCTCTGCGACGCAAGATTCCAATGGTCGTCGCCACGAACCCTGCAATACCCGCGAAGACAGCCTGCGAATGGCACCGCGCAACAGGCACCGGTACGCAATTATTGACACGGTGGGAGTGCGCGACTTGCCGCGCGGATGGCCACACGTCAAAGAACCGGCCCCCACTCGAATGCAAACGGTCTGTCAGGCACGCGCCGCTCAAACGCGCCTTTCATCTTGCCCAAAAACTCCGGAGGCTTGGAGGCAGAGCATCCAATCGGGCCACAGGCCCGACGGCCGCGTGCCAACGCAAATAAAATCGAACGCGGCGCAAGCCGCTCCTTTCGATCAGTCAAAACACCCCGAAACCTGCACAACACCTGCACATCTTCGGGACCGTAGCCCCCTAGGGTCAGCGCAACCTGTTCGACCAAAGGACTTTCCATGCGCTCCCTCGGCACCCGTTTCCTGATCGTCGGCCTTCTGGTCGTCCTGATGTTCATTCCCACCTTCTTCGTCTCGCTCGTGGTCGAGGAACGCGACGAACTCGCCCGCGAAACGCTCTTCTCCGTCAGCCGCGAATGGGGCGGCGCGCAGCTTCTCTCCGGCCCGGTGCTCATCATTCCCGTGCAGGGCACGTTCCAGGTCACCGAGACCTACATGGTCACCGATCCCGACACCGGCGAAGAGACCGAGCAGACCCGGCAGGTCCCGCGCATCCGCCGGACCGAGCCGATCTACCTCCTGCCGGAGGAGTTCACCCTCGACATCGTAACGGAGACCGAGATCCGCTCCCGGGGCCTCTTCGATGTGCCGGTCTTCCAGGCCCTCGCCGCCATGGAGATGACCTACGATCTCGACAGCGCGCCCGCGCAAATCCAATCCAACGAGGAGATTCTCTGGGACGAAGCCTCCCTTCGCCTCACCGTCTCCGACAACCGGGCCCTGCGCGGTGACGCCGAATTGACGACCGGCACCCAAACCGTCCCGCTGGAGCCGCGCGACGATGGCATCGCCGGCATCGTCGCCGCCCTCGGCGACCCGCGCGGGAACGAGGTCTATTCCCTGACCCTCGGCTTCAACGGCGCCGACACGCTCAGCGCCACGCCGATGGGCCGCCAGTCCACCGTCACCTTCAGCTCCGACTGGCCGCACCCCAGCTTCACCGGCGCCTTCCTGCCCAACACCCGCGAGATCACCGACTCCGGCTTCACCGCAAGTTGGACCATCCCCCACCTCGCCCGTCCCCTGCCGCAAGTCTCGCGGCAGGACCACGACATGGCCGCCCGCGCGCAATCCGCCTTCGGTGTCCAGTATTTCCAGCCCAACGATTTCTACCAGAAGGCCTACCGCGCCGCCCGCTACGGCATCCTCTTCGTCGCGCTCACCTTCCTGACCGTCCTGCTGATCGAAGGCGGCACCAAGCGCCCCACCCACCCGGTGCAATACATCCTGATCGGCCTCGCGCAGTCGACATTCGTGCTGCTGATGGTCTCCTACGCCGAACAGATCGGCTTCGGCGCGGCCTACCTGCTCTCCGCCGGCGCCACGACCGCGCTGCTCACCCTCTTCGGCGCCATCGCCCTGAAACTGGGCCTGCGCACGCTGATCCTCGGGCTGATGCTCGCCATCACCTACGCCGTCCTCTACCTGATCCTGCAATCGGCCGATTACGCTCTGCTGGCAGGCTCCACCCTCGCCTTCCTCGCCCTCGCGCTCACCATGTACATGACGCGAAACGAGGATTGGTACGCCCCCCCGCGCGACCCGTCGAAGACCATCTTCGGCACCCCGCGCCACGGCCATTCGCAGACATCCACAGGTCCCCGGCAGAAGACCCCGGCCCCCGAGGCCCCACAGGCGCCGCCCGAGCTTCCCGAGACGCCTCGTAGCTCCTAGGCGGCAGGCCAACGGCCCGTCTTCTGCCCCCCTGACCCCGAGGCCTGTCCCGCCTCGGGGTCCTTTTCATTCCCCCCTCGCATCCCGCAGCAATCCCCGTAGGGTGGGTGCAACCCACCACCGCCGGAAGCCGCCATGCCCAACCGCCGCCCCAAGCTCTCGCCACCGCCCCCCGACGCCGACACCCGCCGCGCCATTGCTCCCGTCGTCTGCTACCCGCCCGAAACCCTGCCCGAGCCGCGGAACCTCGGTCCCGCCACGCCCACCGGCCCGGTCACCACGACCCTCGCCGCCCCGCGCGACGCCGCGACCTTCCGTGCCCGCGCCGGCCAGACAATCCGCATCACCTCCGTCGACGGCCCTCAGGTGGGCGACCTGAACCTCTGGAACGCCCACGACCTGACCGAGCGGTTCTACTCCGGCAAGACCCGCGCGCTGCATGGCACCCATGTCACCACCGGCGACACGCTCTGGTCGACCCTGCCCCACCTGCGGCCCATGGCGACCGTGACCTACGACAGCCTCGATTGGTACGGCATCGACAGCTACGGCGGCGCGGTCCACGACGTGATCGGCACCCGTTGCGACCCCTACACCAATGCGCTCCTGAACTCAGGCGACCAGTATCACTATTGCTGCCACTCGAACCTCACCCGTGCGCTGGCCGACGAGACAGGCCTGCCCCTCCATGACGCCGAACTTCTTGTACATGATGTCCTGAACGTCTTCATGTGCACCGGCTTCACCCGCGACACCGGGCAATACTTCATGAAAGCCTCGCCCGTCCGCCCCGGCGACACGTTCGAATTCCGGGCCGAGATCGACCTTCTGGGCGCGCTCTCCGCCTGCCCAGGCGGCGATTGCGGGGCGGAGCATTCCTCAGACACGACCCCGTGTTACCCGCTGAAGATCGAGGTCTTCGACACCGCCCACACGGCCACCCACCAGCCGCCGAACCCGAACCCCTACGACCGCAACCACGGCCGTTAACCGCCCATCAAGGTTAACGCGCCCGGCCCAATCAAGGGCACCTCGCCCCCCTTTCTTCTTGCCAGAAAAACCTCCGGGGGAGTCGCCTTCAGGCGACGGGGGCAGCGCCCCCAAAAAAATATTCAAGCCGCCCAAAAAACCTCTTGATCCGACTCAAGCTTTGCCCCAAATGCGCTTCACATATAGACGCCAACGCACGCGCCTCTGTCACGGGTGGTAAGTCGGGTCCGCGCACGTTCAGTACGCTGACTCGGGATAACCATCGCAGTTACGTAGCGACGGTAACGTCTCCCTTTGAATGCAACGCGTCCCCTTAAATGGGGCGTTACGTCACTTGGAGATCGTGATGACCGCTACGTTCAACGCCCTTTCGGGCGCCGCTTCCGTATCCGTTTCCCGCGCCGAAGTTTTCGCACGCGCCAACACGTTCGAGCGTCCGACGCTGATCCTCGACGTGGACCGTGTCGCGCAGCAATACACCGCGCTGAAAACCGGCCTCGGCCAGGCGCATATCCACTACGCGGTCAAAGCCAACCCGCAGCCCGAGATCCTCGAGCGCCTCGTGGCACTTGGCTCCGGCTTCGATGCCGCGTCGCGCCACGAGATCCAGATCTGCCTCGACGCAGGTGCCGCGCCCTCGCACATCTCCTTCGGCAACACCGTCAAACGCCCCGCCGACATCGCCTTCGCCCACTCGGTCGGCGTCGATGTCTTCGCGGCCGACGCCAGCGAAGAGCTTGAGAAAATCGCCGAGCACGCCCCCGGCGCGCAGGTCTACATCCGCCTGCTCGTCGAAGCCTCGGGCGCAGACTGGCCGCTGACCCGCAAGTTCGGCACCACCCGCGACAACGCGATCACCCTCATGCACGAGGCCCGCGCCCTCGGCCTGCGCCCCGTCGGCCTGTCGTTCCATGTCGGCTCGCAGACCCGCGACCCCGCCATGTGGGCGCCTGTCCTCGACGGCATCGCGCAGGTGTGGCAGCTGGCCCATGACGAAGGCTTCGCGCTCGACCTGCTGAACATCGGCGGCGGCTTCCCGGCCTTCTACGGCGACGACATCCCGCACCCCACGGCCTATGCCGCCCGCGTGATGGAGCTGGTCAACGCCCGCTTCGGCAACGTGCCGCGCATCATGGCAGAGCCGGGCCGTGGCCTCGTCGCAGAAGCCGGCATGATCTCGGCCGAGGTCCTGCTCGTGTCGCGCAAATCGCCCGACGACCTGCACCGCTGGGTCTACCTCGATATCGGCAAGTTCTCGGGCCTCGCAGAGACGATGGACGAGGCGATCCGCTACCAGTTCGCCACCGACCGCGACCACGAGACCTTCGGCCCCTGCATCCTCGCAGGCCCGTCCTGCGACAGCGCCGACGTGCTCTACGAGAAGCGCCCCGTCGCCCTGCCGCTCGGCCTGAAAGCCGGCGACCGCATCTGGATCCGCAACTGCGGCGCCTACACGACGACTTATGCCTCCATCGGCTTCAACGGCTTCCCGCCGCTGGACGTCGTCGTCCTCTGATTGAAACAGGCAGGCCCGGGCACGTGCCCCGGGCCACCCCGTCCTGCCGCCGCGCATTCAACAGCGCGAAGCGGGACACATGGCGTCGGAACCGGCAGGGAGGCCGGTTCCGGCGCTTTATCGTCCGGGCCTCAGCCGTATTGCTCGACGCCCACCCATTGCGCGTCGCTGTAGCGCCCGCCATGGGCGAAGCCTGCAGGCAACAGCCGCTCGATTTCTGCCAGGTCGTCCACGCTCAGCGAAATCTCCGACCCCTTTGCCAGTTCTTCGAGGTGCGCCGCGCTGCGGGTGCCGGGGATCGGCAGAACGTGGTCGCCCCGCGACAACACCCAGGCAATCGCGACCGAGGCCGTGGGCCACCCCCGCTCGGCGCACCAGGCCTTGAACCCGGCGATCTGCTCCATGTTCGGCCCGTAGTTCGGGTCCACGAACCGGGGCTGCGCCCGCCGGAAATCGGTGTCGCGGAAACTCTCCCGCCCCGGAAAGCCGTCCGACAGAACGCCGCGCGCGACGGGCGAAAAGGCCACGAAGGTCACGCCCAATTCCGCGCAGGCCTGCAACATTCCCAACTCCGGCTGCCGCGACCATAGCGAATATTCCGACTGCACCGCGGCGACGGGGTGCACCGCATGGGCGCGGCGCAACGTGGACGGCGCGATCTCGGAAAAGCCGATGGCCCCGATCATGCCTTCCTCGATGAACCCGACCAGCGTTTCCATCACCTCTTCCACGGGCCGCGCGGCCTCGCGCCGGTGGATGTAGAACAGCTCCACCGACGACCGGCCAAGCCGCTCCAGCGAACCCTCCAGCGACGCGCGCAGCCGGTCCGGCGCATTGTCGAACCCGCGCCCGCCCGGCCCGTCGGGATAGATCCCGGCCTTCGTCGCGATCGAGACATCCGCCCCGCTCTGCGCCAGGAAGCGGCCCATCACGGCCTCGCTTGCCCCGTTGCCGTAGCGCTCCGCCACGTCCCAATGGTCGACGCCCAGATCCAGCGCGGCCTGCATGCAGGCAAAACTCGCCTCGTCATCCGTCGGCCCGTACATGCCGCCGAAGCTCATGCACCCAAGGCCGATCTCCCCGACCGATCGTCCCGCAAGCGTTCGCTGTTTCATGCGAATGCCGCCTCGAGGGCGATTTCCACCATGTCCGAGAAGCTCGACTGCCGGTCTTCGGACGGCAGCGCCTCTTCCGTCAGCAGGTGATCCGACACGGTCAGCACCGCCAAGGCGCGGCACCCGTGACGCGCGGCCAGCGTGTACAGCTCCGCCGCTTCCATCTCGACGGCCAGCACCCCGTGGCGCACCATCTGCTCGTTCAGATCGGGCCGCTCGTCGTAGAACACGTCCGAGGAATAGATTCCGCCCACGTGGATCGCCGCCCCCATGCCGTCCGCCGCCGTGTAGGCCGCCTGCAACAGCCCGTAATCGGCGCAGGGCGCGTAGTTCAATTCGCGGAATATCCCGCTCGACGGCGTCGACAGGGTCGAGGAGGTCATGGCCAGGATCACGTCGCGCAGCTTGACGTGGCTTTGCATCGCCCCGCAGGACCCGATGCGGATCAGCGTTTTCGCCCCGTAATCCCGGATCAGCTCGTTGGCGTAGATCGAAAGGCTCGGCATTCCCATGCCCGAGCCATGGATCGTCACCCGGTTGCCCTTCCACGTGCCGGTGAACCCCAGCATGCCGCGCACCTCGTTCACGCAGACCGGATCGTCGAGGAACTTCTCCGCCGCCCATTTCGCCCGCAGCGGGTCGCCCGGCATCAGGACTGTCTCCGCGATATCTCCGGGTTGTGCGCCGATATGAACCGTCATGATGGATCTCCCTGATGAACCGTTTTTATCGGGATACCCTGCCCGGCTCGCGGCGCATAGACCAGCGCAACGAAAAAGGCCGTTCCCCGAGGAACGGCCCTTTTTGGTCTGCCCGAGGTCCGGGTTCAGATCGCCATGCTTTCGAGCGATTTGCCCTTCGCCAGAGCATCCTTGATCCAGTTCGGCTGACGCCCGCGTCCGGTCCAAGTCTGGCTCGGATCGGCGGGATTGGCGTATTTCGCCACGCCTTTGGATTTCGGGCCGCCTTTCGGCTTTCCGCCGGTGAATTCGTCCAGCGAGAAACCGTGCTTCTTTGCGACGGCTTTCAATTCCGCAAGACAATCGGCGCGGCGTTTCTTTTCGTAGCCCTTGATTGTAGCAGCAACTTCCTTCTGGTGAGCCTCAAGCTCTTCCAGTGTCATCTTGTCCAATGCTTTTGCCATTTGGCGTTCCTTTCACAGCCCCCTGCAATGCGCCATTGCAGGAATGACATGCCAATGGCAAGCAAACTTTTAGACATGTCTTTTTTCGGCAGGAAGTGTCTCAGCCCTTATTCCGCTGCGATTGCCGTTGGGTCAACCAAATGGACAATGTCCATCATGATCCGATTCAATTCGAAATCTTTCGGTGTGTAAACCCGCGCTACGCCATATCCCAATAAGGTCGCGCGATCCTCGTCCGGGATAATCCCGCCGACCAGAACCGGGATATCCAGGCCCTCGTCCCGCAACCGCTCCATCACCTCCCGGATCAACGGAACGTGACTGCCCGAAAGGATCGACAACCCGATGACATGGGCTCCGTCGGCTTTCGCACTCCGGACAATTTCCTCCGGCGTCAGTCGAATACCTTCGTAGGAAATATCCATTCCGCAATCCCGCGCGCGGAAGGCAATCTGCTCAGCGCCATTGGAATGGCCGTCCAATCCCGGTTTGCCGACAAGGAATTTCAGGCGGCGCCCCAGTTTGTCCGAGACGGCATCAACCGCCTCACGAATATCATCCAGGCCCTCGGTCTTGTTGGACACGGCGCGCGAAACGCCGGTCGGCCCCCGGTATTCCCCATGTACCGCACGCATCACGCCGGCCCATTCGCCCGTGGTCACACCGGCCTTGGCCGCCGCGATGGAGGCCGGCATGACGTTGCGCCCCTCGCTTGCCGCCTGCCGCAGGTCGGCCAGCGCCTGCGCCACGGCGTCATCGTCCCGCGCCGCGCGCCAGTCCTCCAGTCGCGCGATCTGGTCCTGCTCCACCGCCGGGTCAACCACCATGATGCCACCATCCTCGCCCATCAGGGGCGACGGCTCGGAGGCCGTGTACTTGTTCACGCCCACGACCACGGTTTCCCCGCGTTCGATTGCATTGACCCGGTCGGCATTGGATTCCACCAGCCGGCCTTTCATGTAATCAATTGCGGCAATCGCGCCGCCCATCGACTCCAGATTGGCCAATTCTGCCCGCGCGCCCTCTTTCAGCGCCTCGACTTTCGCATCGACCACCGGGCTCCCATCGAAAAGATCGTCGTATTCCAGCAAATCGGTCTCGAATGCCATGATCTGCTGCATCCGCATCGACCATTGCTGGTCCCACGGGCGTGGCAGACCCAGCGCCTCGTTCCACGCCGGCAATTGCACCGCGCGGGCGCGGGCCCTCTTCGACAGCGTCACCGCAAGCATTTCAATCAGGATCCGGTAGACATTGTTTTCCGGCTGCTGCTCGGTCAGCCCAAGCGAATTGACCTGCACCCCATACCGGAACCGTCGCATTTTCGGATCGGTCACGCCATAGCGCGTTTCGCAGATTTCGTCCCACAGATCGACGAAGGCGCGCATCTTGCACATCTCGGTGACAAAGCGGATGCCCGCATTCACGAAGAACGAGATACGTCCGACGAGAACAGGGAAATCCTCTTCCGGCACGCGCGGGCGCAATTCATCGAGAACCGAGATTGCGGTGGCCAGCGCAAAGGCCAATTCCTGCTCCGGCGTCGCGCCCGCTTCCTGCAGATGGTAGGAGCAGACGTTCATCGGGTTCCATTTCGGAACTTCCTTGTAACAATACTCCGCGACGTCCGCGATCATCGCGAGGCTCGGCTTCGGCGGGCAGATATAGGTGCCCCGCGACAGGTATTCCTTCATCAGGTCGTTCTGCACCGTGCCTTGCAGCTTGCCGACATCCGCCCCCTGCTCTTCCGCCACCGCGATATAAAGCGCCAGAAGCCACGGCGCCGTCGCGTTGATCGTCATCGAGGTGTTCATCTGCTCCAGCGGAATCTCGTCGAACAAGGTCCGCATGTCGCCCAGGTGGCTGATCGGCACGCCCACCTTGCCGACCTCGCCCCGCGCCAGAACATGGTCGCTGTCATAACCGGTCTGGGTCGGCAGATCGAACGCCACCGAAAGGCCGGTCTGCCCCTTGGCGAGGTTGCCACGGTAGAGCGCGTTCGACGCCTTGGCGGTCGAGTGCCCGGCGTAAGTGCGGATCAACCAGGGGCGGTCCTTCTGGGCAGTCATGGCGGCACTCCGACTCAATTCAAGCAATATCGTTTCGTCATGACGCTTGTAGGCGGAATAAAATGACCCTGTCAATTCGCTGCGCCCGCAAAGCCGCAACGCAGAAACATCGCGCAAACACGGGACGGCGGGAGGGGCGACGTGCGGCCCCGCCGCGCAAGCGTCTCCCCGTCCCGATTGCGCCGTCTCGAAAATCCTGACACCTTCCGTCCATGAACGCGCCGATCACAATGCCGCTTTGGCTTTTCGTGCTGATCCTGCTCTTTGCGGCGGTCACCTTCGCGTCCCACTTCCTGTTTCCCTCGGTCCGCTGGTTCCTCCGCCGCCGACTCGAGGCCGCTGTGGCCCGCCTGAACACGCGGCTCAAACGTCCGATCCAGCCGTTCAAGCTGGCCCGCCGCATGGATACCGTCCGCCGCCTCGTCTACGACCCCGAGGTCGCGCAGGCGATCGCCGACTACGCCCATGACAACAAGGTCCGCGAAGACGTCGCCGCCGAACAGGCCGAACGCTACGCGCGTGAAATCGTGCCGGGCTTTTCCGCCTTCACCTATTTCGCCTTCGGCATACGCGTCGCCCGCTGGCTCAGCCAATCGCTCTACCGCGTGCGCCTGACCAACCCCAATGACGAGGCGCTGGAGGCGATCCCGTCCGAGAGCACCGTCATCTTCGTGATGAACCACCGCTCCAACATGGACTACGTGCTGGTGACGTGGCTGGTCGCCGAACGCTCCGCGCTGGCCTATGCCGTGGGCGAATGGGCGCGCGTCTGGCCGCTCCGCTCTCTCGTGCGGGCGATGGGCGGCTACTTCATCCGCCGCCGCCACAACAACCCGCTCTACCGCAAGGTGCTCGCGCGCTACGTGCAGATGGCGACCGAGAACGGCGTCACCCAGGCGATCTTCCCCGAAGGCGGCCTGTCGCGCACCGGGGGCCTGGGCAAACCCAAGCTCGGCCTGATCTCCTACATCCTCGACGGCTTCACCCCGGGCAAAAGCCGAGACGTGGTCTTCGTGCCGGTGGCGCTGAATTACGACCGCGTGATGGAGGACCGGAACCTGATCGCCGCACAATCCGGCGGCACAGCAGGCTTCCGCTTCTCGCTCCTGCCGATCTTCCGCTACCTGCGCCGCCAGATCTGGCACCGGATCACGCGCAAGTTCCACCGCTACGGATATGCCGCCGTGAGCTTCGGCACGCCGCTGAGCCTCACCGAGTTCATGACGCAGGACCTTGTCGACCCACCCCAGGCCCTTGGCGAAGACCTGATGTCGCGCATCGCCGCCGTGGTGCCCATCGTGCCGGTCCCGCTCGTCGCCCACGCGCTCCGCGACGGCCACGTCACCGCCGAGGCGCTCGACGCCGCCATCGACGCCCGCATCGCGCGTGCCGAGATGCACGGCACCGGCATCCACCTCGCCCGCGACGACCTGCAATACACCATCGAGGCCGGCCTGCGCGCGCTGGAGGAACGCGGCTTCATCGACCGCGACTCCGATGACGAGGCGATCCTCATCACCGAGCGCGGCCAACCCGTCATCGACTATTACGCCGCCTCCGTCGCGCACCTGCTCGACGGTGCCCGGCTGGAGGACGCGGCGGAGTGACTGTCGTTGAAGACACCCCGTCCCGGCTTGTCGTCACGTTCCGCCAACAGAGCTTCCTTTATCTCGCCCTCGGATTTCTCGCCTTCGGGATCGCGCTTTGTGCGGCAGGCATCGCAGGGGGCCAGACACCCCTCGGATGGTCCATCGGCTTCGCCGTAGCCGGCGCCATATCGGCCATCTTCCTTCTCGGGATCGAGCGGCATTCCCGCATCACCTTCGACGCGGCCAGCGCCGAACTCGTGGTCACCACACGCCAATTCTGGCGCGACACGACATTCCGCGCCCCGCTTTCCGATGTGTCGGACATCATCATCGAAAGCCGCAGGCAAGGTCCAAAAACGCTCTTTGCCCTGCGCTTTCTCGACACCGGCGGAGAGCCTCATCCGTTCCGGCGCTACATCGAGCCGGGGCCGAAGGTCGAACTGCCGCTCGTTGCCATGCAGGGCTGGATCGCCACCTATCACGGCCGCACCCCGTGACACGCGGCAGACCGGCCCGGCATCGGACGTCGGACAAAATTGATCTTTACCGCTTGCGGCAACTCCGGTCATCGTCGCCCGGTCAAGCCATAAGTGCCTTATGAAGATCACCGAAAACACGCCGAGCCGTTTCACGATCACCTGCCGTCGGCCGGTCCTCGCGGACATCGTGTTGCTCGCCTTCCTGCTTTTCCGCACCGGGCTCATCTACGCCATGCTTACCAGCGAGCGCACAGTTCTCACCGCCTTGCTACTCGTGATCGGGTTTGTCTTGGCCCTCGTCCGCGCACGGGGCCTGATCCGCGACGCGCCCACGCTGCCCTTCGACGTGGCGAAACGGCTGGAACGCTGGCTTGCAGGCGCCACAAAATGACCGCCCCGCCCCAACCCGACCGGACCCTCATCATAAGGGGCGACCGGATGAACGAGAAATACATCGTCGCGACCCTCGGCACGCTCGCGGGCCTGGCCCTCTATGCGTCTTACATGCTCGGAGACGGTCCGTTGGCGTGGGTGGCCCTGCCCTTCCTGTTGCCTGCAATCGGCCTCGGCCTCCTGATGCGTCGCAACGTCGTGACCCTGACTGTGACCGGGGACCGGTTGACCGTGACCAAGACCGGGCCTTTCGGCTTTCGCCCCAACACCGGCACCGTCCCGCTTGGCATGGTCATCGGCATCCGGAAAATCCAGCAACGGCACAGCCTGTGGCGCGTCGCGCTGGCGGTGATGGACCGCAACACCGGTCTGTGCCTCGACCTGTCGAACGGCCAACTCCTTGTTCTCGCGCGGTTCGTGTCCACACGCACGCCCGCCTACCGTCGCGCCGCCGCGGCGCTGGAAGCGTTTTTCAGTCTGCGATCCGGCAGTTCCGCGACCTGAGCGACATAAAATTACCAAAACGGTGACTTTCGTGTTGCTTTCTTGCGCGCCCACCCATATCTCTCGCAGTAGCAGCAATTGATTCCGCAGCGCGGCATGCCCGACGGAGACCAACATGACGGAGACAGCCATGGCCCTCGATGCCCCGAAAGACGCCCCCTACGATGCGCCGATGAAGGACCTCTACGAGATGGGCGAAATGCCCCCGATGGGCTACGTGCCGCCCAAGATGTACGCCTGGACCATCCGGCGCGAACGTCATGGTGAGCCCGACAAGGCCTTCCAGGTCGAAATCGTGGATACGCCCGTGCTCGACAGCCACGAGGTGCTGGTCCTCGTGATGGCCGCCGGCGTGAACTACAACGGCGTGTGGGCCGGTCTCGGCAAGCCGATCTCGCCCTTCGACGGCCACGGCGCGCCCTACCACATCGCGGGTTCCGACGCGTCGGGCATCGTCTGGGCCGTGGGCGACAAGGTGAAGCGCTGGAAAGTCGGCGACGAGGTCGTGATCCACTGCAACCAGGACGACGGCGACGACGAGGAATGCAACGGCGGCGACCCGATGTTCTCCACCTCCCAGCGCATCTGGGGCTACGAGACGCCCGATGGCTCCTTCGCGCAATTCACCAACGTGCAGGCGCAGCAGCTGATGGAACGGCCCAAGCACCTGACCTGGGAAGAGGCCGCCTGCTACACCCTGACGCTCGCCACCGCGTACCGGATGCTCTTCGGCCACGAACCCCATGACCTCAAGCCCGGCCAGAACGTGCTGGTCTGGGGCGCGTCCGGCGGCCTCGGCTCCTATGCGATTCAGCTGGCCAATACCGCCGGCGCCAATGCCATCGCGGTGATCTCGGACGAAAGCAAACGCGACTTCGTGCTGTCCCTCGGCGCGAAAGGCGTCATCAACCGTAAGGATTTCAACTGCTGGGGCCAGCTTCCCACGGTCAACACCCCAGAATATGCCGAATGGTTCAAGGAAGCCCGCAAGTTCGGCAAGGCGATCTGGGACATCACCGGCAAGGGCGTGAACGTCGACATGGTCTTCGAACACCCCGGCGAGGCGACCTTCCCGGTCTCCACGCTGGTCTGCAAGAAGGGCGGCATGGTGGTGATCTGCGCCGGCACCTCCGGCTTCAACTGCACCTTCGACGTCCGCTACATGTGGATGCACCAGAAGCGCCTGCAGGGCTCCCACTTCGCTCATCTCAAGCAGGCCTCCGCCGCCAACAAGCTGATGTGCGAACAACGCCTCGATCCTTGCATGTCCGAGGTCTTCCCCTGGGCGGAACTCCCGGATGCACACATGAAAATGCTGCGCAACGAACATAAGCCCGGCAACATGTCGGTCCTCGTTCAGGCCCCGCGCACGGGCCTGCGGACGCTGGAGGATGTGCTGGAAGCCGGCCCCACCGCCTCCTGATCGCACGGGACAGCCCGACATCCGACAAGCCCCCGCCCCGGCGGGGGCTTTCCGATTCTCCCACAAGGGAATCAGCGGGCCCGCCGACAGGGGGTCTGCACGACTCGCAATGCGGGCAAACCATGGCAACTGCGGAAAGATTCCGGCGAAACACGCCATGGACCGAACAATGCTTTTCGCAACGCCGCGATTGTTTCCCGGGTACTCTGAGGGACATGACCTTTTGGTCAACTAGGCGGGAGGGGGGCACTTCGGGCATACAGTCCGTGTGTCGGATGTCTCCAGCATCTGACGCGCGTACGAGTGCCGCGTGACCACACGTTGTGGTTCTGTAACGAACATTGTGATTTCACATCGCGACGTGCCGGGGCAAGCTCCGAGGAACCGCGATGAAGTATCGAGGCGAGGGTTGCTCCGGCGATCCTCGCCTCTTTCGTTACAGCCCCAGGATCAGCCCCGCATACAGATCGCCGCAAGACCTGTTGCCGCAAGGCGCCACCCCGACCTGTCTCGAAGCTTACCGCTTCTTGATCGGCGACAGGATCGACCATAAGCTAACCGCACGGCGGCGATCCCCGCCTGATGGAGATTTCATGCAAGAGGCCCGGGCATAAGCCCGTTCCCCGGCTCCGGCCATGGGAACACCTGACACCACGACCGCTCACGCGACAGGCTGAGCGGCCGTCTGCTGTGCTCTCATGAAATCGAGAAATCCAATTGAATATCTCAAAACACGAACAGCGTGTTTTGCACGAACTCGCGCTTGGTGGCGCCATCCACCACGAACGCGCGGGCAACGGCAAGATCCACGCCATCACCTGCTACACCCGCGACGGCCACGTCCTGGCCGACTGCACCCTCGCGGTATTCCTGCGCCTCAGGAAACGGCGCTTCATCCGTTCCAGCGGCGGCGCGCCCTACCGCGTGTCGAAACGCGGAATCGAAGCGGTACGTGCGCAACTCAATCAACGATGACCCGAAGGAGGAATTGGATCATGGACGTCACGACCGAATATCAGGACAAGGCCCGGGACATCGCCGCGATGTTCCGGGACAGTTTCACCGTCTCCGAAGGGCCGGAGGCGGGCCAGCAGATCGCGGCGCTGGTGGCCGAGATGCTTGGCACCGTATCCGCGCAGGACATGCACGTCTTTTCGGCCATGGAAGGGGCCGAGGTTCGGGCCAGCATCCTCTTCACGCGCATGCGCTATCCGGAGGACACACGAACGGTGTTCATCCTGTCCCCGGTCGCGGTTGCGCCCGACCAGCAAGGCAAGGGGGTCGGTCAACGCCTGATCACCCATGGCCTTGCGGCGCTGCGGGAATCCGGGGTCGATATCGTCCTGACCTACGGCGACATCGCGTTCTACTCGAAGGTGGGTTTCACCCAGATCACCACGGAAGACGCCCAACCCCCGCTCCCCCTTCAACACCCCCATGGCTGGCTCGGGCAGGCCTTGGCAGACACCGGATTCGCCCCCCTCCAAGGCCCGTCCGAATGCGTCCCCCCGCTTGGCGATCCGGACTATTGGTGAGGCGTTGGCCATGCTCGGCAGGCGTCCCGGCCGACGGCCGTGACGTCATTTCTGCCGCTCCGACTTGCCGGTCGTTCTACGACAAAACTTGCCACCCTTGGCTATGCGCCCCTACGCTGCCTTTCGACTCACTTTGCGAAGAGGCTGGATTCGTTGGAAATCATCGTCTTCGGCGCGATGCTCGGCACCATCATCGTCATTGCAGTTCGGGTCTTTTCGAAAGGCGTCGATGCCGAGCCGCCGCCAACGGACGACTGGCCACGCCGCAAGTCGCAGCCGCCACCACCCAAAACCAAAAACCTTCCATCCCACCCTCGGCCAATCCATCGATCCTCGCCGTCCCAGCCGGAACCGTTCTCCGCCACAACCGCGCAGCCCGCCCCACAGCCCACAATCCTGCGTGGGCGCGCCTACGTTGTCGACGGAGACACCATCACGATCCGCAAGACCCAGATACGCCTCTTCGGCATCGACGCGCCCGAGATGAATCATCCCCACGGCAAGAATGCGAAATGGGCACTGGTGAAGCTCTGCAAGGGGCACGAGATCCGCGCCGAAATTCTCGAAACCGACGACCACGGGCGCACCGTCGCAAAATGCACCCTCGCCGATGGGCGTGATTTGTCCGCCGAAATGGTGAAGGCCGGCCTCGCCATCGACTGGCCGAAGTTCTCCGGCGGCATCTACACAAGGTTCGAGGTGCCCGACGCCCGCCGCAAGATGTGGCTGGCCGACGCGCGCCAGAAGGGTCGGATGCACGTCTGGGAAGCTTTCGAGGCCCGCCAGCGCAGCAGCGGGAAGTGACGCGCCAAGAGGTTAAGAAATGGTTAAAGAGAAATGGATTGTTGTTTATTTCTAGATGGTTGACCGCCTTGTGCAAGCTTGCACACCACTCCTAGGAATGCGCCTTTATCGCCGCCACATGGTCGGCCACCGCCTGCTTGTAGAGGTCCCTGATCCGCGCCGTGACCGGCCGCTCGCCATTGCCGACAGGTTTGCCATCCAGCGAGGCCACCGGCGTCTGCGCCCCGAAGGTGCCGGTCAGGAACGCCTCCTCCGCGCCATGAACATCGACCAGGGAGAAGTTCCGCTCGAAAACCGGAATCCCGTCCTTCCGGCACAGCTCGATCACCTTCGCCCGCGTGACCCCGTTCATGCAGTAATCGCCCGTCGAGGTCCAAACCTCGCCTTTCTTCACGATGAAGAAGTTGCAGGCATTGGTCGTGTTCACGAAACCATGCGGATCGAGCATCAGCGCCTCGTCCGCGCCTGCTTCCTCCGCCTGAAGGCAGGCGATCACGCAGTTCAGCTTGGAATGCGAGTTGTATTTCGCATCCTGGCTCATCGGCAGCCCCCGCACCTGCGGCACCGTGGCGAGCCGGATGCCCGCGCCCTGAAGGCGGTCGACGGGCTTGGAATGCTCCATGATGATGACAAAGGTCGGCCCCGAGCGGCTCAGCGACGGATGCTGGAACGGCCGCACCTTCACGCCCCGCGTCAGCATCAGGCGGCAATGCACGTCCGTCTCCATCCCGTTCGCCCTGCGCGTCTGCTCCAGCGCATCGAACACGCCCTGCCGATCCATCCCCACGTCGAGGCTGACCGCCTTGCAGGAGGCGAAGAAACGATCCATGTGCTCGTCGAAGAAGGCCCAGACGCCGTCGTAGAGCCTCAGGCCTTCCCACATCCCGTCCCCCAGCATGAACCCGCTGTCGTAGACCGAGACCTTTGCGTCATCCCGATGCACGATCTCGCCGTTCACGAAGATGCCGATATCGGCGTTGCGCGGGTCCTCCAGCGCGTCATGGGTGGTGTGGGCGTCGCGGCTCATGCCCCGGCCGCCGCGCGGATCGCCCGGATGTTCTCGCCATAAGGCGCGGGGTTCGCGACCGATCCGCCCCGGAACACCGCCGAGCCCGCGACCAGAACGTCCGCGCCCGCCTGCACGACCGATTCCGCCGTGCCCACATCGACCCCACCGTCGATCTCGATATGCACCTCGCGATCGCCGATCATCTCGCGCAGCTCCGTGATCTTGCCGGTCATGTCGATGAAGCTCTGCCCGCCGAAACCGGGGTTCACCGTCATCACGCAGACAAGGTCACAAAGGTCCAGCACATGGGCCACTGCGCTTGCCGGTGTGCCCGGGTTCAGCGCAACGCCCGCCTTCATTCCCGCGCCGCGAATGGCCTGCAGCGTCCTGTGAATATGCGGCCCGGCCTCGACATGGGCCGTCAGCACGTCGGCGCCTGCATCGGCGAAGGCGTCGATATAGGGATCGACCGGCGCAATCATCAGGTGCACGTCCATCACGGTGGTGACGTGCTTGCGGAGGGCCTTCACCATCGGCGGCCCGAAGGTGAGGTTCGGCACGAAATGGCCGTCCATCACGTCGACATGGATCCAGTCGGCGCCCTGCGCCTCCACCGCCTGAACCTCGGCTCCAAAATTGGCGAAATCGGCGGCGAGGATCGACGGCGCGATCTTGACGGAACGATCGAATGGCATGGCAGCACCCCCTGTTGAGGCGGTCCTAGCTCGGCGGCGCGCCCTTGGCAATTCCACACCGGTCAAGCGCAGCGGCTGCAGGGCCGCCGCGCCGCCGCGTCACGAAATTTGACCGTTTGGTCAAGCTTGCCTTCGCGCGCCACCCATGAGACGCTTCGCGCAACGCATCAGGGCCTTTCCATGACCGACACGCTCCACCACGCAACCACCACGACCGCGACGGACCAGCTTCCGCAAGTCCACCTGCCCCGGAACACGGGGATGGAACTGGACCTCGACTGGGTCGCCTCGGTGCAGGCCAACACCTCGGCCATCGAACGGCGCGCGGCGACGCTGCCGGGCCGCCGGTCCGTCAAGAAAAGCTACCAGGCGGCGTGGCTCGCAAAGGCGATCACGCTGATCGACCTGACGACGCTCGCCGGGGATGACACCGAAGGCCGCGTGCGCCGCCTCTGCGCCAAGGCACGTCAGCCGGTCCGCGCCGACCTGCTGGACGCTCTTGGCCTGCCGCCCCTGACCACGGGCGCGGTCTGCGTCTACCACGACATGATCGAGGTGGCGGTCGAGGCGCTGGAGGGCACCAACATTCCTGTCGCCGCCGTCTCCACCGGTTTCCCGGCGGGTCTGTCGCCGTTCGAGCTGCGCGTGAAAGAGATCGAGATGTCGGTCGCCGCCGGCGCAGACGAGATCGACATCGTCATCTCTCGCCGTCATGTCCTGACCGGAAACTGGCAGGCGCTCTACGACGAGATGAAGACGTTCCGCGAAGCCTGCGGCGAAGCCCATGTGAAAGCGATCCTCGCCACGGGTGAACTCGGCACGCTCCGCAACGTCGCCAAGGCCTCGCTCGTCTGCATGATGGCGGGGGCGGATTTCATCAAGACCTCCACCGGCAAGGAAAGCGTCAACGCAACGCTGCCCGTGAGCCTGACCATGATCCGCGCGATCCGCGCCTTCGAGGCGCGCACTGGCTACAAGGTCGGCTACAAGCCTGCGGGCGGAATTTCCAAGGCCAAGGACGCGCTGGTCTACCTGAGCCTGATGAAAGAAGAACTCGGCAACCGCTGGCTGCAGCCCGACCTGTTCCGCTTCGGCGCATCCTCGCTTCTGGGCGATATCGAGCGGCAGTTGGAGCACCACGTGACCGGTGCCTATTCCGCCGGCTGGCGGCACCCGATGGCATGACGCACGATGTACCTGAGCTTCAACGCCATCATCCTTGCTTGCCTCGTCGTGTACGTGATCTGGATGGCCTACACCGAGAACGCGAAGGAAAAGGCCTCGGCCGAACGGCTGTCGCCCGAGCAATTGACGCGGTTCAACAGCGCCTACCGCTTTGCGCAGCCCGCGCAAGACTATCCGGACGATCTTCAGGACCACGCCGCGATTGCGCAGCGCGCGCGCATCCGCAAATGGACAGCCGCCGTGATCCTCGGCGCCGTGGTCCTTTTGCTGCTTTTCAGGGGGCTTTGAGATGAACACCCAAGAGATCTTCGAAACGATGGACTACGGCCCGGCCCCCGAATCTTCTGCCGAAGCGCTGGCGTGGCTGGCCGAGCGTGGCGGCATCGCGGGCCATTTCATCAACGGCGCATGGGGCCCCGTGCGCGACGATTTCCCGTCGAACAATCCGGCCACGGGCGAGAAGCTCGCCGGTGTGACCAAGGGCACACCGGAGGAGGTCGCCAAGGCCGTCGCCGCCGCCCGCAAGGCGCAGCCGAAATGGGCGAAGGATTCGCACCAGCGCGCCCGCATCCTCTATGCCATCGCGCGGCTGATGCAGAAGCACTCGCGCCTGCTGGCCACGATGGAGAGCCTCGACAACGGCAAACCGATCCGCGAAAGCCGCGACATCGACGTGCCGCTGGCGATCCGGCATTTCTACTATCACGCGGGCCTCGCCCAACTGGTCGACAGCGAAATGCCCGGCTTTGCCCCGATGGGCGTCTGCGGCCAGATCATCCCGTGGAACTTCCCGCTGCTGATGCTGGCGTGGAAGATCGCGCCCGCGCTGGCCGCCGGGAATACGGTGGTCCTGAAACCCGCCGAATATACCTCGCTTTCGGCCATGGTCTTTGCCGAGATCTGCCAGGAGGCCGGGGTGCCGCCGGGGGTCTTGAACATCATCACCGGCGATGGCGAAACCGGCGCGGCTTTGGTTGACGCCGACGTCGACAAGATCGCCTTCACCGGCTCCACCGCCGTGGGCCGCCGAATTCGCGAACAGACCGCCGGGTCGGGCAAGTCCCTGACCTTGGAGTTGGGCGGCAAGTCCCCCTACATCGTCTTCGAAGACGCCGATATCGACAGCGCGATCGAAGGGCTGGTCGACGCGATCTGGTTCAACCAGGGGCAGGTCTGCTGCGCCGGGTCGCGCCTTCTGGTGCAGGAAGGGATTGCCGAGGATTTCCACGAACGGCTCAAGGCCCGCATGGCGAATTTGCGCATCGGCGATCCGATGGACAAATGCATCGACGTGGGCGCGATCGTGGACCCGGTCCAGCACGCGGCGATCACCAAGATGGTCAGCGAGACGGAGGGGGAGGTCTACCAGGCCCCCGGCACCCTGCCCGAGGGCGGATGCTTCTATCCGCCGACGCTGATCACCGGGCTGTCCTCCGCCGCGCCGCTGATGCAGGAAGAGATCTTCGGGCCGGTCCTCGTCTCCACCACCTTCCGCACGCCCGGCGAGGCGGTCGAGATCGCCAACAACACCCGCTACGGGCTGGCTGCGACCCTCTGGACCGAGAACCTGAACCTCGCCCTCGATATCGCGCCCAAATTGGCGGCAGGCGTCGTCTGGGTGAATGCCACGAACCTTTTCGATGCGGCTGCCCCCTTTGGCGGCGTGCGCGAAAGCGGCTATGGCCGGGAAGGCGGATGGGAAGGGCTGAGCGCCTACCTCCAGCCGAGTGCGAAGCTGACGGAGGCCAAGCCGCTTTCCGTGCCCGCCGCGCCGGACACACCGAAAACCGACGGCCTCGACCGCACCGCCAAGATGTATATCGGAGGCAAGCAGGCGCGGCCCGATGGCGGCTACAGCCGGGCGCATTACGACAAGTCCGGAACGCTTCTGGGCCACACTGGCCTCGGCAACCGCAAGGATATCCGCAACGCGGTGGAGGCCGCTGCCGGCGCGAAGGGTTGGTCCAAGACCTCCGGACATTTGCGGGCGCAGATCCTCTATTACATGGCCGAGAACCTCTCGGCCCGTGCGACCGAATTCGGCGACCGCATCCGTGCGTTGACCAACACCTCAGCCAGCAAGGCCAGCGCCGAGGTGGAGGCGACGATCCGCACCCTCTTCACCTACGCGGCCTTCGCCGACAAATACGATGGTGCGGCCAAAGGCGTCCCGATACGGGGGATTGCGCTGGCCATGCGCGAACCAATCGGCACCATCGGCGTGCTCGCCCCAGATGACGCGCCGCTCCTCGGGTCCGTGACGCTCCTCGCGGCGGCGCTGTCGATGGGCAACCGCGTGGTTCTGGCGCCGAGCGAGGCCGCACCGCTGGCCGCGACGGACCTCTATCAGGTGCTCGAGACCTCCGATGTGCCCGCCGGTGTCGTCAACATCGTCACCGGGTTGCACAAGGACCTTGCGCCGACACTGGCCAGCCACGGCAATCTCGACGCGCTCTGGTCCTTCTCGCCCCACGCGGACAAAGCTGCGCTGGAACAGGCCAGCGCCGGGAACCTCAAGCGCACATGGGTGAACCACGGCGGCAACCCGAACTGGGCCACGCTCGACCCGAAGACCGCCCTCGCCCATGCGACGGAGACCAAGACGATCTGGGTGCCTTACGGCGAGTAGGCCGCCCGTTCCTCTTGCCGGAAAAATCCGTCAGTTGCGGCCCGAAACACGGTCCTTCAGCTTCGCCCACCGGACCGACGCGCGGTCCGCAAGGGGCAGGATCACGCGATCCTCGAACCGTTCCCACATGCGCCAGATCATGAACAGGATCAGCGCAAGGACCAACAGGATCAGGAAGGGCATCCACGGGATCAGCGTCACGTCGGGGCCGTCCACGCGCCGGATCGATAACGCGTTCGGGTAGGACGACAGCAGGTTGCTGCGCCAACCGTAGTGGGTGACGGCAACCCAGATCGGCTCATCCCGGGTCGAACGCAGATCCTGCGCTTCGGTCTGCAGATCCTGGCTGTCGATCTTGAAATAGGGCGGCCAGCCGAAGACCCCGGTGTCCTCGTTGCGGTAGTCGATGGGCGTGCCATCGGGGCGCACCGCGCTGATGATCCGCACGTCGCGCTGCAGCGAGGTCCCCTGTCCGCCGCTGTCGGATTGCGCGTAGAACCACGCCGTCCAGCCGGAAATCTCGGTCAGCTGCAGCTGCGTGTCGACGATGCGCACCACGTCGCGCTGCGGCAGCGTGTAATGCAGGAACGCCCCGAGCACCGCGAAGACGCACAACAGAATGAAAATCCGGGCCCACCGCATCAACGCGCTCCTTCAGTTGCTCAGCGCCACGAAGGCGACAAGTCCGGCAATCGGAATGACATAGACGCAGATCACAAGCCACACCCTTATCCGCGACGCGGCCTCGTCGATCCGCGCATCGACCCAGGCCTCGCGCGTGTCGGGGCGTCCGGCCTGCACCCAATCTTCCTCGAGCCGCATCCGCGCGCCCGAGCGCAGGTAGAAGAACATGCACACGTAGACGAGCGTCAGCCCGATCATCAATACGATGAACATGCGTCCCAGTCCGAGCATGTCAGCCCTCCGTCGTCCGTTATCCC
Organism: Rhodobacterales bacterium HKCCE4037; assembly: GCA_015689645.1. Lineage (GTDB taxonomy): Bacteria > Pseudomonadota > Alphaproteobacteria > Rhodobacterales > Rhodobacteraceae > Gymnodinialimonas. The sequence goes on from WVSM01000004.1 coordinate 193,678, forward strand.
CCAGATATAGGACGCATTCGCGGCAAATGGCAGGGCTTGCGGCCAGATCGCGGGCGGCGCAGTGTCTGGCCCATGCAAGACACCGCGAACGACCAAGCCCTTCTCGATGCCATCGCCGCGAAACGCGACGATCTGATCGCCCTGACGCAGGACCTGATCCGCATTCCGACGCTGAACCCGCCGGGGCGCAATTACCGCGAGATCTGCGGCTACCTCGCCGAACGACTCGGCCAGAAGGGATTCGCGGTCGAACTGGTTCGGGCCGAAGGCGCGCCTGCCGACAGCACCAAGTATCCGCGCTGGAACATCGTGGCGCGCTACGAGGGCGGCGCGGGCGACTGCGTACATTTCAACAGCCACCACGACGTCGTCGCCGTGGGCCACGGCTGGACCAAGGATCCCTTCGGCGGTGAACTGGAAGACGGCAGGATCTACGGACGCGGCGCCTGCGACATGAAGGGCGGCTTAGCGGCCTCGATCATCGCGGCAGAAGCCTTCATCGAGACGCGGCCACAGTTCAACGGTGCCATCGAGATCAGCGCCACGGCGGACGAGGAATCGGGCGGCTACGGCGGTGTCGCCTACTTGGCCGAGCAGGGCTATTTCGACCCGTCCCGCGTGCAGCATGTCATCATCCCCGAACCGCTCAACAAGGATCGCATCTGCCTTGGCCATCGCGGCGTCTGGTGGGCCGAGATCGAGACCCACGGCCGCATCGCCCATGGCTCCATGCCGTTCCTCGGCGATTGCGCCGTGCGCCACATGGGCGCCGTTCTGGAAGAGATGGAGCGAACGTTGTTCCCGCTTTTGGCCTCCAAGCACACAGATATGCCAGTGGTCCCGGAAGGCGCGCGGCAATCGACGATGAACATCAACGCAATCCATGGCGGCGAGCCGGTGCAGGAAGACGACTACACCGGCTTCCCCTCGGCCTGCGTGCCCGACCGCTGCAAGATCACCATCGACCGCCGCTACCTGATCGAGGAGAACGAGGGCGAGGTGCGGGCCGAAATCGAGGCGGTTCTGGAAACGGTGAAAGCCGCGCGGCCGAATTTCAGCTACGAGCTGAAGGAGCTGTGGTCGGTTTCACCCACGATGACCGAACGCGATGCGCCCGTGGTGAAGACCGTCGAAGCGGCGATTGCGAAGGTGCTTGAAAAACAGGCCGACTTCGTCGTCTCGCCGGGCACCTACGATCAGAAACACATCGACCGCATCGGCAAGCTGAAGAACTGCATCGCCTACGGACCGGGCATCCTCGACCTTGCCCATCAGCCAGACGAATGGGTCGGCGTTCAGGACATGGAAGACAGCGCCAAGGTCATGGCGCTGACGTTGTCGGAACTCCTGTCCTAGCGGGCAGCGCCTCAGACCGTATCGGCGAAGCCGAGGTGTGACAGGGCACGGGCGGCCATGTCGCTTGCCCGTTCGTCGCCGCCCATCAGATCGTCGTTGAGGCATTTGACCAGTCCGCTCAGCGTGCGTTGGCTGGCATGGAACTGGATGAAATCCGCGATCCGGTCCCCGTCGATTTGCAGGATCTCTTTCGGGCTTGGTGTGGACATGCGAACCCCCTCACGTGTCGCCGCGTTTTCGATGGCTGGGGTATACAGCGATTCTCGGCACGGGCGACCAGACTTTGCCTGCTCAAAGCGTCTTTGTGACGATCGCGCGACAATCTTGCCTGATTTTTCGACTTATCCCCAAGGCTGCACGAACGTTCACGCCGGTATCCCCGGAATCGTCGGCGCACTTTTCGGTAGGATTCTCCCGCGAGCCTGCGCAACAATGGGCAAAAGACGATCTCAGGGAGAGAGACATCATGACCAAGCATCTTCGCCTGTCCGCCGCCGTTCTGGCGCTGACCGCCGGGGCGGCCTTCGCGCAACAATCCACCATCACGATCGGCATGCAGCTGGAACCGCCGATGCTCGACCCGACCGGCGGTGCCGCCGCCGCGATCGACGAGGTGGTCTACGCCAACGTGTTCGAGGGGCTGACCCGCTTCGCCTCCGACGGGTCGGTCGTCCCCGGCCTCGCGGAATCGTGGGAGATTTCCGAAGACGGCACGACCTACACCTTCACCCTGCGTGACGGCGTGACCTTCCATGACGGCGAGGCGATGACCGCCGAGGATGTCGTCTTCTCGCTCGACCGGGCGCGGGCCGAGGATACGACCAACGCGCAGGCCGCGCTGTTCGCGAATATCGTGAGCGTCGAGGCGGTGGACGATACGACCGTTGTCGTGACCCTCGACGGGCCCGACGGCGCGTTCCTGTTCGACATGGCATGGGGCGACGCGGTGATCGTCGATCCCGCCTCCGCCGAGGGCAACGCGACCAACCCGATCGGCACCGGCCCCTTCCGCTTCGTCGAATGGCGGCAGGGCGACAGCATAGAACTGGCCCGCAACGACGATTACTGGGGCGAGCCCGTGGCGCTGGAAGGCGCGACCTTCCGCTTCATCTCGGACCCCAACGCCGCCTTTGCCGCGATGATGGCCGGTGACGTCGATGCCTTCCCCGTCTTCCCCGCGCCCGAGACGCTGGCACAATTCGAAGGCAACCCGCAGTTCAACGTGCTCGTCGGGTCGACCGAGGGGGAGACCATCCTCGCCATGAACCACGGGTCGGAGGCATTGCAGGACGTCCGCGTGCGCGAGGCGATCAGCCATGCCATCAACCGGCAGGACATCATCGACGGGGCCATGTTCGGCTACGGCACGCCCATCGGCACCCATTTCGCACCGCACAATCCCGACTATGTCGACCTGACAGCCAACTCGGACTTCGACCCCGACCGCGCGCGTGAATTGCTGGCCGAGGCGGGTGTCGAGAACCTGACCCTGCGCCTGATGTTGCCCCCGCCGTCCTACGCGCGGCGCGGTGGCGAGATCATCGCCAGCCAGTTGCGCGACGTCGGCATCGAGACCGAGATCACCAACCTCGAATGGGCGCAATGGCTTGAGCAGGTGTTCCGCGGCTACGATTTCGACCTGACCATCGTCAGCCATACCGAGCCGATGGACATCAACATCTACGCCCGTCCCGAATATTACTTCCAGTACGACAGCGCGGAGTTCCAGTCGCTGATGGACCAGTTGAATGTCGAGACCAACCCCGAGCAGCGCGGCGCGCTCCTCCGCCAGGCGCAGGAGCTGATCTCCACCGATTACGTCAACGCCTATCTGTTCCAGCTCGCCAAGACCGGCGTGGCCAATGCCAATATCGAAGGCCTGTGGGAGAATTCCCCGACACAAGCCATCGACCTGACCGGCGTCAGCTGGACCCAGTAAACCCGTTGCGCGCCCGGGTCACAGCGGCCCGGGCGCAACCCCTTTTGCGCCCAATCCCCGGACATGATTGATGAAAACCGCTGTTCTTACAGCCCTTCTTGCCTGCACCTCCGCCTTGGCCGCCACGCCCTCCGCTGCGCAACCGCTCCCTGACGGCGAATACATGCTGGGCACCTACATCTGGCCGGACACGCATCTGCCCCGCTACGTCACCCTTCTGGTGTATGACCCATATCTTTCGATCGAATTTTCCAGCGCCATCCCCATGAATTCCGAGGTCTGCGCGGAAACCGGCGGCTGCTGGTATTCGGTGATCGGTGCATCGGCGCGGGTCGATGCAGCAAGCGGCACCCTTGATCTGTCCGAGATCGGCATTTCGCTGGAGGCGGCCCGTCTGCTCGACGATGGCGGCCACGGTGCGGCTTATATCGAACCGCTGCTGGCTCTGATCGACGGCGCAACCATCGCCGAGACGGACACCGGCCTGACCCTGACCCAATCCGGACAAACGCTGGAATTCTTCGAAACCGATGCCGATACGCGCGATGCGATCCGGGCCTATCCAATCACCATGAACGTCTCGATCATCGACATGGGATTCTGCGACGTGCGGACGCTTGCGCCGCTGCTGATGCGGGACGCGAGCACGCCGTTTGCCAACGTGCTGCAGGGTATGGCCCATCAGGCGGGCCTGCAGCATCAGATCGAACAGCTCGGCTTCTATGGAACCGATGTTCAGCCCGAGGTTCGGGAGCTCGTATTCCCCATCCAGCGCTCCGCCCGCATGCCGAACATGCTGGCGGCGCGGGGTTTCGATGCCACTCCGACGGGTATCGACGCCTTCTGGGAGGATATGGGTGACGCGCTCTATCGCGGGGATCGCGCCGCCTTCGACGCGACCATGGCCGGCTACGGGGACTCCTTCACGCCCTTGATCGACTTCATGCACCATCTGCGCGACATCGGCGGTCCCGCGCCCGAAGACCAGGTCTGCGACGACCTCAGCTTCGGCTTCATCGCGGCCCAGGACGGCTAGACTCGGCGGATGACGAATGTCCGCCCGAAGTGTCATGGTGCTGTCATGCCCCGCGCCTAAACCGCGCGGGAAAAGCAACGACACGTCCTTGGGGGACACACGACAATGACCTGCACCCGCCTGCTTGGCAGCACCGCCCTTGCCATGGCCCTGCTGGCCGCCGCGCCCGCTTCCGCCGAAACCTTCACCGTCACGAGCGCCGCCAATGACGGCGACGGCAGCCTGCGCGCCGCGCTGGCCGAAGCCGCCGCTGCAGACGGCGCGGACGTCATCCACATCCTGACCGACGCCGACATTTCGCTGACCGAAGCCCTTGTCTACGAAGGCACAGGCCCGCTGGCGATCGTCGGACAGGGCCAGACGATCCGCGCGTCCGGCGATTTCGAGATGCTGATGACCACGGCCACGACCGCGCTCAGCATCGACGGCCTGACCTTCGAGGGAGCGGGCGGCTATTCAATCAACGCGCAAGGCGCGGCAGGCGCGGCGGGCATCCTGATGGACGTGCCGGAGGATGCGACCGGCGAGGTCACCCTGCGCCTGCGCGACGTGACCCTCACCGGATCGGCGGGTCATGGCATCCACGTCTCCGATTGCACTCTGGCCGAGGATTGCGGCGCGGGCGAAGGCGGGGCGGGCGGTGGCTCGGAGGCCGGCATCACGGTCGAACTGACGAACGTGCGTGTCTTCGAATCCGCCTACGGCCGCTTCGATGCCGACGGTATCCGCGTCGATGAACGCGGTCCCGGCTCGATCACCTTCCGCGCGATGGGCCTTACCGTCGAAGGCGTCGGCGCCGATGGCGTCGAGCTGGACGAAGGCCAGGACGGCGACGTCGTGGTCGATGTGACCGGAAGCGCCTTCATCGACAACGGCGCCTATTGCGACCCGGACCTGCTCGCCGGGTTCATGCCTGCGGAAGACGAGGACGACTTCGACGAAGGCGAAATGGCCGCCGACGCGATCCCCGGCCCCGTCACCGGCTCGCCCGACGATGGCTGTTTCGAACGCGAAGTCTCTCTCTACGAGGATGGCAGCGTCGAGGAATACGCATTCGCCATCGACGTGGACGACGGTTTCGACATCGACGAAGACGGCCCCGGCAGCATTTTCACCACCTTCACCAGCACCGACATGAACGGCAATTTCGACGAGGGCTTCGATTTCGACGAGGCCGGCACGGGTGGCGTCGAGGCGACGTTCCTCTACGTGCTGGCCGCCGACAACACCGACGACGGCATCAAGATTTCCGAATCCGGCGCGGGTGACGTCGTGGGCATTGTCCTGGCCACCGAGGCGATCGGCAACGGCGGCGTCGGCGTGGTCTACGAAGAGGAAGACGGCGGCGATCTTCAGCTTGTCGTCCTGCGCTCGGCCACGGTCGGCAACGACGACGGCGAATTGGGGATCGAGGCGGTGCAGGACGACGACGGCGAAGGCTTCGTGTCGGTCATCGACACCGAGGTCGCCGACGGCATTGAAGTCGAGGGCGCAGAGATCGACCCCGACTGAATTTCGATCCGCGCGGCCCGCACGCATTTCAGGGGCCGCACCTGTTTCAACTGCCCCGGTCGCACCTTTTGCGGCCGGGGTTTTTCATCGTCCTCAACAGCGATTTCCGCTCTGGCCCCTTCCGCGGCCCCGGCATACGCTCGGCCCCATGTTGCGTTACCTGCTGATCCGCGCCCTGTCGCTGAGCCTGAGCCTCGTCGTGGCCAGCATCGTGATTTTCGCGGTGATCGAGGTGATCCCTGGCGACCCGGCCGCCTTCATGCTGGGGCTGAACGCGACCGAGGATGCCATCGCCAACCTGCGCGCCGAACTGGGCCTCGGCGGCTCGCTTGTGGAGCGTTACGTCAGCTGGATCACCGGCATGCTGCAGGGCGACTTCGGCACCTCCTATACCTACCGCGTCCCGGTGGGCGAGTTGATCGCCGACCGCATCTGGGTGTCGCTGCCGCTAGCCATATTCGCGCTGATCCTCTCGACGCTGATCGCCATTCCCGTTGGCATCATCGCGGCGACGAACCGGGGCAATGGCGGCGATTTCGCGATCATGGGCCTGACGCAGCTTGGCATCGCGGTGCCGAACTTCTGGTTCGCCATGCTGCTGGTGCTGCTGTTCGCCGTGACACTGTCGTGGTTCTCCGCCGGTGGCTTTCCGGGATGGGACAATCCCGGACCGGCGCTGAAATCGCTGGTCCTGCCCGCCATTGCGCTCGCCCTGCCGCAGGCGTCGATCCTCGCCCGCGTCATGCGCTCCGCCCTGATCGAGACGCTGGACCAGGATTACATCCGCACCGCCCGCGCCCGCGGCCTCAGCCGGGGTGAAACGATCCGCCGCCACGCGCTGCGCAATGCGCTGATCCCGGTTCTGACGATCATCGGCCTGCAATTCAGTTTCCTTCTGGCCGGCGCCATCATCATCGAGAATGTCTTCTTCCTGCCCGGCCTCGGGCGGCTGGTGTTCCAGGGCATCACCCAGCGCGACCTGGTGGTGGTCGAGTCGGTCACCATGCTGCTCGTCTTCGCCGTGATCGTCGTGACCTTCCTCGTGGACATCGCCTACGCCATCGTCGACCCGAGGCTGCGCCGCAAATGACCCGCCTGCCGCCTGCCCTTCTGATCGGTGCCGCCATCACGCTGATCTACGCGATCATCGCGCTGATCTCGCTGGTCTGGACGCCGTACGACATCACCAACCTCCAGGTCTCGAACCGGTTGCAGGACTGGTCGGCGACCCATTGGCTCGGCACTGACCAGTTGGGGCGTGACATGGTCTCGATGCTGATGGAGGGCGCGCGGACCTCCATCGCCGTCGCCATCGTCGCCGTGGGCATCGGCATGGCCGTCGGCGTGCCCCTGGGCCTCGCCGCCGCCGCCAACCGGGGCAGCCTCCTCGACGAGGTCATCATGCGCGGCAACGATCTGATCTTCGCCTTCCCCTCGCTGGTCATCGCCATCCTCATCACCGCGATCTGGGGGCCGTCCGCGACCAATGCGATCCTTGCCATCGGAATCTTCAACATCCCCGTCTTCGCCCGCGTCGCGCGGGGTGGCGCATTACCGATCTGGACGCTCGATTACATCCTCGCCGCCCGGACCGCCGGAAAGACCCGAACCCGGATCAGCGCCGAACATGTCCTGCCCAACATCGCCAACCTGCTGATCGTTCAGGCGACGATCCAGTTCTCCCTCGGCATCCTTGCCGAGGCGGGGCTGTCCTACGTGGGACTTGGCGCGCAGCCGCCGACCTCCTCGCTCGGGCGGATGCTCAGCGAAAGCCAGACGATGATCTATTCCGACGCGTGGCTGGCGGTGCTGCCGGGCCTCGCCATCGTGATCCTCGTTCTTGGCCTGAACCTTCTGGGCGATGGACTGCGCGACGCGCTCGACCCGCGGCTGCGGAGGGCGCGCGGATGATTTTTCGTACGAGAAATCACACCATGCGAATTTTCGTACGAAAATTCGGGGCCGCATGATGATCGACGTCGAGAGCCTCTCCGTCCGCATCCGCGCGTTCGACATCCTGCGCAACGTCTCCCTGACCATCCGCGAAGGCGAGATCTTCGGCCTGGTCGGCGAAAGCGGCTCCGGAAAGTCGATGACCGCGCTGGCCCTCATGGGCCTGCTCCCGCGGGTCATGGAGGCCTCCGGCGCGGCCCGGCTCGATGGCATCGACCTGCTGTCACTCGGCGAATACGACCTCTGCGCCCTGCGCGGCAATGACATCTCGATGATTTTCCAGGAACCGATGACAGCCCTGAACCCGGTGCAGACCATCGGCGACCAGGTGGCGGAGGTGCTGACAATCCACGGCAAGGCCGACGCGAACGCCGCCCGCAAGATCGCGCGCGACCGGCTTGACCGGGTGGGCCTGTCGCACATCGGGCTCGACCGCTACCCCCACGAACTCTCCGGCGGGCAACGCCAGCGCGTCTGCATCGCCGCCGCCATTGCCCTGCACCCGCGCCTGCTGATCGCAGACGAGCCGACGACGGCGCTCGACGTCACCACGCAGGCGCAGATCCTCGACCTGCTGAAGGATCTCGTGGCCGAGGAGAACATGTCGCTCCTGCTGATCACCCATGATCTTGCCGTGGTCTCCGACATGGCCGACCGCATCGCGGTGATGGAGAAGGGCGTGATCGTCGAACAGGGCGACACCGCGCAGGTTCTGCGCGATCAGGCGCATCCCTATACCCGCAAGCTTTTCGCGGCGTCCGCTCATCAGCCCGACCGCACCGCCACGATGATAGACGACGCGATACTGCGAATCGAAGATGTCCACCGCCACTATCCCGGCGCGCGCGAGGGCTTTCACCGCGGCCCGCCGGTTCGCGCCGTGAACGGCGTCAGCTTCGCGATCCAGCGCGGCGAGAGCCTCGGGCTCGTGGGCGAATCCGGCTGCGGCAAGTCCACCCTGACCCGCACGATCCTCGGCCTCGATCCGCTGACCTCCGGGCAGATCACCCTCAACGGCAACCCCGTGTCGCCCACCATGCCGCGCGCCCACCGCGCCGACATGCAGGTCGTGTTCCAGGACCCCTACGGCAGCTTCAACCCGCGCTGGCGCGTCGACCGGATCATCGCCGAACCCTTTCACCTGCTCGGCCGCAAACCTGCCCCCTCCGACATTGCCGAGGCGCTGGAAGCCGTGCGCCTCTCGCCCGAGGACGCGTTCAAGTACCCGCACGAATTTTCCGGCGGGCAGCGCCAGCGCATCGCCATCGCCCGCGCGCTCATCACGCGCCCCAAGCTCTTGGTGCTCGACGAGGCGGTCAGTGCGCTCGACGTCTCGGTCCGCGCCCGGATCCTCGATCTTCTTGCCGAGTTGCAGGACCAGTTCGGCCTCAGCTACCTGTTCATCTCCCACGACCTGACCGTCGTGCGCGCCATCACCGACCGCGTCTTGGTGATGCAGGCCGGCGAGATCGTCGAAGAGGGGCAGACCGAGCAGGTCTTCACCGCCCCGAACCATCCCTATACCCGCACTCTGCTCGAGTCGGCCCCAACGCTGGAGATCCCCGCATGAGCGACCTGCCCCTCTGGTTCGATCCGAAACTGGTGTTCATCGGCGGCGGCTGGCGTCCCCCCGCAGGCGGCGAAACCCTGCCCGTGATCGACCCATCCACGGGGTCGGAGATCGCCCGCATCGCCCGTGGAACCGAGGCCGACATCACCGCCGCCGTCGACGCCGCCGAGGCCGCTCTGGCCAGTGACTGGGGCGCGATGAGCGCCGCCGAGCGTGGCCGCCTCCTGTTCCGCATCGGCGAGCTGGTCCTGCAACACGCCAACGAGCTTGCCACGCTCGAGGCGATGGATGTCGGCAAACCGCTGAAGCAGGCGCGCAACGATGTCATCGCCCTCGCCCGCTACTGCGAATTCTACGGCGGTGCGGCGGACAAGCTGATGGGCCAGACGATCCCGTTCCAGCAGGGGTTCACCGTCTACACCCTGCGCGAACCCCACGGCGTGACCGGCCACATCATCCCGTGGAATTACCCGATGCAGATCCTCGGGCGCTCCATCGGCGCGGCGCTTGCCACCGGCAACGCCTGCGTCCTGAAACCGGCGGAGGAGGCCTGCCTGACCGCGCTCGCCTTCGCCGATCTCGCCGCGCAGGCGGGTCTGCCCGCCGGTGCTCTGAACGTCGTGCCGGGCCTCGGTGCCGAAGCCGGGGCCGCGCTGACGGCCGAGCCGCGCGTGCGCCACCTGTCCTTCACCGGCTCCGTCGCCACCGGCAAGCGCGTCCAGATCGCCGCCGCCGAGAACATCGTGCCGGTCACCCTGGAACTGGGCGGCAAATCCCCGCAGCTGGTCTTCGCCGATGCCGATCTTGACAAGGCCCTGCCCTTCCTCGTGAACGCGGGCATCCAGAATGCTGGCCAGACCTGCTCCGCCGGGTCGCGCATCCTCGTCGAGCGCTCCATCCATGACGAGTTGGCCGCGCGCATGGCCAAAGCGATCGCGGCCCTGAAGGTCGCGCCGGCGATGGACGATGCCGATGTCGGCCCGCTGGTCTCCGCCCGCCAGAAAGGCATCGTCGACGGCTTCCTCGCGAAGGCCTCGCCCGACCAGATCCTCGCGCAGGCGTCCTTGCCCGACGGCCTGCCGGAGGGCGGCAATTACATTGCACCGACGCTCCTGGGAAACCTCTCGCCCGACCACGCGCTGGCGCAGGACGAGATCTTCGGGCCGGTTCAGGTGCTGATCCCCTTCGAGGACGAGGACGACGCGATCCGGATCGCCAACGGCACGAAATACGGTCTTGTCGCCTCGGTCTGGTCCGCCGATGGCGGACGGCAGATGCGGCTGGCGAAACGGCTGCACGCGGGGCAGGTCTTTCTCAACAATTATGGCGCGGCGGGCGGGGTCGAACTGCCCTTCGGCGGGGTCGGCCATTCCGGCCACGGGCGCGAGAAGGGGTTCGAAGCGCTCTACGCCTTCACCGCACTCAAGACCGTGGCGGCACATCACGGGTGAACGTCCCCGCCCGGCAGGACGCCGGCGCGCTGCGGGGGCAAACGTCCTCGCAGGAGCGATGGGTCATGGACGGGCGCGGCGCTGGCCGGTAGCGTCCGGGCTGCAAGGGAGAGCGCCGCAAGATGGGTAAGGTCGGAATATTCGTGCTGTTGCTGGGGCTGGCCGCCCTCGCCGCCGCGCTGTTCGGGGCCATCCACAACCAAGTCAGCTACACCCTTGGCCCGACCTATTTCACCGCGTTCAAGTTCATCCAGTTCGGCATCGGCGAGGCCCTTCCGCACCGCTTCGGTGCCTCCGTCGTCGGGATCCAGGCAAGCTGGTGGATGGGGCCGCTGATCGGCCTGCCCGCGTTCCTCTACGGGTTGTTCGCCGTTCCCCAACCGCGCACCTATTTCGCCGCCGGGATCGGCGCGATCATCGTCGTGATCCTGCTGACCAGCTTCGGCGCGCTGACCGGGCTGATCGGTGGGCTTGTCGCGGATGCGACGGGCATCCTCGACCCATATCTCAATTTCCGCGAAGGCCCGACACGGTCGGATTTCCTGCGCGCGGGGTTCATGCATGACGCCAGCTATCTCGGCGGCGCGCTTGGCCTGTTCGCAGCGTTCTTCCCGATGCGCCGCGCCCGCGCGATCGACCGGACAAATTCGAAGAAGGAGGCGCCCCATGCTGCGACTTGAAGGAAAAACCGCCATCGTGACCGGGGCCGCGTCCGGCTTCGGCGCGGGCATCGCGCGGGTGTTCTCGCGCGAGGGGGCGTCGGTCATGGTGGCCGACCTCAACGAGGATGCCGCCGTGAAAATCGCCGACGAGATCGGCGGCGCGGCGATCCGCACCGACGTGTCGGACGGGGCCGCCGTCAAGGAAATGGCCGAGGCCGCGATGGACCAATGGGGCCGCATCGACATCGTGGTCAACAACGCGGGCATCACCCACAAGAAAGGCAACCTCGAAGACGTCAGCGAAGAAGAATTCGACCGCGTCCTCGCCGTGAACGCGAAATCCGTCTACCTGACCGCGCGCGAGATCGTGCCGCACATGAAAGCCGCCGGCACCGGCGCGATCCTCAACATCGCCTCGACGGCTGGCCTTTCCCCGCGCCCGCAACTCAACTGGTACAATGCCTCCAAGGGCTGGATGATCACGGCAACCAAGACCATGGCGGTCGAACTTGCGCCGTCGGGCATCCGCGTCAACGCGCTCTGCCCCGTCGCGGGCGAAACCCCTCTGCTCGCCAGCTTCATGGGCGAAGACACGCCCGAGATGCGCGCGAAATTCCTCGCCACCATCCCGCTCGGCCGCTTCAGCCAGCCGCAGGACATGGGCGAGGCCGCCGCCTTCCTCTGCTCCGACGCGGCAGGCATGATCACCGGCGTCGCGCTGGAGGTGGACGGGGGGCGCTGCATATGAGCGGCGCGATCAACCTCGTCGACAAGCTCGCGCAATTCTCCGAGCATTGGAGCCCCCGGATCGTCGGGCAATTCAATGGCCATGACCTGATGGTGGTGAAGGTCGAGGGCGAATTCGTCTGGCATTCGCACCCCGACACCGACGACCTTTTCCTCGTCCTCAAGGGCGAGATCGACATCGAGATGCGGGATCAAACCGTTACCCTGCGCGAAGGGGAGGTTTCCGTGGTTCCGAAAGGGATCGAACACCGCCCGGTCGCGCGACAGGAAGCGCATCTGCTCCTGATCGAACCCACCGGCACGCCCAATACCGGCGATCCGGACACGGCGGTCACCAAGGTGGCGATTTGACCCGCTTCACCCGCCACGATCTGCCCGCCGACATCGCGGTTTTCGCGGGCGATTTCGCCAGCCAGCCGCTCGTCTTCGCGCATCTGCTGGACGTGGCCCCCGATCTCGACCTCGGCCATGTCGAAGTCATCCAGTCGAACCACGCCGCCCGCCTCGCGGCCTATTTCTCCCCCGTTCCGGACCTTCCCACCGACGGGACCCTCGTCCTGATCCTGCCCGCCGCCTATCCCGGCCTCACCTGCCCGGTCACGGAAACGACCCGTCTCACGCCCCTCGGCACCCCCCGCGGCACCGTTCCGCACCTGACGGAGGCCCGCCCATGATCCGCCCCGGCCCGCGCAACCTGATCACCGATGTCACCGGCCTGCGTGTCGGCAATGCGCAGGACGCGACAATCAAGACCGGCACGACCGTCCTCGTCGGCGACGCGCCCTTCACAGCTGCCGTCCACGTCATGGGCGGCGCCCCCGGCACGCGGGAAACGGACCTGCTCGCCCCCGACAAGACCGTTCAGCAGGCCGACGCGCTGGTCCTCTCCGGCGGCTCCGCCTTCGGCCTCGACGCCGCCTCGGGCGTGGCCGACGCCCTCCGCGCACAGGGGCGCGGCTTCGCCGTGGGCGACCAGACCGTGCCGATCGTGCCGGGGGCGATCCTGTTCGACCTGATCAACGGCGGCGACAAGACCTGGCCCGAGAACCCCTACAAACGGCTGGGGGCCGAGGCGCTGGCCAATGCCGCCGACAGCTTCTCCCTCGGCTCCCACGGCGCGGGAACCGGCGCGCTGATTGCGGGTCTGAAGGGCGGGCTCGGCTCCGCCTCCGCGACGCTGAACGGCATCACCGTCGGCGCGCTTGTCGCCGTGAACGCGCTTGGCCGCGTCACGGTCGGCGACACCCCACACTTCTGGGCCGCCCCGTTCGAGATGGCGGGCGAATTCGGCGGCCTCGGCCCCGCACCCACCTTCGACCCGCAGGCCGTTCCACCCGTCAAGGGCGGCGACAGCCGCAACACCACCATCGCCATTGTCGCCACCGACGCTGCCCTGACGCAGGCCCAGGCCACCCGGATGGCCATTGCCGCCCACGACGGCATGGCCCGCGCGATCTACCCCAGCCACACGCCGATGGACGGCGACCTCGTCTTTGCCGCCGCCACCGGCGCGGCCAGGGCTGAAGCCGACCCGCTGATGCTCGGCCACCTCTCCGCGCTCTGCCTCGCGCGCGCCATCGCGCGGGGCGTCCATTCGGCCACCGCCGCACCGGGCGACCTGTTGCCGACCTATTCGGACGTCTTCGGCTGACGCCCCCAAAGCTTCTCAAGCGACCGCCCCTTTGCTACGCTCCGCACGATTTCAGAACGGAGTTTCTTCCCATGCGCACGACATTCCTTGCCGCCCTGCTTCTCATCCCCCTGCCCGCCAGCGCCGACGACATCACCGATGCCCTCAACGCCGCGATCAGCGCCTATGAAGAGGGCGAGATCGGCGACGCCCTCGGCGAAATCGCCTATGCGACCCAGTTGCTGAACGCCCTGCAGGCGCAGGGTCTCACCGCTTTCCTGCCCGAACCGCTCCCCGGCTACACGCGGGAGGTCAGCGAAGATGCCTCGTCCTCGCTCGGCTTTCTCGGCGGCGGCACGGCGGCGGAGGCCACCTACGAGGGGCCGAACGGCCGCTTCACGATCACCATGATGGCCGACAACCCGATGGTCGCCTCCATGGCCGGTATCCTCGGCAATGCCGGGATCATCGCCACGATGGGGCAGCTCGAACGGATCAACCGCGAGAATTTCATGGTGTCGGACAATGAACTCTCCGGCCTGATCGGCGGGCGCATCCTGATCCAGGCCTCCGGCGGCGAGATCGAGGATATGGTCGCCCATCTCGAACAGATCGACTTCGGAGAACTCGAAGGCTTTGGCCAGTAAGGCAGACGGTGAGTCGACCGGGGGTCAAGGACGGCGCAGCCGCCACGCCAGTGGTTTATCCTTGAGGCCCGGACGACTCGCCCGGACCATCGACATGGCGTCTTGAGGGGCAGACCTGCCCCTCAAGCGCCTCTCAGCAGAAATGCAGCCCCGCGCAACCCGCACGACGTCGCAATTCTCTCGCAAGGCGGGATGGCGGGGCGGGGGCGGGCGGGTGGGAGCCCCGACATCCCGCCGACCTCCCCAAACGAAAAACCCCGCCGGATCAGGGCGGGGCATTCAGACTTCAAACCGGCGAACCGCTCAGTGCAGCTGGCGCTCCACCTCGGCAATCGAATCGTCGATCATCTTGTTCTGATCGGCGGCCTTGGTGTTCTTCGCGATCACCTCGGCAGCAGCGGCGACGGCCACGCTTGCGGCCCGGTCGCGCACGGCGCGGTTGGCCTTCTGCTCGGCATTGGCGATCTGGTCCTCGGCGGCGGCAAGACGGCGGGCAATCGACCGCTCGATATCGGCCTTGGCTTCCTTTGCCGCATCCTCGGCATTGGCGCGCGCCTCTTCGACGATGCGCTTGCTCTGCTCTTCCACTTCACGCGCCTTGCGCTCGTAGGAGGCAAGCAGCGTCTGCGCCTCTTCCCGCAACGCGCGGGCTTCGTCGAGTTCCGCCTTGATCGCCTCGGCGCGCTTGTCGAGCATACCGGCCAGCATCGACGGAACCCCGAAATAGAAGATCACGCCAAGGAACAGCAGGAAGCCGATCAGCACGATCCAGTCGGTGTTCCCCAGCGAGGGATCGAACAGCCCGTGGGGCGAATCGTAGCCATCTTCGGCGGCAAGGGCCGGCGTGGTGGCAAGGGTGATCAGTGCAATCGTCAGATACCGCATCATTTTACCCCTGTACCCGGGACGAAACAGCGGCCTCAATGGCGCTGGTGTCCACATCCTGCCCCGGCGCCAGCGCCCGGACGATTTCCGCGGCGACATCACGCGCGACTTCTTCGGCGGTGGCAACGGCACCGGCCTGGATCTCGGCGATGCGGTCGGTCGACTCCGCCGTCTTGGCCGCGATCTCGGCATCGGCCTTGTCGATCTCGGTCTGCAACTGGGCCTGGATATCGGCGCGGGTTTCCTCGGCGATCTTCTGGGCCTCGGCGCGCGCATTGGCCAGCGCGGTGTTGTAGCTTTCCTCGGCTTCCGTCGCCTGACGCTTCAGGTCTTCGGCGGCAGCAAGGTCATTCGTCAACGTGCCCTGCCGTTCCGCGATCACCGCGGAGATGCGAGGCAATGCAACCTTCGACAGGATCAGGAAAATCGCGATAAGCGCGATGACCAGCCAGAGGATCTGGTTGTCGAACGTGGCAAAATCCAGTTGCGGCATACCGGGGGCATCAGCGGCACCGTGATCGGTCCCGATGGCCACCTCAAGGCCCGCTTCAACGCCACCGTGGGCGTCTTCGCCGTGGCCGGCGTTCTCGGCTTCGTCAGCCATGTTATCCTCCAACCGGGGTGTTTACGTGGCGCGCCGCCCGTTGAACGGCGCGCCCGACGTAAGGATCGTCTTCGGCTGTCTTAGACAGCGAACATCAGCAGCAGCGCGACGAGGAAGGCGAAGATGCCCAGTGCCTCGGCGAACGCGATGCCGATGAAGAGGGTTGCGGTCTGACCGGCAGCCGCAGAGGGGTTGCGCAGGGCGCCGGCGAGGAAGTTGCCGGCCACGTGGCCCACACCGATGGCTGCTGCGCCCGAGCCGATGGCTGCGAGGCCTGCACCGATGAATTGGCCCATGCTTGCGATATCGCCTTCCATGATAATTCTCCTTACGTTGGAAGTTCGTGGTTCATGTTGGGTGCACATTCATCGTGCACCGCATGTCAGTGATGCGGGTGAAGCGCGTCCTTCAGGTAGACACACGTCAGGATGGTGAACACGTAGGCCTGGATCGCCGCCACCAGCACCTCGAGCGCGTAGATCGCGACAATGCCGATGACCGGCGCGATGCCCGCGACGCCAAGGGCGCCCGCGAAGCCTGCGAACACCTTCAGAACCGCGTGGCCCGCCATGATGTTGCCGGCAAGACGAATGGAGTGGCTGACCGGGCGCACGAAGTAGGAAATCAGCTCGATGATGGCGAGGATCGGGCGCAGCACCAGCGGCGCCGACGACACCCAGAACAGGCTCAGGAAGCTGGCGCCGTTCTTCACGAAGCCGAGGATCGTCACGGTTAGGAACACCGCAAGGGCCAGAACCGCCGTCACCGCGATATGCGAGGTGGTGGTGAAGGCCGTCGGGATCAGGCCAAGGAAGTTGGCGCACAGGATGTAGAGGAACAGCGTGAAGATATAGGGGAAATACGGCAGGGCGTCCTTGCCCGCCACGTCTTCCACCATGTTGCGCACGAAGCCGTAGACAAGCTCGGCGATGGACTGGCTGCGCGACGGGATCACGGCGCGACCGCGCGTGCCGGTGACCATCAGAAGCACCACCGCCAGAACCGCCAGCGCGAACCACAGGGTCGCGTTCGTGATCGAGAAGATGCCGACCGGCCCGTCTCCGAACAGCGGCGAGACCACGAACTGATCCATCGGATGGATCGCGAGGCCGCCCGCGTAATCGTCCATCAGCGCCAGGATGAAGGCGAGGATACCGGCCGCGAAGAACGCGAACGCGATGAAACGGCCCGCGCCGCGCTTGGTCTCGGAATTGGTGCTCTCAGTCGCCATCCTGCGTCTCCGTCTGCGCCTGCTTTTCAGCGGCCTGCTGCACTTCCTTCGCCGAGCGGACCATCGTCTTGACCCCGGCTATGAAGCCCAAAAGTGTGAACACGATCAGGAACCACGGCATCGTGCCGAAGAGCCAGTCGAGCCCGTATCCCATCCCGAAGCCGATCGCCAACCCGGCCACCAGCTCGATCACCATCCGCCAGGCCAGCTGCGCCTGCGAATAATGCTCCTCCATGTGCTTGCGCTCAGGGTCTGCCTTCGACCTTGCCGCCGCGATCCGCGCATCAAGCGCGCGCATGCGGTCTTCGTCACTCTCGGCCATGGCCCCTGAACACCCCCACGGGAAGTTGCGCGGAAGCTAGGCGCGGGGCGGACGAGAGTCAATTAGCAGGTTCACCGCATAAACAACTGAATAATAACGGGAAAATTTCGGTGCGACAGTCTCGCCGCGGCACAAGGGGCGCAAATCCATATTCAACCATCTGGTTGACGATTGCACAGATTGGAGCCTAATCGACCCATGGCACCCACGCTCGACACCGTCTTTTCCGCCCTCGCGGACCCGACCCGCCGGGCCATCCTTCAGATGCTGCTGGAGGATGACATGGCCGTCACAGATGTCGCCGAACCTTTCGAGATGAGCCTCGCCGCGATCTCAAAGCACCTCGCCGTTCTGACCAACGCGGGCCTCATCACGCAGGAGAAGCGCGGGCGCGTGAAATGGTGCATGCTGGAACCAGACGCGCTGAAAAGCGCCTCGGTCTGGATGCAGGGCTTCGGCCAGTTCGAGCCGGTGAACCTCGATGCGTTCGAGGCGTTCCTGGAACGGGAGTTGGGCGGTGAGCCCTCCTGATGGGCCGGCCCTTCTTCAAACGCGTCAGGCCCGGCAGAAACCGGGCCGATGCAATATCAGGGCCTGCAAATGAGGCCTGTCGGTCAGATCAGCCCTGCAAGGCGCAGAACGACGACGACAACGGCGATAAGGCCAATGGTGTAAAGAATACCACGCATGATCTCTGCTCCTTCAGATGAGGTTGATGACGGCAACGATGACCACGACGAGGCCAATGATGACTAGGATCGAACGCATGGGATTTCCTTTCCTTGTGTGATCAGCCAACGCCGCCCGATCGAAAAGGGTTCCCGGTGAAATGACATCACCACGACCGACACCGCATCACGTCGCGCTCAGTCCTTCAGCAGCAGCGCCAGCGCCAGCACCGTCAGGCCCACGCCCACCAGCACCAGCCCGCCCGGCACCGGTTGGCCCAAGGCGATCTCCCAAAGGATCACCCACGACGGCGTCAGGTAGGTGTAGGCCATCACCTTCGATGACGGCAGCCGCATCGAGGCGAACTGGATCAGGAACACCGTCGCCGCGCTCGCGAAGATCGAGACATAGGCGATGGTGATCCAGACCAGCGGCCGCAGCGCGCCCCAGTCCGTCGCCACCAGGTCGCCCGCGCCCCAGATCGTGATGCAGGCGGCACAGGCGATCAGCGTCAGGAACGAGAAGACCAGCACCGGCTCGCCCCGGTTCAGCTTGCGCACCATCGGCGTGTAGAGCGCATGCGCGATGCAGCCCACGAAATAGATCGCCTCGCCGCGGCCCACCTCGAAGGCCAGCAGGGCCGACAGGTCGGCGCGGAAGATCACCCAGGCCGCGCCCGTGGCCCCGATGGCCAGCGCCGCCGCGATGCGCGCGCCCATCATCTGCCGCAGCAGCAGCCAGCCGAACAGCGCCGACATCAGCGGCGTCAGCGTGAACACCGCCGCCGCGCTAACCGGCGGCGCGGTCTTCAGCCCCTCGAACATCAGAACGAAATAGATCGCGAACAGACCGCCGAGGACGAGGTAACGCCACGGGGCCGCAAACGCCGGCCGAACCGACGCGCCGTTCGCCCAGACCACCGCCCCCATGATGAACGCCGCGATCACGAAGCGCACCGCGTTCAGCGACGTGGGCGCGATCTCCGCCGCGACCTGCCCGCCAAGGCTGAACGACCCCGCCACCAGCGCCGAGAACAGCAGCATCGCAAGGTGCCCGGCCCGCGCCGTGCCGATGGGTGCGCTCATCTTTGTTCCTCAAATATGCTCGGGGGGAGCCGAAGGCGGGGGGCAGACAGCCCCCCTCCACCCGGTCCGGCCGGGCGCGGCACCGGCGCAAGGGCTCAATAGACCGGCCACGTCTTCACCTCGGACTTGAGGTGTCGCACGAACGACTGGACCTTCGCGGTGCGGTGCAGGTCCATGTGCGTGACCAGCCAGATCTTCGCCGTCCAATCCTCGAGCGGCGGCAGCATCTCGATCAAATCGTCGGTCCGGTCGAGGTCCCAGGACGCCACGAACCCGATCCCGATCCCCGCCAGCACCGCCTCCTTCGCGGCCACCATCGACGAGGCCCGGAAATAGATCGCGCTTCCGGGCACGGTTTCGTGCAGCCACCGGAAGAAGGGCGCGCGCGGCGTCTCTTCCGTCGTGCCCACGAAGCGGTGCGCCGCCACGTTGTCACCCTCCAGCATCCCGAACCGGTTCACGTAGCTCTTGCTCGCGACCAGCTTGAGGGTCTGGGTGAAGAACGGCTGCACGATGTTGTCGGGCTGGTCCGGCAGCTTCCCGGCGCGGATCGCGACATGCGCCTCGCCATATTCCAGCCGGAACAGGCGCGCGTCCGAGATCAGGCGCACCCGCAGGTCGCCGTGCTTTTCCTGGAACCGGGCGATGGTCGGCACCAGCAGCGCCGACAGGTCGCCCACCGACGTGACGATCAACTCGCCCGTCACCTCGTCGCCCCGGCCCTTGATGCGACCGGCCAGCTGGGTGAACTGGTCGTCGGCCTGCCCCGCCACGGCCAGCAGGTCCTGCCCGGCTTCCGTCGCGGTGTAGCCGCGCGCATGGCGCTGGAACAGCTTGGCGCCAAGGCGGCTTTCGAGCGAGTCGATATGGCGGATCACCGTCGCATGGTGAACGCCCAACGCCTCCGCCGCGCCGGACACGGTGCCAAGCCGTGCCACCTGGAACGCGGTGCGAACTTCGTCCCAATTGTCCATGGTTTCTGTGCGTCCTCTCACAGGAAAGAGCTTGGATCAGACCATGCGCGCACAAATGGCCGAGTGCAACGGCCTCGGAACAGGGCGCCGGGCGCTCCTTTGCAGGAATGCACAGAATTACTGCATTCTCGCTGAATTGATTGGATTGATGCACAGGCGCACCTTGTCCGCATCAATTCATCCATCAAGGACCCGACCCATGACAGACACTCTCCTGCGCATCGACGCATCCGCCCGCCGCGAAGGCTCCGTCTCGCGCGACCTGACCGACAAGGTGATCGCGCGCCTTGCGCCCAAGCACATCATCACACGCGACCTCGGCCCCGGCCTGCCGCTCATCGACGAGGGCTGGATCGGCGCGAACTTCACCAAGGCCGAGCAGCGCAGCCCCGAACAGGCCGAAACGCTGGCCCTTTCCGATACCCTGATCGCCGAACTCCAGGCCGCCGACACGCTCGTGATCGGCCTTCCGATCTACAATTTCGGCGTGCCCGCAACGCTCAAGGCCTGGGTCGACCAGGTGGCCCGCGCCGGCGTGACCTTCCGCTATACCGAGGCCGGGCCGGAAGGGCTTCTGAAAGGCAAGCGCGCCATCGTCGTCGTGGCCTCCGGCGGCACCGAGGTCGGCTCCGCCATCGACTTCGCCACCGGCTATATCCGCCACGTGCTCGGCTTCATCGGCATCACCGACGTGGATTTCGTCACCGCCGACCGCATGATGCTCGATGCGGAGGCGACGCTGGCCATCGCCAACCGGCAGGTCGAGGCGCTGGCCGCATGATCGCCCGCTACGCACCGCTTGTCGTCCGCATTCTGCTGACGCTCGCGTTCGTCGCCGCCGGCCTGGCAAAGCTGGCGGGTGCGGAGATGATGGTCGCCACCTTCGACCTGATCGGCTGGGGCCAGTGGTTCCGCTACCTCACCGGCCTCATCGAGGTCGGCGCGGCCCTCCTCCTGTGGGTGCCCGGCAAACAGGCCTACGGGGCGCTGCTTCTGGTCTGCACCATGGCCTGCGCGGTGCTGTTCCACCTCCTCGTACTCGGCCCGTCCTTCGTGCCCGCCGCCATCCTCGGCCTGCTTGCGGCCTACCTTCTCCACGTCCATCGCGGACAACTACCGGGACAATCCGCCTGATCCCGGTGCCACGGCTCCCGCCCACTGGCGGGGGCCGTGATTTGTGCTACCCTGCGGGTCATCATGCGCTGCATCGCAACCGCACTTTCCCTGCTGCTCGCAGCCCCCGCCGCTGCCGCCCAGACCTGCACGCTCGATTTCACCGTCGAGGTCACGCAGGGCGTCGGCCTGATCTACCCCGGCACGCGGCTTCCCGGCCACGCGACCTTCACCACCGACGGGCGCACCATCCGGCAGGAAGGCGGCTCGACCGGCCACATGGCCATGGGCGCGATGCAGATCGGTGACGGGATTTCCGGAAACGTCTGGACGCTCATCACCACCTCGCGCGGCAATGCCGCCGACCTCATCGGGGTCTACGCCCGCGACGTCGAGGGGCTGACCTTCGCCGGGGTCCGCTACGAAGGACCGATGGCACTGACGCTCTTCGGCGACGCCGGGACAAGGGCCGAAACCGGCCCGCCCACGACCCAGGCCGAATGGGACGAGATGGACCTGCGCCGCGCCTTTTCCCTCCACGCCCACGGGTCCGACATGCTGGCGGGCGACGTGGTGAACCTGACCGCGACCTGCGAAGCGAGTTGACACGCGCGGCTCCCTGCGCAGGCTGAGACCCGATGGAACTGACCGAGCAATCCGACACCCGCCTCGTCCTGACCCAGAAACGGGCCGAGATGCGCTGGATCGCTCTGCTCGGGACAGTCTTCTTTCTCGGGATGGGCGCATATTTCTACTGGACCGGCGACCGCGATGCCCGCATCTACGCCTACCTCTTCGGCGGCGCGGGGGCGCTCTTTGCCGCGCTGATCTTCATGAAACCGGTGGCCGCGCAGGTGCTTTTTGACACCGCAACGGGCGATATGGTCCTGCGCGTGCCCCGTGGCACCACGCGCAAGGTGACCGTCGTGCCGCTCGACCAGATCGCAGCGGTCAAGCTTCTTGATGTCGGCACCGCCTCCACCGGCCATTACCAGCAGGTCGAATTCACCATGACCGAGGCCTCCGGCATTGCGCCCATCCGCCTGCCTTCGAATTTCTCGGGCATGTCGCAGGCGATGATCCACGATACGATCACCGATTGGGCCCGGCGCCACGGCGCTTTTCCCAACGCAAATGTCCTGCAATGATTGACTCCCCGCCCGTTCGCGCCTATCAGCCGCCCCGATAGCCGGAAAGCCCTAGCTTCCCGGTCCTGCGCCGCAGGTCAGGATCGCCCCCCGTCAGCGAGTTTCGCCCACGGGGGCTTTACTGCATTTCGGCAAGGCGTCCCCATATAGGGGCGAGGCAAGTGAAACGCGAAAGGGCCAAGTGCCGATGTTCGAGAATCTGTCAGAGCGCCTCTCAGGCGTCTTCGATCGCCTCACCAAGCAGGGGGCGCTGTCCGAGGATGACGTCCGCACCGCCATGCGCGAAGTGCGCGTCGCCTTGCTGGAGGCCGACGTCTCGCTCCCCGTGGCGCGCAACTTCATCAAGGCGGTCGAGAAGAAGGCGACCGGCGCCGCCGTCACCAAGTCGGTGACCCCCGGCCAGCAGGTCATCAAGATCGTCCATGACGAACTGATCGCGACGCTCACCGGCGACACCGACCCCGGCAAGCTGAAAATCGACAACCCGCCCGCGCCGATCCTGATGGTCGGCCTGCAGGGCTCGGGCAAGACGACGACCACCGCGAAACTGGCGAAACGCCTGAAGGATCGCGAGGGCAAGAAGGTCCTCATGGCGTCGCTCGACACCAACCGCCCGGCCGCGATGGAACAACTCGCCATTCTCGGCACCCAGATCGGCGTCGACACGCTTCCCATTGTGCCGGGCGAAGACCCCGTCCAGATCGCCAAGCGCGCCAAGACGCAGGCCGGTCTCGGCGGCTACGACGTCTACATGCTCGACACAGCGGGCCGTCTGCACATCGACCAGGAACTGATCGCCCAGGCCGCTGCCGTGCGCGACGTCGCCAACCCGCGCGAGACGCTTCTGGTGGTCGACGGCCTCACCGGCCAGGACGCGGTCAACGTCGCCACCGAATTCGACGACAAGATCGGCGTCTCGGGCGTCGTCCTCACCCGGATGGACGGCGACGGACGCGGCGGTGCCGCGCTGTCGATGCGCCAGATCACCGGCAAGCCCATCCGCTTCGTCGGCCTCGGCGAGAAGATGGACGCCATCGAAACCTTCGAGCCGGAACGCATCGCAGGCCGCATCCTCGGCATGGGCGACATCGTGGCCCTCGTCGAGAAGGCGCAGGAAACGCTGGAGGCCGAACAGGCCGAGCGCATGATGAAGCGCTTCCAGAAGGGCATGTTCAACATGAACGACCTTCGGAGCCAGCTTGAACAGATGCAGAAGATGGGCGGCATGCAGGGCATGATGGGCATGATGCCCGGCATGGCCAAGATGTCGAAGCAGATCGAAGAGGCCGGCTTCGACGACACCATGGTCAAGCGCCAGATCGCCCTCATCAACTCGATGACCAAGCGCGAACGCGCCAACCCGCAACTGCTGCAGGCGTCGCGCAAGAAGCGCATCGCCGCCGGTGCCGGGCAGGACGTGTCCGACCTCAACAAGCTTCTGAAGATGCAGCGCCAGATGGCGGACGCGATGAAGAAGCTTGGTAAGATGGGCAAGAAGGGCATGCTGCGCGGCGGCCTCGGTGCGCTCATGGGCAAGGGTGGCGGAATGCCCCCCGGCATGCCCGCGGGCATGGACCCGTCGTCGATGGACCCCGCAGCGCTCGAACGCGCGATGAAGGGCATGGGCGGCGGCATGCCCGGCCTCCCCGGCCTCGGCGGCGACAAGAAGAAGTGACGACGCGCCGCTGCACCCAGGCGCCCACCGGTGCCGCAGCATCCGCTGCCGCCTCCCACCGGGATTCCATCCCGGTGCTGGAAACCGCACGCCTGCGCCTGCGCGCGCCCACGCTCCACGACCTCCCCGCCTGGACCCGCATCTTCGCGGACTGGCCGAGTGAACCGATGGATGCAGAAGCCGCCTGGACTGAGTTCAGCTATTACACCGCCGGCTGGCTGCTCCACGGCCACGGCCTCTGGGCCGTCGAAACGCGGAACGGCACGCTGGTCGGCTTCACCCATGTCGGGCTGGAATGGGACGACGAAGAGCCCGAGCTTGGCTGGATGCTCCTGCCCGAGCATCACGGGCAGGGTTACGCCACAGAAGCGGCCGCAGCCGCACGGGATTTCGCCCTTGGCCTGCTGCCCTCCTGCGTCAGCTACATCGACCCCGAAAACCGCCCCTCCTCCGCCGTGGCGCAGCGCCTCGGCGCGCAGCGCGATGCGGCGGCAGAGGCGCATATCTTCGCCGCCGAGGGCGCAGCCATCGAGGTCTGGCGCCACGGGGGTGCCGCATGATCCCGCATCTCGTCGATATCCCCCAGCTCGAGACCGAGCGCCTGATCCTGCGCGGCCCGCAGGCGAGCGACTTCGAGGTGCTCGCCCCCTTCGTCATGTCCGACCGCGCCAGCTTCATCGGCGGCGGTGCCGACAAGGACATCACCCATGCGTGGCGCGTGCTCGCGATCCTGTCGGGCCACTGGCACCTGCGCGGCTACGGCGTCTATGTCCTCCAGCCCAAGGGCAGCGACACGCCCATCGGCTCCATGGGCCCGTGGAACCCCGAAGGCTGGCCCGAGCCCGAACTCAGCTGGACGATCTGGGACGCCGAGGCCGAGGGCAAGGGATACGCCTTCGAGGCAATGACCGAGATCCGCCGCTACGCCTACGAGGTCCTGGGCTGGGAAACCGCCGTCAGCTACATAGACGCCGCCAATGCGCGGTCCATCGCGCTTGCCACCCGCATGGGCTGCACCGTCGACGAAAGCGCCCACGGCCCGCATCCCGACGACGTGGTCTACCGCCACCCGCCCCTTGCGGAGGTGCTGGCATGACGACGATCCCGACGCTGACCACCGAACGCCTGACCCTCCGCGCCCCCATGGCGGCGGATTTCGACGCCTTGCGCGCCTTCCACAGCTCGGATCGTTCGCATTTCGTCGGCGGGCCGTTCACCGAGGCGGAAAGCTTCGACTACCTCTGCAAGGTCATCGGCCACTGGACAATGCGCGGCTATGGCCGCTGGGTCGTGACCCTGACCGGCGCCGAAGATCGCCCCCTTGGCCTCGTCGGTCCCTACTATCCTTCCGACTGGCCCGAGCCCGAGATCGCCTGGACCCTGTGGCAGGGCGCCGAGGGCAAAGGTATCGCGACAGAAGCCGCTCGCGCCGCGCGGAGCTTCGCCTACGAGACCCTCGGATGGACAACGGCGGTCAGCATGATCGCGCCGAAGAACGTCCGGTCGATCGCACTGGCCGAACGGCTTGGATGCACGCGCGAGGGCGCTTTCGATCACGAGCGCTTCGGCCGTCTGGACATGTGGCGCCATCCCGCCCGGGCAGAGGTGCCGGCATGATGATCCCCGTGCTCCACACCGAACGGCTGACCCTGCGCGGCCCCGAGGCGCGCGATTGGCCCGCCTTCCGCGACTATTTCCTGTCGCCGCGCTCGCATTTCACCGGCGGCCCCTACGAGACCCCGAAACAGGCGTGGACCCTCTTCGCCGCCGAGATCGGGCATTGGTACATCCACGGCTTCGGCATGTGGTCCGTCGATCTGGACGGCACCGCCATCGGCCTTGTCGGCTGCTGGTATCCCGACGGCTGGCCCGAGCGCGAAATCGGCTGGCTCCTCTGGGACGGCTACGAGGGTCAGGGCTACGCGCTGGAGGCAGCGCAAGCTGCCCGCGCCCAATGCTACGGCCCGTTCGGCTGGGACACCGCCGTCAGCTACATCCATCGCGACAATGCGCGGTCGATCGCGCTGGCCGAACGGCTCGGGTGCGTCCGCGATACCGCGGCGATCCACCCCAATCCGGATGCGCTGGTCTACCGCCACCCGGCCCCACAGGAGGTCGCCGCATGATCCGCGCACCCCGACACGCTGTAGTTACGGAAAAACTACGGGATAACGACAGGTTCTTTACAGCGGCTCTGACCGCCCCGGAGGCCCAATGACCCAGGACGTCACCACCCGTGCTGCCCAGATCCTGGCCGGCCACCGCGAAAGCATCGACCGCCTCGATGCGATCCTGATCTATACCCTGGGAGAGCGCTTCAAGCACACCCAGGCCGTCGGCCGTCTCAAGGCCGAACACGACCTTCCCCCGAGCGATCCTGCCCGCGAAACGCAGCAGATCGCCCGGCTCGAAGACCTGGCGTTGCAGGCCGATCTGGACCCTGAATTCGCCAAGAAATTCCTCCGTTTCGTGATCGACGAGGTCATTCGTCACCACGAACAACATCAATCCTGAAGCCGAAGGCTTCGCACGCCATTCCAAGGAGATATCGACATGGCAATGAAAATCCGACTGGCCCGCGGCGGGTCCAAGAAACGCCCCTTCTACCGCATCGTGGCCGCCGACAGCCGCATGGCGCGCGACGGCCGCTTCATCGAGAAGCTCGGCACCTACAACCCGCTCCTGCCCAAGGACAGCGAAGAGCGCGTGAAGATGGACATGGAGCGTGTGCAGCACTGGCTCGACAAGGGCGCCCAGCCCACCGACCGCGTGAGCCGCTTCCTCGAAGCCGCCGGCGTGCTCGAGAAGAAAGAGCGCGCCAACATGCAGAAAGCCCAGCCGGGCAAGAAAGCCCAGGAACGCGCCGAAGAGAAAGCCGCCAAAGCCGCCGCCGCAGCCGAAGCCGCCAACGCGCCTGCGGAAGAAGAAGCACCGGCTGAGGAAGAAGCCGCAGCAGAAGAAACTGCAGAGTAATCAACAAATTGGGCGCCCGGTCCCGCCGGGTGCCCGACCCCTTTCAGACGGGCATCGCCATGGCCAAATCCGACCAGATCTGCGTCGGCGCCATTATGGGCGCCTTCGGCGTTCGCGGCGAAGCGCGCGTGAAAAGCTTCTGCGCCGAGCCGTCGGACATGGCCTCCTACGGCCCGCTTTCGACCGAGGATGGCCAGACCACCTACAAGATTTCCCTGACCCGTCCGGTCAAGGGCGGCTACGCCGCGCGCCTCTCCGGCGTGCAGACCAAGGAACAGGCCGACGCGCTGAAGGGCACCCGCCTCTACGCCCCCCGCGCGGCGCTGCCCTCGCTTCCCGACGATGAATTCTACCACGCCGACCTCATGGGCCTAACGGTCCTCGACACCGGTGGCGAGACCATCGGCAAGATCGCCGCCGTCCTCAACCACGGCGCGGGCGACCTGCTGGAAGTGCGCGGCAAGGGCCTCGGCAACGGCGTCCTGATCCCCTTCACGGCCGAGATCGTGCCCACCATCGACCTCGCCGCCGGACGCGCCATCATCGACCCGCCCCCCGGCCTTCTCGATGATGACAAGGGGGCGGCCCCCGCCTCGGACGACGGCTGACGCCGCCTTTTCCTCGCCGGTCCTGGCGCCGCGCGCCCAAGGGCGCCCGGCGCGGGCGGCTTCACGCACGGAGCCCCGCACCGGACGCGGCACGTTTCGTCCACGGTCGGATTTGCATTTTCATGGAACAAAGATGGGACGGGCGCACGCCTCCGCCCCTCTTTGTTCCGGAAATATGCCAGGGGGAGTCCGCCAGGACGGGGGACAGCGTCCCCCTCCCTGAGCCCAAAGCGCGCCAGCGCGACGGCGAGGCGAAAAGAACGCGGCGCAAGCCGCTCCTTCAGATCAGGCGCGGATGCGCCAGCCGGTCTTGAAAATCCATCCGATCGTCAGGATGCACGCACCGGTGAACCCGAGGATCGCCACCAGCGACCAGCCGAGTGCCACGTCGGCCAGCCCGAAGAAGCTCCACCGGAAGCCCGAGATCAGGTAGACCACCGGGTTGAACAGGCTGACGGCCTGCCAGCCTTCGGGCAGCATGGTGATCGAGTAGAAGGCGCCGCCAAGGAACACCAGCGGCGTCACCGCCAGAAGCGGGATCAGCTGCAATTGCTCGAAATTCTGCGCCCAGATGCCGATGATGAAGCCGAACAGGCTGAACGACAGGCAGGTCAGGACCAGGAACACGAGCATCCAGACCGGGTGCTGGATCTGCAGATCGACGAAGAAGAACGCCGTGGCAAGAATGATCAGCCCGATCATGAAGGCCTTGGTCGCGGCCGCCAGAACGTAACCAGCCGTAATTTCCAGGAAACTCGCCGGCGCGGACAGCAATTCGTAGATCGTGCCGATGAATTTCGGGAAGTAGATGCCGAAGGACGCGTTCGAGATCGACTGCGTCAGCACCGTCAGCATGATCAGCCCCGGCACGATGAAGGCGCCGTAGCTGACCCCTTCGACCTGGTCGATGCGCGACCCGATCGCGGTGCCGAAGACGATGAAATAGAGCGACGTGGACAGCACCGGCGAGACGATACTCTGCGCGATGGTGCGGAAGGTGCGCGCCATTTCGAACTTGTAGATCGCGCGGACGGCCTGAAGGTTCATGGCGCTTCCTCTTCCTGCTTCTTCACCAGCCCGACGAAGATCTCCTCGAGGCTGGATTGCTTGGTTTCCACGTCCGCCACCTTGACGCCCGCCGATTGCAGGGCGCTCAGCAGGGTGACGATGCCGGTGCGATCCGCGCTGGTGTCGTAGCGGAAGGTCAGGCGTTTGCCGTTCGGCGACAGCTCCAGCTCCCGGTCCGCGACACTCTCGGGCACCGCGTCCAGCGGCTCAGCCAGTTCGATCCGCAGCTCCTTCTGGCCCATCCGCGCCATCAGGGCGCCCTTCTCCTCGACCAGCAGGATTTCACCCTTGTTGATGACACCGATCCGGTCGGCCATCGCCTCGGCCTCTTCGATATAGTGAGTGGTCAGGATGATTGTCACGCCGGATTCCTTCAGGCGGCGCACGACTTCCCACATGTCGCGGCGCAATTCCACGTCCACGCCCGCCGTCGGCTCGTCGAGGAACAGCACCCGCGGCTCGTGGCTCAGCGCCTTGGCGATCAACACCCGGCGTTTCATGCCGCCGGACAACTCGCGGATCGCGTTGTCCTTCTTGTCCCACAGCGACAGGTCGCGCAGGATTTCCTCGATCTTCTTGTCGTCCGGCGCCTTGCCGAACAGCCCGCGCGAGAAGCGGACCGTGTTGATGACCTTCTCGAAGGGTTCGAGGTTGATCTCCTGCGGCACCAGCCCGATCAGGCTACGCGCTTCGCGGTACTCTGTCTGGGTGTCATGGCCACCGACCGAGACTTTGCCCGATGTCGGCTGCACGATCCCGCAAATGGCGGAGATCAGCGTCGTCTTGCCCGCGCCGTTCGGCCCCAGCAGGGCGAGGATCTCACCGTCCATGATATCCAGCGAGACCGCGTCGAGCGCGGTGAACCCGCCCTCGTAGGTCTTGGTGAGCCGGTCGACTTTCAGGATCGCGTTCATTCGTATCTCTCTCTTTGAGGGGCAACAGCTATGCCGATGCACGCCCCTCGGCAAGGCGCAGTCATGCATGGGTCCCCTGCGAATTCGAACATTGCTGACAGACCGCTGTCACGATTGATCCGGACGCGGGAGGCGCGTAGACCCGCGGCATGAGCGATACGCCCTCCCGATCCCATGGCCGACTGAGCCAATCCGCCAGCCTCGCCCCGCGCGAGCTGATGAGCGACACGCCCCGCCTGAAAGGCGCATGGGCGGCCAAGGTGCTGACCCTGTTCCCCGAGACCTTTCCCGGCGTGCTCGGCGCGTCGCTGACCGGCAAGGCCTTGCAACAAGGCCTCTGGGCGCTGGAACCGATCGGCCTCAGGACCTTCGGCACCGGCAAGCACCGGCAGGTGGACGACACGCCCGCGGGCGGCGGTGCGGGTCTGGTGATGAAGCCCGACGTGATGGGCCGCGCGCTCGACATGGCGGCCATCGGCACGCCCGACGATCCCGCGCGCTGGCCCCGCGTCTACCTCAGCCCGCGCGGCAAGCCGTTCGATCAGCGCGACGCGGAACGTTTCGCGAAGGCCGAGGGGATGACGCTCGTCTGCGGCCGCTTCGAAGGCCTCGACCAGCGGGTCATCGACCATTACGCGCTGGAGGAAATCTCCATCGGCGATTACGTCCTCACGGGGGGCGAACTGGCCGCGCAGGTGCTGCTGGACGCCACCGTGAGGCTGATCCCCGGCGTGCTCGGCAATGCCGCCTCGACCGAAGACGAGAGCTTCCAGAACGGCCTGCTGGAACATCCGCAATACACCAAGCCCGCCGAATGGCGCGGCCACGCGATCCCGCCGGTGCTGCTCTCGGGCGATCATGGCGCGGTCGAAAAATGGCGGCGCGAACAGGCCGAGGCGCTGACAAAGGAACGGCGGCCGGACCTCTGGGATTCCTACATGCGCGACAAGGGCTGACCCGCTCAGGCCGGCACGTAGGTCAGCCGCACGACATCGCCGTCGATCACCTCGTTCGACTTCAGCTGCAACGCCGGCAGCGCGCCCGCGAAGAACGGCACACCATGGCCCAGAACGACCGGGTGATAATACAGCCGGTATTCGTCGATCAGCCCCAGAACGCTCAGGTGATGGGCCAGTTGCGTGCCGCCCACGTCGATCTCGCCCTCCACCTCGTCCTTCAGCTTGCGCACGGCCTCCTCCACGTCCGACCCGATCAGAGTCGCGTTCGGCCCGACCGATTGCAGCGTCCGCGAGACCACCCATTTCGGCTGCGCCCGCCAGACCTTCGCGAAGACATGCTCCGCCTCGCTCCATTCCGGCTTGTCGTCGTCCCAGTAGCGCATCAGCTCGTAAAGCGTGCGGCCGTAGAGGCTCCCGGCCAGCGATGCCGTGGCGTCGATCCAATGCTGGAACAGCCCCGGTGCGGGGGCGAAGCGGTCGTGATCGACGTAGCCGTCGAGCGAGACATTCATTCCGAAGACAAGCCTTGCCATGCGCGCCTCCCTTTCCCTGCGCCACAGTGACAGGAGCGCCGCGTCGCGCAAGAGGGGTCGTGCGTCCCGTCACGGGCATTCTCACCAAAACCCCAGCCTACTCGCCGAACATCTCCTTCTTCTTCACCATCGTCAGCAGGGCCGGATAGCTTACCGCGTTCACCACGATGATCCCCAGCTTGTTCATCACCGCGAAGGCGAGACCGTCGAAGAACCAGCCAAGTGGAAGGCCCACATGCCCCCAGAATGCCGGCAACTCGGCGAATGCCGGGAGGAACCAGGTGCCGGTGATCGCGTGCAGCGCCAGCCCGATCCAGAATCCCGCGCAGTAAGGGCAGCGCCATTGCTCGTAAAGGGTTTGCAGCGAGCCCGGCAGAGCCGCGATTATCCTTTTGAACCACGTCCCCCAGTGCGGGAGGTGGTCGTAGAACAGCAGGTGGATCGCCATTCCGAGCAGCAGGTTTTCGTATGTCATGGTCATTTCTTTCGTTTGACTAACTAACTTTATAAGCTGCACGCGGTGCCCTGCTCCGCGCGTGGCCTAACTTGGCGGAGCCGCGTCCATGGCGGCCAGTTTCGTCGCCACGCGCTCGTAGATGCCGCGACCCTGTCCGTGCAGCCGTCGTCCCTCGTCGGTCAAGACGATGTGTTGCGCCCGTCCATCCATGCGGCATTGGAAGCGGCGCACCAGTCCCCGCTCCTCGAGCTTTGCGATCATCGCGCTGGCCGATGGCTTCGTCACGCCAAGCATCTCGACGATGTCGTGCAGGTGCTGGCCATGATGGTCCTCGAACCGCATCAGCTCCTCCTGCTCCAGCACGGCGGAGAGGTATTCGAACTCGCTGTGGCTCATCCCCAGGTCGCGCGCGGCGACGGCCCATTCGCGGTTGGCGACATGGTGGATGCGGCGCAAAAGGTCAGGGTCGAAGGTCATGGATCATCCACATGGTTAGGTATCCTAACTAATGTCCCGTTCCGACGCCGTCAAGGCAACCATTTGCCCTTGATCGACAGGCCCCGCCCCCTTATACGCCCTCCATCCGGGGCCGGAATCGGCCAGCCGGATGGCTCTGTTTTGCCATGGCCGAACTTTCGGGGCCAGACGCGGCACGCAGGACACGACAAGCAAACGCAACGCGCGTATCTCTGGCGGGTGCTCCCTCACGGGGCAACAGCGGACCCGGTCGAAGACCAGAGCTCTGGGGCGGATCGAAACCTCCGCGGGCAAACCGTGGGCAACATAGGAGCGTATCAGATGGACCTGATCGCACAGATCGAGGCGGAACAAGTCGCCGCCCTCGGGAAAGACATTCCCGATTTCAAGGCCGGGGATACCGTGCGCGTGGGCTTCCGCGTGACGGAAGGCACCCGCACCCGTGTTCAGAACTACGAAGGCGTCTGCATCGCGCGCAAGAACGGCAACGGCATCGCCGGCTCGTTCACCGTGCGCAAGATCTCCTTCGGCGAGGGCGTGGAACGTGTGTTCCCCCTCCACTCGACCAACATCGACAGCATCACCGTCGTGCGCCGTGGCCGCGTGCGTCGTGCGAAGCTCTACTACCTCCGCTCGCGTCGCGGTAAATCCGCGCGGATCGCCGAGGACAGCAACTACAAGGCCCCCACGGGCGCCGAAGCGTAAGGAGAACGTGAGATGAAAAAGGATCTGCATCCCGATTATCACGTGATCGACGTGAAAATGACCAACGGCGACATCGTCCAGATGCGCTCGATCTGGGGCAACGAAGGCGACACCCTGTCGCTCGACATTGACCCCACCGTTCACCCGGCCTGGACCGGCGGCTCCTCGCGCCTGCTGGACACCGGCGGCCGCGTGTCGAAGTTCAAGAAGAAATACGAAGGCCTCGGCTTCTGAGCCGCAGCGCCTCAGGGACAGAACTGACGCCGCCCCCCGGGGCGGCGTTTTTCGTTCCGGCGCGCGGAATGGTCAGGCGTAACCCGCCACCGGCGCGCTTTCGGCAAAGATCGGACGCCGCGTCGCCGCCGCGCGCTTCGCCTCGTCCTTGCGACCCAACCGCATCAGGCACAGCATCCACGTCAGCTCCAGCAGATCCCGCTGCGCCCGGCTCCCCCCGAACCGCGCGTGGTCGGCCATCACTGGCGTCAGCCCCTCCAACGCCTCCGCCCAATCCTGCCGCGCCACCGCCTGCCAGGC
The DNA here is from genome assembly GCA_015689645.1 of Rhodobacterales bacterium HKCCE4037. Lineage (GTDB taxonomy): Bacteria > Pseudomonadota > Alphaproteobacteria > Rhodobacterales > Rhodobacteraceae > Gymnodinialimonas. The sequence continues at coordinate 227,115 of WVSM01000004.1, forward strand.
GCAAGCCACCGGACGCACGAGATCGGCGGCATAGCCTCGCTCCGCCTCGGCCAGCCGCGCCAGCGCCGCGCCGTTCCCGGCCATCGCGTGGGCCAGCGCCGCGTGCATGTCGGCGAAGCTCTGGCCCGGTCGCGCGAAGGTCTCGCAGGCAAAGGCGCTGACCGCCTGCCAGCGCTCCGGCGCGATCTCTTGGCCCGCCAGTTCCGCCCGCCACAGAAGCGCCGCCGCATCCGTCAGCACGTTGATCGGCAGGGACGACCCCGGACCTGTTCCCGGCCCCACGCCACCGTCATACCAGCTCCAGAACGCCGCCATATCCCCCTGCTCCAGCGCCCAAAGCGCCGCGTGCCACGACAGGTGCCCATGCAGGATGCCCCGCGGGTCGTAATCCTCCATCCACGCATCCAGGTAAGCCCGCCCCTCGCCGGTCTGCCCCATCTCGTACATCGCGTGGGATTTGAAATGGCTGGCATTGGCATTGCCGTTGTACAGGTCCAGCGACCGCTCCATCACCTCCAGCGCCCGGTCGGGACGCCCGTTTTCACACAAGGATTGCGCGTGGACCGACAGGAACCACCAATCCTCGCCATAGGCAGGTGCCAGCGCCGAGGTATAGGCGAGCATCTCCGCCTCCCGGCCCGCGCAGCCGGAAAAGCCGATCAGCCCGAAGACCTGGCAATTCAACTGCGCCACCAGCGCATCGCGCGGCCAGTCGCGGACATGGGCGTAGACCGCGGCCCGCGTTTCCACCGGCTTGCCGCTGGTCAGAAGGTCGAAAATGTGGATGTGAGAGCGTTCGCGGTCACTCAGCCCGTCGGACAGGGCCACCGCCCGCTCAACCGCCGCCCGTGCGCCGCCCATGTCATTGGCATACATCAGCGCCCGGGCGTGCCCGACTTGGCCAAGGGCAAAGCCCGCGTCCAAGGCCACGGCGCGCTCCAGCGCCGCGAGACCGCCGTAGGTATTGGCCAGCACGTGATCCACGCCCTCCACGTAGGCCGCCGCCGCCTCCGCCGAGCTTGTGCTCAACCCATTCCCATACCGGTCCCGCTGCATCCCACCCTTCTCCGTTGCGGCAAAACCGTCGCATGGGCCGGACGATTCGGTCCAGCCGGGGCCGCTTTCGCTTAACACCCCCGCCGCACCCCCCTATAGTTCGCCGAAACACGCGCGCCCCGGTCAAGAAGGGCGCCACATCGTGCGGCACGCGGGCCCATGGCCCGGAAAGACAAGACGGGACAGGCACATGGCACATATCATCGTGCTCGGGAACGAGAAGGGCGGCTCGGGCAAATCGACCACCGCCATGCACATCGCGACGGCCCTGGCACGGATGGGACATGTCGTCGGCGGGCTGGACCTCGACCTGCGCCAGCGCAGCTTCCACCGCTACCTGCACAACCGCACCGGAACGATCGAGCGCAAGGGCATGGATGTCCCCTGCCCCCTGATCCTCGACCTGCCCGACATGAAGCCCGAAGACGTCGGCGAGGGCGAGAATATCTACGACCTGCGCCTTTCGGCCGCCGTCGCCGACCACGAAGGCCGCTGCGATTTCATCGTCATCGACTGCCCCGGCTCCCACACGCGGCTCAGCCAGGTGGCCCACAGCCTCGCCGACACGCTGGTCACGCCGCTCAACGACAGTTTCGTCGATTTCGACCTGCTGGCAAAGATCGACCCCGAAACCTACGAGCTGAAGGGCCCGAGCGTCTATTCCGAGATGGTCTGGCACGCCCGCCAGCTGCGTGCCAAGGCCGGTCTTCAACCCACCGACTGGATCGTCGTGCGCAACCGCCTGCCCTCGCAGCAGATGCACAACAAGCGCAAGATCGGCAAGGCGCTCGAGGAATTGTCGAAACGTATCGGCTTCCGCGTCGCCCCCGGGTTCTCCGAGCGCGTGATCTTCAGGGAGCTTTTCCCTTCGGGCATGACGCTCCTGGACCTGCGCGAATTGGGCGTCGACCGGCTCAACATCTCCAACGTCGCCGCACGGCAGGAATTGCGCGACCTCGTGGGCAGCCTCAACCTGCCCGGCGTCAGCGTCGATTTCTGACGCCAGATCGCGCCCGCCCTTTCATCTTGCCAGAAAAACCTCCGGGGGGAGTCGCCCTCGGGCGACGGGGGGCAGCGCCCCCCTCCTGAGCGCCCCAAGGGGGCGCGAGGCGAAAGGAATGCAGGCCCCGCCTGCGCATTTCGACAATCTGCAAGTTGCCTCAGTAATAGCGCAGCGCCGCCGCCTTGCCGCGGAAGATGTAATAGGCCAGGATCGAGTATCCCGCGATGGTCGGCACCACGAAACAGGCCCCCACGAGGATGATGAACAGGCTTTCGGGGGCCGAGGCCGCCTCGTAGATCGTCAGCCGGTCGGGCACGACATAGGGATAGAAGCTGTAGGCCAGCCCCACGTAGGCCAGCGCGAAGATCGCCGTCGACACCGCGAAGGGCAGCCATGAGCGGCGGTCGCCCTCGAACGGCATCTGCCGGATCATTCGCCACAGCCAGATCACCAGAAGCCCCGACAGCACCGGGATCGGCGCAAGCCAGAAGGCGGTCGGGAAATCCAGCCAGCGATCGAAGATCCGGGTCGAGACCAGCGGCGTGGCCAGCGACACCGCGCCGATGCCCACGACGATCCCCCACAGGCTCCGCTTCGCCCAGTCCACGGCCTTCAGCTGCAGCTCACCTTCCGTCTTGTGGATCAGCCAGGTCGCGCCGATGAAACTGTAGCCCACCGCCAGCGCCACCGCCGTCAGCGTGGCGAAGGCGAAGGTCGCCGGCGTCTGCTGCAATCCCATGATGTACAGCCCCAGCATGAACCCCTGGCTCAGCGCCGTCACGATTGAACCGGTGAAGAACAGGTTGTTCCACAGCCGCTTGTGCTTCGCATGGGCCTTGGCGCGGAACTCGAAGGCCACGCCGCGCAGGATCAGCCCGATCAGCATGACGAAGACCGGCAGGTAGAGCGTGCTCAGGATCATCCCGTGCGCCACCGGAAAGGCCACCAGGAGCAACCCCACGGCCAGCACCAGCCAAGTCTCGTTGGCGTCCCAGAACGGCCCGATGGAGCCGATCATCCGGTCCTTTTCGGCGTCGTCGGCCAGCGGGAACAGGATGCCCACCCCCAGGTCGAACCCGTCGAGGATCACGTAGACCAGGATCGAGAAGCCCATCAGCGAGGCGAAGGCCCAGGGCAGCCACTCGGCGGGATTGCTGAAATCAGGAAACATCGCCGCTTACTCCGCCGGTTGCAGGGCTTCGACCTGCGCCTTGCCCGAATGGCTCATGTCGTTGGCCCGCTCGTCCTGCCCCATGGCGGCCCTGCGCGCGAGGTAGACGATCACGCTGATGTAGGCAAAAAGCAGTGCGCCATAAGCCACGAGATAGCCAACCAGCGTGCCGGCGACCATGCCCGTTGGCACCTGCGCGACCGCCTCGGCCGTGGTCACCACGCCGCTCACCAGCCACGGCTGGCGCCCGATCTCGGTCGTGTACCAACCCGCCAGCGTCGCCACCCAGCCGCTGAACGCCATCGGCACCAGCACCCACAGCAGGAGTTTCGGCAACCCTTCCGCGGCCAGCCAGTGCGAATTGGGCGAGACCTCGTGCATGTGCCGGCGCCGCCACATCAGGAACACCGACAGCCACGACAGCGCCAGCATCGCCAGGCCGGTGCCCACCATCACGCGGAAGCTCCAGAACACCGGCGCCACAGGCGGGTGCAGGGGTGTGCCGTCCTCCGCCACGAAATCGTTCAGCCCCGGCACTTCGCCATCCCAATGGTGCGTCAGGATCAGCGAGGCGAGATTGGGAATCCCGATCTCGGCCCGGTTCTCCCGCGCCGCCTCGTCGGGGATCGCGAACAGTAGCAGCGGCACGCCCGATTGCGTCTCCCAGTTGCCCTCCATCGCGGCGACCTTCTGGGGCTGGTACTCCAGCGTGTTCAACCCGTGCAGGTCGCCCATGTAGATCTGCACCGGGATCAGCAGCGCGCCCATCGTCAGGCCGAACTTCAGCATCGTCTTGGCCTCGCGCGACCGGTCGCCCATCAGGCGGCGCAGCGCGCTGACACCGGCGATCAGGAAGGCCACCGTCAGGAAGCTCGCCAGCATCATGTGGGCGAAGCGATAAGGCATCGACGGGTTGAAGATGATCTCCCACCAGCTTGTCGCATGGGCCACGCCGTCGATCATCTCGAAGCCCTGCGGCGTCTGCATCCAGCTGTTCAGCACGATGATCCAGAAGGCCGACATGGTGGTGCCGAACGCCACGAGGAAGGTGGCCAGCAGATGCAACCACCCCGGCACGCGGGAAAAGCCGAACAGCATGATCCCGATGAAAACGGCCTCAAGAAAGAACGCCGTCATCACCTCGTAAGCCAGTAGCGGCCCCGCGATGTTGCCGACGGTTTCCATGAAGCCCGGCCAGTTGGTGCCGAACTGGAACGACATCGTGATACCGCTCACCACGCCCATCGCGAAGGACAGGGCGAAGACCTTCACCCAGAACCGGTAGGCGCTCATCCACTTGTCGTCGCCGGTCTGCGAGAACCGCAGGCGGATCACGAACAGGACCCAGCCGAGCGCGATGGTGATGGTCGGAAACAGGATATGGAACGAGATATTGGCCGCGAACTGGATGCGGCTCAGGATCAGGGTGTCGAGGCCTTCGAACATCATTTCGTCTCCTTCCGGCGGCCAAGCGTCAGGGCGCCGCTCGTCTTGTCGATCAACCCGGCGATCTTGCTGCCAAGCGTCATCAGCTTGACCAGCCGCTCGGTCTCCAGCTTCTCCATGTCGTTGTAGAACCCGGTCATCAGCTCGATCATCTCGCGCAATTCGGCGATGCGGGCCTCGGCGTAATCGTCACCGGCGCGGCCCGACATCTCCAGCTCGCGCAACTTGGTCAGCGTCGGGTCGATCTCGCGCTTCTTGCGCTCCGCGATCAGGATGCGGGTGATTTCCCACATGTCCTCGGGCGTGGTGAAGTATTCGCGCCGGTCGCCGGGCACGTGGCGCAGCCGCACGAGGTTCCACGACTGAAGCTCCTTCAGCCCCATCGAGGTGTTGGACCGGCTGATGCCGAGCCCCTCGGTGATCTGGTCGGCATTCAGCGGCTCGGCGGACAGGAACAGCAGGGCATAGATCTGCCCCACCGTCCGGTTGATGCCCCAGCGGCTGCCCATTTCCCCAAAATGCAGGACAAACTCCTGCTGGAGGGGTGCAAGTTTCATGCGTATGTTCCTGTTCGCGCAGAAATTTCAGTAATTTCTGAAATTCATATAACGCGACAGGCTCGGAAGGCCAAGATTGCAGGGTGCGACACGTTGTGCAGGCTTACCCGTCGACGCGGACGCCCGGAATATCGACCGTCCCGAAGACCCGGCCCGAAGGCGATCCGGTGGGCGAGCCGCCCGGCGGCTCCTCGCTGACACCAAGGGTCAGCACGCCCGAGACGCGCCGGATATTCTCCGGCATCGGCAGGCGCACGGAATTGCCGTCCGGCCAAAGGCCCACGGATTCCGCCGGTTCGCCCGGCCCATGCGCCCAGACCTGGAGGATGCGGCCCTCCGGCGCGGCGCCTTCGGTCAGGGTCATCAGAACCTCGTCGCGGTCGGTGTCGACCACCGCCACCACGCGGAAATCGCCCTCGGCCGACACGATCTCGGCCGAATACAGCGGCCCGTCGTCGGTCGGTACCGGGTCGGGCAGAGAGACAGGGAAGATCAACACCGCGACCAGTGCCAGAACGGCCAGAACCGCCGCTCCACGCCACAGCGCCAGCCGTTGCCAGATGCCGGCATGCTGCGTACCGGGCAGGATCCGCGCGATCAGCTCCCGCTTCACCGCGGGCGACGGCTGCACGGGCTCCAGCGTCTCGCCCAGGTCCGCCAGCCGCATCTCCCAGGCCGTCACCTGCCGCGCGAAGGCCGGATCGTCGCGCAGCATCGCGCGCGCGGCCTCGATCTGGTCGTCCGAGATCAGCCCCAGCGCATATTCGGCGGCCAGCAGGTCGTTGTCTTTTTCGTCGGGCATATCGGTCATCGTGACATGCACTCCCTGAGTGCGATCAACCCCCGGCGCAGCCAGGTCCGCATCGTGTTCAGCGGCACGTCGAATTGCTCGGCGAGGTCCTTGTAGGTCTTTCCGTCCAGGTACGCACCCCGGATGGCCGCACCGCGATCCTCTTCCAGCTCATCGAGGCAGGCCATGACCCGCCGCGCCTCGGACCCCGCTATCGCCGATTGCTCGGGCGTGGCGGTGTCGGCGGCGATGCGCTCGGAATGGGTGTCCAGCGGCTCGGTGCGTCTGCGCGCGCGCAGCCGGTCGATTGCCGTGTTCCGCGCGATGGTGATCAGCCACGTCATCGGCGAATGCCCGGTCACCGCGTAGCGGTCGGCATTGTTCCAGATTTTGACGTAGGCGTCCTGCATGGCATCCTCTGCGCTCGATCGGTTCTTCAAGACACGCAGGCACACCGCCAGAAGTTTCGCCGAGGTTGCATCATAGAGGCCGATGAAGGCGTCACGGTCCCCAAGTCCGGCCCGCGCCAGCAAATCTTCCAGTTCTTCGTGCGACGACATTATGTCTATCGGCTCCCCGTTCGGCTTGGCTTCCATGGGTAACCGATAAAGTGCCCGCAACAAACCCCAATGCGTATCCCGACGTTTGCGCATCAGCGCGCGCGGGCAGGCGCGTGCGCGCGGGACAGGTGAACGCCAGTGATAGCGCCACCCTGACGCTACGTAAGCCACAGAAACCCCACTTTTTTCTCGGTCCCCTGAAACTCTCGGACGGCTCGTTCGTGGATTTGGGCATAACCCGGTCACGCCGACCGGGACGTCAACTCGGAGGACTAAGAATGTTCTATCGTACCACTGCACTCGCAACCGTCGCAGCCCTGACCGCGTCCATGGCGCATGCCGACGCACACGCAGGCCTGTCCGGCTACGCGCTCGCCAACGGCGGCTCCACGCTTGTCGTGATGGCCGACCTGTCGAACCCCTCGGCAGTCAGCACCTATGACCTCGAAATGCCGATCGCCGGCCTCGCGACGCGCCCCGTCACCGGTGAGCTCTATGGCATCTCCGACGGCATGGTTGTCACCATCAACCCGATGAGCGGCGAAATCACCGACACCGGCGCGACCTTCGCCGACGACGCGATGCTCGGCGCCGACGCCATGGTCGCCTTCGATTTCAACAATGCCATCGACGCCGTGCGCGCCGTGTCGTCCGAGGGCACCAACCTCGTCTATTTCCCCGAAGGCTTCGGCGACAATGACGAGCGCGCCAATTCGGTCCTGCGCTTCACCGATGCCTTCTACGTCGATGGCGACGCGAACGTCGGCACCACGCCGATGATCTTCGCGAACGCCTATACCAACGCCATCGTGGGCTCGACCGCCGAAAGCACGTTCCAATACGCGCTCGACGCCGAGACCGACTCGCTCGTTGCACTGGCCAACAACGCGGGTGAGCTGACCACCATCGCTGCCGTCACCGTCGAGGGCGAGCCGATCGACCTCTCCGGCATGGGCGGCTTCGACATCTTCTCGCCCGAGGAAGGCACCGATCAGGCCTATGCCATCCTCCAGGCCGAAGGCGTCGACGATGCCGGCCTGTTCTCGATCGACCTCGAAACCGGCGCCGCAACCCCGATCACGGGTCTCGGCATGGGCGGCTTCACGGGCTTTGCGGTCGGCGCCGCAATGTAAGCGCCAAACACGGATACCTGTCGGCTCAAGACGGCCGGCAGGTAGACCCGAGTAACCAGTAACACTCCCCCGAGTGTAAGCGTAAAAAGGCCCCGCATTCCCAGAATGCGGGGCCAGTCAATTCGGGGTCCGGGCGATGGGACAGAGGGGACTGGGTCGCCCGGGCCGCTCAATGAAGCGCCCCGTCGGACGCTCCAATCCCGTCGAAGCTTCGCGCGCCCGGGAACCGGGCCACGCGCGGGGTCAGACCGCGATCGGTCCGCCCCCCTGCTTCGTCACCACCACGACCGACGGACGCGGCGGCATGTTCTCGGCGAAGTCCGGCCAGCGCGTCGCCGGGTCCTCGAAGGTCGATTCCCGCTCGAAGCCCACGTAATCGCCGGTGCCGTCCGTGCCCGGATGCTGCACCGCAAGGAACAGCGTCTCGTCGTTGTCGGCGAAATACGGCCCGCACAGCTCGCCCCCCACCGGGCAGCGGAAGAACAGCCGCGAAGTGCCGCGCAACTCGCCCTCGGTCTCCAGCGCGTAAAGCCCATCGGACTTGCCGGTCTGGCCCCAGCCGGTGCCCTGGTCGGTCGAGATCCACAGACGCCCCGCCGCATCGACGGCAGCATTATCAGGCGAGGCGAACCAGCCGTTCTCGGTGGTGGCCGGGTTCCAGACCGCGCCCACCTCCTCGATCGTCGGGTCGCCGCATTGCACGAGGATATCCCACTCGCCCGTCAGCGCCGCGTGGTCGCCACCGGCTTCGTTCATCTGCAGGATGTGGCCGAAGTTGCTCTCGGGGCGCGGGTTCACCGCGTTGACCTCCTGACGGCGCGAGTTGTTGGTCAGCATCACGAACACCGCCCCGTCATCGCGCGGCTGGATGTCCTCGGGCCGGTCCATCGGGGTCGCTTCCAGCAGGTCGGCGGCCAGGCGCGTGTCGATCATCACGTCGCCCTGGTCGTTGAAGCCGTTCTCGGCGGTCAGCGGGCCTTCGCCATGGATCAGCGGCAGCCATTCGTAGGTGCCGTCGTCATTGTAGCGCGCCACGTAAAGCGTGCCTTCCGACAGCAGCTGCATGTTGGCGGCGCGGTCGTCGCTCACCGTCCCAGCGGACACGAACTTGTAGACATAGTCGAACCGGTTGTCGTCGCCGGAATAGACCACGATCTGCCCGCTCGGCGCGATGATGCTTTCCGCACCCTCGTGACGGAAGCGGCCGAGCGCGGTGTGCTTGACCGGCGTCGACGTCGGGTCGAGCGGGTCGACCTCCACGATCCAGCCGAAGCGGTTGGGCTCGTTCGGCTCCGCGTCGATGTTGAACCGTGCGTGATGCTGGCCCCAGTTGTACCACAGGCCGGGCGTGCCGTAGCGCGCCATCGACACCGCCTCGGGCTGCGCCGAAAGGTCCGGGTTGCCATCGGCATCGAGCGTATCGGTCCAGAAGTAGCCGTGGAAGTTTTCCTCGGCCATCAGGTAGGTGCCCCACGGCGTGATCCCGCCCGCGCAATTGTTGAGCGTGCCAAGCACATTCATCCCTTCGGGGTCTGCGCCGGTCTGCATCCGGGCGTGACCGGCGGCCGGGCCGGAGAATGTCATCTCGGTATCGGCATGGATGCGGCGGTTGTACTGGCTGCCCAGAACCACTTCCCACACGCCGTCGCCGTTCTTGGCGATCTCGAAGACCGACCCGCCATGCGCGGCCATCTCGATGGCGACAAGCTCGGGCGTCATGCCTTCGAAATTCACCGCGTCCTGGCGGCCGATGCCGGGGAACATGACTTCTTCGTTGGTGTATTCGTGGTTCACGCAGAGGATGCCGCGTCCCGGCTCAAGCTCCACGAAACCGACGTAGTCGTTGTTGTAGCCGAACCGCTGCAACTGGCCCTCGGCGGTCTGGTTCATCGGGTCGAACTCGCCCACGCCCTCGAAGATCGGGTCGCCCCAGCGGATCAGGATATTGGCGTCGTAGCCATCGGCGATGTGGTGGGTCTCGTCATTGCCCCAGGGCAGCTCGTCGAACACGTAGCGCCCGCCATGGGCGTCGGCCTGCGCGCGCCCGGTGCTCAGCGCCGTGGTGCCGAAGAGCGTCGTCGTCGCGGTCACGGCCAGCGCCCCGCGCATCACGTCGCGGCGGCCAAAACGGCGGTTGATGACATCGCCGATGGTGTTGCCGAGGTTCGGGTTCGTCGGAATGTCGTCGAAGGCCTCGAAGGCTTCAGCCTTGTTGCCATGCTCCGGGCTGGCAATGATCTCTTTGCGGTTCATCTGGGTCTCCCTGGACAGAACAAACAGGCGCCAGGGCTGTCCCGCCCGGGGTGCCTGTCTCAATGCGTGTGAGACCAATTGCCTGTCCCAGTGTAACAGGGAGATGGCGGTTCCATTACACTTGCGAGTTATCCACAGGAAAGGGAGCGAGTGTGGCCTGCTGGAATGGGAAAAAACGCCCTTCACCCACTTCCCCGGATCGCCTGCGATCCGGTTCGCACCCGACCCCGCCCCCCAGGGCGGGTGCGAAACTCCGACCTCGCAAGAAGCTGCGATGTTTGGATAGTTGGACATGCCTCGCCAAATGGACAGCCGCCCTCGGGGTCGGGTGCGATCCTGCTGTTGCGAGATATATTCATTGAACCGAAGTCAGACTTCCGCCTAACTAGTCCGCCTCCCACCGAAACGCATCCCCGTCCGCACGCACCCGCCCGGTGGAGGGCAGTTGGAAATGCGTGCCCAACACGCGCGCCCCGCTCTCCGACACGGTCTCCAGCAGAAATCGCCGTGCCCGCACGGCGGCCTCCTTGTCGGCGTCGTAGACGAACTGCCATTCCGGGTAGGCGCATTGCGGCGTGCAGTGGATCGCGTCGCCGGTAATCACCGCCTCCGCCCCGCCCGACCGGATGCGGACCGAGACATGGCCCGGCGTATGCCCCGGCGTCGGGATCAGGCTGATCGCGTCGCCAATCGTGAAATCGCTGCCGACCTCCTCGGCCTGCCCCGCCTCGATCACCGGCAACAGGCTTTCTCGGTATTGGTCCGGCCCGATCTCTTCCATGAACGGCAGGTCCGCGGCGGGCATCAGGTAACGCGCCTTCGGGAATGTCGGAACCCAGCGCCCGTCCACCAGCCGCGTGTTCCAGCCCACGTGGTCGGTGTGCAGATGGGTGCACATCACGTAGTCGACCTCCTCCGGTGCGGTGCCCGAGGCGGCCAACGCCGCCATGAACCGCCCGCTGTCGCGCATGTGCCAGTCGCTGAACCGGTTGGTCTTGTCATTGCCGACGCAGGCATCGACCAGCACCACGTGGCTCCCCGTCTTCAGCAGGAACCCCTGCACCGGCAGCACGAGGCGGCCCGCCGCGTCCACCTGCCCCGGCACCATCTCGTTCATGATCCGCACCACGTCCGGCCCGGCATTGGGGAACAGCGCCTCCGCCTCCCGGAACGGGCCGTTCATTTCGAGTATTCGCCAGACCTCGACCTCACCGATCCTGCACAGCATGCGCACACCTCCGTTGCCGCTCCGCCCCACCTTATCGACGCGTTGCGCATTCGTCCCGTGACTTCCACCTGAACCGGGCGCAGGATCGCGCCCATGGAGTTGTTCGACGGAGAAGATGGGCTGTTCAAGGCCGCGATCGAGGGGTGCCGCACCTACGGGGAATACGGCCTCGGCGCCTCCACCCTCTGGGTCGATGCCAACACCGACGCCACGATCATCGGGGTCGAGACGGACCCGGCGTGGCTAGACCGGACACGCGCCGCCCTGACCCGGCCCACGGCGCACGACCTGCGCCATATCGATGTCGGCCCGGTCGCCAAGTGGGGCAAACCGCGCAGCTATCGCAAACGCCGCAATTTCCTGTCCTATGTCGAGGGGCCATGGTCCGGCCTCGCCAAGCCCGAGGTGGTGTTGATCGACGGCCGCTTCCGGGTTGCCTGTTTCCTCACCTCCCTGCGCGAGGCGACACCGGGCACCGCGATCATTTTCGACGATTACGTCAAGCGGAAGACCTATCACCTGGTCGAGGAGTTTCTCCGCCCCGAAGCCGTGAATGCGCGGCAGGCCGTCTTCATCGTGCCCAAGACCCGCGACAAACGCGCCATCGAAGGGCTGCGCAACCAGTTTCTGATGGTGATGGAATGAGGGCAGCCTGTGGTTAACGAAGTGTAAACGAAATCGTGTTTTCCCTGTATATTCAATGCCTTGACCCATCCGTGCAACCTTGCACACAACACGAAAAAAGGCCCCGCCGAACCCGGCGGGGCCTTCCTGTCTGTGCCTTGAGGCGGTCAGCCTTACTTGTCGTCCCGCGACAGGGCCGCGCCAAGGATATCCCCCAGCGATGCACCCGAGTCGGACGAGCCGAACTGCTCGACAGCTTCTTTCTCTTCCGCGATCTCGCGAGCCTTGATCGACAGACCCAGGCGGCGCGATTTGGCGTCGATGTTGGTGACGCGGACGTCCACCTTGTCGCCGATGCCGAAGCGTTCCGGGCGCTGCTCCGACCGGTCGCGCGACAGGTCCGAGCGGCGGATGAAGGACTTCATGCCCTCATATTCCACTTCGATCCCGCCATCCTCGATCGCGGTGACTTCCACCGTGATGACCGAGCCACGCTTCACGCCTTCGATGCTCTCGGCGAACGGATCCCCGTCAACCGCCTTGATCGAGAGGCTGATACGCTCCTTCTCGGTGTCGACCTCGGTGACAACCGCCTTCACGATATCGCCCTTGCGGTAATCGTTGATGACGTCCTCGCCCCGACCTTCCCAGGTCAGGTCCGAAAGGTGCACCATGCCGTCGATCTCGCCTTCGAGGCCGATGAACAGGCCGAACTCGGTGATGTTCTTCACCTCGCCCTCGACCTGCGTGCCCTCGGGGTGGGTTTCAGCGAAGACTTCCCACGGGTTGCGCATGGTCTGCTTGAGGCCAAGCGAAACGCGGCGCTTCACCGTGTCGATCTCCAGCACCATCACTTCGACTTCCTGCGAGGTCGAAACGATCTTGCCCGGATGCACGTTCTTCTTGGTCCACGACATCTCGGACACGTGCACCAGACCTTCGACACCCGGCTCCAGCTCGACGAATGCACCGTAGTCGGTGATGTTCGTCACGCGGCCCGTGTGCACGGACTCGAGCGGGTACTTGCCCTGAACGGCATCCCACGGATCGTCCTGCAGCTGCTTCATGCCGAGGGAGATACGGTGGGTGTCCTTGTTGACCTTGATGACCTGCACCTTGACCGTCTCGCCGATGGTCAGCACGTCTTTCGGGTCGTTGACGCGGCGCCATGCCATGTCGGTGACGTGCAGCAGGCCGTCCACACCGCCGAGGTCGACGAACGCGCCGTACTCGGTGATGTTCTTGACGACACCGTCCACCACGTCGCCTTCGTTCAGCTTGCCGATGACTTCGGCGCGCTGCTCGGCGCGGGACTCTTCGAGGATCGCACGGCGCGAGACAACGATGTTGCCACGGCGGCGGTCCATCTTGAGGATCTGGAACGGCTGCTTGAGGCCCATCAGCGGGCCCGCGTCACGCACGGGGCGCACGTCGACCTGGCTGCCGGGCAGGAACGCCACGGCACCGCCGAGGTCGACCGTGAAGCCACCCTTCACGCGGCCGAAGATCGCGCCTTCGACACGCTCTTCCGCGGCATAGGCCTTCTCCAGACGATCCCACGCGGCTTCGCGGCGGGCCATCTCGTGCGACAGCACGGCTTCGCCACGCGCGTTCTCGACGTTGCGCAGGTAAACCTCGACCTCGTCGCCGACTTCGATCGACGGCGCTTCACCGGGGTTTGCGAATTCCTTGAGTTCAACACGGCCTTCCATCTTGTAGCCGACGTCGATGATGGCCTGGCCCGCTTCGATCGCGATGACCTTGCCTTTGACAACCGAGCCCTCTTCGGGCGTGTCAATTTCGAAGCTTTCGTTCAGGAGGGCTTCGAATTCCTCCATGGTTGCATTTGCCATGTGGCGTCTATGATCCTTTGGTTCATGTTTCTGGCCGAGCGGTTGTCTCCGCCGGTCTTCAGTTGGTCGGTTGTGGCGGGGCCGAGAAAACGTCGCACCAAAGGTGCGCCATAAACAAAGAGGGCCGGATAGTCCCGACCCTGCTCACTCAATGCCCACGGCTTATCCGCCGAGTTGACCCGCGCGCGTATAGCTGGCGAATCCCTTGTGCGCAAGGGGTGCGGGGCGGTTCGGGCATCTAGGACCCCGTAGGGTGGGTGAAACCCACCATCCCAGAACTTGGTCCGCCCTTATCGCATATGGCTGGCGATCCTCATGCCGAACACCCGCAAGCCGGGCTGCGCTGTATTAGGCAGGCGCAATCCACTTAAAACCCTTAAGAAATGGTAAAGATACTTCGCGATATCATTATATTTCAAATACTTATCATAATGTGCAAGCTTGCTCAAAGCTCCTGCCCGCGCTCCAGCAGCTCCTGCAGAAGCCCTCGCGTATCGCCGCCGCCGAACATGATGGCGCCCGAGGAATAGCTCTCCCCATAGGTCTGCGCGAGCGAGACGGCCTGGGCGAGGCCCGAGATCAGCTGCTCGGTCTCCAGCGGCGAGAGTGGGTGGATGAAGGTGGACCAGAGGCGGCCGTTCGCGATGGCATAGCGGGCGTCGAGGGCGGTGTCGAAGTTGGCCTGCATGAGGCGCAGAAGCTCCGCATCGTCCAGCGCCTCGGCCGAGGAGATCGGCACGAGGATGCGCATCCGGTCGGCTTCGGGGTCGATTATGACGGTGACGGGCACGTTGGTGATCGTCAGGGTCATGCCGTTCGGCTCGACCACGGTGTTCGGATCGAGAACGGAGAAGATTTCCGCCATCCGCTCGGGCGTCATCGGCGGCTCGGATTCCTGGGCGGACAGGGTGAGGGTGGAACAGATTATGAAAAGGACAGAAACAATCGCGCTGCGCATGGGCAAATCTCCGGCGGAGGATTCAATCCGCGCAGACTAGACCGCGCGACGCCATTGCCAAAGCCCCGATTACATCACCGGGGATCACGAGCGCGGGATGGGATCAGAGGGGCCGCTTGGCCTCCACCGCGGCGACGGCGGCGGCCACGGCCTCGTCGATGCCGAGATTGCTGGTGTCGAGCACGAGCGCATCGTCGGCGGCCACCATCGGCGCGGCAGCGCGGTCGGCATCGCGGGCGTCGCGGGCCTTCACGTCGGCCAGAACCTCGTCGTAGTCGGCGCTCAGCCCCTTGGCTTTCCATTCGTCCATGCGGCGCTGTGCGCGGACCTCGGCGCTCGCGGTGACGAAGAGCTTCACCTCGGCCCGTGGGCAGATGACAGTGCCGATATCGCGCCCGTCGAGGACCGCGCCGCCGACGCGATGGGCAAAGGCGCGCTGGAAATCGAGCAGCGCAGCGCGGACCTCGGGGATGACGGCGACCTTGGAGGCCGCCTGCGCCACCTCGGGCGTGCGCAGGGCATCGGGGTCGGAGAGGTCCTCGGGCCGCAGATCGCGCGCCGCGTCCTCGGCCCGCTCGCCGGCCAGCATCCGTGCGCCAACGGCGCGGTAGAGCAGGCCCGTATCCAGATGCGCGAAGCCGAACCGCTCGGCCACCGCGCGCCCGATCGTTCCCTTGCCCGCCGCAGCCGGCCCATCAATGGCTACCGTGAATCTCATGACCTTCTGGTTCGCACGAACACCAGCCCGAGTGCAAACACGCTGAGGCCGAGAGCCGCGTATTTCACCTGCGTCAGGGTGCTGGCCCATGTGACCAGATCAGGGGTGAGGGCTGCCGGGTCCACGCGCAACAAGCCCGCGACGGCGGCATTCTCGGCGAGGTCGCTGACGAGGTAGAGGATCGGGATCACCGCGAGGGCACGCATCCATCCGGTTGGCAATCGCCAGAGCGGTGCGGCCAGAAGGAGGGCGAGGCAGATGGGAAAAATGGTATCGAGGTGCCGGATGCGGGTCAGGTAAAGCACGCGCGCATCGGCGCTGAGAGCGGCGAGAAAAGCCTCGGCTTCGGCGAACGAGTAGCCGAGGATCCGACCGTCGAACGGGGTCAGCCCGTCGGCGCCCGGCACCAGTTGCGTGAACCAAAGCCACGCGAGCCAGCCGTAAAGCGCGGCGGTCAGCAGCAGGAGCGCCAGCCACCAGCGCCGCGCCGTCATTCGGCAACCCGCGTGGTCAGGTCGGGGTCATAGCCGCCCGCTTTCGGCAGATCGTCGGTCAGCTCGTAATAGCTGCCCTTGTCGTCGCAGAAGATGTGACCGGCCAAGGCAATCCCCGGATCGCCATCCAGCGTTCCGGCGAAAATCGCCAGGTTCGCGCCGCCACCCTCCCAGAACAGGTTGGAGCCGCAGGTGCCGCAGAAGCCGCGCTTGGCGGTGGCGGAAGACTGATACCAGACCGGCGCGCCCTCGATCTCGACATGCTCCCGCGCGGCGGAGGTCGCCGCGACGTGGTGGCCGGAGGTCTTGCGGCATTGCGTGCAATGGCAGGCGATGACGGGCCTGAGGGGGCCGGAAATGCGGAAGCGGATTGCACCGCAAAGGCAGGACCCTGTGACGTCGGGCATGGGCAGTCTCCGTGAAGCTGTCCCCGGTATAGCCTATTCGGACGCCCGCTCCAGCGTTGCGCCAAGCCCGCGCATGAGCGGCTCGAAGATCGGGAAGGAGGTTGCGATCGGCCCGGCATCGTCAACGGTGATCCCCTTGCGGCTGGCGAACCCGGCGCAGAGGAAGGACATGGCGATGCGATGGTCGAGATGGGTGGCGACGGTGACGCCGCCCTCGATGCCGCCGGGACCGCGGCCATGGACGATCCACCAGTCGGGGCCATCCTCGACCTCGATACCGGCGGCGCGGAGGCCATCGGCCATGGCGGCAATCCGGTCGCTTTCCTTGACGCGGAGTTCCTTGACGCCGCGCATCACGGTCGGCCCTTCGGCATTGGCGGCGACGACCGACAGGATCGGGTATTCGTCGATCATCGAGGCGGCGCGCTCGGGCGGCACCTCGATCCCCTTCATGTCGGGGGAGTAGCGCGCGCGGAGGTCTGCGGCAGGCTCGCCCCCCTCCTCGCGCATGTTCTCGAAGCTCAGGTCCGCGCCCATCTCGCGCAGCGTCTCGAAGAGGCCCGCGCGGGTGGGGTTGAGGCCGATGTTCGGGACCAGCACCTCGGAGCCTTCGGTGATCAGCGCGGCGCAAACCGGGAAGGCGGCGGAGCTTGGATCACGCGGGACGGCGATGCTCTGGGGCCTGAGTTCGGGCTGGCCGGTCAGGGTGATGACGCGGCCCCCGGGCGTGACCTCGGTGCTGATCTCGGCCCCGAAGCCTGCCAGCATGCGTTCGGTGTGGTCGCGGGTCGCTTCAGCCTCGGTCAAGACGGTCTGGCCGGGGGCGTTGAGGCCCGCCAGCAGCACGGCGGATTTCACCTGCGCGGAGGGCACCGGCGTCGTGTAGGTGACGGGCAACGGATCGGCCGCCCCCACAAGCGTCATGGGAAGCTGGCCCTTGGCGCGACCGTAGGCCCTGGTGCCGAAGAGCGCGAGCGGGTCGGTGACCCGCGCCATGGGGCGAGAGCGCAGGGACGCATCGCCGGTGAAAGTCGCGGTGATCGGGCAGGTCGCCATGGCCCCCATGATGAGCCGCACGCCGGTTCCGGAATTGCCACAATCGAGCACGTCCTCCGGCTCGGCAAAGCCACCCACGCCGACGCCGTGGACACGCCACGTGCCATCGTCGTCCCGCGTGACCTCCGCCCCGAAGGCACGCATCGCGGCGGCGGTATCGAGCACGTCCTGACCTTCCAGAAGGCCGGTCACAATGGTCTCGCCCACGGCCATCGCGCCGAGGATCAGCGAGCGGTGCGAGATCGACTTGTCCCCCGGCACATCGGCCACGCCTGTCAGCGCGCCGCCCTTGCGGGCCGTCATTGGTTGCGGTTCGCCATGTGCCGACATGATGGGCCCTTCCCTCGCGGTTCCGCGGTGGTGATAGACGGGCGGCGACGGGGCGTCCACACCCCATCGGTGCGACTTTGGTGGAGGGCGAAGTCTGGGAGCGCTGCCCCCGGCCTACGGCCTCCCCCCGGCATATTTCTGGAACAAAGATGGGTGGGGTCGGCGCGGGGCCGGTCAGCTTTTGCGGAAGGTGAGGTAGTGCGGGGTGCGGCCTTCGCGCAGGGCCTTCTGTTCGTAGCGGGTCGACAGCCAGTCGCCCCACGGCTCGCGCCAGTCGGCGGCGCTTTCGGCCAGCCATTCGAAACCCGCGCGCGGCACTTCTTCAAGGGTCTGGCGCACGTAATCGGGGATGTCGGTGGCCACCCGGAACTCCGCGCCGGGCTTCAGGGCGCGGGCCAGCGGTTCGAGATGTTCGGGCGTCACGAAGCGGCGGCGGTGGTGGCGTTTCTTGGGCCACGGATCGGGGTAGAGCAGGAAGGCCTTGGACAGGCTTGCGTCCGGCAGCACGTCGAAGAGGTCGCGTGCATCGCCGGGATGGACGCGCAGGTTGTCGACGCCGGCCTTGCGGATCTTGCCGAGCAGCATGGCGACGCCGTTGATGTAGGGCTCGCATCCGATGATGCCGACATCCGGATAGGTCGCGGCCTGATGCACGAGATGCTCGCCACCGCCGAAACCGACCTCGAGCCAGACGTCGCGCCCGCCGAAAAGTGCGCCGAGGTCGAGCGGGGTGCGGTCCGGGTTCGCGTCCCAATCGACGGCACCGGGCGACAGCGCGTCGAGGTCCTCGGCCAGGTAGCGTTCCTGGCTGTCCTTCAGGTGCTGGCCCTTGCGGCGGCCGTAGAAATTGCGGTGGGGGCGTTGCATCGGATCAGAGCGCCGCCTTGATCGCCTCCGCCAGATCCGTGCGTTCCCACGAGAAGCCGCCATCGGCGTCGGGGGCACGGCCGAAATGGCCGTAGGCGGCCGTGCGCTGGTAGATCGGCTTGTTGAGGCTGAGGTGGGTGCGGATGCCGCGCGGGGTCAGGTCCATGACCTGCCGAAGCGCTTTCTCGATCTCGGCCTCGTTCACTTCGCCGGTCTGGTGCGTGTCGCAATAGATCGACAGCGGCTGCGCAACGCCGATCGCGTAGCTGAGCTGGATGGTGCATTTGTGAGCGAGGCCGGCGGCCACGACGTTCTTGGCGAGATAGCGCGCGGCATAGGCGGCCGAGCGGTCCACCTTGGTCGGGTCCTTGCCGGAGAAGGCGCCGCCGCCGTGCGGTGCCGCGCCGCCGTAGGTGTCGACGATGATCTTGCGGCCGGTGAGGCCTGCGTCGCCGTCAGGTCCGCCGATGACGAACTTGCCGGTGGGGTTGACGTGCCAGACGGTCTCCGCGTCGATCCAGCCGTCCGGCAGTTCCTCGCGGATATAAGGCTCCACGATGGCGCGCACATCCGCCGAGGTGAGGCTTTCGTCGAGGTGCTGGGTCGAGAGCACGATGGAGCTGACGCCGACAGGCGCACCGTCAACGTAGCGCACGGACAGCTGGGACTTGGCGTCGGGCCCAAGCGCGGGCTCGGCCCCGGATTTGCGGACCTCGGCCAGACGACGCAGGATCGCGTGGGCGTAGCAGATCGGGGCGGGCATCAGCTCGGGGGTTTCGTTCACGGCGAAGCCGAACATGATCCCCTGGTCGCCCGCGCCCTCATCCTTGTTCTCGGCGGCGTCCACGCCCTGAGCAATATGGGCGGATTGTTCGTGAAGCAGGTTGGTGATCTCGACCGTCTCGTGATGGAACTTGTCCTGCTCGTAGCCGATGTCGCGGATGCACTCGCGCGCGATGGCGTCGATCCGGCCCATGTATTCCTTCAGCTTGTCCTGGTCGCTCAGCCCCACTTCGCCGCCGATCACGACGCGGTCGGTGGTCGCGAAGGTTTCGGCAGCAACACGGGCCTCCGGCTCTTCGGCGATCAGGGCGTCGAGGACGGCGTCCGAGATGCGGTCACAGACCTTGTCGGGGTGACCTTCGGACACGGATTCCGAGGTGAAGAGGTAATTGCTGCGCGCCATGGGGAGTGCTCCATTAGATGTCTCACCCCACGTCAGGAAGCCGTTGTGGGGGGTTGAATGCGCTTACGCCGCTTTGACCGGAGGTTCAATGGGAGGAGTGACGGCGGTGCAGCGCAATTCCGGCGCATGTGACAAAAATTGCGAGGATCAGTGCAGGCAGATCGCCGAAGCGTGCGTAAGTCGTGGGCGGCAGGGCTGCCGGCAGGGGCACGTCGATGACGCCATCGACATCCATCGTCAGGGAGGCCAGGACTTGCCCGCGCGCGTCGATCACGGCCGAGATCCCGGTGTTGGCGGAGCGCAGGAGGGGAAGCCCCTGCTCGGCGGCGCGCAACCGCGCGAGGGCGAGGTGCTGGTAGGGCATGGCGAAGCTGCCGAACCAAGCATCGTTGGTGACCTGCACCATCCAGTCCGGTCGCTCCACCTGGCGCAGGTAGCGCGGAAAGATCGCCTCGTAACAGATCATCGGGAAGGCGCGCCCGAGTGCGCCCATGTCCATCAGCGCGGGCCCTGCGCCGGGCCGGTAGCCGCCGGACAATTGCTGCGCGAGGCCGGCGAGACCCAGATCGTCGGCAAGGCCGCGCAGGGGCATGTATTCACCGAATGGGACGAGGTGATGCTTGTCGTAGACCTGAACCACCGCGCCTTCGGCATCGAGATGGGCGAGCATGTTGCGTGGCTCCAGCCCGGCGTATCGCTGGCCACCGATCAGGACCTCGGCTCCTCGGGCCGCTTCGGCGATCCGGGCGCGCGCCTCGTCGGAGCTGCGCAGTAGCGTGGGCAGACTGGTTTCCGGCCAGACCACAAGGTCGGGCGTGCCATCGGCCGCAGTTAGCGACAGGCCCCGGTCGAAGAAGACCGGGATCATCTCGGGCTCCCACTTCAGGTGTTGAGGTGCATTGATCTGGATGATGCGGACAAGCGGCGCGAGGGGCGCAGGCGCGGAACCGGCCCAGGGGACGAGGCAGATTGCAACGGCCGCCACCAGCGGCAGGGCGGACAGGATGCGCCGACGCGAGAGGTAGAGCCAGACGGCCAGTGCCGCCGGGACCATGACAAGCAACGTCAGACCAAGCGCCCCGCCAAGCGTTGACAGCGCGAGCGCCTCGGTTCCGATCAGGCCGTGGCCGGGCAACGCCCAGGGCAGGCCGGAGAAAACACTGCCCCGCGCGGCTTCCGCAAGGGTGAGCAAACCCGCGAAGGCCAAGGCGCGCCCGGCGCCTGGCACGCAAAGACGCGCGGCGATCCAGCCCGACAAGGCCCAGAACAGCGCAAGGCCGCCCGACAGAAGAACAATGGCAAACGGCGCCATCCAGCCGTGCCGGACCGGGTCGACGAAGAAGGGCTGAACGATCCAGTGCATCGCGACCGCGAACCAACCCGCCCCGGCGAACCATGCAAGCCACGCGGCGCTGCGCCGATCCGGCGCGAGCGCGACAAGACCACAGACCACGGCCATCGCAGGAAACAGCACGGGCCACAGGCCGAAGGGCGGCATGGAGAGCGCGGCCGCGGCACCGGCCAACGCCGCCAGCCCGCGCCCTTGCCATCGTCCCGACTTTGAGGGTTCGGCGCTTGCGCCTTCGTTCACTCCGCCGCCTCTTTCGGCAGACGGACGCGCAGGCGCTTGATCCGGCGCGGATCGGCGTCGATCACTTCGAATTCGACGCCCGAGGGATGTGGCACCACTTCGCCACGGGTCGGAACGCGACCGGACAGCAGGAAGACAAGACCGCCGAGGGTGTCGACCTCCTCTTCCTCGTCTTCATCCACGAGGTCGAGACCGATCTCGCCTTCGAATTCATCGAGCGGCGCACGGGCCAGCGCAAGAAACGCGCCGTCGTCCTCGCGCAGCCATGGCTGCGCTTCTTCGACGTCGTGTTCGTCCTCGATCTCCCCGATCACCTGTTCGATCAGGTCTTCGATGGTGAGCAATCCGTCGACGCCGCCATATTCGTCAATCACCAGCGCCATGTGGGTCCGTTCGGTCTGCATCTTCGTCAGCAGAATCCCGATCGGCATCGACGGCGGCACGTAAAGCACCGGTCGCAGGCTTTCCGACAGGGTAAAGGCTTCTTCATCGTTGCCGTTGAACCCATGCTTGAGAGCGATGTCCTTGAGGTGCACGAGGCCCACCGGCTCATCGAGCGTGCCGTCGTAGACCGGCAGCCGCGTCAGGCCGGATTCGCGAAACACCTGCACGAGGTCGGCGAGGCTGACGTCGATGCTGACCGAGACAATCTCGGCCCTTGGAATCGATACGTCCTCGACCCGCATCTTGCGCAGGTTCGACATGGACGGCTGCGGCGGCCCCAATTGGGCAGGCGCATCGTCGTTCTCATCCTGTGGGTCATCATCGAGTTCATCTTCCGACAGGGAAGGATTGAACAATCGTGCGAAAAAGCCCGGCCTCTGGGCCGGATTGTCGTCATTGTCCGGGGGCGCGCCACGCGCCGCGGGAGACGACGGATCGGGATTTGAGCTCATGGCTCCTTTCCAAGAAACAAACCGGGCCGGAATTGCCCGTGGCCCTAATATGGGTCAGGGACCCCCAACGTTGCAAGTACGCGTGTTTCCAAACTCTCCATGAGGGCGGCATCCGGGTCGTTTTCATGGTCGAACCCGAGGCAGTGGAGCAGGCCATGCAGGATAAGGTGGGTCACATGGTGGGCAAGCGGTTTGCCGCCTTCTTCGGCCTCGCGGGCGCAGGTCTCGTAGGCCAGGGCGATATCGCCAACCTCTACCGGAGGGCGGGACAGGTCCGCCTTGGGCAATTCAGGGATGGCGCCCGGTGTAGCCGCGGCGCGGTCCTCCGAGGGCCAGGACAGGACGTTGGTGGGCGTCGGCTTGCCCCGGAATTCCGCGTTGAGGGTGGCAATGCGCGCATCGTCCGCGGCCAATAGAGACAGGGAAAATCCCTCAGGCGCGAGGTCCAATTCGGTGAAAGCGGCATGCGCCACCTTTTCTGCGATCGCCTGCAGATCAAGCGCGTCCCACGCTTCGGCTTCAATCAGAACGTCGATGTCCATGGACAACCGCTTAGGCGATAAGTCCGCCGGGAACAATCAACAGGCGGGTGCCGCGGTTTGGGTGTTGAGGATGGGTTTCAGGCGGGTTCCGGTTGTTCGGCGATCAACTGCCTTCGAACCGGCGGGAAGTTGCCAAGGCGGTATCTCGCTGCTTGCGTCGACTGCGCCGGGACGGCACGTGGGGACCCAACGTGGGGCGCGGGGATTATCGCGCGTTCCGCCAAAGAGCGCGAACAAGTGTCAAATTTCTGCCCCATTGTTTCGACATCGTAAACAAAACAACAGAATCATTGAGGCCGAGCAGCCATGGATAACCTACCAACGTTCCTGATGGACATGAGTGGTTCTTTTGCCACCCTTTTGTCCGAGAATCCGATTCTCTTCGTGGCGTGCATCGCGATATCCGCCGCGATCTGGCGCTTCAGCGGGACGCCCTCCGACCAGAAATGATCGAGCTCCTCACCCCTGCGGCGCATCCCTGTCGTAGGCCTCGATGATCTTGGCGACCATCGGGTGGCGGACGACGTCCTTGGCGGTAAAGTAGTTGAAGCTGATGCCCTCGGTGCCCTTGAGGATGCGTTCCGCCTCGCTCAAGCCGCTGGTCACGCCGCGCGGCAGGTCGACCTGGCTGCGGTCGCCGGTGATAACCATCCGGCTGCCCTGCCCGAGACGGGTCAGGAACATCTTCATCTGCATCGCGGTGGCGTTCTGCGCCTCGTCCAGCACGACGTAGGCGTTCGACAGCGTCCGGCCGCGCATGAAGGCCAATGGCGCGATCTCGATGGTCTTTTCCTCGATCAACTTCGCAAGCTGCTTGCCGGGCAGGAAATCGTTCAGCGCGTCGTAAAGCGGCTGCATGTAAGGATCGACCTTGTCCTTCATGTCGCCCGGAAGAAACCCGAGCCGCTCGCCCGCTTCCACCGCCGGACGGCTGAGGATGATCTTGTCGACATGACCGCCCATCATCTGGTTCACCGCGACAGCCACGGCGAGGTAGGTCTTGCCGGTGCCTGCGGGACCGATGCCGAAGGCAAGTTCGTGGCGGAACAGCGCGCGGACATAGGCCTGCTGCGCCTGGGTACGCGGCTCGACCGTTTTCTTGCGGGTGCCGATCTCGAGATCACCGCCCTTGAACATCTCGATCTGGTCGCCGTCCCGCACGCCGGTCCCCTCGTTCGACCCGTCGAGACGGACGGCGGCGTCGATGTCGCCCGGTTCCAGCGATTTGCCGGCCTCGACCCGCTCGTAGAGACCCTGCAGGATTTCCACGGCCCGATCGCGTGCCTCGCCCAGAACCGCCAATGCATTGCCGCGCCGCAGGATGTGGACGGACAGGAGGTGTTCGATCTGCGCGAGGTTGCGGTCGAATTCGCCGCACAACTCGATCAGCAGCCGGTTGTCGGGAAATTCTAGGAGGCGTTCCGGGGAATCGCTGGCAACTGAGGTTTCGCTGGAGGGGTCTGGGTGGGGCAGCGGATTGATTGCCAAGGAAATCTCCGGTCAGGGTATGCACCCCGGACCATCCGGGGCGTCTGGCTTGGGTCGAGTCTGGCCCTGACGAGGGCGTCTTGTCCACTGTCGATCTGCGCCTGTCACCAATATTTCGTGGCAGGTGGCCCGGAAAGCGCGAAACCTGCGCAGTTTTGAAACGGCAACAGGCGGCCCTTCGCGGGGCCGCCTGCCGGTTCGCCGATGGGCGCGTATCAGTTGGCGGAGCGCGGGACGCGATCCCGGATGCCCGGGCTGCCAGAGCTGTAGTCGCCGATGATCGAGCCACGCGGCGCGGGTTCCGTGCAGACCGGCAGGCCCGAGCGCGGATCACGGCGGCGCGACCAGTAACCTTCAAGGCCATCGTCGATCATCCAGATGTGACAGCCATCGGGGTCGATGTAGATGCCGGCCTCGAGCCGCGAGAGCGAGCCCGAGTCGGTACCCCGGTCTTCGCCGATTGCAACGACGGGCGGCCCGTCGCCACGCGGCAGGCTGACGCCTTCGAAGCTTTCGACGCAGCCCATGAGTGCCAGGGGAGCCATGGCCAGAAGCGGCAGTTTGAAAAAGTTCATGTGTCTGTCCCTTTCCGGCTCAGCGATAGCACACAATCTCAACACGGCGGTTGAGCTGCATGTTCGCGGCACTGTTGTTCGGTGCAACCGGGCGGCGTTCGCCGTATCCGATCTCGCGCGCCACGCGGGCCCCGACAGAGCGTGCGACGTTGGCGACGGCAGCGGCCCGACGCTCGCTCAGGCGCATGTTGTATTCGTCGGATGCGCGGCTGTCGGTATGGCCGTAGATGGCATAGGCAAACGCGCCAGCCTGCTGGAAGAACTGCTGGAGATGCGCACGCCCTCCGGAGGTCAGGCGGGCACTGTCGGTGTGAAACAGGGTGTCGGTGTTGGCCACGCCACAGGGGTTTACATCGAGGCAGACCGGCATCCCGTTCTCGGGGTTCACCCGACCCTCCATATATCCCTCGACCCCGCCATCGGCGACCCAGTGCAGACAGCCGTCCGGGTCGATCCAGAGACCGGGCTGAACCGTTCCGCTGACGATCACCTGTTGTTGCGCCGAGGCTGGGTTCGCGAGGCCGAAAAAGACCCCAGCGACCAGGGCCATCGCGCCGAATGCACCGGTAAGTGCGCGAGTCAGAGTGTTCATCACACCTGCATCCCCCTTTGTTCCGAATTGGCCGACCTGGCAGAGTCGGCGGGACGTTTCTTTGTTCCCTCAAGGCACGTTCGCGGGCGACTGGCAGGTCATCCAGCGAAAACGCTTTAGATTTCGGAACGATAGCACCTTATCCCCCCATGGGAAGAGCGAATTTCGCCCATGGGTTGCAGAATCGGAAACGACCTTAGGGTGATTCCCCGATTTTTGCCTCCAGACGGACGGTCGGACACCGGATCGCCGAATCCGGGTCGCCGGAAGGCGGACCTTTGCCGCGCGATTTGTCATGCCACGCGAAACAATGGCCTGGATTGCAGCCGATTGTCTGGCTTAGCCTCGAATCTTAACCGTCAGGAAAGTTGTGATGGACCTTTTTGACCGATCCTGTGTTACGGTTTCCATGCGAAGGCTGCGGTTTTCTCTGCCATTTCGGGGAATTAGTCCCCACCGCTGCCACGCATAATGACTGGGGGAACACTATGTTCAAATCTATGACCCGTGCCGCCCTGTGCGGCGCGTTCCTGCTTGGTGCAGCCGCACCGGCGACCGCAACCACGTATGAATACCGGATGGTTGTGAATACCGTGCAGGTCACGGTGAGCTGTTTCCGGGGGCCGTTTTCCGAAGTGATCTGGGACCGTCCCAATCCCGTGTTCATCGACAGCCTCGTGAACGCCGGATACACTTTCCCGGAAGCCCACGCGATCGGTGAACGTGTCTGCCGCGACCCGTCGACGGTCGACCGGCCCGACGCCGCGATCAACGTGATGTACCGGATCTTCGCCGAAAACCCTCCGGGCCGCTGAGCAGCGCGCAAACCACGGATTATCCGGGCCGGAGTTCGCGCGAATTCCGGCGCGCCTAGACCAGCCGTCCTTTCAGGGAATTCGTACGGCTTTCGATGATTTCGACCGGAGCGATCTGTCCTTTCAGATCCTCCGGCGCGTCTGCGTGCACGGCGTGCAGGTACTCGGATTTCCCGACCATTTGCCCGGCCTCGCGCCCGTGCTTTTCGAAAAGCACGTTCACGACCCGCCCGACCATGCTGTCCTGCGTCACCCGCTGCTGTTCAGCCAGAAGCGCCTGCAAGCGGTGCAGCCGGTCGGTCGCTTCCGCCTCGTCCACCTGCCCGTCCCGCTCCATCGCGGGCGTTCCCGGGCGCGGGGAATACTTGAACGAATAGGCGGTGCCGTAGCCCACTTGGCGCACCAGATCGAGCGTGTCTTCGAAATCGGCCTCGGTCTCGCCGGGGAATCCGACGATGAAGTCACCTGAAAGATGCAGGTCCGGTCGAGCCGCGCGGATGCGCTCGATCAGGCGCATGTAATCGTCGCGGGTGTGCTTGCGGTTCATCGCCTTCAGGATGCGGTCGCTGCCGGCCTGCACCGGCAGATGCAGGTACGGCATCAGCTTCTCGCAATCGGCGTGGGCGGCGATCAGGTCGTCATCCATGTCGTTTGGATGAGAGGTCGTGAAACGGATACGGTCCAGCCCGTCGATCTTGGCCAGTTCCCGGATAAGGCGCGCCAGCCCCCATTCGGTGCCGTCGGCGCCCGCCCCGTGATAGGCATTCACGTTCTGGCCCAGAAGCGTGATCTCGCGCACGCCGCGGTCCACGAGGTCCTGCGCCTCGCCCAGGAGACGCTCCGCCGGACGGCTTACCTCGGCACCGCGCGTATAGGGCACCACGCAGAAGGAGCAGAACTTGTCGCAGCCTTCCTGCACCGTGAGGAATGCAGTCGGGCCCCGGCTGGTGCGCAATTTCGGCAGCCTCGTGAACTTGTCCTCTTCGGGGAAGTCGGTATCCAGCGCCTTCTCGCCCCGCTCCAGCGCTTCCATCATCTTCGGAAGGCGGTGGTAGGTCTGCGGCCCGACGACAAGGTCGACCATCGGCTGGCGGCGCATGATCTCTTCGCCCTCGGCTTGGGCCACACAGCCCGCGACACCGATCTTCAGGTTCGGGTTGGCCTCGCGCAGGGGGCGGAAGCGTCCAAGCTCGGAATAGACCTTCTCGGCCGCCTTCTCGCGGATGTGGCAGGTGTTGAGCAGGATCATGTCGGCCGCTTCGGGGCTGTCGACCTGTTCATAGCCCTCACCGCCCATGGCCTCGGCCATGCGCTCGCTGTCATAGACGTTCATCTGACAGCCGTAGGTCTTGACGAAAAGCTTCTTGGTCATGGCACTGCCTGCCCGTGCAGGTGATAGGGACATCTCGATCGCGCCCGTGTATCCCGCCCCTGCCCGCGCATCAACCGACGCTTCAATTGCAAAACGCGCGCGGGGCAGGCATTTTGTCGAAAACGAGCGGACGGGCACAGGCACAATGGAATTCTCCGACCTGAACAGTTTCAAGGTCTCCGGGGCCGATTTCGGGAAAGGCCCCTTCGCTGTCTTGATCGCTGAAGACAGGGTGGAACTCGAAAGTTCGCTCGATCACCTGCATTCGCTCGGCTTCAAGGCCATTTTCATCCTCGTCCCGGACGAGGTGGGCGTCCCGCCGGCCAAGCAGACCGCGAAGGCCGTTCAATATGTCATACGCCACCCCTCCCGCCGGCCGGGTGCAACGGAAGAGATGGTCAACGCGCTGATCGAAAAGGTGCCGGGGTCGTGGATCCATTACTGCTATAATGGCGAATACCTGTTCTTCCCGTTCTGCGAAGATCGCACAGTCGGTGAGTTGACGACTTGGGTCATGGAAGAACGGCGCGAGGCGGTCCTGACCTACGTGATCGACCTCTATGCGGGGGATCTGCACGCGCATCCGAATGCGGTGGACCTCGACGGGGCGTTACTGGACAGCTCGGGTTACTACGCCGACACCCGCCGCGGCGGGGCGGAAGGCGAGGAGGTGATGGAACGGCAGCTGAACTTCTACGGCGGGTTGCGCTGGCGGTTCGAAGAGCATGTCGCCAAACCGAAACGCAAGATTGACCGGGTCGGCCTGTTCCAGGCCAAGCCGGGCCTGCGCCTGCGCGGCGACCACACGCTGACAGATGAAGAGATGAACACCTATGCCTGCCCGTGGCACCACTCCCTGACGGCTGCGATCTGCTCGTTCCGGGTGGCCAAGGCGCTGCGGACCAATCCCGGATCGCGCCACGACATCACAGATTTCCGCTGGCACAAGTCGACCCAGTTCCACTGGTCGTCCATGCAACTGATGGAGTTGGGGCTGATGGAACCGGGGCAATGGTTCTGAGGGCGCCGCCATTTTCCCTAAAATCCTAGATAGTTAGTCGCGGGTCTTCACCGGGGTTTAGCCTGTCACATCCTAGCCTGTCGCCCGAGTTTAGCGACAAGGCAGCGCCCTATGACTCTACGCAAGATCCGGTTGAACGGCCCTGACGCGTCGGATGCGCCGACGTCGATCGGCGGACACCCCCGGCACAAAATCATCCGCGATGGCCACGGTTCGGAAGCCGTGACCGATTTCCTGCCAGGCCGCGACACACTCTGTCTCGACATGCGCGAAATCACCGGCCTCTCCGACATTCACGACCGGCTGACCGAGGTGGCTGAAAACGCAACCCTGACATTCGACAATGGCGACGTGCTGACGTTCGTGGGTGTGGCTGCGTCAGACATCGTCACGGCGACGGTCACGTTCGATGCAGGACCCGTGTGTCTTTCCGAAGGCACGCTGCTTTACACAGAACGCGGAGAGGTCGCCGTGGAGGAGCTGCGCCCAGACGATATCATCTGGACGAAAGACCACGGCTGGC
Organism: Rhodobacterales bacterium HKCCE4037; assembly: GCA_015689645.1. GTDB lineage: Bacteria > Pseudomonadota > Alphaproteobacteria > Rhodobacterales > Rhodobacteraceae > Gymnodinialimonas. The sequence continues at coordinate 256,220 of WVSM01000004.1, forward strand.
AGGCGATCCGCCTGGTAACCTTCACGGAAACGATTTTCACGGATCGGGAGGACCCCTCCAAGCCGGTGCTCATTCCCGAAGGCGCGCTTGGTTTCGCATCTCCCCACTCGGACCTGATCGCCTCCCCTCAGCAACGCATCCTGCGGATAAACGACGACACCGCGGAGGAGGTGCTGGTGCCGGCGATCGACTTGGTGGGCAGGAACGGCATTCGCCAGATGCGCGGAAGGAAGCGCGCGCGTTACCACAGCGTGGTGATGCAGAGGCACTCCGTCATCCAGGCGGCCGGATGCTGGGTGGAATCCATGCCGGTCAATCCGCACCTGTTGCAGAGCAACGGTCAGACCGCGCGGCGCCTGATAGAAGCCTGCAGCAAGGTCGAACCGATGCGCAGGGTCGAGAAAATCGGGGTGCGACCCCGTCGGCTGAAGTCGCGCTGACAACAAGAAGGGCGGCCCGAACCGGACCGCCCCCCGTCAATCAACCGTCTCGGAGATCAGGCTTCGACTTTTTCAGCTTCGATCGCCTTGGCGCCGCTGGTTCCGATCTCGATCCGGCGCGGTTTGAGTGACTCGGGCACTTCACGCACGAGGTCCACGTGCAGCATGCCGTTCTCGGCCACTGCGCCGGTCACGCGGACATGGTCTGCAAGCTGGAACCGCTTTTCGAAGGCGCGGGTCGCGATGCCACGGTGCAGGTAGGTCCGCTCGGCCGTGTCATCCTTCTCCTTGCGGGCAGAGATCACCAGCTGGTGTTCACGCTGCTCGACGCTCAGATCGGCGTCGGAAAAGCCGGCCACGGCGACCGAGATGCGATAGGCATTCTCGTCGGTCTTCTCGATATTGTAGGGCGGATAAGTGGTGCCACCGGCATCCTGGCTCAGCACGCGGTCAAGCATGTCTGCCACGCGGTCGAAACCGACGGTTGCACGGTAAAGCGGCGAGAAATCATAGGTGCGCATGGGTTATCCTCCATTGAGCGACAACGATGTTGATGGGCTGCCCTGCTGTCAGGCGCAGGCCCGTTTGCGGTAGATGCCGGCCCGCTTGGCGGCGCCGACAGCTGGAATGTGGGTAGCGGTTTTCGGGCTTTCAAGACCTTTGCGGTCAGGGTCGGACGAAGCGCGCCCCGATGCCGTCGCGCGTGTCGCTGGACGGCGAGATGAAGGTGGTCGAACCGCCCCGGGTGGTGAAGGTGGCCACCGGCGCCTCGGCATCGAATTGCTCCAGAAGCGTGTCGACTTGCCCATCCAGCATGACGGCCAGCGAGACGTTCTCCCCGTCGACCAAGCCGATGGCCGACATGACGGCAACCACCTCGGGCCGGCCTTGCTCAACACGCAGGATCGGGGCGCCTGACGCGCCACGCACGACTTCGCAACTGAGCGACCGCACCAGCCCTTGCGCGGCAAGGATCTCGCAGCCCTCCTCGATCGACGCATAGGCTTCCCGGTCTTCGCCATAGGAAATCACGGTCACAAGCCCGTCTTCGTTCAATGTGCCCGACGCTGCGATGGCCGGGATCGAGGCAGGCGACACCGGTTGCCTCAGTTCCAGCAAGGCCAGGTCCAGCCCGATCATGTCGAGATCCGGGCCCCGGTCGTGCCGGTAGCCGGGCATGATCGCCGCGCGCCGCACCTGGCGGATGGCCTCGGCCCGTCCGTTGCGCAGCCCGGCAAGAAAGCTGAAGTCTTCCGGGTTCAGTCTTGCGTGGGTTTCCGGATGGAACACGCAATGGGCCGCTGTCAGGACAAGATCCGGTGCGATCAGGGTGGCCGAGCAGAAGGAGATACCGGTATCCAGCCGCCCTACCGCCCGCCATTGCCGCGCTTCGGTGGCATCGGCCATATCGCGCAAACCGGCCCCTGCCGCACCTGAGCGCAACTGCGGCAGGAATTGCGCCGACAGAGGCATTGCAAGAAAGCTGGCCAGAAGGGCGACAAACAGTCGACGCATGAGCGGGCTCCGGAAAGGGATCTCGTTCAACGCCTAGCCAGCAACCGGGGCGAAAATATGACCCGCTTTGAGCCGCTCTATCTTAACTTCGGCACCGCCGGTTCCTCGCGGCCACGATCCAGCGCCGCGGGACGCGGACCGCCGGTGGCCCAATCCAGTAGCTCGACCGTATGTACAATCGGCACTTCGGTGCCCGAGCCGATCTGCATCATGCACCCGATGTTGCCCGCCGCGATGATATCCGGTCGCGTCGCCTCCAGCGTTTCGACCTTCCGCGCCTTCAGCTCCTTCGAGATGTCCGGCTGCATCAGGTTGTATGTCCCCGCGCTGCCGCAGCACAGGTGACTGTCGGCAGGTTCCACCACCTTGAACCCGGCGCGTTTCAGGAGGTCTTTGGGATAGGTCTTGATCTGCTGGCCATGCTGGAGGGAACAGGCCGCGTGATAGGCGACCCGTATTCCCTCGCCGCGCCCCGCGGGGATGGGTGAGGCTACCGGCACCGCCGCGTCGATTCCCGCGACCGCGTCCCTCGCGAGATTGGGGGAGAATGCCTCCGCCCCCTCGGGCAGCAGGTCGATCAGCACCTCGGACACGTCCTTGGCGATGCCCGCCACAGCAGCCGCGTCCTCGGCCAGTTTCGCGTCCTCGCGGAACATGTGGCCGTAATCCTTTACCGTCGTCCCGCAGCCCGAGGTGTTGATGACGATCGCATCGAGCCCCTCGCCCTTCATCTCCGCCGCCCAGGCGCGGATGTTCTTCGCCGCCGTCGCGTGGCTCTCGGCGGTCTTGCCCATGTGATGAGTCAGCGCCCCGCAACAACCCGCGCCCTCGGCCACCACGACCTCGGCCCCCAGCCGCGTCAGCAGCCGGATCGTCGCGTCGTTGATATCGGTGTTTAGCGCCTTCTGCGCGCAGCCGGTCATCAGCGCCACGCGCATCTTCTTCTGTTGGGCCGGGAAAACCTGCGGATCGTCGTTCCGGCTGACCGGCGGGATGTGCTTAGGCGCCATCTCGATCATCGCTCGCAGCCGCGCATCGGGCATCAGCCGCGCGAAGGGGCGGCCGATCTTGGCCCCCAGCAGCGCCACGCGGAAGCGGGTCGGATAGGGCAGGATCTGCGCCAGCGTCCAGCGCAGCACACGCTCGAACAGCGGACGCTTGTAGGTCTGCTCGATATACTCCCGCGCATGGTCGACGAGGTGCATGTAATGCACGCCCGAAGGGCAGGTCGTCATGCAGGCGAGGCACGAGAGGCAGCGGTCGATATGCTTGACCGTCTTCTCGTCCGCCGGGCGCCCTTTCTCCAGCATGTCCTTGATCAGGTAGATGCGCCCGCGCGGACTGTCGAGTTCATCGCCGAGCACCTGGTAGGTCGGGCAAGTCGCCGTGCAGAACCCGCAATGCACGCAGCTGCGCAGGATCTCGTTCGACCGCGCAGTGGCGGCATCCTTCAGTTGGTCGGGCGTGAACATCGTCTGCATGATTTCAGCCCCCCATCAGGCCGGGATTGAGAATGCCACGCGGATCGAATTTCTCCCGCAGGCCCCGCGATAGCCGCGCGACACCCGGTGACTCCGGCTGGAACGTGGTTACCTTCGCACTTACGGATTCCGACGCTTTGAAGAGTGTCGCGTGCCCCTTGGCTCCGTCGCCGCACATATCCTGAAGCTGCCTGTGAAACGCCACGATCTCTTCCTCCACGGCTTCCGGCGTCATCCGCACCCATGCAAGGCCGCCCGCCCAATCGAGGCGGTAGTCGAAGCCGGCTGCTCCCATCGAACCGTTCAGGAATACCTCCACCATGTCGCTCGGTTTCATCGATACCCGCCAGACCGCCGCCGAGCCTTCTGCGAAATCCGAAACGTCCCGCAATCGTCGCCATATCGCGGCGGAGGCCGACGGGTCTTCGGACACCGAGATCTCGCCCCCGATCAACGTCTTGAGCTGCTCCACCCGGTAGCGGACCGAACTGTCCAGCCCCTCCACCCGCAGATACACCGCCTCATCCGGACTATAGGCCGCGCCGGTGATGTCGAATGGCGAGGTCACGGCCTTCGTCATCACCTCCAGCGCCATGGCGGCAGAGGGCACCTGGACCGACAGCGTGGCCCCGTCCAGATTCGGCAGAACCCGGAAGGCCACTTCGCTCAACACGCCCAATGTCCCGTAGGACCCGGCCATCAGCTTCACCAGATCATAGCCGGTCACGTTCTTCATCACGCGCCCGCCGTTCTTCAGGATCGTCCCGGACCCGTCCACGAAACGCACGCCGATCAGGCAGTCCCGACACGCCCCCGCCTGCATCCGGCGCGGACCCGAGGCGTTGGCCGCAACCACGCCGCCAATCGTCGACTCGCCTTCGCGTCCGAGCAGTCCGCCCATGCGCGGCGGCTCGAAGGGCAGCATCTGGCCTTCCTTCTCCAGTAGGGCCTCGACCTCGGACAACAGCGTCCCGGCGCCCACAACCAGCGTCAGCGCACCCGGCTCGTAGAGCTTCACGCCTGACAGTCCCGACAGGGAAAGAACCTCCCCCGCCGAGGCGCGCCCGATGGCTCGCGTGCCGCCGCCGACGATCCGCAAGGGGCCAGCCGCTTCTGCCAGCATTCCGGCCAGTTCGGTCTCACTCGCAGGGCTCAACATCGTGCCCGTCCTTCTTTGTTCCATGAAAATGCTGGGGGAGCGCGAGGGGGCAACGCCCCCTCGCACCGGTCGACGCCGTCAGGCGGCGACATCCCTCTCCCGTCTCGACCGCGACCGCTCCAGCGGAAACACCTTGGCGGGGTTCAGCAGCCAGTCCGGGTCGAAGACGTCCTTCACCCGCATCTGCGCCTCCATATCCGCATCCGAGAATTGCGCCCCCATCAGGTCGCGCTTCTCGATCCCGACGCCGTGCTCCCCGGTCAGGCATCCGCCGACCTCGACGCAAAGCCGCAGGATGTCCGCCCCGCATTGCTCGCACAATTCCAGGTCACCCGGCTTGTTGGCGTCGAACATGATCAGCGGATGCATGTTGCCGTCGCCCGCGTGGAACACGTTGCCGACCTTCAGCCCGTAGCCTGCCGAGATCTCCTCGATCCCTTTCAGGACGCGCGGCAATTCGCTGACCGGGATGGTCCCGTCGAGGCACATGTAATCGGCCACCTGGCCAACCGCGCCGAAGGCGCTCTTGCGCCCCAGCCAGATGCGCCCGGCCTCCTCCGCCGTTTCCGCCTCGCGCAACTCAACCGGGTTGTGGGAGCGTGCGATCTGCTTGATCAGGCCAAGCTGCGCGTCGATCTCTGCAGCGCTGCCTTCGACCTCCACGATCAGCAGCGCTTCGCAATCGGGATAGCCGGCCTTGGCGTGCTTCTCGGTGATCTCGAGGATCGGGCGATCCATGAACTCGATCGCCACGGGCAGGACACCAGCCTTGATGATGTCGCTGACGCAGGCGCCCGCAACCTCGTTGCTGTCGAAAGCGATCAGAACGGGCCGCGCGCCTTCGGGTTTGCGCAGGATGCGCAATGTCGCCTCGGTCACGACGCCCAATTGCCCCTCGCTGCCACAGATCAGCCCGAGCAGGTCATAGCCCCCCGCATCCAAATGCGCCCCGCCGATCTGAAGGATCTCGCCTTCCATCGTCACCAGAGTCACGCCGAGAAGGTTGTTCGTCGTCACGCCGTATTTCAGGCAATGCGCCCCGCCGGAGTTCATCGCGATATTGCCCGCGATGGCACAAGCCAGTTGCGAGGACGGGTCGGGGGCGTAGAAGAAATCCTCGGCCTCCACGGCTCCGGTGACCGACAGATTCGTGCGCCCGGTCTGCACGCGGATGATGCGGTTGTCGTAATCGGTTTCCAGCACCCGGTTCATCCGCGCGACCCCAAGGATGACCGAATCCGCCGTCGGAAGCGCGCCACCCGCCAGCGACGTGCCCGCCCCGCGTGGCACCACCGGCACGCCCTCCTCGTGGCAGACCTTCAGGGCCGCGGCGACCTCCTCCGTCGAGGACGGCAGGATCGCCGCCAGTGGCGGGCATTTGTAGGCGGTGAGCGCGTCACACTCATAGGCCAGCGTCTCGGCCTCGTCATGGATCACCGCGGATGCAGGCAGCACGGATTGCAGCCGCTCGACGATCCGCGCCTTGCGGGCGAGCACGCTGGTGTCAGGTTGGGGCATCTCCATCGGCAGACCTCCTCATCCGGCGAATTGGTAAGAATATATAACCAATACGGCGATTTGACAAAGGATAGTATTTTTGCAGGACTCCTTCACTTGCAGCGGCTCCTATTTGGCCCCACAAGGCAGCCCATGGAATGGGTCAAAGTCCTGCATCTTCTATGTGTTCTCGGGTGGATGACCGGCATCTTCGCCGCTCCGCGCGCGATCATTTTCTGGAAACGGGAATATGCCGCAACGGGGCAGTTCGGCCCGACCGGCGACCTGACAATCCGCATCTACCGCTTTTCGCTCGGCCTCGGTGTCATCGCGATTCTCTCGGGACTTTATCTGGCGCATCTCTGGGGCTGGCCAACGTGGACCCATGCCAAGATCACCGTCGTCGCCGCCCTCGCCGCCCATTACGGCTGGACCGGGCGGCTCATATTGCGCGCCCGGAAAGGCATTTTCACCGAAAGCGACCGCTGGCTGCGCGTCTATAACGAGATCAGCGTTCTCGGCGCGATCGGCGTTCTGATCCTTGTCGTCTACAAACCTTGGGGCTGAGACCCCTCCCGCCATTGTGATCCCCGCAAGGACCGTTCGGTATTAACCTTTGTCCATGCGCGTCCTGATCGCACTTCTCCTTCTTACCCTGCCTGCCCACGCGGATCCGGCGGAGATTGTCGGCATCGAGGCCGCCCGAAACCCCGACGGCTGGCGCTTCGCCGTCACCATCACCCATGCCGACACCGGTTGGGACGATTACGCCGACGGCTGGCGCGTCGAACTTGCCGATGGAACCATCGTTGGCGAACGTCCCCTCGCCCACCCCCACGTCGATGAACAACCTTTTACCCGCTCGACCTCGGGCGTGGCTATCCCCGAGGGGACGATGCAGGTGTTCATCCGCACGCGCACGTCGGTCGAAGGATGGGCCGAGACCACCACAATATTCGACCTTCCGGGCTGAAAATCGTCGCGGCACCGCCGCAGATCAATCCAGAAATTGCCCCAAATGCTTGCCATTCCGTTAACCGCAATGACGGAGGCAGCCCCATGCTCGATACCTACAGACCGCTCCACGCCACCCGAAAAGCGAAGCCGGCCCCATCCACACGCCGCTGCCATAGATGCCGGTCGAGCGGGATGTGCCCCTGCAGGACTTGCGGCGGATCGGGCAAGGTGTTCACCGGCGCCGATCGCACGGGCCGCGCGTCATTTCGCACCTGCCAGGGCTGTTCGGGCCGCAGGCAGATGCGGTGCACCACCTGCAATGGTGCGCTGTTTATCTGAGGTCTCGTGCGATGCGGGATGGCGGGAGGGGCGATGGCGCCAGCCGAGCGTCTCCGGGCAGCCCTAGCGCCGCCCTTCGCGCAGCCACCCAGCCAGCATCAGCCCCGCCGCAATCAGCAGGAACAGCCAGGCCGAAACCAGCGGCGTCACCGTCACGTCCGTCGTCAGGTAGGCCTCGCGCGTGGTCAACCCGAGCCATCCCCGCCCATGGGCCACCCGGCCCTCGCCCACGCGGCGAATGTCCGGCAACCCGTCTTCCAGCCGGAAACTCTCGCCGCCGGTCGCCTCGGCCAGCGGATCGACCTGTTCCGCCCCCGCGATGGTCACTTCGAACTCGCGCGGCGCGGCGGGCCCAAGCGCGATGACCCGCTCCAGATCACCTTCCTCAAGACGGTAGAGCCCCTGCTCCGCCCCCTCGATCTCGGCGGTGAACGCGCCCGGCGACGTTTCTTCCAATTGCACCTCGACCTCTTCGCCATCGGGCATCGTCACGGTCACCGCGCCGACGCTATCCGCCAGGGTGCGGCGCGTGATCCGGATGGTTTGACCGTCGACCTCCGCGACCAGCGCCTCTTCCTCGAGGTCCGGCTCACCCATCATCCAGTGCGCCAGCCGCCGCAGTAATTCCAGTTGCGGCCCGCCGCCTTCGTAGCCGCGATCCCACAGCCATGCGTGGTCCGACGCAAGCAGCGCCACGCGCCCCTCGCCCACGCGGTCGAGCATCAGGAGCGGCGCCCCGTTGACGCCCTCCATCACCGTCTGGCCGCTCTCTTCTGTCAGTTCGATCTGCCGGAACCAGCGGCCCCAGGGATCGTCGCTCGTGGGCAGCGGCGTGTGCTCCATCTCCAGCCCGGTTGTGACCGGGTGACGTTGCCCCAACTCGCTGATCGTCGGCAGATAGGGCTCTTCCAGCACCCGCGCCGTGGGGCGACCGGGCAGGATATCGGCCAGCGGCGTGCGATAGAGAGACGACGCACCCGCGAAATCCGGACCTGCGGCGACGAGCAGCGCGCCGCCATCTTCCACGTAGCGGCGGATGTTATCGAGGTACAGCATCGGCAGGATGCCGCGCCGCTGGTAGCGGTCGAAGATGATCAGGTCGAATTCGTCCACCGCTTCCATGAACAACTCGCGCGTCGGGAAGGCGATCAGCGACAGTTCCGAAACCGGCACGCCGTCCTGCCGGTCGGGCGGGCGCAGGATGGTGAAATGCACGAGATCGACGGAGGGGTCGGATTTCAGCAGGTTGCGCCATGTGCGCTGCCCCGGATGCGGTTCGCCCGACACGAGCAGCACCCGCAGGCGGTCGCGAATACCGTTGATCTGCACCACGGCGGCGTTGTTGCGCGTGGTCAGTTCGCCCTCTGCCTCCGGCACCGTGAATTGCACCACGTTCTGCCCGGCATGTTCCAGCGTCAGCGGCAGGTCCAGGCTTTCACCCACCGGCACCATGTAGCTTTGCGGCGGCCCGCCATCGAGGGAGATCACGATTTCCGACCGGCCACCAAGACCCGCCGGGATCGCGCCCTGATCCTCGATCCGGAGGGTCAGTTGCAATTCCTCGCCGATGATGCCGAAGGCAGGTGCCGTTTCGATCACCAGCCGCCGGTCCCAATCGTCCTCCCGCCCGGTAATCAGCGCATGGATCGGGGCAGGCATGTCGGGCACAAGGTCGGCATCGTGCAAGCGCCCGTCGGTCAGCAGCAGCGCCCCCGCGATCCGGGCGCGCGGCTCCTCCGCCATCATGCGCTGTAATTCCGCCATCAGGAGCGTGCCGGAATTATCCTCTGCATCGCCAACCCGCGCGATGCGCGTTTCCATCCCGAGGGCATCGATTTCCGCTTCCAGCCCTTCCAGCGCTTCCGCCGTCTGGTCCGGCCGATCCGAGATCCGCTGCGAGGCGCTTTCGTCGACCACTACCAGCACGATATCCGTAAGGGGGTGCCGATCCTCGTTCTGAAGCGACGGATTGACCAGCGCGGCCAGCAACGCCGCCCCGGCGAGCAGGCGGAACGGCCAGCCCGCCAGCCCGCGCCAGAGCGACAGGGCCACGATCAGCACCAGCACCCCGGCCAGAACGTAGATCACGGGCCAGTCGAGCAGCGGGTCGAAAAGGATCTGGTTCGCCATCTCTATTGCCCTAACCGGTCCAGCAGCGCAGGCACATGCACCTGGTCGCTTTTGTAATTGCCCGAGAGCACGTGCATCACGAGGTTCACACCGAACCGCAACGCGATCTCGCGCTGGCGCTCACCGGTCTGGCCACGCCCGACCGGGAACATCGGCCGACCGTTGTCATCCTGCGCCCAGGCCGCCGCCCAATCGTTGCCACCGATCAGCACCGGCGTGACGCCGTCGTTGAGGTTGCGGAACGGCATCCCCTCGATCTGCTCGGCATCGGGGGGAGAGGCCTCGACCCAAACGTCGCGGCTGATGTGGCGGCCCGGGAAATCCTGCAGCAGGTAGAACGTGCGGGTCAGGACATGGTCGTCGGGGATCGGTTCCAGCGGCGGAATATCCAGCGGCGCCGCGATCAGCTGCAGCCGCCGTCCCTCCGGTGTGCCCGACCCGAAACTCCCCACGTGGGCGTCGCGCGTGTCGAACACGATCATGCCTCCGCCGCGCAGGTAGTCGTTGAGGCGGCGGTAGGCGGCCGCGCTGGGAATATCCTGGTCTGGCGTGATCGGCCAATAGAGCATCGGGAAAAAGGCCAACTCGTCCAATTCAAGGTCAACGCCGATGGGCGGCGCGGGCTCGACCGAGGTGCGCTGGTAAAGGGTGTTCGACAGACCCTGCAAACCGGCGCGCGAAATCTCGTCCACCTCCGGATCGCCGGTCAGAACATAGGCCAGCGTCGCCTCCGACGTTGCCAACAGCGCCAGCTCATCCTCCACCGTCAGGCCCTGCGCATCGGCCTGCGGTGCCGCCAGCACCACGGCCAGCAACAGTCCCGCGACACTGCGGCTCAGACCGCCCAACCGGCCCGCCAGCCACAGCGCAGCGATCGCGTCGATCAGCAGAAGAACGAAGGCCGCGGTCAGGAAAGCCGCCATCAGGTCGGTCGGCTCCACGATCGTCATGCCTTCGACCGGCACATCGGCAGGCCAGCTTGCGGCGACCAGGGCCGTGTCCTGCGCCATCACGTTGCGGGCCAGCCGCCGGTCGTCGCCCGCGTAAAGGCCGGGCAGCAAGTCAGCCGACAGGGGGGCTGCAGCAAGATTTTCGCCCAGAACACCGGGCCGCGTGCCCGCATCGCGCAGCACGCCGAAGCCGTCCAGAACCTCTTCCGGCGTCCAGACCGTGCCTTCGAGGTCTTCGACATCAGGTGCCACGGGCCGGGTCGAGACCGCCAACCGTTCCAGCATCTGCACGAACAGGCCCGACAGCGGCAGCGTCGACCAGTCGGCATTCGCGGTGACGTGAAACAACACGACCGAGCCTTGCCCCAGCGGCGCGCGCGTCACCAGAGGTGTACCATCGGTGAGGCTGGCGATCGTGCGCTCTGACAAGGTCGGGTCGGGCTGCGCGACCACCTGGCTGGTGACTTCCACATCGTCCGGGATCTGCAGGCCATAGAAGGGCGACCCTTCCTCGAACGGCTCCAGCGCCTTCGGCTCGCCCCACGACATCGCGCCGCCGACCGTGCGCCCGCCGATGCGCAGTCGTACCGGCATCAGCGGCCCGGCTTCGTCCCGCGCAACGTCCGATCCGGCCAGTCTAGTGCCTGCAAAGCGCACCAGAAGCCCACCGTTCTCGACCCATTCGATCAGGGCCTCTTCTTCCTCGGGCGCGAAACTGGCCACGTCGGCCAGCATGATCACGTCGGGCGAAGCCACGAGGATATCGCTCAACGCGCCTTCCATCAGGTCGGCAGTCGGCTCCAGCGCCTCGCGCAGGTAATGCAGCGGCGACAGCAGCGCCTGCTGCTCATCCTCCGCCCCGCCGGAGATCAGCGCGACCTGGCGCCGTTGCAGGGCGTCGTCGGTCAGGGCAATTGCGCCCGCGTGTCGTTCGCCGCTGAGTTCGAACCGCGTCAGGCGGTTGCGCAATTCCGGCGGCAGGTCGAATTGCACCTGCGCCACGGGGGCGCCGGACTCGAAATTCGCCGTGGCGCGCGCAAGGTCACGCGGCACGCCAGACGGATCCAGCCCGTAGGCCACGACCGTCACCTCGCGTGGCGTGTCGGAGCCGATCCGCGTCAGGTCGGCCCGAACCGCGCCATCCTCGAAACGCGGCGGCGCCAGCGCGATGAGGTCACGCTCGCCCTGGAACACCGACAGCGCCCCGAGATCTTCGAAGGCAGCGGTCAGGTCCTCGCGGCCCTCGTGCGCCACGCCGTCCGAGAACCAGAAGACCTCGACCGGTCCTTCGAGCGTTTCCGCCCAATCCCGTGCCGCAACCATGTCGGGCGCGTAAGGCGCAGGTTCCATCGTCGGAACCCGCGGCGCCCAAGCCCCGGCAGTCTGAAAGGCAACCGCGCCACCCGGCAGGTCGGTTAGCTGCACCACCGCCACCTCGCGCCCATTGCGGCGCGCGTCGTCAAGCAACAGCCCCACCCGCTCCAGCCGCGCGGGCCAGTCGCGAGCCGAAGCCCAGGAACTATCCATCACGATCAAGAGTGGCCCGTCGCCTGCCACACGCTCTTCCTGCGGGTTCAGGACCGGCCCGGCGAAGCCGATGATCGCCGCCGCGACCGCCAGCATGCGCAGCAGCAACAGCCACCACGGCGTCTTGTCGGTCTGGCTCTCATCGTCCTTCAGACCCAGCAGCAACGCGATACCGGGGAACCGCCGCCGGATCGGCGCGGGCGGCACAGCGCGCAAGAGCCACCACAGCACCGGCAGCGCAACCAGCGCCAGCAGCAGAAGAGGCGTGGCAAAAACGAGGGATCCGATCATTGCCGCTCCAATACCTGGTAGAGCCACAACAGCGCGGGTTCCGCCGGGCCATCGGTATGGTGAACCTGGAACTGCCAGCCCGTGCGCCGGGCCATGTCGCGCAGCATGTCCTTCCGGGCGGCAAGCCGCTCAAGGTATTCCTCGCGCAGGGATTTCGCCTTCAGCGTCTCGAACCGGATCGTGCCGGCCATACTTTCGAAAAGCGTGCGGCCGTCGAAGGGAAACGCCTCCTCGTCGGGGTCGAGCACCATCACCAGCGCACCCTTCACGCCGCGATCCGCCGCGCGGCCCAAGACCGTTTCGATACCAGCGGGCTCTCCAAGAAAATCGCTGAAGAACACCGCCCGCGCGCCCGAAGGCATCATCTGCGGCTTCGGTTCCCCGTATTCCGGGCGGTCGTCGCCATCCATCAACGCCGCGGCCATCCGCATCAGCTGTGCCTGCCCGCCGCGTGGCGGCTCGGCCAGGTGGGTCAGCCCGACCCGTTCCCCACCGCGCACCGCGATGATGGCCAGCGCCATCGCCAAGGTCTGTGCGCGCCGCAGCTTGGAGGGCCGCGATTTCGCGCCCGAATAGGTCATCGAGGCCGCATCATCGACGCCAAGCATCACCGCCTGCGCCGCCTGCCATTCCGTCTGCCGCAGGAAATGCCCGTCCGACCGGGCCGACCGACGCCAGTCGATCGCGCGGTAGCTGTCGCCAGCCTCCGCCGGGCGGTATTGCCAGAATTCGTCGCCGGTACCGGCGCGCTTGCGGCCGTGCACCCCCAGCAGGACAGACGCCGCCAGGTGCTGCGCATCGGCCATCAGCGCAGGAAGTGAGGCCGCGACGGCCTCCGACCGGGATCTCAGGCTGTCCGGCGTATGGAGGGAGAGTTCGCTCAAGCGGCGGCCTCGATGCGGGTCACGCGCGCGGTCACTTCGTCGATCACCTGCTCAAGAACAGCCCCTTCGGCACGGGCAGCAAAAGTCAGCGCCATCCGGTGCGACAGCACGGGCCGCGCCAGGGCCGCCACATCCTCTGCCGAGGGGGACAACCGTCCGTCCAGCAGCGCCCGCGCCCGCGAGGTCAGCATCAGTGCCTGTGCCGCGCGCGGCCCGGGGCCCCATGCGACGGCCTTGCGCACCACGTCCGGTGCATCGGCCTCGTCCGGGCGGCAGGCGCGCACAAGGTCGAGGATCAGTTCGACCACCGCTTCACCCACCGGCATCTGCCGCACGATCTGCTGCGCGCGGATCAGCTCCTCACCGGTGAAGACTTCGCGGGCCACGGCCTCCTCCGTACCGGTCGTCGCCAGAAGGATGCCGCGCTCGGTATCGCGGTCAGGGTAAGGCACGTCGATCTTCACCAGAAAGCGGTCGAGCTGCGCTTCGGGCAGCGGATACGTCCCCTCCTGCTCGATCGGGTTCTGCGTGGCGAGCACGTGGAACGGCGCGGGCAGCGGGCGGTGCTCGCCCGCAATGGTCACCTCGCGCTCCTGCATTGCCTGAAGCAAAGCCGATTGCGTCCGGGGCGACGCGCGGTTGATCTCGTCGGCCATCAGCAGCTGGCAGAAGATCGGCCCTTCCAGGAACCGGAACGCGCGCGAACCGTCCTGCGCCGTCTCCAACACCTCGGAGCCGAGAATATCCGCCGGCATCAGGTCGGGCGTGAACTGCACCCGGTTCGCAGACAGACCCATCACCGTCGACAGCGTATCGACCAGCAACGTCTTTCCCAGCCCGGGAAGCCCCATCAGCAACGCGTGGCCACCCGAAAGCATCGCCGCCAGCGACAGCTCCACCACGTTTTCCTGGCCGATGATCCGCTGCCCGATGGAGGCCTTCGCCTCCCCCAGCTTGACGCCAAGCGCCTCGATGTCGGCGACCAGCTGCGGGCCGGGAAGTTCAGGGGGGGTCATGGCAATGCTCCGCTGAGACGTTAAATATACATCCAATAGGTAGAGACCTATGCCGCCGACCACAAATGACAAAGCGGGGCGGCGGACAAATGATCGTGAAACCGCGTGCGAAACGGAGGCCCCCGATGACCCCGGCAACCGACCAACTGCTGAAAGCCGCGCAGGACGCCCAAAAACAGGGCAAATTGCCCCCGGTCCACCTGTGGAACCCGGAGTTCTGCGGCGATCTGGACATGGAGATCAAACGCGACGGAACGTGGTTCTACCAGGGCACGCCGATTGGCCGGAAACGCCTTGTCCGGCTGTTTTCGACGATCCTGAAGGTCGAGGACGGCAAGTATTTCCTCGTGACCCCGGTCGAAAAGGTCGGAATCCGCGTGGAGGATGCGCCCTTCGTCGCGGTGGATATCGAGGCGGTGGGCGAAGGCCGCAACCAGTCCGTGTCTTTTACCACCAATGTCGGCGACACGGTTGTCGCGGGCGAGGATCATCCGATCCGCGTCGAGCGCGATGCGGGCGGCGAGCCTTCGCCTTACGTCCATATCCGCGCAGGTCTTGAGGCGCTGATCGACCGCAAGAGCTTCTACCGCCTCGTGGACATGGGCGAAGCGCACGAGGTCGACGGCACCGACATGTTCGGCGTCTGGTCGGACGGCGTGTTCTTCCCGATCATCCCGGTGGCCGAACTGATGAATTGAGCGCCCCCGACATTCTCCTGACACAACCCTGTCAGGAGGTGGATGCTAGGTAGGCTTCATCAAACTTCTGATGGAGTAATCACGATGTCCGACAAAATCCAGAACTACGGCTGCTGGTTCGAAATTCCCGTCACCGACCTTGAGGCCGCACGCAAGTTCTACAGCGCAATCTTTGAGATCGACCTCAAGATCACCGAAGACGGCGGGCCGAATCCGATGGTCTTCTTTCCCTATGATGACGACGCGCCCGGGACCGGCGGGCATCTCTATCCCGGCACGCCCTCGCGCGATGGCAACACCATTCACCTGATGGCCGCCGCAGGCCTTGATACGATGCGGGAGCGGATCGTGGCCGCAGGCGGCAGCGTCGAAAGCCCCGACATTCCGATCCCCGCCGGCGCGTTCTTCTACGCACGCGACCCCGATGGGAATTCCATCGGCCTTTTCAATCTTGCCGCCAAGGCGAAGGCGGCCTGAGCATCGCCGCCGTAGCCCCACCCTTTTCCGGGCCGGTCGCCAGATCGGCCCGCTTCCCCATGCTCGCAGCCGAAGGTAGAATTCGCCCATGCGCCGTGCTGACCGCCTCTTCCGCCTGATCGACCGGCTTCGCCCCGGCAAGCTGACCACGGCGCGTGCGCTGGCCGAGGCGATGGAGGTGTCCGAGCGCACGATCTACCGCGACATCGCGCATCTCCAGGCCTCGGGTGTTCCGGTCGAGGGCGAGGCCGGTCTCGGCTACATGATGCGCGACGGCTACGACCTGCCGCCGTTGATGTTCACCGAAGAGGAGATCATCGCGCTCAGCGTCGGCGCGCGGATGGTCCAGACATGGGGCGGGGCGGGCATGGCGCGCGGGGCCGAACAGGCGCTGGAGAAGATCACCGGCGTCATCCCCGATGCGACACGGGCACGGGCCGAGAAGCTGCAGTTTTACGCATGGGCCAGCCGACCGCTGGATGACCGGACCCGCGCGACGATCGACACGGTCGAGGCCGCGATCCGGTCTCCTGAGCGTCTGATGCTGGATTACTCCGACGAAAAGGGCGCGCGCACGGAACGCCCGATCCGCCCGCTCGGGCTGTGGTTCTGGGGTTCCGTCTGGACGCTGGTGGCGTGGTGCGAGCTGCGCGGCGATTTCCGGATGTTCCGGCTGGACCGCATCGCCGGCGCGCGCCTTCTGGGCGGCTACGTTCCCGACCCGGGCCAGACCCTTGAAGCCTTCTGCGCCAGCGAGGCCGGGGCGGATGCGGTTGTGCGCCGCGACTGCGCGAACGGGCGCTAGCCGCACCGCTTTATCTTGCGGCCACCCGCCGGGACCACGATAGTCCGGGCGGGAGGAATTCTCATGCTGGATATTACCGGGTTCGACCTGAACGCGATCGACGCCGCGTTCATCGAAGACCCCTACGACACGCTTGCTGAACTGCGCCGCAACAGCCCGGTGCATCGCAATGCGGACGGTTCGGTCTTCCTCACGCGGCACGACGATTGCCTTGCCACCTACCGCTCACGCGACATGCTGTCGGACAAGACGGAGGCGTTCGGGAAGAAATTCGGGGAATGCCCGCTGAAGGTGCATCACACCACCAGCCTTATCTTTAACGATCCGCCCTATCACACCGTCGTCCGCAAGCTGATCGCCGGGGCCTTCACCCCGCGCAAGCTCGCGGTGATGGAACGGCTGATCGAGGGGATCGTGGACCGACTGCTGGATCACGTGGAGGATCTGGGCGAGTTGGACCTGATCGCGGATTTCGGGATGATGCTGCCGACCGAGATCATCAGCTTCATGCTGGGGGTTCCCGAGGAATACCGCGCGAAGCTGCGCGGGTATTCGGTCGCGATCCTCGGCGCGCTCGATCCGGTGGTGCCGCCGGAGCGGATGGCGGCGGGCAATGCGGCGGTCGAGGAGTTCGGCGCGATCCTGTCGGACCTGATCGACCATCGCCGCGCCAACCCGGACGGCGCGGGAGAGGGCGAGGTGCTGGAATCGCTGATCTTCGGCGAGCATGACGGGCGCAGGCTGACGCAGGAGGAGTTGGTTCAGAACTGTATCTTCCTGCTGAACGCGGGGCACGAGACGACGACGTCCCTGGTGGGCAACTCGATTGGCCTTCTGCTCGATCATCCGGACCAGCATCGCCGGCTTCTGGACAAGCCGGAGCTGATCAAAGGGATGGTGGAGGAGAGTTTGCGGATGGAAAGCCCGCTTCAGATCGGGAACCGGACGGCGGGGGAGGATATCGCGCTGCCGTCGGGCACCGTGCTGCCGAAGGGGACCTATATCCACACCTCGATCGCCGGGGCGAACCGGGATCCGGAGGTGTTCGACCAGCCGGACCGGTTCGATATCGCGCGCTCTCCCAACCCCCAGATCGCCTTCATCACGGGCATCCATGTCTGCCTTGGCGCGACGCTTGCGCGGATGGAGGGGCGGATCGCCCTGGGGCGGTTCGTGCAGAGGTTCCCGAAGCTCAGCCAGAACGGCCCGCGGGAGCGGCTGGGGCTGGCGCGGTTCAGGGGCTATACCAGCCTGCCAATCCGGGTTCAGTAAGGCTGTGCAAGGTTGCACACCTGTGTTAAATAACTGAAAACGATTTATAAAGTGATTTTCGGTAACTCTTTTTTAACCTGCTCCGCCCCCACTGTTCATCAGCTCATCGCGATATGGGCCAAGCCAGCCAGGCCGATGCTGAGGCCGACCGGAAACCGACCCTTCTTCTCGTCCAGTGCGCGCCAGCCGGTGGGCGGCGAAACACGCCTCCGCACAAGCTCCAGCACCAGAATCCCGAAGAACAGCGCGCCGCAGAGCAGGCCGAAGAACAGCAGCAGCGCGCCGGTGGGAATGTTGAGCACGAGGGCGGCCAGCACCTTCACGTCGCCGCCGCCGACCAGTTTCGCCGCGTTCGCCGCCAGCCCGATGGCAAAGACGATCGCCGCTGCCAGAACCTGAAAACCCGCGTCGCGCCAGTCCGCCGCCCACGGCAGGCTGACAAGGAAGACCAGCACGAAAAGCCACGACAGAAGGTTTGGCAATCGCATCAGGCGCAGGTCGAAATAGATCACCGCGCCCAGAAGCGGCACGAGCAGCCATTGGTTCGCGATCACGGAAGACATTTCCGGCATCGTTGATTCTTTTCCTCCAACCGGGGCTTCGACAACCCGCCCTGTCCGGCGTTTTTCCCCTCCGGCGCACGGAAAGTCGAGGCGAATCCCCCGATGAGTCGTGTCACGGAGACCGGGGACGCGCGGGTGAGAGGGTGAGTCCCATCCGCGCTGCCGCACCGTTGCCACAGGCTGGACGGTTCCGGCCAAAGCGTTGCCTTATTTGCCTACGACCTTGGTCGTACGGCCCTCATTCATCGGGGTCTGATGCGGCGTCGACACCATGGGAGGATAGCGCCGCAATCGGCTCATCCGTCATTTACCGCTCATTCCGGGTCACCCCGACCCGCCAACCAAGAGTGAGACAAGACCATGAAACTGAACCGTGTAACGATCAAAGCCTTCGCCCGCAGCTTCGCAAAGGATGACGAGGGCGCCACCGCAATCGAGTACGGCCTTTTCGCCGCGCTCGTGGGCGCCGTCATCGTGGGTACCGTGGCGACCCTTGGCCAGCAGACCAACTCGGGCTTCAGCGAAATCAGTGCAGAGATGACCAACGCCGGCATCGAGGCCGATGCGGCGCCGGTTGAGGAACAGGTGGACGGTTAAGCTCCGAACCGTCCAACCGAAGGGGCGGCGTGATGGCCGAATGGCCCGCCGCCCCGACCCAATACCTACAGCCACAAGTTCCCGATCACCGGAGTCTTTCGATGCCGTTCGACAGCCAGGACATTCGACACAAACCTTTCGTCGCCTTCGTCTGCACCGACGTGGGCGCGGCGACCGCGCGCGCCGTCATGACCGCGAGCGGCGGATCCGAAGAGACCATTCACGGCGGCGGGTTGAGCGGTGCCGCGCGCCTTTCGCCCGATACGTTCACCGGGCAGGTGGTTCTGGCCGAGCTTGGGCAGATCGGCCTTGAGATGGCCTGTGAATGTGTCAGCGAGTTGCGGCAGTCCGGCATCGACGTCATCGTGCTTGGCAAGCCCGACGACCTGGGCACCTACCGCGCCCTGAGACAGGTGGGTGCGCTGGATTACTTCCCGTTTCCGGTGGAGGCGAACGACATTCTTGCCGTCGACGCGGTTCCGGTTTCCGCGCAGGTTGTGCCGATGGCTCCGACAAAAGGCAGGTCCATCGGCGTTGTCGGGTGCAAGGGCGGCGTCGGCGCGAGCCTGCTGGCCCAGAACCTTGCCGCCCATGCCGCGGCCGAAAAGGGCGCCGCCCTGCGCACGGCGCTGGTGGATGCCGATCTGGAATTCGGCACGCAGGCCATCGACCTCGACCGGGAGGACACGCGCGGATTGTTCGACGCCCTGAGCGCGCCCGAGCGGGTGGACAGCACCTTCATCACGGCGACGATGGAACAGATCGGCGAGCGTCTGTCGCTTTATTCCGGACAGGTGCGGGCGGGGCAGGAGGCGGGCGGGTTCGAGGCAGGCTTCGCGGCACTTCTGCCCCGTCTGCAAAGCGACTTCGACGCCGTCATCACCGACATTCCGCGCGGCATGTTGCTGCGCCACCCCGAGATCGCGGCGGGTCTGAACAGCCTCGTGCTTGTGATCCCCGCCGGTTATGGCGCGGTCAATGCGGCCAGCCGGTTGATCGACCATGTTGCACGCGCGTCATCGGACCTGACCATTCTGCCGGTGCTGTCCGAGGTCCGGATGGATGCCGGGATCTCGGACAAGGACATCGCCAACACGTTGGGCCGTGCGCTGACTGCCCGCCTGCCCCGCTGTGACGCGGCGCTTGCCAAGGCGCATCGCGCGGCGAAGCCGCTGGTCCTGCACCAACGCCGCGCGCCATGGGCCAAGGCCGTTGGACATATCTGGGACGCGGCGATGGCCGATGCAAAGCCGCAGACTGCGCCAGCGAAGCGCCGGAAGGGGCTGTTCGGATGAGCCCGCAGAGTTTCAGCACGACGTCGCGGCGGATCCTCGAACAGGTGGTGTCGACCGCGCGCCAGATCGACGCGACCGGCATGTCGTCCGAGGAAAAGGCCAATACCGCCCTGACGCTGGTGATCGAAGCCACGGAAGAGGTCATGCCCCTGTCGGTGCAGCGCAGCATCCTTTCGGAAGCCTGCGCGATGCTGGACGCGGCGAACGAGACAACCGCGCCGGATCGGGCCTCGCGCCTTGCCGAAGCGCGCGAAGCGAGAAACCAATCCAGGGGGACGATGGCGCGTAACGAGTCGCAAACCGTTGAAGATGTCATCGCACCCCTGGTGGGGCCGGGCCCTGGTCCGCGCCCCCCGGCCCCGGGACAGGTCGCTGACCTGCCGGGGTCGGACCTGATGGCGATGGCGTCGCAGATGGTCGCGGCCCTGTCGGAGGTGCTGGATTTTCGTGACCTGGCGGGCCTGCCCCGCGCCGAGCAGGAGGCCGCCATTCACGAGGCGATCCGCGACGTGTCGGAAGACCGCAAGATGCACCTGAACGGGCGCGAAGTCGCGGACCTGGTGCAGGCGGTGCTGGCGGACATGCTGGGGCTGGGGCCGCTGGAGCGGCTGCTGGCGGACGAGAGCGTGACCGACATCATGGTGAACGGCCCGGACCAGATCTACATCGAGCGGGGCGGCAAGCTGGAGCTGACGCCGGTGCGGTTCCGCGACAACGAGCATGTCACGGCGGTGGCGAGCCGGATCGTGTCGGCGGTGGGCCGGCGGATCGACGAGGCGCAGCCGATGGTCGATGCGCGCCTGAAGGATGGCAGCCGCGTGAACGTGGCGGTGCCGCCGCTGGCGATCGACGGCACCACGATCACGATCCGCAAGTTCCCGACCAACCCGGTGCAGCTTGATGCGCTGGTCGCCGGTGGCAGCCTGTCGCGGCAGATGGCGGGGTTCCTGGGGCTGGCGGCGTATCTGCGGCTGAACGTGCTGATCTCGGGCGGGACAGGCTCGGGCAAGACGACGCTCATGAACGCGATGTCGAATTACATCCCGGCGGGCGAGCGGCTGGTCACGATCGAGGACGCGGCGGAGTTGCGGCTGCAGAAGCCCCATGTCGTGCGGTTCGAGACACGACCCCCGAACGTGGAGGGCACCGGCGAGATCACGATGCGGACGCTGATGCGCAATGCGCTGAGGATGCGGCCGGACCGGATCATCATCGGCGAGATCCGGGGCGACGAGGTGCTGGACCTGTTGCAGGCGATGAACACCGGGCACGACGGCTCGATGAGCACGCTGCACGCGAATTCGCCGCGCGAGGCGCTGACGCGGGTGGAGAGCATGGCGGCGTTCGCGGGCTTCGACCCGAGCAGCGGCGTGGTGCGGCGGCAGCTGACCGACGCGGTGCAGCTGATCGTGCAGGTCTCGCGCATGCGCGACGGCAAACGGCGCGTCACTTCGATCTCGGAAGTGGCCGGGATGGAGGGGGACACGATCACGCTGCAGGAGCTGTTCACCTTCGATGCCGATCCGAACAGCACCCGGGCCGAGGTGCGGGGAGAATTCCGCTATTCCGGCTATCGCCCGAAATTCGCCCGTCGCGCCGCGGAATACGGCGTCGCGGACGAGCTTGACGCCTTGCTGAGGGGGTGAGTGCGATGATGCAGCCCCTCCTCCTTCTGGTGCTCGCGGTGATGGTCTTCGCGGGCCTGGGCCTGGGCGGCCTGATGCTGAACGACCGTGCGCGGCGCAGGCACCGGGCGCGGCTGGCGCGCGGGACGACGGGGCCGGAGGCCCTGCGGGTGGAGGCGACGAAGACCAGGCGGCGCAGGGACAGGAGCGCCTCGGGCCTCACCGCGCGGATCGAGGGGCGGCTGTCGCAGACCGGGTTGCGGCTGACGCCGGTGGAGCTGCTGGTTCAGGTCTCGGTGGGTGTGCTGGCGATTTATGGCCTGGCGGTCCTGCTGCTAAAACTGCATCCGCTGCTGGCGCTGCCCATCGCCTTTGTCCTCCCCGTCGGCGCGGCCTTGCTGGTGTTGCGGGTTGCCCGCAACAGGTATCGCGCCGCCTTCACCGACGGGCTGCCCGAGGCGCTGGATGTCTTCGCGCGGGGGTTGCGCGCCGGGCGGCCGATCTCGGACTCCCTGGGCATCGTCGTCGACACATCGCAAGGGCCGGTGCAGACGGAATGCACCCGCGTGCACGCGGAAATCTGCATGGGCACACCGCTGGCCAAAAGCCTCGCACGTCTTGCCACGCGCCTCGGCACGCCGGAGGTCTCGTTCTTCGCCGTCGCCACGGCCATGCAGGCTGAAAGTGGTGGCAACCTGATCGAGACGCTGGAGAGCCTCGCCGACCAGCTGCGCGAACGCCGCAAGCTGCGCAAGAAGGCGCGCGCCCTGTCGTCGGAGGCGCGGGCAAGTGCGGCGATCCTCGCGTCGCTGCCCTTCGCGGTCGGCCTCGCCATTGCGCTGCTGAACTTCTCCTACCTCGAGCCGCTGTTCACCGATCCTCGGGGTCGGGTCATGGCGCTGGTCGCGCTGACGAGCGTCAGCTTCGGGGTCTACATGATGGCGCGATTGGGGAAGCTCGATGTTTGAATCGATCGTTGAACTGACCGGCTTCATCGCCTCCATCGGGCTGATCCTTGCCCTGATCGCGCTGGCTGCGCTGGTGCATACCGAACGCCAGCGTGCCCGGGTGGACGCGCGGCTGCGCCGGGTCACGGGCGAACGGACCGCGCGGTCCCGTCGCCTGACAGGCCAGACCGGCAGCCTCGCCCATCTGCGCGACCAGTTGCGGCAGATCGTGGTTCGCATGGGGGAGCGCCTGTCGGTCATCCTGGGCGGCGAGGCGCGGGACACGGCGGCAGATCTGCGGTCAGCCGGATACCGCAGCCGCGATGCCCTTCTGATCTACGCCTTCGCCAAGACGGTGCTGCCGGTCGCGGCCTTCGGGATCGGCAGCCTCTGGGTTCTGACGACACGGGATTTCGGCGCGGGCATGATCCTGCCCGCCGCCGCCGTGCTGGCCACGGCGCTGGCGCTGTCGAAGGCCGTGGATTTCGTGATCGACACCAAACGCAAGACCCGGCTGGCGCGCATCCGGCGCGGCTTTCCCGACCTGCTGGAGCTTCTTGTCATCACCTCCGAGGCCGGTCTTGGCCCGCAACAGGCGCTGCATCGCGTCGCGCGCGAATTGCAGGTGAGCAGCCCGGAACTGGCGGGGGAAATCCTTCAGATGGTGTCGGAAGTGTCGATGACGAACGACAAGCGCACCGCCTATGACAAGCTGACGGCCCGCGTGCCCCTGCCCGAGGTCGGCGTCTTCACGCAGACCCTAGACCAGTCGGACAAATACGGCACGCCGTTTGCCCGCGCCATGCGGTCCCTGATCGTCGAACAACGGGCCAACCGCCTGATCTTCATCGAGGAAAAGGCCGCGCGCCTGCCGGTCATCATGACGCTGCCGCTGATCTTCTGCATCATGCCTGCCGTCTTCGTGGTGCTGGTCGGCCCGGCGGCCCTGTCCATCATCGACAATATCCTGAGCGGAGGCTGAGCCATGACCGGACCCCTTTTCCGCCGCTTCGCAAGGGACGAGCGCGCCGCCGTCGCGGTGGAATTCGTCCTGATCGCGCCGGTGCTTCTGGCGCTGCTGTTCGGGATCGTGATCCTCGGCTACTTCATGGGCATCAGCCATTCGGTGAGCCAGCTGGCCGCCGGGGCGGCGCGCGCATCCGTGGCCGGGCTGGACGAGGCCGAGCGGCGCAGCATCGCCACCGCCTACCTCGACCGCGCGGAGGAGCGGTACCCGCTGCTGACCAACGAGGCGCTGAGATCGAACCTTAGGTTCGATTACGGCGCGGACGCGGGCATCACCGTGGACGTGAGCTTCAACGCCGAAGGCACGATGCTGGAGATCGCCAATGGCTTCCTCGGGCTGAACATCGCCACGATCGACGGGAGTGCCTACCTTGCTTACTGATCTTCTGATCCGCTTCCGGGACGACGAAGACGGCGCCGTTGCGGTGATCGTGGCGCTGGTGATGCTGGTGCTGGTCGGCTTCGTGGCGTTGGGGGTCGATGTGGCCTCGCTCTATCGCGACAGGGCACGGTTGCAGGTGGCGTCCGACATGACGGCGATGAGCGCGATGGGGAATACCGACGCGGCGACGGAGCGGGCGGAGAGTGCCGCGCGGAACAACGACCGTGCGGCGGAGACGATCACCGAGCTGCAACTGGGCCGCTACCTGCGCAACCCGGCGTTGGCACCGGAGGAGCGGTTCACGCCGCTCGATGCGGGCGCGCCGGGAATCAACGCGGTGCAGGTCGTGCTGCGGGACACATCGCCCCTGCATTTCGCGCAGATCTTCAGCGACGAGACCGAAGTGTCGATGACCCGCACGGCGATGGCGACGCGCACCGGGGCGGCGAGCTTCTCGCTCGGCAGCGCCGTGGCCCAACTGGACGGTGCCGCGCTGAACCGGCTGCTGGAGCAGGAATTCGGGGCGTCGGCGCAGATAGCGGTGGGACCGATGCAGGCTTTGGCCAACACGCAGGTGAGCCTTGGCGAAGTACTGAACGGGTTGGGTGGAGATTTCGCCAACCCGGCGGAGGTTCTGAACGCGGTCTTCGCAATGAATGACGTGGTGGGGGCGCTGCGGGCGCAGGTGCCCCCCACCCTTGCCCAAAGCCTTGCCGGGCTTGAGGGCGCGATTTCAGGGCAGACAGTGGATGTTGCCGCTTTGGTTGGCGGGATCGAGACCCAGCTTGGCCTGACGGCCACCGGGTTTCTGGGCGACATCCGCCTGTCTGCCCTGGATGTGATCGGCGCGATGGTGGGCGCGCGGGGTTTCGGACCGGTCGACCTGGAGACGGCGGCGGACGTGGCCGGGGTGCTGGCACTGGAGACGCGGCTGGTGGCCGGCGAGCCGCCGGCGCAGTCTGGGTGGATCGCCCTCGGCGAGGAAGGTGTGCGCTTGCACCGCGCCGCCACCCGGCTGTCGCTGGGGCTGGAGGCGGACGCGGGGCTGTTGAGCGGGCTTGGCGGCGGCGTTACGGCGACCGGGTTGGAGCTGCCGCTTTACGTGGAACTGGCGGGGGCGACGGCGATGCTGGACGAGATCAGCTGTACGGGCGGGGGTCCGTCGGACCTTGCCGCCTCGTTCCTCGTATCGTCGACGCCCTTGCATCCGGCGAACGGCACCTCGGTCGCCGCGCTCTACCTGGGGCAATTGCCGGGGGATATGGGGCCGGGGGACTTGGTGAACCCGGCGGATCTGGCGTTCGCGGACCTGTTGACGGTGCAGATCGTCGTGGACCTGCCGCTGTTGCCGGACCTGCGCGTCGCCGACCTGGTGATCCAGGCGCGGTCGCACGTGGCGGTCGGTGCGTCGAGGGTCGACCGCATCGACTTCACGCGAGGTGACGTGGCGGCGGGGAATACCGTGCGGAGTTACGGGTCGGAGGAGTTGCTCTCGACGGCTGTCGCGGACCTGCTGTCACCGGAGAACACCGAGCTCCGCATCCAGCCGGGCCAGGAAGGGCTGGTCTCGGGGCTGGTCGCGCCGGTGGTGAACGGGCTGCTCGACGCCCTGCCGGAGGCCTTGCTGGCCGCGCTGGCCGCGCCGGTGGACGCCGTGCTGGACGGGGCGCTGTCGGACCTTGGGGTCGTGCTGGGGGCCGGCGAGCTTACGCTGACCGGCCACCATTGCGAACTTGTTCGGTTGGTGCAGTGAGGCGGCTCAGGCCGCCTTTCGGGTGCGGGTGACCAACGGCAGGACCTTGCGGGTCGGGATCTTGGTGACCGCGGAGTCGGGCTGCTTCACCGTCGCCACGACCTCATCGGTGACGAAGGCGATCAGCTGGTAGCGGGAGTCGAGGCCGGATTTCTGGTAGATGCGGCCAAGCTGGGATTTCACGGTGGTGATGGCGGAGCCGCGCATCTCGGCGATTTCGCTGTTGGAGAAGCCCTTGGCCACGAAAATCGCCACGTCGGCCTCGGCCTGCGACAGGCCCCATTCCGGCGCGTATTGCAGGATCACGCTTTCCTTGGCGACCGGCTCGCTTGCGCCGGGGGCGAGCTTGGTCCTGCGCTTGGCTTCGAGGAGCGTGCGGAGCTGGGTGAAGGTCACGTAGGCCACCGTCGCGGTAAGCGCGAAGAAGACCGCGAACAGACCAGTGAGCAAGGCAAGAGTCGGTTCGGCCTCGGTCAGCACGAAACTGTGCACGAGGAAGGTCTTGAGGGCTGCGATGACGGTGACGAGAGCGGTACCAACAATCCAGATGCGTGCCATGCGAGGGAACTCCGTATTTTTCTTGTTACGATATTCTCTCTCTTTCGCCGCACATTGAGGCAGGATTAAGAACCCATTGTGTTTAAAGGATTCTCTGGACACTGGGATGCCGGTATACAGGCGTCCCAGGTGCCTTTGTTCATTGGCAAAAGCGGGGGTACATGGCCGCTCAGGCCGGCGTCCAATCCGCAAGGGTGACGTTACGTTCGGCACAATTCGCCAGCACCGGCGACAGTTTCCAAGCGACCGGGTCCTCCGATTGGAGCGCGGTGATCCGTTCGACGACATGGGCCACGCCGAGCGTGTCGGCATAATGCATTAGCCCGCCGCGCCAGCGCGGGAAGCCGTAGCCGAACACGGTCACAAGGTCGATGTCGGCGGCCGATTGCGCGATCCCCTCGGCCAACACGTCCGCCGCCTCGTTGATCATCGCGAGAACCAGACGCTCCACGATCTCGTCCTCCGAATACTCGGTTCGCTCGATCCCGGCGAAATGCGCCTCTTCCAGCGCAAGGTCGGCGACGATGGGGTCCTCGACCTTACCGCCGCCACCGGGATAGCGATACCAGCCCGCGCCGACCTTCTTGCCCAACTTTCCTAGCTCGACCATGCGGTCGGCAATCGGGATGTAGCGCCGGTTCGGGTCGCGGGTGGCATCCTGCCGCCGCCGCGCCGCGTAACCGATGTCGAGACCGGAAAGGTCGGCGACCTCGTAGGGGCCCATGGCATAGCCGAAGGCTTCCATGGCTTCGTCGATTTCCCACGGGGTGGAGCCGTCCATGAAGACGGTGTCCGCCGCCTCGCGGTAGCGCGAATAGATGCGGTTGCCGATGAAGCCGTCACAGACGCCCGCCAGCACCGGCACCTTCCGCAACAGCTTGCCGAGTGCATAGCCCGTCGCCAGTGCCTCGGGCGAGGTTTTCGCGCCCTTCACGATCTCCAGCAAGCGCATGATGTGCGCGGGCGCGAAGAAATGCAGGCCCAACACGCGGGACGGGTCCTTCGTGGAGGCGGCGATTTCATCGACGTCGAGATAGGAGGTGTTGGTCGCCAGAATGGCCCCGGGCGACAGAGCCGCGTCGAGCTTGGCGAAGATTTCCTTCTTCACCGCCATGTCCTCGAAAGCGGCTTCGATGGCGAGGGGCGCATTGGCGGCGCTGGAATAGTCGGTGGTGCAGGTCAGCCTGTCGCGGAGGGCCTGCGCGGCCTCTTCCGTGAGACGCCCGCGAGAGACGCCCGCGTCGATCAGCTTGCCCACGTTGGCTTGCGCCCGCGCCACGCCGTCCTCGTCGGTTTCCAGAAGCGTGACCGCCAGCCTGGCCGAGAGGCAGGCATAGGCGATGCCCGCCCCCATGGTGCCGCCGCCGACCACGGCGACTTCGGTCAGCGTTGGCGCTGGCGGCAGGTCGTCGGGCGCTTTCGCCGCGCGTTCGGCAAAGAACATGTGCCGCAGGGCGCGGGCCTGGTCGCCCTGTTTCAGCTCCAGAAACGTGGCGCGTTCCAGCCGCATCGCCTCGTCGAACGGCAGACTGAGGCCCTTCTCCACCGCATCGACGGCGCGCAGGGGCGCAACCTGTCCGGGTGAGCGCTTGGCGAGCGTTTCGCGGATCGCGGCGAAGGCTCCCTCGTCATGCTCGGGAGCGGGCAGTTCCCAGGTCGGGACGACGCAGCTTAATTCCTCGGTATTGACCATGTCGGCGGCTCCGACCGGATCATCCTCGATCGCGTGGATCAGGCCGGCCTTCAGCGCCTCATCGGCGCGGAGCGGTTTGCCAAGCGCCACCATCTCGAGCGCGGTTTCCAGACCGGTCAGACGCATCGCGCGCTGCGTGCCGCCCGCACCTGGCACGACGCCGAGCGTCACCTCGGGCAGACCGATCTGCGCCTTGGGTGAGGCAATGCGCATCCGGCAGGCCAGCGCGATTTCCGCACCGCCGCCGAGGGCCACGCCATTGATCGCGGCAATCCACGGCACGAAACTTTTCTCGATCCTGTCGAGCACGTCGGGCAGGTGCGGCTCAAGCGGGTCGCCATCGAACTCGCGGGCATCGGCCCCGGCAGCGAAGGCGCGGCCCGCGCCGGTCACGATCACCCGGTCGAGATCCTGCTGCTCGGCCCAGGTCACGGCATCGAGCAAGGCCTGTCGCATCGGCTGGCCGATGGCGTTGACGGGCGGGTTGTCGAGGGTGACGAAGCCGGTACGGCCATCGACGGTCTTGGTGATGCTCATGGGGTCTCCGACGGCAGGTAGCCGTTTGTTGCGATCAGGGTGAGAAGGTCGGAAAGCGACTTGTCCACGGTGGCGTCGGACGTGTCGAGCACGGCGTCGGCGCGGGCATATTCGGCCTCTCGCGCGGTCAGGATCAGGCGCAGTTGCGCCATGGCCTGCGGGTTGCCTTCCATGGGCCGTGTATCGCCCTGCGCGCGGACCCGGGCCATGTGCTGTTCCGGCGCGGCCTTGATCCAGATCGTGTGGAATTTCTCCAGCAGGCTGGCGAAGGTGGCGGCCTCGGTCACGATACCGCCGCCCACGGCGACGATGGCGCGGGGATGGTCGCGCGCGATCTGGTCGAGCGCGTCAGCCTCCAGCTGGCGATAGCCCTCCTGCCCGTAAAGCGCGATGATCTCGCCCACCGGCATCCCGCCTGCATCCTCGATCTGGCGGTTGAGTTCGATGAAGGGCGCGTCAAGGGCCTTGGCAACCGCCGCGCCCAAAGTGGATTTGCCAGCACCGCGCAGGCCGATCAGGCAGACGCGGCTGTCTTTCTTTCCTGCTTTCGGCAGAAGAAGCTCGCGCGCCCTCGCCTGTGTCGCGGGATCGGCACGGGCGAAGGCGGCGCCGATGCGCTGCGCTTCGAGGCCGAGGGTGTGGCGCGCGACAAGCGCCTCCATCGGCAGGTCGAGTGCTGCGGCGACGCGCAGGAGCAGGCCGATGGAGATGTTGCCCTCGCCGGTTTCAAGCTGTGCGAGGTAGCGGGGCGAGACGCCGGAGGTTTCCGACAGGACCCGGCGCGACATGCCTTTTGCCGAGCGCGCGGCGCGGACACGTTCGCCCACTTGCCGTTGCAGATCCGCAATGGCGCGGTCGAGGGCGACGGGGGGATGGGGATCGGCGTGGGACATGTCAGGCGGCGGGAATGTGGGCTTCGACCAGCGCGCGGATATCATCGGGCGCGGGTTGCGATTTGAACTGGTCGGCGACGATGAAGACGCAGGTGAAGCTGCCTTCGAAACAGGTCACGCCGTCCTGAACGCCGTCGACGCGGAAGGTGACCGACTTGGTGCCAAGGGCCGAGGGCCACGTGTGGCACTTCAGGATGTGGCGCGGCGTGACCGGCGAGCGGAAATCCATCTCCATCCGCACGAAGGGGGTGCCGACGTTGCGGTCAAGCTCCATCTCGAACCAGCCGGCGGGGGCGAAATGCTCCGCCCACCAGGCGTTGATCGCGTCAAGCGCGAACCATGGCAGCCGCGCAGTGTAGGCAATGCGCGCCGGGTCGCAATCGCCCCAGGTGACACGGATGTCGTGGACGAAGGCCGTATCGGGGCGGGTCGTCGCCATGGTCAGGCGGCCTCGGCCCTTGCCAGCCCCATGATTTCCTGCGCCCACGGCACGGCGACATCCTCGGGCAACTCGGGCGAGGAGGCGTCGTGGATGCCACGCTCGCCGACCATCTGCGCACCGCGTTCCAGCAGCTTCTCCATCAGGATCTTGGAGCCGAAGGCGAAGGTCTCGGAAAACACCATGTCACCGAGGCCGAAGATCGCGAACTTGACGTGGCTGAGGTCGGGTCGGTCGGCCTCCATCTTGTCGTAGAACGGCTGCGCCGCCATCGGCAGGTCGCCGTTGCCGTAGGTCGAGGTCACGACGAAATAGAAGGTTTCGCCGTCGAGGTCGGCCGGATCGACATCCCCCAGGGAGGTGATGGTGCAATCGAACCCGTCGCCCAGTTCCGCCTCGATATCCTCGCAGAGGATCTCGGCGGTGCTGGTTTCGGTGCCGTAGAGAAAATGGATCTTCATGGGTCTGCTCCTTCGGATCGGGCGCGGACGATGCCGCGCCCTAGGGCCATCAGGCCATGTGCAATTTCACGTATTCGAAATCGCCGGGCTTGTTGTCGATGCCCTGTTTCGGCGGTGCGATCCAGCCCGCGAATTCGCCGGGCTCGTAGCACGGCACCATCAGCGACTGGATGTATTCGCCATCTTCCTTGGTGGGCAGCCACTTGTCGACATTCGCGTTCCACTCCTCGGTGCTGATCAGGTCGCCCGCCGGGTTCGCCTTGATCGCCGAGAACACGCCGATCTGGCGGTGGAAGGCCTGGTCGGGCAGTGTCAGCTGGAAGTCGATACCGGCCTTTTCGATGACCTTGTTCCAGCGCCGCATCCCGCCGGAGGCGTCACGGATGTAATCGTCGCGCAGGCGCATGTTGATGGCGGTCAGGGCGGGCACTTCCTTGTCGAAGATCTTGCCGTCCTCGATCGTCTTCACGACGTATGTCGCGTCGGTCAGCTTGTGGTCGTCCTCAATCCGCTGCTCCATGTAGCGGCCCTTGATGCCCGCGTTGAACGCGTTGGCGGCGTTGGTCGAGACCTCCTGCCCGAACAGGTCGAGCGAGAGGGAATAGTGGAGGTTCAGCTTCTTCTGGATCGTCGGCAGGTCGATGACCCCCAGATCGCGGACGCGGCCGATGTCATAGGGGTCGGTGATCCCGGCCTCCTTCATCGCCTCGCAGGTACGCTGCACAATGCGGCTGACGCCGGTTTCGCCAACGAACATGTGGTGCGCTTCCTCGGTCAGCATGAAGCGGCAGGTGCGCGACAGCGGGTCGAAGCCCGATTGCGCCAGCGACTCGAGCTGCATCTTGCCGTCACGGTCGGTGAAATAGGTGAACATGAAGAACGACAGCCAGTCCGGCGTCTCCTCGTTGAACGCGCCGAGCATCCGCGGCGCTTCGTCGGACCCGGAGGAGCGGCGGAGCAGGTCGTCGGCCTCCTCCCGGCCGTCCTTGCCGAAGTATTTCTGCAGCAGGTAGACCATCGCCCAAAGGTGACGGCCCTCTTCCACGTTGACCTGAAAGAGGTTGCGCATGTCGTAGAGAGACGGCGCGGTCAGGCCGAGGAACCGCTGCTGCTCGACCGAGCCCGGCTCCGTATCGCCCTGGATCACGATGAGGCGCTTGAGCATGTTGCGGTATTCGCCCGGCACCTCCTGCCACGCGGGCTGGCCGGCATGTTCACCGCACGGAATGCGCCGATCCTCGACCTGCGGGGCCAGGAGGACACCCCAGCGGTATTCCGGCATCTTCACGTAGTCGAACTTGGCCCACCCCTTCGGATCGACCGATACGGCGGTGCGCAGGTAGACCATCGACTCCTGGAAGTTCTGGGGGATCAGGCGATTCCACCAATCGAGATAGCCGGGATGCCATTTCTCGAGCGCCTTGAGGACCTTGCGGTCGCTCGACAGACCCACGTTGTTGGGGATCTTCGTGTCGTAGGAAATATCAACTGCGGTCATGTTCGGTTCTCCCTTATGTCCCGGGCCAAGGCCCGGTCTACACGTCACGTCGCCCGTAGGCCGGGCCTTGGCCCGGGATCTACACCCGTTCCATGTTGTAGTCGCCCCGGATGCCCGAGCCGTAACGCTGCAAGGCGCCGTTTTCGCCGACCGCGTTGGGCCGGTTGAAAATCCAGTTCTGCCAGGCGGTCAGCCGCCCGAAGATACGGGTCTCCATCGTCTCGGGCCCGGCGAAGCGCAGGTTGGCTTCCATGCCGGTCATCGCGTCCGGGCTGAACGAGGCGCGTTCTTCGAGGATGATGCGGATCTCGTCCTCCCAATCGATGTCGTCCATGATCATCGTGACGAGGCCGTGGTCATCGGCCTCTTCGGCTTCCATCGCCTCGCCGATCTGCTCCTGCAGGGCGTCGACGGCGTCGGGCGTGGCGAGGAAGCGTGTCTGGAGCCGGGTCAGATCGTTGCCCATCGGGTAGGTGCCGAAGTTGTCGGGCGTCAGCGTGATCGTGGCCATCGGGCGGTTGTCGCCTTCGAACTCGTCTTCCATCATGTAGGACCGGTCGGCGGCCCAGATCAGCTCGGCCAGCACACCGGCGAAGCACGAGCCGTGCTCGACCAGCGTGACAAGGCTGCGTGAGGTCACGTCCAGCCGTTTCAGCGTCCGCTTCCAGTAATGGCGGATCTCGTTGGCGAGCCAGTGGTCCGCATTGTCGCGCAGCAGCGCCTCGTGGGCGATGACGCCCTCCGGGTCGCCTTGCGTGCGCAGGGTCCACAGGCCGCATTCCATCTCGTTCAATCGCAGGTGCAGGATCGCATCCTCGAATTCACGGGCGAGGCGCAGCAGGTAGAACCGGTCGCCCTGATCCTGCACCTCGTCCATATCCGAAGGCGCATCGCCATCCGGCCCCTTCAGCGTGATCGTCGCGGTGCGCGCGTCGCGGTCGACCTGGACCTCGACCAGCGAATAGGCGAGCGAGCCATCGTCGGCGACGCTCTTGTCGAGCGGCCCGAGCGTGATGCCCTTGGCGTCGGCCTTGGTGCTGGCGGCGGCGAATTCCCTTGCCCGCTCGGCCACGACCTCATCGAAGGTCGAATTCGGCACGACCTCGTCCACCAGCCGCCAATCGACGGCGCGCTTGCCTTTCACCCCCTCTTCCGTGGCGCAGAACACGTCGGCGAGATCCCGGCGCACCTTGCGCTTGTCGGTGACGCGGGTCAGCCCGCCGGTGCCGGGCAGAACCGCGAGCAGCGGAACCTCGGGCAGCGAGACGGAGGAGGTCGCATCATCGACCAGCATCAGGTGGTTGCAGGCCAGCGCCAGTTCATAGCCGCCGCCCGCGCAGGCGCCCTTGATCGCGGCGATGTATTTCTGGCCGGACTCGGCCTCCGCCGCTTCGTAACTGTTGCGCGTCTCGTTGGTGAATTTGCAGAAGTTCACCTTGTGGGAATGCGCCGCGCCACCGAGCATGCGGATGTTCGCGCCGGCGCAGAACACCTTGTCCTTGCCCGACTGCATCACGACGACCTTGACCTCGGGATGTTCGAACCGCATCCGCTGCACGATATCGTTGAGCTCGATATCGACGCCCAGGTCGTAGGAATTGAGCTTGAGCTGGTAGCCCTCGAAAAGGCCGCCATTCTCGTCCACATCCATGGTGAGCGTTGCGACCGGGCCATCATAGGCCACCTTCCAATGGCGATAGCGGGACGGATCGGTCTGGAAGTCGATGACCTTGGACATGGGAATCTCCTGTTACGCATATGCACGATAGCGCCGGACGAGAGGCAATCAAGCAAGAAGCTGCACTATTTTTCGATTTTTCTCGCGGATAATGCATTATAATGCATAAACTTGGTGATTACGGTTAGCGTAGCCTGCGGCTGCTCCAAGTGCGGGACGTGGCGGCAGTCCTCCAGCACCGTGACCTGCGCGCCGGCGACCCGGCGGCCGACCGTCTCGATCTGCGCCAGCGTGCCGTACTGGTCCTGCCGCCCCTGCAGCGCGAGCACCGGGCCGGTGATCGTGTCGAGGCTTTCCTCCACGTTCCAGTCCCGGAACGCCGGGTCGAGCCAGGCATCCGCCCACCCGCGAAACGTCGCCACCGGGTCGCGGTGATATTTGCCCATCCGCGCGGCCATGTCGCTTTCGTCGAAGGCCGCGTTGGCGCGGGCGATCTCGGCCAGCCCGCTCTCCTCGGTAAAGAAATGCGGGGCCATCAGGACGGTGGCGAGTGGTTGGTGGGCGCCTGCGTAGATCGCGGCAATGGTGGCCCCGTCGGAATGGCCGAGGAGGACCGGCCCGGTGATCTCGAAGGCGGCCAGGACATCGGGCAGCACGTCCAGCGCCTCGCGTGTCATCCAGTCGAGCGGGCGCGGCAGGCTGTCGGGGTCCGACTGGCCGTAACCCGCACGGCTGTAGACCATGACCGGCCAACCGGTCGCCTTGTGCAGGCGGTCGGGGAAGTCCCGCCACAGGGCCACGCACCCAAGACCCTCGTGCAGCAGAACGATGGCCCGCCCGTCAGACGGTGCAGCACCCCAGCAGCGGCATTCGAGCCGCCGCCCGCCGACCTCGATGAACGGCTCCCCCCACATCAGCCGCGCAAGCGGAAGCGTTGGATCTTGCCGGTCGCGGTCTTTGGCAGGTCCTCCACGAACTCGATCCAGCGCGGGTATTTCCACATGCCGATCTTGTCCTTCACGAAGGCTTTCAGCGCTTCCGGATCGGGGGCTTCGGCGCCGGATTTCAGCACCACGTAAGCGGCGGGCTTGTCGAGCCCCGCATCATCGGCGCGGGCCACCACGGCGGCCTCCAGCACCGCCGGATGGTCGATCAGCGCGCTTTCCACCTCGAACGGGCTGACCCAGATGCCGGAGACCTTGAACATGTCGTCGGTGCGCCCGCAGTAGACGTAGCGCCCGTCGTGGAACTCGTACTTGTCGCCAGTGCGCGTCCATGCCCCCTCGAACGTCGCCTGGGATTTGGATCGACGGCACCAGTAGCCCTCGGCGCTGGACGGGCCGCGCACCAGCAATTCGCCGACCTCGCCCTCGGGCACATCCTCGTCATGCTCGTCCACCAGCCGCAATTCGTAGCCGGGCACCGCCGTGCCGGAGGTGCCGTAGACGCAATCGCCGGGGCGGTTCGACAGGAAGATGTGCAGCATCTCGGTGGAGCCGACACCATCGACGATCTCGGCCCCGATGAGCCTTTGCCACCTCTCGCCCACCTCGCGCGGCAGCGCCTCGCCGGCCGAGGTGCAGAGCCGCAAGCAATGGTCCGGCGCAGCGGGCGCGGCCTGTACCATCGCGGCGAACAGCGTTGGCACGGCGCAGAGGATCGTCGGCTTCTGGTCCGCCATGATCCCGTAGACCGCGTCGGGCGTGGGCCGCCCGCCGAACAGCACCGTGGTCGCGCCGGCCGACATCGGGAAGGACATGCCATTGCCAAGGCCATAGGCGAAGAAGAGCTTGGCGACGGAATAGACCACGTCATCCTCGCGGATGCCCAACACTTGGTCGCCAAAGG
Organism: Rhodobacterales bacterium HKCCE4037; assembly: GCA_015689645.1. GTDB lineage: Bacteria > Pseudomonadota > Alphaproteobacteria > Rhodobacterales > Rhodobacteraceae > Gymnodinialimonas. The sequence continues at coordinate 291,451 of WVSM01000004.1, forward strand.
TATCGCAGGTCGCCTTCAGCGAGCCATGCACGTGGCGCACACCCTTGGGCTGGCCGGTGGAACCGGAGGAATAGAGCCAGAAGGCCAGTTCGTCCTCATGCGCCTCGACCGTCTCGACCCGCTCCGCCCCGGCCACGAAATCGCGGTAGCTTTCCGTGCCCTCGGGGGCCTCGCCAATCACGAGGATCGCACGCAGGAAGCGGTTGTCGCGGGTGGCAGGTTCGACCACCTCCCACATCTCCTCGGACACGACGAGGATCGAGGCGCGGCTGTCCGTCAGGATCGTCTCGTAGACATCCGCCGACAGAAGCGTGTTCAGCGGCACCGGGATCGCGCCCGCCTTGAGCGAGCCCCAGAACACCACCGGAAACTCGATCTGGTCGCGCACGATCATCGCCACGCGTTCCTCGCGCCGCACGCCATGGCGGTAGAGCGCCCCGGCAAAACGCGCGGTGTGCTCGTGCAGGTCGGCGTAGGTCAGCTTCCGCTTGCGGCCATCGGCCTCGACAAACGCCACCTTGTCACCGCGCCCTTCGGCGACGTGACGGTCCACGAAATGAAGGGCTGCATTCCCTGTCATGTGCCTGTCTCCTCCCCTGTTCGGCGGCGCGCGAACCTCCCCGTTCATGCGCCTTTCATCTTGCCAGAAAAACTCATTCCTCGGCCCACCCCACGCGCCTCACCGCACGCGCATAAGCACCGCCATCGCGGAATCCCCCGCCGCACAGCCCTGGAACAGGCCGGTGCCGCCGCCGCGGATCACAAGTTCTTCTATAAGTTCCATCATCGCGCGCAGGCCGGTCGGCCCCTGAGGGTGCCCCCAAATCAGCGAGCTTCCGTAATTGTTCATCGTCCGCCAATCGACACCGAAGGCGCGGGCAAAGGCGATGTCGTTCACCGCGAAGGGGTTGTGCGACTTGATCGCATCCACCTGCGTGATCAGCAGACGCGCGCGGTCGAGCGCCGCCTCGGCGGCCTTGATCGGCGCGGCGGGCATGAAGCCCTTTTCCTCGCGCGCCTGCGCGATCGCCAGCACCTCGATCAGCGGGTGATCGACGCCGCCGATTTCCCGCGCGCGCCCCTCGTCCGCGACCACGACCATCCCGGCATTGCCGTCGGCGGGGTGGGTCTGACTGGCGAAGGTGATCGTGCCATCCGGCATCACCGGGCGCAGGCGGGCGATCTTGTCGGGGTCGGCAGGCTCGACGCCCTCGTCGGTTTCCAGCTGCGCGACAGTCTTGCGGAATCGTGCATCGGGCACGTCCAGCGGCGCCATGTAGCGGCGCTGAAAGGCACAGTTATCGGCCAGTGCATCGTCGTATTGCGCGCGGCGGTGGAGGGTCAGTTCGTGCTGCTCCTCCAGTGTGATCCCCTCGCGCGCGGCGACGTTCTCGCCGGTCTGGATCATCGCGTTGCGCGCCCAGGGGTCGTGGCCGAAGCTGTCCATCACGATATTCTCGTGGTCGCCGGTTCCGCCGGGCCCATTCGGCGCAGGATAGTAGACATGCGCCCCGTTGGAGGTGCGGTCGCCCGACACGATCAGCGCCTGCTGAGCGCCCTGCAACGTCTCGCCCACCGCCGTGGCCAGCAGCCGTGCACCGGTGGCGCAGGCCTGGTTGACCATCGGCGCGGCCAGCCCCTCGGCCCCCATCATCGCGGTGAACCACGGGCCGCCGTAGAAGCTGCCCTTTTGCAGCACCGTCTGGCCGAAGGCGGCGAAATCGAAGCTGGCAGGTGACAGGCCGATACGCTCGATCTGGCTCTTTGCGACATGGGCCGCGAATTCGATGGAATTCAGATGCGACAGGCTTCCCTGCCAGCGGGCGAAGGGCGTGGACCAATAGGCGCCGTAGGGAATGTAGGCCATTTCAGCCGTGACCGATGGTGATGGTGGCAGGGTCGGCGTCGTCGTAGAGCCGGTCGATCAGCGGCGCGCGCAGCGCCTTGATCTTCGCGAAGTTGAGATTCCCCTTCGCGGTGACTTCGCCATCGGCGATGGAGGGTGGCTCGGCCAGCACCAGCGCCCGTGTGATCGTCTGGGCGGAGCCGCCGCTGAACGGCGCGAGGCGGGCGCGGATCTCCAGAGGGTCGACGATCAGCGCGTCGCCATCGGGCTCGGACGCATCGCGCAACTTTTGCGTCGGCAGGATCAGAAGGCCGATCTGGTCGTGGGCCTCCCCGGTCAGGATCACGTCCTGCGCAAGGCCCTTGAGCGCGGCCAGAACCTCCAGCCGCATGGCGGCGGCGCGGACCCAGATGCCGGTGGTCAGCTTGAAATCCTCGGAGATACGGCCATCGAAGGCGAGGCCGAGGCTCGGGTTTTCGGGGTCGAGGAACCGCATCGCGTCGCCGGTGATGAAGAAGCCTTCGTCGTCGAAGGCCTCGGCGGTCTTCTCCGGCGCGGCGAGGTAGGCTTCGAAGATCGAGGGGCCTTTCACGCGGATCTCGAGCCGGTCGTCGGCGGGCACCAGTTTCACGTCGACGCCGGGAAGCGGCACGCCGACAACGCCCGAACGTTCGGTCGGCTCATGCTGCAACAGCGCCGCCGGGGCGGTTTCGGTCAGGCCCCACGACGAGGTGAAAAGGGGCTGCTTGCCCGCATCCTCGGCCATCTTCCACAGGTCGGACCAGACATCCTGCGGCAGCGAAGCGCCGGCGTAGAACAGCATGTCGAGGTCTTCGAAGAACGCCCGCGCGAACCCGGGGTCGTCGCGCATCGCGTCGCGCAGGGCGGCGAAGCCGACCGGCACGTTGAAGCAGATCGTGCCCTGCTGCATGCGGTTGTTCTCGATCGTCTTGCCGATCAGCGCCGGGATCGGCTTGCCGCCGTCGATATAGAGGCTGCCGCCGTTGGCGAGCACGAGGTTGAAATTGTGCGACCCGCCGAAGACGTGGTTCCACGGCAACCAATCGACCAGGACCGGGGGACGTTCGCGCAGGAACGGAAGGCAGGCGGCCAGCTGCGCCTGGTTGGTGCACATCATCCGGTGCGTGGTCAGCACGCCCTTCGGCGCGGAGGTCGAGCCGCTGGTCATCAGGATCTTCGCGACGGTATCGGGGCCGACCTTCGTAGCCAGGTCGCCGCCGGTGCGGGCGAGGTCGTCGAGCGTCAGTCCGGGCCCGTGCACCATCAGCGGGCGCGCATCGCGGAAGGCTTCGCGGTCGAACACAGCGGCCAGCGCCACGCCGTCCTCTGCGAAAACGGCACCCGGCCGGATCAGCGACGCGATCTCGTCAAGCCGCCCGCGCGCGGCGGGAATGGCCGCGTATTGCTCCGCCACCGGGCAGACGGGAACGCCCGCGTATTGCGCCGCGAGCGCCAGCAACGCGTGGGCGACGGAATTGCCGGAGACGATCATCAGCGGCTTGTCCGGCCCCAGCCCGAGACCGACGAGGCCCACCGCCATCGCCCGCACCTGCTGCTGCGCTTCGGCGTAGCTCACCTCGCGCCAGCCGTCGCCACTCCGCTCGGCGAGGAACAGGGCGTCCGGCGTGGTCGCGGCCCAATGGTCGAGCCAATCGGTCGTCCGCGATGCGACAACGCCAAGCGGCTCCCGGGCGCGCAGGAGGATCGAACCGTCCGGGCGGTCCTGCCGGATCACGTCATGTGGTTTGAACGACATCGTCTCTCCTGTCCTCCGCCAGTTCGGCGGATGGGCCTGCGGCCTCGACCGCATTCAGGCCGTCGATCAGGGCCCAGACGGCGGCCTGGTCGAGCGCCGCCGTCAATCTCTTGTCGAAGGCGCTCAGCGCCGCGTGGGCCTTTGCGTAATGCGTCCGTCCCGCTTCGGTCGGGTACAATTCGTAGGCGCGGCGGTCCCCCTCGGCGCGGCTCCGCGTGATCCAGCCGGCCTTCTCCAGCGAGTCGATGGTCTGCACGAGATTGGGCCGCTCGATCGCCAGCACTTCGGACACGTCGACCTGCCGCAGGCCGGGTGTCTCGACCACGACCGACAGGACGGAATAGGTCGCCCGCCGCAGGCCGAACGGCTTGAGCGTCTTGTTCACACCGGTCATCACGGCGGTCTGCGCCCGCTGCAGGTTGTATCCCACGAGGGTGCGGAGATCGCGGTCCGTGCTCATCCGAAATTCGGCGCCCGTTTCTCGAGGAAGGCGCGGAAGCCTTCCTTTGCATCGGGCGACGTCTGCGCCATCGCGGTGCAGAGCGCCTCGGTGAAATAGCCCTCCTCCGCGCTCATGTCGTTGATCTTCGCGACCCCGTGGATCGCGAAGTAATTCGACATCTCCGCGTTGGAGGCGATGTGCGCGGCCAGCTCCCGCGCCTTCGCCATCGGGTCATCCGCCACGTAATGGCACAGGCCGATCTGGCGGCCTTCCTCGGCGCCGTAGCGCCGGCCGGTCAGCATCATCTCGGTCAGGCGATCCGCGCCGATCATCCGGCCCACGCGCACCGTTGCACCGCCGCCGACGAAGAAACCGCGCTGACCTTCGGGCAATTGGAACACTGCGTCCGGCCCCGCGACACGCACATGGGCGGCACTGGCCACTTCAAGGCCGCCGCCCATCACCGCGCCGCGCATCGCGGTCACCACGGGCAGGTCGCCGAAGCGCATCTTCTGCAACTTCTCGTGCCACATCCGCGAATGGGCCATGGCTTCGCCGGGGTCGCGATCCGCCTGCTCGGCCAGGTCCAGCCCGGCGCAGAAATGGTCGCCTGCCCCGGTCAGGATGGCGACGCGCACGCCTTCGGGCGGGGCGCTGAAGAAGCGCGCGATGTCGTCCAGCAGCGCATCGTTGATGGCATTGCGCCGCTCGGGCCGGTTCAGGGTCAGCGTGGCGACGCGGCCGTCGATCTCGACATCAAGGCTCATCTCGGTGGCAACCGTGTTGCACCGTCCAGGCGGATCACCTCGCCGTTCAGATACGGGTTCTCGACGATGCTGGCGACAAGCTGGCCGAACTCCGCCGGATCGCCGAGGCGATGGGGGAACGGCACGTTGGCGACGATGGCTTGTGTGGTTTCCTCGGGCAGGCTTTCCATCATCGGCGTGTTGAACAGGCCCGGCGCGATGGCGTTGACGCGGATGCCCGGCTTGGCCAGCTCGCGCGCCAGCGGCAGGCACATCGAGGCGATGCCGCCCTTCGACGCGGCATAGGCCGATTGCCCCACCTGCCCGTCCTGGTACGCGGCGGAGGCCGTGTTGATGACGACGCCCCGTTCCCCGGTGTCGAGCGGCGGCAGCTCCATCATTGCCTGCACCGCGTAGGTCATCACGTTGTAAGTGCCGATCAGGTTGACCTCGATCACCTTGCGGAACAGGTCGAGCGAGGTCTTTCCCTCGCGCCCGACGATCCGCGCCGCCAGACCAATGCCGGCGCAGTTCACGCAGATCCGCGGGGCCTGCCCGAAGCGCGCCATGGCGCTGGTCACGGCGGTGGCGGCATGCTCGGCATCGGTCACGTCACATTGCTGCGAATAGCCGCCGATCTCGGAGGCCACGTCCCGCGCCCGATCTCCGTTGAAGTCGAGGATCGCGACATCCACGCCCCTGGCGGCGAGATAGCGCGCCGTGGCTTCCCCCAGCCCGCTTGCACCGCCGGTGACGATGGCGACTTGCCCGTCGAGTTGCATCGAGACCTCCCTTTCCCAAGCAAACGATTCTGTAGATCGTTATATCATATAATCTTTATTTCGTTATTCATTATAACCATTTCCGGCAATGCGCCGGGCTGACCAGCGTTGCCCCTCTTTCACCAGGTGATGAACATCAGCGTGATGAAAGGGAACGCGACCAGCAACGCCACCCGCGCAAGGTCGGAGGCGATGAAATACAGCACTGCGCGGTAGGTCGCGGTCATTTTCGTCGTCTTTTCCATCGCATTTATGATGAACAGGTTCATGCCCACCGGCGGCGTGATCAGGCCAACCTCGACCACGATCAGCACCAGAATGCCGAACCAGATCGCCACCTGCTCGGAATTGATCCGGTTGAGCGCCCCCTCGTTCACGCGCCGCAGGTCCAGCGCGCGGATCTGGTCGCGGGTCAGTTCCTCACCGGCGGCAAGGGCGCGCAGCGCCTCGTCCAGCGGCACGATATCGGCTACGAAATGGGCCTGAATGCTATCGAACTGCACGGTCTGGACCAGCGACAGCTGCGCGCCTTCGCGGTAAGCGTCCAACAGCGCGTCGATTTTCCCCTGCGTCATTTCGGGCACCGACAGGAGCGCCTCCAACCCGCGCGCGGCGTGCAACTCGGGCATGGTAACGAAGTTGAAATCGAGGCCCTGCATCACCGGCCAGAAAATCGGGATGGTCAGCAGGATCATCGACAGGCTGTCCATGAAACAGCCCAGGATGAGGTAGAAGATCAGGATCAGGATAAGGATCGTGTAGGGGCTGAAGCCGCTGGTGGTGACCCATTCGGCAATGCCCTGCGGAACCTGCGTCAGCGCGAGGAAACCATTGTAGAAGGCCGCCCCGAGGATGATGAAGAAGATCATCGCCGTGGCGCGCGCGGTGACGATGAAGCTGTCGACCAGCGAGGCGCGGTTCAACCCGCCGTTGACCCATGCGATCAGACCGGTGCCCAGGGCACCGACGGCCGCACCTTCGGTCGGCGTGAACCAGCCCGCGTAGATGCCGCCAACGACCGCGCCGAAGACCAGCAGGACCGGCCAGATCTTGGCGAGGTCGGTCAGCCGGTCACCCCATGGCACGCGCGGCCCGGTGCCGGCGCTTTCGGGGTTCAGCGCCACGTAGATCCGGATGGCGATGATGTAGCCAAGCGCCGCGATGACGCCCGGAATGAAGGCGGCGAGGAACAGCTTGGCGATGTTCTGCTCGGTCAGAATGGCGTAGATCACCAGCACGATGGAGGGCGGGATCAGGATGCCGAGCGTGCCGCCAGCCGCCAGCGCGGCGGTCGAGAAGCCGCCGTCATAGCCGTAGCGGCGCAGTTCCGGCAGGGCCACGCGGCCCATCGTGGCCGCCGTCGCCAGGGACGAGCCGCAGATCGCGCCGAAACCCGCGCAGGCCCCGACCGCCGCCATGGCCACCCCGCCCTTGCGATGCCCGAGGAAGCCCTCGGCGGCCTTGAACAGCGCCTGGCTCATGCCGCCAAGGGTCGCGAAATGGCCCATCAGCAGGAACATCGGGATGATGGTCAGCGAATAGCTGGAGAAGGTCGTGAAGGTCTCGGACTTCAGGCGTCCGAACGGCACCTGCGTATCGCCGGTCACCATGATCAGGCCGACAAGGCCGGTGAAGAACATCGACAGGCCGATCGGCACCCGCAGGAAGATCAGCGTCAGGAGAAAGGGAAACGACAGGATGCCGATCAGCTGGTCGCTCAATGCTCCGCCCCCAGGTCAGGGGGCAGCACTTCGCGGCCCGACACCATTTCGAAGAACCGCACGACGGCGAGGTAGACCGCAACGATGGCCGCCAGCGCCGCGCCGACGAGACCGATCGCGTAGGAATACCAGACCGGAAGCTGAAGCTCCAACGTGGTCTGGCCGGAATTGTACTTGGTCATCAGCCCGCCGAACAGCTGCACCGCGATCAGCACCATGACGGCGGCGAAGACCACCTCGGTGATGCCACGCAGGATGCGGTTGGTGCCGTCGGACATGGCCGAGGTGAAGATGTCGACGGTCGCATGGCCGCCGGTCATCTGGCAGATCGGCAGGAAGGCGAAGATCACGAAGGCCACGCCCGCCTCGATCAGTTCGAACGTGCCGAGAATGGGGCCGACGCCTGCGTCGATCATCCAGCGGCCGAGGCCCGGCAGGAAGCCGACCTCGATCATCCAGTGGAACAGCTGGTCGAGCAGCCGGCCGAGGATGGCAAAGACCGTCAGGAAGATCAGCACCGACAGCATGATCCCGCCAAGAATCGCCATCAGGCGCGACAAGAACAGGAGCGCGCGATACATGGATGTCCCCGAAAAGAGAGAAGGGGCCGCGCGCCGCGCAGCCCCCTCGATTGCCTTAGCGACCGGCGTTCGCGCAGTCGCCGTCCATCAGCTCACGCGCCCGGTCGATCAGCGCCTGACCGTCCATGCCGTTCGCTTCCAGGTCCGCGATCCAGGTGTCGTAGACCGGCTCCACCACCGGCAGCCACACTTCGCGGGCGGTTTCCTCGTCGATCATGACGATGTTGTTGCCAAGCTCCACCGCGATGTCCCGCGCGGGGCCATCGGCATCGGCCTGCGTGCCACCGGCGAAGATCGAGAATTCGAGGCCCGAGTTCTCGTCGATGACCTGCTGAAGGTCTTCCGGCAGGTTGTTGTAGGCATCGTTGTTCATCGCCAGCACGAAGGTCAGCGTGTAAAGGCCGGGGCCTTCGAAACCGGTGTGGTTGCCGACCAGTTCCGCCACGCGCAGGGATTCCGTTACCTCCCACGGGATCGTGGTGCCGTCGATCACGCCGCGCGACAGGCCTTCGGTCACCGCCGGAACCGGCATGCCGACGGGCGTTGCGCCGACCAGTTCGAGAAGCTGGTTCACCGTGCGCGAGCCGCCGCGGATCTGCATACCCTCGAGGTCCTCGGGCACTTCGACCGGATCGGCGGTGTGGAACATGCCGGGGCCATGGACCCAGGTGCCGAGCAGGTGCACGTCGGCGAACTCTTCCTGCATGCTCTCTTCGTACATCGTCCAGTAGGCGCAGGACGCTTCACGCGCATCGGCCACCATGAACGGCAGTTCGAAGACTTCGGTCGACGGGAAACGGCCCGGCGTGTAGCCGACCACGGTCCAGACGATGTCGGCGACGCCGTCGATTGCCTGGTCCATCAGCTCCGGCGGGGCACCACCCAGCTGCATCGAGGGATAACGCTCGATCTCGATACGTCCGCCGGACGCTTCCTCGATCTGGTCCGCCCAGACATCGAGAACCAGCGTCGGCACGTTGGCCTGGGCCGGCAGGAACTGGTGCAGCTTCAGCGTGTATTCCGCCTGCGCGAACGCGCCGGTGGCCGCCATTGCGCCAGCCGCGACGGTGCCCAATGCCGTCATCAGGGTCTTGGTTTTCATTCATCTTCCTCCCAAAGGTTGGTTGTCGCGCGGGTTCGTCCCGCATTCTGGTTCAGGTCCGGTCCCATCCGGCCCTCATTGGATAGGTATGATGCATAACAATTAGCATCTGTCACTATCTTCCATCGCTCGGCGCCCAAATCTTTAATCATCCCGGAAAAAAAAGATAGCGCGCTTATCATCTCGCTTGGCGTTGCCCCCTGCCACGCCTAGAATCACCGCCATGTCCGAAATCTACACCATGCCGGGCCATCTGATACGGCGATTGCAACAAATCTCCATCAGCGTCTTCACCGAGCGCATGAAAGCGCTTGGCCATGACCTGACCGCGCCGCAATTCGCCACGCTCGCCGTGCTGTCCCGAAGCCCGGGCATCGACCAGGCGACGCTGGCGGGGCTGATCGCCCATGACCGTCCCACGATCGGCGGTGTGGTCGAGCGGCTTGAGGCCAAGGGCCTTGTCACCCGCCGCCGAAACGAGAAGGACCGCCGCGCCATGGTGCTGGACCTGTCCGAGGCCGGGTCCGAGCTTCTTGCCAAGCTTCTGCCCGAGGTGCGCGACATGCAGACCGACATTCTTCCGGGACTGACCGAGGCGGAGCATGCCGAGTTCGTTCGCCTCGCCTCGAAGGTCGCCAAGCTCGGCAACGAAAGCTCGCGCGCGCCGATGATCCTGCCCGAACCAGATCATACCAGGACCTGATCGGCGCGCGGAGGACCGATCGCGTCGAGCAGCGCGAGAACCTGCGTCCGGCACTCCGCCTCTGCGCGACCCTCACCAAGAGCGGCTTCTGCCGCCGGGTTGGATCGCAGGATCAACCGCCGCCAGCCGTGCAGTACGAGGATGCGAACCGCGAAAAGACCAAGCGGGTCATCGGGCAGTTCCTCTGCGGACGGCAAGACACGGGACAGGGCCGCGAAGTCGGCCTCGCAGGCGGCTTCGGTCAGGACGCCGAGAACCCACGACGGCCAGTCGCGGGCGTCCGGGGCGGCCAGAAGCCAATCCTCGGGCAAATCGGCGTCGGCGCCGCTGACAAGCGCGAAGCTGCGGGACACCGGCACGGCGGACAACGTGTCGGGCAACAGGGCCAGCGCGTCGGGCGTGTCGGGCGGGAACCCGACCAGACGGCAGGGGACGCCCAGAACCGCCGGGCCGTAGACCCGCCCGGCCACCGCGCGCACCTGCGCTTTCGCCGAGTCGGTCAGCCGGTGATAGCCCACGCGTCCCTCGCGCCGGCTGTCCACCCAGCCGTCGCGCTTCAGCCGGTGCAGCGCCACCCGCATCGCCTGCGGCTGCAATCCGATCCGTTCCACCATCGCGGAGAGCACGCGGCCGGATACCTCCGCCTGCCCCGCCAGCGCACAATCGCCGAGGCAGGACACGATCATCGACCACAGCTTCAGCGGGCTGGACTGCGACAGCGCATTGGCCAGCGCCTCGACAGGACCCTCCGAACGGATCGAGACCACGTTCATTTCGCCACCATCGTCAGAAGCTCGTATTCCGCGACGGGTTCATCGTCCTGATTGCGAACGTCCGCATGCCAGCGCACCTCGCCGTACTCCTCGGTGCGGGACTTGCGATCCATGACGGTCAGGTGCACGCGGATGCTGTCGCCGGGGCTGACCGGCTTGAGGAACCGCAGGTTGTCGAGGCCTGTATTCGCCAGCACCGGCCCCTCGTTCGGTTCCACGAACAGGCCCGCTGCGAAGGACAGGATCAGGTAGCCATGGGCGACGCGCCCCGGGAAGAACGGGTTCCGCTTCGCGGCCTCCTCGTCCATGTGGGCATAGAAGGTATCGCCGGTGAAATGGGCGAAGTGCTCGATATCGTCGAGCGTGATCTCGCGCGCCTCCGTGGTCAGCGTGCGCCCGATCTGCAATTCGTTGAAGCGGAGCTGGAACGGATGCGTGTCGCCGTCGGACTTCGTGGCACCCGGAATGAACCGCCCCGTGATCGCGCCGAGAATGTCGGGCGAGCCCTGAACCGCCACGCGCTGCATGTAATGCTTCACCGCGCGGATACCGCCCAGTTCCTCGCCACCGCCGGCACGGCCCGGGCCGCCGTGCGTCAGATGCGGCATCGGCGCCCCGTGGCCCGTGGCCTCCGCCGCGCTGTCTCGGTTGTTGATGTAGACCCGCCCGTGCCAGGCGCCGATCCCGGCGACGACCTCGCGCGCGACATCGCCCGAATGGGTGATGAGCGAGGCCACGAGCGACCCCTCACCCCGGTTCGCCAGTGCGCAGGCATGGCCGAGATCGCGGTAAGGCATCAGGGTGGAGACCGGGCCGAACGCCTCCGTCTCGTGGATCTTCTCGGCCCCGTCGGGGTCACTGCAGACGAACAGGTGCGGCGCGACAAAGGCGCCTTTCTCCAGGTCGCCTTCCGGCGAGAACCCGTCCTGCCCGCCGAAAACAAGCTCCGCCTCCTGCGCGATGATCCCGGCCTTCTCCAGTACGTCCCGCCGCTGACTGAGCGACACGACCGACCCCATCCGCACCCCATCCTTGCGCGGGTCGCCCACGACCACCTTGCCAAGCTGCGCCGCCAGCCGCTCCGACAACGGCTGGAGGAGCGGTTGAGGCACCAGCACGCGCCGGATCGCCGTGCATTTCTGCCCGGCTTTCGTCGTCATCTCGCGGAGGATCTCCTTCACCGCGATGTCAAATTCCGGGCTCTCGACCGTGATGTCCGGCCCCAGAATGGAGGAATTCAGCGAATCCTGCTCCGCCGTGAAGGGCACGCCGCGCGGCAGGCCATCGGCCACCACCGCCGCCGTCGCCGCCGAGCCGGTGAAGGTCACGGCATCCTGCGGGCCCAGCACGCTGAGGCCCTTGCCCACGCCGCCGGTCACAAGCTGCAAGGCCCCCTCGGGCAGAACCCCGGCCTCCAGCATCAGGCGCACGCAAAGCTCCGTGACATGGGCGGTCGCCGTGGCTGGCTTCACAATGGAGGGCACACCGGCCAGCAGCGCCGGGGCGACCTTCTCCAGCATGCCCCAGACCGGGAAGTTGAAGGCGTTGATATGGAAGGCCACGCCGAGCCGTGGCGTGTAAACATGCTGCCCGCCGAACGCGCCGGTCTTGCCCAAGGGCTCCCACGCGCCATCGGTCAGCACGTGTCCCTCCGGCATCTCGCGCCGCCCTTTGGAGGCGAAGACGAACAGCGTTCCGATCCCGCCGTCGATATCGAAGGCGTGGTCCTTCTGCGTCGCGCCCGTGGTGAAGGAGAGATCGTAAAGCGCCTGCTTGTTCTTGTTGAGATGCAGCGCCAGCGCCTTCAGCATCCGCGCCCGGTCATGGAAGTCGAGCGCGCGCAGCGCCGGCCCGCCGACCTCGCGCCCGTAAGCCACCATGCCCGCCACGTCGAGCGCATCGTTGCCCGCCTCGGCAATGACCTCACCGGTGGCGGCATCGGCAATCGGCCGCGCCCCTGCCCCGGCCTCGATCCAGACGCCCTTCGCGTAGCTGCCAATACGTTGCATGATTTCCCCCTCCCGAAAAATCTTGTAACACTTTGCGAGATGCGGCAGGCTGACGCAAGGGAGGATTTGAGACATGGCACTGACAGCCAAAGAGCGCGCCGAGAAAAGCGCCGAGGCCATGTGGGCGGGCGACCGTGCGTCGGCCTGGGTCGGCATGGAAATTGCCGAGATCGACGAGGGCCGCGCCACGCTCACCCTGCAGATTCGCGAGGATCATTGCAACGGCCACGGCATCGGCCACGGCGGCGTGACCTTCATGCTGGCTGACAGCGCCTTCGCCTTCGCCTGCAATTCCCGCAACGTCGTGACCGTGGCGCAGCACAACACCATCAGCTTCCTCGCCGCCGTGCGGCTTGGCGACACGCTGACCGCTCGGGCCGTCGAGACGACGCTCAAGGGCCGCTCGGGCATTACCGACGTGACCGTGACCAACCAGAACGGCGAGATCATCGCCCAGTTCCGCGGCGCCTCCCGTGCGCTCGGCTCACCCCTTTTCGAGGAATAGGACATGCGCGACCTGACCCCGCCCCGCGATACGCTAGACCCGATCGAGATCGCCTCCCGCGATGAAATCGCCGCCCTTCAGCTTGAGCGGCTGAAATGGTCGCTGAACCACGCCTACGACAACGTGCCGTTCTACCGCGACAAGTTCGACGCGGCAGGCGTGCATCCGGACGACCTGAAATCCCTGTCGGATCTCGCGAAGTTCCCCTTCACGGTGAAATCCGACCTGCGCGACAATTACCCCTTCGGCATGTTCGCCGTGCCGCGGAAGGATATCGTGCGCATCCATGCCTCCTCGGGCACCACAGGCAAGCCGACCGTCGTGGGCTACACCAAGGGCGATATCGAGATGTGGGGCAACATGGTCGCCCGCTCGATGCGCGCGTCAGGCACCAAGCCCGGCGACATGGTCCATATCGCTTATGGCTATGGCCTCTTCACCGGCGGGCTCGGGGCCCATTACGGAGCCGAGGCGCTGGGCTGCACCGTCGTCCCGGTCTCCGGCGGCATGACCGCGCGGCAGGTCACTCTTATAGAAGATTTCCAGCCCACCACGATCATGGTCACGCCGTCCTACATGCTCAACATTCTGGAGGAATATCACCGGCAGGGCATCGACCCGCGGTCGTCCTCGCTCGAGGTCGGCATCTTCGGGGCCGAACCCTGGACCAACAAGATGCGGGCCGAGGTGGAATCGGCCTTCGACATGCACGCGGTCGATATCTACGGCCTCAGCGAAGTCATGGGGCCCGGTGTCGCCAACGAATGCGTCGAGACGAAAGACGGCCTCCACATCTGGGAGGATCATTTCTACCCCGAGGTGATCGACCCCCAGACCGGTGAGCCGGTTGCCGATGGCGAGATGGGGGAACTTGTGTTCACCACGCTCACCAAGGAAGGCCTGCCGATCATCCGCTACCGCACCCGCGACCTGACCCGGCTTCTGCCCGGCACCGCGCGAAGCATGCGGCGGATGGAGAAGATCACCGGGCGCTCGGACGACATGATCATCCTGCGCGGCGTGAACGTCTTCCCCAGCCAGATCGAGGAACAGGTGCTGACGGTCGAGGGGCTGGCCCCCTACTACCAGATCGAACTGGTCAAGGACGGGCGGATGGACGCGATGAAGGTGCATGTCGAAAGCCTGCCCGAAGCCGGTGACGAGGAATCGCGCGCCGTGCAGGCGGCGAAGCTGGGGCACCGGATCAAGGAAGTTGTGGGTGTCTCGGCGGAGATCGTGGTCGCGGCCCCGGGAAGCGTCGAACGCTCCGAGGGCAAGGCGCGGCGGGTGGTGGACAACCGGGGATAGGATTTCGCCCGGCTTGCGCCTTGGGCGACCGACCGGGGGATTTCATCCCCGTCGTCCATCGGGCTTGAACCGATGGCGCCCTATTGGACGACCCCCTGAGGGTTTTTCCAGCAAGTTGAAAGGGCGCACGTCGCGTTACAGAAATCCGACCACATATCGTATCTCGTAACATTTCATTGGACCCACGCCGCCGATTCTGCTAGAACAGTCTGCGCGAACGGGAGGTCCGCCATGTATGCCCAGATGATCAAATCCGAAGCGACGCAGGACGATCCGGCGAAGCTGGAGGAATTCCAGGCCCGCATCGACGCGGGCGACAAGATCGAGCCGAAGGACTGGATGCCGGAAGGCTACCGCAAGACGCTGATCCGCCAGATCGGCCAGCATGCCCATTCCGAGATCGTCGGCCAATTGCCCGAGGGCAATTGGATCACCCGCGCCCCCACGCTGGAGCGCAAGGCGATCCTGCTGGCCAAGGTGCAGGACGAGGCCGGGCATGGGCTTTATCTTTATTGCGCCGCCGAAACGCTTGGGGTCTCCCGCGACGAGATGACGGAAATGCTGCTCGACGGGCGCATGAAGTATTCCTCCATCTTCGCCTACCCGACGCTGACATGGGCGGACATGGGCGCGGTCGGCTGGCTGGTCGATGGCGCTGCAATCATGAACCAGGTGCCGCTGCAGCGGACCTCGTTTGGCCCCTATTCCCGCGCGATGATCCGCATCTGCAAGGAGGAGTCCTTCCACCAGCGGCAGGGCTTCGACATCATGATGAAGATGTGTTCAGGCACCGAGGCACAGAAGAAGATGGCGCAGGATGCGCTCAACCGCTTCTGGTTCCCGGCGCTGATGATGTTCGGGCCGTCGGACGCGGAGAGCAAGCATTCCGAGCAGTCGATGGCCTGGAAGATCAAGATGAATTCCAACGACGAGCTGCGCCAGAAATTCGTCGACCAGACCGTCCCGCAGGCCGAATACCTCGGCCTGACCGTGCCGGATGAAACGCTGGCATGGAACGAGGAAAAGGGCGGCTACGATTTCGCGGAGCCCGACTGGAACGAGTTCTTCGAGGTGCTCAAGGGCAACGGCCCCTGCTCGGTCGACCGCATCGCCACCCGCCGGAAGGCTTGGGATGACGGCGCCTGGGTGCGCGAGGGGCTGATGGCACACGCCGCGAAGAAGCGGGCAGCCAAGGTGGCGGCGGAGTGAGGACCTCTTTTCGAAAAGAGGTCCAAGCGCCTTCGAAGGCGCTTGAATCGCGCCGCGCGCGCGGCGCGGACCACGCCCTTGCAAGGGCGTGCCACGGCGTTTCGAAACCCCGTTTCGGGAGGAACACATGACCGACCAGCAAGAATGGCCCCTGTGGGAAATCTTCATCCGTGGCCAGCATGGCGCGTCGCATCGGCATGTCGGCTCGCTCCACGCGCCGGACGCCGAGATGGCGATCAAACACGCGCGTGACGTCTACACCCGCCGCAAGGAAGGCGTGAGCATCTGGGCCGTACCGTCGGCGGCCATCGCGGCCTCCAGCCCCTCGAAGAAGGGTCCGATGTATGACCCGGCGGAGGACAAGACCTACCGCCACCCGACCTTTTTCGACATCCCGAAAGAAGTGGGGCCGATGTGAGCGGGGACAAGTTCGAATTTCTCCTGCGGATGGGCGACACCACCCTGATCCTCGGCCACCGCCTCAGCGAATGGTGCGGCAAGGCGCCGGTGCTGGAGGAAGACATCGCGCTCGCCAATACCGCGCTGGACCTGATCGGGCAGACGCAGATGTGGCTGGGCCTCGCGGCGGAGGTCGAGGGCAAGGGCCGCAGCGCCGATGACCTCGCCATGCTGCGCGACGCGTGGGATTTCCGCTGCGCGCTGCTGGTCGAACAGCCCAACGGCGATTTCGGCCGGACGATCATGCGCCAGTATCTGTTCGATCAATGGCATATCCTCGCGCTCGGCGCGCTGAAGGCCAACGCGGATGAGCGCATCGCCGCCATCGCCGCCAAGGCGGAAAAGGAAGTCACCTACCACGTCGAACGTTCGGCCGATCTGGTCGTGGGCCTCGGCGACGGGACCGAGGAAAGCCACGGACGGATGCAGGCCGCGCTCGACCTGCTTTATCCTTACGTAGGTGAGTTCTTCGACACCGACGCCGCCGATCAGGCCGCCGGTTTCGACCCGGCCAGCCTGCGGGACGCCTACGACACCGCCCTCACGGCAACCATGGCCGAAGCCACCCTCACCCTGCCCGACAGCCGCTTCGCCCACAAAGGCGGGCGCACCGGGCAGCGCCATTCCGAGCATCTGGGCCATCTTCTGACGGAGATGCAGTGGCTCCAACGTGCCTATCCAGGCGCCTCATGGTAACGCCCACGACCGCTGAGGTCTGGGACTGGCTCGACCATGTCCCCGACCCCGAGATCCCGGTGATCTCCGTCGTCGATCTGGGCATCGTGCGCGACGTGAAATGGCAGGGCGAGACGCTGGAAGTCACGCTGACGCCCACCTATTCCGGCTGCCCCGCGACAAGCGTCATCGAGATCAGCGTCGAAACCGCGTTGCGTGACCACGGCCTCACCGACGTCACCCTCAAGCGCCAGATTGCACCGCCCTGGACGACCGACTGGCTCAGCGACAAGGGCCGCGCGAAGCTCTCCGAATACGGCATCGCGCCGCCGAACCCGGCCGGCGGCCCCAAGGAATGCCCGCTCTGCCACTCGCCCCATGTCGAGCGGATCAGCCAGTTCGGCTCCACCCCCTGCAAGGCGCAATGGCGGTGCACCGACTGCCTCGAGCCCTTCGACTACTTCAAGTGCATCTGAGGACTCCCGCCCTTGGCCAAGTTCATCCCCCTCACCGTCACCGACATTCACCCAACGACCGCCGACGCCATCGCGGTGCGTCTGAAGCCGGTGGACGGCTCCACCCTGCCCTTCACACAAGGCCAGTACCTGACATTCCGGACCGAGATCGACGGGACCGAGATCCGCCGCGCCTATTCCATCTGCGCGGGCGTAACCGACGAGACGCTCGAAGTCGGCATCAAGAAGGTGAAAGGCGGCGCGTTCTCGAACTGGGCCCATGACACTCTCAAACCGGGCGACACGATCGAAGCCCTCTCGCCAATGGGTGCCTTCCACACGCCGCTGTCGCCGAACCAAGCCAAGCACTACCTCGGCTTCGCCATCGGCTCCGGCATCACGCCCGTCCTGTCGATTCTGCGCTCCGTCCTCGCGGTCGAGCCGCACTCGCGCTTCACGCTGATCTACGCCAACCGCGCCGCCCGCGACGTGATGTTCCGCGAGGAACTGGAAGACCTGAAGAACGAGAACATGGGGCGGCTGAACATCGTTCATATCCTCAAGAACGACCCGCAAGGCATCGACCTCTTCACCGGGCGTATCGACGCCGACAAGCTGGAGCAGATGTTCAAGGCCTGGGTGCCCGTCACCTCCGCCGATGCCGCCTTCATCTGCGGCCCTGAACCGGCCATGCGGACCATCGCGGAAAGCCTTCAGGCCCACGGCATGCCGAAGAACGCCATCAAGTACGAGCTGTTCGCCAGCGCCCAGACCGGGCAGCTTCCGCAACGAAAGGTCACCGACGACGAGGCCACCGGCACCCGCGCCACCATCATCCTCGACGGCACCGCGCAGGAGGTCGACGTCGCCCCCGGCGAGACCATTCTGGCCGCCGCCCTCCGCGCTGGCCTCGATGCGCCCTATGCCTGCACCGCAGGTGTCTGCTCCACCTGCATGTGCACGGTGCGCGACGGGGCCGCCGAGATGCTGACCAACCACGCGCTCGAGGATTACGAGGTCGCACGCGGCGTCGTGCTGTCCTGCCAGGCGGTGCCCACGGGCGACACGATCACGGTCGAATATCTCGACCACTGAACGCCTTCTCGCCGACGCAGGGGCTATCGGCATAAAACGACATCGCGTCGCAGTTGGGAAAGACCGGCCCGAAAAAGTGCGCTGAGTGGTCGCCAGAAAGACTGAGCGATCTCCATGCACGAACGCCGAATACCCGAATGGTTGCGCCACGCACCCGCACCCAGCGTGCGTGGCTTTGCCATTCTCGCCGGGACCGAAGCGATTGCCCGCGGCATTCTGATCTCCGTCTTTCCGGTCGTGATGTACAACGCGCTTGGCGACGCGCGCGTGGTGTCCGAGGTCTATTTCACCGTCGGCGCCACGTCGCTGGCCGTCGGGCTTCTCGTGCCCTACCTGATCCGCTTCGTGCCCCGCTGGTGGGTCTACGTGATCGGCGCGCTCATGTTCGTGTCCGGTGCGTTGATCGCGCCGCAGTCCACCGCTGCCGCCGCCATCACCGGCCTGGCCCTCACCACCCTTGGCGTGGCCACCACCTTCGTGTGCTTCAACGCCTACGTCCTCGACCACGTCGCCAAGATCGAGCTTGGCAGGTTCGAAACCTCGCGCCTGTTCTACAGCGCCTTGGGCTGGACCATCGGCCCGGCCCTCGGCACGGTCCTTTACGCCTGGTGGCACCCGGCCCCGTTCCTCATCGCCGCGCTGGGATCCGCCACGATGTTGACCGTCTTTCTGGTCATGCGCCTCGGGAACGGCAAACTCATCACCAAAAGCCGCCGTCCCCCCGCCAATCCGCTGGCCTATTTCGCCCGGTTCGCAGCGCAGCCCCGTCTGGTGACGGGCTGGATCTTTGCCGTGGTCCGGTCCTGCGGCTGGTGGGTCTATGTCGTCTACTTGCCGATCTTCGCCTTGCAGAACGGCCTTGGAAGCCAGCTTGGCGGGTTTGCCCTGTCCGTTTCCAATGCCGCCCTGTTCCTGACCCCGCTGATGCTGCGCTTCATGCAACGCAAATCGGTGCGCACGGCGGTTCGCACCGGGTTCCTGATGTCGGGGCTGCTGTTCGTCCTTGCCGGTCTGCCGGATGGCGTGCCCGGGCTTTCGGTCGTTTTGCTGATGGCGGGTTCGTTCTTCCTGATCCTGCTCGATGTCTCGGCCGGGCTGCCGTTTCTTCTGGCCGTCAAACCCTCGGAACGGACGGAGATGTCGGCGATCTACGCCAGTTTCCGCGATGTCTCGGGCATCGTGACACCCGGCGCTGCCTGGCTCGTCCTGCTGGTCGCTCCGCTATCGGGGGTTTTTGTTGCCGGCGGCGCGGGGCTGCTTCTTACGTGGATCCTTGCCCGCAATCTTCACCCAAGGTTGGGCCAGTCGCGTATCGCCGCCGAGGGGGCGGGCTAAGCGATGCTTATGCAAAGTGGTCGCTCGAAGCGGTAAGGTATCGACGCGCGCTCGACCGTTAACAAAGTGTAAACGCGAAACGCATTCTTGTTTCAAAACAAAGTCTTAACCCCCTTGTGCAAGCTTGCACACGAACCCTCAAACCGCCTCCAGCGCCACCGCGATGCCTTGGCCCACGCCGATACACATCGTCGCCAGGGCCCGCTTGCCGCCGTTGAGTTGCATCTCCAGCGCTGCCGTTCCTGCGATCCGCGCGCCGCTCATCCCCAGCGGATGGCCGAGCGCGATGGCACCGCCATTCGGGTTTACCCGAGGGTCATCATCGGACACGCCAAGTTCGCGTAGAACGGCAAGCCCCTGTGCGGCGAAGGCCTCGTTCAACTCGATCACATCGAAATCGCCGATGGTCATGCCAAGCCGCCCCATCAGCTTCTGCGACGCCGGCACCGGCCCGATGCCCATCACGCGCGGCGGAACGCCCGCGACGGCACCGCCCAGCACGCGTGCGATCGGGGTCAGCCCATGCGCCTTCGCGGCATCTTCTGACGCGATGATCAACGCCGCCGCCCCATCGTTGACCCCGCTTGCATTGCCCGCCGTGACCGTCCCACCCTGCCGGAACGGGGCTTTCAGTGCGGCGAGTTTCTCGAGCGTGGTAGCGCGCGGATGCTCATCCTCCGACACGACCAGATCTTCGCCCTTCCCCTGCGGGATCGTGACCGGCGTGATTTCCTGCGCCCGACGCTCCCCCGACGAGGCGGCTTTTTCCTGCGACCGCATAGCGAAGGCATCCTGATCTTCACGGCTGACCTTGTAATCCTCGGCCACGTTCTCCGCCGTCTCGGGCATGGAATCGATGCCGTATTGCGCCTTCATCAACGGGTTCACGAAGCGCCAGCCGATGGTTGTATCGAAGATCTCGGCCTTGCGCGAAAAGGCCGTATCCGCCTTGGGCATAACGAAGGGCGCACGGGACATGCTTTCGACCCCACCTGCGATCATCAACCGGGCTTCCCCGGCCTTCACCGCCCGGGCCGCCGCGATAACAGCGTCCATACCGGACCCACAGAGCCGGTTGATCGTGGTGCCTGGAACGGTGTCGGGCAGTCCCGCAAGCAAGGCGGACATGCGCGCCACGTTGCGGTTGTCTTCCCCCGCCTGGTTGGCGCAACCGAACCAGACGTCCTCGACCGCAGCCCAATCCACGCCCGTGTTGCGTGCCATCAACGCGCGCAGGGGCACGGCACCAAGATCATCGGCGCGGACCGATGCCAATGACCCGCCGAACCGCCCGATCGGAGTGCGGATGTAATCGCAGATGAATGCCTCCGGCATTGTCGCCTCCCCTTGCTTCGGGATCAGGCTAGCAGGCGCGGAGGCCGGGGGGAATGCGTTACGTGCTGCGCCAACTACAGAAACATCGGTAACGCGTCAGAGATCAAGACGTTCGATGCGAGACGGGCCGTTCTCGGGGCCGGCACAGTGCCTGTAGGCTCAGCCGCGGGCGTATTCGTCGTCGTAGCGAATGATATCGTCTTCTCCCAGGTAACTGCCGGTCTGCACCTCCACGAGGCGCATGGGGAGTTTTCCGGGATTCTCCAGCCGATGCGTGGCGCCGAGCGGGACGTAGACGGACTGGTTTTCCGACACCAGTTGCACCTCGTCCCCGATGGTGACCCTCGCAGTTCCTTCCACGACGATCCAGTGCTCGGCCCGGTGATGGTGACTTTGCAGAGACAAGGATGCGCCCGGCTTTACGAAAATCTGCTTCACCTGGAATCGATTGCCGAGCGTGAGGCTCTCGAACCAACCCCAGGGACGGTAGTCGACAGGGAATTGCGTTCCCTGCGCGGCGCCTTTCGCGTTCAGCCGCTCGACCGCCTCTTTCGCCTCCTGCGCGCGATCCTTGTGGGCCACCAGAACCGCGTCGGGCATGGCGACGACAATCATGTCCTCCAGGCCGATGCCGACAACCTCCTGCCTGTCGGATGCGCCGAACAAGAGCGTGTCCCGACAATCGAGGGCGGTCGTGTTGCCGGTCACGGCCACGCCGTCGCTGCCTTTCGCGCGATCGCGCCACACTGCATGCCAATCGCCAAGGTCGCTCCATTCCCCGCCGTAGGGCACCGCCACGAGATCATCGGCTTTCTGCATGACCGCATGGTCGATGGAGATATCTTCGAGGTCCTGCCACGCGACGGGATCGAGCCTGCGAAATCCCAGATCCAGCCGTGCATTCGCCAGGGCATCGCGGGTCAGCCTGAGCGTTTCAGGGGCGTGGCGCGCCAGCGCGGCAAGGATCGTTTCGGTCGAGAAAAAGAATATTCCGGCGTTCCAGAGATGCGTGCCACCCTCGAAGAGGCGTCTTGCGGTCTCGGCGTCCGGTTTCTCGACGAAGGAGCGTAGGACCTGCGGCTCGGGCGGAAAATCGGGCGCGGGCGCCTCGGTCAATTCCAGCCAGCCGTATCCTGTCTCCGCGCGGTCCGGCCGGATGCCGAAGGTGACGATATGACCCGCTTCGGCCGACGCCCGCCCAGCCGCGACAGTGGCGCGAAAGCGGTCGGTATCCGGGATGAGGTGATCGCTGGGGGCCACCAGCATCAACGACGGCCCATGGCGCGCCTCGATCGACAGCGCCGCTGCGCAGATGGCCGCCGCGGTGTTCTTGGTGGACGGCTCCAGCAGGATCTCATCAGGTGCTGTTTCGATCGCGGCCAATTGCTCAAGCGCGATGAAACGGAAATCGGACGCGGTCACGATGACCGGTGCTGCGAAATCCTGTCCCGACAGGCGCATGGCGGAGGCTTGGAATAACGAATGCGTGCCGGTCAGCGTCGCAAATTGCTTGGGAAAGGCTTTGCGTGAAACCGGCCAGAGGCGCGTTCCGGAACCGCCGCACAGGATAACAGGATGGATTGGGTTCGGCATGGGGGCCTTTCGAGGTTCCGGTTCGGCTTGGTTTGTTGCCATTCATACTCAACTTTTCAGTCAGTTGCAGTCTAATCGGGGCCGGACTTCGGGTGTGAGTTCTGTGTCCTGCTGACCTGCCCCGGATTTGCCAGAGACGCAAAACCCTGATCGGGATGGGGCATTCACGAGGTGGTCGCCAGCAGGCCGGCAATCCGTTCAATCACTTCATCCTGCTGTGCGTCGGTCATGTCGCTACCCGACGGCAAGCAAAGCCCGTCCCGGAACAACCGTTCGTCGACACCTGTTCCATGGTACCGCGCGCCCTTGTAGAGCGGTTGCAGGTGCATCGGCTTCCAAAGAGGGCGGGCTTCGATCTGGTGATCCAACAGCATCAAGCGAATGTCTTCGTTGGTGACCTTCGTACGTGCCGCGTCGATGGTCATGGCTGTCAACCAGCGCGTTGAGCGGACTCCCTCGGGTTCCGGCATGAACGTGAGACCCGGATGGGAAAGGGCCGCCTTGTAACGTGCAAAGATCTCACGACGGCGGGCAACGCGGGACTCCAGAACCTCCATTTGCCCCAACCCGATGGCCGCGCAGATGTTGGAAAGGCGATAATTGTACCCATAGGTCGAGTGTTCGTAATGCGGGGCCGGGTCACGCGCCTGGGTGGCAAGGAACCGCGCCTGATCGGCCCAATCCTCGTGGCGGGTCACAAACATGCCTCCGCCCGAAGTCGTGATGATCTTGTTGCCATTGAACGACAAAATGGCGGCGTCGCCGCCCGTGCCGGCCTTGCGACCCGATCTGCAGGTCGCGCCCAAGCTTTCGGCGCTATCGACGATCAGCCTCACGCCGTACTGCGCCGCGAGATCTTCCAGCGGGTCGAGATCGACGGATTGCCCATAGAGATCGGTGGGCACGATCGCCTTTGGCAAGCGACCCTGAACGGCCGCCGTCGCGAGTTCTTCTGCAACACGTGCGGTGTCGATGGTCCAGCTTTCTGCATCCAGGTCAAAGAAGCGCGGGGTTGCACCGAGGTAATTCACTGGGAAAACGCCCCCCGCGAAGGTCATGGATGAGATCCAGACCTCGTCGCCGGGGCCGACACCCGCGATGCGGAGCGCGAGGTGCAACGCGGCTGACCCTGACGAAAGTCCCACGCAATGCAGATCCGTTCCGAGGTAGTCGCGGACCGACGCCTCGAACGCATCGAGCTGCGGGCCGAGGGGCGCCACGAAGTTGGAGCCGAAGGCTTCGGCCACGCGCTGCTCTTCGCGACCCGACATGTGCGGACGGGAGAGGTAGATGCGCATGGGTCAACCCTTGGTCAGGGGGCGGGCCGGATTGCCCACGACTGTAACGCCCGGTGGCACATCGCGTGTGACCACAGCGCCCATGCCGACGGTGGCACCCGCGCCGATCGAAAGACCCTGTCGAATGACTGCGGCCGAGCCGACATAGGCATGATCGCCTATCGTGACGGCCCCGTTGATTTTCGCGCCAGGCGCGAGGGTCACGAAATCGCCTATGACGCAATCATGCTCCACGTAAGAATAGAGATTGGCATGAAAACAGCGGCCAATCCGAATGTTTGATGTCAGTGTCACGTAGGGCGACAGGCATGCCCCTTGTCCGATGACGACTTCATCCATTTGCACGACTGACGCGGCGCGCGCCTCTACAAGGGGAACGTCTGCGGCCTCGCACTTTTCGGCAATGTCTTGGCGAGTCCTGGCGGCAGCAATCGCTATGCTGACCGCTCTGTTTTCCGATCGGCCCTCGAGAAAATCACCCCACGCCACGACATCATGTCCGTTGACGCGACCCGGGGGGTGTCCATCGTCAATGAAGATGAGCGTGGCCTGCGGATATTGCGCACGCAACAAGGGCATGATCCCGCGGCCGCAACCGGAGGCACCATAAACGCCGATCAAAAGGCTCATGATCCACTTCCCCTGAATTTCGACATGGTCGCCTCACCCGGTTCCGAAATCCCATCGCGCATTGCGACCTTCCGGATGGTCATGCAGATGATCTTCAGATCCAGCCAGAGGCTTTGATTGTCGACGTACCAGACATCGAGGGCGAACTTCTCATCCCATGAGATCGCGTTGCGTCCGTTTACCTGTGCCCAACCGGTGATGCCCGGGCGCACATGGTGGCGGCGGGCCTGCTCCGGCGAGTAGAGCGGTAAATACTCCATCAAAAGCGGGCGTGGGCCTACAAGGCTCATATCGCCTTTGAACACGTTCCAGAGTTCCGGAAGCTCGTCGAGGGAACTGGAGCGTAGAAACCGGCCGAGCGGGGTGATCCGCTCAGCGTCCGGAAGGGGGTGGCCATCGGCGCCGATCGCATCGCGCATGCTTCGGAACTTGATCATCTGAAAGGGCGTGCCGTGACGACCGGGCCGGGTTTGGCGGAACAGGACTGGCGGTCCCATCGTGCGGCGGATTTCACAGGCGACAATCGCCAGAACCGGCAAGAAGATGAGCAACCCCAAGCCGGACCCAACGATATCAACCAACCGCTTCATGTATCGCGCCCTGTCAAATAACCAGCCTCCAGCTTCACGGTTCGACATGCGGCGCCTGTCACCCACCGAACCCAGTCGGACGACAGTTTCGAACGCGCGAAACGGGTGTTCGCAAGCTGTCGGGCATTCACTCCTTTCTGGCGAAGCGCTTCCCTGTCGGTAGCTGCAGCGATCAGTGCATCAGCGAAGGCTGCCGGCTCATCGGGAGGCACAACGAAGCCGCACTCGTTCTCTTCAATCAGGCCCGCAAGCCAGCCAGGATAATTGTTCAGAACAGGCAACCCGGCCGAGATGTAATCGAAGAACTTGTTGGGGGACGTGCCAAAATAGAATGCCGGAATATTGCGCAGGATCTGAAGCCCAATATCCGCACCCGCCATCAATCCTGCCAGCTCGGTCTTCGCGACGGGATCAAGGAACAGAACGTTGTCGAGTCCACGCCGTGCGGCCTGCGCTTTCAGGATCGGCTTCTCCTGCCCGTGCCCGACCAAAGCGATCCGTATATCATCACGCCCACGCTCCTTCAGAATCGTCGCCGCATTCAGAACGGCATCGAGGCCATTGGCGTTCCCATGCGTTCCCGTGAATATCGCAAGCAACTGATCATCGCGCACGCTGCCAGGCCGCCATGCCCTTTCTGGCGCAGAGAAAAGCTCCATATCGCAGCCATTGGGCACCATGGCGATCCGGGTCCTGTCCACGCCGCGGGCTACAATGCCCTCGACGATTCCGGGAGACAGGCCCACCAAGCGGGTGGCAGAGCGATAAGACATCCACTCGAGGATGGACATAAGCTTGAGCACCACGGGATTGGTTATCACGCCCATTGCCTTGGGCAATTCCGGCCAAAGATCCCGAACTTCAAATACAAAAGGCTTGCGCCTCAACCAGCGCGCAAAAATTCCGGGAATGCCTGCGGTAAGCGGAGTCGTCGTGGCAAAAACAAGATCTGTCGGCTCACGCAAAGCCACACCGACCGATCCGATGGCAAACTTCAGGAAAACGGCAAGACGCTGCATCAGCCCCATGTGATTGCTGTAATCAAGGTCGAACTCGATCACATCAATCCCATCGACAAGTCCGCGCCGCTGCCCCCGTTCGAACGGTCCGCTCAGGCCGGTCGTTCCTTGAGAATATCGGCCGCAGACCATCGTGACCCGGTGCCCATCACGGATGAGTGCCTGCGCCATTTCGTAGGACCGGGTCCCTGCAGACCCCTGCGGGGTAGAGAAATGTTGGTGGAAATAGAGAACCTGCATGATCAGAAAGTGACCTTGGTGACCAGTTTCGCAGGTCGGCTGACCGTGACCGAGACCTCCGGGATCTCATTTTTCTGCAGGTAGTAGCGAGACTCCGATGTGGTGCCGAGCGTCGGGCGCACGGGCCTACCATCAAGTTCGATTTCGATCGAGGACGTGCCGTTGCCGACGACGTTGTCTTTGACGTGCCATTCACCGGGTGCCAGGCGCCAACGCAGACATGCCACTTCGAAAGGGCCCGACATCTTATCCACACATGTCAAGCCGAATGCACTCAAGGCAATTGCGCGATGATGTCGGGCTCCCATCGCGTCGGTGTATCCAGCCGATGCATTTGCCGTAACACCATGGCCACTCGACAGCTCTACATCTTCGGCCTTGAGCCATTCCCCGAAAAGAAACCGCCCCAAGCGCGGCATCTGGTCCCGGTTATCGAATTCGATCGTATTGTGTGCCGCCGTGCCCGAGAACCACTCGGTTGTCCCGGCATTGTAGCTGTACGTTCCTGCATCCCGCAGCAGGTTCAGCCCGTTGTGCCACAGGTCGAGATGCAAAGCGTCGGCCTGGCTGGGACGAAATCGAAATCGAGGATAGCGCAGCACGGCCATGGTCGCTGCATGCCGCAACACATGATAGCCACCCTGGTCGAAGCTTTGGCTTGAAGCCATCCCGCCAGGTCGGCCCCTTGGAACGCCGAGCCAGCTGAGCGGCCTGTTCCAGCTGCCGGGGCCAAAGGCATCGACGCCACGAAACAAAGCTGCCGCAAGCTGAACCGAGGGGCGAAAATCACGATCGTCGGCGCTTGTGAGTTGCAGCAGTCGCGCCCCGTCGTTCGCGCCGATGTTCGGAGCATCTCCTGTCTCGGTATCGGTCATGGTCCAAAGCCAGTCTGTCGCGGCCGCCATTCGTCCCATCAGCCGCGCAGAAAAGCGCGGCAGATTGCGATGGCGCCGCCAGGCCTCAGCCAATGCGAAGGTATCGAGCATCACGCGGTGGTAGGTCACGGAGTACTGGCTGAAACTTCCATCGGGCGCTATCAGGGTCGCCGCCCGCTCTTCCAGCCAGCGCCGCCCGCTGCGAGCCCACCTGTCAGCCCGGGTATCGTGGCCCACCAGGAAGCTGCCGCCAATGAACATAGCCGCCGCCTCAGAAGTGCCGTGATTGTTTTGCTGACCCATCGCATAGGAGATCGTCGGCGCAATGCGCTGCACATGCGCGCGTATCAGATTGACGAGGCCGGGTTCAGGCGTCTGGTCCCGCCCCAGCACCCAGGCGGCCGCGACGAGATGCATGACCCGGATCGAGGCTTCCTGCCCGCATTTCCAGTTTGGGCCCTTGTAGGGTGGGTTGCGGCAAGCCCAATCGGCCAGCCACACGTTCAGGCGCTCGAGTGCCCGGGCATCGCCACAGGCTGCGGTCGTAGCCCAGGCGACGACCCAGTTCATACGCGAAAGCTCCCAAACCCCCTTGATGTCTCCTGCACCGAAATCGGGGATGCGCCACCAGTCGCAGGTGGCGTCGGGTTGCACCGCGCCGGAGAACGGGTTTGCGAACCAGTCGGGCGGACCATCGGGCAAAGGCGCGCGGCGCCACCCGAACCACCAGAGGCCGTCATCCCACATGCGGTTCGGCTCGGCTTTCGGGTTGGGCAGGTCAACGGTACGAAAGAAGGGCGGCTGCGCCACCGGCGCCGTCAGCCGTTGGACAGGATGCCGACCGCTTTTCAACCCCATCCGATAGGCGCCGACCCGCGCGATGCTGCCTGCACCCAGTCGCGCGTAGGTTCGCGCCAGTGTCAGGCGACCGCTCATGTCTGCGCACGCAGGATTTCGGCCACGTCGATGGTGACCTTGGCGACCTCGAACAATTCCGTGGCCGCGATCGGCACCGGGCCGCCTGCCTCGACCGCTTTCAGGAAGGCCGCCGCACAGGCCCTCTGCCCCTTGTCTTGCCGCCACAGATTTTGCTTCTTGAATCCAGGCCAGTTGAAACCACGCAACGTCAGGAAGTTGTGGAGCTGCAAAGTGCGCCCGCCGGCGAAGACCTCCACCCGTTCCTTGGCGAAGGAGGCGCCGCCATTGGCCAGGTAATGGATGGTGCCAAACGATCCGTCCTCGAACCCGAGCGTGATCGAGGCCTTGTCGTCGGTCACCGCCTCGGCAACCGTATTGCCCATGCGGCGGGCCTGTACCGAGGTGATCGGTGACCCGGCCAGAAACCGCATCAGGTCGATGTAGTGGCAGGCTTCGCCGATGATGCGCCCGCCCCCAACGGCTGGGTCCTGCGTCCAATGATCGGCAGGGACAGCGCCTGCGCACATGACCATGACAAAACTTTTCGGTGCCGCCACGGACGCCAAGAGTCGTTTCATCGTCTGCACCTGCGGCGCGAACCGGCGGTTGAAGCCGACCATCAAGTGCGTCCCGCTTTCGGCATGAGCGGCCTTGACGTCCTGAAGTTCCTGATGCGTCAGCGCCAGTGGCTTTTCGACGAACACATGCTTGCCCGCGCGCAGCGCCTGGGCTGTCAGACGGGCATGGCTGTTGTGCCGCGTGACGATGGCCACGGCATTGATCTCCGGATTGGCGATTAATCCGTCGGTGTCCGACGTGGCCTGAGCAAACCCCGCGCGGCGCCCATGCACGACCGCGTTTGCCCCTCCGGCGGATGCGATACTGTGCAACGCCGCGCCCGAAGCCTTGAACGCAGGTATCAGCATGCGTGAGGCGTAGTTTCCGGCTCCGATGAACCCGACCATTGCCTTGCCGGCGGCAGTGACGGGCTTGTCGGCCAAGGTCACGATCCGCGCATGGCGCGGTTCGACGGCGTGACCATAGGTCAGCAGGATGCCGAGCGCCGCCTTGTCGGTCGACAGCAGCTGATAGGCGCGTTGTGCCTCGTCAAAAGGGACGCGGTGGCTGACAAGCGGCGTGACATCCAACGCGCCGGAGGCCAGCATATCCAGAACGGCCTCGAAATTGCGCTGTTCGGTCCAGCGCACGAAGCCAATCGGATAGTCCTGCCCACCCCCTTCATAGGCCGGGTCGTACCGACCGGGGCCATAGGAACACGAGACCTGGAAACTCAGTTCCTTTTCGTAGAAATCGGCGCGATTTAGCTCAAGCCCGGTCACCCCCACCAGCACGATCCGCCCACGTTTGCGGCACATGCGCGCCGCCTGGGTGATGGGATCGCTCGACTTGCTCGTGGCCGTAACAATCACGCCATCCACGCCGTGTCCGCGGCTGAAGGCGATCCCGCTTGCCACCGGATCCTCACCTGCAGCCAGATTGCAGGTCTCGGCACCGAAGGACCGCGCAAGATCCAGCTTGGCCGCATCAAGATCGATCGCGAGGACCCGGCAGCCCTGTGCGCGCAGCATCTGCACGGTCAAAAGACCGATGAGCCCGACGCCCGTGACCACGAAGGCCTCGCCCAATGTCGGCTGCGCCAGTCTCAATCCTTGGAGCCCTATGCTGGCGACAACAGTGAAACTGGCCGCCTCGTCACTCACATTGTCAGGGATCTTGGCGCAAAGGTTGCGAGGCACGGTGACCACATCGGCATGTGGCCCGTTCGACACGACCCGATCACCTACATTGAAACCAGCGGCGGCGGCATCGTGCACCACGCCGACATTGCAATACCCCAGCGGGATCGGCTGCCCCAGTTTCGAGCGCACGGCATCCACGGTGGTGATCAACCCGTC
This sequence comes from Rhodobacterales bacterium HKCCE4037, assembly GCA_015689645.1. Lineage (GTDB taxonomy): Bacteria > Pseudomonadota > Alphaproteobacteria > Rhodobacterales > Rhodobacteraceae > Gymnodinialimonas. The sequence goes on from WVSM01000004.1 coordinate 321,388, forward strand.
GGTCGCGGCTTTGTTCAGGATCTGCCGCACCTTTTCAGGCTGGCTGCGCGCCTTGGCGATCATGCCTGAGTTTCCGAAATCGACCAGCATCCGCTCGGTCCCGGTCGAAATCAGCGATACGGTGGTGTCGATCATCAAGCTGCCGCGCGGCGCTTGCGGTGCCGGTGCCTCTACCAGTTCGGAGCTGCCAGTGGCGAGGTTCTGGAAAATCTGTCTCATGGACCCGACCTGATTTGGCGTCGGCTCGGTTCGTTCGAAAGGTAGTCCGCCAATGCCGGCGGAACGTCGATACCCATGAGATCGAACTTGGAGGCGATCAGGCGCCGTGAGTCCCCGGTGATCCGGCCCGGGCTACCGATGACGATGGAGTAGTCCGGAATGGTGCCACGCACGACCGTGCCTGCACCAATGACGCATCCTCGGCCGATGCGCGTGCCCGGCATTATGATCGTCCCGGTCCCCACGAAGCTGTATTCACCAATGCAGACGCCCCTTGTTCCGCCGATCGGCTTCTCCGAAAAGTGACCCACGGATTTCGCAATCGTATGCAAAGACCAATCATGGGTCAGAACCCGCACGTAAGATGAGATCGTGACGCCTTCGTGGATTTCGATGAGGCCGTAATCGGTTCCGTCAAAGTTGATCCGGGCGGACAGGTAATTCGGATTGCCGACAAAATTCATGCCCCAACGGCCATAGACCCTGACGGCGACGGTCGTGGCGAAACTGGGGCGAATGATCGGAGCCAGCTTGATGGCGATCAAACCGATAATCCGTTCGATCTTGCGCAGAATACCTTTCGGGCGAGCCATGATTATGCATGCTCCTTGCTGGTCAGGCGGCGAAGGATGTCCTTCAGTTGCAGATCGTAAACCGGAAACTCGAGCTTCATGAGGTCGACGGCCTCCCGTGCATCGCCGCGCGATGCGCCGCCATGCGCAAGTTCCGAGAGCCGCTCCAAAAGGCCTTCCACGTCTTCGTAGGGAACGCTGATTGCGGCTCCGGCCTCGATCAATGGCGCTGCGGTTTCCACTTCCGAATTGACGATGATCGGGCAGCCGAAGAACACGGCGTCCCCCCATTTGTTCGATTCAGCCTTGCGGTTGATGGGAACAGCAGGGTCATAAAAGGTCAGGACTGCATCGCATGCGCCATACCATGCCAACGCATCTCGCTGGGCCAATTCGCCGAGGTAAATGGCTCTCGGATGCGAAATCAGGCGCGGGGCTGCATCGCCATCGACACGCCCCGCGATCACGATCTTCAGATCGATTCCGCGCCGCACCGACAGGTCCAGCAAACGCAGGAACACGGGAGCGCCGCGCGTCTCTCCGATCCAGCCATTTGCGTAGAGCACGATCTCGGCATCCGGACGGGAGGGCGTGGACTGTTTCGCAACAAGAAAGTCATCCTGCAAAGGGCTGTTGCGCAACACGACCATCTTGTCATGCCGCCACTCATAGCGCGAGAAACCCGGGATCACGTGCAGTTCCGCATGGCGCGAGGCCCAACGCTCCAGCGCTCTGAGAGAACGCCCCGCAATTCCGGGCAGGCGCACGATCATCGAGAAACGATCGGCGTCGTCGAAAATGACGCGCGATCCGGTCAAGCGGCTGGCCAGCAGGGCCGGGAATGCAGTTTCCCACCCAAGGCAGAACAGCAATTTGCCGCGCCGCAACCGAAGCGTCTGCCAAAAAACCCTGGCCATCCACAGCGGATACAGAGCCCGAGCCTTGCCGGACGCATAGCCTCCGCCCCGCATCAGGGTTGTTTCCTGAATGCCATCGGCGTTCCAGGCGAATTCACGAGCCTCTCCCGGCACCCGCTCCCACCCGAAAAACCGGACTTGGTATCCCATTGCGCGCAGAACCGGCACCATCTTGGCCAGGCGCGTCCTTTTCCGCATGGCAGGGAGAGGTGCGAGAAAATGGATATCCCCGGTCATTCTGCCGGCACCCCTGCGCGAAGCCGGATGACCCTCGCGGTCACCCCGTAGCCGACAAATGTGCGGCAACACCAGTTCAAGGCGCTCGCCGCTGCAACGCTGTGCACCAAGTCGGCCCCGAGCCATTTCAGAAGGAAAAACAACGCGATGGCGGGTGCCAAGGCGATGATCTGCGTCAGGATTAGAACGTCGTGCTGCCGCGGCATGCCAAAGACGCCAAGATATCCTGAAGGGAGCACGTAGAGCGTCCGCACAAAGGCCATCAGGAAAAACAGCGCTTGCAAGATCGGGTCAATCTGGCCCGCCGGAGGAGAAATCAGGTGCCACAACCCCCAACCCAAGGCGTTCAGCCCTGCCGTCGTGACCGCAGCAACGCCCACAACGGCAAGCCAGCGGCTCTTCAGAAGCGAGACGAAACGAGCATGGCGATCACGCAGCCATGGGCTGATCAGGAAGGCGAGATATCCATTGATGAAGGAAATCGGAAACAGGAAATACGTGGCCGACGTGAAATAGAGTGCGGAGTCCGCATTGCTCCCAAGCCGGTTCACGACGACCTGCTCAGCATAGACCGACAGGGCCAGCAGAAAGGCCGTCACCATGAATCGACCGCCAATGGCGTAATGCTCCCGCGCGCTCCCGGTGGCTTGCGGATGGAGGCTCGATGGCGGCAGGCGCAGCATCGCCCATGCCATCAAGACATTGATCGACAGCATCAACAGGACACCCGACAGGATCAGATCACCCCGCCATCCGGTCACAACCATCAGGCCGACCATGGCGAACGCCGCGATCTTCCAGCCCTGTTGCGCCAGCTGCGAGAACACCTGTTGGTGATGTGACCGAAAATACTGGAACTGAGCCAGCGACGCCGCGGATCCAATTGCCAGCAGCCCCCCGATCCACCAATTCGGCAGGATGCCCGTGGCAAAAAGGATCAACCCGACGCCGCAGGCCAACACCGGAACCTGGAAGGCCAACAGCCGCAAAACCTGCGCCGAGGCCGACGGGCGCCGCACAAGGACCTGATCCAAACCAATCAACGGGAGTACCGCAGAAATCCCGATCAGCGACCGCAACAACGCCCAGTCCGAGATGTCGTCTCGGGACATGGTGGAACTCACCAGGAGGTCCGCCAGAAACATGGAGAGAAGTCCGACGCTGTATACGAGAAAAGCACCCCTAAACATGACGAGCGAACCTCAAGCTCATCTTGGACTTTCGAATACGGAGACTTGCAATCAGGAACACCAGGATGATCCCAATCAGACCATTGTTGAGAATTTGGACCGGTGGCGTCATCGGCATGATTGCGAAATAGAAGCACATGAAGGAATAGGCTGTCAGATGAAGATGCGTCATTGGAATGAAACGAAGCAGAAGATGAGAGGATTCAATGATCTTCATGATCAGGATAGCCGCCGGAATTACGCCGATCATCCCATAATTATGATAAACTGACGTCCAGAGGGATACTGGGATCGTGCCCCTATACCCCCCAAATACAGAATTGAAGACTTCGCTAGACAGCGCACTTCCGCTAACACCCGGAATAAGACCAATCAGAGCCTGTAACCACTCAGCACCATATGTGATTTCCCTTTCGTAAACATACCTAAATCCATACACCGCACCAGTTTGGTTCGCACTCAGCAGACGATGGCTAACTTCTGATAGTACGCCTAAAAAACTTGCGTCTGACGTTCTTTCGAGCGCGACGGAGAAAGCTCCAAAGACAAAGACAAAAGCTGCGATCATCGAGATAAGGGCGATCGGTGGAACCCTCTTATTATGAACGGAAAAAGAATATATCGCTCCTGCCACAGAGAAGAAAATAAATGTCCTTTGACCTGTCCCCATTATGCACCAAAGGAAAATTGGCGCCAAAACCAAGAGAAATATCAGAAGCACTGTCCACCTTCTTGCGCTGGCGTAGGCGGCGATCAAGCAAAAGAAAGATATAGGCAGTATCGTGTTCTTGAATTGGTTTACAACTCCAGCGCCAGTGTAGCTGTCTCCAGCGTATGAAGCCAATCGTAGCGCTGTAAAATCAAGATCAGCTCCGATAAGCGCAGGAAGGAAGAGATTGTACCCCACTAGGAATTCAAAATAGAAAAATGAGACCAGAATAGAAGCAGCAAGAAGCAGCCAAGGCGTCAATGTATCAGTATCTGGTGTTCTTTCCTTTATGCGACTAGCGAATATGCCCTCAGTAGTCGCATACCGCCGATAATTAAATAGAATCACCGAGTAAGCCAATACGCCAATGGACGAGAACACCACTAGGTAGAAGTGTGTCTGGTCTGCAGAAATTTTTGGATCAAGGTTGGAGATTGTGCCGAAGGAGAAGAACCAATTAAATGCGACGAAGAGGAAAACCGGGTTTCTGCGTCGCGACCTCCAAAGGAACGCCAAAGATGCGGCATGTAGAATAGAAACTAGAATTTGTGAAACGATGATCATAGATCAGTTCGTGTGTCTTGGACTTATGGATCTATGATGAAAATCCGAATCCATAAGTGTTCTGGTTGTGATTGGTTCGGACATACAGTCACCGCTGGCGTGTTCTACTGACGCCGCGATCAAATTCCGGAATTCAACGCCTGGAGCGGAAAGCGATATCTGATAATGGGCAACAGCCCTAATCCCGCCTCTCTTGACTTGGGCAAGAATGACCGTCGCTGAAAGGACGAGACTCAATTCGAGAAGTGCCGGATCCATCCAGATCACACCCACACCCCCCGCGCGTCCACGATGCGGCCTTCCGGGGCCGGGCTGGATCGGAACGGAGTGTGGTCCACCAGCATGACGTGGATGTCGGCCTTGGCCTCCTCTTGGGCCACCAGCGTCGCGGCGTTCAGGCCGGCAGGGAGGGCCTCGACGTTCGGCTCCACGATCTGGATCGGACCAACGTGGTGGGCCACCAGCTCCCGAGCGATCCCCAGCGCCGGGCTTTCGCGCAGGTCGTCGATATCGGGTTTGAAGGCAAGTCCGTAGATCGCAAGCCTGACGTCCGCCGCGGTTTTGTCCGGGTGTTCCATCAGGTGCGTGCCGATGGCCCCGCGCACTTGCGCCACCAACCACTCCGGTTTGGCGTCATTCACCACGCGCGCGGTCCGGATCAGGCGAGCCTGCTCCGGGGCGGAAGACACGATGAACCATGGGTCGACCGCGATGCAATGTCCACCGACGCCCGGCCCCGGCTGCAGGACATTGACGCGCGGGTGCCTGTTCGCAAGCGCGATCAGTTCCCAGACGTTCATGTCCAGTTCGTCACAGATCAGCGACAGCTCATTGGCGAAGGCGATATTGACATCTCGGAAACTGTTTTCAGTCAGCTTGGCCATCTCGGCCACACGAGGGCCGGACGCGACCACGCAATCGCCGGTAACAAACGTGCGGTAAAGGCGGGCGGCGGCGTCCGAGCAGGCCGGCGTCATGCCACCGATCACGCGATCATTGGTGATCAATTCCTGCATCACCTTCCCGGGAAGAACGCGTTCGGGACAATGGGCCACGAGAATGTCAGAGCCTTCGCCGGCAGTTTGGGGGAATCTCAGATCGGGACGCGCCTCTGCAAGCCACTGGGCCATGGTCTCGGTTGCCCCGACCGGAGAGGTGCTTTCGAGTATGACAAGGTTGCCGGCCCTCAGAACAGGAGCAATGGCGAGCGCTGCCGACTTGATGAAGGACAGGTCGGGCTCGTGATTGTCGGCCGCGAACGGGGTCGGAACCGCTATCAGGAAAGCCTCAGCAGGTTCAGGGACAATCGTCGCCCTCAAGTATCCCTCTGCCACGACCGCGCGCACCACCAGGTCAAGGTCCGGTTCAACTATGTGAACTTCGCCACCATTGATCCTGTCGACCGTGTTCTGGTTCACATCGACACCCACTACCTCGACCTTGCGTGAGGCAAACATGGCGGCTGTGGGAAGGCCGATATATCCCAGCCCGACAACGGAAATGCGTTTGAATGGAAGCTTTCGCACGATGTCTGATCCGCTTTGCTGGTGAAGAATGAGACAATGGCATCCCTGATCCGCTCTGATGCCAGTCCGTCGCCGTATGGGTTGTGCGCATGCGACATGGCCGAGTAGGCGTTCTGATCGTCGAGAAGCGCTTTCGTTTCACGCACGATCAGCTCTTGGTCCGTACCCACGAGCTTCACAGTGCCCGCGTCAACCGCCTCGGGCCGCTCGGTTGTGTCCCGCATCACCAACACCGGCTTGCCGAGCGACGGCGCTTCTTCCTGCACTCCGCCCGAGTCCGTCAGGATGATGGCTGCACGACGCATCAGGTGCACGAACGGAAGGTAGTCTTGCGGCGCGATGAGCCGCACACGCTCCAGCGTACCAAGGCTGGTTTCGACGGGGCCTTTCACGTTCGGGTTCAGGTGGACCGGAAAGATGATCTGCACGTCTTCCCGCTTCGCAACAGTGGCAAGTGCAGAGCAAATGCGTTCGAAGCCGCCTCCGAAGCTTTCGCGGCGGTGTGCTGTCACAAGGATCTGGCGCTTGTTCGAGTCGATCCCGAAGTCCGCATCGAGGGTCGCGCTTAGACTTGAGTCTTTCTCGAGCCTCTTGGCGACCCCGAGCAATGTATCAATTACCGTGTTTCCCGTGATCGAAATCCGGTCGGAAGGCACTGCCTCGGACAACAGGTTCGCGGCAGCCTTTTCCGTTGGCGCAAAGTGAATCCGGGCAATGGCACCGGCCAGCCGCCGATTGATCTCTTCCGGCCAAGGGGAATAGATGTTTCCGGTTCGCAGACCGGCCTCGATGTGGCCCACCGGGATTTGCTGGTAATAGGCCGCAAGTGACGCCGAAAGTGTCGTAGTGGTGTCCCCGTGCACCAACAAAAGGTCCGGTGCAAAATCCTCCAGAACGGGTTTTAACCCAGCAAGCACCGCCGACGTGATCTCGGTGAGCCCTTGCCCGGGTTTCATCACGTTCAAATCGTAGTCGGGCTCGATTGCGAACAGGCGCAGGACCTGGTCCAACATTTCGCGATGCTGGGCCGTCACCGCCACCCGGACATTGAATGCGGGGCTTTTCTTGAGGATCTGGTAAACGGGCGCCATCTTGATGGCTTCAGGTCGAGTACCAAATACGAGGAGAATTCTTTTCATTCCGATCCCTGCAGCTTCACTGCATGGAGGATGAAAATGGTAAATAAACCCTTAAGCGCTCGATCTCACCGTAAACCAAATGAGGGGCAAGACGCCGCGATCGCCTTCCTGCGGCCCCCCTGCCGACGGCGATTTCATCGGCACTGCGTGCGTTCAGGCTACCTGTTCTGAGCAGCAGGTTACTCGCGCCGCCGAGTGTCAGGTTTCCACCGTCAAATACCAATTGAGCAGTTTGGCATGACCGATTCCCGCGGTGCAGGACATTCCCGGCATCCCATAGCACGTTGCCTTGGGGCTCCCGGCCAACCCCGGCAGAGCCGCAATGCCGTTGCCGACGCGCAAGCACGGCAAGGATCGGGTCACATCAGCTTTCCCGCAACGCGCGCCCGAAATAGGCCGTGAACGGCTCGACCAGGTAGGACATGGGTGACCGTTCCTCGGTCCGGATGAAGGCCTCGACAGGCATCCCAGGCAAGAGGGCCCTGTCTCCCATCAGCACGGCCTGATCCTCGGGCAAGGTGATCTCCGCCCGATAGAAGCTGCTGCCGCTGATGTCGTCGACGAAAGCGTCAGCGGAAACCTGGCTGATTACACCCGTAATCTCCGGCAAATCGCTCCGGTTGAACGCCGGGAAGACAAGCGTGACGTCCTGCCCCGCGAAGACCTGGTCCACGTCGATTGCAGGCACACGGGCAGAGATCACAAGCGGGCGGTCTTCGGGGACGAGGTAGGCAAACGGATCTGCCGGGCGCAACACCGACCCTTCGCCGAATACGGTCAGGCCGTGGATTCGGCCCGCAACCGGCGCGCGCAATTCCATGCGATCGATCCGGAATAAAAGGTTGTTTGCCCGCTCGACCAATTCCTGCTCATGGACCCGGATTTCGCGCAATTCGGTGATCGCCCGTTCGCGGCGTTCGGTCTGAAGCTGCAAGATGGTGAGTTCGCTTTCGATGATGCGTTCCGCCGCTTCGGCCTGTCCGGCCGCCACTTCACCGGCTGCCCCCTGCAATTGCACAAGCTCCTGCTGTAGCCTCACCACCGGCTCCCGCGTGCCGGAACCACTGTCGAGCAGGGCCTGCCGTCGCTCCAGCTCCGCTTCGACAAGCGCAACCTGACCTGCCAAGGCCCTTTGCTGTGCCTCCAGCGCCTGCATTTGCGCGTTGATCTGGGTGATGCGCCCCTGCATCTGCTCCGCTTCTTGCGCGGCCGTTTCCGCCCGTGCCGCGAACAGGTTTCGCTGGCCCTGCAACAGATCCGCAATCTCCGGTTGCACGTCAGCGAGCGTGACCAGGTCCCGGCGGAAGATCACGGCGTCACTGCCATCACGCTCCGCTTCCAGCCGCGCGCGGCGCGCCTGAACCTCGGCAAGGTTCGTTTGCACAACCGCCAGTTCGGTTCGCAATTGCGACGGGTCAAGCCGGACGAGGACCTCGCCGGCGCCGACCGGATCGCCTTCATGGACAAGCAGTTCTGCCACCAACCCACCGTCGGGATGCTGGATCGCCTGGCGGTTTCGGTCCACTTCGATCTGCCCGGACGCGACGACTGCACCGGACAATGTCGTGGTCATCGCCCAGGTGCCGAAACCTCCGACCAATACCAGCACCGACAGCATTCCGAGCCTTATCGGGCCGGACACCGACCACGCCGTGTCGTCTTCCTTCATGACAGCCCCCCTTTCGCGAGGTTGTCCGACACAAGCCGCACGTCTCCCGCGTTCTTCAGCACCCGTGGAAGCACCACGTCTCGCGGGCCGAACGCCTGCGCGATACCATTGCGCAGGACCAGTATCTTGTCACATTGCTGGATGGCGGCGGGACGATGGGCCATGATGATCACGCCGAGGCCACGCGCTTTCATGCCCTGCACAGCCCGGTTCAGCGCCTCGGAACCGGCGTGATCGAGGGCCGAGTTCGGCTCATCCAGCACCAGCAGGACCGGGTCTCCGTACAGCGCGCGGGCCAGACCCACACGTTGGACCTGGCCACCGGAAAGGCGCGGACCGCGCCCGGCCACCTGGGTCTCGTATCCGTCTGGCAAGGCTCGGATCATCGTATCGGCATCTGCGGCAGCCGCGGCGGTCGCAATGGCTTCGGCATCGGGGTTCGGATCAAGCCGGGAGATGTTTGCCGCGATCGTTCCGTCGAACAGCACAACGTTCTGTGGCAGGTAACCGATCAGCCTTCCAAGGCGGTCCGGATCATACTGGTCCAGCGTCGCACGGTCGAGACGCACGGACCCGCCCGATGGCTGCCACAAGCCGGTGATCGCACGGGCAAGGCTGGACTTTCCCGAGCCGGACGGGCCGATGACACCCACAGCCTCCCCGGGTTCGACCCGGAAGGAAATCCCGCGCAAGGTCGGCGCGCCGGCACCGGGTGGGACAATTGAAAGACCTGCCACCTCGAGGGCCGCAGCGGGACGCGGCAAGTCCATCCTTGCCATTGGTACCGGCTCGCCGGACAGGAGCCCATGCAACCTGCCCCAGCCACTTGCAGCTTCGGCGATGATCGACCACTGGCCGATTGCCAGATCAATCGGGGCAAGCGCACGCCCCATCAGGATGGACCCCGTAATCATCGCTCCGGCCCGAAGCTCCCCCCGCAAGACCAGCAGGGCGGCAAGCCCCAGAATGGCCGATTGCAGGAACAACCGCAGCGTCTTGGACACTGTCGAATAGCCCCCGACCGCGTCAGCTGCCCGCATGGAGGTATTCAGCGCCCGGCCCCGCTGCGCGTGCCAGCGGGCAAAGGCCGCCTCCTGCATGCCGAGTGAGCGGATGACCTCGGCCTGCGACTGCATCTCTCCCGCCATCCTGTCGGCAACACGCCCGGTCTCCGCCGCCTGCCCAAGGGGGTGGGCCGTCGCCCGGCGGTTCAGAACAGTCACCACAACCAGCACCGCAGCGCCTGCCAGCGCCAACCACCCGAGCCACGGATGAAATAGAAAGATCACCACGACGAACAGAGGCGTGAACGGCAGGTCGAACAAGGCCATGAAGACAGGTGAGGACGCCAGGCGCTGCACGGCGGCCAGATCGGACAATGCCGTCTGCGCCTGTCCTGTCCTTTGCGCCCGTGACAGCGCCGCGCGAAACACAAGCGCATCGAACGCCTGCTGCAATTTCGCGCCATACCGCGCCGCCACGCGGGACCGGGCCAGATCGAGCAGCCCCATCATCAGGAACAGGAACCCCACAAGGAGGGTCAATGCCAGAAGAGTCTCTTCACTGCCTGAACCAAGCACACGCTCGTAGACCTGCAGCATGTAGAGCGGACCGGTCAGCATCAGCACGTTCACGAACAGGCTGAACAGAAGCACCGACCACAAAAGCCAGGCATTGCGACGCCGGAACGCCGCAAGCTCCTCCGAATGCGTCGCGTTGGCTGCAATCAACGGCACTACCCCAGATCTCGACGGACTGCGCCGCGCCCGCGAGGCGGCAACGACACGAGGTTGCACCGCAAATCGCTACGATAGGGTGAACGACACGATTGCGTCGGACCGGGATTTCAGAAGGGTCCGTTACTTTCGGCAGGTCGGCGACAAAGTCCGAAATCCGACCCCTGCCGCACGGCCAGACCCAAACAAGATCTCCAGAACGAAGCTTGGTCAGGGTACAATCAGTGTTGGAAGGGAATGGCGCACCTTGACGAAGAAACGTCAAACGCGCTGTTCAATACGCTCGCAGACTGGAACACCACTCTAAAGAAAGAAGGATTTCGGCCGCCACGGCCTAAGCCGTGACGGGCGGAAAACGCCCTGCAAAGCGGCCGCCGCCGTTTTCGCTTCGTCTCAGCTTCGAGGAGCGGGCGAAGCTGGAGAGCCGTGCGGGTGCATTGCCGCTGGCCTCATACATCAAGTCGGTCGTCCTCGATGAAGAGGCGCCGACCTACCGACTACGACGGAAGCCTGCTGAGGCTGACCAGAAGCTGTTGGCCGAGGTTCTGGCCTGCCTTGGGTCAACACGTCTTGCGAACAATCTGAACCAACTCGCCAAAGCAGCCAACACCGGGGCGCTCTATTGCGACGCGGAAACAAAGTCGGAACTGAACCGCGCCTGCGATGATGTGCGGGCGATGCGCCTCCTGCTGATGG
>WVSM01000005.1 GCA_015689645.1 Rhodobacterales bacterium HKCCE4037
CGCGCCCTCGAGCCGGGCCGTGCAGCCGGGCGCGGGCGGGCGGGCCTGCGGAATGGTGGCATCGACGGCGTCGACCGCGCCGCCGGGAAAGACGAATTTCGAGGGCATGAAGACCGCCGACTTGCCGCGCTGGCCCATCAGCACGCGGGGACGCGTGGCGGCATCGCGCAGCACGATCACCGTGGCCGCGTCACGGATCGGCGTTTCCGCCGGATCGGTCCTGTCGGTCAAAAGCCGTGCATCCGCTTGGCCCACTGGATGCCGACGATCATGCCCTTGAAGCGCGGCAGCAGCGACAGCGCCATCGCCGTCACGCCGATGCAGAAGGTCGTGGCCAGCAGCCAGGGCTCGGGCTGCCACAGCTCGTAGACCAGCAGTTGCAGGGTGCCCATGATCTTCGCGGTCACGAGGATCGACAGGTAGGCCGGCCCGTCATCGGCGCGCGCATGGCTCAGGTCCTCGCCGCAGGACGGGCAGTCCGGGCGCAGCTTGAGATAGCCGCGGTAGATCGACCCTTCGCCGCAGCGCGGGCACTTGTGGCGCAGGCCATTGCGAACGGCGGGCCAAGTGGGCCGCTCGGGGGGCGCGGGGCGGAAGATATCTGCGGCATCGGTTTCCATGCCTCTTAAATGCGCCGGTTCCAGGCCGTCGTAAAGACCCTGCGCTTGCGACTTCCGGGCGCGGGTCGAACGTTTTTTCTCACGCAGGAGCGACGGAAACCGGCCTTTGCGTCGTGGAACCCTTCAGACAAGCCCCAAACGGAGGAGAAACGCCAATGTCGATGATGAAAGCCAGCCTGCTGGCCCTGATGATACCCGCGGCCCTGGCCGCGCCCGCCATGGCACAACAGGCCGACGGGCAACCGCCACGTATGATTTTCGAAGAGCTCGACGCCGACGGCAACGGCGCGGTCACGCTGGACGAGATGCAGGCCGCCGGGCAGGCGCGGTTCGCCGAGGCCGACACCGATGGCGACGGCGCGCTCAGCCGGGACGAATTGATCGCCCGCGGCCAGGCGCGGATCGAGAGCCGAGTCGACCGGATGCTGGAGCGTCTGGACAGCGACGGGGACGGTCTGCTGAGCATGGCCGAACTGGACGCCGCGCGCGAGGGACGCGACGGTCGTGGTCCGCGCCATGGACGCCGTGGGCCGAACCCGGAGCGGATCTTCGAGCGCCTGGATGCCGATGGCGACGGACAGGTGACCGAGGCCGAGTTCGACGCGGGCGTGGCCCGGATGCTGGAACGCTTCGGCACCCGTCGCCACGGCAACTGAGCGGTGGGTGTGGGCGGTGCGCCAGGTGGCACCGCCCGTTCCCAAGGGCCGCGGGGCAGGATAGACAGGGTGCATGGCGGGGCAAGGCGGCTCGGATCTGGACGCGCTGGACGATGGCGCATTGATGGTGCTGTTCGCCAATGGCGATCCGGGCGCGGCCCGGCTGTTGACCGAACGCCTGCTGCCGCGCGCCTTTCGCCATGCGGCCCGCGTTCTGGGCGATCGGGCCGAGGCCGAGGACCTGGCGCAGGAGGCGATGCTGCGGCTCTGGAAAGCCGCCGCCGACTGGCGCGCCGATGGAGAGGCGAAACCGGCGACGTGGCTGCACAAGGTGGTGGCCAACCTTGCCATCGACCGGATCCGGCGCTCGGGCCGTTCGGTCGAGCTTGGCGATGACGATTTTGCCGACGCGGCTCCCGGTGTGGAGGCGCGGCTGCAGGACGACGACCGGATGGGGGCGCTGGACCGGGCGCTCGCCACCCTGCCCGAACGGCAGAGGCAGGCGGTGGTCCTGCGCCACATCGAGGGGTTGTCGAACCCCGAGATCGCGGAGGCGCTGGGCATCGGCGTCGAGGCGGTGGAAAGCTTGACGGCCCGAGGGAAACGGGCGTTGAAATCGGCACTGGAAGGTCAGAAGGAGGCCTTGGGTTATGACACGTGAACATCAGACCGACGCGGCGCTGGATGCGTTGTTGGCCGAAGCCGGATCGGACATGCCCGACGACGCGCTGATGGCGCGGGTCCTGGCCGATGCGGACGCGGTTCAGGCGCAGACGCAGGCTGTGGCGCCCGCCCCCCGGGTCGCGCTGCGCGGCAATTGGCTGACGGCCATGGTCGAGATGGTCGGCGGTTGGGGCGCGCTGGGTGGGGTCACCGCGGCGGGTGTCACGGGTCTGGCGGTGGGGCTCTACGCGCCTGACACGGTGGGCGTCTGGATCGGCTCCGATACCCTGGGGCAGGAGGCGTCGCTGTCCTACGATCTGAGCCCCGACATCTCGGCGCTCTGGCTGGAGGACGACGATGTCTGATCCGGTGGACCGGCCGCCCAAGCCACGCGCGGGCCGGGGCCTGAAGATCCTGCTGGCCCTGTCCCTCGCGGTGAACGTCGCGGTGGCGGGTCTGATCGGTGGCGCCTTCCTGGGCGGTCGCCCGGGAAACGATGACGCGGACCGCGACCGCCGCGGCGCCCCGGCGCTCAGGACGCTTGGGCTTGGGCCGTTCGCGGCCGCGCTGGACCGGGATGACCGGGATACGCTGGTTGGCCTGGTGCGCGAACAGGGGATTTCCCTGCGGGACGAGCGGCGCGCCTTCGGGATGGCATTGCGGGATGTACAACAGGCCATTCGCGCGGAGCCGTTCGACCGCAGCGCTGCCGAAACGGCGCTGGCGCAGTCCCGTGACCGGGTGATCGGCCTGCAGGAGATGGGCCATACGGCGCTTCTGGACCTGATCGACGGGATGAGCGCGGCGGAGCGTGCCGAGCTTGCCGACAGCCTCGAGCGCATGATGCGCCGCGTCGGGGGACGCCGCTGAGTGCGTCCGTCTCGCGAATGACAGCGGGCGGTGGGGCAAGAGCCTTGCAAGGCTCTTGCCCCACGTCCTTGCAAGGACGTGGGGGAAGGCTTTTGCAAAAGCCTTTCCCCGCGCGCCGCGTCAGGCGGCGGTGTCGGCGACGATGCTGACCTGGTTCCGGCCCTTCGACTTGGCGCGGTAAAGCGCGGTGTCGGCTTCATGGATCAGGATCTCGGGCGTGGTGAAGGCCTTGTCATGGGTCGGATGCGCCAGCCCGATGCTGACGGTGACATGGACCGGTGCCTTGCCCTCGCCGATGTCGAACGGGGCCTCGCCGATCGCCTGGCACAGCCGTTGCGCGCAATCCATGGCATCGCCGCTATCGGACAGGCTGACGAGAAACTCCTCCCCGCCGATACGGGCGAGCAGGTCGGCGGCGCGCAGTTCGCGGCGCAAACGATCCGCGACCTGCTTGAGTATTTCATCGCCCGCAAGGTGGCCGTGGGTATCGTTCACCTGTTTGAAATGGTCCAGGTCGACCATCATGATCGCTGGTCCGGGTCCGGAGCGCTCCAGCATCCGCGCCAGCTGCGGGATCGCGTAGCGGCGGTTGTGCAGACCGGTGAGCGGATCGTGAATCGCCGCTTCCAGCCCGGCCTTCACGCCCGCACGCATCCGGTCGGATTGCCGTTTCCGGTCGAGCTGCGCGGAAATCCGGATGGCAAGCTCCTTAGCATCGAACGGATCGTGGAGCACGTCGTTCGCCCCGAGATCCAGCGCGATGGCCGCCCGTTCGGTATCGCCTTCGGGCAGGATCATGACCACGGCCGCGTGGCGTGTGCCGGGGCGGGATTGCAGGTCCGACAGCAGGCGCAGGCCTTCGTTGCGCTGCGCCAGGTCGACGGAGATGACGAAGACATCCGTAGGGTGTTCCGCCTCCTCTTCGGTGCTGGCTTCGGCCAGGGCCGCTTCGCGCGGAAGGATGCGGATATCGCCGCCGATCCGGTTCTCGATCGCGGCCTTCCACAGCACCGCGCCGCGCGGACCGGGGGCCACCAGCACGATGCGGCCGGGCGCGGTCCGGGCGCTGAAGCCCGCGGCGGATTCGGCGAAGCCGAAGGCTGCGACGGTGTCGTTGCCGGCCTGCCATTCGCGCACCGAGTCGCGGGCCCGCAAGAGCGAGCGGACGCGGGCGAGCAGCGTCACCTCTTCCACCGGCTTGGTCAGGAAATCGTCGGCCCCCGCTTCGAGCCCCTCCATCTTCGCCTCCTGGTCGGACAGGGCGGTGATCAGAACCACCGGGATCGTCGCGGTTTCGGGGTCGGCCTTGAGTGCCCGGCAGACCTCGACCCCGCTCATGTCGGGCATCATGATGTCGAGCAGGATCAGGTCGGGCTTGGTTTCGCGTGCGGCCCGCAGCGCTTCGGCGCCGTTCTCCGCCTGGTCGACGGCATAACAGGCGGCGGCCAGCTTGACCTTCATCACGATGCGATTGGTCGCAACGTCATCCACGATCAAAATCCGCCCCGCCATGGGTTCCTCGCACGTCTTTTTCAGTCGCGAGCGCACGGGATTGCGCCTGTGCGTCGTTGATAGGAATGTGACGACCAAAGGTTAACAAACCCTTTAGCGCAAAATGAGTTGAAAAGCATGCAGCAAGAAATTGCCGAGACCCGCGCCCTGACGCTTCTGGCCTGGCTTATGGGCGAAGACGAGCTTCTGCCCGTTTTCATGGGGGCAACCGGTGTGGCGGAGGCCGATCTGCGGAGCCGCGCGGGGGAGGCGGACTTTCTCGCGTCCGTGCTCGATTTCCTGCTGATGGATGATCGTTGGGTGATCCGGGCCTCGGACGGCACCGGGATTCCGGCCCATGACTTCGCCCTGATCCGTGCCGGATTGCCCGGTGGTGCCCTGCCGAACTGGACCTGACCTGCATGGGTCCGATCCGTGGCATCCTGTTCGACAAGGACGGCGTTCTGTTCGATTTCCAGAAGACCTGGGGGGCCTGGACGAAAGGCGTGATCCGCGATTTCGCGGGCGGCGATGCCGGTCTGGCCGCGGACCTGGCGGATGTGCTGGATTTCGACGCAAGGACAGGGCTGTTCAGACCCTCCAGTTTCGTGATCGCGGGCACGGCGCGGGAGGTCGCGGATGCGATCGCGTCGGTTTTGCCGGGCCGTGACCGTGACAGCCTTTTCACCGAGTTGAAACAGCGCACGGCCCGAGCCCCGCAAGTCGAGGCCGCCCCATTGCGCGCGACGTTGCTGGATCTGAAAGCGCGCGGCCTGGTCCTTGGCGTGGCCACGAACGACACGGAGGCCGCCGCGCGGGCCAATATCGCGGGAGCGGATGCTGTGGAAGTTTTCGACTTCATCGCCGGGTCCGACAGCGGGTTCGGCGCGAAACCCGAACCCGGCATGTTGCTGGCCTTCGCCGAGGCGATGCGGCTCCCGCCGGACACGCTGGTGATGGTGGGCGACAGCACCCACGACATGCATGCGGGCCGCGCGGCGGGGTTCACCTGTGTCGCGGTTCTGACCGGGGTCGCCAATGCGACGGACCTTGCCCCCCACGCCGATGTGGTGCTGCCGGATATCAGCGCCCTGGGGCCGTGGCTGGATCGCAAGTAGGGCGGCCAAATGCGACGCTTCGCCGTCGCATTCCGTCCATACAGCGCGCCGCGCATCGACAATGATGAGGCCACCTTGACCCCAACGCAGCCTGTGTCGCCATGAATGAAGCCTCCGTTCCCCCACGTCGCCGCCGCGCCGGTGGACGCGCCGCAGGGGCCGCCCGCGCCGCTGCCCACGTGATCGACCAGATGCCGTGGCGTGTGCCGGTCAACAACGACCGGCCGACCGAACCGCTGGGAGAAGAGGGCGTTCTGGCGATCCACCGGGGCGCGATGCGCATCCTGTCGGAGATCGGGATCGAGTTCCTGAACGACGAGGCGGTCGGCCACCTGAAGGCGGCCGGGTGCAAGGTCGAAGGGCCGACAGTCTTCTTCGATCCGGATTTCGTCGAAGAGATGGTTGCCCGCGCGCCGTCGAGCTTCACGATCACGCCGCGCAATCCCGACAGGGTGCTCACGCTTGGCGGCAACCACATGCTGTTCGGCAACGTGTCTTCACCGCCGAACGCGTGGGACCTGGAGCGCGGCAAGCGGCCCGGCGACATGGAAACCTACGTCGAGTTCATCAAGCTGACGCAGTATTTCAACTGCATCCACTTCGCGGGCGGCTACCCCGTCGAGCCGATCGACGTGCATGCGAGCGTGCGTCACCTCGACTGCCTCTATGAGAAACTGACGCTGACCGACAAGGTGGCCCACGCCTATTCTCTGGGGGCCGAGCGGGTCGAGGACGTGATGGAGATGGTGCGCATCGCGGGTGGGCTGACTCACGAGGAGTTCGACGCGACGCCGCGGATGTACACCAACATCAACTCGGTCTCACCGCTGAAGCACGACTACCCGATGCTGGACGGCGCGATGCGGCTGGCGAAGCGGCGGCAACCGGTGGTGGTCACGCCCTTCACGCTGGCGGGGGCGATGGCGCCGGTCACGCTATCGGGGGCCGTGGCGCTGAGCATCGCGGAAGGACTGGCGGCGATTGCGCTTCTGCAATGGATTTCGCCCGGTTGCCCGGTGGCGATCGGCACGTTCACCTCGAACGTGGACATGAAATCGGGTGCGCCCGCCTTTGGCACCCCGGAATACATGCGCGCGACCCAGATGACCGGCCAGATGGCGCGGTTCTACAAGCTGCCGATGCGCGCGAGCGGGGTCTGCGCGGCCAACGTGCCGGACGGGCAGGCGATGTGGGAAACGGCGAATTCTCTGTGGTCGGCGGTGCAATCGGGCGCGAACATGGTCTACCACGCCGCCGGCTGGCTCGAGGGCGGGCTGATCGCGAGCCCCGAGAAATTCGTGATGGATTGCGAGCTTTTGCAGCAAATCCAACGCTATTTCGAACCGCAGCTTCTGGGCACCGGCGACGAAGACATTGCGTTCGACGCGATCCGGGAAGTCGGTCCGGGCGGGCATTACTTCGGCTGTCAGCACACGCAGGAGCGGTATCAGGATGCGTTCTACGGGCCGTTCCTGTCGGATTGGCGCAATTTCGAGGCGTGGCGGCTGGATGGTGCGGTCTGGACGGCGGAGCGCGCCCACAAGACCTACAAGGCGATCCTGAACGAATTCGAGGCGCCGCCGATGGACGTGGCGATCCGAGACGAGTTGGCCGATTTCGTGGCCCGGCGGAAGGCGGAAGGCGGTGCGCCGACGGATTTCTGACACCGGTCAGGCGGCCGGGGCCCGCGTGCCCGGCAAGGCTTTGTTTACCTCTGCCGCTTAACCTGCGCTCCAGTTCCGATCCGAACGAGAGGCTGGCCGCCCGATGCACGGCATGATCAATCGCGCCCTACAGGGGTTTCTCGTCGATACCTATGGCCGGGACGTCTGGGAGGAAGTGTGCAGCGTCGCGCAATTGCGGTTCGCTGATTTCGAGGCGATGTTGCGATATGACGACAAGGTCACGTTCGACTGTTTCGAAGCCGCGACCGAGATTCTCCACAAGCAGCCCAATGCCTTGCTCGAGGATCTGGGCACGTTCCTCATTACCCATGAACCGTTCGCGCCGCTCAAGCGCCTTCTGCGGTTCGGAGGGGCCACTTTCTCGGATTTCATCCTGTCCCTAGACGAAATGGCGGACCGGGGACGCATGGCGATGCCGGATATCGAGATGCCGGATATCGAGGTCATCCCGCTCGACGAGAACCGGTTCCGGCTGCGCGCAATCTGGCGCCTGCCGGGTGTCGGACCGATCCTGCTGGGAGCCTTGCGCGCTATGGCAGATGATTATGGCGCCCTGGCGACCCTGAGCCTCGACGGAATCGAAGGGCATCGGGAGTGCATTCGCATCGACGTGTTCGATACCGCCCATTCCGAAGGCAATGCGTTCGTCCTGGCAGAGGTTCCGGCATGAAAATGCACGCCGCAGCTCGCGACGCCGTGGTCGAGATGCCGGAACATGTTCTCGACCGGCTCTTGCCGATGCATCTGAGGGTCGATGCCGATGGTATCATCCGTCACGTCGGGCCGACGGCCGCCAAGCTGGCGGGGGACGTGGCGTTCGTTGGGCGTCCGCTGCTGGAGGTGTTCACGATCCGGCGGCCCAGTGGGGTCGAAACCTTCGACGTGCTGCTAAGGGCAAGCGACCTGCGATTGGGATTGAGCCTGAAAGCCGCCGAGCACATGCCGTTTCGCGGTGTGCTGATGCATCTGCCGGGCGAGGCCGGTGCGATCGTGAACCTGTCCCTCGGCCTGTCCTTCGCGCGCGCGGTTGCTGAGTTCTCGCTGACGCTGTCGGATTTCTCCGCCACCGACCAGACGGTCGACCTGCTCTACCTCAACGAGGCGCGGACTTCGACCACGCGATTGTCGGAACACCTGACGCGGCGGTTGCAGGATGCCCATGACACGGCGCAGCACCAGGCCCGCACGGACGTGCTGACCGGGCTGTCGAACCGCAGGGCGATGGACGCCGAGCTGGATCACCTGATGGCCAGCCGGAACCAGAGCTTCTCGCTGATGCATCTGGACCTGGACCTGTTCAAGCAGGTCAACGACACCTATGGCCACGCCGCGGGTGACGCCGTCCTGACCGAGATCGGGAAGATTCTGGACCAGGAGCTTCGCCGTAACGATTTCCCGGCCCGGATGGGCGGGGACGAGTTCCTGATCATCCTGCGACCGGCGCAAAGCGATGCCGTGATCACGCGCGTCGCACGGCGGATCATCCGCCGGATCGAGGAGCCCATCCGTATTGGCGGTGTCGAGGTGAGAATTTCGGCCTCCATCGGGGTTGCGTCCACGCCCGATTACCTGCGCCGCCCGCCGCTGGCCCAACTGATGGCCGATGTGGACGAGGCCCTTTACACCGCCAAGCGCAATGGGCGCGGGCAGATCAGCATCTTCAAGCCCCAATTGGAGTGACGGGGACGAGGACATGCTTTGCCGGGCCGGCCAAGATACTCTTCCCACATTTTTCTGCCCCTGATCCATGGTCCGAGAGCACCGGGAACCTCGTGACGGTCTTTGGTCCAGCCGCCGAGGGACGGAGGCGCGCACGGACGACGACATTTCATTTGTTGAACTGAGACAGTCTAGCCCCTTGTATATGGCACCAAAAAGCGTTGGATTGGCGTCGACCGGATCGAAAGGGAGCTATCCGATGACAGATGCCGCGCCCATGGGAGGCTTCATTCCACGTGACCGCACGTGGCAGCCCGACGCGCTGACGCCGCCATACAAGACCAGCGTGAAACGGTCGCCGCAAGCCGCGCTGATCTCGTTTCCGACCACCTTGAGCGAGGAGACGTCGCCGGTGTTCGGGCACAACATGCTGGGGCCGCTCGACAACGACCTGATCCACAATTTCGCCAAACCGGGCGAAAGCGCCATCGGTCCGCGGATCATCGTGTATGGCCGGGTGCTCGACGAAAACGGTCGGCCCGTGCCCGGTGCACTGGTGGAATTCTGGCAGGCCAATGCCGGTGGCCGCTATCGCCACAAGAAGGAAGGCTACCTTGCCCCGCTGGACCCGAATTTCGGCGGCTGCGGGCGTGCGATCACCGGCGAGGACGGCTCCTACGAATTCCGCACGGTGCAGCCGGGCCCTTACCCCTGGCCCAACGGGATGAACGATTGGCGGCCTGCGCATATCCATTTCTCGATCTTCGGGCATGGATTCGCGCAACGGCTGATCACGCAGATGTATTTCGAGGGCGACCCGCTGATCCCGCTGTGCCCGATCGTGGGCGTTCTCAAGTCGCAGGAGGCGGTGGACGCGCTGACCGCGCCGCTCGACATGCATCGCACCGTGCCGATGGATGCGCGGGCCTACAAGTTCGACATGGTCCTGCGCGGACGCCGCCAGACCTATTTCGAAAACCGGCCGGAGGGGATGTGATGCAGAAGCTCGACTACCTGAAAGAAAGCCCGAGCCAGACGGCGGGGCCATATGTGCACATCGGCTGCACGCCGAATTTCTCGGGCATCGAGATCTACGGCGAAGACCTCGGCGCGGTGATGAAGACCGGCCCGGTGCAGGGTGAGGAGATCACCATCAAGGGCACGGTCTACGACGGCATGGGCATGGCGCTGAAAGACGCGTTGATCGAGATCTGGCAGGCCGATGCGGCGGGGCTATTCGCCTCGGCCAACGAGACGCGCGGTCAGGCGGACCCGAACTTCACCGGATGGGGCCGGTCGCCGGGCGATATGGACACTGGCGAATTCACCTTCGAGACGGTCAAGCCCGGTGCGGTTCCCTGCGTGGACGGGCGCATGCAGGCCCCGCACATCAGCATGTGGATCGTGGCGCGCGGCATCAACATCGGGCTGCAGACCCGGATCTACTTCGCCGACGAGGAAGAGGCCAACGCCAAGGACCCGCTGCTGACCCGGCTCGAACATCAGAACCGCGTGCGGACCTTGCTGGCCAAGCCGGAGGGTGATGGGGTCTACAGGTTCAACGTCCATCTCCAAGGACCTGAAGAAACGGTGTTTTTCGATGTCTGACCTGTCACAATCCCCATGCATCATCTGTTGTGCGATCACCGGCTCGCTGCCGCGCAAGGCCGACAACCCGGCTGTTCCGATTTCCGTGGCGGAGCAGATCGAAAGCACGCACGAGGCGTTCGAGGCCGGGGCCAGCATCGTGCACGCCCATGTCCGCAATTCCGACGAGAGCCCGACCTCGGACCCAGAGAAATTCGCGGCGCTGAAGGAAGGGGTGGAAAAGCACTGCCCCGGCATGATCGTGCAGCTTTCCACGGGCGGACGCTCGGGCGCGGGGCAGGAGCGTGGCGGGATGCTGCCGCTCAGGCCCGACATGGCGTCGCTGTCGGTGGGGTCGAACAATTTCCCGACGCGGGTGTACGAGAACCCGCCTGACCTTGTCGACTGGCTCGCCTCGGAAATGCTGGCCCATGACGTGAAGCCCGAGATCGAGGCCTTCGACCTCAGCCACATCCTGCAGGCAAAGCTGATGTCCGACCGCGGGCAACTGGCGGGAACGCCATACGTGCAATTCGTCATGGGGGTGAAGAACGCGATGCCGGTGGACCGGGAGGTGTTCGATTTCTACATCAAGACCGTGCATCGCCTGTTCGGCGAGGATGCGCATTGGTGTGCGGCGGGCATCGGCCCGAACCAGATCGTTCTGAACGAATGGGCCATCGCGGCGGGCGGCCATGCGCGGACGGGTCTGGAGGACAACATCCGCCTGGATCGCGAAACGCTGGCACCGTCGAACGCGGCGCTGGTGCAGCGCGCGGTCGAGATCTGCGAGAAGGTGGGCCGCCCGGTGGCGACACCGGCGCAGGCACGCGAGATGCTGGGACTGCGCCCGGTCGCTTAGTTCGCGGCCTCAAGCCCGATGATCAGGTGCTTCAGGCCGAGCCATGTGCCAAGCCAGATGCTGCCCGCGACAAGCGGTGCGGTGAAGCTGAGCAATGACAGTGCGGTCAGGCCCTGACCGATGCTGCAGCCCGCTGCCAGCACGGCTCCGACGCCCATCATCGCGGCCCCTCCGATCTGGCGGCGCAATTCGCGTGGGTCTTCGCAGGCTTCCCATCGGAATCCGTCCTGGATGAGGCTGCCGATCGCGGCACCGATGATCACGCCGAGCACCGATCCGATCCCGAATTTCGGCCCGAGCCCGGAGGAGAACATCGCGTAGTGGATCGTCTCGCCGATGGGCGCGGTGAAGGAGTGGGATTCCACGTCCCACGCGCCGAAGCCGGTACTGGCCACCTGATAGGTCCCGATGAAGCCGATGCTGATGGCGAGGCCCGCGACGGCGCCCCATATGCTGCGCGACAGGCGCTTGCCCTGGCTCTGGTAGAGGATAGACGCCACCAGAAGACCCGCGCCAAGAAGACCGCCAAGCAGGGCAGACGATCCGCCAAACCCGCTTTCCAACAGCGACAGGACACTTTGCGGATTGCTCGGCGATGGCGTGGTCTCGAACAATTGCAGGCGTAGGGGGCGCAGGATGCCGAAGATCGTTGCGCTGGCACTCACGCCCATCACAACGGCAATCATCAGCGCCCGGATGTCCCCGCCGCCAAGCCGCGCCAGCACGCCGTAGCCGCAATTGCCGGCCTGCGCCATGCCGTAGCCGAACAGCAGCCCGCCGACGATCGCTCCGGCAACGGACAGGCGCGTGCCGAGCAGGGCAACCTCCGAAAGATCGAGCCAGCCCATCTCCTGCGCCGCGAGATTGGCCATCATGGCGACGCCAAGCGCCGTCACCCACATCCACATGCGGCCGAAATCGTGGCCGTAATGGACGTCCTCGATCATCCCGAGCGTGCAGAATTTTCCCAACCGGGCGGCGAGGCCAAGAAGCAGGCCACCCAATGCGCCGATCAGAACGATGGCGACCGGTTCACCGACAAAGTCGAGCATGTTCCCTCCCTTGCACCTCGGCCGGTCTCACGCGGCATTTATGTGCAGAACAACTCGTAAACTTGTTCGATGATCCGGCGGGCACGGTCGTCTGTCAAACCATAAAAGATGTGTTTGCCCTCGCGGCGGGCCGAGATCAATTTTTCCTGTCGGAGGCGGGCGAGCTGTTGCGAGACTGCGGCCTGACGGGATGACAGCATCTGTTCCAACTCGGTCACCGACTTCTCGCCATGCGCTAGTGAGCACAGGATCATCAGACGGCCTTCGTGGCTGAGCGCCTTGAGAAAGTCCGACGCCTCCTGCGCGTTGTTCTTCACGCGTTTCCATGTCTCATCGTCCATCGGCTTGCCCGGATCGGGCAGAATGGACGTGGACGAGTGCTCCGAAGGGTCGTCGCTGCTATTGAACATGATACGTTTGCTTCTGGTCTTCCTATCAATCCTTTAGTCGTCTCACCCCCCCGCTGACCAGTGTTTCGCAGAGGATTTCCCGAAAAGGTGACTGAATTGCCTAACTCTCGGACGGAAGCCGGTCGAGGAGCCGACCGAGTAAGCCCCAAAAGAAATCCTCGCCCGGATAGCCTTCGATGCGACCGAGTTCATCGCCGTCGGACACCAGCACAAATGTCGGTGTAAACACGGGGTCGGAGACCAGATTATAGGCCTCTGGCAGGGGATCGTGAATATCTATCCGCACCAGCGGCGCGATTTGCCCTTCTTGTGTGATGGAATATTCCGGCGAGACCTCTTCATTCCAACGGGCGCAATAGACGCAACCGGCCTGTTCGAACATCAGCAAAGACACACCGCCCGCATCCTGCGCGGCCGTGGGCAGAGCACTTGCGGCAAGCATGGCGCCCGCAGCGCCGAGTCCACTCAAAGTGGCGATTGACCTTTTCATAAGCGCATTACTAATATGAATTTTTGAATATGTCAGCATCCAGGTGACCTATGTTCGACGTGACTTTGATTGGCGCGTTCCTTGCCGGGTTGGCCTCGTTCCTGTCGCCGTGCGTGCTGCCGATGGTTCCATTCTACCTGAGTTATCTCGCTGGCGTAAGTGTCAACACCGTCGCCGAAGACCGTGAAGCTGCGGCCGCTGTGAGGGGCACCGCGATCACTGGCGCGCTGTTCTTCGCTGCCGGGATGCTGACTGTCTTCGTTGGGCTTGGAGCCTCCGCGTCGCTGCTGGGGCAGGTTCTGCGCGACTGGTTCGACGTCCTCCGCTGGGTGGCGGCCGCGATGATCGTCGTCATGGGTCTGCATTTCCTGGGCGTGATCCGCATCCCGCTTCTGAACCAGCAATGGCGGGCGGATACCGGCTCTAGCACGCGGCTTGGGTACGGCGGGGCCTACCTGATCGGGCTGGCTTTTGCATTCGGATGGACACCCTGTGTCGGTCCGATCCTTGCCGCGATCCTGTTCACGGCGGCCGGCACCGATACGGCGGGGCAGGGGGCCCTGCTCCTGACCAGTTATGGCATCGGCATGACGCTGCCCTTCGTCCTGGCGGCTGCGTTCGTCGGCCCGTTCATGTCGTTGACGGCGCGTTTTCGGCGTCATCTGGGGATGGTCGAGAAGGTCACGGGTGTGGCCCTCGTCATCTTCGGAGTGCTGATTGCCACAAATGCCATGAATTATATCGGGCAGTGGATGATCGAGAATTTCGAGGTGTTCCGCACCATGGGGTGACGGACACCCTTCAGGGAGGACTTGGAATGAAACGCTATGCTTTGGCCATTGTGGCCGGTCTCGGACTGCTCGGGGCTCCGGCCGCGGCCGAACTTGATGATAACGGGCTGCACATCGCCCCGTGGGTGGAGACAACGTTTCTTGACCTGCGCGAAGATCTTGGCGACGCAACGGCGAACGGTCAGCGCCTTGTCGTGATGGTCGAGCAGCGCGGCTGCATCTACTGCACGCGGATGCACGAGGAGGTCTTCGTGATCCCCGAGATCGAGGAGATGCTGGAAGACGATTTCTACGTCGTGCGCTTGAACCTGCATGGTGGGACAGAGGCCTTCGATTTCGATGGAGAGGCGATGTCCGAGGCACAATTGGCGCGCCGCTGGGGGACGCTCTTCACGCCGACGATCCTGTTCTTTCCGGAAGAGGTGCCGGAGGGTGTTCAGGGCAATGAGGCCGCCGTTGCGGTTATGCCGGGCGCTTTTGGGGCCGAGACCGTGTTCGACATGCTGAACTGGGTGCTCGAAGAGGGTTATCTCGGGGACGAGGATTTCCAGCGTTACCATGCCCGAATGTTCAACGCGCGCAGCGAAGCCGGCGCGTTGATCGGATCGGAATGAGATCGTCTGTCCGGTAAAGATTACAGATAACTATCTATAAAAATCAATATGTTGTCGGAAACATATGCAAGAATGCAAATGTGTAGTTGAAAGAATCGCGAGCTTCGGGCTACGGTATGCCACGGGCTACCGAGGTGCCCGACGGGAGGAATACCAAGGGCGGCGATGCTCCGCTCAAGGGAGGATACACAGTGAAGCGCCAAGTGATTTTGGCGGCTGGTATAGCACTGGCCGCAACGACCCTTCATGCCGATGTGACAGCCCCGGGAGATGTCGTTGCCGACGATTACGGTGACATCATGGAGTCCCTGACCGGCGAGCCGGGCGACGCGGAGCGGGGCAGGGAGATCATGGTGACCCGCGGCCTCGGCAACTGCATTGCGTGCCACCAGGTCACGGCGCTGGAGGACGAGCAGTTCCATGGCGAGGTCGGACCATCGCTGGATGGCGTCGGCGACCGCTGGGAAGAGGCCGCGCTGCGCGGCATCGTGGTAAACGCGAAGAACGTCTTCCCCGAGTCGGTGATGCCCGCCTTCTACCGGGTCGACGGCTTCATTCGCCCCGGCGACGGCTACACGGGCGGCCCGGCAACCGAGATCATGCCGATCCTCGACGCGCAGCAGGTCGAGGACGTGGTCGCCTACCTCATGACACTTACCGAATAATCGAAACAGCAGAGGATCAATCGAGATGTCGATGACCCGCAGAACATTCACGGCGGCGAGCGTTGCAGCAGCGGCTGCTTTCTTCGCCCTGCCGAAAACCGCAACGGCGCAGGAGGTGCAGGCGGCAATGGACGCCTTCACCGGTGGCGCCGAGCTTGGCAGCGACGGGATCACCCTGATCGCGCCGGAAATCGCCGAGAACGGCAATACCGTCCCGATCGAGGTCGATGCGCCAGGGGCAGAAGCCATCATGGTCTTCGCTGCGGGCAACCCGCTTCCGGAAGTCGTGACCTTCAATTTCGGCCCCGCCGCCGGGTCGCAGCACGCCACCACGCGTGTACGCCTTGCCGGTGAGCAGGAGGTCATCGCCATTGCCCGCAAGGCCGATGGCACGTTTGTCAGCGCACGTCAGAACGTGCGTGTCACCATCGGCGGCTGCGGCGGCTAAGGCAGGAGAGAAAACATGGCAGATGGCGTAACAGCGCGCGTGCGCGCCCCCCGTGAAGCTTCGGCAGGCGAAGTGGTCTCGGTCCGGTGCCTGATCAACCACACTATGGAAAGCGGGCAGCGTCGCGACGATGACGGCAACGTCATCCCGCGCTCGATCATCAACCGCTTCACCTGTGACTTCAACGGGCAGAACGTGATCGACGTGGCACTTGAGCCCGCGATCTCGACCAACCCCTATTTCCAGTTCGACGCATTGGTGAACGAGAGCGGCACGTTCAACTTCACCTGGTACGACGACGATGGCGATGTCTACGAAGAAGCGTCTGAAATCACTGTAAGTTAAGCCGGTCGGCACGGATCGGAAGCCATTCGAGGGAGGACGGACATGGCCAGCTTTCGCAAGCAGAAACTCTGGGGCGCAGTCTTCGCGGCGGGTGCCGTTGCGGCCACCGGCGTGGTGTGGGCCGATATCGGTGAAAACCGGTCACTGATCGTGAACGGGGAGATCGAGATGATCGTGGAGGCTCCGGCCCCCGAGCATGTCGAGGGTCTCAGCACGATCTACTCCGGCTGGGTGTTCCGTTCGCCGGAAACGCAGATGATGCAGGCCGACGACTTCGACAACCCGGCGATGCTGGACGTCGACACGGCCCGCGAGACCTTCGAAACGGCGATGGGGACCGAGGGGCAAAGCTGCGCCTCGTGCCATGACACGCCGGAAAGCCTGTCCACTGTCCGCGCCACCTATCCCCAGTGGGACGAAGAGCATGGCGAGGTGCAGACGGTCGAGATGCAGATCACCGAATGCATGACCGAACGTATGGGGGCCGAAGCCTATGGCTACGACAGCGCCGAAATGCGTCGGATGTCGGCGCTGATCTCGGCTGTCGGGCGTGGCGAAGTTGTCAACGTCGCGATCGACGGCCCGGCCCAATCAACCTGGGAGCAGGGTCAGGAGATCTATTACACCCGTTACGGCCAGCTCGAACTGTCCTGTGCCAATTGCCACGAGCAGAACTACGGCAACCTGATCCGGGCCGACCACCTCAGCCAGGGCCAGGTCAATGGCTTCCCGACCTATCGCCTCCGTAACTCCGGACTGGTTTCGATTCACAACCGCTTCCGCGGATGCATTCGGGACACCCGTGGCGAAACCTTCGCGGTCGGCAGCCCCGAATTCGTGGCGCTGGAACTCTACGTCGCCTCGCGCGGCAACGGCCTGACCGTGGAAGGCCCCGCCGTCCGCAACTGAACCCTGCAGACGCCGTGCCCGATGGGTGCGGCGTTCCTGTCTGAAAACACATGCAAGAAGAAGAATATAAAGGCGCAACCAGATGATCTCACGCAGACATTTCGTACAGGCCGCGATGGCGACATCGGCGCTTTATGGGGCGTCCGGTTTCGGGAATTGGGCGCGTCTGGCCGCGCAGCAGGTGCTCAGCCAGGAAGACCTGATCGGCTCCAGCGATTTCGGGAACGTCACGCTGGTCCATATTACCGACATTCACGCCCAGACCCAGCCGATCTACTTCCGCGAGCCGGAATTCAACATTGGTGTCGGTGCAGCCGAGGGTCAGCCGCCGCATATCGTGGGCGAGGCGTTCCGCGCCGCCTACGGGATCGAGCAGGGCAGTGCGATGGATTACGCGCTGACCTACAATGACTTCACATCGCTGGCGCGCAGCTATGGCAAGATGGGTGGCCTCGACCGCATCGCCACCGTTGTAAACGCGATCCGGGGTGACCGGCCCGACGCGATCGTTCTGGACGGCGGTGATACGTGGCAGGGGTCGCTTCCGTCGCTGCGCACACGCGGGCAGGACATGGTGGATCTGTTCAACGCCCTTGGCGTTGATGCGATGACCTCGCACTGGGAATTCACGCTCGGCTCCGACCGGGTGCGCGAGATTGTGGAAGGCCCGCTGAACCCGGCGTTCCTGGGCGCAAACATCTTCGACGTGGATTGGGACGAGCCGGTGTTCGACGATTACCGCATGTTCGAGCGGGGCGGCACCTCCATCGCCGTGATCGGGCAAGCATTCCCCTACATGCCGATTGCAAACCCCTCGTGGATGTTCCCCGAACTCTCCTTCGGCCTGCGGCGCGAACGCCTCGTGGAAGTGGTCGAAGAGGTCCGGGCAGCTGGCGCGGAGGTCGTTGTTCTCCTCTCCCACAACGGCTTCGACGTTGACCGCCAGTTCGCCCGCGATATTCCCGGCCTCGACGTGATCCTGACCGGCCACACCCATGATGCGCTGCCTGAGCCGGTTCAGGTCGGCAACACGTTCCTCATCGCCAGCGGCAGCCACGGCAAGTTCGTCAGCCGCGTTGATCTGGACGTGCGCGACGGCGGCCTTCAAGGCATCAACCACCGCCTGATCCCGATCTTCTCGGATGTCATCACGCCGGACCCGACCATGGCGGGCCTGATCGCCGAGACCCGCGCGCCGTTCGAGGCGGAGATGAGCGAAGTGATCGGCCAGTCCAGCTCGCTGCTGTTCCGGCGCGGCAATTTCAACGGCACATGGGACGACGTGATCTGCAACGCGCTGATCTCGCAACGGGATGCGCAGATCGCGCTCAGCCCCGGTTTCCGCTGGGGAGCGGCGGTGCTGCCGGGTCAGGACATCACGCGCGAGGATATCTTCAACGTTACCGCGATGACCTATCCCAACGCCTATCGGACCGAGATGACCGGCGAGACGCTCAAGCTGATCTTCGAAGACGTGGCCGAGAACATCTTCAACCCCGATCCCTACTACCAGCAGGGCGGCGACATGGTCCGCATTGGTGGCATGGGCTACCGCATCGACATCGGTCAGCCGATGGGCAGCCGGATCACCGACATGACCCTTCTGGAGACCGGCGAGCCGGTGGAGGCCGACCAGACCTATGTCGTGGCCGGTTGGGCCAGCGTGAACGAAGGCACCGAAGGCCCGCCGATCTGGGAGGTGGTCGAGAACCACATCCGCGAGCAGGGCACGGTCGAGATTCAACCGAACAACAGCGTGGACGTTGTCGGCGGCTGAGGCCGCGACGATTCGAACAGGAGAGGCACAGAGATGTCAGATAACAAACCATCGGCAACCCGGCGTCAGTTCCTTGGCGGGGCCGCCCTTGCCGCAGGCGCAGCCGCGACCGGCAAGCTGGTCCATGCGCAGGCCGCTGATCCCCTGATCACCGAGTTGCAGCCTTGGCAACAGTTTCTGGGGCCGGGCGTGGATGCAGCACCTTATGGCATGCCCTCGCCCTTCGAGTCCCATGTCGTGCGCCGTAACGTGCCGTGGCTGACCGCCGACAGCGTCAGCTCGGTCAACTTCACGCCGCTGCACGAGATGGAGGGGATCATCACCCCCAACGGCCTCGCGTTCGAGCGTCACCACGGCGGCGTGGCAGAGATCGACCCTGCCGACCATCGACTGATGATCAACGGCCTCGTCGACACGCAGATGGTCTTCACGATGCAAGACCTCATGCGCTTCCCGCGGGAGAACCGGACCTATTTCCTCGAATGCGCCGCCAATTCCGGTATGGAATGGCGCGGCGCGCAGCTCAACGGCTGCCAATTCACCCACGGTATGATCCATAACGTGGTCTACACCGGCGTGCCGCTGCGGCTGCTGCTGGAAGAGGCGGGCGTTCAGACCAACGGGACGTGGCTGCTGGCCGAAGGCGCGGATGCCTCCGCCATGACCCGCTCGATCCCGATGGAAAAATGCCTCGACGATTGTCTTGTCGCCACGCACATGAACGGTGAGCGGCTGCGGCCCGAGCAGGGTTACCCGCTGCGCCTCGTCGTTCCCGGCTGGGAAGGCAACATGTGGGTCAAATGGCTGCGACGTCTCGAAGTGGGCGATCAGCCGTGGCACCACCGCGAGGAAACCTCGAAATACACCGACCTTCTGGCGAACGGTGATGCGCGCCGCTTCACATGGGTCATGGACGCCAAGTCCGTCATCACCAACCCGTCGCCGCAGGCTCCGATCCTGCATGGTCCCGGGCCGACCGTTCTGACCGGCGTTGCGTGGTCGGGCCGGGGGACCATCCCGCGCGTGGACGTGACGCTCGACGGTGGCATGAACTGGCATCAGGCGCGCATGTCGGGCCCCAGTTTCGACAAGTCGATGCACCGCTTCTACTTCGAGTTCGACTGGGACGGCAGCGAGTTGCTTCTGCAAAGCCGCGCCCATGACAGCACCGGTTACGTGCAACCCACCAAGGACCAGCTGCGCGAGATCCGGGGCGAGAATTCCATCTACCACAACAACGGAATCCAGACCTGGCTTGTCCGGGAAAATGGTGAATCCGAAAACGTCGAGGTCGGCTAAGTCATGAAAAAGATCCTTGTTTCGACCGCGTCCCTTCTGGCGATATCGGCCCTTCCGGCCCTTCCGGCCCTCGCGCAGGAGGCAGCCGCCCCCTCACGCGACGGTGGGTACGGCCTCGGACGCGAGGCACTTCCCGAAGAAGTCGCGGCGTGGGACATCGACATTCGCCCCGATGGCGCGGGATTGCCCGTCGGCTCCGGCAACGTATGGGACGGAGAGGGCTTGTTCATCGATTATTGTTCCGCCTGCCACGGCGATTTCGGCGAGGCCGTGGGCCGCTGGCCCGTCCTGGCTGGCGGGTTCGGAACGATGGAAAGCGAGGACCCGGTGAAAACCGTCGGCTCCTACTGGCCCTATCTCTCGACCGTCTGGGATTACGTGCACCGCGCCATGCCCTACGGGTCGGCCCAGAGCCTGACCGATGACGAGGTCTACGCGCTGACGGCTTACCTTATGTACGTCAACGACCTGGTCGATGACGATTTCGAACTTTCGAACGAGAACTTCCTCGAGGTGCCACTTCCAAACGAGGACGCGTTCTTCATGGATGACCGCGCCGAGACGGAATACGCACTCTTCTCTGCCGAGCCCTGCATGAGCGATTGCGCCGAGAGTATCGAGGTCACCAGCACCGCGTCGGTCCTGAACGTGACGCCCGAGGGTGAGGGAGGGGCGACCGAGGCGACCGCCGAGGTCGAAGTGGAAGAAGAGGCCACCGTCGTGGAGGAGGCCGCGCCCGAAGACACCGGACCCGACCCGGAACTCGTGGCGATGGGTGAGGGGCTGTTCCGCCAGTGCTCGTCCTGTCACCAGATCGGTGACGGCGCGACCAACCGGACCGGTCCCGCGCTCGTCAACATCTACGGGCATCCTGCCGGTATGCAGGACGGGTTCCGCTATTCCCCCGCCTTCACAGAGGCCGTCGAAGGCGGCCTTGAGTGGACGGATGAGACCTTGGCGCAATTCCTCGCCAACCCACGCGACTTCATTCCGGGCAACCGGATGGGGTTCCGTGGCCTGCGGGACGACGAGGAAATCGCCGCGATGATCGCCTATATCCGTGCCGAAGGTGGCGAATGACGGGAAAGGTGATCCCAAGTTGCAAGGTCGCTGCCCTGGTGGCGGGGACCTTGTCGCTGACGCCGTTTTCGGCGTCGGCGGATGCCGAGAACGGGGAGCGTCTGTTCCGGGCCTGTGCGGCTTGCCACCAGATCGGGGAGGGCGCGATCAACCGGATCGGTCCTCAGCTCAACGGGCTTGTCGGACGATTGATCGGCACGGTTGACGGGTACGACTATTCCGACACGCTCTCCGAGGCGGGCGCTGATGGCGACGTCTGGTCGGAGGCAGCGCTGTCTGCGTTCCTCGAAGATCCGCGCGGCTATCTGCCCGGTACGTCGATGGTGTTTCGCGGCATCCGTGACGAAACCGACCGCACCGACCTGATTTCTTATCTTATACAGGAAGGCGGCACGTCGGAGGCCGCCGCCGAAGCCGGGCCCGAGAGCGGGCCAAGCCCGGAAATTGCAGCCATTCTCGCGGTCGAAGGTGACGTCGCCTATGGCGAATACCTTTCATCGGAATGCACCGCCTGCCACCGCGGTGCGGGCGGCGAGGATATCCCGTCAATCGCCGGTCTGGCGCCATCGGTCTTCATCGCTGGCCTGAGTGCCTACCGCACCGGGGAGCGCGAGCACCCCGTCATGAACATGGTCGCCTCGCGTCTGGGAGACGAGGAGATCGCGGCACTGGCCGCCTATTTCGAGGCTCAAACCACGGAGTAGGCCAACACATTCGGACCGGCCCGGATTGGCCGGACAACAAGGCGGAACCAATGCTCCGCATCAAGGGAGGAGAGAACATGAACTTCAACAGACGTGCATTCCTGAGCACGACGGCGGCGGTCGGGGCGACCCTTGCCGCGCCGATGATCGTGCGCGCCCAAGACGGCGCGCGTCCCCGCGTCGTCGTCGTCGGCGGCGGCGCAGGTGGGGCGACCGCCGCGCGCTACATCGCGCGCGACAGCGAGGGTGCCATCGACGTCACCCTGATCGAGCCGTCGCGGGCCTACTACACCTGCTTCTTCTCGAACCTTTACCTCGGCGGCTTCCGCGAATTCGACAGCCTTGGACATACCTACGGCAACCTCGCCTCGTCCTACGGCGTGAACGTGGTGCACGACTGGGCAACAGGCGTGGACCGTGATGCGAAGACCGTGCGGCTCGCGGGTGGCGGCGATGTACCCTACGACCGCCTCGTGTTGTCGCCAGGCATCGACTTCAAGAACGGCGCGGTTCCCGGCTGGTCGACCGCTGTGCAGAACCGCATGCCCCACGCCTACAAGGCGGGCTCGCAAACCCAGCTTCTGCGCGCGCAGATCGAGGCGATGCCGGAAGGTGGCACCTTCGCCATGGTCGCGCCGCCCAACCCTTACCGCTGCCCGCCCGGCCCTTACGAGCGGGTGTCGATGGTGGCCCACTACCTGAAGGAGAACAATCCGACCGCCCGCATCCTGATCGCGGATCCGAAGGAAACCTTCTCCAAACAGGCGCTTTTCGAGGACGGCTGGCTTCGCCACTACGAAGGCATGATCGAGCGTGTCGGCCCCGATTTCGGCGGTGGCAACGTGGAAGTCGATGCCGAGGCGATGACGCTTTCCATCGACGGCGACGTGCAGAACGTCGATGTCTGCAACGTCATCCCGGCGATGCAGGCGGGCGGCATCGTGCATGCCGCGGCCCTGAACGAAGGTGACTGGGCCCCGGTTTCGGCCTACGACCTGTCGAGCCGGTTGGACGAAAGCGTGCACATCCTCGGCGATTCCGCTGCGCAGGGCGACATGCCGAAGTCGGGCTTCGCGGCGAACAGCCAGGCCAAGGTTGCGGCCAATGCCATCGTGGCGGCCTTCACTGACAGTCGCCAGTTCCCGGCGCGGTTCTCGAACACCTGCTGGTCGCTCATCGACACCGATGACGGGATCAAGGTGGGCGCGAATTACGAAGCCTCGGACGAAGGCATCGTATCGACCGGCGGGTTCGTCAGCGAAGTCGGTGAAACAGACGAAGTCCGCGCAGAGACTTATCGCGAGAGCATCGGCTGGTACGATGCGATCACCGAGGACATGTTCGGGTGACCGAAACGGCGGGGGCGGCATCCGCCCCCGCATCTTCTGGGGAGGGACGATCATGAAGACGGCAATTTCCACGTTTGCCCTGGGCCTAGTGATGGCGGTGCCGGTCGCGGCTCAGGATGTCATCACCTACGACTTCGAAGGCTCGTTCGACGACGCCACTTTCGCGGTGGAAAGCGCCATTGTGAACCGTGGCCTCGTCATCGACTACGTCAGCCATGTCGGTGACATGCTGAACCGCACCGGCGAGGATGTCGGCTCGGAAACCATGATCTTCGAGAATGCGGACATCTTCCTGTTCTGCTCGGCGGCCATTTCGCGGCGTGTCATGGAAGCGGACCCGATGAACATCGTGCATTGTCCCTATTCCATCTTCGTCGCCGAGATGGACGGCGAAGTCATGCTTGGCCATCGCGCTTATCCCGACGGGCCGATGCAGGAGGTCGAGGCCGTTCTCGACGCCATCATCCTCGAGGCGCAGGCCCAGTGACCCGGGCGGCCTTCGACTACACCGCCTTCGCCAGTGCCGCGCTCGACCAACTTCGGGCCGACGGGAACTACCGCTATTTCGCCGAACTGAAGCGGGAACGCGGATCTTTCCCAGTTGCGATTGACCGATCCTCCGGCGCGCAGCGGCCCGTGACTGTCTGGTGCTCCAACGACTACCTCGGGATGGGCCAGCATCCGGTCGTTCTGGAAGCGATGCACCGTGCGCTGGACGAAACCGGCGCCGGTGCAGGGGGCACTCGAAACATTTCGGGCACAACTCATGCCCATGCCGATCTTGAGGCGGAACTGGCCGATCTGCACGGCAAGGAAGCCGCACTTCTTTTCACCTCCGGCTACGTGTCGAACTGGGCGAGCCTCGGCACGCTTGCCGAACGTCTGCCCGATTGCGTGGTCCTGTCGGACGCCGGCAACCACGCCAGCATGATCGAAGGCATCCGCCATAGCCGCGCGGAGAAGCGGATCTGGAATCACAATGATCTCGCGGATCTGGAGCGGCACCTGGCCGGGATCGACCCGTGCCGTCCGAAGATCATCGCTTTCGAATCCGTATACTCGATGGATGGCGACGTGGCCCCGATCGCCGAGATCTGCGATCTGGCGGACCGCTACGGTGCGTTGACTTACCTCGACGAGGTTCACGCCGTCGGGCTCTACGGCCCGCGCGGCGGCGGCATCGCGGAGCGCGACGGCTTGATGGATCGGATCACGATCATCGAAGGCACGCTGGGGAAGGCATTCGGTGTGATGGGTGGGTACATCACCGGTCCCGCCAGTATCGTGGATTTTGTGCGCAGTTTTGCCTCGGGGTTCATCTTCACCACGGCGCTGCCTCCGGCGGTTGCGGCCGGGGCCTGCGCCGCTGTCCGGTATCTGAAAACCAGCCAGGCGGAACGCGCGGCACAGAAAGCCAAGGTCGCTCAGGTGCGCGCGCGGCTCGATGAAATGGGCCTGCCGCATCTGGAAAACGAGAGCCACATCATCCCGGTGATGGTCGGCGATCCGGTGAAGTGCAAGTTCATCTCGGACGAGTTGATACGCCGCTATGGTATCTACATCCAGCCGATCAACTATCCGACCGTGCCGAAGGGAACCGAGCGTCTGCGGATCACACCATCACCGGTACATTCCGATGCGGATATCGACCACTTGGTCGCCGCCCTGTCCGAACTTTGGGCGCAATGTTGCATTGCCCGGCAACCGCTGGCGGCACAGTAGCTTGATGCAGGTCAACGCACCGGTGTGGTCGGAACGGTATGGCTGCCGTCATGGAAACGCTGTCTGAACGCTTGGGCGACGGTGCCCTTCTGATGCTGGCCGGTGCGCTGATCGGCCTCCTGTTCGGCGCTGCCGCGCAGCGTTCGCGATTCTGCTTGCGGGCCGCGACGGTGGAACTGGCACGCGGCCAGATGGGTCCGCGCATCGCGATCTGGTTTCTTGCCTTCGCAACGGCGCTGTTCGCGACGCAGGTGATGGTCCTTGCCGGATGGCTCGACCTTGCAAATGCGCGCCAGCTCAGCGGGGTGGGAAGCCTGTCGGGGGCGGTTATCGGAGGGCTGATGTTCGGGATCGGCATGATCCTTGCCCGCGGTTGCGCGAGCCGCCTACTGGTCCTGTCGGCCACAGGAAACCTGCGCGCGCTGGTTACCGGACTGATCCTGACCGTGACGGCGCAGGCGGCGCTGACGGGGTTCCTCGCTTCGCCGAGAGAGCAATTGTCCGCGCTATTGGTCATCAGCGGCGAAAGCCGGGATGGCATGGCCCTGCTCGGTCTGACCCAGCCCACGATCGTCGCCGTCGCTGCCGTGGCATTGGTGGCGAGCCTCTGGTTCGCGCGGAGCCGCAAGGTCCTTTGGTCGCACGTCATCTCGGGCATCGGTGTGGGGGCTGCCGTTGCCCTGGCGTGGCTTGCGACTTACCGCATTTCACAGGTCTCGTTCGATATCGTGCCGGTCGCCAGCATCACCTTCACCGGCCCGTCCGCCGATACGCTCATGGCTTTCGTGGGCGCGCGGTCGCTTCCAATGAGCTTCGGCCTCGGGCTTGTGCCAGGCGTCTTTGCGGGCTCAGCCCTGTCGGCCGTGATCTCGCGCGAGTGGCGGATCGAACGGTTCGGCCCCGATACGCCGATGGAACGCTACATCCTCGGCGCAGTGCTGATGGGGTTCGGCTCGATGCTGGCGGGCGGCTGCGCCGTGGGCTCTGCCATGGCGGGTGGCTCCGTGCTGGCGCTGACCTCGTGGGTCGCGGGCATGTCGATCTGGGCGGGCGGTATCCTCACCACATGGATGATGGACCGCGTAGCCGTGTCGCAGCCGACAGCCGCGGCATGAGGCTCGTATCGGGCGGGTCAAAAGCCTATCTTTAAGCGACCGCAGTTTCCGACAGGCGATACACGATGGCGAAGCAAGCGATAGAAGAATGGACAAGCTTGTTCACGGGGCTCTCGAAGCTTCCCCCGGACGTGCGCGCCATTCTGCACCGGGATGCCCGCCGGGTCACCGCCAAGGCCGGCGAGCGGGTTTTCGGGGTCGGCACGATGCCCCAGAGCCTGCTGTTCCTGCTCGACGGCACGCTGCGTGTCTCGCAGACCTCGGATACCGGGCGCGAGATCGTGCTCTACCGCGTGGAAGCCGGGCAAAGCTGCGTCATGACCACCGCCTGCGTCCTTGCCCACGAAGCCTACCTTGCCGAAGGCTTCGCCGAAACCGACGTCTCCGCCATGGCGCTTCCCATGGCGACCTTCGACCGTCTTTTCGCCGAACAGCCCGCCTTCCGCGATTTCATCCTCGCCGCCTACACGCGGCGCATTACCGACCTCTTCCGCATCATTGACGAGGTCGCCTTCGGCCGGATCGACGTGCGCCTGGCCTCCAAGCTGGTGCAGCTTGCCGGGGACAACAGGGAGTTGCGGACGACGCACAACGCGCTCGCCTCCGAGCTTGGGACGGCGCGCGAGG
Source organism: Rhodobacterales bacterium HKCCE4037 (assembly GCA_015689645.1). Classification (GTDB taxonomy): domain Bacteria; phylum Pseudomonadota; class Alphaproteobacteria; order Rhodobacterales; family Rhodobacteraceae; genus Gymnodinialimonas. The sequence continues at coordinate 26,609 of WVSM01000005.1, forward strand.
TCGTCTCGCGCCAGATGACGGAATTCCAGAAACGCGGGTGGCTGTCGCAAAGCCGCGGCCTTGTCGTTCTGGAAGATCGTGACGCGCTTTCGGCGCTCTCCGAGACCTGAAAGCCGAAAATCTTTGTCCGAATGCGAAGTTTGGTGACAAGGTCACTGAAACGGGGGCGCCCGGCCCATAAGTCATGCTCCAGCGAACAGGAGATTTTGCACATGCACTGGAAAGCAATTGCCCTTCCCGTCGGACGCAAGCCTTCCCCGAAGGACGAGGTCTAAACGATGGTCACGGAATTCACCCCATGGATGTCGCTTGCGGGCGGCGCCCTCATCGGCCTTGCAGCCGTCAGCCTGATGTGGATCGCGGGCCGCGTATTCGGCGCGACCGGCATTCTGTCCGGCCTGACGAACCCGGCCTCGCGCCAGGACTTCACCTGGCGGCTGGTGCTGCTGGCCGGCATGGTGACCGGCCCGGCGGTCGTCTACCTGCTGAGCGGGCAATTTCCGGCCGTTGATGTTCCGGTCTCTACGACGATGCTCATCGTGGGCGGCCTGATCGTCGGTGTCGGCGTCAGCTATGGCGGCGGCTGCACCTCGGGCCACGGAGTCTGCGGCATGGCGCGCCTGTCGCCCCGCTCGATCGTGGCGACGCTCACCTTCATGGCGACGACCTTCGTCACCGTTTTCGTCATCCGTCACGTGATCGGAGTGTAACCATGCGTCTGATTGCCATCTACCTGACCGGCCTCATCTTCGGCGTCGGCATCTCGATTTCCGGCATGGCGAACCCCGCCAAGGTCCTGAATTTCTTCGACATCGCGGGGACGTGGGACCCGTCGCTGGCCTTCGTCATGGGCGGCGCGCTGGTCGTGACCTTCATCGGCTACAAGCTGGTCTTCGGGCGCACCGCCCCGATCTTCGACAAGCAGTTCCACCTGCCCGCGAAGCGCAGCATCGACGCACCGCTGGTCGGCGGCTCGGCGCTCTTCGGCGTGGGCTGGGGGATCGCGGGCTTCTGCCCGGGCGGCGCGCTTCCCGCGCTTGGCACCGGGGTAACGGATGTCTTCATATTCACCGGGGCTCTGATCGTCGGCCTGTTCCTGGCGCGCGGTCTGCAAACCCTTTCCACGGCGCGCAAGAACGCGACCGCCTGATCCGAGAGGAGGATTCGGAATGACCACCTATCCCGTCAACATGGACGTCACACCCGAGGTCCAGGCCTTCTTCGACGAGGCCACGAACACGATCAGCTACATCGTGAAAGACCCGTCCAGCTCGTCCTGCGCCATCATCGACAGCGTGATGGACATCGACTACGCGGCCGGTCGGATCACCTACGAGCACGCGGATGAGCTGATCCGCCAGATCGAGACGCAGGGCCTCAAGCTGGAGTGGATCATCGAGACCCACGTCCACGCCGACCACCTGTCCGCCGCGCCCTATATCCAGGAGCGGCTGGGCGGCAAGATCGGCGTCGGCTCGAAAATCATGGTCGTGCAGGAGACCTTCGGAAAGGTCTTCAACGAAGGCACCGAGTTCCAGCGTGACGGCAGCCAGTTCGATGCGCTGTTCGAGGATGGCGATACCTACAAGATCGGCAACATGGACGCCGTGGCGATCTACACGCCGGGCCACACGCCCGCCTGCATGGTGCATGTCATGGGCAACGCGGCCTTCGTCGGCGATACGCTGTTCATGCCCGACGGCGGCTCGGCCCGGGCCGATTTCCCCGGCGGTGACGCGGGCACGCTCTACGACAGCATCCAGAAAGTGCTGGCGCTGCCCGACGAGATGCGGCTGTTCATGTGCCACGACTACGGCCCGAACGGACGCGATATCCAGTGGGAGACCACGGTGGGCGAAGAAAAGGCGCACAACATCCATGTCGGCGGCGGCAAGACGCGCGAGGAATTCGTCAAGTTCCGCACCGAGCGGGATGCGCAACTCGCCATGCCGAAGCTCATCATCCCATCGCTTCAGGTGAACATGCGCGCAGGCGCGGTTCCGAAGGACGCTGATGGCAACCCGATGCTCAAAGTGCCTGTGAACGGCCTCTAGAACGAGACAGAACCATGGATTTCAATCGCATATCGGCTGACCTCACGGTCAGCCCGCAGATCACTGTTGCCGATGTGAAGGCCATCGAGGCCGAGGGCTTTCGTTCGATCATCTGCAACCGCCCCGATGGGGAAGGCGCGGACCAGCCCGGGTTCGAGGAAATCGAGGCGGCGGCGAAGGCGGCTGGCCTTGAGACGCGCTACCTCCCCATCACCGCCGGCATGGTGCGCGACGAGGATGCGGAGGCCTTCTCCGATGCCCTGCGCGCATTGCCCGGTCCGGTTCTGGCCTACTGCCGGACCGGCACGCGGTCTGCGACGCTCTGGTCGCTGGCGCAGGCCGGTAAGCGCCCGATGCCCGAGATCCTCGCGGCCACAAAGGCCGCAGGCTACGACATGAACGGCGTGGCGCGGCGCATCGCCAACGGCGGCAGGACGCCGACCGATACGGGCGACGCGAGCTATGACGTTGTGATCGTCGGCGCGGGCGCGGGCGGCATCTCGGTCGCGGCCAGCCTCAAGTCGCGCAAGCCCGACCTCGAGATCGCCATCATCGACCCCGCGGACATCCACTACTACCAGCCCGGCTGGACCATGGTGGGCGGCGGCATCTTCGAGGCGCAGGACACGGCCCGGACCATGGGCTCGCTGATCCCGCGCGGCGTGCATTGGGTCAAGTCGGCCGTCGCCGCCTTCGAGCCGGCAAACAACGCCGTCATCCTCGACGGCTGCCGCGTGGTGAAATACCACCGCCTCGTCGTATGCCCGGGCCTCAAGCTCGATTGGGCTGCCGTCGAAGGGCTGGAAGATACGCTCGGCCGCAACGGCGTGACCTCGAACTACCGCTACGACCTCGCGCCCTACACCTGGAAACTGGTGCAGGAGATGAAGGAGGGCAGGGCGCTGTTCACCCAGCCGCCGATGCCGATCAAATGCGCCGGCGCGCCGCAGAAGGCGCTGTATCTCTCGGGGGATGCGTGGTTCCGCCGGGGTGTTCTCAAGGATATCGACATCCAGTTCATGAACGCGGGCGGCGTGCTCTTCGGTGTAAAGGATTACGTGCCCGCACTTGAGAAATACGTCGAGAAATACGGCGCGACGCTGAACTTCTTCCACAACCTCAAGGCGGTGGACGGGCAGGCGCGAACGGCGACCTTTGCCGTCAAGCCGCCCGAGGGCGAGGCCACCGAGGTGACGGTCGAGTTCGACATGATGCATGTCTGCCCGCCGCAGACTGCGCCGGATTTCATCCGGGTCTCGCCGCTGGCCGATGCCGCCGGCTGGGTCGATGTCGACCAGTCAACGCTGCGCCATAAGACCCACGACAACATCTGGTCGCTAGGGGACGTGATGAACGCGCCCAACGCCAAGACCGCCGCCGCGGCCCGCATCCAGGCGCCCATCGTGGCCGAGAACCTCGCCGCCGATATAGACGGACGCTCGCCGACCGCGGTCTACAACGGTTACGGCTCCTGTCCGCTCACCGTGGAACGGGGCAAGATCGTGCTGGCGGAATTCGGCTACGGCGGCACGCTGCTGCCGTCTTTCCCGAAGATGCTGATCGACGGCACCAGGCCGACCCGCGCGGCGTGGTTCCTGAAGGAGCGGATGCTGCCGCCGATCTACTGGAAGGCCATGTTGCGTGGCCGCGAATGGATGGCCAAGCCCGAGACGGTCAAGGTCGCGGCCGACTAGGCCAATGAAATCATCGCGCATTGCGTCCCTTATGCGCGGTGGCCGGCGGGCGGAGCAGTCCGGTGCTCTGCCCGCCCTACCTGTCTGGAATTGAACGATGATCGACTCTCTTCGCCGTTACATGCCCGTCCTCGATTGGGGCAGCCGCTACAACCGCAGCGCGTTCTCCAACGACATGATCGCCGCCGTGATCGTGACGATCATGCTGATCCCGCAATCGCTGGCCTACGCGCTTCTGGCGGGCCTGCCGCCCGAGGCCGGTATCTACGCCTCCATCGCTCCGATCCTGCTCTACACGGTTTTCGGGTCGAGCCGCGCGCTGGCCGTGGGGCCGGTCGCGGTGGTCTCGCTCCTCACCGCGTCCGCCATCGGGCAGGTGGCCGAGCAGGGAACAGCAGGCTACGCCGTCGCCGCGCTGACGCTGGCCTTCCTGTCGGGCGCGTTCCTCGTGCTTCTGGGCCTTTTCCGCCTCGGGTTCATCGCCAATTTCCTCAGCCACCCCGTCATCGCGGGCTTCATCACCGCCTCGGGCATCCTCATCGCCACCAGCCAGCTGCGCCACGTGCTTGGCATCGACGGACACGGCCATACCCTGCCGGAGATGCTGTGGTCGCTTCTCGAGAATATCGGCGAGATCAATTGGCCCACGCTGGTCATCGGAGTCTCGGCGAGTGCTTTCCTGTTCTGGGCGCGGAAGGGGTTGAAGCCGCTCCTGAGACGCCTCGGGCTGCGTCCGCTCCTAGCCGACATCCTGACCAAGGCCGGGCCGGTCGCGGCGGTCGTGGCGACCACGCTCGCCGTCTGGCAGTTCGACCTGGCCGCAAGCGGTGTTGCCATCGTCGGCGACGTGCCACAAAGCCTGCCGCCCCTGACGCTGCCGTCGTTCTCGCCCGACCTGCTCGGCGCGCTTCTTCTGCCGGCGATCCTGATCTCGATCATCGGCTTCGTCGAAAGCGTGTCGGTCGCGCAGACGCTCGCCGCCAAGAAGCGCCAGCGCATCGACCCGGACCAGGAACTCATCGGCCTTGGCGCTGCCAACCTCGGCGCGGCCTTCACCGGCGGTTTCCCGGTCACCGGCGGCTTCTCGCGCTCGGTCGTGAACTACGATGCCGGGGCCGAAACACCCGCCGCCGGGGCCTTCACCGCGCTGGGTCTGGCCATCGCCGCCGTCGCGCTGACGCCGCTGGTCTACTTCCTGCCCAAGGCCACGCTGGCGGCGACCATCATCGTTGCCGTCCTCAGCCTCGTGGACCTCTCGATCCTCAAACGCACCTGGAGCTATTCGCGCGCGGATTTCAGCGCCGTTGCCGTGACCATCGCCCTGACCCTCGGCCTCGGGGTCGAGGTCGGCGTCGGCGCGGGCGTGGTCCTGTCGCTGCTCCTGCACCTCTACAAGACCTCCAAACCCCACGTGGCCGAGGTGGGCCTCGTTCCCGGCACCCAGCATTTCCGCAATATCCTGCGCCATGAGGTGGAGACCGACCCCACGCTCGTCACCCTGCGCATCGACCAGAGCCTGTTCTTCGTGAACGCGCGCTTCCTCGAAGACCTGATCCAGAACCGCGTGACCGAGGGCTGTGCGATCCGGAATGTCGTCCTGATGTGCTCCGCGGTGAACGAGGTCGATTTCTCGGCCCTAGAAAGCCTCGAGGCCGTCAATGCTCGGCTGACCGACATGGGCGTGGGCCTGCACCTCTCGGAGGTGAAGGGCCCGGTCATGGACCGCCTCAATCGGTCGCATTTCCTCGACCAGATGAACGGCCGCGTGTTCCTGTCGCAATACGACGCGTGGATGGCCCTGCGCCAACCCGATGGGCCTAAGGGACAGGCGACCGCCGCCGCACTCGGATAGAGATACACGTCACGGACGCCCGTTACTCGAAGCCATCCGGGACAGCGCAACGGCTGATCCGGTTGGGCATCGGTTCCAGCCAAGCGCGTAGAGTCGAAAGCGCGCGCATTCTGCGGCAGTGAACGTTGGGGAATGCGGGGAAAGTGGCAGCCCGTAGGGGAATCGAACCCCTCTTTCCAGGTTGAAAACCTGGCGTCCTAACCGATAGACGAACGGGCCACTCTGTCGGTGACGTGGCTTCTAGAAAAACCGTGCAGCGGGTTCAAGCGGATTCTTCGCGTTTCGCGCGCGAAAAATCATTCGGTCCACGCGGCGTCTTCAAGGCGCAGTTGAACGCTGGTGCGGCCTTGCCAGTGGTTCAGTTCCAGGCGGCCCGCGACATGGATGGTTCGCCCGTTGTGGGCTTGCAGCGCATCGAGGCCGGAGGCCGCCGCATCGAAGCAGATCGCATCCATCGTGACCGGCCCTCCGTCGCCAAGCGTCAGCTTCAGGTGGCCTTCGCCGACCGGCCGTGTGTGGCGGACGCGCAGAGCCGGCAGCACGAAACGCGGGGCAGGGGCACCGGCGCCGAAGGGTCCGGCCGCTTCTATCTGTTCCAGCAGGTCGGGCGTCGCGGCCGCCGGCATCAGCATCGCGTCGAGGCGCAGGTCCGAGGGGCCGCCCTGGCCGGCACCCTGTTTCGCGAGCAATTCCGAAAGCCGGTCCATTGCCGGCTCCAGCTGCGCGCGGCTGAGCGACAGGCCGGCCGCCATCTTGTGACCGCCGCCTTTCTGGATCAGTCCTTCGGCGGCGAGTTTCTGGATCGACGCGCCAAGGTCCACGCCCGCGACGGAGCGGCCCGATCCCTTGCCCTCGTCGCCGTCGAAACCGATCACGATGGCCGGGCGACGCGTGCGGTCCTTGAGGCGCGAGGCGACGATACCGACGACACCGGGGTGCCAGCCGTCCTCTGCCGCCCAGACCAATGGCGCGTCGAGGCCCCGCGCCTCGGCCTGCGCCAGCGCCGCTTCGCGCACCCGCATCTCGATCTCGCGCCGGTCGGTGTTGAGCGTATCGAGCCGGGCCGCAAGGCTCTGCGCCTCGGCGGGATTGTCGGTGGAGAGCAACCGCGCGCCAAGGTCCGCCGCCCCGATCCGGCCGCCCGCATTAACGCGCGGGCCAAGCACGAAGCCGAGGTGGTAGGAGGTCGGCGCGCGGTCGAGCCGCCCGACGTCGGCCAGTGCCGCAAGCCCGGGCCGGGCGCGCCGCGCCATCACCTTCAGGCCCTGCCGCACCAATGCGCGATTGACGCCGGTGAGCGGGGCCACGTCGGCCACGGTCGCCAGTGCCACGAGGTCGAGCATCGCCATCAGGTCGGGGCCCTGCACGCCATCGGCCCGCAAGCGGCGGTTGGCTTCGACCAGCACCAGGAAGACAACACCTGCCGCGCAGAGGTGCCCGAGGTCGCCGCTTTCGTCCTGCCGGTTCGGGTTCACGACGGCGACGCAGTCGGGCAGGTCCGCCGCCGCGAGGTGGTGATCCAGCACGATCACATCCGCGCCCTTCGCCGCCGCGATCGGACCGTGGGACAAGGTCCCGCAATCGACGCAGACGATGAGGTCATGGCCGCGGGCCAGCGCCGCCATGGCCTCGTCATTCGGGCCGTAACCCTCGTCGATCCGGTCCGGCACGTAGAGCGTCGCCTGCCGGTTCAGCGCCCGCAGCCACCAGATCAGAAGCGCGGCCGAAGACCCGCCGTCGACATCGTAATCGGCGAAGATCGCGATGCGCTCTCCGGCGCGGGCGGCGGCGACTAGCCGCTCGGCGGCGGGCCCCATGTCGCGCAAGGTCATCGGGTCGGGCAAAAGGTCGCGCAAGGCAGGGGCGAGAAACCCCGGCGCCGCCTCGGGTGTCACGCCCCGCTGCGCCAGGATCGCGGCCACGGCGGGCGGCAGATCTGCCCGCTGTTCGAGAGCCTGCGCCAGCCGCAGGATGTCATCCGATGGCCCCACCCACCGCCGACCGGTCAGGGACGTCTCGACGCCAAGGTAACTCATGGGCCCACGTTCAGGATCGCGTCGGTGCTCAGCGCCGTACAGAACTCGCCATGGAGGTGGCTGATCGCGCTGTCATGGATCATCTGCGCGTCCATCGCTTGCAGCCCGTCGCCCCAATCGGTCGAGGCGTTCGTCGCAAACGCGGCGCAGGCGTCGTGGGCGAGGCGCACGGCAAAGCCGAGGTTCGCCGCCATCCGCGTGGTGGTCGACACGCAATGTGGCGTCGTCAGCCCGCAGATCACCAGATCGGCGATGCTGGAATGGGTCAGGTGATCCTCAAGCTCGGTGCCGATGAAGGCGGAATTGACCTGCTTTTCGAAGATCGGTTCGTGCTCCTGCGGCGTGACCTCGGGCTTGAACGCGGTGCCATCCCCGGACAGCGGACTGCCGGCCTCCCGGCTGACATGCCGGATATGGCAGATCGGCGCAGCCCATTTGCGCCATTCGACCAGCAGGCGGGCGGCATTGGCCTCGGCCTGCTGATTGTTTCGCGCGCCCCAGACCGGGTTGTCGAAACCGGTCTGGACGTCGATCAGGATCAGGGCCGAGGCCAAACCTACGCCTTCTTCTGACGGGGGTTGCGGTAGCTCATGCGCCGGACGGAGCCTGTCTTGGACCGCATCAGGATGGTTTCCGTCGTCAGGTGGCCGGGTTCGCGCACGATGCCGGGCAGGATCGAGCCATCGGTCACGCCGGTCGCGGCGAAGATCACGTCCTCGGTCACCATGTCGTCGCGTGAATAGACCCGGTCGAGATCCTCGATCCCGGCCTTCGCGGCGCGGCCTTTCTCGTCGTCGTTGCGGAACATCAGGCGGCCCCACATCTGCCCGCCCATGCACTTCAGGGCTGCGGCGGCCAGAACGCCCTCAGGCGCGCCGCCCAGACCCATGTACATGTCGATGCCGGTCTTGCCGGCCTCGGCGCAATGGATCACGCCCGCGACGTCACCATCGGTGATCAGGCGGATCGCGGCGCCGGTCTTGCGCAACTCGGCGATCATGTCCTCGTGACGGGGCCGGTCGAGCACGCAGACGGTGATGTCATGTGTCGTGCATTGCTTGGCGGCGGCCAGCAGGCGCACCCGCTCGCCCGGGGTCTGGTCGAGGCTGACGATTCCTTCAGGATAGCCTGGGCCGATGGCCAGTTTTTCCATGTAGACGTCGGGCGCATGCAGCATCGAGCCGCGCGGGCCCATGGCGATGACGGTCAGGGCGTTCGGCATGTCCTTGGCGGTCAGCGTCGTGCCTTCCAGCGGGTCGAGCGCGATATCCACCTCGGGCCCGGTGCCGGCGCCCACTTCTTCGCCGATGTAGAGCATCGGGGCTTCGTCCCGTTCGCCCTCGCCGATGACGACGACGCCGGAGATCTCCAGCCGGTTGAGCTGTTCGCGCATGGCGTTCACGGCGGCCTGGTCGGCGGCCTTTTCATCGCCGCGCCCGATCCATTCGGCGCTTGCGATGGCCGCAGCCTCGGACACGCGGGCCAGACCCAGCGAGAGCATGCGGTCGTTGAAGTCTTTCTTGGCCATGGGCGTCCCTGCGCGATGTTGTGCTTGTTGGCTCCGGCTTAACTTGCAGGGGCAGGGGCGACAAGACCGGGGGCGCTAACAGGTTCGGGTTAATCCAGGCGCGCGGCTCCGCCGGGATCAAACGTCCTCGATCCGCAGCGCCACGGGCTCACCTTCCACGACGCCGGTCGCGGGCAGGGCGGCCAATGCCGCATTGAGGTCGGGTCGCGCCGCCTTGTGGGTGATGATCAGGACCGGCGCGTTGCTGGCCTCGTGATCATACTGGCGCATCCGGTCGATCGAGATGCCGTTCTCGCCCAAGGCCGTTGCGACCTTCGCCAGAGCGCCCGGTTTGTCGACCAGCTCCATGCGCAGGTAGAAACAGGCCGGGCTTTCGGCATTGGCCGCAGTGGCCTGCACCAGGCTGTCCGCGGGTTGTCCGAAGACCGGCAGCCGCAGGCCGCGTGCAATGTCGCAGACGTCGCCCATCACGGCCGAGGCTGTCGGCCCTTCGCCAGCACCGGGGCCACGCAGCACGACCTGTTCGACCGCGTCCCCTTCGATCACCACCATGTTGGTGCCGCCCACCAATTGACCCAGCGGCGACGTCGCGGGCACGAGGCAGGGCGTCATGCGCTGTTCCAGTCCGCGACCCGTCATGCGCGCCACGCCAAGCAGCTTGATCTTGTAACCGAGGTCGCCCGCGCGGCGGATGTCGTCGATGGAGACCTTGCCGATCCCCTCCAACCGCACATCGCCGAACGAGACCTTCGTGCCGAACGCGATCGCGGCGAGGATCGCCAGCTTGTGGCCCGCGTCGATGCCGCCCACGTCGAGGTTCGGGTCAGCTTCGAGGTAGCCAAGGCCGTCGGCCTCGTCGAAGGCTTCCTGGTAGCTGAGCCCCGCCTCGTCCATCCGGGTCAGGATGTAGTTGCAGGTGCCGTTCATCACGCCCATGACGCGGTCGATCCGATTGCCCGCGAGCCCCTCGGTCAGCGATTTGATGACCGGGATGCCACCGGCCACCGCCGCCTCGTACCGCAGGGCCGCGCCGTGGCTTTCGGCGAGTTCCGCAAGCGCCTGACCGTGATGGGCCAGCATCGCCTTGTTGGCGGTGACCACGTCTTTTCCCGCGCTGAGCGCCGCTTCGGTCGCGTCCTTGGCGGGGCCGTCTTCGCCGCCCATCAGTTCGACGAACAGGTCGACATCGTCCCGTTTCGCGAGCGCGACCGGGTCATCCTCCCATGCGTAGGCGTCCAGCTTCACGCCGCGGTCCTTGTCCCGGGAGCGGGCGGAGACGGCGGAGATCGTGATCTCGCGGCCCGTGCGGGCGGTCAGCAGGCGGGCTTGCCGCTGCACGATCTTCACGACACCCACGCCAACGGTGCCAAGCCCGGCGATGCCAAGACGAAGGGGGTCACTCATGCCGAAATCTCCGGGGATCGCTTTCGTTGCGCAGCCCGTTTAGCGGCTTAACCCGAGGGCTGCAACGCACCGGTGTCAGAGGGGCATGTTCCGCAGCCAGTTGGCGCGGCGGCGCAGGTTGGCGGCGCGTGCCTCGAGGCTTGTACCTTCGACGGCGGCGACGCGGGGGGCGTCGCGTTCCGTCTGGGCCAGCAACGGCTCGAGCGGGACCAGTTGCGGGTACCCGGACGCCAGCGACTGCTCGGTCAGACGGTCGTTGAGATCGGGCATGCCCGGTCCGCAGGCGACGGGCAGAAGGCAAAGGAGGAAGGCTGCAACTCGCATAAAGCGACGGTAACGCGGAGCCATGCGCCAAGTCCAGATGCCTTGAATTGAACGTGTGTTCAGATAATCTGCGCTCATGGCAAGAACCCAAGGCTCGCACGCCGGCACCACCGGCCCCAAGGTCCGCGACGCGGCGCTGCGGCTGTTCGCGCGGCACGGCTTCGCCGCCGTTTCCATGCGCCAGATCGCGCGGGAGGTCGGCGTTCAGGCGGGTGCCCTCTACCTCTATACGCCTGACAAGCAGACGCTTCTCTTCGAGTTGATGCGCGATCATCTTGAGGACCTGCTGGCAGCATGGGACCCGCCGGAGGGGGGTGCCTTGAGAAGGCTGGAGCATTTCGTGCGCCACCACATCGCCTATCACCTTGACCGGCCCGACCTGGTGTTCATCGCCTACATGGAGTTGCGGAACCTCAGCCCCGAGAACTTCGCGACCATCGAAGGGCTGCGTCGCGACTACGAGAACCGGCTTGAAGCGATCCTGAACGAGGGCGTCGCCACAGGCAGGTTCGACGTGCCCGATACGAAGCTGGCGACCATGGCGGTGATCTCGATGCTGACAGGCGTCACCACGTGGTTTCGAGAGGGCGGACGCCTGTCGCGGACAGATGTCGGAAACCTGTACTGGGATATGGTGCGCAAGGCCGTCCTGGCGGCCTGAGCGCGATTATTGAGCAGGAACGACGTGTTGGGTGCGGCGTTCCTTTGGGAATGGCACCAGGCGTTGCTGGTCCTCGTCCCACAATTTCAGGGTGAAAGACCGGAAGGCCTCCATCCAGCCAATCGTCTGCACCTCGTACTTTTGCCGCAGCGCACGATGGCACACGCGCAGCCGGTACGATGGAATATTGGCGTTGAAGTGGTGGATATCGTGATACGTGATATTCGCGACGGCGAAATCGAAAAGCCACCCTAGATCGAGTGCAGACGAACCTTGAAGGGCTGCGCGCGCCGGGTTCAGGTCAGGCTTCCGGTCCCACCATGTGTCCTCGAAATTGTGCTGCAAATACACGAGAAACACGCCGATGCAGCCCGCCGCGAACACGGTCCCAGCATAAATCACGAGGCCCGGCGTACCAGCCAGCGCCCAGATCAGCGCCACCCAGGCGGCAAGGCCAGCGTTGTGGGCCAGTACCTGCTTCGGCGCGATGCGCGCCGCGTTCTTGGGCCAGCGATAGGCCAAAGCATAGGTGAACAGACCGCCCACGGGGATCATCAATAGCGGATTGCGATAGAGACGGTATTGCAGCCGCTTCCAGAAGCCGGCCTCCTCCCACTCCCGCAGGGTCATCGTGTATATCTCGGTCGTGTCGCGCTCATCGAGGTTGCCGAGGTGGCTGTGATGCTCGTTATGGTTGAACTGCATCACGCTGAAAGGCGTCAGGGTGAAGACGCTGCTGGCGTGACCGGCAAGCGTGTTCAACCGCTTGGTCGTGAAGAACGAATTGTGGCCGAGATCATGCTGGATCACGTAAAGCCGGACGCCCGCGAAAGCATTGATCACGATCAGCGGCACGACCAGCCACCAGACCGGCCAGGCCTGCACGGCAAGCCAGAGCGTCAGGAAATAGGCGGCAAAGGTTCCGAAGTAGCTGAGGGAAGCGAGGCGATTGTCGCGTGCTGTCCAGTCGCGCGTGAAACGGCGAATCTCTCGCTCGGCCTCTTTTCGATAGTTCGGGGTGATCTCGGGCAGGGACGGTTGAGCGTGCATTGGTCCGGTCCAGGTCGTGATTATCGTATGACTAACAACAGCTTGGTCGATCAGGTTCCCTTTGCGGCCTCCCGACCGCATCCATACGGAGCATTTAATACAAATTATTCGGTCCGCAATCTGCCAGCCTCTGTTTTTCAAGACAATATCGACCCGCAGGTCGCATCAAAACCGGTGGAAATCCGCAGTCTGCGCGCTCGCTCCGTCACGTTGCCGGGCGCATTGCAGAAAACGTCGTCCGTTCAAAGGAAAAGCCGCATCGGGGGTCTCCGGTGCGGCCTGATCAACGGTTTACGCATGATCGGCGCAGACGGGCTGGTCCGCGACGCCGGGCGATACGCTCAGAGGTTCGGATAGATCGGGAACCTGTCGCAGAGCGCCTGCACCTCTGCCCGGACCTTGGCTTCGACGTCGTCGTTGCCGTCCTCACCGTTCGCGGCGAGACCATCGACCACTTCGACAATCCAGTCGGCGATCTGGCGGAACTCGGGCTCCCCGAAGCCGCGGGTCGTCCCGGCGGGGGTGCCGAGGCGGATGCCGGAGGTGATCGTCGGCTTCTCGGTATCGAACGGGATGCCGTTCTTGTTGCAGGTGATATGTGCGCGCCCGAGTGCCTTCTCGGTCGCGTTGCCTTTGACGCCCTTGGGCCGCAGATCGACCAGCATCAGGTGCGTGTCGGTGCCACCCGTGACGATATCGAGACCGCCCTTCATCAACTGATCGGCCAGCGCCTTCGCATTGGCGATCACCTGCGTCTGGTAATCCTTGAACCCGGGGCGCAGCGCCTCGCCGAAGGCCACGGCCTTGCCTGCGATCACATGCATCAGCGGGCCGCCCTGGATGCCGGGGAAAATAGCGGAGTTCACCTTCTTCGAAATCGCCTCGTCATCGGTCAGGATCATGCCGCCGCGCGGGCCGCGCAGGGTCTTGTGGGTCGTCGTGGTGGCAACGTGGGCGTGCGGGAAGGGTGACGGGTAATGGCCCGACGCCACGAGGCCCGCGAAATGCGCCATGTCCACCAGAAGGTAAGCGCCAACGGAATCGGCGATCTCGCGCATCTTCGCGAAGTCGATGATGCGCGGAATGGCGGAACCGCCGGCGATGATCATCTTCGGCTGATGCTCGGTCGCCAGTTCGGCCACCTGGTCGTAGTCAAGCTCCATATCCTGCTGGCGGACGCCATACTGGATGGCGTTGAACCACTTGCCAGACTGGTTCGGCTTCGCACCATGGGTCAGGTGGCCACCGGCGTCGAGGCTCATGCCCAGGATCGTGTCACCGGGCTGCAGAAGCGCCTGGAATACCCCCTGGTTCGCTTGGCTGCCCGAGTTCGGCTGGACATTGGCGAACCCGACGTTGAACAGCTGCTTGGCCCGGTCGATGGCGAGGTTCTCGGCAATGTCGACATACTGGCACCCGCCGTAGTAGCGGCGGCCCGGATAGCCCTCGGCATACTTGTTGGTCATCACGCCGCCCTGGGCTTCCATCACGGCGGCGGAAACGATGTTTTCCGAGGCGATCAGCTCGATCTCGTCGCGCTGGCGGCCAAGCTCCTGCCGTGTGGCGGCGAAAATCTCGGGGTCGCGGGTCTCGAGGCGTTCGCTGAAGAAACCGTCGTCTTGATGCGGGGCGTTCATGGGGCAGCTCCTTTGCCGGGCGTTCGGGATCGTTGCGGGCGATTTAGGGCAATCCGGCCGGGTGGGGAAGTGTGCAAAGCGGCGCGGCAGCCTTGTTTTGCGGCATTCCGGAATTTGGCGGGACCGCCGATGCGCGGATCGGATATTGTGTTTCCGATAGGTGCGCGCGATGGTCCAAGGGCAGGAGACGCAGGGGAGGGGGCATGCCCGCCGCACGCAACATCGCCTTTCTGGCCTCGGACACCGATCTGGCCCAGGGGGCGAAGGCAACGCTTGAGGCGCGCTACGGCGCCCACTCGCCGGAAGAGGCCGACGTGATCGTCGCCCTGGGCGGCGATGGCTTCATGCTGTCGACCCTTCACGGCACGCAGGCGCTGCCCGCGCCGGTCTACGGAATGAACCGTGGCACCGTGGGCTTCCTTATGAACGAATATGCCGCCGACGGTCTGATCGAGCGCCTGGAATCCGCGGAAGAAGCGGTCATCAACCCGCTGAAGATGCGGGCCGAATGCGTCGATGGAAGCGTGGTCGAGGCCTTGGCGATCAACGAGGTCAGCCTGCTGCGGGCCGGGCCGCAGGCCGCCAAGCTGCGCATCATCGTCGATGGCAAGCTGCGGATGGACGAGTTGGTCTGCGATGGTGCCCTGGTCAGTACCCCTGCGGGATCGACCGCCTACAATTATTCGGCCCATGGTCCGATCCTGCCCATCGGGGCGGATGTGCTGGCGATGACGGCAGTGGCCGCGTTCCGGCCGCGCCGGTGGCGGGGGGCGTTGCTGCCGAAAAAGGCGCTGGTCCGCATCGAGGTCGTGGAGGCCGCGAAGCGCCCGGTGATGGCCGACGCCGACAGTCGGTCGGTCAAGGCGGTGGCGGCGGTGGAGATCCGTTCGGAGCCCGAGATCGAGCATCGCATCCTCTTCGATCCGGGGCATGGCCTGGAAGAGAGATTGCTGCGCGAGCAATTCCAGTAGCCGCAGGAAGGCGGCGCAAGGTGTCGCAGGGTCAATCCCGGCGACGGCTGATACGAGATGGTTTAACGTTAAACGATCCGGGGAGGATGGTCGGATGAGTGAGGACAGAAAAGACGGTCTGCGTCAGGAGGCCCTGTTCTACCACGAGCATCCCCGACCGGGAAAACTGGAAATCCGCGCGACCAAGCCCTTGGCGAACGGCCGCGACCTGTCCCGCGCCTACAGCCCGGGCGTCGCGGAAGCCTGTCTTGAAATCAAGGACGATGCCGTGAATGCCGCGCGCTACACGGCACGCGGCAACCTCGTGGCCGTGGTCTCGAACGGATCGGCGGTCCTGGGGCTCGGCAACATCGGCGCACTCGCCTCCAAGCCGGTGATGGAGGGCAAGGCCGTCCTGTTCAAGAAATTCGCTAACATCGACTGCTTCGATATCGAGGTGAACGAAGCGGACCCGGAGAAACTGGCGGATATCGTCTGCGCACTGGAGCCGACCTTCGGCGCGATCAACCTTGAAGACATCAAGGCGCCAGATTGTTTTATCGTTGAACAATTGTGTCGTGAGCGGATGGGCATCCCGGTGTTCCACGACGACCAGCACGGCACGGCGATCGTCGTGGGCGCGGCTGCAACCAATGCGCTGCACGTCGCCGGCAAGTCCTTCGAGGAGATCAAGGTCGTCTCCACCGGCGGCGGCGCGGCGGGGATTGCCTGCCTGAACATGCTGCTGAAACTGGGTGTGAAGCGCGAGAACGTGTGGCTCTGCGATATCGACGGGCTGGTCTACGAGGGGCGCGGCAATTCCACCCCTCAGAAGGACGCCTACGCACAAGGCACCGAGCCCAAGGGGCTTGGCGACGTGATCGAAGGGGCGGACCTGTTCCTCGGCCTCAGCGGGCCCGGGGTTTTGACGCAGGAGATGGTCGGTCGGATGGCCGACCGCCCGATCATCTTCGCGCTGGCCAACCCGACGCCCGAGATCCTGCCGGACATGGCGCGCGAGGTCGCGCCGGACGCGATCATCGCCACGGGGCGCAGCGACTTCCCGAACCAGGTCAACAACGTTTTGTGTTTCCCGTTCATCTTCCGCGGGGCGCTGGACGTCGGTGCCACCGAGATCAACGACGAGATGCAGCTTGCCTGTATCGACGGCATCGCCGCCCTTGCGCGGGCCACCACCAGCGCCGAGGCCGCGGCGGCCTACCAAGGCGAGCAGCTGACCTTCGGCCCGGACTACCTGATCCCGAAACCCTTCGATCCGCGCCTGATGGCTGTCGTCGCGGGCGCCGTGGCAGAAGCGGCGATGACCTCGGGCGTGGCGACGCGGCCGCTGGACGATCTCGACGCCTACCGCGCCAAGCTGAACCAATCGGTGTTCCGCTCGGCCCTGATCATGCGCCCGGTTTTCGAGGCCGCCGCCACGGCGCAACGCAGCCTTGTCTTTGCCGAGGGTGAGGATGAACGGGTTCTGCGCGCGGCCCAGGCCATGGTGCAGGAAACCACCGACAAGCCGATCCTCATCGGTCGTCCCGACGTGATCGACGCCAGGATCGAACGGGCGGGACTCGTGATCCGTCCGGGGCAGGACTTCGACCTGGTGAACCCGGAAAACGACCCCCGCTATCGGGATTACTGGGAAACTTATCATACGATCATGGCTCGGCGGGGCGTCTCGCCCGACCTGGCCCGCGCAATCATGCGTACCAATACAACGGCGATCGCTGCCGTGATGGTGCATCGCGGCGAGGCCGACAGCCTGATTTGCGGCACTTTCGGCCAATACCTGTGGCACCTGAATTACATCCAGCAGGTTCTGGGAAACGAGAGCTGCCATCCCATCGGTGCTCTGAGCCTCATGATCCTGGAGGAGGGGCCGCTTTTCGTGGCGGATACCCATGTGCATCCTACGCCGACGCCCGAACAGATCGCCGAAACGGTGATTGGCTGTGCGCGCCATATCCAGCGCTTCGGGGTGGAGCCGAAGATCGCGCTGTGTTCCGGCAGCCAGTTCGGAAATCTCGATAGCGACAGCGGGCGCAGGATGCGCGCGGCGCTGGATCTGCTCGACGCGGAGGCGCGGCCTTTCGTCTACGAGGGCGAGATGCATGTCGATGCCGCGCTGGACCCGGATCTGCGGGCGCGCATCTTCCCGAATTGTCGCCTCGATGGCGCGGCAAATGCGCTGGTCTTCGCCTCCACCGACGCGGCGGGCGCGACGCGCAATATTCTCAAGACGAGGGCCAACGGCCTGGAGGTCGGGCCGATCCTGATGGGCATGGGCAACCGCGCCCATATCGTTACGCCGTCGATCACGGCGCGGGGCCTTCTGAATATCTCGGCCCTCGCGGGGACGCCTGTCAGTTTGTATGGCTAATCGGACTCATGCGCGGCCGGAAAACTGTCGAACGACCTGATTTCGCTCACCTGTCGCGCGGCAGGGCGCCATACTGAGCGGCATGGACAAGAACCGACACCGACAGTCCAGATCCGGCGAGACCAAAGGCCCGGGCGCTGCGGACAAACGCGCGCTGGGGCACCTGAGCCATGACATTCGTGCCGCCATGTCGGATGTGCTGGGTGGCCTGCGCCTGATCGACGCTGACTGGCTGGATCCTCGTACGCGGACGCAATTCGATCGAGTGCGCGCATCCGCCGATACGCTGGCCGCCCTGGTGGATCACGCCCTGTTCGAGGCGTCCGGCGAGCAGCCGATTGCACGGGATCAAGGTCCGGTTGTTCTGGAAGAGTGGCTTGCCTCTCTGGAAGATCGCTGGAGGGGACAGGTCTCCGAAAGCGGGCGATCCTTCCGCATTCATCGATATGGCGACCTGCCCAGGCAGATCAGCGTGCCGCCCGTGCAATTGACGCGCGTGGTGGCCAACTTGATCGGAAATGCCTTCCGGCATGCGGCCAACGGCGATGTTACGCTGGACCTCGCCGTCGGGGGCGATGGCGCGTTGACCATTTCGGTGCAGGACCAGGGGGCCGGGTATCCGCAAGAGGTGCTGGAGGGTCGTGCCGACGGCGGGATGGGCGATCAGGCCGGTTCGGGGCTTGGGCTGAAAATCGCGCGCGAATTGTCGGCGGAACTGGGGATCGAGCTGGCAATCGAGAACCGCCCCCAGGGTGCAAGAGCGACCCTTCGATTGGCGCCAGCACTCCTCGTCGGAGACGGAACCGCCGCACCGGAGGCCACGCTGCCCGATCTAAGCGCACTGCGTATTATGGTGGCCGAGGACAATCTGACGAACCAGACCATCCTGCGTCACATGATGGACGATTTGGGCGCCCGAACCGATTTCGTGATGGATGGTCGCGCCGCCCTGCGCGCATTGACCTCGGACGCCTACGACATCGCGCTTCTGGACATCGAGATGCCCGAGATGTCGGGACTGGAAGTGATGGAGGCGATCCGTGCCATTCCGGGTGAGATTGCCGCCATGCCCTTGGTGGCGATCACCGCTTATGTGCTGCGCGACAACCGCGAGGCGATCTACGCCGCCGGTGCCGACGGGATCATCGGCAAGCCGGTGTCGTCTGCGGCGGACCTGGGTCATGCGATCCTGAGGCACGTCGGGGTAACAAGCGGCGACGCGATCCTCCCGGATGCAGCACCCAACGATGCGGTCGTGCTCGACCGGACCCGGATGGACGACCTGATGGAAGCCGCCGGGCCGGAGGGGCGGGCGGAATTGCTGCTACGTCTGGGCGAAGACCTTTCCACGACCCTGGAAACGCTCGACCGCGCCGTTGCCGAAAAGGACTCCAGGGAGATCCGCGCGCAAACCCATATCCTGATCGCGATTTCCGGTGCGGTCGGGGCGGATCGGCTTTGCAATGCCTCAGAGGCGCTCAATATCGCCGTCAAACGCAAGGCCGTAGAGCGCTTCGCGTCTCTTTTCCCGGCGTTGCGTGCAGATCTCGTGGCCCTGATCGATGAGGTCGCCAGGCGGCGGGCAGAGGAGGATGCCGGGGCGTGATCCCTTGCGCTCCGCCGCGACGGGTCGCAAGGTGTGAGGATCATGAAGCGCGACAATTGAGGTTCCGTTTGGCCGATCCCCTCCTTCCGCTCGCAGCGCAGGTGCGCGAAAACGCCCATGCGCCGTATTCCAATTTCAAGGTGGGTGCCGCCTTGCGCTCGGTCGAAGGGCGCGTGCACCTCGGTTGCAACGTCGAAAACGTAGCGTACCCGGAAGGCACCTGTGCCGAAGCCGGCGCGATCGCCGCGATGATCGCGTCCGGCGATACGCGGATCGCCGAGATCGCGGTGATCGCCGACAGCCCCTCTCCGGTGCCACCCTGTGGGGGCTGCCGCCAGAAGCTTGCCGAATTCGCCGATGGCGACGTGAAAGTGACGATGGGCACAACCGGCGGCTTGTCCAAAACGGTGACGGTCGCCGATCTTCTGCCGGGGCAATTCACCGCCGGGCACATGACCGCCACGACATGAGCGACGCGCGCTCCATTCTTTTGAAATTGCGTGGCGGCGAGGCGCTGACGGAAGCCGAGTTGACGTGGTTCGCCGAGGGGTTGGCGACCGGCGATGTCAGCGATGCCCAGGCCGGCGCCTTCGCCATGGCGGTGTGCCAGAACGGACTCGGTGACGAGGGACGGGTGCAACTCACGAACGCGATGCGCGACAGCGGGCGCAAGCTGAAGTGGCGGCTGGACGGGCCGGTTCTCGACAAGCATTCCACCGGCGGCGTGGGGGATTGCGTATCGCTGGTTCTGGCCCCGGCCCTGGCCGCATGCGGGGCATATGTTCCGATGATTTCGGGGCGCGGTCTTGGCCATACGGGCGGCACGCTCGACAAGCTGGAGTCGATCCCCGGCTACACGGTCGACGTTTCGCCCGATGATCTTCAGGAAATCGTCACCGATATCGGGTGCGCCATCGTCAGCGCCTCGGCCGATATCGCGCCTGCCGATAAGCGCCTTTACGCGGTGCGCGATGTGACCGGCACCGTCGCCTCGATCGACCTGATCACCGCTTCGATCCTGTCCAAGAAACTCGCCGCCGGGCTTGAGGCGCTGATCCTCGACGTGAAGGTCGGGACGGGCGCGTTCATGGGAGATGAGCGGCAGGCGCTGGCATTGGCGCAGGCGCTGGTCGGCACGGCGCAGGGGGCGGGCTGCATGACGTCGGCCCTCGTGACGGACATGAACCAGCCGCTCGCCAATGCGGCGGGCAATGCGCTGGAGATCATCAAGGTGATGGAGGTTCTGACCGGCGCGTCGGGCGCAGCCGAGACCGCGTTGCACAGGCTGACGGTCGCGCTTGGTGGCGAGGTGCTGGCACTCGGTGGGCTGGCGCAGGATGCCGAGGATGGCGAGGAACGGATCGCGCGTGCCCTTGCGGGTGGCGAGGCGGCGACAATCTTCGGCGAAATGGTCGCGGAACTGGGCGGCCCCGCTGATTTCGTGGAACGCTGGCCGGATCGTCTTCCGGCGGCGCGCGTGATGATCGACATTCACGCGGGCGACGGCGGTGTCGTTTCGGGGGTCGATACGCGCGCGCTGGGGGAGGTCGTCGTCGCGCTTGGCGGTGGCCGGCAGCGCGAAGGCGATCGCATCGACCCGGCCGTGGGACTGAGCGACATTGCCCGGATCGGCACGGCCGTGGACGACACCGTGCCGCTCGCGCGCATCCATTGTGCCAGCGAAGAGGATGGACGCGGCGTGGCCGCGAAACTGCGGCAGGCCTTCCAATTGTCGGACCGGGCAGTCTCTCCGCCGCCGCTGATCCACGAAAGGATCGCCTGATGGCCCGTGCTTTCCTTGTGGTGATGGATTCCGTCGGCATTGGCGGCGCGCCGGATGCGGACAAGTTCTTCAACGATGGTGTCCCCGACACCGGGTCGAACACCGTGGGTCACATCGCGCAAGCCTGCGCCGAGGGACGGGCGGAGGAGGGGCGCAGCGGGCTTCTGAATCTGCCCAACCTCGATGCACTGGGTCTTGGCGCGGCAGTGCGCCTGGCTTCGGGCGCGCGGGCGGAGGGGCTGGATGCGCTGCCGGAGGGGCTGTGGGGCGTCGCCGAGGAGGTTTCTCCCGGCAAGGACACGCCGACTGGCCACTGGGAACTGGCCGGTCTGCCTGTACCGTGGGACTGGACCTACTTTGCCGACAAGACCGACTCCTTTCCCGACGATCTGATCGCCGAGGTCTGCCGATTGGCGGGCACCGAGGGCATTCACGGCAACAAGCACTCGAACGGCGTGAAGATCATCGAGGAATTCGGCGCGCAGCATCAGCGGGACGGCTGGCCGATCTGCTATACCTCAGCCGACAGCGTGTTCCAGATCGCGGCCCACGAGGAGAGCTTCGGACTCCAGCGGTTGCTGACGCTCTGCGAGGATATCGCCCCGACGCTTCACGAGATGCGGGTGGGCCGGGTCATCGCGCGGCCGTTCGTCGGCAGACGCGGCGACTACACGCGCACGTCCAACCGGCGCGATTTCGCGATCGAGCCGCCAAAGCCGACCCTGCTTGATTGGGCGGTGACCGAGGGCCGGCAGACCTACGCCATCGGCAAGATCAAGGATATCTTCGCTGGCCGGGGTGTGACCCACGCGATGAAGGGCCCGGATGCGGAGTTGATGGCACATCTCGCGACAACCGTTGACGAGGCGGTCGACGGCAGCCTGACCTTCGCCAATTTCGTGGAATTCGACAGCCTCTACGGCCATCGCCGGGATATTTCCGGCTACGCCGGGCACCTTGAATGGTTCGACGCCGCAATCGCGCCGATCCTCGCGGCCCTGCGCCCTGACGACCTGATGATCTTCACCGCCGACCATGGCAACGACCCCAGCTGGACAGGCACCGATCACACGCGCGAGCGGGTTCCGGTCCTTGCGGCCGGGCCGTATTCAGGGCAAGTCGGCGTCCGTGGATTTGTCGATGTGGCGGCCTCCGTGGCCCATCATCTCGGGTTGGACGCGCGGGGCGCGGGGGAGAGTTTCCTGTGAGAGAGCTGCCGAAGATCGAGCTGCACCTGCACCATGAGGGCGCGGCTCCGCCCGCGTTCATCCGCGGTCTGGCGTCGGAAAAGCGCGTCGATCTGAGCCGCATCTTCCGCGAGGACGGCAGCTATGCCTACCGCGATTTCAACCACTTCCTGTCGGTTTACGAGGCGGCGACCAGCGTTCTGACCGGGCCGGAGGAGTTCGCCCGGCTGACCCGCGCGGTGCTGGAGGAAAGCGCAGCCCATGGTGTGGTCTATTCCGAGACCTTCCTCAGCCCCGATTTCTGTGGCGGTGGCGACGTGACGGCATGGCTCGAGTATCTCGCCGCGATCCGGGAGGCCGCCGATGAGGCCGAGCGCGACCTCGGCATCACCCTGCGCGGCATCGTCACCTGCATCCGCCATTTCGGGCCGGAACAGGCGAAGACAGCGGCCGTCTGCGCGGCGGAAACGGCGGGCGACTGGATCGTGGGCTTCGGCATGGCGGGCGACGAGATGGTCGGCCACCACCGCGATTACATCTGGTCGTTCGACTGCGCGAGGGAGGCGGGTTTGAAGATCACCACCCACGCCGGCGAATGGGGCGGCGCGGCCTCTGTCCGCGAGGCGGTGGACGACATCAACCCGGCCCGGATCGGCCACGGGGTGCAGGCCATCGACGACCTTGCCCTTGTCGACGTGCTGGCCGAACGCGGCATCGTTTTGGAGGTCTGCCCAGGCTCGAACGTGTTTCTCGGTGTCTATCCCAGCCTCGCCAAACATCCGATACAGCGCCTGCGCGAGCGCGGCGTGAAGGTCACCGTCTCGACCGACGATCCGCCGTTCTTCCACACGACGATGACCCGCGAATTCGAGGCGCTGGAAAAAACTTTCGGCTGGGGCGAAGAGGATTTCGCCGAAGTCACCGAAAACGCTCTGGCCGCCGCCTTCTGCAACGACGAGACCAAAGACAAGATCCGGGAGCGCCTGACATGACCGAACACCTGACCGTGGTGGATCACCCGCTTGTGCAGCACAAGCTGACGCTGATGCGCGACAAGAGCACATCGACCAAGTCGTTCCGGCAATTGCTGCGTGAGATCAGCCACTTGCTGGCCTACGAGGTGACGCGCAACCTGCCGATGACCACGATGGAGGTGGAAACGCCATTGGAAACCATGCAGGCCCCAACCATCGCCGGCAAGAAGCTGGCGCTTGTGTCGATCCTGCGGGCGGGCAACGGGTTGCTGGATGGTATCCTTGAGCTTGTCCCCAACGCGCGCGTAGGCTTCGTGGGCCTTTACCGCGACCCGGAAACGCTGCAGCCGGTCCAGTATTACTACAAGGTGCCGGAGGCCATCGAAGAGCGCCTGACCATCGTTGTCGATCCGATGCTCGCCACCGGCAATTCGTCGGCTGCGGCCATCGACCTGCTGAAGGAAGGGGGGGCGACGAACATCCGCTTTTTGTGCCTGCTGGCCGCGCCTGAAGGGGTTGCGCGCATGAAGGAGGCGCACCCCGATGTCCCCATCGTGACGGCCGCGCTCGACAGCCATCTCAACGATCACGGGTATATCGTGCCGGGACTCGGGGATGCGGGCGACCGAATGTTCGGCACGAAATAGTCCTTTGCCCGCCTTTACTTAACGGCACGACTCCTCCAGACTATCCACAAGCGATGTCTGTGGGGGATTTTTCGCATGTCGAAGACGTTAAGTCTGCGCGCTGCTGTTGTCGGTCTGTCTGTCGGGCTTGCTGCAAGCAGCGCATCATTTGCACAAGGTGTGCCGGCAGAAACGCCGCCGTCGAGCTATTCCGGCGAGCAATATGTCGACAGCCGCGGCTGCGTGTTCGTGCGCGTGGGCTATGGCGCCGGGACGAACTGGGTGCCACGCGTCGGGCGTGACCGCCAGCCGATCTGCGGCTACCAGCCCACCGGTGGAGGCGGCGCTGCCGCTCCTGATCCGTTCTCGAACGACAGTGTCGTGGTGATCGGGGCCGAGCCTGCGGCCCCCGCGCCGGCCGCCCCACGGGCACCGGCCCCCGTGATTGCCGCCGCCCCGGCCCCCGCGCCCGTGGCGCCGCAGGTCCGTGTGACCACCCCGGCGCCGGTCACGATTGTCGCGCCTGCTGCGGTCGGCGGGAATTGCGCCAACCTTCCTGCCGCCCATCAGCCCTATTTCACCGGCGACGATGTGCGTTGCGGCCCGCAGGCGGTTCATCCCGGCGATGGGCGTGCGATCGGGGACCAATCCCTGTTGGCGCCTGCCGTGACCGATGGGGTGACGGGCATCCCGCGCAGCTTCGTTCTGACCGCGCCACCGCCGGGCTACCAATTCGCTTGGGACGATGGCCGCCTGAACCCTTATCGGGGCCTCGGCACCGCAGCGGGTGAGGCGCAGATGCGCATGGTCTGGACCGATACGGTGCCACGGCGCCTCGTCGCTATCCCGATCAACGCCGGTCAGGTTGCCGTCCTTCGCCGGTGACCCTCGGGCCTTGGGTCAGTCGGCGCAGATTTCCTGCAGGCTGACCCAATCACCGTCACTGAGCACCGGATCGGCCTGCTGACCGCGCATCGGGTCGGCCTCGATCAGCCCCAGAACGGTCTCTCCGGACACGTCCCGCGCGAACGCGTAGGGTTGGGACGATATCCGCGCCTCGGCAAAACGGTCCAGCAGGGCGGCCTCGTCGGTGCGCGGCGTCTCGTGGCTGAGCAGGTCGGCGGCGTGGGCGTGGATCGGGTCGGAGGCGATCTCGCCCGTCGTGAGCAGGCGGAACGTGACGCCGAGCCCGGCGTGGCGCAGCAAGCTTTCGACGGGGTCGTGCACATTGGCCCGCACCCGTTCGGCCAGCAGATACCCAGCGAAGACCTCGGGTGTCTCGAAATCCTCGGCCAGGTCAGCCGAGGCGATGACGATATTGCCCGGCAGGGTCAGCGTGTCGGGGATGGTCTCGGGAAACATCACGATCTGCGGCGGCGCGTCTGTTCCATAGGTCCGGCTGGCCATGCGCAGAAGGGCGGCGCGTCCCCCGGCGCCACCACAGGGACGGCCCGCGATGACGGCGATCTCGCCCAGAAGCTGGTGGCCGATTTCAAGCCGCTTGGCGGGCGGCAGCAGCGAGACGGTCTGCCGGATCAGCGCATCGGGCAGCCAGAATATCCCGAGCAGCAGAGCGATGACGGCAAAGCCTGCGGACAGGTAGACGCGCAGGCGGCCGGGACGGGGGCGGGACCGGGCAATGGCCGAGCGGATGCGCTCGATCGCTTCGATCATCTCCGGGTCAGAGAGTTCTAGCTCCTCCGCACTGTCGGCGGCGGGCGCATAGAGCGCAGGCACCTTGCCGGGGTTCAGTCGCTCGACGGCCGGCAGGGACCAATGGCCGAGCGCGCTGCCAGAGGCCGATGACATGACGAGAGACGCATCGCCGAGCGACACGATCACCTCGCGGCGCTGATCCTCGACCGTCTCGCGCCAGAGGCCGATGGCCTCGAGCCGCCTGTATTCCTTGAGCGCTGTCATGGCCTGTGTGCGGTGCCCGGTGTTCTGCCACGCCGTGCGGGCGCGGTTGTTGGTCCGGGAATGCTACACGAGAGCTTGCGCCGCAACAATCGCGGGCACGCCAGAGCCTTGCAAGGCTCTGGCCCATCCCTTGCAAGGGATGGACCCCGCGCCGCGCGGCGCGGGGCAGGCCCATGCAAGGGCCTGCCCACACTTTTGCAAAAGTGTGGGCCGCCTAGAGGTCGGCGGCCTGTTTGCGCAGTTCGAACTTCTGGATCTTGCCGGTGGAGGTCTTGGGCAATTCGCCGAAAACGACGCGCTTGGGTGTCTTGAACCCGGCCAGGTGGCTGCGCGCGAAGGAGATGATCTCGTCTGCGTCGCCCGTGGCGCCCTCCTTCAGTTCGATGAACGCACACGGCACCTCGCCCCATTTCTCGTCCGGCTTGGCCACCACTGCACAAAGCGACACGGCCGAATGGCGCATCAGCACGCCTTCGACCTCGACCGAACTGACGTTCTCGCCGCCGGAGATGATGATATCCTTCGCGCGGTCGGCGATCTGGATGTAGCGGTCGGGGTGCTGCACGGCGAGGTCGCCGGTATGGAAGTAACCGCCGGCGAAGGCCTCGGCGGTGGCTTCGGGGTTCTTGTAATAGCCTTTCATTGTGGAATTGCCGCGCATCATGATCTCGCCCTGCGCGGTGCCGTCGAGCGGGATCTCCGCCATGGTCTCGGGATCCATCACGGTGATGTCGTCCATGTTCGGAAAGGCCACGCCCTGCCGCGCCTTGATGGCCGCGCGCTCCTCACCCTGAAGATCGCCCCAGCGATCCTCCTGCCAGGTGCACTCGGTGGCGGGGCCGTAGACCTCGGTCAACCCGTAGACCTGGGTGACATTGAAGCCCATCGGCTCGATCGCGGCCAGGGTCGCGGCGGCGGGCGGGGCGCCCGCGGTGAAGACCTCGACCACGTGATCGAAGTCGCGCCGCTCGGCGGGCTTGGCGTTGACGAGCATGTTCAGCACGATGGGCGCGCCGCCGAAATGGGTGACGCCTTCATCGGCTACGGCGTCGTAGATCGCCTTCGCGGTGATGTCGCGGCAGCAGACGGTTGTGCCGCCCACCGCGGGCATGGTCCAGACGTGGCACCAGTTGTTGCAGTGAAACAGCGGCACGATCGTCAGGTAGATCGGGTAGAGCGTCATCCGCCACGAGATCGGCGTTCCCATGGTGATGAGATACGCGCCCCGGTGATGATAAACGACACCCTTGGGCCGCCCGGTGGTGCCGGAGGTGTAGTTGAGCGCAAGGCTTTCCCATTCATCCTCGGGCATCGTCCACGGCGCTTCGGGATCGCCCTCGGCCAGCAAGTCTTCGTATGTGGTGTAACGGCCGGTGGCGGGGTGGCCCGCATCGGCGTCGGCACACTCGATGACCGTCGGGGCAGGGCTTTCCATCGCCGCAATCGCCTCTTCCACCAGCGGCAGGAATTGCGTGTCGGCCAGTACCAGTTTCGCTTCGCCATGCTCGAGGATGTAGGTCACGGTCGCGACGTCCAGACGCGTGTTGATCGCATTCAGCACCGCACCCGCGGCGGGCACGCCGAAATGCGCCTCTACGTGGGGATAGGTGTTGGGCAGAACGGTCGCGACCACGTCGCCGGGTTCGATGCCGCGCGCAGCGAGTGCGGAGGCGAGGCGCGAGACGCGGTCGTGGTATTCGGCATAAGTCTTGCGATGGGCGCCATCGACCACGGCAAGCCGCTGCGGAAACACCTTCGCGGCGCGCACGAGATGGCTGAGCGGCGTCAGTGGCACGAAATTCGCCGCGTTCTTCTCCAGCCCGGTTTCGTCCTTCATCCACCCCATGGCCCATGCCTCCCTTGCCAGACCTACCATTGCAGGCCGTGATGGCCGATTTCGCGGCGGAATGGAAGATTTTCGGGAGGGGAAAGGCCGTCCACCCCGGGGTATGGGACAGGAGGGGTGGACGGCCGGGGCGTTGGACAGGTTGGCCAGTTTCAACGCCTCAGGGACACCACATTAACCCCGACAGCCGCGACCGGTTCCCGCAGCGCACCAAAAAATCCGCAGGTTATCCACAGATTTCCTTTGCGCACGGAGTCGCCGATGCTGTAGCGATATTTTCAAAACATACAAAATATGAGGCAAGCATGCAGTATTCTCGCGTTCTCGCGGTTTGTGCCGCGCTATTGATGACATCTCCGGCGTTCGCCCAGGACGGTGACTGGACCGGCCTTTATGGCGGGCTCCAGCTTGATTACACGTCGGTCGATTTGTCGGCACCGGGGGGCGGGGCCACCGTCAACGAGGGCAATGGCCTGATGTACGGGCTGACCGGCGGCTACCGGCGTGACCTCGGGCAGATCGTTCTGGGTGCATCGGCCACCTGGACCATCGGAAATTTCGAGACCCCCCCGGTGGGTGGTGGTGCAGATAGCTCGTCTTTCGGCTCGCTGGCGACAGTCGGGATCGAGGCGGGCTACGACGTCGGCGATTTCCTTGTCTATGGCGAGGTCGGCCACACATGGGCGACCCGGACCGATGCCGGCGACTCGCGTCGGTTCGAAGGCGGCTGGCAATACGGCATCGGTGCCGATTTCATGCTGAACGACCAGGTCATGATCGGCGGCGGCATCACGCGCACCGATCTTGACGACTTCGGACCAAATGACGTGACGGTTACGGCGTTCGGGGCAAGGGCGGCCATCCGTTTCTGACCAGACCAGACCGATCCTGCGCCTAGCCTGAGCGCAGGATCGAGGTCATCTTCTTGCCGCGCGCGACCTCGTCGACCAACTTGTCGAGGTAGCGGACATTGCGGATCAGCTCGTCGTCGATCTCCTCCACGCGGTAGCCGCAGATCATTCCGGTGATGAGATGCGCGTTCGGGTTCAGCGTGGCCCGGTCGAAAAAGGTTTCGAAATCGACGCCCTCCTCGACAAGGCTCTGGATCGTGTCGTCGTCGAATCCGGTCAGCCAAGTGATGACCTTGTGCAGATCCTCACGAGGTTTGCCCTTGCGTTCGACCTTGTTGACATAGGCCGGGTAGATCTTCGCGAAGGACATGCGGGCGAAGGTTTCGCGGGGTGTTTTCGAGGATGCCAAGGCGTGCGCCTCCTTGAGTGGTGCCATACGGATACCACATGCCACGCGCGCTGAGATGAAAAGGCCCCGGCAGAAAATTCCACCGGGGCCGACTTCTGTTGGGCTGAAAACGGCTCAGGCCGCTTTGCTGTCCACGCCGGTGCCGAAGCGTCCGTAGAAGCTCTGGCCCTTCTCGGCCATCTCGCGCAGGAGCGGCGGACAGGCGAAGCGCTCGCCGTACTTGGCGGTCAGCTCGTCGCAACGCTCTGCGGCGTAGGCCGTCCCGAGGATGTCGAGCCAGCCGAAGGGGCCACCGGACCAGGGCGCGAAGCCCCAGCCGAGGATGGCGCCCACGTCGCCTTCGCGGATGTCCATCAGGACGCCCGCTTCCAGCGCGCGGACAGCTTCCAGCACCTGTGCGAAGAGCAGGCGGTGCTGCACCTCGATCAACTCCGGCTGCGGATCGTTGGAGGCGTAGCGTGCCTCGATCCCTTCCCAGATGCCCGTGCGCTTGCCGTTCTCGTCATAGCTGTAGAAGCCCGCGTTGGCCTTGCGGCCCAGGCGACCTTCGGATTCCATCCAGAAGATCAGCTCGTCCGTGGTGTCGTCGTAATCCGGATCACCGGCCTTCGTGGCCCGCGCGATCTTCGCACCCAGGTCGATGGAGGTCTCGTCGGTCAGCTGCAGCGGACCGAGCGGCATACCCACCAGCTTCGCGGCATTCTCGATCAGCGCCGGTTCCACGCCTTCCTGCACCATCCGAACGCCTTCGTTGACGTAGGGCAGGATGCAGCGGTTGGCGTAGAAGAAGCGTTCGTCGTTCACCACGATCGGCGTTTTGCGGATCTGTCGGACGAAATCGAGCGCCTTGGCGACGGCGATGTCACCCGTCTCCTTGCCCTTGATGATCTCCACCAGCAGCATCTTGTCGACGGGCGAGAAGAAGTGGATGCCGATGAACTGCTCGGGCCGCGAGGACGCCTTGGCGAGCATGGTGATCGGCAGGGTGGAGGTGTTGGTGGCGAAAATACCGTCCTGGTTCATCACCGCCTCGGCCTTGCCTGTCACCTCGGCCTTGACCTTCGGGTCCTCGAAGACGGCCTCGACGATCAGATCGCAGCCCTCGAGCGCGTCGTAATCGGTCGTGGCCGTGATGCGATCCAGCACCTGCGCCTTCTTCTCCTCGGTGACCTTCCCGCGCTTCATGCCCTTGTCGAGCAGGCCTTCCGAATAGGCCTTGCCCTTGTCGGCGCTTTCCTGTGCGGCGTCGATCAGGACAACCTCGATCCCGGCATTGGCCGAGACATAGGCGATGCCCGCGCCCATCATGCCGGCGCCGAGGATGCCCACCTTCTGCACCTTCTGATCCGGCACGTCGGGGCGGTTCGCCCCCTTCTCCAGCGCTTCCTTGTTGAGGAACAGCGACCGGATCATGGCCGAGGAGGACGGGTTCATCAGGACTTGCGTAAAATAACGCGCCTCGATGCGGAGCGCGGTGTCGAAATCGACCAGCGCGCCTTCGTAGACGGCCGACAGCAGCGCCTTGGCCGCCGGGTAGACGCCCTTGGTCTTACCGTGGATCATCGCGTTGGCGCCGACGAAGGTCATGAAACCTGCCGGGTGATACGGCGCACCGCCGGGCATCTTGTAGCCCTTGGTGTCCCACGGCTTG
This sequence comes from Rhodobacterales bacterium HKCCE4037, assembly GCA_015689645.1. Lineage (GTDB taxonomy): Bacteria > Pseudomonadota > Alphaproteobacteria > Rhodobacterales > Rhodobacteraceae > Gymnodinialimonas. Next base: position 57,044 of record WVSM01000005.1, read on the forward strand.
ACGATGTCGTTCGGCCCTGCGTTCAGGACCCATTCCTTCGCTTTCGCCAGCAGCTCATCCGCCGGAACCACCTCGTCGATCAGCGACGCCGACTTGGCCTGCTTCGGGGCCAGCATCTTGCCTTCCAGCAGGACGGGGGCGGCGGCCATTGCGCCGACCATGCGGGAATAGCGCGTCGTGCCGCCCGCGCCGGGGAACAGGCCCACGAGGATTTCCGGCAGTCCGATCTTGGCCTTCGGATTGTCCGCCATGATGCGGTGATGGCAGGCCAGCGCGATCTCCGTCCCGATACCCGCGCAGGTGCCGGGCAGGGCGCAGGCGATCGGCTTGCCGCCCTTGTTGGTCTTCGGCTCCATCCCCGCACGCTCGATCTTCCGCAGAATGCGATGACCGTTCATGATGAAATCGAACAGGCCCTGCGCCGCGTCATCGCCGCTTTCCTCGCGGATACTGGCGAGCGTGTTGAGGTCCATGCCGCCAGCGAAGGTGTCCTTGCCGGAGGTGATGACGATCCCTTTGACGTCATCGCGCGACAGCGCTTCGTCGATCAGGTCTTCGCAGGTCGAGAAGGCTTCGCGGTTGAGGACGTTCATCGACTTGCCGGGGACGTCCCAGGTCACGACTGCGACGCCGTCGTCATGCACTTCCATCGTGAAATCGGTCATTGTGTGGCTCCCTTCTTGGGCAGAGGCCGGTTTAGGGCCTCGGAAAATGTCGGCGGGGGGCTGGCGGCGATTGACCGCCCGGCCAGCCCCTCCGGATATCAGACGCGTTCGAGGATCGTGGCCGAGCCCATGCCCGCCGCGACGCAGAGGGTGGCAAGACCGGTTTCCTTGTCGGCCCGCTCCATCTCGTCGAGCAGCGTGCCGAGGATCATCGCGCCGGTGGCCCCAAGCGGGTGCCCCATGGCGATGGCCCCGCCGTTCACGTTGACCTTGTCATGGTCCACATCGAAGGCCTGCATGAAGCGCAACACGACCGAGGCGAAGGCCTCGTTGACCTCGAACAGGTCGATGTCACCGATTTCCATGCCGGTCTCGCGAAGGATCTTCTCGGTCACGGGCACGGGGCCGGTCAGGTTGATCGTGGGGTCGGTGCCGATCTTGGTATTGGCGCGGATACGGGCGCGGGGCTTCAGGCCCCATTTCTCGCCGAATTCCTTCGAGCCGACCAGCACGGCTGCGGCGCCGTCCACGATGCCCGAGGAATTGCCCGCGTGGTGGATGTGATTGATCGCCTCCAGATGCGGATATTTCATCAGCGCGATGGTATCGAAGCCGGGCATGACCTCGCCCATCTCCTTGAAGGCAGGCTTCAGGCTCCCGAGCGACTGCATGTCCGTCTCGGGCCGCATGTATTCGTCGCGGTCGAGGATCGTCAGGCCGTTCTGGTCCTTCACGGTGATGACCGACTTGCCGAAGCGGTTGTCATCCCACGCGGCCTTGGCGCGGCGTTGGCTTTCGACGGCGTATTGGTCGGCCTCGTCACGGTTGAACCCGTATTCGGTGGCGATGATATCGGCCGAGATGCCCTGCGGCACGAAATAACTGTCCATGGCAAGCTGCGGGTCGACGGCCATGGCGGCCCCGTCCGAACCCATGGCGACGCGGCCCATCATCTCGACCCCGCCGGCGATATAACCGTCACCGGCACCGCCCTTCACCTGGTTGGCGGCGAGGTTCACGGCCTCGAGCCCCGAGGCGCAGAAACGGTTGATGGCGAGGCCGGGGATGGACTCGTCGAGATCGCTCGCCAGCACGGCGGCGCGGGCAAGGCAGCCACCCTGTTCCATGACCTGCGTGACGTTGCCCCAGATCACGTCCTCCACGGCATGACCGCTCAGGTTGTTCCGCTCCTTCAGCGTGTTCAGCGTGAAGGCCGACAGGCGGGCCGAGGTGACCTCGTGCAGCGCGCCGTCCTTGCGGCCCTTGCCACGCGGGGTGCGGATGGCGTCGTAGATATAGGCGTCGGTCATGGATGTCCTCCGTTCATCATCGCCGCGGCGCGCGCGGTGTTGGGAATAGACATGGGGGTTTCGGGGCCCGCGACGCAAGCGTTCCCGGGCGGCGTGACGTGACGTTCTGGCGGGGTTACGTCAACTTCCGGGGCATTGAACGGTTGCCGCGAGGCTTACTACCCGAACGCCCGTTGCATCAGGTCATAGGGATGCTTCCAGCCCGGTGTTTCGCTGATGCGGGTCAGCCAGGCGTCGATGGCGGGCCAGTCGGCGCGGGTGAAGGTGAAGGGCTCGTCGTAGAACAGGTAGCCCGCGCAGGAGATGTCGGCGCAGGTCAGGCTATCACTGGCCAGCCAATCGCGGGTGGAAAGTTCGGCCTCCAGGACCTGCAACGCGGCCTTCAGGCGACCGGCCATGAAGGCGTTCACGTCAGCGTTGCGTTTGTCCTCTGGCAGGAAGTTCATCATGAACCGCAGCGGTCCGGCCATGCCCGAGACCTTCTGGTTGTCGAAGATCGTCCAGCGCAGAACCTCGTAAGGGTCGTCGCCCGCCAGCTTGCCGGTGGTGTCCATCACCCATTTCTGGATCACGCCCGATTGCGTGAGGATACGGCCATCGGCATCGAGCACAGGAACCTCGCCCATCGGGTTGACGGCGCGGAACTCGGGGCTGCGGGCCTCCCCCTTGAAGAAATCCACAAAGCGCGGGGTCCAGTCGACCCCGGCCAGTTCCAGCGCCAGAGCGGCCTTGTAGGCATTCCCGGACTCGCCGAAGCAATAAAGTGTATTCGCCATCTTCCTCACCTTTTTTCGACCATATGACCGGCCTTTGGTAACCATTTGTTAAGGTTAACGAAGTATTGATCTCCGTGCGGCGTCAGTAGCAGAGCTGGCGACCCCAAACCTTAGGCGTCGTGTTTTCCGTTTTCCCTCATTTGGACCCTGGGGCAGACGGCGAACGCGGCGCCGACCTCCGGCTTCCGGAATCCGGTTGTTCGTTTCACGGAAGAGCCCTTTGCCCTACCGCTTGCGTGCGTCGATCTCGGAATTGAACAGGCGCAGGCGGGCAGTGAATTTCTCCTCGTTGATGACGCTGCCCCAGTGTTCGAACAGGAAGCTCAGGAATTCTCCCTCGTCCAGTCCCGCGTCCGACGCGAGGCTGCGCAGCTTGCGGTAACCATCCTCGGACATGGCGATGTTCGGGCGGCGGGTCAGGCGCAGGCGTTTGGGCATCAGTCGAGGATCTCCGTTCGTCCGGAAGGGAAGGTGACGTCCCCGAATTCCGGATAGGCGTCGCGCAGCATGGTGATCTGCTGAGCGTTGTCGATGCGCACCAGATACCACTCGTCGGCCTCCTGCAACGCCAGCGTGGTCGTTTCCGAACGCATCCGTCCTGCGCCTGCCTGCCTCAGGATGGTTTCCGTGGGCACCAGTGCGTAGGTCAGACCGGTCGTGGTTTCCCCCCACGTCGCGTCGGCCACGTCCATGGTGAAATCCTCGATCGTCACTTGGGACATCAGCGCCGCCATCTGTCCTTCGAGTTGCATCAGCAAGGCCTCCGGCGACATGCCGGCGCGGGACGCGATCCGTTCCAGCACGCGCGGTGGCATCGCGGACAACATGACGGCATAGTCGCCGGTCTCGAACGCCGCGTTGAATTGTTCGATCGCCACGCGCACGCTAGCCAATTCCCGCGCGGTCTGTGCCGTGGCCGGACCCGTCGCGGCAAGACAGACGGCGAGGGCGAAGGACAAGCGGCGGGCCGAGACGAACGACCACCGGGACCCGTTGGTCCGGCGCGCCAGTGCACCGAAGCGACGGTCCGGGCCTGCGCGGGCCGGCCCAATCCTGCTTGCGGCGTCGGGCATCGCTTTCTCCCTCCAACGAGAAACGGCGCGGGACCGATTGGACCCCGCGCCGCTGACTTTCGCCTCAGAAGTTGGCCGCGTCCAGTGCCATCACCGGCTCGGCCCCGGACTGGATGCGCGCCAGGTGCGTGGCGGTCATCGGCAGGGAGCGGGCCATGTAGAACCGGCCCGTCGCCAGCTTGGTGTTGTGGAAGTCCGGGTCGGACGTGCCCGCCGCCAGAGCTTCCAACGAGGCTTTCGCCATCATCGACCACATCAGGCCAAGGCAGACATGGCCGAAGAGATGCATGAAATCATACGACCCCGACAGCGCGTTGTTCGGGTTCTTCATGCCTTCCTGCATGAAATACATCCCTGCCGCCTGAAGGTCTTTCGAGGCGCGCTTGAGCGGCTCAACGAACTCGCCCATTCCTTCGACCTCGGAATTCTCCTTGATGAATCCCTTGACCAGGTCGAAGAACGCCATGACGTGCTTGCCGCCGTCCTGCGTCAGCTTGCGGCCCACCAGGTCGAGCGCCTGAACGCCGTTCGCGCCTTCGTAGATCATCGCGATCCGGGCGTCGCGGGTGAACTGCGACATGCCCCATTCCTCGATGTAGCCGTGCCCGCCGTAGACCTGCTGCGCCTGCACGGTCATGTCGTAGCCCTTGTCGGTGAGGAACCCCTTGATGACGGGGGTCAGAAGCGAAACGAGGCCATCGGCATCCTTGTCGCCATTGCGGTGTGCGCGGTCGATCAGGGTCGAGCCCCACAGAAGGAAGGCACGTCCACCCTCGGCGAAGCTCTTCTGCTCCATCAGGTTGCGGCGGATGTCGGGGTGCACGATCAGCGGATCGGCCGGACCGTCGGGATTCTTCACGCCGGTCACGTCACGGCCCTGCAAGCGGTCCTTGGCGTATTCCAGCGCGTTCTGGAACGCCACCTCGGCCTGCGCGAGGCCTTGCATGCCGACGCCCAGACGGGCCTCGTTCATCATCGTGAACATCGCGCGCATGCCCTTGTGCTCTTCGCCGAGCAGGAAGCCGGTCGCCCCGTCGTAATTCATCACGCAGGTGGAATTGCCGTGGATGCCCATCTTCTCTTCGATCTTGCCGCAGGCCACGCCATTGCGCTGCCCCAGCGAGCCGTCCTCGTTCACCATGAACTTCGGCACGATGAACAGCGACACGCCCTTGATGCCCTCCGGCGCGCCGGTGATCTTTGCCAGCACGAGGTGGATGATGTTGTCGGCCATGTCGTGTTCGCCGGCGGAGATGAAGATCTTCTGGCCGGTGATCTTGTAGCTGCCGTCGTCCTGCGGTTCCGCCTTGGTGCGCATCAGGCCCAGGTCGGTGCCGCAATGGGGCTCGGTCAGGTTCATGGTGCCGGTCCACTCGCAGGACACCATCTTCGGCAGGTAGGTGTCCTTCTGCGCGTCGGTGCCATGGGCAAGGATCGCCGAGGCCGCGCCGTGCGTCAGGCCCTGGTACATCGTGAACGCCTGGTTCGCGGACGAGAACATCTCCCCCACAGCCGTGTTCATTACGTAGGGCAGGCCCATGCCGCCGTATTGCTCGGGCATGTCGATGCCAGGCCAGCCGCCTTCGGACATCTGGTCGAAGGCCTCCTTGAAGCCATCGGGCGTGTAGACCACACCGTTCTCCATCCGGCAGCCCTGCGTGTCGCCGACGACGTTGAGCGGCGCCAGCACTTCGGCGCTGATCTTGCCCGCTTCACCGAGGATCGCGGTGGTGAAATCCCGGTCCAGATCGCCGTAGCCGGGGATATCCTCGGCCTCGATCTTCAGGACATCGTGCAGGATGAACTGCATGTCTTTCGTTGGGGCGGTATAGCTCGGCATGGTGTCTGTCCTCCCGAAGGGTGTTCTCTGGCCGCTCAGGCGGCGGGTTTGCTGCTCGACAGCATTTCGCCGACGAGGTTCATCTGGTTGCGCAATTCGTCGATGGCTTCGTCCAGCTCGGCCCGCTGCCGCTCCATGTCGGCCAGCCGTTCCCGCGCGATGGCGAGCGTCTGGTTGAGCTGCGTCTGCTGGCTGTCATCGACGTAATAGAGGTCAAGAAGCTGACGGATTTCCTCGAGGCTGAAGCCAAAGCGCTTGCCGCGCAGGATCAGTTTCAGGCGCGCCCGGTCACGGCGGGTGAACAGGCGGCGCTGGCCGTCGCGGATCGGGAAAAGCAGTTCCTTGGATTCGTAGAATCGCAGGGTGCGCGGGGTCACGTCGAATGCGTCACACATCTGACGGATCGTCATCGTGTCATGGGTCATGGTACCGGTTCCGGATAAATCGAACATTCCGTTTCTGAGGCCCCAATTGCGAGTCGTTGCCCCAGCTTACAAGCGTAGATGACGCTTACGTAAACGAGACGTTGCGTCATTCCAGCGTTGACGACAGGTCACGCAAAATGACGCTACGTCATGCGCAATTTCCGAAGGTCAACAGGTTCGGTTTTCAGGGGTGGAGGAACCTCAGAGGTTCGATGCCGTCTCGTCGCGCAATGCCTTCAACTCGGCGATCACCTCGTCCAGTTCGGCCCGCCGCGCGCGCAATTCGTCGAGCTGCCTGTCGGCATATTCGATCCAGATTTCCTTCTGCGCTTCCCAGCCTTCGCCCTTGTCGTAGATCTCCAGCCATTGCCGGATCTCCTCCAGGCTGAAGCCGAACCGCCGTCCGCGCAGGATCAGGGTCATGCGCGCCACCTCGCGGGGGCCGTAGAACCGCGCGCGCCCTTCGCGTTCGGGCGCCAGAAGCTCGATATATTCGTAATGACGCAACGTTCGCGGCGTCACGTCGAATTTCTCGCACATCGCTTTGAAATCAAGGCGGTCGTCGGTCATGGCGTGATGTCTCTTGTCTCCCCGCTGCGCAGTATGGCGTGTCGGATGCGCTTTGTTAAGGCACTTCGCCCTTGCGCCCGGCGCGCGTCCCCGCATGATCCGGGGGCAAAGCGAAAGACGTGTGATGGATGACACCCAACCCAATGGCGATGCCGCCAAGCTGGCCGAAGACAAGGCGCGCATCGCCCGGCAATTCATCGAGGCGATCCCGTTCTCGGGCGCGCTGAAGATGAGCCTCGACGAAATTGGTGACGGCGTGGCCGTCATCTCGATGCCGTATGACGACGCGCTCGTGGGCGACCCGCGCACGGGGGTGATCCACGGCGGCGCCGTTTCGGCCCTGATGGACACCTGCGGCGGAGCGGCGGTCATGAGCCGGTCCGAGGGGCCGGCCGGCACCGCGACGCTCGACCTGCGGATCGACTACATGCGCCCCGCAACGCCTGGCGAGACGATCGTCGCGCGGGCGGAATGCTACCACATCACGCGCTCGGTCGCCTTCGTGCGGGCCGAGGCCTTCGATGCCGATGACACACGCCCCGTGGCCTCGGCCACGGGGGCCTTCACCGTGATGCGGGCGGAGGGCGGGGCATGAGAAACGCGCCTGAGCCCGTCGATGTCATCAAATCCCGCCGCGACAAGGCGCTGGCCGCGCTGGTGGAGGGCGTGCCCTACATCCGCACGCTCGGGGTCGGTTTCGACCGGCGCGGGGATGAGCTGACGGCAGTCCTGAACTACGACGACAAGCTGATCGGCAACCCGTTCCTGCCTGCGCTGCACGGCGGGGCCACGGCCTCGTTCCTGGAAGTGTCGGCGATCATGGAACTGTCCTTCGCGATCCTCTGGGATGAGATCGAGAGCGGTCGGCTGAATGCCGACAGCCTGACGCCCGAGACCCTGCCGCGCCTGCCCAAGACCATCGACTTCACAGTGGATTACCTGCGCTCCGGCCTGCCGCGCGATGCCTACGCACGCGCGCGGGTCAACCGCTCGGGGCGGCGCTATGCATCCGTCCATGTGGAGGCCTGGCAGGACAACCGCGAACGGCTCTTCGCGCAGGCCACCGGGCATTTCCTGATGCCCGACCGAAGCTGACCGAATGGACGTGCCAGCCGACGCCAGCACCCCTCCGAAACCCCTGACGCACCGGCGGGTGCTGCGGATCGCCGGACCCATCGTGCTGTCGAACGCGACCGTGCCGCTTCTGGGGATCGTCGACGTGGGCGTCGTGGGCCAGATGGGGGAGGCCGCGCCGATCGGCGCTGTCGGTATCGGCGCGATCATCCTGACCTCCGTTTTCTGGGTCTTCGGCTTCCTGCGCATGGGCACCGTCGGCCTCGTGGGGCAGGCGGAAGGGGCAGGGGACATGGCGGAGGTCTCGGCCATCCTGACCCGCGCGCTGATGATCGCGCTGGCGGGCGGCCTGCTGCTGATCGCGCTTTATCCGGTGATCGTCTGGGCCGCGTTCTCGTGGGATCCGACGAGCGACGAGGTCGAGGCGCTGGCGCGGCAGTACCTGTTCATCCGCATCTGGACCGCGCCCTTCGCGATTTCCGTCTACGCGCTGACCGGCTGGTTGATCGCGCAGGAGCGGACGGGGGCGGTGTTCTGGATCCAGCTTCTCATGAACGGGCTGAACATCAGCCTCAACTTCCTGTTCGTGCTCGGCTTCGGCTGGGGCGTGTCCGGCGTGGCGCTGTCGACCGCGCTGGCGGAGGTCGTTGGCGCGGGGTTGGGGCTTTGGTATTGTCGCAACGCCTTCGCGCGGCCGGATTGGCGGGACTGGAGCCGTGTTTTCGACCGGGCGCGGATGCTGAAGATGGCGCTGCTGAACGTGGATATCTTCATCCGCTCGGCGCTTTTGATGGCGATTTTCACCTCCTTCACCTTCCTCGGCGCGCAGTTCGGGGACGTGACGCTGGCGGCGAACGAGGTGCTGATCCAGTTCATGTATCTCACCGCGCACGCGATGGACGGGTTCGCCTTTGCCGCCGAGACGCTGATTGCGCGGGCCTACGGTCGGCATGATCCGGGGCGGGTGCGGCGCTCCGCGATCCTCACCTCCATCTGGGGCTTGGGAACCTGCTTGGCGCTGGCTGTGCTGTTCCTCGTGCTCGGGCCGATGTTCATCGACATCCTTGCCAAGGATGCGGAGGTTCAGGCGGCGGGGCGGGTTTACCTGCCGTGGATGGTGGCCGCGCCGATCGCGGGCTGCGCGGCGTGGATGCTGGACGGCATCTTCATCGGGGCGGCGCGGGGGCGGGACATGCGGAACATGATGATCCTGAGCGCGATCATCTACCTGCTGGCCGTTCTGGTGCTGGTCCCGAGCTTCGAGAACCACGGGGTCTGGATGGCGCTGCTTATCAGCTTCGCGGCGCGGGGCGTGACGCTGGGTACGCGATACCCGGAGCTGGAGCGGCAGGCGGCTTAGGGCCGTGTGTGCAAGCTTGCACAAACGGGCTAAGGAATTGAGAAAAAACAGAAATGCGGTTCTTGTTAACCTGCTGTTAACCCGACGGTTGACGCAGGCTTTGGCGTTTTCGGCGTTTTCGGCGTTTTCGGCATTCTCAGACCAGCGTCAGCACCTGCTCCGGCGGGCGTCCGATGACGGCGCGGTCGCCGGTCAGAAGCACGGGCCGTTCGATCAGGATCGGGTGGGTTGCCATCGCGCAGACCAGGGCCGGGTCGTCGGCGTCCTTCAATTCCAGGTCGCGGTAGATCTTCTCGCCCGTCCGCATGAGCGCGCGCGGTTCGATGCCGAGTTTGTCCAGAACCGCGCGGATTTCATCCTCGCTGGGCGGGTTGGTCAGATAGAGCCGCACCGAGGGTGCGTGGCCGCCGTCTTCCAGAAGCGCCAGCGCCTGCCGCGATTTCGAGCAGCGCGGATTGTGCCACAGGGTCAGGTCCATTCCGATACTCCGGTTCCGACGGCTTGGGCGACATTGGCGTAGCCGTCGCGTTCGAGGAGGGCGTCGAGGCCCTTGGCGATGTCCGTCACCAGCGACAGGCCGCCGTAGACGAGCGCGGTATAAAGTTGCACCGCCGAGGCCCCGGCGCGGATCTTGGCATAGGCCTGGTCCGCCGAGCCGACACCGCCGACGCCGATCAGGGGAATCTTGCCCTGCGTCAGCGCATGAAGCCGTGCCAGCACGCGGGTCGATTTCTCGAACAGGGGTTGGCCGGACAGGCCGCCCTTTTCGGAGGCATGGGCGCTGCGCAGGCCGTCACGGTCGAGCGTGGTGTTGCTGGCGATGACGGCGTTGAGGCCAATATTCGGGCGCGTCACGACCTCGGCGATATCGTCCAGATCCTTCTCCGTCAGGTCGGGCGCGATCTTGAGGAACAGGGCCACGGGTTCGGCCTGCACGAGACGGACCGCGTCGATCTTTTCGATGATCGCGAAAAGGGCGTCCTTGCCCTGCAGATCACGCAGCTTCTCGGTATTGGGCGAGGAGACGTTGATCGTGGCGAAGTCGATGTGACGCGCGAAGGTGCGATAGACGGAGGCGAAATCTTCCAGCCGGTCGGCACTGTCCTTGTTGGCCCCGAGGTTGATGCCGATGGGAATTTCGCGCGGCGTCTTCGCGAGACGTGCGGCAATGGCCTCCGCCCCGTCGTTGTTGAAGCCGAACCGGTTGATGGCGGCGCGGTCTTCGGACAGGCGGAACAGGCGCGGTTTCGGGTTGCCGGGCTGCGGGCGCGGCGTGGCGGCGCCAACTTCGATGAAACCGAAGCCCGCGCGCTGCAGCGGGCCAGCGACTTCGGCGTTCTTGTCGAACCCGGCGGCGAGGCCGATGGGGTTGGGCAGGTCGAGACCGGTGATCGAGGTTGCGAGGCGCGGGGTGGAGTAGGGGCCTTCGAGCGGGCCGAGGCCCAGTTTCAGGGCCGTCAGCGCCATGCGATGCGCGCGCTCGGGGTCGATGGAGCGCAGGAGCTTCAGCCCGGTCTGTTCAAGGACACTCATCCGAAACTGGCCCCGCCCTTGGAGGGTGCCGTGCGGATCAGGCGCGAGGTCAGGACGGCGGCCTGCCGGTGCTTCGCCGCCTCGCGGTAGTCGGGGTCGGTGACCATTTCGAGGAAGGCGTGGGCCGTGGGGTAGCGGGCGACAAAGCACAGGTCCCACTGCTCGTCCGCGGGGCCGATGAGCGTGCCCTGGAACCGCCCGCGCCAGACGATCAGGCCGCCAAGCCGTTCGAGAATCGGCTGGGTGTCACGGCCGTAATTGGCGTATGCCTCGGCTCCGCTGAGGCCGTCCCCGGCGAGCGGATGGTCGGAGGCATAGGCGGCCCTTTCGCGCAGGCGCACGAGGTTCAGCATTTCGATGGGCTGGTCGCGGTCGAGCGCCTTGAAGGTGTCGAATTGCGCGCGGGTCGGGTCGACGTGGCCCGCGACGGATTCGGGGAAGACATGGGTGCCATCTTCGAGCGGCAGGCCGGCGTGCCAGATCACGTCGGACATGCGCAGGGGCGCGTAGAGATGGGGAAATTCGGCCCCGCCGCGCGAGACCTCCCATTTCAGGGCATCGCCCAGATCGTCGGCCTCAAGGGCTGCGAGGATCAAGCCGGTTTCGCCCGCGAAATGCTTTGCCGCCGTCTCCTGCGCCTGGTCGGCGGTGGAGAAATGCACGAAGCCATCGCTCACGTCGATGGGCGCGCCGGGGATCTCGCCCTTCGCCTGCAATTCGGCCCATTCGGAGGCCCGGAGGATCTTGTAGATGCGCATGGGGGCGCGTTTGGCCCGCCCCTCCCGTGACGTCAAGTGTCACGGGCCTGTGACGTGGGCGCTTTACTTGCCGCAAGCGGAACGCCAAGCTGGCGACAGTCCAACAAAAAACTTCGGGAGATTTTCAATGATCGCACGCATTTTGGGATCCACCGCGATTCTGGCGGGGCTGGGTGTTGCCGCACCTGCGGCCGCAGAAACGACGCTGCACCTTCTGCACATCAACGACCTGCACAGCCGGATCCAGCCGATCAACGCCTTCGACTCGACCTGTTCGGCCGAGGACGACGCGGCGGGCGAATGTTTCGGCGGCGTGGCGCGGGTGGCGACGGCCATCAACACGCTGCGTGGTGAGCTGGAAGCGGCTGGCGAGAACGTTCTGGTGCTCGATGCCGGCGACCAGTTCCAGGGCTCGCTGATGTACACGACCTACAAGGGCGACGTGGAAGCGGAATTCATGGAAGCCATCGGCTTCGACGTGATGGCCGTGGGCAACCACGAGTTCGACGATGGGCCCGAGAACCTTGCGCGGTTCCTTGACATGGTGAGCTTCCCGGTGATTTCCGGCAACCTCGACCTGAGCCAGTCGAACGTGCTGTCCGAGGAGATGGTGCCCGATCACGTGGTTCTCGACGTGAACGGCGTGCAGGTCGGCATCGTCAGCGCGCTGGCGACGGATACCGCCGAGACCTCCAGCCCCGGGCCGTCGATCATCTTCCAGGACGAGATCGACGCGCTGCAGGCCGATGTCGATGCGCTGACGGAGCAGGGCGTGAACATCATCATCGCGCTGACCCACGTGGGCCTGCCGATGGATATCGCCATTGCCGAAGCGGTGACGGGGATCGACGTGATCGTGGGCGGCCATTCGCACACCTACCTGTCGTCCTCCGACCCGGACCGCGCGGGCGCCTATCCGACGATGGCATCGAACCCTGACGGGGATTTCGTGCCGATCGTCCAGGCCTACGCCTATTCGAAATACCTCGGGCACCTGGAAGTGACCTTCGACGACGACGGCAATGTCGTCTACGCCAGCGGTGACACGATGCTGCTGGACGCCTCGGTGGAACCCGATGCGGAGATCGCGGCGCGGGTGGCCGAGCTGGCCGGGCCGATCGAGGAGGCCATGGGCGAGGTGATCGGTGAAAGCACCGATGTCATCGAAGGCTCGCGCGAGGTCTGCCGGGCGATGGAATGCGCCATGGGCAACCTCGTGGCCGACGCCATGCTGGCGCGCGTGGCCGAGCAGGGCATCGACGTGGCGATCCAGAACGGCGGCGGTCTGCGGGCCACCATCGACGCGGGCGAGATCACCATGGGCGAGGTCTTCTCGGTGCTGCCGTTCCAGAACACGCTGGCGACCTTCCAGCTGACCGGCGCGGGCATCATCGAGGCGCTGGAGAACGGCGTGAGCCAGGTGGAAGAGGGCGCGGGCCGCTTCCCGCAGGTCTCGGGCATGTCCTACACCTTCGACCTGAGCCAGGAGCCGGGGAGCCGGATTTCCAACGTCATGATCGGTGGCGAGCCGATCGATCTGGAGGCGACCTACGGCGTGGTGTCGAACAACTACATGCGCGGCGGCGGCGACGGGTATGCCAGCTTCGTCGATGCAGAGAACGCCTATGACTTCGGCCCCGGCCTCGAAGAGGTTGTGGCGACCTATATCGGCGAGAACTCGCCCTATGCGCCTTACACCGACGGGCGCATCACCCAGGCGGAATGATTTTCTGAGCGCCTGATTTTCGTGCGAATGGACCGATCCGGGTGCAGCCCGGGTCGGTTTTTTCATGTCCGGGCGCGCGCCATGCAATGCCTGCAACGCGGGTTTCGAAAAACTCCGGGTGGTGGATTTCGTTAGCGCTCACATATTGGCGGCAGAGGGAGACAAGAGACACACGAGCCAAGAAGGAATTGCATCATGGCCTCGATCCTCAGCACGATCCGCACCGCCGCGCAGAAGCGCGCCGCCTACAACCGCACCGTCGCCGAACTCTCGGCTTTGTCGGTGGAACAGGGTGTCGAAGACCTCGGCCTCTACCCCGGTGACGCGGCGAAAATCGCGCGCCAGGCGGTTTACGGGCGCTGAAGCGCGCCCGACACGACCAGTCACGACGGGAAGGCCGGGGGAATGCCCGGCCTTTTGCGTTTCAAGGGTGTTTCCAGCCTGTCGAAGGCGTCCTAACATGCGGGCATGTGTGGCCGCATGACGATGACCCATCCCAGTGACGCCATGGCGCAGCTGTTCGATGCCGCGCCGTCGAACGACCTGCCCGAGGTGCCGCGTTACAACGTGTGCCCGACGACGGACGTGGGCGTCATCGTCTCGGGCGGGGAGCGGCGCAGCTATCGCCCGATGCGCTGGGGGTTCCTGCCCCATTGGTACAAGGCGATGAATGGCGGCCCACTCCTGATCAATGCGCGCGCCGAGACGATCGCCGAGAAGCCGGCCTTCAAGGGTGCTGTTCGCGAGCGGCGCTGCCTGGTCCCGGCGACCGGCTTCTACGAATGGACCAAGGATTCCGACGACAACCGCCTGCCGTGGTATTTCTCACGCCCCTCTGGCGAGCCGATGGTCTTCGCCGGAATCTGGCAGGTCTGGGGCAAGGAAGACCCGGTTTCCACCTGCGCCATCGTGACCACCGGGGCGAGCGACTGGATGTCGGAGACCCATCACCGCGAGCCGGTTGTCGTGATGGAGGAGGATTGGGCGACATGGCTTGGGGAGGACGGTGAGAAGGCCGCGCCCCTGATGCGGCCTGCGCCGGAAGGGTTCTACCAGCGCTGGCGCGTGGATCGGGCGGTGAATTCGAACCGGGCGAGCGGGGCGGAGCTGATCGAACCGTTGTGAGTGTTTAGGGGTGTGCGGGCCCGCCCGCCCACCCCTTTTGGGGGCGCTGCCCCCGTCCTTGCGGACTCCCCCGGAGGTTTTTCTGGCAAGATGAAGACAGGGGCCGCGGCGCGTCAGCGGGCCGTGGCGAAGAGGGCCTTGGTGTCGACGTGTTGGCGAAGATGGTCGGCGAGGGCGTCGAGGGTGGTTTCGACCGTGGTGTCGTAGGTCATGGTGCCGGTTGCGCCGAACTGGGCGAGCCATGTCGCGCGGAACTGGTCGTCGCGGAAGAGGCCGTGCAGGTAGCTGCCGGTGATCCGGCCCGAGGGGCTGTGTGCGCCTTCCGGACTGCCGTTCACGTAAGCGAAGGGCCGCGCGCGGTCGGGGCCTTCGGTTACGCCGATATGGATCTCGTAGCCGCGGACGGGGAGGTCGGTGCCCGCGTGGGTGGCGGTGACCTCGGTGAGCGTTTTCTTCGGGGTCATTGTCGTGGCGACGTCGAGCAGGCCGAGGCCGGGATCGGTGCCGGGCGGGCCTTCGATGCCCTCGGGGTCGGAGATGCTTTGCCCGAGCATCTGGTAGCCGCCGCAGATGCCCAGGACATATCCGCCGCGCCGGACATGGGCGGCGAGGTCGATGTCCCAGCCTTCCCCGCGCAGGAAGGCGAGGTCGCCGCGCGTCGATTTCGAGCCGGGGAGGACGACGATATCTGCGTCGCCAGGGATCGGCTGGCCCGCGCTCAGCATGGTCAGGCGGACGGAAGGCTCCTGCGCGAGGGGGTCCATGTCGTCGAAATTGGCGATGCGGGACAGGCGCAGGCAGACGATATGCAGGCCCTCGGCGCGGTTCGGCGCGGCGATATCGAGTGCGTCTTCGGCGGGCAGACGGTGGGCGTGGGGGAACCACGGGATGACGCCGAAACCGGGCCAGCCGGTGTGGCTCTGGATGAGGGCATAGCCGTCGTCGAACAGGCTCGGGTCACCGCGGAACTTGTTGACGAGGAAGCCTTTCACGAGATCCGCGTCGGCAGGGTCGATGACGGCTTGCGTGCCGACGATCTGGGCGATGACGCCACCCCGGTCGATGTCGCCGCAGAGGATCACGGGCGTGTCGGTGGCGCGCGCGAAACCCATGTTGGCGATGTCACCCGCGCGCAGGTTGACTTCCGCCGGGGAGCCTGCGCCTTCGACGATGACGAGATCGTGCCGTGATTTCAGGCGGTTGAAGCTGTCTGTCACGGCTTGCAGGAGCTGCGGTTTCAGCTTCGCGTAGTCGCGGGCGCGCACGGTGGTCAGCCGCTTGCCCTGGACCACGACCTGCGCGCCGGTATCGGTTTCGGGCTTCAGCAGCACCGGGTTCATGTCGGTGTGCGGGACAAGGCCTGAGGCCAGCGCCTGAAGCGCCTGCGCGCGGCCGATTTCGCCCCCGTCGGCTGTGACGGCGGCGTTGTTGGACATGTTCTGCGGCTTGAACGGCGCGACGGAGAGGCCGTCCTGTTTCGCGATGCGGCAGAGGCCCGCGACCAGCATGGACTTGCCGACATTGGAGCCGGTGCCCTGGATCATGATGGCGCGGGTCACCGGGCCGGCCTCATTCGCTGTCGTCCTGCGTGTCGTCGCCGGGCAGGGGCAGGCGGGCGAGGTGATATTCGCGGGCGAAGCGCGCGATGGGCTTGGCGGCGAAGAAGAGCGAGCCGACAAGGAAGCACCACGTGGCTTCGGTTGCGAGCGCCTCGGAAAAGAACAGCGCACTGCCGACCACGAAGGACAGCGCGGCCAGGGTGTCGACGCCGGTATAGAGCTTTTCGTAGAAGCTGTAGACCTCCTTGTGGCGGGCGGTGGCGCTGTGCAGCGTGGCGTCGAACATGGCTCAGAACTCCACGCCCTTTTGCGCCTTCACGCCGTCGCGGAACGGGTGTTTCACAAGCGTCATCTCGGTCACCAGGTCGGCGGCCTCGATCAGTTCGGGCTTGGCGTTGCGGCCCGTGAGGCAGACGTGTGTCATGTGCGGCTTCTGGTGCAAGAGGAAATCGACCACCTCGTCGATGTCGAGGTAATCGTAGCGCAAAGCGATGTTGATCTCGTCGAGAAGGACGAAACCGATTTCGGGGTCGAGGATCTGTTCCTTCGCGATGGTCCAGCCGTTTTGGGCGGCGGCGATGTCACGCTCGCGGTCCTGGGTTTCCCAGGTGAAGCCCTCGCCGGAGACGAAGAAGCGGCATTCCTCGGCGAAGCGTTCGCGCAGGAAGCTTTTCTCGCCCGTGTCCCAGTTGCCCTTGATGAATTGCACCACGGCTGTGCCCATGTCGTGCTGGATCGCGCGCATGACCATGCCGAAGCCGGCGGAGCTTTTGCCCTTGCCGGGGCCGGTGTGCACGATGATGAGGCCCTTTTCCTCGGTCTTGGTCTGCATCATCCGGTCGCGGGCGGCCTTGATCTTCTTCATCTTCTCCGCGTGGCGGGCGTTTTCGTCTTGTGGTCCGGTCATCGCATCCTCCGTGGGCTCGGGCGCAGGGGTGACATTGCGCGGCGCGATTGACAAGCGCGGCGGGGCGTGAGCAGTGTCCTTGCCGATGGTGCGCCATTTGGCGCCGAAGAGGGAACGGGGTGCAAGACCCCGGCTGCCCCCGCAACTGTGAGTGGTTGGCACCCTGTCGACATGCCACTGGGCCGAGGCCCGGGAAGGCGACAGGATGAGCGCCATGAGCCAGGAGACCTGCCATCGACGTTGGAACTTTTCGATCCGGGCGGGGTGCCTCGGGGCTGGGGGAATGATGACTACCGATAAGGCGCCGGTCGAGCTTCTGGTTTGCATCAAGTGCAAGCGCGGGGAAGAGGTGACCGAGGATGGCGAACGGCCCGGCACGCGGCTGTTCGAGAGCCTGCGCGCGGAGGGCATGCCCGAGGGTGTGCGGCTCACGCCGGTGGATTGCCTGCAGAATTGCGATCACGGCTGCTCGGTCGCGTTTCGCGGGGGCGATGCACGCTGGACCTATGTTTACGGAAACCTCCACGAAGGGTCGCATCTGGACCTGCTGACGGAGGGCGCTGCGCTGTATCGGGAGGCCAACGACGGCATCATCCCGTGGCGGCAGCGGCCGGACCACTTCAAGAGAAACTGCATTGCGCGCATACCGCCGGTGGCCCCGGCTGCGCCGAAACTGGGAGAGTAGGACATGGCGGATTTGGCGAAACTTCCGGTGACGATCATCACCGGGTTCCTCGGGTCGGGCAAGACGACGCTGATCTCGCAGCTGATGCAGAACCCCGGCGGCAAGCGGCTGGCCGTGGTGGTCAACGAGTTCGGCGACGTGGGGGTGGATGGCGAGATCCTGAAGGGCTGCGCCATTCCCGATTGCCCGGCGGAGAACATCATGGAGCTGGCGAACGGGTGCATCTGCTGCACCGTGGCCGATGATTTCATCCCGACGATCGAGGCGCTGATGAAGCTGGAGCCGCGGCCGGAGCATATCCTGATCGAGACCTCCGGTCTGGCGCTGCCGAAGCCGCTTCTGAAGGCGTTCGACTGGCCGGACATCCGCTCGAAGATCACGGTGGACGGCGTGATCGCGCTGGCGGATGCGGAGGCCGTGGCGGCGGGGCGGTTCGCGCCGGACGTGGCGCGGGTGGATGCGCAGCGGCTGGCGGATGAGTCGATCGACCATGAGACGCCGCTCAGCGAGGTGTTCGAGGACCAGATCTCCTGCGCCGATATCGTGCTGCTGACCAAGCCGGACCTCGCGGGGCCGGAGGGTGTTGCGAAGGCGAAAGCGGTGATCGAGGCGGAGGCGCCGCGGGCGCTGCCCGTCGTCGAAGTGGCCGAGGGCCGCGTGGACCCGAGGGTCATCCTCGGGCTGGAAGCGGCGGCGGAGGACGACATGGACGCGCGTCCCTCGCATCACGATGACCATGACGACCATGAGCATGACGATTTCGAGTCCATCGTTGTGGACATTCCGCCGGTCTCCGATCCCGCCGAGCTGGTGGCGCGGATCGAGCGGTTGGCAAACGAGCAGAACATCCTGCGGGTGAAGGGCTATGCCGACGTTGCGGGCAAGCCGATGCGCCTTCTGGTGCAGGCGGTGGGCGCGCGGGTGCGGCACCAGTATGACCAGCCTTGGGGCGACCGGCCCCGCGCGGGTCGCTTGGTGGTGATCGCCGAACATGACGACGTGGACGCGGAGGCGATCCGCTCGGTCCTCGTGCCGCAGGCGGCGGCTGCCGAGTGACATGACATGCACGTCATCTTCCGCGAAAGCCACGGGTTAGACGAGACGGAGACCCCACAGGATCTGGCGCAGACGCCCGCCGATCTCGTGGTGCTGTCGCTGTCGGACTCGGACCTCGGGGCCTTCGCGGAAGGATGGCGGCGCGGCGCGGGGAAGCTGCCGACGTTGCGGTTGGCCAATATCGCGGCGCTGAAGCATCCGCTTTCGGTCGATACCTATGTCGAGCAGACGCTTTCGGGCGCGAAGGGCATCCTGATCCGGCTGATCGGGGGCGTTCCCTACTGGCCCTATGGCTTGCAGCAGATCGAAGCCCTGTGCCGCGAGAAGAGCATCCCGCTGGCGGTGCTGCCTGCCGATGGGCGGGCGGACAAGCGGCTGGATGATATCTCCACGCTTCCGGTGAGCACGCTGCGGCGGCTGCAGCATCTGTGTGATGCGGGTGGCGCGGTGGCGGCGCAGGCGGCGTTGCAGCAGATGGCACTGGCCTCGGGGCTTTACGCCGGGCCGGTGAAAGGGGCCAAGGGCGTGGCGCAGGTGGGCGGCTGGACGCCGGAGGATGGCGTGTGCTGCCCCGTGCTGGCGGGGGCTGACAAGCTGGTTCTGGTGACCTTCTATCGCTCGTACCTTGTGGCGGCGGACCTTGCGCCGCTGGAGGCGCTGTTCGGCGCCCTGCGGGCGCAGGGGTTCGCCGTGATGGGCCTGTTCGCCCCGTCGCTGAAGGCGCCGGAGGCGGCGGAATGGATGCGCCGGATGGTGGCGCTTCTGAAACCGGTTTCGATCGTGAATGCGACGTCGTTTTCCGGGAAGGGGGCGTCGGGGGAGTCGCCCTTGGACGTGGGCGGGGTGCCCGTATTCCAGGTGGCCTTGGCGACCTCGTCGGAAAAGGCCTGGGCCGAGGCGGAGCGGGGCCTGTCGCCTGCCGATCTGGCGATGCACGTTGTGCTGCCGGAGGTCGACGGGCGGGTCTTTGGCGGGGTGGTGAGCTTCAAGGAACCCGAGGCGCGGGACGATCACCTGCAGTTTTCCCGGATGACGCACCGGGCGCATGCCGGGCGGGTCGAGGCCGTGGCGCGGCGTGTGGCGGCGTGGCATCGGCTGGCCGGGGGCAAGCGGCAGGTGGCGCTGGTCTTGAGCACCTATCCGGGGCGGGAATGGAACCTTGCCCATGCGGTGGGCCTCGATGCGATAGCATCGGCTTCCGCCATTCTGGACGATCTTGGGGAGCCGGATGCGCTGACGGCGGACGATCTGCGCGGGGCGCGGGTGGTCTGGCCATTCGCGGATTACAAGGCCGCTTTGTCACATCTTCCCGATGTGTTGCAAGATGATCTTCATGCTGCATGGGGCGACTGCGAGGAAGACTCCGACGCGTCCGAGGAGGGTCTGGCGCTGCCGATCCTGCGGCGCCGGAACGCCTGGGTGGCTCTGCAACCGGAGCGGGGCAATCCGAAGCTGCGCGACGCCGAATACCACGACCTCGCGCGGGTGCCGCGCCATGGTTACGTGGCGTTTTACCTGTGGATGCAGCAGCATTCCGATGCGCTGATCCATATCGGGGCCCATGGCACGCTGGAATGGTTGCCGGGCAAGGCGGTGGCCCTGTCGGAGGCCTGCTGGCCCGAGGCGCTGACGGGCGATCTTCCGGTGATCTACCCGTTCATCGTGAACGATCCGGGTGAGGCCGCGCAGGCGAAACGGCGGATCGGGGCGGTGACGCTGGGGCATATTCCGCCGCCGATGAAGCCTTCGGAGACGCCGACGCGGCTGGTGCGTCTGGAAGTTCTGCTCGACGAATTTTCAAACGCCGACGGGCTGGACCCGAAGCGCCGCGACCGGTTGCAGGAGGATATCCGCGCCGAGGCGCAGGCGCTGGGGGTGGAGGCCGATCTGGGGCTTGAGGCGGCGTCTTGCAGCGCCGAGGCGATCACGCGGATTGACCGGTTCGTCTGCGACGTGAAGGACAGCCAGTTCGGGGACGGGCTGCATGTCTGGGGGCGTCAGACGGCGGGCGAGGGCGCGTTTGATACGGGCGCGTGTGCGGCAGCGGAACGGGCCAGCCTTCTGGATGTGCTGCAGGGCAAGCGGATCGCGGCGGGGCCAAGCGGCTCGCCCTATCGCGGGCGGCTCGACGTGCTGCCGACGGGGCGGAACCTCTACACGACCGATCCGCGCTCGGTCCCGTCGCGGGCGGCCTACGCGCAGGGAGAGAAGCTCGCGGATGAGTTGATCCGGCGGCATCTGCAGGAGGAGGGCGATTACCCCAAGGGGCTGATCGTGGACCTCTGGGGGTCGGCCACGATGCGCACGGCGGGCGAGGAATTCGCCATGGCGCTGGCACTTCTGGGGGTGCGGCCGGAGTGGGACGAGGGATCGGAGCGGGTGTCGGGGATCGAGGTCTTGCCGATCGCCGAGCTGGACCGGCCCCGGATCGACGTGACCTTGCGCGTCTCGGGCCTGTTCCGCGACGTGTTCCCGACGCTTTCGGCGCTGTTCCAGCAGGCGGTGCGGACCTTGGCCGCGCGGGACGAGGCGGCGGATTGGAACCCCTACGTCGGGCGTGAGGCCGCGCGGGTCTACGGCCCGGCGCCGGGGGCGTTCGGCGTGGGGATCGGCGGGCATCTGGGCGATTACTCGGACGAGGCGAAGCGCGCGGTGGGCGAGGCGTGGCTGGCCGCGTCGGCTTGGGCGCTGGACGGCGAGAGCGTGGAGCGGGACGACGCGGGGATCGCGGAGCGGGTCGCGGGGGCGGATGCCTTCGTCCACCTGCAGGACCTGCCGGAGACCGACATCCTGCTGGCCGAGGATTACGCGACCCACGAGGCGGGGTTCGCGGCGGCGCAGGGAGTGACCGGCGGCAAGGCGGCCTTGTATCATCTGGACGTAACGGACCCGGAGCGCCCGAGGGCCCGGGGGCTGACCGAGGAAGTGGCGCGGGTGGTGCATGCGCGGGCGGCGCATCCTGGCTGGATCGCGGGGATGCAGCGGCATGGGTTCCGGGGGGCGGCGGAAATTGCCGCGACGTTGGAAAACATGGCGGCATTCGCGCAACTGGCCGGTGTCGTGCCCTCTCACCTGTTCGATTTGTACTACGAGGCGACGTTGGGGGACGAGGCTGTGACGGCGTTCTTGGAGGCCGAGAACCCGGAGGCTCTGGCCGCCATGCGCGACCGGTTTGCGGCGTTGCATGCGGCGGGGCTGTGGCAGTCGCGGCGGAACTCGATCCTCGCCGATCTGGAGGCTGCGGAATGAGCGTGGATCGGGCGGCCTGGGGCTGGTGCCCGAGCGTCTTGCGGCCGATGCCGCTGGACGACGGGTTGATGGTGCGCATCCGGGTGCCCGGTGGCGCGTTGACGGCGGTGCAGGCGGAGGGGCTGGCCGGGCTGGCGGAGCGGTTCGGGGCGGGGTTCATCGAGCTGACCAACCGGGCGAACCTGCAGCTGCGGGGCTTGAGCGAGGCGGAGCACGGGGCGCTGGTGCCGGAGCTGGAGGCGCTGGGGCTGGCGGCGATCGACCGGACGCCGAGCGGTCGGGTGAACATCACGCAGAGCCCGTTCCGGGATGCGGAGGCGGCGGGCGTGGCTGTGTCCTTGGCTGAGGCTCTGGCGGAGGTCGGGTACAAGGCGCTGCCGCAGAAGTTCGGGTTTGTCGTGGATATGGGCGCGGAGCGGGTGCTGGCGGACGTGCCGGGGGATATCCGGATCGAGGGCGCTGAGGGCGGCGTGATCGTGCGGGCGAGCGGGGCTGAGACGGGTGTGGTTACGGATGACCCGGTGGGCACGGCCCTGGCGCTGGCGCGGTGGTTCCGGGATTCGGGGCTGATCGGCGCGGATGGGCGCGGGCGGATGGCGGAGCATGTGGACAGCGTTCCGGATGAGTGGTGTGGCGGTGTCCGCCCGAACGCGGCGCGGCAGGTGCGGACCGAGGGGCCGGAATGGCTGCGGGCGGAGGGGGACAGGCTGGCACCGGACACCCTGCGCGCGGGGCTGGTCTCCGGTGTGGCGGAACTGCGGGTCACGCCGTTCCGGGCGCTATACCTTCCGGAGGTTGCCTCCGCCGGGGTCGCGGACAATAAGGCCGGAATGACGAGCGGGGGGCTGAGCGGCAATGCCGTATGAATACGAGAAGAACGGGCAGGCGATCTATGACGAGAGCTTCGCCACGATCCGGGCGGAGGCCGACCTGGCGCGCTTCGACCGCGATAGCGAGCAGGTGGTCGTTCGCATGATCCACGCCGCCGGGATGGTGGGGCTGGAGGCGCATGTGAAGGTGTCCGAGGGCATGGTCTCTGCCGCGCGCGCAGCACTTGAGGCCGGCGCGCCGATCTTCTGTGACGCCTACATGGTGAGCGAAGGCGTGACCCGCAAACGCCTGCCTGCCGGCAACGACGTGATCTGCACCCTGCGCGACGAACGGGTGCCGGGGCTGGCGGCGGAGCTTGGCACCACGCGCTCGGCGGCGGCGCTGGAGTTGTGGCGCGACCGGCTGGACGGTGCCTTGGTGGCGATCGGCAACGCGCCCACGGCGTTGTTTCACCTGCTGGAAATGCTGGAAGATCCCGATTGCCCGCGTCCCGCCGCGATCATCGGCTGCCCGGTGGGCTTCGTCGGCGCGCGCGAGAGCAAGGACGCATTGTGGGAGGCCGCGCCGGTGCCGTCGCTGATCGTCGAGGGGCGTCTGGGCGGCTCGGCCATCACCGTCGCCGCGATCAACGCCATCGCGAGCCGCGCGGAATGAGCGGGGTGATCTACGGCGTCGGGCTCGGGCCCGGCGATCCCGACCTGATGAGCGTGAAGGCGGACCGCCTGCTGCGGAACGCCAAGCACGTGGCCTTTTTCCGCAAGGCGGGTCGGGCAGGGCGGGCACGCGGGATTGTCGAGGGGATGATCCCGGAGGGCGCGGTCGAATTCCCGATGGAATACCCCGTGACGACCGAAATCCCGCTGGACGATCCGCGTTACAACGAGGTGCTCTCGGGCTTCTATGCTGAGGTCACGGCGCATCTGGCAAAGCTGGCCGAGGGCGGTGATGACGTGGTGGTGCTCTGCGAGGGTGATCCGTTCTTCTACGGCTCATTCATGCATCTCTATGAGCGTCTGAAGGACCGCTGCGAGGTGCAGGTGGTGCCCGCGATCACCGGCATGTCGGCGGCGTGGACCGCGACGGGCGCGCCGATCACGTGGGGCGACGATGTGTTGTCGGTGGTGATGGGCACGCTTAATGAAGACGCGCTGGCCGACGCCATGGGGCGGGCCGACGCGCTGGTGGTGATGAAGATCGGGCGCAACCTCGCGAAGGTGCGGCGGGCGCTGGAGGCGGCAGGCAAGGCCGAGCGCGCGGTGCTGGTGCAATACGCGGCGATGGCGGGGCAGACGGTGTGTCCGCTGGTGGAATTCGACGGCGATGTGCTGCCGTATTTCTCGATCATCGTAGTGCACGGGCAGGGGCGCAGGCCATGAGCGGCTGGGTCGTCATTGCGGGCCTCGGGCCGGGGGACGAGACCATGGTCACGCCGCAGGTCCGTGCCGTGCTGGACGAGGCGACGGACGTGGTGGGGTATATCCCCTACGTGCGCCGGGTGGCCGAACGCCCCGGGCTGACGCTTCATGAAAGCGACAACAGGGTCGAGTTGGACCGCGCGGTACATGCGCTTGAGATGGCGGCGGACGGCAAGCGGGTTGTCGTTGTGTCCTCTGGCGATCCGGGGGTCTTCGCGATGGCCAGCGCCGTGTTCGAAGCGCTGGAGGCAGGGCCGGCGGATTGGCTGTCGCTCGATATCCGCGTGCTGCCCGGGATTTCGGCGATGTTCGCAGGATCGGCGGCGGCGGGGGCGATCCTCGGCCACGACTTCTGCGCGATTAACCTGAGTGACAACCTGAAGCCGTGGGAGTTGATCGAGAAACGGTTGCGGCTGGCGGCGGAAGGCGATTTCGCAATGGCCTTCTACAATCCCCGCTCCAAGGCGCGGCCTGAGGGCTTCGCGCGGGTGCTGGAGGTGTTGCGGGAGGCGTGTGAGCCGGAGCGCGTGATCGTCTTCGCGCGGGCGGTCTCGACCGAGGAGCAGGCGCTGCGCGTCGTGCGCCTGGCCGACGCGACGCCGGAGATGGCGGATATGCGGACGGTGGTCCTGGTCGGCTCGTCCCTGACGCGGGTGGTGGGCGATTGGGTCTACACGCCGAGGTCAGTGGAATGAACCCAGTCGAGCACATCGGCAGGGGTGGCCAGTTCCAGCCGTTCAGGCTGCGGTGGACGGTCGATCATGAGGACCGGCACGTTCAGGGCGCGCGCGGCGGCGATCTTGGCGTAAGCGCCTGTTCCGCCAGCGTTTTTCGACGCGACGAGGTCGATCTGGTGGGCTTCCATCAGCGCGCGGTCGGAGGCTTCGGAGAAGGGGCCGCGGTCGACGATGACCTCGGTCTGCGGCAGGGGCAGCGGGGCTTTCGGCGGATCGACAAGGCGCAAGAGATAGCGATGCTGGGGGTTCGGGGCGAACTCGGCCAGGTGCATCCGGCCCACGGCGAGCATGACGTTGCAGGCGGGCCGGTCGAGGGCTTCGACGGCGGCGGCAATGTCGGGGACATGGGTCCATGCGTCACCGGATTGCGCCTGCCACGCGGGCCGGGTGAGGGCGACCATGGGGATGTTCGCGGCCTTAGCGGCGGCGACGGCATTGTGGCTCATCTGGCTGGCGAAGGGATGCGTGGCATCGATCAGGTGGGTGATCTCGTGATCGCGCAGGTAGGTGGCGAGGCCGTCCGGCCCGCCGAAGCCGCCGACACGCTGGGGCAGGGGCTGGCGCACGGGGCGCTCAACGCGGCCTGCGAAACTGACGGTGCCGGGGAGGCCGGCGTCCGCCACGGCACGGGCCAGCGCGGTCGCCTCGGTCGTGCCGCCAAGGATCAGGAGGTTGGTCGTCATGGCTGAACCCTGGATCACGATCATCGGTCTGGGCGAAGATGGACCGGAGGGGCTGTCGGCTGCAAGCCGTGGGGCGCTGGATAGCGCGGACGTGGTGATGGGGCCGAAGCGGCACCTCGCGTTGATCGACGCGGCGGAGGCGGTGGAGTGGCCGGTGCCGTTTTCGGATGGGCTGGCGTTGTTGGATGGGTTGCGCGGGCGGAATGTGGCGGTGCTGGCCTCGGGCGATCCGTTCTGGTTCGGCGCGGGGCGGGCGATTGCGAAGGCGTTTCCGGGGGAATGGCGGGCGTTGCCCGGCGTGTCGATCTTCGGGCTGGTGGCGGCGCGGGTCGGCTGGCCCTTGGAAGATGTCGCTTGCGTGGGGCTTCACGCGGCCCCGTTTGCGCGGGTGCGGGCGGAGCTGTCACCGGGCGCGCGGGTGATCGCGACGTTGCGGGATGGCGAGGCCGTTTCGGGCTTCGCCCGGTGGCTGAGTGAAACCGGTTTCGGTGAGAGCCGGATGGTGGTCTGCGAAGCAATGGGCGGACCGCGGGAACGGGTGACGGAGGTTTTGGCGAACGACGTGCAGGGCGTGTTCTCGCATCCGGTGGCGGTTGCGGTGGAGCTGGCTGGGGACGGCGCAGTGATCCCGCGCGCGTCGGGTCTGCCGGATGATCTGTTCGAAACCGACGGCGTGATGACGAAGCGGCCCTTGCGGGCGATGACCCTGTCGGCGCTGGCCCCGCGCGCGGGTGAGCATCTGTGGGACATCGGCGGCGGGTCGGGCAGCATCGCGGTGGAATGGCTGCTTGCGCATGGAAGCTGCACGGCGAGCATCGTGGAGCCGCGGGCGGATCGCTGTGCGCTCATCCGGGCGAATGCGGCGGCGATGGGGGTGGAAAATCGGTTGGACGTCATCGAGGGCGCGGCGCCGGAGGCGTTGGGCGGATTGGCAATGCCGGATGCGGTGTTTGTGGGCGGCGGGACAAGTCCCGCCCTACGGACAGCGCTGTGGGACGCGGTCCCGGACGGCACGCGGGTTGTCATCAGCGCCGTGACGTTGGAGACGGAGGCTCTGTTGGCGGGCTGGCAGGCGGAATTCGGGGGCGAGTTGATGAAGGTCGAGATTTCCCACGCGGCCCCGATGGGATCGAAACGCGGGTGGAAGGCGGCCTATCCGGTGGTGCAGTGGAGCGTGGTGCGATGATCGTGGCAGGGTTCGGATTTCGCGGGGCAGCGACGGTGGAGAGCTTGGCGGATGCCTACGCGAAGGCGGGCGCGGCTGCGGTTGCGGCGACGGTCGAGGACAAGGTGCCGGGGGTGTTCCGTGCGTTCGCGGAAGGGGCCGGGTTGAGCGTTCGGTCGGTGGCCGCAAAGGACCTGACGGCACAGAAGACGCAGACGCAGAGCTTCACCTCGCTGGCCGAGCGGGGCACCGGCTCGGTCGCCGAGGCGGCGGCGCTGGCGGCGGCGGGGCCGGGGGCGCGACTGATCGTGACGCGGGTGATCTCGGACGATGGCTGCGCGACCTGTGCGCTGGCGGAGTCTGCGGAATGACGGTGCATTTCATCGGGGCAGGACCGGGCGCGCCGGACCTTCTGACGTTGCGCGGGCGCGACCTGATCGCGGCCTGTCCGGTCTGCCTTTATGCCGGGTCGCTGGTGCCGGAGGCGGTGCTGGGCCATTGCCCGGAGGGCGCGCAGATCGTGAACACCGCGCCGATGTCGCTGGATGATATCATCGGCACGATTGCCGTCGCCCATGACGCGGGCAAGGACGTGGCGCGGCTGCATTCGGGCGACCTGTCGGTCTGGTCGGCGATGGGCGAGCAGATCCGGCGGCTGGAGGAATTGCGCATCCCCTACACGGTGACGCCCGGCGTGCCGTCCTTCGCGGCGGCGGCAGCGACACTGGGGCAGGAATTGACGCTGCCCGGCGTGGGGCAATCGCTGATCCTGACGCGGACGCAGGGCAAGGCGAGTTCGATGCCGGAGGGGGAGAGTCTCGCCAATTTCGGTCGGACCGGGGCGACGCTCGCGCTGCATTTGTCGATCGGGAATCTTGCCAAGGTGGTCGAGGAACTGGTGCCGCATTACGGGGCGGAGTGTCCGGTGGCGGTGGTCTACCGCGCAAGCTGGCCGGATGAGCGGGTGATCCGCGCGACGCTTGGAACGCTGGAGGCGTCGGTCGACGAGGGGATTGCGCGCACCGCGCTGATCCTCGTGGGGCCGGCCATCGGGGCGAGTGACTTCACCGAGTCGCGGCTTTACGCGGCGGATTACGACCGGCGCTATCGCCCGCAGAGCGCGGACAGCCCGTGGAGCGAATGGCGGCATGGCGATGACTGAGATGCGAGGCGTGATGATCTCGGCGCCTGCGTCGGGGACCGGCAAGACGACCGTGATGCTGGGGCTTCTGCGGGCGCTGCGCGATGACGGGATACAGGTTCAGCCGTTCAAGAGCGGGCCGGATTACATCGACCCGGCCTTCCACCTCGCCGCCGCGGGGCGGGCGAGCTTTAACCTCGACACCTGGGCGATGGATGGCGGGCTGCTCGATGGCATCGCCGCGCAGGCCGAAGGCGCGGAAATCTGCGTCGCCGAAGGCTCCATGGGCCTTTATGACGGGGTGGCGACGGAGGGGCAGTCGGGATTTGGCTCGAGCGCCGAGACGGCGCGGCGCATGGGCTGGCCGGTGGTGCTGGTGATCGACGCGGGCGGGCAGGCGCAATCGGCGGCGGCGACGGCGCTGGGGTTCCGGGCCTATGCGCCGGACGTGCCTTTTGCGGGGGTGATCGTGAACCGCGTTGCGTCCCCCCGGCACGAACGGCTGATCCGGCGCGGGATGGATCACGCGGGTCTGAACGTTCTGGGCGTCCTGCCACGGCGCGGTGACCTGACATTGCCGGAGCGGCACCTTGGGTTGATCCAGGCGGTCGAGCACCCGGACCTGGAAGCCGCGATTGCGGGATACGCGGCGTTCCTGCGCGACAATGTTGACCTGGAGGCGATCAAGGCGGCGGCGAAGGGCGGGGCGCTGCCCTCGGGCCAATTGCCGAACCCGCCGGCGCAACGGATCGCGCTCGCTCGCGACGCGGCGTTTTCCTTCACCTATCCGCACCTTCTGGAAGGCTGGCGTGCCGCCGGGGCGGAGATCCTTCCGTTCTCGCCGCTGGCCGACGAGGCCCCGCCCGAGGCCGATATGATCTGGCTGCCCGGCGGCTACCCGGAGTTGCACGCGGGCCGGATCGCGGCGGCGTCCACCTTCCTGACCGGCCTGCGCCGCTACGCGGAGAGCAAACCCGTTCATGGCGAGTGCGGCGGCTACATGGTTCTGGGCGAGGCGCTGACCGACAAGGACGGCGTGCGGCACGAGATGGCGGGGCTTCTGGGCGTCTCGACCTCCTACGAGAAGCGGAAGTTTCACCTTGGCTATCGCCGGGCTGTGCTGAACCATCCGACGATGGGCTTCGCACCGGGTGCGGTGCTGCGCGGGCACGAGTTCCATTACACCACGGTTCTGGAAGAACCCGATGCGCCGCTCGCCGACGTGGCGGATGCCGATGGCAACCCGGTGCCCGAGACGGGGGCGATCCGGGGCAACGTGACGGGGACCTTCTTTCACATGATCGCGGAAGAGCGCCGATGACGGGATTCGTGAGTTTCGTGGGCTCCGGCCCCGGTGATCCGGAATTGCTGACTCTCAAGGCCGTGGACCGGCTGAAGCGGGCGGATGCGGTGCTGTTCGACGATCTGTCGAGCGGTCCGATCCTTGGCCATGCGCGGGCAGGGGCCGACCTGGTGGGCGTGGGCAAGCGCGCAGGGCGCCCCTCGCCCAATCAACGCCATGTCTCGCAATTGTTGGTGGATTACGCGCTGGAAGGGGGACGCGTGGTGCGGCTGAAATCCGGCGACAGCGGGCTGTTCGGGCGACTTGAAGAGGAATTGGTCGCGCTGCGCGAGGCGGGCATTTCCTACGAGATCATCCCCGGTGTACCCTCGGCCATCGCGGCGGCGGCGGCCCATGGTATCCCGCTGACCCGGCGGCTGACCGCGCGACGGGTGCAGTTCGTGACCGGCCATGACGTCACCGGCGAATTGCCGAGCGACCTGTCGCTGGACGCGTTGGCGGACCCGACGGCCTCCACGGTCGTGTTCATGGGCAAGCGGACGTTTCCGAAACTGGCGGCCGAGTTGATCGCACGCGGTCTGCCGGAAGATACCCCCGCGCTGCTGGCCGAGGGGGTCAGCACGCCCGAGCAGGCGATGCACCGGATGACGATCGGCGCATTGGTCGAGCGACTGTCGGGGGAAATCGGCTCGGCGCCCGCGCTGATCCTCTATGGGCCATTGGCGGAGCCGGAGTGATGGACCTCTGGCTGATCGGGATCGGCACCGGCAACCCGGAGCATGTGACGCTGGAGGCGCGGCGGGCCTTGCGCGAGGCGGGCACGGTGCTTGTGCCACGCAAGGGCGCGGGGAAGGACGATCTGGCGGGGTTGCGGCATCGCATTCTGGAAGATGCGGGCGCGACGGGACGGGTGGTGGAATTCGACTACCCGGTGCGCGACGAGGCGCTGCCTTATCGCGAGCGGGTGATCGCATGGCATGACGAGATCGCGCGGCGCTGGGTTGATGCTGTGGGCGGGGCCGAAGGGTCTGTCGCGCTGCTGGTCTGGGGCGACCCGTCACTTTACGACAGCACGCTCAGGATCGCACAGCGGCTGGAGCCCGCGCCGAAGATCCGGGTAGTGCCGGGGATCACGGCGCTGAGCGCGCTGACGGCGGCCCACGGGATCACGTTCAACACGCTTGCGGGGGCGGTGGTGGTGACGACCGGGCGGCGGCTCAGGGATCACGGCTTGCCCGAAGGAGCCGAGAGCGTGGTGGTCATGCTGGACGGGAAATGCAGTTTCACCGGGCTGAAGGCCGAGGGGCTGCGGATCTGGTGGGGCGCCTACCTCGGGATGGAAGAGCAGATCCTCGACGCCGGGCCGCTGGCCGAGGCGGGGCCAAGGATCGTTGCGCGGCGCGCGGAGGCGCGGGAGCGGCATGGCTGGATCATGGATACCTATCTGCTGCGGCCCGAAGGGCTGGCCTGAGCCCCCGATCCGACTTCGGGGATGAGCGCGGGAATGTCGCAAATCACCTTGTGAAAGAGCGGCGTGCTGCTAGAGTGAAAGGGCTTTCGGTGTCGCTTCGGCGGCACAATAGGGAACCGGGTGAGAGGCCCGGACTGCCCCCGCAACTGTAAGCGGCGAGTGCATCGGGAAACCACTGGCCCCACCGGGCTGGGAAGGCCGAGCGCACGTTCCAGCCGCGAGTCAGGAGACCTGCCGAAAGGATTCTCTCGCCTGAAAGGGCGCAAATTCAAGACGTTGCCGGAGGGGCAACACATCACAAAGGGACATCCCAATGCATATCGAACCCGGAGTCGTCGACGGCGCGAAAATGGCCTTCGCCTACGCAACCGCCGCCGGAGCCCTGACCTACAGCGCCAAGCTGGCCTGGACCGAGATCCGCCAGACCAATGTCGTGTCCTTCGCCGCACGTGTCGCGATGGCCGCCGTCGGAACCTTCGTTTTCTTCGAGGTCCTGCCGCACTTCCCGGTGGGCGTGTCCGAGGTTCACTTCATCCTTGCGACGACGTTGTTCCTGCTTCTGGGCGCCGCGCCCGCGGCCTTCGGTCTTGCGCTGGGGCTGTTCGTGCAGGGCATGTTCTTCGCGCCGACCGATTTGCCGATGTTCTTCGTGAACGTGACAACGCTTCTGATGCCGCTTCTGGCGATCAGCGCCCTTGCCGGCCGCCTGATCCCGCAGGACCGGGCCTATGTCGACCTCGGCTACGGTGACGTGCTGAAGATGTCGGCGCTCTACCAGGGTGGTGTCGTCGCATGGGTCGCGTTCTGGGCCTTCTACGGCCAGGGCCTGACCGCCGAGACCTTTGCAGCGGTTGGCACTTTCGGTGCGGCCTACATGCTGGTGGTCCTGCTGGAGCCGATCGCCGATCTCGCGGTCCTCGCCGCCGCGAAGGCTGCACGCAACCTGCGCGGCACGGGAGTGTTCACGCAGCGCCTCTACAACGCCGCCTGATCCCGTAGCGAGCTGAAAATTGGCCCGGTCTCCTTGCGGAGGCCGGGCTTTTTTGTGCGTGGTGCGATGTCAGTCGAGCGTGATTGGCTGACCGTGCGGCGTGCGCGCGGCGGCGTCTTTCCAGGCCTGCGCAGTATCGCTCAATTGCGTGGCGGAGGTGATGCCCTTGGCGGCGATCAGCGCCTCAAGCGCCGATAGCCAGTGGCCGAAATAGGGCCGGTCCGTCCCGGAATGGATCTGCGCCGACAGCGCCTCGGCCCATTCGGTCCATGTGAAATGACCTTGCTCGTGCAGGTGGACGGTCAGGGCGAAGGCTTGCGCCTGCCACGGTTGCTCGAACGGCTGGTCGGGCGTCGGCGCGGTCATTCGGCGGGCCTCAGGTAAGGCTCCCAGAGGTCGAGCGTGACGCGGTCGGACGGGTGGGCGCGCTCGCCCCAGAGGTCGCGGGCCGCGAAGCTGACCTTGTAGAGCCAGCAGGGATGCTCGCCTTCGCCGCGCGCATTGGTGTCCGGGTAAACGTGGTGGCCATGGATGCGCTCGATCACGCCGGTCTTGTCGCGGGCGTATCGGGGCAGGCGGGTGTGGCCGTCGGGGTGGATGTTGATCGTATGGACCTTGCCACCTGCCGTGAAGCGGGGCTGTGTCTCGGCGGGACGGTCCACGGGGCCACCCTTGGCCAGGGCGCCGGGCACATCGGCGGCGGAGAGGGTGCGTTTGACCGGCACCGGCTCGGTCATCGCGCGTCCCTCGGTCAGTTCGACCTCCGTCACCATGCCGCGCGCGAGCAGAAGCTTTGTCACCGCCTTCAGCCAGATCGCGTAATAGGGCGAGGCCATGTATTCGGCGGGCGGCAGGCTTTCGCGGGCGAAACGGGACTGGTCGAGGTTCCATTGCCCCGCCGCGCCAAGCGCGATGACCATGCCCATGACGCGTGCCTCCCACTCGGCGTGGAACTTCGGCTCGTCCACTTCGGGCACGACCGGGCCGAAGCCCATCATGCCGCCGAGATCCGCCCCGCCGTTCATCGCGCACCTTCCTGCGCGTGTTCAGCAGGTTCGTCTGCCAATGCCGTGCCGATCATCGAGTCGCGGTTCACCAGCCCCGCCAGCGCCTCCTCGGACCAGCCTTCGGTGCCCTCGGGGCGTTCCGGCACGACGAGGTAGCGCATTTCCGCGGTGGAATCGTGGACGGTGACGGCGGTGCCTTCAGGCAGGACCAGCCCGAAATCGGCCAGCACGCCACGCGGGTCGATAACCGCGCGGGAGCGAAACGGAGGCGATTTGTACCAGACCGGCGGCAGGCCGAGGACGGACCACGGGTAACAGGAACACAGCGTGCAGACGACGAGGTGATGCTGGCCGGGGCCGTTGAACACCGCCTGCATATGCTCGCCCTGCCGCGAGACATAGCCGAGCGAATGGATCGCGGCGGTCGCATCCTCCTCCAGCCAGGCGCGGTAATCCGGATCGCTCCACGCTTTCGCGACGACATGGGCGCCGTTCCTCGGGCCGATCTCGGTCTCGTAGGTCTGGATGATCGCATCGACGGCGGCCGGGTCGATATAGCCCTTCTCGGTCAGCACGGTTTCGAGCGCGCGAACGCGGGCCTCGATATCGCTCATGTGGGAATGGTCGGAATGATCGTGCATCGGGGTCTTTACCTGTGGTGCGTTTGCGCCACCTTGCACGGGTGCTTGCAGGATGACCAGACGTTGAGGCCGTGCGGCCACCCCGGCCCGCTGCTACGCTGGCCCTTCGAATCGTGAGGAGACCTCCATGTCCCATTGGTGGCGTAACGCTGTGATCTATCAGGTTTATCCCCGCTCGTTCCAGGACGACAGCGGCGACGGGGTGGGGGATCTGCCCGGCATCACGCGGCGGCTGCCCTACATCGCGTCACTCGGGGTGGATTGCATCTGGATCAGCCCGGTCTTCGCCTCGCCGCAGAAGGACATGGGCTACGACGTTTCGGACTATTGCGACGTCGATCCGCTGTTCGGCACGCTGGCGGATTTCGACACTTTGCTTGAGACCGCGCATGGGCTTGGGTTGAAGGTCATCACCGACCAGGTGCTGTCCCACACCTCGGACCAGCATCCATGGTTCCGCGAGAGCCGGCTGGACCGCACGAACCCGCGCGCCGATTGGTATGTCTGGGCCGACCCGCTGGAGGACGGCTCGCCGCCGACCAACTGGCACAGCCATTTCGGCGGCCCGGCGTGGGAGTTCGACCCGCAGCGCGGGCAGTATTACCTGCACAACTTCCTCGCCGCGCAGCCGGACCTGAACTACCACAATCCCGATGTGCAGGACGCGATCCTCGACACGTGTCGCTTCTGGCTCGACCGGGGGCTCGATGGGTTCCGGCTGGATACGGTCAACTATTACGTGCATGACGACAAGCTGCGCTCGAACCCGGCGGCGCAGAAGGGGCCGCAGGTCATGGCGACCGACCTCTACGGGATGCAGGACAACATCTACAACAAGAACCGGCCCGAGAACCTGAAGTTCATCGAGCGTCTGCGCAAGCTGACCGACGAATACGACGACATCATGATGGTCGGCGAAGTGGGCGACATGGGCGACCGGTCGATCAAGCTGATGGGGGAATACACGGAAGGCACGCACCGGCTTCACATGGCCTACAGTTTCGCGATGCTCAGCCCCGAATTCAGCGCCGATCACTTCCGGTCCTGCATCGAGGGGTTCCAGCAGGGCGCGCCCGAGGGGCATCCGAAATGGTCGTTCTCGAACCACGACGTGGCCCGTCACATCAGCCGGTGGGCGGAACATGCGACCTCGGACGACGACATGGCGCGGCTGGCCTGCACGATGCTGATGTCCTTCGAAGGAGCGATCGGCATCTACCAGGGCGAGGAACTGGGACAAACCGAAAGCGAGCTCGTCTACGAGGAACTGACCGACCCGCCGGCGCTGCGCTTCTGGCCGGGCATCAAGGGGCGCGACGGCTGCCGCACTCCTATGGTCTGGGAGGCCGAGGCGGTGAACGCTGGCTTCTCCGTCGCCAAGCCGTGGCTGCCGGTGAAGGAGCCGCAGGCGACCCGCGCCGTCGACACGCAGGAGGGCGTGCCCGGTTCCATGCTCACCTTCTACCGCGAGGCGATCGCCTTCCGTAAGGCGAACCCCGCGCTGCAGAAGGGACGCACGACGTTCCTGAACCTGCCCGAGCCATTGCTGGCGTTCCGGCGCGAAGGGGGCGGGCAGGTTCTCACCTGCGTCTTCAACCTGTCGCCGGAGCCCTGCACCTTGTCGGTCGATGCCGAGGCCACAATGGTGGGCGCCCACAATGCGGAATTGAACGATGGCACGCTCCGGCTGCCCGGAAACGGCTTCGCGCGGCTGGAAAACGGAGGCGAATTGACGCTGGCGGAGTGAGCGGTCGCTTGACGAGCGCGCGATCATTCCATAGGTCAGCTTCGCAACGCGGGCGTTGTGTAATGGTAAGACCCTTGCCTTCCAAGCAAGAGATACGGGTTCGATTCCCGTCGCCCGCTCCAGCCCCCTCCCATGGATGACCTGATGTCGCGCCCGCTTGCGGGAGGACCGTGCCGGTTGTATCGACGTCGGACCTAGAGACGACCTCAGCACATGGCCAGCGACACAAGCCCGCAAAACGCGCCGCCGCCTTCCGCCAAGGAAGAGCGTGAACGGTCCAGACGGATCGGCAGCCTGAAGGGGCTCTTGCCGTTCATGGCGCCCTACAAGCTGATGCTGACCGGCGCGGTGAGCGCGCTGGTCCTGACCGCCATGGTTTCGCTGACGTTACCGCTGGCGGTGCGCCGCGTGGTTGACGGGTTCGAGACCGAAAGCGTCGAGCTGCTCGACAAGTATTTCCTTGCGGCGCTGGCGATTGCCTGTCTGCTCGCCGTCGGCACCGGGCTGCGCTACTACCTCGTGACGCGGCTGGGGGAGCGTGTGATCGCGGATATCCGCAAATCCGTGTTCGACCGCATGATCGGGATGAGCCCGGCCTTCTACGAGCGCATCATGACCGGCGAGGTCCTGAGCCGGATCACCACCGACACGACGCTGCTGCTGAGCGTAATTTCGTCGAGCGTGTCCGTCGCCCTGCGCAACGTGCTGATCCTGTTCGGCGGCATCGCCCTGATGCTCTGGACCTCGCCCAAGCTGACCGGGGCCGTGCTGCTGATCGTGCCCGTGGTGATCGTGCCGATCGTCGTTCTGGGCCGGAAGGTGCGGGCGCTGAGCCGCGAGAACCAGGACTGGATCGCCGAAAGCTCAGGCAATGCGTCCGAGGCGCTATTGGCCGCGCAGACAGTGCAGGCCTTCACCCATGAGCGCCCGTCGGCCGCGCGGTTCGATGACGTGACCGAGAAGTCCTTCCACTCCGCCAAGCAACGCATCGGTGTGCGCGCGGTGATGACGGTGATCGTGATCGCGCTGGTGTTTGCGGGCGTCGTCGGCGTGCTCTGGACCGGGGCGCGGGACGTGCGGGCCGGGGAGATGAGCATCGGCGCGCTGATCCAGTTCCTGATCTACGCGATCATGGTGGCGGGATCGGTCGGTGCACTGTCCGAGATCTGGGGCGAGTTGCAGCGGGCGTCGGGTGCGACGGAGCGGCTGATCGAATTGCTCGATAGCGACGACAGTGTCGAAGACCCGGCGCAGGGCGCGGATCTGCCGATGGGTGGCCATGGCGAGATCACGTTCGAGAACGTGCAGTTCCGCTACCCTACGCGGCCCGAGACGGCGGCACTCGACGGCGTGAGTTTTACAGTGAAACCCGGTGAAACGGTGGCCCTTGTCGGCCCCTCCGGTGCGGGCAAGTCGACGGTGTTCCAACTGCTGATGCGGTTCTACGATCCGGAAAGCGGGCAGGTGATGCTCGATGGCGTGGCGCTGCCGGATATGAAGCGTTCGACCTTCCGCGCCGCCATGGCGCTGGTGCCGCAGGACCCGGTCATCTTCGCCGCTTCTGCCCGCGAGAACATCCGGTTCGGCCGCCCTGACGCGACCGATGCCGAGGTGGAGGCCGCCGCGAAGGCCGCTGCCGCCCATGATTTCCTCGAGAAGCTGCCGCAGGGCTACGATACCTATGTCGGCGAACGGGGCCTGATGCTGTCGGGCGGGCAGAAACAGCGCGTGGCCATCGCCCGCGCTATTCTGCGCGACGCGCCGATCCTGCTGCTGGACGAGGCGACAAGCGCGCTCGATGCCGAAAGCGAACGCGCGGTGCAGGAGGCGGTGCGCGACCTGTCGCGGGACCGCACGACCCTGATCGTCGCGCACCGGCTTGCCACGGTGAAAGAGGCCGACCGTATCCTCGTGTTCCAGGACGGCCGGATCGTGGCGGAGGGCACCCATGACAGCCTCGTGGCCGAAGGTGGCCTTTACGCGCGGCTCGCCCGGCTGCAGTTCACCGAGGGCCTCGCCGCCGAATAATCGTCCTACGCGGCGTAATTCTTGCACCCTTTCCGAGTTTCCCCGATGCTCGCTTGACGCGACGCAGAGCAACTGCGCGCGATGGGAGAGACAGGGGAGGACGCGCGATGGGCCGGTTTGCCACGCTCAACGACATCACGACGATCGAGCAGGAGATGCCTTGGCCCGAAAGCCAGCCGGCGACCACGCTCTACGAACTTTTGACCAAGACCAAGGACGCGCACGGAAAGCTCAACGCCGTCACGTTCCAGTTGCAGTCGGGCGAGAAAGACCCGGCCGAGACGCTGACGTGGAACGAGTTGCATGGCCGCGTGACGCAGGCCGCGAACCTGTTCCGCTCGCTCGGCGTCGGGCCCAACGACACCGTCGCCTACCTGCTCCCGAATTCCAACGAAACGGTCGTCACACTACTTGGCGGGGCCGTCGCGGGCATCGCCAACCCGATCAACCCGCTGCTGGACGCCGAACAGATCGGCGCGATACTGCGCGAGACCAATGCCAAGGTCGTCGTGACGCTGAAGTCCTTCCCCAAGACCGACGTGGCCCAGAAGGTCGCCGAGGCGCTGACCCATGCGCCCAACGTCGAAACGGTGCTCGAGGTCGATCTCCTGCGGTACCTCACCGGAATAAAGAAGTTCATCGTGCCGCTGATCCGGCCGAAGAATCCCACGTCCCACGGCGCCAAGGTGCTGAATTTCAACGCCGAATGCGCCAAACAGCCAAAGACGCTCGCTTTCGACGACCCGAAGGAAGACCGCGTCGCCTGCTATTTCCACACCGGCGGGACCACGGGGATGCCCAAGGTCGCGCAGCACAAGTATTCCGGCATGATCTACAACGGCTGGATCGGCCACACGCTGCTGTTCACCGAGCAGGACAACATCATCTGCCCGCTGCCCTTGTTCCATGTCTTCGCCTGCCACGTTATCCTCATGGCCTCGGTCGCGTCCGGGGCGCATGTCGTCTTCCCGACGCCGCAGGGCTACCGGGGCGAGGGGGTGTTCGACAATTTCTGGAAACTGGTCGAACGCTGGAAGATCACCTTCATCATCACAGTGCCCACGGCGATTTCCGCCATGATGCAGCGCCCGGTGAACGCCGATGTGTCGACTGTGAAAACCGCGTTCTCCGGCTCCGCCCCATTGCCTGTCGAGCTGTTCCGCCGGTTCGAGAAGGCGACCGGCGTGACGCTGATCGAAGGCTATGGCCTGACCGAGGCGACCTGCCTCGTGTCCTGCAACCCGGTCGATGGCGAGAAGAAGATCGGCTCCATCGGGTTCCCGTTCCCGCATACGGACGTGAAGATCGTCTGCGAAACGCCCGATGGCCCGACCGAATGCGGCCCCGACACGGTGGGGGAGATCTGCATCTCCAACCCCGGCGTCTTCGCGGGCCACACCTATACCGAGACCGAGAAGAACAAGGACCTGTTCTATTACGACACGTACCTGCGCACGGGTGACCTGGGGCGCATCGACGAGGATGGCTACCTCTGGATCACGGGCCGTGCGAAGGACCTGATCATTCGGGGCGGTCACAACATCGACCCGGCCGAGATCGAGGATGCGCTGGCCTCCCACGACCAGGTGGCGTTTGCCGGTGCAATCGGCCAGCCCGACGCCTTCGCCGGCGAATTGCCCTGCGTCTACGTGGAGCTGGTGGACGGCGCGACGATCACCGAGAAGGAGCTGATGGACCACGCCTCGGCCCGCATTCACGAGCGGGCGGCAATCCCCAAGTACCTGGAAGTGCTGGATGAATTGCCCAAGACGGCGGTCGGAAAAGTGTTCAAGCCCGACCTGCGCAAGATGGCGATCACCCGCGTCTACAACGGCGCCCTGGAAAAGGCCGGCCACGCGGCGCGCGTCGTCTCGGTGACGGAGGACAAGAAGCGCGGGCTGGTGGCCCACGTGGACCGAAACGGCGACAGCGACGAGGCCGGTGTGAAAGCCGTTCTCGGCGAATTCACGCGGCCGTGGGAGTGGGCCTGATCGGGATGCGATGGCTCTGACGCTTTCAAACGAGCGGGCGCGGCGGCTGTTCCTGCACCGCCACGCCCTGATCGAGCCGCCGACCGGCCCCGCGAAAGGGGCGGTGTTGGCCGATCTGATCCATCGGCTCGGCTTCGTGCAGGTCG
The DNA here is from genome assembly GCA_015689645.1 of Rhodobacterales bacterium HKCCE4037. GTDB lineage: Bacteria > Pseudomonadota > Alphaproteobacteria > Rhodobacterales > Rhodobacteraceae > Gymnodinialimonas. Next base: position 96,032 of record WVSM01000005.1, read on the forward strand.
ACAGCGTCAACACCTTCGCCCGCGCCCATGACCTTATCCTGTGGTCGCGGCGGCAAAGCTATCGCCCCGAAAGCCTGCGCTGGATCAATGACCGGGGCCGCGCGACTTTCGAGCATTGGACCCACGACGCGTCGAAGATTCCGATGGACTTCTACCCGATGTGGCGGATGCGGTTCGAGCGGGATCGCGCGCGCCTGCATGGGCGCTGGAAGGATTGGCACGGCCGTTCGTTTCACTCCGAAATCGACAAGGTGCTGGCCCACGTGGCCGATAATGGCCCGTGCTGCACCACCGATCTGGCGGAGGATGAGGCCGAGAAATCAACGGGTTGGTGGGATTGGCGCCCCTCCAAGGTGGCGCTGGAATACCTTTGGCGGGCGGGCGATCTGGCGGTCACCAAGCGGCAGGGGTTCCGCAAGTTCTATGACCTGTCGGAGCGGGTGATCCCGGCGGAACACCTGAACGCGCGCGTTCCTGACGCCGAGATCATCGACTGGGCTTGCGCGGCGGCCTTGGATCGCTTGGGCTTCGCGACGAGCGGCGAACTCGCGGCCTTCTTCGATCTTGTCCGTCCGCGGGATGCAAAAGAGTGGGTGACGCGTGCGCTGGCCGAGGGGCGCGTGGTGGAGGTCGACGTCGAATGCGTCGATGGGAGGCTGCGCCGCGCCGTCGCGTGGCCGGACGTGGAAGCGCAGGTGGCGGAGGTGCCGGAGGCGGGGCCGCGCGTGCGGGTTCTGTCGCCCTTCGACCCGGCGCTGCGCGACCGCAACCGGGCCGAGCGGCTGTTCGGCTTCCACTACCGGATCGAGATCTTCGTGCCCGCCCCGAAGCGGCGCTACGGTTACTACGTTTTCCCGGTGATGGAGGGCATACGCCTGATCGGCCGGATCGACATGACGCGGGACGGGGACGTGCTGGTCGTGCGCGCCTTCTGGCCCGAGGCGGGCGTTCGGATGGGGCAGGGGCGCCTGGCCCGCCTGACGCAAGAGTTGGAGCGCGCCGCCCGGTTCGGCGGTTGCGGCGCGTTGCACATGGGTGACGGCTGGCTGAAGGACACGTTGCCCGCGGATTGACAGGCGCGCTGCCTCCGGGCTTTTGTGGAGAAGTTATCCACAGGTCGACATCGTGAATTTAGCAATTCAAAGCAATGGGTTTCGTGCTGCTGTTAAAGCGATGCTTGCGCTTGCGCTGCTGTCCTGCACGCCGACCGCTCCGAGCGGCGGGAGTTGCGCGCGGGCCGATCTCGCCTTTGCGGGCGATGTACTTCTGCACCAACTAATACAGCAAGATGCTGCTGGCAGGCCTGAAGGTTTTGCACCCGCCTTCGCCCCGATCACCGCGGCGCTGTCACGCGCCGATGTCACCGTCGTGAACCTCGAAGGCCCGGCTGCACGCAATATCGGCCTTGGAAACCGCGAAATTGCCGATCCCGGCACCCTCTATGACAATCGGGCATACACGGGTTTCCCCAGGTTCAACTATCACCCCTCGATCGCCGGCGTTCTGCGCAATGCGGGCGTCGATGTGGTGCAGACGGCGAACAATCACGCGCTCGATCGGGGCGCGATCGGGGTGGACCTGACGCTTCAGGCGCTGGTCGAGGCCGGGTTGCCCTCCACCGGCACCCACGCCCGGGGAACCGAGGCCACCTGGCATGTCACCCGGCAGGTTTCCGGGCGAACCGTCGCATTCGTTGCTTGCACATACTCAACCAATGGTTTGACCAATGGGCGGTCGCAAGTGCTGGGATGTTATGAAAACACGCCGTCTGTCCCCAATCTTATCCAGACGCTCGCGGATACGCCGGGGATCGACGCGGTGATCCTTCTTCCGCATTGGGGAACCGAGTATTCGGCCCGTCCAAACGCCCGTCAACGCCGTTTGGCGCAGGCCGCGGCGGATGCGGGGGCCACGGCCATTGTCGGCGCGCATCCGCACGTCTTGCAACCCATGGAAACGCTGACCGCGCGCGACGGCAGACAGGTACCGGTCGCCTATTCGCTTGGCAACCTGATCTCGTCTCAGTGGAGCTTGCCGAACCGGACCGGCGCGATCCTTTACCTCGATCTCGCGCGTGACGAGGCGGGTCGTACCGTGGCCACCAACCTCCGTTACCTGCCGACACGAGTCGAACGCTTCGCGCAGGGCGGCGTTGCGGTCTCGCCCGCGGCGCTTCTGCCGAACGGCCCCGCCAGCGTCGCCCATGCACGGCAAGTGCTCGGCCCGCGCGCGGTCGGGCTGGATGGCTGCCTGGCGGATTAGCGGACTGCCTCTGGCAGGTCACGCTCCCGCCCGCCGAGGCGCAGGGACGCGCGCCAGATCAACCGGGCGCGAGCAAGCGGCGTTTCGGAGGCCGCCATGTCCATCCCCGGAACCTCTTCGGACCACATAGCCCCGGGCAAATCCCGCCATTCGACGTCAAGGTGGATCGCCGAATGGTGGAACAATCCCCGCAAGGCGCGGGCCGGAAGGCTGACCGCGGCTGTCGAAATCTGCAATGCCGTGACCGGTGCGCCGGTGCGCAGACCGGCCAGCGCCTCGGCCAGTCCGCGGGCGTGGTATCCGACGTCGACGACCGCCTCCGCACGCCAAAGTTCGCTCAGTTCTTGATCGCTCAAACCATTCAGAACACGGGCAAAATAGGCCGTTCCGCGCCGCGCCAGCAACAGCGCCTCCGCCGGGGCCTCCGCCGCGTCGTAGCGGGCGCCTGCGCCCTGCCGCGCGACCAGCGCCGCGCGGTCAGCCGCCGTCGACATGGCGGCGCATGAAAGCCAGACGTTCCATGATCGGCGCGTCGGAGAAGCGGAACAGGTCGAACTTCGTCTCGGCCTGCAACCGCCACGGCACCCAGGAGGGGACGGTGAACAGGTCGCCTTTCTCAAGCCGATGCTCCACGCCGTCCATCACCACCGCGCCGCGCCCCTCGAAGACCTGGAACACGGTCGCCCCGACCTCGCGCGTATCGGGCGTTTCGCACCCCTCGCGCAGGCGGTGGAATTCGCAGCGGATCGTTGGCATCACGTCGCCGCCGGTCGTGGGGTTGGTGTAGCGGATCGCGGCGTGCCCTTGAGCGACGGTTGCGGGTTGCCCCTCGTCTTCCAACAGAAGCTGCTCGGTCAGGGCGCGATCGGTATGCTCCCACCGGAAAGCGCAAAGCGGCGAGGACACGGTGTCCTGCAAGCCCGAAAGTGGCCGGAGACCCGGATGCGCCCAGAGCCGTTCACCGCGCGAGAAATTCGGCGTCGCGTAGTCGGTGACCCGCTCGGACCCGAACTCGAAGAACCCCACATCCATCTGACGCGAAAAGGGAATATCCAGCCCGTCAATCCATGCCATCGGCGCGTCGCGGTCGTTGTGGTGACCGTGGAACCGCCAGCCCGGCGTCAGCAGAAGATCACCGCGCGACATGCGCACCGGGTCGCCGTCGACCACGGTCCAGACCCCTTCACCCTCGACCACGAACCGGAAGGCGTTCTGGGAATGACGGTGTTCGGGCGCGGTTTCGCGCGGGCCCAGGTACTGGATCGCGCACCAGAGCGTCGGCGAGATATAAGCGTTCGGCGCGAGACCGGGGTTGGCGAGGCCGATCGCACGCCGCTCACCGCCGCGACCCACCGGCACCAGCTCACCCGAGGCTTCGGCCAGCGGCAGAAGGTCTGCCCATTTCCACACGTGGGGCACGGCCTTGGGCGCGGGGGTCATCGGCATCAGGTCGCCAAGCTGTGTCCAGAGCGGGATCAGCGATTGCGCCGCGAAGCCCTCGTAGAGCGCCCGCAATTCCGGGCTGTCCTCGGGCTGCATGCCATGCGCGACCGTGTCGTGCGTTGCGTCGTTCATCTCAATTCCCCTCCCGTAAGCCGTTCAAATCCCGCCCTGATCCGGCGGCAAGCCGTTCGAGCGGTAGATCCACGTCAGCCGATCATACCAATCCTGCGGCGTCATGGCTTGCATCACTTCGTTGCGCACCGCGGCCTTCGCATCATCGGGATGGTAGATGTAATCGCCGATCAGGCGCGAGTTCATCTGCACCCGCGCCGTCCGGGTCGCGCGCATCGTCTGGTAGCGCAGCAGCGCCGCCTCGATATCTTCGGCCGCGTCGAGGGCTACGGCCAGCGCCACGCCATCCTCCATCGCCATGCAGGCACCTTGGGCGAAGTATTGCAGCATCGGATGCGCGGCGTCGCCCAGAAGCGCCACGCGCCCGTCCGTCCAGCGGCTGACCGGGTCGCGGTCGCACAGCACCCAGAGCTTCCAGTTCTGCCCATGTTCTATGACCGCACGGGCGGTGGGGTGGATATGCTCGAAGCCGACGGCGACCTCCTCGTTCGTCACTGGGCGGCCCGAAACGGGCTCGTCCACGTCACGGTGGTAGGTCACGACAAGGTTGAAGACGGTGCCGCCCTTCAGCGGGTAATGCACGATGTGGCATTTCGGCCCGGCCCAGAGCGTTGCCGCGTTGATCCGCAGATCCTCGGGCATCGCCTCGCGCGGGATGACCGAACGATAGGTCGTGTGGCCCGACACCCGCGGCTCTCCATCGTCGAGCATCTGCGCCCGGATGGGGGACCGCAGCCCCTCCGCCCCGATCAGCGCGCGGCCCGTGACGTCCGGCTGGTCCCGGCAGTGCAGGGCGACTTTGCTGCCGTCCTGCGAATAGCCGGTCGCGGCGTGGCGGGTGCGAATCTCGACCAACCCGCTGTCGCGACAGCGATCGAGCAAAAGCTGGTGCAGCTGTGCGCGGTGCACCACGGCATAGGGGTTGCCGAAATGGGCGCGAAAATCATCCTCCAGCGGGACGCGGGTGATTTCCTCTGCGGTCTGGGCATCCATCAGGCGCAGCGCGTCGATGAAGACTGCCGTCTCGCGCATCTGCGGGCCGATCCCCAGCGCATCGAAACAGTGAAACCCGTTCGGCCCGATCTGGATGCCCGCACCGATCTCCCCCAGTTCACCGGCCTGCTCCAGGACGATCGAGCGGATGCCCTTTCCGGCAAGCGCAGACGCCGCGGCAAGGCCGCCGATGCCGCCACCGGCGATCAGGATGGGGTCTGTCATGACGTCCTCCCAATTTCGTAAGTATACATACTAATTTTGGGAACGTCTGGTCAAGGGGTCGAAATCCTCGGAAATGGGCGACGATCTCCGGCACACGACACGCACGGAAACAGGCAATAGGATACGGGTCGTGTTCGTTGAAAAAAGGGGGGAAACTGGTGCTGCTGGAGAGAATTGAAGGCGCGACTCAGAGCGGTTGCGCAGATAGCGCGCGTCAGTCGAGCTTGCCGCTGGCGCGAACGGTGCAATCCAGTGAATTCGGGAAGCCCATGGTGCTGCTGGAGAGAATTGAACTCTCGACCTCTCCCTTACCAAGGGAGTGCTCTACCTCTGAGCTACAGCAGCGCCGGGTGGCGGTCGTTTAGTGTCTTCGTCTGCCCCTTGCAACCCCAATCTGGACCCTTCCGACGTGGCAAGGTAAAGGCTGTGGGCATGGCGTCCGACAGACCAAAGAACGAACCCGCCAAGACCGCCGCCGAAGCGCGGGAGGAGCGGTTGAAGGCGGCGCTGAAGGCGAATATGGCCCGCCGCAAGGCACAGGCCCGTGCACGGGCGAAACCCGAAACCGAGCAGACCGAGGACTAGAGGCAGGCACATGGACAGAATCGTCGTCAAGGGCAGCGGGCCGCTGTCGGGCCAGATCCCCATCGCAGGCGCCAAGAACACCTGCCTCAAGCTCATGTGCGCCAGCCTTCTGAGCGATGAACCGCTGACGCTGACCAACGTGCCGCGCCTGTCGGACGTGGCCACGCTGTCGGACCTGCTGGAAAGCCTTGGCGTGCAGATCGGTCGCCTGGACGAAGGGCGCACGCTGGCGCTGTCGGCGGCGAACCTGACCTCGCATCTCGCGCATTACGACATCGTGCGGAAGTTGCGCGCCTCGTTCAACGTGCTGGGCCCGCTGATCGGCCGCACGGGCGAGGCCATCGTCAGCCTGCCGGGCGGCTGCGCCATCGGCGCGCGGGCGGTCGATTTCCACCTCGAAGGGCTCAAGGCCATGGGTGCCACGGTCGACCTCAAGGATGGCTACGTCCATGCCTCCGGCGATCTGAAGGGCGCGGAAGTCGAGTTCCCGTTCCCCTCCGTCGGTGCAACGGAGAACGTCATGTGCGCCGCCGTCCGGGCGAAGGGCACGACCGTCATCCGGAATGCGGCGCGCGAGCCGGATACCAAGGCGCTGGCCGATTGCCTGATCGCCATGGGCGCCGATATCGAAGGGGCGGGCACGGAACAGATCGTGGTGCGCGGCGTCGACAAGCTGCACGGCGCGACCCACCGCGTCATCACCGACCGGATCGAGTTGGGCACCTACATGGTCGCCCCCGGTATCGCGGGGGGTGAAGTCGAATGCATCGGCGGGCGTCGGGACCTGCTGGAGGCCTTCTGCACCAAGATGGAAGAGGCCGGGCTGGAGATCACCGAAACGGACGCGGGCCTCAAGGTCCGCCACCCCGGCGGGCGTCTGAAGGCTGTCGACGTGACGACCGCACCGTTTCCCGGATTCCCCACGGATCTGCAGGCGCAGTTCATGGCGATGATGTGCTTCGCCGAAGGCACCTCCACGCTGGAGGAAACCATTTTCGAGAACCGTTTCATGCATGCGCCCGAGCTGATCCGCATGGGTGCCAGGATCGACGTGCACGGCAACACCGCCCGCGTGACCGGGGTCGAGACCTTGCGCGGTGCGCCGGTGATGGCGACCGATCTGCGCGCCTCGGTCAGCCTCATCCTTGCGGGCCTGGCCGCCGAGGGCGAGACCATCGTGAACCGCGTCTACCACCTCGACCGGGGATACGAGCACCTGGTCCGCAAGCTGCGCGGTGTGGGCGCGAATGTCGAAAGGCTCTCGCAATGACGGAAGATGCACGGTTCGAGGACGGCGGCGAGAAACCCGTCGCGCTGCGGGCGCTCGAAGCCGACGATGTGCCGGTGATCTCGGCGCTGGTGCAGGACGCGGTCTTCCCGATCACCGAGATGTCGTGGGACCGCGCGCGGCGGCGCTTTGCCATCCTGCTCAACCGCTTCCGCTGGGAAGACGAGGGCCGGAAGGACGGGCCACAAAGGACCCAGGCGGTGCTGGTGATCGAGGATGCGATGAAGGTCGCGACCCAGGGCATCGACCGGTCTGACAAGGACACGATCCTGTCGGCCCTCGCCCTGGAATGGGCGCCGGGCGAGGATGGCACGGGCCGCCTGACCCTGACCCTCGCGGGCGACGGCGCGATCGCCGTCGATGTCGAAGCTCTCGAGATCACGCTCAAGGACGTCACGCGGCCCTATCACGCGCCCTCCGGCAAGGTGCCGGACCACGGCGCATGACGGCGCGGGTCCTTCAGGACGATGACCTGAAGGCCCTCGCCGCGCTGCGTCTCGAAGGCATCCGCCTGTTCCCGCAGGCCTTTCTCCTGACCGAGGCGGAGGCGCTGGAAGGCGAAGGGCGCCTGCGCGACTGGGTCGCCGGCGGCGGGGCCATCGGCCTGTTCGAGGACGACCACCTGATCGGGTTCGCCGGGCTGCGTCGCATCGGGGTCTCCATGGCCGCCCATCGCGCCCAGGTCGGCCCGTTCTACGTCACGCCCGCGCATCACGGCACGGGGGCGGCTGATCGCCTTCTGTCGCAGGTCTGCGACACGGCCCGCGGCAGCGGCGCCTCGCAGCTGGAGCTTCACGTCGCGGCTCCGAACACCCGCGCCCGCGCCTTCTACGCCAGGCACGGGTTCCGGGTGACCGGCACCTTGCCCCGCGCAATCATCCAGAACGGGACGGCCATCGACGATCTTCTCATGGTTCGCGATCTGACCGCTGACCTGCCGCAGCCCGGCCCCGATGGCCTGCGCCGCCTTGGCCCCGGCGATTGGCGGGCCTTCCGGGACGTCCGGCTGGAGATGCTCCTGAACGCGCCCCGCAGCTTCGGCTCCACCCATGCCGATTGGGCGAAGAAGGCGCCGGACGAGATCATGAACTGGCTCGAAACCATCCACCTCTGGGCCGAGATCGGCGACGGGCGCGTCCTGTCCTGCGCGGGATGGTCGGCGGGCCTCGGTGCCGTCGTGTCGCACCGCGGCACGGTCATCGCCGTCTACACCCGGCCCGAGGTGCGGGGCAGGGGGCTCGCCAATTCGGTGCTCGCCGCCCTTGAGGACGACGCCCGCGCCCACGGCGTCACGCAGCTCGAACTCAGCGTCGGTCTCGACAACGCGGCCGCGCAGGCAACCTACGAAGGCTGCGGCTACCGGCGCATGGGCACCATCCCCGATGCGTTGAATTATTCGGGCAATCTGGTGGACCAGTATGAAATGGTTAAGACAATCGCGGATAGGCATCCGGATTGAGGCCGGTTCCACGGGACCACGTCCGCCACGGCCCTTGAGGCCGGGGCCGCGCCACGCTAATTGCCGATGACCGACGCCGGAGGCCACGCCAGATGCCGCAGTTCCTCGATACGAAAGACGCCGATTTCGAAAGCCGGTTCACCGCGCTGTTGCAGATGAAGCGCGAAGACAGCCCCGACGTGGACGAAACCGTCGCCGGGATCATCGCCGATGTGCGTGCACGCGGCGACGCGGCGGTGATCGAGCTGACGTCGAAATTCGACCGCCTCGACCTCACGCCCGAAACGCTTGCCTTCTCGCGCAAGGAAATTGCCGACGCCGTGGCGCAGGTCCCGCCGGAGGAGCGTGCGGCACTGGAACTCGCCGCCGACCGCATCCGCGCCTACCACGTCCGCCAATTGCCCGAAGATGCCCGCTGGACCGATCCGGATGGCGCGGACCTCGGCTGGCGCTGGGGTCCGGTCTCGGCGGCGGGCCTCTACGTGCCGGGCGGCCTGGCCTCCTACCCGTCGTCGGTGCTGATGAACGCGATCCCGGCGCAGGTCGCCGGGGTGGAACGTCTGGTGATCTGCGCCCCCACGCCCGATGGCGTGGCGAACCCGCTGGTCCTGCTGGCCGCACAACTGGCCGGTGTCGACACGATCTACCGCATCGGCGGCGCGCAGGCCGTGGCCGCCATGGCCTACGGGACCGACACGATCGAACCGGTCGACAAGATCACCGGCCCCGGCAACGCCTACGTCGCCGCCGCCAAGCGCCGCGTCTTCGGTAAGGTCGGCATCGACATGATCGCCGGCCCGTCAGAAATCCTGATTATCGCGGACAAGGAAAACGATCCTCACTGGATCGCGACCGACCTGCTGTCCCAGGCCGAACACGACGAAAGCGCCCAGTCGATCCTGATCACCGACGATGCCACCTTCGCCAGGGCCGTCGCCCGCGCCGTCGACAAGCAGCTTGAAACCCTGCCGCGCGCCGCCATCGCCGGGCCAAGCTGGCGCGATTTCGGCGCGATCATCACGGTCCGCAACATGACTGAAGCGGTCAATCTCAGCGACCGGATCGCGCCCGAACACCTCGAGATCTGCACCATTTCCCCGGAATCCCACCTCGCGCGGATCAAGCATGCCGGGGCCGTGTTCCTTGGCCAATGGACGCCCGAGGCCATCGGTGATTACATCGGCGGGCCGAACCATGTGTTGCCCACCGCCCGTTCGGCGCGGTTTTCCAGTGGGCTGAACGTGCTCGATTTCATGAAACGGACCACCGTCGCCCGCATGACGCCCCAGGCGCTCAAGGCCATCGGCCCCGCCGCCGTGACGCTGGCGAAATCCGAAGGGCTGGGGGCGCACGGCGCCTCGGTTCAGGCGCGGCTCGACCGTCTCAACCGGGGAGGAGGGGAATGACCATGCATATCTGCCACATCGAGATCGACACCGACGGCATGCCCGCCCCCACGCCCGAGATCGAGCAGGAACGGAAAGTCGCCATCTTCGACCTTCTGGAAGAGAACAGCTTCGTCATCCCCCATCCCGATGCCCCCGACGGTCCCTATCGCCTGACACTGGCGATCCGTGAAAAGCGGCTGGTCTTCGACATCGACACCGAGGACGGGTCGAATGCGACGGAATTTCACCTCTCGCTTCAGCCATTTCGTCAAACCGTCAAGGATTACTGGCAGATCTGCGAATCGTATTTCAACGCGGTCAAGACCCTGCCGCCCAACCAGATCGAGACCATCGACATGGCCCGTCGCGGTATCCACAACGAAGGCGCGCGCCTGTTGCAGGAACGCCTCGAAGGCAAGGCCGAGGTTGATACCGACACGGCCCGCCGCCTCTTCACCCTGATCTGCGTCCTGCATTTCGGAGGGTGAGGCCCGTGCCCGAGGACCAGAAGACGCAGAGCTTTCCGCAGTCGGTCCTCTTCTGCTGCGACCATAATTCGACCCGTTCGCCCATGGCCGAAGGGCTGATGAAGAAATTCTACGGCCACCGTGCCTATGTGCAATCGGCTGGCGTGAAGCACGAGCTCGAGATCGACGGGTTCGCCGTCACCGTCTGTGCCGAGCTTGGGGTGGAACTGGAGCGCCACCGCGTGCGCTCCTTCGACGAGATGGAGCAATGGGGCGACGACCTGACCGGCTTCGACCTGATCGTCGCCCTGTCACCGGCCAGCCAGCGCCGCGCGCTGGAAATGACCGGCAGTTTCCACATCGACGTGGAATACTGGCCGATCCTCGACCCGACGGGCCTTGGCGAAACCCGCGAGGCCAAGCTCGCCTCCTACCGGCAGGCCCGCGACCAGATCATCGGGCGGATGCAGGCGCGGTTCGGGGAACCGACGGAGTAGCCGGAGGCCGCCATCCGTAGGGCAGGACTTGTCCCGCCGCCCCACGCCCTTACGCCCGCCCCACCAGCCACCACGTCCGAAGTGGCCCGATCCCCTTCACCTCGATCTCGCCGCGCTCCTCGAACGCGAAATCCCCGCCCAATTGCGCGTGGGCCGCGGGCGTCACCAAGATCCGCCCCGGGGCGGAGTGGCTTTCCATCCGGCTTGCCGTGTTCACCGTCTCGCCCCAGACATCGTAGAACAGCTTGCGCGACCCGATGACGCCAGCCACCACCGGGCCCACGTGCAGCCCCAACCGGATTTCCACACCCTCGGGCAGATCAGCGGAACAGGCGCGTGCCACTTCCAGCATGTCGAGCGCCATGTTTGCCGCGCGGTGCGCCGGGTCGCCCACCGCGTTCGGCATGCCCGCCGCCACCATGTAGGCGTCGCCGATGGTCTTGATCTTCTCCATTTCATGGTCGTCCGCGAGCGCGTCGAAGCGCCGGAAGACAGTATTCAGCAGTTCCACCAGCGCCTCCGGCGCCATGCGCCGCGACATCGGCGTGAAATTGGCGATGTCGGCGAATACGATGGCGACGTTCGGCAGGCTGTCGGCGATGGTGGCCTCTGGCTCGGCCTTCAACCGCGCCGCGATCTCGCGCGGCAGCAGGGAATAGAGCAGGTCTTCCGACCGCGCATATTCGATCTCCAGCGCCCGTTCCGCCTCGTCGGCATGGCGAAAACCGACGTAGACGCCCAGCGTGACGAAGCCCGTCACGATCAGGAAGGCGCTCGATTGCAGCATCGCCAGCAGCCCCTCGTCGACCTCCATGAACGGGGCAGGGGCGGGCAGGTACATTTCGGTGTAGATCATCGCCGCCGCGCAGATCAGCGCAAGCGCCAGCAGAAGGCCCACGCGCGCGGTGCCGAAACAGACCACCGCGATCACCGGCGCGCTCAGGAAATAGAGGTGCAGGCCCGACGGCTGGCCCAGAAGCCAGACCAGCACCGCCTGAACCCCCACCGCCATCACCGCCCCGAAAAGCCAGGCTGCCAGCTCGCTGCGCTCCGCGATCCGGGGCCAGAGGGCGAACAGGCAGAACAACAGCGAGGCCAGCGCGGCGTGCCACAGCCCCGCAGGGTCCAGCGTCAGGTAAAGCGCCGCGTAGGACAGGCCCGACATCGGCACAAGGCCGGAGATCGCGTTGAGTGTGCGCCGCTGGCGCAGCTCCGGCCCTCTCAGGCCCGCCGTGCCGTAGTCGATCCAGCGCCGGACCAGGTCGGGCAATCCTGCCGTATCGTCGTCCGCCCCACGTCGCATCCAACCCCTTTCGTCAAGGGGCGCGCCTGCCCCCGGAACGCAGCATAGGGGCAGGGCTGGGCCTTCAAAAGACTTTCGTCAGCCGCAGTTGGCCAGCGTCGTGGCGAGGTTGCGGATGACCTGCGGATAAAGCTCCGCCCCCGGTTCCAGCTCCGCCCCCAGCGGGTCGACCACCGCCGTGGCGGCCTCGGTCCCGTCCAGCACGGCGGCAACGACACCGGCGTTGAACTGCGGCTCCGCCAGCACGCATTCCACGCCCGCCTCCCGGATCCGTCCCTGGATCTCCGCGATCCGCGCCGGGCTCGGGTCGGTCGCATCGCCAAGCGAAATCGCCCCCGCCGCGCTGATCCCGAAATCGGTTTCGAAGTAGCGGTAGGCGTCGTGGAAGACGATGAATTGCAGGTCCGCCGCCGGGGCCAATATCTCGCTGACCTCCGCCGAAAGGGCCTCCATCTCGGCAATCGCCTCGGCCGCATTGGCAAAATAGGTGCCGGCATTCTCCGGGTCCGCCGCCGAGAGTTCCGCCGCGATCACGTTCAGCCAGACTGAGGCATTCGTCGGCGACAGCCAGGCGTGGGGGTCATGGTCGCCGTGGTCGTGGCCTTCGTGGTCGTGCTCGTCGGCGTGCTCCTCATGATCATGGTCTTCGTGGTCGTGGTCGTGGTCGTCATGGTCATGATCCTCTCCCTCGGCATGCTCCCCATGATCGTGATCGTGGTCATGGTCTTCCGCGCCGTGTTCTTCATGTTCGCCATGCGAATGCGCCTCGAACAGCGCCCCCTCCCGGAAGTCGAGCAGCGTGATCCCCTCCACCTCCAGCAATTCCGTCACATCGGCACCCTGGGCCAGCGTCTCGATCGCGTCTTCCAGCCACGGTGTCAGGCCTTCGCCGATCCAGAACACCAGCTCCGCCTCCTGCAACGCCGCCGCCTCGGACGGGCGCAGGTTGTATTCGTGCGGCGAGGCGCCCGCCGGGATCACCAGCGCAGGCTCGCCGACGCCTGCCATCACGCGGGCCACAAGCGAATGCACCGGCGCAATGTCGGTTGCCACGTTTGGCACATCCGCCATGGCAGTGCCCCCCATCATCGTTGCCAGAACGGAAAGCGAAACGCGCATCATGGACATCAGAAGCCTCGTGTGATTGTATAACATCACTTGCCCAATAGATGATACACTATAACATGACAACCCCCTCTCCCGACGATCCCGGCGCACCGCTCGGCTTCGCGAAACACGACCATCACGCCTGTGTCACCGATGCCCTTTCGGTGGCCGAGGCGCGCTGCGCGGAGGAGGGGCTGCGCCTTACGCCCGTGCGCCGAAAGGTACTGGAAATCCTGCTCAGGGAACACCGCGCGCTCGGGGCCTACGCGATCCTCGACCTGCTGCGCGAAGAAGGCTTCGGCTCGCAACCGCCCGTCGCCTACCGCGCGCTGGATTTCCTGTCCGAAAACGGTTTCGTCCACCGGATCGAGCGCCTGAACGCCTTCGTCGCCTGCACCCATGCCGACGAGGCTCATTCGCCCGCCTTCATGATCTGCCGCCTCTGCGACACCGTGGCCGAGGCGCAATCGGCCCCCGCAAGGGGCGCGCTCGGGGCCGCCGCGAAGGCCGCAGGCTTCCAGATCGAGAAAACCGTGGTCGAGGCCGAGGGCCTGTGCCCCGCCTGTGTCGACAAGGCCGCGTCATGAGCCTGATTGCCGTCGAGAACCTCTCCGTCGCCTACGGCGCGAAAACCGTGCTGTCCCATGTCGATTTGCATGTCGATCCGGGCGAGATCATCACCATCGTCGGCCCCAACGGATCCGGCAAGACCAGCCTGTTGCGCGCGATCATCGGCGCGGTGCAGCCCGCGGGCGGCAAGATCATCCGCAAGCCCGGCCTGCGCCTCGGCTACGTGCCGCAGAAACTGCATATCGACCCGACCCTGCCCATCACGGTAGAACGGTTCATGCGCCTGACCGACCGCGCCAGCCGCGCCACCTGCCAGGCGGCGCTGGAACAGGCCGGCGTGCCGGACCTGCTGGACCGCCAGATGTCCCGCCTCTCGGGCGGCCAGTTCCAGCGCGTCCTGCTGGCGCGCGCGCTCCTCGGCAAGCCCGACCTGCTGCTGCTCGACGAGGCGACGCAGGGCCTCGACCAGCCCGGCTCCGCCGCCTTCTACCAGCAGATCGAAACCGTCCGGGCCGAGACCGGCTGCGCGATCCTGATGATCTCCCACGAATTGCACGTGGTGATGAGCGCGTCCGACCGCGTCGTCTGCCTCAACGGCCATGTCTGTTGCCAGGGCACGCCTGCCGTCGTGGCCTCCGCCCCGGAATACCGCGCGCTCTTCGGCACGGGCACCGGCGGGGCCTTCGCGCTCTACCAGCACGATCACGACCATTCCCACAGCCACGACCACCCGCACGACCATTCCCACGAGGCCGCCGAGTAATGCTGGACGATTTCATGACCCGCGCGACGCTCGCGGGCGTCGGCGTGGCGCTGGCCGCCGCACCTTTGGGATGCTTCGTGGTCTGGCGGCGGATGGCCTATTTCGGCGACGCCACCGCCCATGCCGCGATCCTCGGTGTGGCCCTGTCGCTGGCCCTGCAGATCTCGGTCTTCGCCGGTGCCGTCGCCGTCGCCCTCGTCATGGCGCTGACCGTCTCGTTCCTCAGCGGACGCGGCTACGCGATGGATACGCTTCTGGGCGTCATGGCGCATTCCGCGCTGGCCTTCGGCCTTGTCGCCGTGTCCTTCCTGTCGGGCGTGCGGATCGACCTGATGGCCTATCTCTTCGGCGATATCCTCGCCGTTTCCCGCACCGACCTTCTGGTGATCTGGGGCGGGGCGGCGCTGGTCGTGGCCCTGATCCTCTGGCGCTGGTCGGCGCTCCTGACCGCGACCCTGAACGAGGAACTGGCCTATGCCAGCGGGATCTCGCCTCGGCGCGAGCAACTGGTTCTGACGCTGGCGCTGGCCATCACCGTGGCCGTGGCGATCAAGGTCGTGGGCGTGCTGCTGATTGCAGCCATGCTCATCATCCCCGCCGCCGCCGCGCGGGGTCTGGCCCGCACGCCCGAGGCCATGGCCGCCATCGCTGCCGCCATCGGGTCGGTCGCCGCCGTGGCGGGCCTGCGCGGGGCCTATGTCTTCGACACGCCGGCGGGCCCGAGCATCGTCTGCGTCGCGGCGATCCTGTTCGCGGCGCTGAACCTGTTCGGCTGGCGGGGCAGGGGCGCCTGAGGGCGATGGCCCGCGTCAGGTCTCCTTGACCCGAACCGCACCACGGACGTCGAACACCCTCCACGTGCGCAGGTACTTGATCTTCACCCGCGCAGGCAGCCCGTCCTCTCCCAGCCACAGCCAGCCGCCGAAATACTCCCCGTAGCTCTTGAAATCGCCCTGCAGCGGTGTCCGGACCAGCACCACGTCCCACGCGTTGCCCCTGAAGTCCGCCACCCGCGCAAAGGTGCCCGGTCCGTCCAGTCCGTCACCCGGCCACGCCGTGAACGCGGTCCTTGCCTTGCGCCCCATCTTCCGCGTGACTTCCGGATCGCGCAGGTTGCGCCAGAAGAACACGCCCGCTACGGCGGCGACGCCCAACGGGATCAGAGCCTCCCTCGGGTTTCCATCCAGAAGGTCCGGAAGGCCGATCAGCAGGGCGACGAACGTCACGAAGAAAAGCACGATGCGCATGTGGCTTGGCTACTCTTTTCAGGGGTGATCCTCAAACGGCCTTTCGTCCGCCTGCCGCCATCCTTATCGTCCGTCCCATGCAAGATACAATCGACCTGATCACCCGCTATTACGCCGCCTTCAACGAGGGCGATACCGAGGCCATGATCGCCTGCCTCGCCCCTGACGTGGCCCATCACGTCAACGAGGGCGCGGTGCGCGTGGGCCATGACAAGTTCCGCGCCTTCTGCGCCCACATGGAGAACTGCTATTCCGAGCATCTGACTGACATCGTGGTCATGGCCACGGGCGACGGCACCCGCGCCGCAGCCGAGTTCATTGTGAACGGCACCTACAAGGAAACCGACGAGGGGCTGCCCGAGGCGCGCGGCCAGACCTACTGCCTTCCCGCCGGCGGGTTCTTCTCCGTCGAGAATGGCCGCATCACCCGCGTCGTGACCTACTACAACCTCGCCGACTGGATCCGTCAGGTGTCATGAGCCTCGAAATCCGCAACTACCTCTTTGACGAGGTCGCCGAAGTCATCGAGCCACTCGCCCGCCTCCGCATCTCGGTGTTCCGGGACTGGCCCTATCTCTATGACGGCGATCTGGATTACGAACGCCGCTACCTCGCCGATTATACCAAGGGTGACGGGATGGTCTGCGCGGTGTTCGACGGGGACCGGATGGTGGGGGCG
Source organism: Rhodobacterales bacterium HKCCE4037 (assembly GCA_015689645.1). Lineage (GTDB taxonomy): Bacteria > Pseudomonadota > Alphaproteobacteria > Rhodobacterales > Rhodobacteraceae > Gymnodinialimonas. The sequence continues at coordinate 112,440 of WVSM01000005.1, forward strand.
GCCACGGCCATGAACCTCGCGCACCAGCCGCAGGCCGTGCGGTCCGCCTTCGAGGGTCATTTCCTGAAACCCGAAGAGATATATTACTGCGCCGAATCCGTCCTGCTGCCGGACTATCGGGGCAGGGGGCTCGGCCACGCGTTCTTCGATGCGCGCGAAATCAACGCCCACAACCTGAACTTCACCACAACCGGCTTCTGTTCGGTGATCCGCCCGCCCGACGACCCGCGCCGCCCCGCCGACTACAGGCCGCTCGATGCGTTCTGGCGCAAGCGCGGTTACGCTGCGGTCGACGGGGCCGTGGCGCATATATCGTGGCGCGACATCGGCGATACCGAGGAAACCGTCAAACCTCTTCAGGTCTGGCTGTCGAACAAGAGATGGTCCCACTGATGCGCATAGCCACCGCCGCCTATCCCCTCGATCAATTCGCCACGTGGGAGGATTACGCCGCCAAGCAGATCCACTGGGTCCGCGAAGCCGCGGGCGCGGGCGCCGACCTGCTGGTCTTCCCCGAATACGGCCGCATGGAACTCGCCACGCTCCAGAACGCCGCCGGCGATCTCGAAGCCTCCCTCCACGCCGCCGCCGACCTTGCCGAGAAGGCCGATCACCTGATGGCCGACCTTGCGCAGGGCTACGGCGTGCACATCCTCTGCCCCTCCGGCCCGGTGTTCGAGGAAGGCCGCGACCGCCCCGTCAACCGCGCCTGGCTGCTCGGCCCCGACGCCGACAAGCCCTTCATCGACTACACCGACAAGCAGGTCATGACCCGCTTCGAACGCGAGACCTGGAACGTCGTCCCCGGCGACCCTCTCGAAGTCATCGACACCCCCCTCGGCAAGATCGGCGTGCTGATCTGCTACGACGCCGAATTCCCGCTCCTGGGCCGCCGCCTGATCGAACAGGGGGCCGAGATCCTGCTCTGCCCCTCCTGCACCGACAGCGAAGCGGGCTACAACCGCGTCCGCATCGGCGCGCAGGCCCGCGCCCTCGAAGGCCAGTGCGTCACCGTCCAGTCGCCCACCGTCTGCGATGCCAGATGGTCCCCCGCGGTCGATGAAAACGTAGGCGCCGCAGGCATTTACGGCCCGCCCGACCTCGGCTTTCCGGACGATGGAATCCTCGCCCTGGGCGAGTTGAACGAGCCCGGTTGGGTCCTTGCCGACATCGACCTCGACGCCATCCACAAGGTCCGCGCCGAGGGGCACGTCTTCAACCACGCCCACTGGCCCGAGAGCCACGACCGTGCGTCACGAACCGACTGAACCGCGATTTCCCTTGAAACCCTGACCCTTTAGGCGCATTTACCCCGCATCCGGCCCGGTCAGGGCCAGTCACGAATGGAGAGACCATGGCCAAGGAAGAGATGCTCGAATTTCCTGGTGTCGTGAAGGAACTCCTGCCAAACGCGACATTCCGGGTCGAGCTCGAAAACGGCCATGAGATCATCGCGCACACGGCAGGCAAGATGCGGAAGAACCGCATCCGGGTTCTGGCAGGCGACAAAGTCCAGGTGGAAATGACACCGTACGACCTGACGAAGGGTCGTATCAACTACCGCTTCAAGTGAGCGAACGCACGATAACCACCCCCGCCGATCTGTCGGAGGGGGTGCAGGCCTTTGCCGCGACGCTCGGTGACGGCACCGCGGAATTCGTGCCGGTCGAACCGGCCGAAGGCGCCATCGAAGACCAGCCCTTCTACAACGTGATCATGGCAGGGGACGGCGCGAAGCCCGTGTTCGGCTGGCTGATCTGGGAACTCACGGGCTTCTGGCTCGAAGCCCAACGCCATGCCGTGCTCGACCGCGACGGCACGCTGGTCGACATCACGCCGCCCATCGACGACGAGACGCGCATCCTCTTCGTCCGCGACAGCGACTGGGCCTTCGACTACCTCGCCCCCAAACCCCTGCGCAAACCGGCCCGCCACCTGCTGACCGACGACCGTGACGTCCGCACATGGGCGAAGCTCGCCGACGATTTCGACATGTTCAAATTCCGCCACACGATCTTCAAGGGCGACAAGTCGGAATTCGTGATCCCCGAGGGCAAGGACCATCGCCGCATGGAACGCCTTCAGCGCGACTACAACGCCGCCGCCCGCGTGGCCCTGAAGAAATGAAACTGATCCTCGGCTCCGGCTCTCCGCGCCGCCTCGAACTCCTGGCGGTCCTCGGCCTCGCGCCCGCCGACATCCGCCCCCCCGACATCGACGAAGACCCGGCAGCGGGCGAACTCCCGCGTCCCTACGTTGAACGCATGGCGCGCGAGAAGGCGCAAGCCATCCCCTGCGCGGACGGGGAGGTCGTGCTGGCCGCCGACACCACCGTCGCCGTGGGCCGCCGCATCCTCGGCAAACCCGCCGATGCCGCGGAGGCGCGTGCCTTCCTCGACCTGCTCGGCGGCCGCCGCCACCGCGTCTTTACTGCCGTCGCGGTGAAGACGCCCGAGACGCTCCGCATCCGCATCGTGGAAAGCCGCGTGCAGATGAAACGCCTCAGCTCGGTCGAGCGCGAAGGCTACATCGCCACCGGTGACTGGCAGGGCAAGGCAGGCGGCTATTCCATCCAAGGCCCCGCAGGCGCGTTCATCCCGTGGATCAGCGGCTCGCACTCCGCCATCGTCGGCCTGCCACTGGCCGAGACGGCCAACCTGCTGCAAAGTGCAGGCGTAAAGGTGTGGGCATGACATTGAACCACGAACCGGGGGCACGCCCATGAAAGGCACCCTTGTCCTCCTCGACACCCTCGCGGACCGCGAAGCCGCCGCCCTCATGGTCGATGGCAAGCTCCACGATCTGCTGATCGACCCGCCCGAGGATGCCGCGCCGGGCGTCGGTGCCATCGCCTTCGCCGTGGCCGACCGGCCGCTGAAAGGGCAGGGCGGCCTGACCCTGCAACTGGGCGACGGCCTCACCGGCTACCTGCGCCGTGCGAAGGACATTTCGCCGGGCGACGCCTTCCTCGTGCAGGTCTCCGGCGTGGTGGAGCCGGGCAAGGCGATCCCCGTCACGCCCGATCTGATCTTCAAATCCCGCTACGCCATCGTCACGCCCAACGCGCCCGGCATCAACGTCTCCCGCGCGATCCGGGACGAGGATGAACGCGACCGCCTTCTGGAAATCGCCCACGAGGGGATGGAGGGCGACTTCGGCCTGATCCTGCGCTCCGCCGCCGAAGGCGCGGAGGCCGACGCGATTGCCGGGGACATCGCCAGCCAACTCGACATCGCGCGCAAGATCCTCGCCCATGACGGGACTTCGCCCGAATGGCTGCTCGACGCCGAAAGCGCCCACGCCCAGGCCTGGCGCGATTGGCAGACACCCGATGAACTGGTGTCCGAGCCGGGCTGTTTCGAGACGCATGGCGCGCTGGAGGCCATCGACGCCGCCCTCGCCGTGCGCCAGCCGCTCCCCGGAGGGGCACACGCTTATATCGAGGCGACCCGCGCCCTGATTGCCGTTGACGTCAACACCGGCAAGGATCACTCGCTGGCCGCCGGCCTCAAGGCCAACCTCGCGCTGGTCCGCGAGTTGCCGCGGCTTTTCCGCATCAAGGGCCTCGGGGGGCAGATCACGCTCGACCTCGCGCCGATGCCGAAACGCGACCGCAAGCAGATCGAGGACGCGGTGAAGAAAAGTTTCCGGCTCGACGGTTCCGACGTGGTCGTCGCGGGCTGGACGCCCCTCGGCAATCTCGAACTGACCCGCAAGCGTGACCGCCTTCCGCTGACACAGGTCTGGCCCAACCCGTAGACCGGGCCTTGGCCAAGGGTGGGTGCAACCCGCCCGTTGGGCCGGTAGGGTCTTCTTCAACGAAAAAGATCCCGATAGGGCCCGGCGCGCACCAATTACATCTTTCTCGCCCAATTCTAGGCGAAAATCGTGTAACTACAGAATAACTACAGCATCACTACAGGATCTTGCACCCTGTTCAGGGTCATCTGAGCCGCCTCAACAGCTCCAGCGACGGCTCCCCGTCCACCGGCAGGCCACTGGCCCGCTGATAGGCTTCGATGGCCGCTTCCGTGCCCGATCCGATCACCCCGTCGGGCGTGCCGGCGTCGTATCCGGCGGCGTTCAGAAGCTCCTGCAATTCGCGCCGCTGCGCCTGCGTCAGCCCGCTGTCATCGGCACCGAACGACTGCCTCAGCGGCCCGCTGCCCGCCAGCCGGTCCGACATGTAGCCCACGCCGATCCCGTAGTTGGTGGAGTTGTTGTAGCGCAGTATCACGTTGAAATTGCGATACAATATCCACGCCGGTGCACCCGCGCCACCCGGCGCGTGGATGGCCGCAGAACCGTGATCCGGGATCGTTCCGCCCCCCGCGCGCCGCACGCCCAGGTCACGCCACGCGCTGACCGACCGGGTATTGTCCCGCCCCGTCGCGGCGCTGAAACCGGACGGCAATTGAACTTCCATCCCCCAAGGCTCCCCGCGCCGCCAGCCGAACCGGCTGAAGTAATTCGCGGTCGAAGCCAGCGCGTCGGTCGGATCGTTCGACCAGATATCGCGCCGCCCGTCGCCCCGGAAGTCGACGGCATATTCCTCGTAAGTCGTTGGAATAAATTGCGTATGTCCCATCGCCCCCGCCCACGATCCGAGCATCTGCTCCGGCGTCGTGTCGCCGTTCTGGATGATCTTGAGCGCCGAGACCAGCTGCGCCTCGAAGAACGCCCCGCGCCGCCCTTCCCACGCCAGGGTCGCCACCGCCGAGATCACCGGAATGTCCCCCAGCCGCGTCCCGAACCGGCTCTCCACCCCCCAGACCGCCGCCGTGATTTCCGGCGGCACGCCGTAGACGCCTTCTATGTCGTTGAGAACGCTACGGTTGTTCGAAAACCGCCCGCGTCCGACCGCGATGTCATCCTCACCCGCCACGAGCGCGAGATAATCCTCCGTCGAGCGCCTGAACTCCGTCTGGTTGCGGTCCCGCTCGATCACGCCGGGCAAGACGCCAACGCCCCGCAACCCGCGGTTCAACGCGTCCTCGCTGATCCCCGCGGCCCGCGCACGCGGCCTAAAGGCTTGAATCCATGCGTCGAAATCGGAATTCGGTTGCGGCGTGAACTCCGGCTCGGTCGAAGGCCCGTCCGCACCGGCGGCCCCGATCTGCGGCAGCCCGAAACCACCACCGCGCACGCAACCCGCCAGCGCCAGGGCCCCCGAACTTGCAAGGAGGGATCGTCTCGTCAGGTTCATCGTGCTGCTCCACCCGCGTTTTGATCCAGATTGAGGCCGCAGCCCCGCCGACGCAATGACGAAACGTCCCACGCCCCTTGAAGGCGGGCCTTTGCCAAGACACATTGCATGTTCATGCCGATAAAGGATGCAAGATGCCGTGCCCGATCTGCGATAAAGAGCCCGTGAAAGCCTACCACCCCTTCTGCTCGCGCCGCTGCGCCGACGTGGACCTGGGCCGTTGGCTGAACGAAAGCTACGCCGTGCCCTCGACCGACCCCGAGGACGTCGAGCAGGCCCTTGAAGAGGCCGCCAAATCCGAGCCCCGGATGCATTGATCCCGGCCCCCGAAAAAGTGCGCTTATCCCTATGGACAGTGCCCCCCGATCCCCCTAAAACGCCGCCACCCGCAGCAGGCACAAGAGCCCGCTGAACCCGTGCCCGGGTAGCTCAGGGGTAGAGCAGTGGATTGAAAATCCTCGTGTCGGTGGTTCGATTCCGCCCCCGGGCACCATCCCCTACAGGTAAGCCTCTGTTTCCCTTCAGTTTTCACTGCTGAACGCTGGAGGCGTAGACCATGCTGGAGACCAAAACTGCCCCTTTCACATTTGTGAAGCAGGGCATCTTCTATTTCTCGCGTCGGGTCCCGAGCGAGCGGTATTGAAGCGTTCGGATCGAATGCCGTTCACGAGATCATCACAACCGTGCGGGACTTCTCCGACTTCCCGCCAGAGAGCGATCCGTGGGGCGAACACGACTTCGGACTGTTCGGATATGACGGGCAGAAGATCTACTGGAAGATCGACTGCTACAACCTCGACAAGACCGCTGGTTCGCCTAACCCGGCAAACGCCGGCGTATCGCACCGTGTGCTCACGATCATGCTCTCAAGTGGGTATTGATCAGCCCGCTCAGCTGAAAGGTTGGGCGGTTTTTCTTCTGCATAAACGGCCCATACCTGCCGTTCACCATCGCCTCGACACTGCTGCGCAGCTTCCCTAAAGCGGAGGTCGGACCATGAGCGCAGCTTTGATGTCCGTTCAAGGTCCGCTGTGCGGGACGGAATGTGGTTTGCTGCGTGTGTTCAGTTGCCTGCTTTGGCGCACTTTTCGGCCCTTCAAAGTTCGTGCGCACAAACTGCACATCTCTAGAGTTCAGGCAGTTGGTCCAGCAGAATAAAGTACCCCTTCCTCCATGAAAGCATGATCGCGAAGGATAGTGTGGATCAGCGCTCCGATCAGAAGCCCGGCACGCCATGCATCCCGCCCAGATTTCATGCAGGGTGAACTGCTTTCGGGCTCTCGTCCATTTGACCGATGACCCGATCCAGTAGACGTTCCATCATTTCGGCCCGAACATTCGCAAAGCGGGGGTCGTCCCATTTGTTGTCGATGTTCCGAGGGTCGGCTTTGCGGTCGTAGAGCTCACCCCACCTCTCGCTGGCTGGCACGATCAGTGTCCAATCTTCGGTAACGAGGGTGCGTATGCGGGCCGGTGACTTGTAGCCTTGCCGCGCGTTGGCATCGTTGTATTCGACCATGACATCCGAGCGCCGTTCTACCGCGTCACCATCGAGGACGGGCAGGAAGGATCTGCCCTGGATACCATTGTAAGGCGAAAGACCGGCACGATGGAGGATGGACGGCGCGATATCGACGGTCGAGGTCAGCGCGGCGCATCGGGCCGACTGTTCGCGAACAGCAGGATCGCTCCAGATCAGGGGCACTTTCGTGATCGACTCGCGCATCCACGGTCCCTTCAACAGAAGATCGCTGTCACCGAGATAATCGCCGTGGTCCGAGGTGAAAATCACCACCGTTTTGTCCGCCCGGCCAGACGCCTCCAACGCATCAAGAATCGTGCCGACCGCGTCGTCGATCATCGTGATCATGCCGGCCGTTAGCGCCATCGCTTCTCGCAAATGCTGTTCACGCGCCATGAACGGAAAGGTCCGAGTTGCCGGTGGCGTTCCGGCCTCGAAATCCGCGTGGAGCGTTTCCAGCGGCAGCGGGGGGACCCTGTGATCGACATACCGGGTGCCGAGGTCGAACTGATCGGGGCTGTACATGTCCCAGTATTTCCCGGGTGGGTTGAAGGGGTGGTGCGGATCGGGGAAAGACACGAAGGTGAAGCATGGCTGATCCGATCGTGCCTGTTCAGTGAGATACTGGCTGGCCCTGTCCCGGATGTAGAAGGTGGTGTAGGCCTCTTCCGGCATGTCGGGGCGGAGCGCCTGCGGCACTGAATAATTGTGCGGCAGCCCGCGCACGGGGCTTTCGGCAAGGTCCGGGTAATTCCGGCGCAGCCACTGGCGGTAGTGACCGCCAGCCTCCGTTCCGTGGTCCGTCACTATGTCGATGTGGTCGTAGCCGTAATAGGGCAGCGGAATGTCATAGGCATCCTCGCCCTGATACCGGCTCGGTTGCTCTTCGCCGTAAAGGGCCTGATCGATCTTCCAGGCTTCCGCGATCGGACCGGGGTTCTCTTTCGCGGGAAGCTTTCGCCCGATCATCGGCTGAAGGTGCGACTTGCCGATGGCCGCGGTGCGGTAGCCGCCCGCGCGCAGCACATCGACGAAGGTGTTGGCCGAGACCGGCAGGTGGCAACCGTTGTAGCGCAGTCCGTGGACTGTCGGAAAACGGCCCGTCATGAAGCTGGCACGGTTGGGCATGCAGACCGGGGAGGCCACGAAATACTGGTCGAAGGTCGTACCCTGCGCCGCGATGCGGTCGATGTTTGGCGTCCGAACCACCGGATGTCCGTTGCATCCGAGCCAGTCCCAACGGTGCTGGTCGGTCATGATGACGAGAAAATCGGGTTGATCGGTCATCGGTCACTCCTTGTCTGGTGGGCCGGGTTTGCCGGCGCATTCCATGAAGACACGAAGCGTGCAATTCGCGCAGATGCCGTCGTCGGCGCGGCGCACGGCCTCGGCGATGGCTTCGGTCTTGTGGGCGTGGATGTTGTCCTGTCCGACAACGGCCAGAACCCCGAGCCGCTTCAGCGTCCGCAGCGTGGGCGCGGCGGAGGCGATGAGGTGCATGTCGCGGCCTTGCGCGCGGGCCTTTTGCGCCCGGTCGATCAGGAAATCTGCGCCAGTCAGGTCGATCTTGCTGACGCCCTTGAGGCTGAGGATCCGGGTCTGCCGGGTCCGCGCCCGCGCCTCTATCCGGTCGAATGCGCGTTCTATGTGTTCTACCGAAGCAAAGAAGATGGGGCCTTCGACGCGCATCATGCGGATCTGCGGACATTCCGGCAGGTCGAGGGCCTCTGCGTTGCCGAAGGCGCGGCGGCCGTTCTTCAGGATCGGCGCGCCGACCGCGACCAATGGCTGCGCGCTGTCTTTCAGGAAGACGACGAGCGACACGAGGACACCGACCATGATCGCGAAATCCAGCTCGGAGAATATCCCCGTGAGAAAGGTCGATAGCAGTATGAGGGTTTCGCTTCCGCCGCTTTGGACGATGTGCCGGATCTCGCGGATGTTCACGAGCCGCAGGGCGACGTAAAGGATGACCGCCGACATCGCGGGCACGGGGACCAGCGGGACGAGCGGGCCGACGATCACGAGGGCGAGCAGCAGGAAGCCGGAGGCGAAAACAGCCGCCAGAGGGGTTTGCGCGCCGCTTTCGAGGTTGAGGCCGGAGCGCGTGAACGAGCCGGACCCGACATAGCATTGAGCGAAGCTGCCCGTGACATTGGAGAGGCCCTGGCCGATCAGTTCCTGATTGCTGTCGTACCTGTCCCCCCGCCGTGCGGCGAAGGACTTGCCGATCGAGATCGCCTCGAGCAGGCCGACGAAGGCGATCGCGGCGGCACCCGGCAGGAGCTGGCCCCAGAGATCAAGGTCGAAGGAGGGCATCGTGAGCGCGGGCACGACCGAATCCAGCGGCGCGAAGAAGGCGATCTGGCCCGCCGGCCACACCGGAAGATGCGCCACGAAGGAACCGATAACGAGCGCGAGGACGAAAGCCGGAAGCCGCCGGTCAACCCGCTGCATCACGACGAGGCTGCTAAAGGTCACGAGGGCGATGACGACAGCGCTCCCATCCAAGGCGATAAGTTCCGGGAGCAACCGAGTGATACGCTCGACCACTTCACCGCCCTGTTCCACCTGAACGCCGAAAATAGCCGGCAATTGCGAGACGGAGATCAGGACAGCGGCGGCGGCCGTGAAGCCCAGTATGACGGAATGGGAGACGAAGGCGATCAGCGCGCCAAGACCGGCCATGCCCGCGATCAGCTGCATCACGCCGACCATAAATGTCAGCGTGATCGCAAGCATGATGAATTCGGATGTACCAGCAGCCGCGAGGCCCGACAGGGTGACGAAGACCAAGGCGGAAATGGCCGTGGTAGGGCCCGAGACCATGACCCGCGATGATCCCCAAAGCGCCGCGATCACGGCCAGGACGATGGCCGAGAAGAGGCCGTATTCCGGGGGCAGGCCCGCGATCAAGGCGAAGGCGACGCCCTGGGGCAGGACGATGGCCGCCCCGGTCAGTCCTGCGACCGCGTCCTTTCGCATGCTGGCCGACGTCACGTCTGCGTGCCAGGGGCGACGGGGTGACAGCCGCGAGATGGCGCTTTTCGCCCAACCGGACATCGGCGGAGTTTCCTTGTCGTTGCGACCGGTGTTGGCCGGATCGGCCGGTGCGATGCAGGTATGCGCCGAGCCGTTTGGCGCAGGGCCGGTCGCGGCAGTGTGGATCATGGCCCTTTGCGGCCTAGGTTTCGGTGGCGGATTGGGCGCTGCCGGACGCGGCACGCCGGGCGGTGAGGTAATTGGTCACGATCACGATCAGCGCGAGGCCGGTGGCGACACTGTGAATGAGCGGGTCATGCAGGATGATCCCGACCGCCAGCGCGATGCGGAAGGCGATGTGCCACGACCTGAGCCGGACGAAGTCAAACCCGGCGAGCGCGCTGGCTAGAAGATAGAGCGCGACGGTGAGCCTCAGGCATAGCAAGAGGATGTGGCCGACATCGACCTGCCCATCGTAGCCCGGCAAAAAGACCATGCCCGGAGCTTGCGGATCGAGGACCGCTTGCGGGATCAGCAGAAGCTCGGGATAGGCGGCGAAGATGAAAGGGATGACGAACATCACGATGCCCGAACGCAGCGCGGAGAAGCCGGTCATGATCGGGTCGGCCTTGGTGATGGACGCCGCCGCATAGGCCGCCAAGGCCACCGGGGGCGTGATGGCGGAGGCCGCCGCGAAGTAGAAGATGAACATGTTCGCGGTGAAGATTGACAGACCCAGCCCGGCCAGCACAGGCCCCATCAGAAGCGAGACATTGATGAAAGCGGGCGCGGCCGGCATGCCCATGCCGAGAAGGATGGCGAGGAGCATCGTCACCAACAGCGCGAGAAACTGGAACAGGCCCGCACCGCCCTCGCCGAGGTTCAGGCTGTTGAGCCATTGCAGCACGTCGAGCGAGATGTAGAAGGGCATCCCGGTCAGGCTCAGGCTGAAGTCGATGATCGTGACGACGAGGAACATCACGTAGAGCGTCGCGATCAGCCCACCGGCCTCAGACAACGCATCGATGAGCTTGCGCGGTTTGGCCCGCATCTGCGGGTCGAAGAAAAGCAGCCCCATCAGGAGCATGACCGCCCACCATCCGGCGCCGCCGACATCGCCCGCCGCGTTCTGGATCAGCTGAAGCCCCCAGGGAAGGTTGCGCGCGATGCAGCCGTTCGCGCCTATCGACTGCTCGACACCGAGGAGGTTGCCAAAGAACCCGCAACCGACCGCTTCCTTGGGGGTCAGCAGCAAGGTCGTGATCAGGATGATCGGGCCGAAGATCATGATCAGGTTGAGGATGTCCTGCCGGCTGATGTGCATTTCGGGGGTGAATTCGCCGACGGCCTTTATGTTCTGGCGGCGCGCCTGAAAGACGACCGACAGGAACAGGCAGAAGAAGTAGGCGACCGCGGGGATTGCGGCTGCGATGATGACGTCGCCATAGGGGACGGCGGTCATGGCGGCGAGGATGAAGGCTGCAACGCCCATCACAGGTGGCATGACCGTCCCGCCGGCTGAGGCGGCTGCCTCGACCCCACCCGCGAAGGTGCGCGAGAAGCCACGCTTGAGCATCATCGGGATGGTCAGCACGCCGGTCGACAGCACGTTGACCACCGGCCCGCCGGAGATCGTGCCAAACATGGCGGAAGAGACGACGGCCGCATGGGCCGGCCCGCCCCTGAGTGACCGAGTCCAGCGGAAGGCGAGCTTGATCAGCGACTGCCCTCCCGCCGAGACGCCGAAGAGCGAGCCGAGTATCAGATAGGGAAAGATCTCGTTCAGGACGATCGCCATGAAGCGCCCAAGCAGGCCGGAGGCGTTGCTGGTCAGGATGTCGTGAACGCGGGAGTATCCGGCCGCCAGCGTGCGCGGCTCGCCCCCCAGGACGGTCACGAGATACCTGTTGATGCCGTCGTCCCCGAAGACATACCACACGCCGATGGTGATGAAGGCCCAGCCCGCGACGACAATCGCGACGATCACCAAGGGTAGACCCCATACCCGAACCGCGTTGATAAGAAAGACGGTGACCGCCAGCCCCACGATCGGGACAAGCCAGCCGCCCAGCGTATTGTAGCATTGCGGGTCGTCGACGGTTGTGGGTTCGGGCAGGCCGAAGAGGAGAGCGTTTTCGCGCTCGATCCTGAGGCTTTCCTCGATCAGGCGCGCACGGTCGCCAGTGATCTGGTCAGCGAGGCAGACCGACTGGATCTCGTTGAGGTAGGCGAGGGAGATCACGGCGGCCATCACGACAAGCGCGATGTCGAGCGCGAGCGCCAATGGCTTGTGCGTGCCGTTCAGCCTACGCTTGTTGTACTGTTTCAGCGCCACGATCAGCATCATGACGAAGAAGGCAATGGGATAGAAATACTCGAACGGAAAGCGCCGGATGCTGATCCGGGTCTGGCCGGTCAGGCTGGATATCAGCTCGTTCAGGCCCGGGATACCGGGCATGGCGTTGAAGAGGCCGACCACGACGAAGGAGAACGCCAGCCAATAGGCAAAGCGGATGGAAAAGGCGTTAGTGGCTTGCGCCTGGGTGTCGGGTACAGACATCTGGAACCTGTCCGAGATCCGACGGTCGTGTCCCGACCGCCGGTCTCTTAGTTAGGGTGGAGATCAGATCGAGGTCAGGGACGGGCGCAATCCGGCACCGTGTATCCTGCCTCTTCCCACGCGGCGATCGCGCCGGGGTGATATCTGATCGGATTGGGGCCGCACATTCCCGTCTCGTCCGCTTCGATTGCCCCCAGAAGTGCGAGACGCATATAGGGCGCCCGGCTCTCGAAAGACTCGAGGTTCTCGAGCATCAGCGCCGTCAGGGCCCGGGCAGTTTCGAAGTCCATATCGGAGTTCACCACAACAGCGCCGGCCGTCAGCGGGCTGCGCCACATGTCATCCTCGGAGCTGATCGTCAGGCCGTCCTGCTGCGGGAGGTCGGCGAGAGGAATCTCGAATCCTACCGTGCCGGGGCTCGCGAGGTAGCGTTGGAAGTCCTCGCTTTCGTAGGCTTCCCTTGGGACGGAGTAGAGGGTCATGGCGCCGGCGGCCGAGGCCTGCGTGATGCGCTCGTCCGGGAAGTAGATCGGCAGCACGACACCGTCGCCGGAGCCATCCGCGATGAATTGCGACATCTGCCCCCAGTTCGATTGCACTCCTTCGTAGCCAACGCCGTCTTCCAGCCCGGCGATGATCTGGATCATCGCGCGTGCATTGGCGAGCGCGCCGCCCGAGGGCGGACCGTTGATGATCCGGCGGCCTTCCAGGGCATCCCAGCCCGACACGGGAGAGCTGTCATAGGAATAGAGGCTCATGGCGCCAAAGCTGAGCGTGAAGAGCGCCGAGACGTTCCCGACAAGCGCTGTCCCCTCTTCGGCACCGATGGAGACGTAGGGACCTGCGCCGCGCGATAGAAGGAAGGGCGCGATGAGCGGCACCGGTGCCACGTCGGTGTTGCCCCGCGCCACGTTGACGAGTGAATCCGTCAGGGTCTGGCCGTCCTGCACTTGGAAATCTGCAATACCCGCAGCGCTGGCAAGCTCGGCCATCGTGATGATCGTGGTCAGCGGCGTGCTGCCCGGATTGGAGCCTTCGGCGGTCATGGTCTGCGCATGGGCTGCAAGGCCCAAGACCGTTACCGCAGCGGCGGTGCCAAGTGTTGTCGTGAGTTTCATTAGGTTCCTCCCTTGAGCCGGATCGGACCGGCGTTGAAAATGGCGAGTCGTCTGGGGTCAGCCCCGGGCCGTCTCGCCGGAATAAATTGTGATTGACGCGCCGAAGCGGATGACGGTCAGATCGCGCGCCACGAAAAGAGGTTGGTCGTAGCCCCGTCCGACCTCTTCCAAAAGTTCCTCGATGCTAGGCGGGTCGGGTGCCTTGAGTATCAGGTGTGTCAGGATCGCAACCTTGGGCCGAACCTTTGCGAACACGCTCGCGACTTCGCGCGGCGTGATGTGATGCTCGAGAACCGTGCGCGAGTGGGGATCCCTTTCGAGCGTCTCGTGGCGCGCCATGGCGACCTCGTGAACAATCACGTCCGCGCCTGCCGCGTGCGCGATCAGGTTTTCGGAATACCGCGTGTCGTGACTGTGGACGAAGACATGACCGCCGTATTCGACCCGAAAGCCGAAGGCGGGTTTCACGAATTCGCCGTGGTCGACTTCGAAGGCGATGATGCGCAGCCCGTTCTCCTCCAGCATGACACCTTCGGAAATGACGCCCACGTCGATGCGGTGCCGGTCCGGATCGATCTCGCCATCGGCGACACGAATGGTGCGATCCGCGCTCGTGAAGGCCCACAGGCCCTCAATGACCTCTCGCACGCCTTCCGGACCGATGACACGCAGCCGCCGCTTGCGGCCACCCCAGGGCGCGGGGATCGCGCCGGTCATGACGACATCGGGCAGCGCCGCGTAGTGATCGGAGTGAAAGTGCGAAAACAGCACGGCATCGATGCTGCCGATCGGAACGCCAAGCTGCGCCAGCCGCACCACGGCACCGCGCCCGCAATCCAGAAGGACGCGCATTCCGCCCGCCTCGATCAGAGTGCTGGTGCCGAATTTGTGCTGGTCAGGCAGAGGCGTACCTGTGCCGAGCAAGGTAATTTTCATCGAGAGATCCAAAAGGTGCTCCCTATGCTCGATGAGGCCGTCATCTTGGTCTCCTCCCCCCAAAATCTGTTGGACATCGGCGCCGGTTCGGACCAGCACACTGTCGTTCTACTCGCCTCGTTCCTGCTCCAGCCGCTCCACGGCGCGCCCCCGCAGATACTCGATCTGCGCAAGAAGCCCCTCTGGATCCACAAGCACGTTCGGCTCCCCAGGCGCGCGGGCCGCGAGCAACTGGCGATCCTCGTCAAGATTGTTCGAAAATCCGTGCGTCGTCAGATGGACATCGATCCCCATGTTGCGCATCTCGACCAGGCTGCGCACACGGTCGACGCTTTCGATATACGCCTCGACCTGGGTCGGCCCTTCGATCGCATTGAGCCCCAGACCGCCTATAGTGATCGCGCGGTAGGTGTCATCGCCATCGCGCACGTCATAGACATACGACGCAGTGCCCCATGTGTGGCCGGGCGTCTCGACAACGGTGAAAGAGTTTTCGCCCAACGTGATCTCGTCACCGTCGGCCACCACCATGTCCGGCTCGATCATCTCCCAGGCGCGCGGTGTGCCTTGAGAGGCCGCCGCGCTTTCCAAGGCTTCGTCCCAGCCGCCCTGGGTCATGACGAACGTAGCATTCGGAAGCAGCGGCTCGAGCGTTGCCGCACCGCCGACGTGGTCAAAATGGCCATGGGTCATCAGCACGTACCGAATGTCGGCGAGGTCGGTGCCGGTACTCGCGATGTTGTCGATCAGAGTCTGCCTGAACGGTCCGTAAAGCGTGTCGATGAGAACGCTGCCCTCATCCGTGTGCACAAGCCACGCAGAGACCCAGCAAACTCCCACGTAGTCGACATTGTCGAACGGCGACCATGGCTCGACATACTGGGCTCCGGGTGTATTGAGCCACTGGCCGAGGTCCGGCGGCATTTGCCCTGTCCGGCCAAACTCAGCAAACCGCTGAAGGATCGGCCCCGACGGGCACCCATCGAAAAGCGCTTGCGCAGATGCGCCCCCTCCAACAGTGGCAGCGGCAAACAGGCACGCACCGAGAACACTGCGAAAATTTCGGCAGCTCAGATACATGGTTTTCCCTCCCGCTGCTTCGCGACCTGACGTTCACGACCTGAAACGCCGATTTGGTTACGGCCGCGAATCTGAGCCAGCTCAGTCCTATAAAGTCATATAACTAGACTTTTAAGATTATTGTAGTCTTTTTTGCGGTCCCGACTCTTCGTTTCGACGCGGCGATCTGCATGTGCAGCGCGCAGCCCACCATGCCACCAAACATTGACCTTCTAAATAAGTTATAAATATAGCTTAATGACTGGTCAACAGAGTAGTTGCGCTATGGCGCGGTGGCGTTTCGATTTGGGAGGAGCGATAGAACAAGGATACATTATCCTTGCGCAGCTACGATCCGTGGCCTGACGGGGTTCAGCCGAGCGTGCCGATCGAGCGCTACAGCAATCCCTGGACCTACATGCCGTCGCAGACGCTCTATCACCGCCCGGCCACGCGGACGGAAGCACCGGGCCTGTCGATCTCTGGTGTAAACTTAAGCTAGAATGCGGTGACCACGCTCTTCCGGTGCATGACTTGTGTGCGATACTGACAAATCCGTGAGACCGCGACTTTTCGGTTGTGCCCAGAGACCGGATCGCGATCTTCACGCCGAAAGCAGAAAACGGGACTTCGATGCGTCTCTTGGGCCTTTTGATGATTTTGCTGGTTGCGAACCTGTTGACGACCGCCTCGGTCGACCTGTCAGGTTCCGGCTGTGCGAATGGCGTGGCGGAACTGGACTATTGCCCGCCCTCCGCGGTGGACCCGTCTAGAAACAACCACGCGGATCGCAACGTTTCGGCCTGTGTCACCTGTGTAGAACCGGAACCCAACGTGGTGCCGAGGTTCGAACCTGGACAGAATCCACTCACTTTCGTCGAGGCCGCTCTCCTCGTGACAACGCGCGCCGACGGACCGCTTCATCCGCCTCCGCGCCGGGTTTCCTGACCCCGATCATCATCGAAGGCTCAACGCCTCCGAACCGTATCAGGTGCGGCAGTTCTACTGCGCACCACAGGAGACAAGACATGAATACCAAATATCTCTCGACCGACCGGCCTCTGGTCATCCCCGCTCTCGAAACCCTTTACGAACGGCTCGCGCCGCTGGCCTTCACGTGGCTGCGGGTGATGTGTGGCCTTGCGCTTGTCGTGCATGGCTGGCCCAAGATCACCAACCCGCTGGGTTCAGCCGACATGGTCGCCGGCATCGGCTTCCAGCCCGCCGCCTTCTGGTCGGTGGCGTTGGCAGTGACTGAATTCGGGGGAGGGCTTCTCATCATTTTGGGTTTGTTGACCCGCCTCGCAGCGGCCGGTTGCACGATTGTCCTTTTGGTGACCGTTTACTTTCATTGGGTGCAACTGGGCCAGGGATACAGTGGCGCGGAGCTGTCATTGATATGGTCATCAGTCACGCTGTACCTCGTTGCAGTCGGCGGCGGGCGCCTGTCGCTCGACCGGGCTCTGTTGCCCCGCAACCTCTGAACGAACGACGTCAAATGGGCTGCTGCCTCGTTCACTCCGGACACTGGCTTCTTGACCAGGGTCGGATGGTTGTTCGCTGAGCAAGTTATTAGAGCTGGCTGACCTTTCCAGACCAAGACAAGGTCTTTCACGCCAAACGGCAGGGCGAGATGCCTACGGATTTCGCCCTGCGACCGATTGGAAGCTCGGAGCCTGTTTCCCCTGCCATGCTGCAGAGGGATTGGCGGGTTCAGAGCTGGACGCGTTCTATGATTGGATGGCGCAACCGCTAGGAGCATTGGATCGACGCCTTCGTAAATCGAAGCAGGTAGCCGCTCGCCGCAAATGGCGATCGTGTACAGGCCGGTCCCGGCGTCGCCGTCAGTCGAAGAGCCGTGGCCATTGCGAACGTCACGATCCGTGTCACTGTCGCAGCGGAACAGGGGTTCAACTCGTTAGATCTTGGGCGGCAAAGCAACCACCTCATTTACCTCGACCCTATGTCACTCGACCGGAAGAATGCGTGCTCCGCGCGCGCATTGATGTGCCTGAAGGGTGGGCTGCCCGCAAAGTCTAGCCCGCCGGACTGCCGATCATTCCGGTGCGGTCGTTGCCCGGCGGAGTGGCGTAGCATTCAGACATGCGGCGATCAGGGCTGCGGCGCCAAGAAGTCTGGACTCAGCCCGGTGAAGGTCACTGACCGGTAGGGGCCTGCAGGTCGCCGTCCAGCGGCTTCTTTTTCTTGCGGGGTCCGAGATAGATGATCGAGCCGATGGACATTGCGATCAGTGCAAGGGCGATCGGGTGGCTCAACAGCGCGGCCGGGTCGTCATTGGTGATCAGTCGTGCACGCACCACCGCGCCTTCAAGTTGCGGCGTGAGCAGGAACGCCACGATGAAGGCGACGATGGAATAGCCGAAGGCCCGCATCATATAGCCGAAGATTGCAGAAACGATCATCACGTAGACGCCGAAACTCGCGCCGGTGATCACGAAGGAGCCTGCAAAGCACAACAGCATCGCCGCAGGATAGATGACGGTGCCCGGTGCCGAGACGACCATGGCCCAGAAGCGCATACCGATCTGGCCGACGCCGAGATTGCAGAAGTTCGCGACCAGCATCGCGCCGAACATGCCGTAGACCAGTTGCGCCTGTTGCTCGAACAACAGGGGCCCGGGCTGAATGCCGTGGATGATGAACGCCGAGACCAGAAGGGCGGCGGCGATGTTGCCGGGGATGCCAAGGGTCAGGAGCGGGATCAGGTTCGCGCCGACAACGGCGCTGTTGGCGGTTTCGGAGGCAGCGATCCCGCGCGGATCTCCGGTTCCGAATGCCTCGGGGTCTTTGGCGGCCTGTTTGTTGACGGAATAGCTCAGGAAGCCCGCCGTGGTAGAGCCGAGGCCCGGAATGGCCCCGATCACCGTGCCGATGAAAAAGGCGCGCACGGCGACGAAGCGGTTGGCCCAATATTCGGCGAAGGTCACGACGCTTTGCTCGCGCGTGCGGCCCTTCATCGAGATCGCGGAGCTTTGGGTTTTCTGGTCAGAGCCGCGCATGCTCAGAAGGCCGACCAGAACACCGCTCATCGCGAGGGCTCCGATGCTGACTGCGGTCAGCGGCACGCCATCGTAAAGCTCGAGCACGCCGAAGGTGAAACGGGGTGTCGCCATGCCCGGATCGAGCCCGACCGTGGCCACCAGGATCCCGAACGCCGCCGAGATCAGTCCCTTGATCATGGAGTCGCCGACCAGCCCGCTGATGACTGTAAATGCGAGGATCATCAGGGCCGTGATCTCTACCGGCCCCATGTTCAACGCCACGACGGCGAGCGGAGCCGCCAGCAGAATCAGCACGATGTCGCTGGCCAGATCGCCTGTCACGGAGTGATAGAGCGCGTATTTCATCGCCTTGAGCGGCTTGCCGTTCTTGGCCATGGGATGGCCATCCATCGTTGTTGCGGCAGACTCTGCCGATCCCGGCACGTTGAGCAGGATCGCTGGCACTGCCCCCCCGACGGTTCCGCCCTTGTTGACCGAGATGAGGAAGGCGATCGCCGCCAAGGTGTCCATTCCGTAGGTCAGCGGAACGGCAATGGCCAAGGCCATGATGATGCTGAGCCCCGGGATTGCCCCCACGATCTGGCCAAGGATCACGCCGCCAAGGATGAACATGATGTTGGTCGGCGTGAAGACATCCGCGAAAGCGGCCAGCATGAGGGAGAGATCGAGCATGGAAAGGGGGCCTCAAGAGGTCAGGACAGAGAACGCGACAGCACTACGGTGAACAGGAACCAGACGAAGAAAGGCACGGCGATCAGGGTAGTGGCGGCCCAAAGCGGCCGGCGTTCGCGGAGCAGGACAAGGCTTGCGATCATCAGCCCGCAGGCGATGGGCAGGAAGCCAAGAAGCGGCAGCAAGAGCGCTGCGACGCCGAGCGCCACAATGAAACAAACGAAGCCGAAGAATTCCTTTCCGGCCGGGACCGACCCACCCGGACGGGCCAGCACGATCTGCGCCAGCCCCAGTCCCGAGATGAGCCAGCCCGCCGCGCGCGGAAACAGCGACGGGTCCAGCGGGTTGCCGGGCACCGCCGTCACGTAGGTTGGGACCAGCCACACCAGCAGCGTGATACCGAACCCGAGGACGACGATGCCCTGAATGCGATCCGCGTTTATCACTGGGCCAAGCGGTCGCCGTAGAAGGCGGAGGCGTCTGCAACCCAGGCCGCCGTGCCCTCGGGGCCCATGTTGCCCGGTACGGCCGATTGTCCGGCAAGGAACTCGATATACGACTCGGAAGACGTGACCGCCTCGATCGCATCGGCGAGGCAGGATTGAACGTCGGCGGGCGTATCGCCGTTCATGATGAAGATGATGTGACCCTCGATCGACAGGTCGACGCCGCTTTCCATGGCGGTCATCGTGTCCGGGGCGTAGCTGGCCCGGTTTGCCGTCAGCGTCGCCAGCTGCACCATGGCGCCGGCCTCGATCTGCGGAACATGGGCCGCGCCCTGAATGGTGGCGTCGACGTGCCCGCCAAGGGCTTCCTGCAATGCAGCCGCCGAACCCTGGCCCGGCACAGCCACCAAATCGACGTCGAAGTGTTCGGCCAGTGCCGTTACCGCGATCGTATGGCTCGACGCGCCAACTGAAATCGTTGCGCGGCCTTGCTCGCGGGCGAAGTCGACGAATTCTTCAAGGTTGCCATACGGTGCATCGGCGAGCGCGACCAGGCCGTAGTTCAGCACCATGCCGGTGCCGAGGTAGGCGAAGTCTTCGTGCGTATAGCCGATGTCGGCATTGGTGTGGGGGTTGATCGCCACGGTGGTGTTGCTGACCACGCCCACGGTCAGGCCGTCAGCTTCCGAGTCCAGCAAGCCACGTGCCATGACGCCGCCGCTGGCACCGGGGCGATTGTCGACCACGATGGTCCATCCGGTCGCTGCTTCGATGTCGCTGGCGACCCTGCGGGCCACCGTGTCGGTTCCGCCGCCGGCGCCGAACCCGACCAGGAAATTGATGTTGCCGCCGGGATAATCCGCGGGGCAGGTGTCGGCAAAAGCGGTTGCCGCGGTCATCCCGACCGTTGCCATGCTGATGAAAAGTGACGGTAAGATTTTCATTGATAGCCTCCCTGATATTTAATAAGCTATAAACATAGTTTTTTAATTATTGCAACGCAATTTTCCGGCGACCTGCTCCGGCAGGGGAGGGGACGAGGCTTCTTTGCTTGTTCATGTGAGCCACAAAACGTAAAATCTATATGATTAGATGATATGCTTGTGCCGACCATTACGCTGTGCGAGAACGCAGGCATATTCGTCGCTAGCGTGCCGGCAGGAGAAGTCGAAGATGAGCCTTGAAACACTTGATGTCACCGTCGCCGACTACATCGCCACGGTCACGATCAACCGCCCTCCAGTCAACGCGCAGAACAACAAGCTGCGCGAGGAGATGCAGCTGGTCATGGACAGCCTTGGTGATCGGTCCGACGTACGCGCCATCGTTCTGACCGGCGAAGGCAAGGCGTTTTCTGCCGGAGCCGATCTGTCCGAACGGCCGACACAGGACCCGGGCAATTACACCGCTCACAACCGCCGGGTCCGGGCGAGTTTCGATTGCATCATGGAATGCCCCAAGCCGGTGATCGCGGCGGTCAACGGGCCGGCCATCGGGGCGGGATGCGTGACGGCATTGTGCTGCGACATTCTCGTGTTCTCGGAGAAAGGCTATCTCCAGATGACCGAAGTGAACGTGGGTCTTGCCGGCGGCGTGGCCCATGTGCGTCGCCACTTGGGAGAGTCCGATGCGCGGTTGATGCTGTTCACGGCCCGGCGTCTGTACGGGCCGGAATTGCTTCGAATGGGGGTCGCCTCTGCCTGCACGGCGCCAGAGAATCTGATCGAGACGGCAATGGGTATCGCGGGCGATATCGCCAAGGCCAGCCCCTCGGCAGTGCGCGCCGCCAAGGCTTCGTTCCAGGTGACCGAGGGACAGTCGATCTACGAGGGCTACCGGTTCGAGCAGGGTCAGACCAAGGCGCTGTCCACGTCCGAAGACAGTGCCGAGGCCATGGCCGCGTTCCGCGAAAAGCGTGCGCCCGTGTTCAAGCCGTGATCGTCCTGGAATGACGCAGATGCGGTCCATAGCTGTTCTCGGTCGCATACCGCCCGACATCCGGAGCAGGCTCGAACCCGAGGTTTCCTTCGTGGATGCGGATGGGCTGGAAGCCATGACCGTTGATGCGAGAAATGCGATTACTCACGGGCTGACATCTGCCATGGGCGGAGCGAGCGCAGATGTCTTGGCGCTGCTGCCGGGATTGCAGGTCATTGTCAGTATCGGGGCCGGGAGCGACCGGTTCGACATGGACGGTCTGGACCAGCGCGGCATCACCTTGCGCACAACGCCGGACATAATGACAGAAGACACTGCCGAATGCGCCGTGGCCTTGCTGTTTGCGGCGTTGCGCAATGTCGCCACCAATGACGCCTTCGTGCGGCGCGGCGACTGGGGGAATGGGCGCGCCGACCTCGGATGGCGGGTTTCGGGGCGCCGGGTGGGCATCGTCGGGCTTGGTCGGATTGGGAGCCGCGTGGCGTCCAAGTTGGATGCTTTGGGATGCGATGTGGCCTACACGGGGCGCGGCAAGAAGGACGTCCCGTGGCGCTTCGCCGGCTCGGTCGCTGCGTTGGCCGAGGCTGTGGACGTTCTGGTCCTGACCTGCTCGGGCGGGGAAGAGACGCGGGGCATCGTGACCCGCGACGTGCTGACGGCGCTTGGGCCCGAGGGCTTTCTCATCAATGTCTCACGCGGCTCGGTGGTAAACGAAGCGGCGTTGATCGACGCGCTAGAGCAGGGCCGGATTGCCGGTGCCGCCCTTGATGTGTTCGAGAATGAGCCCGCGCTCGACCCCCGCTTCGCGGCTTTGCCGAATTGCGTCCTGTCGCCACACGCGGCTGTCTTCACCCACGAGAACCGGCGCGATTTGCTGGCGGAGCTGCGACACCTGCTGAATCTGACCGACGGCGGTCATCATTGAAGGGGCGAGGAGCCGGGAATGCCAATCACCGATGAGATGATCCATACCGCCACGAAAGAATTGTATTCGCGTGCCTTGCGCAAGGTGCCGGAAGACGCGAAGGCCGCCCTGGCGGGTGCCATGAAGACCGAAACCAGCGAAACCGCGCGCCATACGCTGGAACTTCAGTTGCGCAGCGCCGAACTGGCCGAGAAAAAGGATCGCTTCGTCTGTTCGGACAGCGGGGTGCCGGTCTATTTCGTCAAGGTCGGCGCGAAGGCTCCGCTGGAATGTGACTTCAAGGCGTCGATCCGGGCGGGTTATGAAGAGCTGGTCGACACGATCCAGCCGCCGATGCTCAAGCACGTCACGAATCCCCTGACGCTGGAGCGCAGCTATCACGGCAAGGACATGCCGATTGTCAGCTATGATTTCGAAAGCGGCATTGATTACGTCGAGATGATCTGTTCGCCGAAAGCGCTCGGGTCGGGCCGCTGGGCCGCGATGGAGCTTTTCACCTTCCCCTCGCTCGAGGAAATCGAGACCTACATCCTCGACGTCGCGATCAAGGCCGGGGCGCAGCATTGCCCGCCTGTCGTGATGGGCGTGGGCATCGGCGGCACGTTCGATCATTGCGCGGGACTGGCGAAGAAGCAGACCCTGCGGAAGATCGGCACGACCAACCCCGAACCCACGCTTGCGGCGATGGAGGAGCGGCTGTTCAAGGCAGTTAACGCGCTTGGCTTCGGCCCCATGGGCACGGGCGGGGACACGACTGTACTGGGCGTGCATGTCGACTACGCGAGCGGACATGGCTTCACACCGGTGGCCGTCGCGTTCAACTGCTGGATCAATCGGCGGACGAGCGTGAAGATCTGGGGCGACGGCCGGATGGAGTGGGGCGAATGACCTTGCGCGAACACGAACTCACGCTGCCGCTCACGGAAGAGTCCGTCCGTGCGCTGAAGGTGGGTGACATCGTCTACCTGACTGGCGAGATCTTCGCGACGGCGGGCATGCCCACGCATGACCGTCTGCTCGGTTGCCTCGACGGGGTGGAAGAGCTGCCTTTCGACCTGCAGGGGGCGGCGCTGTTCCACTTGGGAAGTCTGAATGAAGAGGCCGAAGACGGTTCGCTAAGGATCGTCTACATGAATCCGACCACCAGCACGCGGTTCAACCCGCACATGCCGCGTCTGATCCCCGGTCTTGGCCTGCGGGCAACCGGCGGGAAGGGGGGGCTGAATGCCGAGTGCGCGCGGGCGATGGCCGAGGCAGGCTGTGTCTACCTCGCGTTTCTGGGCGGCGGGGCCGAGATCATCACCGCCGGCATCAGGAAGGTGACGGGCATCGGCTGGCCCGAGATGATTTCCCACTACCGGATCGCGCGCATCGAGGTGGAGCGGCTGGGACCGTTGACCGTTGGGATCGACGCCCACGGCAACAGCATCTACGACGAGACGACCGATGCCGCACTGCGCAACCGCGACGCCATCCTTGCAGAGATGCGCGCCGCGAGGGAGGGCTGACTGCCACGCCATCGTTGGCGCGGCAGTCACGGTATTCAGATCACGATATCGACGGTGGTTTCCTCGGACGCCTCACCTTGTGTGAACGTCATGGACACGGCCGCTGCCTCGGGGTCGCTCATGCGGTTGAAGATCCGGTCCCGTGCGTTGCCGGGATGCCCTGCGATGTAAAACTGGGTCGTCAGAACCTCCGTCTCACCGTCCAGAACCTTCACATGGATATGTGGTGTACGGCCGGGATAGGTCACCGGTTTGATGGTGCGGAAGCTGTAGCTCCCGTCCGGGCCGGTGATGTCATGGCCGAACCCCTGGAACGCGGCGTCGAATTCGGTCGCCTGGTCGTCGCCCGGGTGCATGTATCTGCCATTCATGTCGCATTGCCAGATTTCGACACGGTAGCCCTCGAGAGGTGTGTCGTCTGCATCGGTCAGTCTGCCACGAAGAGTGATCACCTCGCCGCCAGCTTCGCGGACCGCGCCCATGATGCGGACCAGGTCGTTGTCCACATCGGACCGTCGCATGGCGGGGGTGGGATAGAACGGACCTTCGGTTGCATCGGGTGTCAGTTCGGTCGCGGAAAGCGGATTGGCCAAGGCAACTGTGCCCAGAGCGCCGAGGCCACCCTTCAGAATGCTTCGACGGGTCGTGCTGGATTCAGTCATGTCACAAGTGCTCCATCGTACGTGGTTCGGTATTACACGGCAAGCTAGCGCGTTTCCGTCGCCGTCGGACCCGAATTGAGGCCCACGATTGCAAAGATTTCCTTGCATCCTCCGCAAATCTGTTAAAGGCTATTATTATAGCTTTTTAGAGTCGCTTCAGGTTTCATCCTTGACGTGCCGCAAAGAAGCAAAATGGGAGGAGAAAAAATGTCGAACACATCGAACACGATCACGCGCCGTGCTCTTGCGGCGGTCGCCATGGCGGGGCTTGCCACGTTGAACGTTGGGGCCGCGTCGGCACAGGAGTTCCCCAGCCAGCCGATCACGCTTGTGGTGGGTTTCCCGCCGGGCGGCTCGACCGATGTCGTGGCCCGCATCCTTGCCGAGCACATGACCGGCACCCTGGGACAGCCCGTAGTGGTGGAAAACCGTCCGGGCGCAGGGGGCACGGTCGGCATTGCCCATGTCGCTGCGTCCGATCCGGATGGCTACACGCTCGGTGTCAGCGGCGTCGGTGCGTCGATCCTTGTTGCCGCCATGGGGCGCGACACGGGCTATGACTTCGACGCCGAACTGGATGTCGTCGGCGTGATGGGGACACTCGGGCTTGTGATTGCAGGACGCAATGGGCTTGAGGCCACGACATTGCCCGAGCTGATTGCCACCGCCGCCGCGGATCCGGAGGCGCTGAGCTACGGGTCTTCTGGCGTTGGAACGCCTGGGCATCTGGCGATGGAATACCTGCTGGATGAGGCCGGAGTGGAGATGCTCCACATCCCTTACCAGGGTAACACGCCCCTTATGAATGACGTTTTGGGCGGTCACGTGGACGTGGCCCTGCTGACCACTCCCGGCGCTGCCGAGCAGGTGCGGGCCGGCGGGATCGTCGCCTACGCCGTCTCTTCTCCGGAACGCTCGCCCCTGATGCCCGAAATTCCCACGGTGGCCGAGGGCGGCTTTGACGGCTATTCCGCTACGCTTTGGAACCTGTTGGTAACGCCGGAAGGCACCCCCGATGACGTGCAGGCGGCCTTGTCCGAGGCGCTCAACGCTGCACAACAGGACGCCACTGTGCTCGAGGCCTTCGCGTCCGCGGGCCTGGCGCCGACGCTGACGTCGCCGGCAGAGGCGACCCAGTTCCTAGAAGACGAACGCGCCCTGTGGTCGGGTGTTATCGAGCAACTCGGCATCGCCGAGTAATAGCCGACCCTGACTGCGGCCATCCTGAAGGGTGGCCGCACCTTCTCCCTGTCGGAGGTTTTCAATGCACCTCGCGAATCTACGCTTCACCGTTGCCGGCATTCTTGCAGTCATCGGGATATCCGCGTTCGTCATCGCGCTTGGATACGAGTTCGGATCTGCACGTCGCATGGGGCCGGGATATTTTCCGGTCGTCCTGTCGGGGATCCTGACCCTGCTTGCGGTAAGCGAGATGATCTCGGCGGCGATGAAACCTGGAGCAATCGCTGTAGACTGGCGGCCCTTCATGGCGATCTTGGCGGCCGTCGCGGGCTTTGCCGTGACCATGGCGCTGTTCGGGATGATCCCCGCGTTCTTCGTCGTCATCGGCCTCAGCACCTTGTCGGAGCCACGGTTCGGATGGGTCCCGGCCCTGATCCTTGCGGTTGTCACTTCGACGGGCGCGTGGCTTCTCTTCTCTCGCTTTCTCGGCATGACCATGCCGCTATTTGACTGGCCATAACCGCCATGTGGGAGAATATCCTGCTTGGTTTCGCCACGGCGATGACCGTCGAGAACCTGATGTATTGCTTCGTCGGTGTTTTCCTCGGCACGTTCATAGGTGTTCTGCCCGGGCTGGGATCGCTTGCTGCGATCTCGATGTTGCTGCCCATGTCGTTCTACCTTGAGCCGACGACTGCGCTGATCCTGCTCGCGGGCATCTATTACGGAGGGGAATACGGCGGCTCGATCGCTTCGATCCTGCTTAACCTGCCGGGCACGCCTTCGGCAGCCGTGACATGCCTGGACGGCAATCCCATGGCCAAGCAGGGCCGGGCAGGTGTTGCGCTGTTCGTCACCGCGATCGCATCTTTCGTTGGCGGATCGGTCGGTGTTGTCGCGCTGATGGGCTTTGGCCCGTCCATTGCACAGCTCGGCCTCAGCTTCGGTCCGGCGGATTACTTTGCGCTGATGCTCCTTGGGCTGGTCGCAGCGGTCACGGTCGGTGGCGGATCGTTGGTCAAAGGCCTCATCATGGTCGTCCTCGGCCTGCTTCTCGGCACGGCGGGCACCGATGTAACCTCGGGCGAGTTCCGTTATACCTTCGGCTTTCTGGAGTTGCGCGACGGGGTCAGTCTGGTGGCCATTGCCATGGGTCTGTTCGGCATTGCCGAAGTTGTCAGTTCTGTGCGGGAGGCCGGCACACGCAAGATCACCGAGAAAGTGACCATGCGCTCCATGATGCCGACCCGAGCCGACATGCGGCGAACCGTAGGACCCATGGCGCGCGGCAGCTCGATCGGCGGCTTTCTGGGGGCGTTGCCGGGGGCAGGAACCGTAATCGCTGCCTTCCTCGCCTATGCCACCGAAATACGTGTCGCCAAGGACAAGACCCGTTTCGGCAAAGGCGCGGTCGAAGGCGTCGCGGCGCCCGAATCCGCCAACAACGCCGCTGCCCAGACGGCCTTCATTCCGACGCTCACAATCGGCATCCCGGGCAGTGCAACCATGTCGATCATGCTGGGGGCGCTGATGATCCACGGGATCACGCCCGGGCCGCTGTTGGTGACCGATCATCCGACGATCTTCTGGGGCCTGATCGCCAGCTTCTGGATCGGGAACCTGTTTTTGCTGGTGCTAAACATCCCGCTCATCGGGCTTTGGGTGAAAGTGCTCCAATTTCCCTACAAATATATCTATCCCGTGGTGATCGCGCTGATCTGCATCGGCGTATTCAGCATGCGAACCAGCGTGTTCGACGTGGGCCTCGTCGTGATTTTCGGCGGCTTGGGCTACCTGTTGCAGCGCACGGGCTATTCCGCGGCGCCGTTGATCCTCGGGTTCGTGCTGGGGCCGATGCTGGAAGAGAACCTGCGCCGCGCCATGCTGATGGCGCGGGGCGACGCGATGCGCATGGTGTCCGATCCGGTGACCGGCTCGATCCTCGGGCTGTCGGCAGCGATGTTGATCTGGGCGATCTATGGCGGAGTGCGGAACGTGATCCGGTCCCGCCAGGTCAAGGATATCCCGCCGGGCGAGACCTGAGGCAGCCGCTCAGGTCAACTTGATCTCGACCCGGACCATATCGCCCCGGTAGATGCCGTTCGCGATCAAGGCCACTGTCCCATCTTCGGCGACGGCGATCCGCTGCACGTAGGCCACGGGGTCGCCAAGAGACACACCGAGCAATTCACTCACCTCCGGATCGGCCGAGCCGATGGTCAGGATCTGGCGCGCATCCACGATCTTCAGGCCGGGGACATCGGCGATCAGCCGCATCGACGTCTTGGAGGTGAAATCCGACGTGTCGATTTTCTCGCTCACCCTTTCGTCGATGAACACATCGGCCAGAAGGAAGGCCTCGCCATCCCGACTGTGGCGTCTGCGCAGATGCAGATAAGAGGGCGCAAGGGTGCCGATCCCGTCCGGGTAGTCGTTGGGTTTGGTGCCGGTCTCGGAGCTGAGAAGCTCCAGCTGCGCATTGTCGCGCGACATCAGGAGGCCGTTCCAATCCGTTTGCACCTCGCACCACAGATCGCGCCGGTTGCTCTTGCGCACGAAGGTGCCCTTTGCGCGAAACCGCTCGATCAGGCCTTCCTGTTCCAGCAGGTTCAGGGCCTGGCGGATGGTCATGTTCGCCACGCCGCATTCCTTTGCCAATTCCTCGACAGTGGGAATGCGGGAGTCCACTGGCCATTCGTTGGTCTCGATCCGGCGTCGGAACAGGGCAGCAAGTTGAAGATAACGAGCCACTGCGCTTTTGCGGATCGCCGCTGCAGCCTGCGATGGTTTGCCGGTCTCTGGCATGTGGGTCTCCGTTGCTTTCTGGGCAGGATGCGGCCCGTTATGGGAGCAAAACGTCCATTTGTGCTAGCTTATTGTGTTTTTTATTGATGGGGCAAGATGGATCATTTAAACATTAATCATCTAGCTTTTATATGTTAAGCGGCGCTTCAGCCGAAGCAGGAGGTTTTCCATGGCCGGTGCGATGTCTCACCTCAAGGTCCTTGATATCAGCCGGGTCTTCGCAGGGCCCTGGGCCGGGCAGATGTTGGCCGATTTCGGAGCCGAGGTGATCAAGGTCGAGCATGTCCGGGGCGGGGATGACGTTCGACGCATGGGCGTGCCACATCTGGATGCCGAGGGCGGGGATACGGGGCTGACCTCATCGTTTCTGGCGATGAACCGCGGAAAGAAGTCCCTCGCGGTGGATATGTCGACGCCAGAGGGGCAAGCGATCGTGACGCGGCTGGCCGCTGACGCCGATGTTCTTATCGAGAACTTCAAGGTCGGGAACATGGCCCGGTTCAACCTGGACTATGCAACCCTTTCCCAAGTCAATCCGCGCCTTGTCTACTGCTCGATCACTGGTTTCGGGCAGACTGGTCCGCGCAGTCATCTGCCGGGCTACGACCCGATTTTCCAAGCCATGAGCGGCGTGATGAGCATTACCGGGGTGCCCGATGGCGCCCCCGGCGCAGGGCCAAACCTGGTGGGCTATTCGATTTCCGACATCAACGCGGGCTATTATGCCGTCATCGGAATCCTTGCCGCACTGAACCATCGTGATGCGACGGGTGGCAAGGGGCAGCATCTCGATATCGCGCTTTACGACGCTCAGGTGCACGCGGCCTCACACGTGGCAATGAACTATATCTCGAGCGGGACCGTTCCCGTTCGAAACGGGACCGCCTCCCAGATCACCTGTCCGTGGCAGGTATTCGATGCGTCTGACAAGGCGATCATGATCGCAGTGGGCAACGACCCGCAGTTCCAGCGGCTTTGTGAGCTGCTGAGCTGTGCGGAGCTGGCCGAGGATGCGCGTTTCGCCACCAACCTCGAACGGGTTCGTCACAAAGATACGCTGGTGCCGCTGCTGCAGGAGCAGATAGCGGGCTGGGCCGCTGCCGCGCTGCAAGCAGAACTGGAAGCCGTCGGCATTGCAGCGGGGCCGATCAACGGCTTTGATGACGTGTTGGAGGATGAGCAGTTCAAGGCGCGAAACCTGCGCCGGCGTGTCACCCACGCTAAAGTCGGCGACATGGACGTAGTCGCCAACCCGATCGTCTTCTCCGAGACCCCAAACGTGTACGACCGCGCGCCGCCGGAGCTTGGGGCGGATACGGACGCGATCCTGAGCGGCGACCTCGACATGTCCGAGGACGAGATTGCGGTCTTGCGGGAGGCGGGCATCGTCCGCTGATGGTGCCGTGGCGTGTCAGTCGGTCTCGGTTGGACGCGCGATTGGGAACACCTCGTCGATGATCGCGTAGTCCATGTATCCCAGTCGCGACAATGGACGGATTCGGGTGATGTCCAGCATGCCGTCGACGATGACGGCGTCAGAAATGTGGATACCCACGACCTCGCCGAAAATGACTTCGGAGCGCGCCTTTGTTCCGTCGCGGGCGGTCAGCGGAACGATGCTGTTCAGCACGCATTCAAGGGCCACCGGCGAGGCTGCGACGCGCGGTGCACTGATGTTGTGACAGGGGGCCTTTTCCAGCCCGGCGCGCGCGAACTCATCTACGCCCGGCGCGAAGGAAGCCGATGAACGGTTCATCGCGTCTTTCAGGTCGGCCACCGCCATGTTCACGACGAATTCGCCCGTCGCCTCGATGTTGGTCTGGCTGTCCTTTCGTCCGGCGGACGAGAACATGACGAAGGGCGGCACGCCCGAAACGGCATTGAAAAAGCTGTAGGGTGCCAGGTTCGCGATTCCATCCGACGACAGGCTCGATATCCAACCGATCGGGCGCGGCACCACCAACGCGGTCCATGGAGAATGGGCCAATCCATGATCTTCGGTTCTGGGATCGTAGAACATCCGTAAGGCCCGCTACTCCGCCGCGGTGCGCCGCGGGCTGACCGGAAGCGAGGTCCGGTACGGTGGGTCGCTGTTCAGCTCTGCCGGAATGTGATCGGGAAGCGGAATGCGGTGCACGTTCAACGTCATGGCCACCATCGAGTAATAGCCCAACAGCGCCGTCAATTCGACGGTGCCGACGGCATCCCAGCGATCCAGTACAGCGGCATAAGCGACGTCGTCCACCTTGCCGTTTTCGAGCAGTTGGCGACTGAATTCATAGACTTCGCGAGCGCGTTCATCCTTGAAATCCGGCGGTTGCCCGACGCGGATTGCTTCGATCACCTTCTCGTCGAGACCTGCCTTGCGCGCGGCTCCGGCGTGGATCGTCCACTCCAGTTCACTGTTCCAGTGGCGCGCGGACAATAGAATGGCGAGTTCATTCAGGTCCGGTGGTAAGCAGGTCTCGTAGCGCAGAACCTGCCCCAGGGCCTGCCACCGGTCGGCCAGCGCCGGGTTGTGCAAGGCAGCGCGAAGAGGTCCCACAAGAGTGCCGCGCGGACCGCCGACGATCTTCTCGTAGACCGCTTTCTGAGCCTCGTTCATCTCTTCGGGGGAGGGAAGCGGGATGCGGGGGGCCATCAGTCCGTCGCCTCCTGCGCGAGACCCAGCTTGCCGAGGACTTCGTCCGTATGCTCGCCAAGCAAGGGCGGCGCGCGGTCAAAGCGCAGCTCCGCGCGCTCGAACCGCATCGGGCTGACGACCGAGGGCACCGTGCCTGACAGGGGATGCGGGAGGTCGCGCAGCATCCGGCGGTGTTTGACCTGCTCCTCGGCGAAGACCATCGGTACGGTGTTGATCGGGCCGCAGGGAACCTTCTGCTCTCCGAAGATCCTGAGCCAATCGGCCAGATCCTTCTCCTGCAACTGATCACAGATCAACGGGTGCAGGGTGGAGAGGTTCTTCACACGCTCGCGGTTTGTTGCGTAGCGGGCATCGTCTGACAGGTCGGGTCGCCCGATGGCTGCGGCGAAGCGCACGAACTGCTCATCATTGCCAACGGCCAGAACGATGTGCCCGTCCCGCACCGGAAAGACGTCCTGGGGCTGGATATTGGGGTGCTTGTTGCCCCGCCGGATCGGCGTCGCGCCGGAGACAAGATGATTCATCGCCTGATTGGCCAGCATCGCGGTGGCGACGTCAAGCATCGCGACGTCGATGGTGTCGCCCTTGCCGCTCTGGCTGCGTTCGGCCAGGGCCGCGAGCACGGCGATCGTGGCATACATGCCCGTCATGATGTCGACGATTGGTACGCCCACCTTTTGTGGCCCTCCGCCGGGTTCGTCATGGGGGCCGCCGGTGACGCTCATCAAGCCACCCATCGCCTGGATCATGAAGTCATAGGCCACATCATTCGCGCGCGGGCCGTCCTGGCCGAAGCCAGTGATGGAGCAGAAGATCAGATCGGGGTTCACGGCCTTCAGATCGTCGGGGCCGATCCCGTAGCGTTCCAGTGTGCCGACCTTGAAATTTTCAAGCACGATATCGGACTTCGCGGCCAGCGCCTTGATCGTTTCCTGCCCCTCAGTCGAGGCGATATCGATCTCGACAGATTTCTTGCCGCGATTGACGGACAGGTAGTAGCCGGATTCAGCTGTGTCCTTGCCGTCCTTGTCCTTGAGATAGGGCGGGCCCCATTTGCGGGTGTCGTCGCCCGCGCCCGCGCGCTCGACCTTGATGACCTCCGCGCCGAGATCCGCGAGAATCTGTCCGGCCCATGGCCCGGCCATGATGCGGGAGAGGTCCAGCACCCGGATGTGTTTCAAAGGTCCAGTCATGAAGATGTCCCGTAGCTGAAGGAAGGGGTTTCGTCCGCCGCGCCGGAAGGCCCGGCGCCGTCGTCCACGATGGCAGTCGCCGCGACGGATGGGCGTTCGGCGATGTCTGCATACCATGCCGCAAGCCCGGGCAGGGCGGATTTCCAGCCGCAATCGGCATAGCGGAAATCGAGCTGCCCCAAGGTGCAGACAACCGAGATGTGCCCCAGACCGAACTCTGTATTGGCTAGATCGCTGCTTTCCTGCTCCAGAAGCGCGAGCCCTGCTCGGGTCTTGGTCTCGAATGCGGCAAGGATGACCGGGTCGGATCGCTCGCCGCGTCCGCGTTCCGTGCGCCAGAGCAGCAGGATATCGGTCAGGCCGTCGCCCAGGGCCTGCCAGCGCAGGTGCTTGATCCGTGCGTCAGGGTCACGCGGCAGCAGGTCATCGCGGCCGGCCTGCGTAATGAGGTATTCGCAGATCACCCGGGAATCGAACAGCTTGCGCCCGTCATCGGTGATCAGGACCGGTATCTTGCCCAGAGGATTGTCCGCCAGGATCTCGGGATTGGGCGGCGCTGCGAACACGGCGACAGAGCGGATGCGCTCTACCTGCTCCGTCAGGCCGAGTTCCTCCAGGACAATGTTGACCTTGCGCACGAAGGGCGAGCGTGGAGACCAGTGCAGCTTCATGTCGAGGCGTCTCCGAAAGATTTGGCAAGGAAGTCCGACAAGATGGCGGTAAAGGCCTCGGGTTGTTCGAAACAGGGCACGTGACCGGCGTTTTCGATCACATGCATCTGCGATCCGGCGATGGCGGGTTTCAGCTTTGTCGCCATACCTTCGGGCATCGCGCCATCCTTGGCACCCGCGATCAAGAGGGTAGGGCATGTTATCCGCGCGAGTTCTTCGACGTAGTCGTAGTCCATCAATGCCGTTGCGCAGGCCTCGAACCCCGCGAAAGGCGTGGCCGCGATCATCCGGGCGAGGCGTGACCGCATCTCGGCAGAAGCGGATTCGGTCAACCAACGATCCACTGTTGCGGCGGCAAAGGCGTCCATGCCTGCGCTTCGCGCCATCTCGATCCGGTCGGCCCATCCCGCGGCGCCTCCCGGCGCGGTCCTTGCCTGCCCGTCCGAAAAAACCAGGGCAAGAAAACGGTCCGCTGAACGCCTGTGCGCCGCCAGGCCGGTCGGGACGCCCATCGACAGACCGATGTAGACCGCGCGCTCGACGCCTGCTGCATCCATGACCGCCAGAAGGTCTTCCCCCAGCATGTCAAAATTGACCGGCGTGTCCGGAACGTCCGAGCCGCCATGTCCCGCTTGATCGTAGCGCAGGATCCCGTAGCGCCCTTGAACGGCCTCAGCCTGCGCATCCCAGATCGTCAGATCGGTCACAAGCGAATTGCCGAAGACAAGCCACGGCGCGCCGTCGGATTCGGGCGGCACTGCCTTCGCATGCAGGTCGCGGCCGTCGCGCGAGACCGTGACTGTCTTTGACGAGGCGCCGGGGAATGTCATCGCGTTTCGGTGTCCTGGTTCGTTGACCGCATTAAAAGCTAGTTATATAGTTTTTGAGAGGGCGTGCAATTGTGATTTCATCGAAAAGGAGCAACGCATGCTCATTCTACCTACGCCGGCCGCGTTTCATGATCATGTCGGCGCCCGGCTCGGGCCCACCGAATGGCGGACTATCCCGCAGCCCGAAATCGACGCATTCGCCAGTCTGACGGGTGACGACCACTGGATCCACGTCGATACGGAGCGCGCGGCGCGCGAAGCGCCCGGTGGGCGGACCATCGTGCATGGGCTTTCCGTCCTCTCCCTGATCCCGGCATGGCAACGCAGCCTTTTTCGGATCGAGCGTCGCGGTGCGGGGCTGAGTTACGGATATGACCGCGTAAGATTCATCGCGCCGATCATGGTCGATGCACCAATCCGGCTGTTTCAGACAGTGTCGGCTGCCGAGGCACACCGGATGGGCACGCGGGTTTCACTCACATCCACGATCGAGGTCGATGCACCCGGAACCACCGCGATCGTGGCCGAGGCGATTCTCGTGATCGGATCCGCGCCCGAACCTGACAGCAGCGCGCATCGCGGTTGACACATCCTTAAAGCTAGTTTTATAGCTTAATAGGATCACGGGGACTTTGCAGATGCCACAGCAGCCAGACGATAGTGTCGAGAACATCCGCATGTTGACCGAGAGCGCGAGTGCCGTGGTACCGGGTGACGGTTCACTGGACAGAATCCGCGCAGCCCGGTTCCAACATCCCGGTTTTTCGCGCGACGTCTGGATGACATTAGCCGAAATGGGTTGGTTGGGTCTTCGTCTTGGCGAAGAAAAAGGTGGTCTGGCGCTCGGCGTTCATGAGGCCATGGCCCTGTCGCGGATATTCGGCGCAGGTTTGGTGCCGGAACCCTTCCTCTCCAGTCTGTTCGCCCTGAGCTTGATGGAAGCTGCGAAGGCTCGGAACTGGATCGGATCGGCTCTGCACGGCGAGACGATCGTGGCTCCCGCGTGGCAGTCGGTACCAAACGCGCTGGACCCCGCAGGCGGTGTATCCGTCAAGGCCGGGCGGTTGCACGGCGCGAAGGTTGCCGTTGCGGCGGGCGCTGACGTATTCGCGGTGACCACGCCGGAGGGACTGGCGCTTGTGCCGTGCGACGCTGACGGTCTGACGATCAAGCGTATGCGGATGCACGATGGAACCTTTCGGGAAGACCTGCACTTCGATGCAATCCCCTGCGAGATCCATGAATGCGAGAAGGTGCAAGATTGCCTCTACGAGGCTATGCTGTTGCACGCGGGCTTCTTGCAGGGCACGGCCGAGCGCGCGTTCGATATAACGCTCGAGTATTTGCGCCTGCGCAAACAATTCGATGCGCCGATCGGGAGTTTCCAAGCCCTTCAGCACCGGGCAACCGAGATCAAGGTGCAGCTTGAACTTTCGCGGGCCGCGATCGACGCGGCCGCTTCGGCGCTTGATGGTGGACAAACCGAGCGCTTGTCGATGGCGATCCTGCGGGCACGCAGCCGGGCGGGCGGATTGGGGCGATTGGTGGCGCGCGAGGCGGCGCAGATGCACGGCGCGATCGGCTTTACCGACGAGGCGGATATCGGCCTCTTCGTTCGCAAGCTGATGGTCGAGGCAGGTCAGTTCGCGCCCGAATATCAGTTGCGCGCGCAATTCATGTCTCTGCGGGAAGCCGCCGCATGACCAATCCTCCGTTCATCGCGGACCATCCCCCGCATCCCGATTTCAATGCCATGTCGGATGACGCGTTCCGAGCTGTCGTTCGAGACTTCGTGGAAAACCATTATCCGGATATTCCCCGGTTTGCTCAACGACGGTTGCGTTGGCCCGAAGTGCGGCCATGGTACGGTGTGCTCGCCCAAAAGGGCTGGATCGCGCCGACCTGGCCCCGGGAACTGGGCGGGATGGGCCTTGGCGCTGGAAAGCACCTTGTCCTGATCGAAGAGTTCGAGCGCTTCGGCTGCGCCCGTGTGCATGATATCGGCACGGTCATGCTCGGGCCTCTGCTCATGGAATACGGCACGCAGGCGCAAAGGGACCACTACCTGCCGCGCATCTTGCGGGGGGAAGACATCTGGGCGCAGGGCTACAGCGAGCCGGGCGCAGGATCGGATCTCGCCGCGCTGAGAACCACGGCTGAGCTGGACGGCGATCACTGGGTCATCAGCGGTCAGAAAACATGGGTTACCCTTGGCGCCGATGCCAACATGGCCTTCGTGCTGGCGCGGACCGACAAGGCCGCGAAGAAGCAGGCCGGAATCAGTTTTCTCCTTGTCCCGACGGATGCGACCGGGGTCACCGTGCGCCCCATCGAGAATCTCGAAGGGCACGCCGAATTCTGCGAGATCTTCTTTGACGCCGTGCGCATCCCGAAAGCCAACATCGTTGGCGAGGTCAACCGGGGCTGGACCATGGCCAAGGCGCTTTTGGGCCACGAGCGGGTCTTTATCGGCGCGCCGCGCCTGTCGGCCAATGCGCTATCGCGGCTTGAGGCCCTCGCGCGCGGCAACGGTGCGTGGGAAGACCCTGTCTTCCGCGATCGTTTCGCCGGGCTCGCGATGGATCTGGCCGACCTCGGCGACCTCTTCGAGACCTATGTTCAACGGCTGCGCACCGGCGCTTCGATCGGTGCCGATGTGGGCATCCTGAAGATATTCCAAAGCGAATTGTATCAACGGATTTCCGAGGAGCTGATGCAGGTGGCGGGCAGCCATGCCGGCATCAAACTGGAGGAGGGGGGCGACAGCCGGTTCGATGCGGCGGGCACGTACCTGGCCGCCCGGCCGACCACCATCTTCGGCGGCTCGACCGAAGTGATGCGCAACGTGCTGGCACGGGCCAGCCTCAACCTGCCGAAGTGAAAAAGATGCAGATGATACATGATGCGGGCGTTGTGCGCCTTGAGGTTCAGGACGCCGTTGCGATCCTGATCATCGACAATCCGCCGGTGAACGCGGGCTCCACGGCGGTTCGGGCGGGTATACTGGCCTGTTTGGCCAAAACGGCGGACTTGGACCTGGCTGGGGTCGTCATTCTCGGCGGCGGGCGCACGTTCATCGCGGGCTCCGACATCCGGGAATTCGGTGCACCGCTTGCGGCCCCTGAATTGCCTCAGGTCATCGCTGCGATCGAAGATAGCCCGCATCCCGTGTGTGCGGCGATCCATGGCGCGGCACTCGGGGGCGGTTTCGAACTTGCCCTCGGATGCGATCTGCGGATTGCCGCGCCGGATGCGGTGATGGGCTTGCCCGAAGTCACGCTTGGCATGGTGCCCGGTGCCGGCGGTACGCAACGGCTGCCGCGACTGACCGGGATCGCAGATGCCATCGACCTGGTCTGTTCGGGGCGGCGGGTGAAGGCGCCCGAGGCGCTGAGGCTTGGCATGATTGACGCGCTGGCGCAAAGCAGTGAGGTGCAGGATCTGATTGTCGCTGCCATCTCGGCGATCCGGGAAGCGCCCCACAAGCGGCGTCTACGGCAGGAGACTATGCCCGCAGTCGATATCGCGGCTCTTCGGGCGGTCGAGGAGAAGGCCCTCCGTCGCGGCAAAGGGCGGCCCAATGTGGCGGAGGCAATCGCGCTGGTGAAGCTGTCAGCCGAAGTGCCTTCCGAAGAGGCATTGGCAAAGGAACGCGCGTCCTTCCAAAGCTTCCGGTTGCAGGAAGAAGCTTTCGCGCTCCGCCACCTGTTTTTCGCCGAACGTGCAGCAACTCGGATTGATGGCCTGAACGCAGAGCCGGCGGCGATTTCACGGGTCGGTTTGGTGGGCGGTGGCACGATGGGGCAGGGCATCTGCCGTGCGGTGCTGGCAGCGGGGCTCCCTGTTACGCTGGTCGAGCGCGATGCAGAGGCGCGCGACAAGGCGCAGGACGCCATCGGGCAGGCACTGGATGGCGCCGTCGCCAAGGGCCGTCTGGACGCAGATTCCGCCGTACACAGAAAGGCTTTGCTGACAGCCAGCGACGACATGGCCGATCTGGCCGATTGCGACCTGGTGATCGAGGCGGTTTTCGAGGATATGGCCGTCAAGAAGGAGCTTTTCACCACGCTCGACGGCATCCTGAAGCCCGGCGCGATCCTTGCCACCAATACATCCTATCTCGACATCGACGACATGGCCGACGGGATTGCCCGTGCCGCTGAAATCGTGGGTCTGCATTTCTTCAGCCCGGCGGACATCATGAAACTGCTGGAAGTGGTGCGCGCCAAAAATAGTTCGGACCGGGCGCTGGCCACCGCCTTGGCCTTCGCGAAAACCCTTGGAAAACAACCCGTCGTGGCGCGCGTGGCCGAGGGGTTCATCGGCAACCGCATCTATGCCGCCTACCGGCGCCACGCCGAATATCTCGTCGAGGAAGGCGCCAGCCCGGAGCAGGTGGATCGCGCCGCGACGGATTTCGGTTTTGCCATGGGTCCCTTTGCTGTGGGGGACATGTCAGGTCTCGATATTGCGTGGCAGATGCGCAAACGACAGGCCGAAACGCGTGATCCCGCCACGCGCTACGTCGATATTCCCGACCGCCTGTGTGAGGCGGGTCGCTTCGGGCGCAAGACCGGAGGCGGGTACTACGACTACGACGCTGGCAAGCCGCAACCTTCCGAAACCGCGACACGGATCATTCACGAGGCACGGGCCGAAAAGGGGATCACGCCCCGGGCCTTCACGACACAGGAGGTACAGGACAGGCTTCTTGGCGCGATCCTGAACGAGGCCGCGCTGGTCCTGTCAGAAGGCGTCGCCGCGCGGCCCGGCGATATCGACGTCACTTTGGTCCACGGCTACGGCTTTCCGCGTTGGCGGGGTGGCCCGCTTTGGTGGGCGTCGGGCCAGCCAGTGGAGCGTGTCGCCACCATGACGGATGCTACGGCATCGGCGGCAGGTGCCGGGTTTGCGACTGCGGAAGTCGAGACGGTGCTCGCCCCCATGCGGGCAGACCGCCAAGAGATCGAACAAAGGAAATCAGGCCATGCGTGACGTCTTCATCTGCGACTACATCCGAACGCCAATAGGGCGGTATGCCGGCGTGTTGTCCACCGTGCGTCCCGATGATCTGGGTGCCGTGCCGCTCCGCGCCCTGATGGCGCGGAATGATGGCGTGGATTGGGCCGACGTCGACGAGGTGATCTTCGGATGCGCCAATCAGGCTGGCGAGGACAACCGCAACGTTGCCCGCATGTCGCTCCTGTTGGCCGGACTGCCCGAGACCGTGCCGGGCACGACGATGAACCGTCTTTGCGGATCGGGCATGGACGCGGTGATCACAGCCGCGCGCGCCATCCGCGCTGGCGAGGCCGATCTGATCATTGCGGGCGGAGTCGAAAGCATGTCGCGTGCCCCCTTCGTGATGCCAAAGGCCGAGACCGCGTTTTCCCGCACCTCTTCGGTTGAGGACACGACCATCGGGTGGCGTTTCGTCAACCCGCTGATGAAGGCACAATATGGTGTCGACAGCATGCCCGAAACGGCCGAGAACGTGGCCGAGGACTTCGATATTTCCCGCACAGATCAGGATGCCTTCGCCCTGCGTTCCCAGCAAAAGGCCGCGACCGCGATGGCCAGTGGCAGGCTCGCGGCAGAGATCACGCAAGTCTCCATTCCCCAACGCAAGGGCGATCCCCGAGTGGTCGATACCGACGAGCACCCGCGACCTGACACCACGCTCGAGATGCTGGCCAAGCTGCGCGCGCCGTTTCGTGAGGGCGGCTCGGTCACGGCGGGCAATGCGTCCGGCGTGAATGATGGGGCGGCGGCCCTCATCCTGGCGTCCGATGCAGCGGTGAAGGCCCATGGTTTGTCGCCGATCGCACGGGTGTCCGGCGGGGCGACCGCCGGTGTCGCGCCCCGGATCATGGGGTTCGGACCGGCTCCGGCGACAAAGAAACTCATGGCGCGGCTAGGTCTGTCGAAAGCGGACTTCGACGTGATCGAGTTGAACGAGGCTTTTGCCAGCCAGGCATTGGCCACCTTGCGAGACCTTGGCATCGCGGATGATGACCCACGGGTAAACCCCAACGGTGGCGCGATCGCGTTGGGCCATCCCCTGGGCATGTCGGGGGCACGCATCGTTGGCACCGCGGCACTGGAGCTGCAGGCCACCGGCGGCAAGAGGGCGCTGTCGACCATGTGTATTGGCGTCGGTCAGGGCATTGCAGTCGCTATCGAGGCAGTCTGAGAGGCGCCGTCGCGTCAATCCCCGGACTGTCTGCGTTCGCACCTGATCCCGGCGCGAACGCTGCGCGTCTGGCTCGGCTGGCCGCGACCCAGGCAATCCGTTCCGGACCGGATCACTGAAGTCTTGGTGTTTGGGTAAGGTGCATTACGTTGCACCAAGACCAAAGACATGGTGCCGGGCGGTGCATGAATACCCTGGCTCATTTACCGGTGAACGTCCCGTCGCGGCGTTCCAGGAGGGCGGCCACGGCCTCGGCGTGATCCTCCGTCTGGTGCACGGCGCCCTGATACGCCGCGGACAGTTCGAGAACTTGGTCGAGCGAAGCGACGGTCCCTTCCCGCATCAGGCGTTTGGTCAGCCGCAATTGCCGCGGCGGGTTTCGGGCGATGCGCCTTGCGAGGGTCAGCGCGGCGTCCATCAAGCCTTCGGGCGGTGTAACCTGTGAGACCAGCCCCCAGGACAGCGCAGTCTGCGCATCAATCGGGTCGGCCGTGAAGGCCATTTCAGCTGCGCGCGACAGGCCCACCTGGCGCGGCAGGATCCAAGCTCCCCCATCGCCCGAGATGATACCGACATTCACGAAGTTCTCGGCAAACACGGCGGTCTCGGACGCGATGCGGATGTCGCAAAAGAGCGTCAGGTCACAGCCCGCGCCGTAGGCCGGGCCGTTGACCGCGGCGATCATCGGGACCTCGACATTCCAGACCGCCTTCGCGACCTTTTGTATACCCGCGCGATAGGCGTTCCGCACCTCAATGGCGTCGCCGCCGAAGATGCCCTCCTTGTCGCGCATGTGCTTGAGATTTCCACCTGACGAGAACGCCTTGCCCGCACCCGTCAGTATGGCGCAGCGGATTGATTGATCGGCGTTCAGCCAATCCATCGCCGCGCAGATTTCGGCCACCACGTCTGCATCCGTGATCGGGTTGCGCAACTCCGGCATGTTCAATGTCAGCGTCGCGATTCCGTCTGATTGGGCGATGAGGAGCTTGTCGGTCATGGTGTCCCGTCGCGAAGGGTGAATATGACGCCGTTCTTTGCCAGCGCATCAAGGTCGTGATTGTCGGGATCAAGGTGTTTCGACAAGACGGACCACGTGTCTGCCCCCAGTTCCGGCGCGGCACGAGGCTCAATCGGCGGAGTGCCCGACAACTTCAGCGGCGAGGCCACACCGTGCAGCGGCTCGCCTTCCGGTGTCACTGGACGGGTGTGCATCCCGCGCGCCTGAACATGGGGGTCCGCAAACACCCGTTCGATGTCGTTGATTGGACCGACAGGCACGCTGGCCGCGTTCAGGGCCTTGATCCAGTCGTCCATCGTGCGGCCCGAGATCAACCCCTTGAGGATCGGGATCAGCGTTTCGCGGTGGCGCACCCGCTCGGGGTTGGTGGCAAAACGGGGGTCATCGGCCAGCCCCGGCGCGCCCGCCACATCGCAGAAGCGCGAAAACTGGCCGTCGTTGCCGATCGCGAGGATGACATGCCCGTCGCTGGCTGCGAAGGCCTGATAGGGCACGATGCTGGGATGGGCGTTGCCAAGCCGTCCCGGGGATTTTCCCGTGGCGAGGTAGTTCAGCGCCTGGTTGGCAAGCGTTGCGACCTGAACATCCAGAAGCGCCATGTCGATGTGCTGACCATCTCCCGTGGCGTCGCGGTGGCGCAGGGCCGCGAGGATTCCGATCACGGAATAGAGCCCGGTCAGAACGTCCGTCAGGGCTACGCCCACCTTCATCGGCTCGGCGCCGGGCGTGCCGTCAGGCTGGCCCGTGACGCTCATCAGCCCACCCATGGCCTGGATCAGGAAGTCGTAGCCGGCCCGGTCCGCATAGGGACCCGTCTGGCCGAAGCCGGTGATCGAGCAATAGACGAGGTCGGGTTTGAGCGCTCGCAGACTGGCATGGTCCAGCCCGTATCGCGCCAGGCCGCCGACCTTGAAATTCTCGATCACCACATCGGACTGCAACGCCAATTCGCGAATGATCTGCGCACCCTCGGGTTGGGATATATCGACGGACACCGATTTCTTGCCCCGGTTGGCAGAATGAAAATACGCGGCGCCGCGGTCGCGACCGCCCGAATCCTTCACGTCGGGCGGTCCCCATTGCCGCGTGTCGTCACCCGTGCCGGGGCGTTCGATCTTGATCACTTCCGCGCCAAGATCTGCAAGGATCTGCGTGGCCCAGGGACCCGCAAGTATGCGCGTCAGATCCAGAACGCGCACACCGGACAGCGCGCTTTTGGTTGCGCCTGCCATGGCTATCGCAGCGTGGAGAAGGCGGTAGGCGAAAGAAAGCTGGACGCGATATTGGCCACGACTTCGCCATGAACGCGCTGATGCTCCGCCCGCGCCGCAACCCATTCGGGATCGCTGGCGAAGGTGTTCCAGAGCCGCTCACGTTCCGCAAGACTTTCCCAAGCCAGAAGATAGGTCAGGTCGTGGTTGGACGGACCCACCAATGTGGTGAAGAACCCAGACGGACGCAGTCCGATCCGCTCCCATATCCGCAAGGTCGTGTCCTCGAAACGCTGCAACAGGGCGGGCAGACCGCCGGGCACGCAGGAATAGACGCGCATCTCGTATATCATCAGGTATCCTTTCAGACCCGCCTCAGGCGGCGGTATAGGCGGTCTTGACCGTTGTGAAGAATTCGGCGGCATAGCGCCCTTGTTCGCGCGGGCCGTAGCTCGAGGCCTTGCGCCCCCCGAACGGCACGTGGAAATCGACGCCCGCCGTAGGCAGGTTGACCATGACCATGCCGGCCTCGGCATTGCGTTTGAAATGCGTGGCGTATTTGAGGCTGGTGGTTGCGATGCCTGCCGACAGGCCGAACTCCGTGTCATTGGCGACAGCAAGCGCGGTGTCATAGTCCCTGACAGGTATTACACTGGCGACGGGGCCGAAGATCTCCTCGCGCGCGATGCGCATGTCGTTGGTGCAATCGGCAAAGAGCGCAGGCATCTGGAAGAACCCTTTGGTGTCGCGCTCCACACGATGTCCGCCGCCGACCAGCCGTGCACCCTCGGACTTGCCGATCTCTATATATGCCTCGTTCTGCGTCAATTGGCTTTCGTCGACCACGGGGCCAATCTGCGTGTCCTCGGAAAGGGCGTGGCCAACACGAAGGGCCGACATCTGTTCGGCCAACTTGGCGACGAACTGGTCATGGATTTCCTCTTCCACGATGATCCGGGACGAGGCCGTGCAGCGTTGTCCGGTGGAAAAGAACGCGCCATTGATGACGCAATCTGCGGCCACGTCCAGATCGGCGTCGGCCAGGACCACGAAGGGGTTCTTGCCGCCCATCTCCATCTGCGCCTTGCGCATCAAGTGCGCGGATTGCACCGCCAAGGCGGCGCCCGTGGGTTGTGAGCCGGTGAAAGTCAGCGCCGCCACATCCGGGCTTTCGACAATGGCTTTTCCGACGACAGAGCCGCGCCCCATGACAAGGTTCAGAACACCGTCTGGCAGGCCGGCGCGGTGCAGGATATCGACCAGCGCCCAGGCGCAGCCCGGTACCAGGTCGGCGGGCTTGAACACGATTGTGTTGCCATGGCAAAGCGCCGGGGCGATCTTCCATGCCGGGATTGCTATTGGGAAATTCCATGGGGTGATGATGCCGACAACCCCGATGGCCTCACGTGTGATCTCGACCCCGACGCCCGGGCGAACTGACGGCAAAAGCTCGCCTTCGGGCCGAAGGCATTCGCCCGCGAAGTAATCGAAGATCTGCGCGGCGCGTACCGTCTCGCCGATGCCCTCGGCCAATGTCTTTCCCTCTTCCCGCGAAAGCAGACGCCCCAGCTCTTCCTTGCGGGCCAGAATCTCGTCCGAGGCGCGACGCAGGATGGCATGACGCTCCAGCGGCGTGGTGCGGGACCATGCGGGAAAAGCCGCCTTGGCAGCCGCGATGGCATCGCGGGCCTGGTCGGCGGTGGCGCGCGCGTAATGCCCTACGATGTCGGATGTGTCGGACGGGTTGATGTTGGGTGTGGCATCACCAGCGACCCATTGGCCGCCCACAAGGTTCAGTTTCGGCTCGGTCATGCGAGGCCTCCGGAAGGGGAAGTTGGA
Source organism: Rhodobacterales bacterium HKCCE4037 (assembly GCA_015689645.1). Lineage (GTDB taxonomy): Bacteria > Pseudomonadota > Alphaproteobacteria > Rhodobacterales > Rhodobacteraceae > Gymnodinialimonas. The sequence goes on from WVSM01000005.1 coordinate 156,586, forward strand.
TTATCGCACCACGGCGCTTTGATCGGAATAGCGCACCGTGAAAGTCATGCCTCCTTCGTTCAGCAGCCAACGGTGAATGGTATAATGGCGCAATCCGGCCTCGTGGAACGGATCGGCATCGGCCAGCTTGCGGGCGGCCTCTTCATCTTCTGCACGCACAATGATCATCCCGGCGGTCGGTGTTGTGCCGCCATCTTCGAAGATCGGTCCCGCGCCGAAAAGGTGACCCGCGCGCTCCAGACTGACCTGGTAGTCCAGATGAGCGGGCAGCACTTCTTGCATGCCCGGAGCGCGCGCCGGTCGCGTGGTTATCACGAAGAGCGATTGGCGCAGAAAAGTGGCGTAGAGGTCTTCGGGCGTTTTCGCGGCCATGTCATCGCTCCGGCTTGGAAGGCAAGGGATCGGCCCGCGGCAGATGCGCGGGCCGATTGATCAGTTCAGCGCCGCTCGATCTCGGCGGAGTCGATCACTTCTGTCCAAACGGCGATTTGACGCTCGACCAATGCCTGAAGCTCTTCCCCGGTGGAGCCCTGCGGGTTGGCGCCGAGGGCCTCGATCTGGCCCCGCACGTCCTCCAGCTCCAGAACCCGGGCAATCTCTTCAGAGAGGGTCGCTTCCACGTCTTCCGGCAAGCCCGCCGGCGCGCCCAGGGCAGTCCAGGAAATCACGTCGAAGCCTTCGGCCACGGTTTCGTTCAGCGTGGGCACGTCCTCGTAACCCGGCCAGCGTTCGGCTGATGTCACAGCCAGGATGTCGTAGACACCTGCGTCGGCCTGTCCCCGGATCACGGTGCCGGTGTCGATGATCAGGTTGACCTCGCCACCCATCAGCGCAGTGCTGGCCGCGGCGCCCCCCTGGTAGGGGACGTGGATGAATTCTGCGCCGGTCTCAAGGCCCAGGAGCTCTCCGGTCAGGTGCTGCGTCGAGCCAACGCCGGAATGCCCGATCACGATGGAGCCGGGCTCGGCCAGGGCGGCTTCGATCAGCGCATTGATGGATTCGTATTCACCCGCGCGGGCCGCGACGAAGAATGGGAACTGGCCAACCGTGGACAGGAACGTGAAGTCCTCGACCGAGTCGTAAGGCAACTCGTTGTAAAGCCCTGCTGCGACCGCGTGGCCACCGACAAGCAACTGGAGCGTGTAGCCATCGGGTTCCTCGCCCGCGACATAGCCCGAGGCGACGGTTCCACCGGCACCGGGGCGCGATTCCACGACGACCGGCTGACCCAGGCCCTGGGTCATCTGCTCGGCCATGATGCGCGAGACGGTATCGGCGTTTCCGCCAGGACCGAAACCATGCACGATCCGCAATGCGCGGTCGGGAAAGCTGTCCTGCGCGACGGCCGGCAGCGCCAGCGCGATCGTGAGGGGCAGCGTTGTCATCAGAGTTCTAAACATTCTCTTCCTCCCTTTTTAGAAGCCGTTGTGGTTGATCGTGGCGGCCTGCGGCTCCGACAGGCTCAGTGTTCATTTTTCGCGGGTAATCCTGCGGGTGGACGGCGGTTGCGGATGGCAGAGTAGACCGAGAATACGATCAGGGCGGTCGTACAGGCCAAGAGCCCGGCACTGATCGGACGTTCCACGAAGATCAGGAAGTCGCCGCGATAGATCAGCATGGTGCGGCGGAAGTTGTCCTCCAGCAGCGGGCCCAACACAAAGCCAAGCAGCACGGGGGCAGGCTCGAACCGGTAGCTTTTCATCAGGTAGCCGACGATCCCGAAGGCGAGCGTCAAGACCACGTCGACCACGCTGGTGCGGTGTGAATAGACGCCGACGCAGATCATCACGATGATAATGGGATATAGCTTTTGGTAGGGGATGCGCAGGAGCAGCACCCAGAGCCGGATCAGCGGGATGTTGATCAACAGCAAGATGATGTTGCCGACGAAGAAGCTTGCAATGACGCCCCAGAACAGCAGCGGTTGATCCACCATCAGGCGTGGGCCGGGAATGATCCCGTTCAGGATCAACGCCCCGATGATCAACGCCATGACGGCATCGCCGGGAATGCCAAGGGTCAGGGTCGGGATGAAGCCGGTCTGGGAGGCCGCATTATTGGCCGCTTCAGGTGCGGACAGGCCCGGGAGATGCCCCTTGCCGAATTTACCGGGTGTCCTCGAGAACCGCTTTTCTGTCGCATAGCTCATGAACGATGCGATGGCGGCCCCGGTCCCGGGAAGCGCGCCGAAGAAACTCCCGATAGCCGAGCCGCGCAGGATCGGGCCACCAAGGCTCCTAGCCTCCGCCCGCGTCGGCAGGATGTCTCGGATCTTAAGGTTCAGACGCGGGGTAGGGCGTCCATGGTGGGTGGCGTGGCGGATGATCTCGCTCACGCCGAACAGACCCATCGCCAGCGACACGAGGCTGATGCCATCGGCCAGCTCGGGCATTGCTACGAAGCGATAGAAGCCCGTGGTCGCATCAGCGCCGACAACGCCCAAGGCGATGCCCACAAGGACCATCGCGAAGGACCGCAGTTGTGATCCGGTGCCGATGAGAGAGGCCGCGAGAAGGCCGAGAACCACCAGCATCGCGTATTCCGGCGCACCAAAGCGCAGCGCGATCGTTGTCATCGGGATGGCCGCAAGAACAAGGATCGACACACCGATCATCCCGCCGATGAAGGATGAGAAGGCGGCGACGAACAGCGCCAGACCGGCCCGCCCATTCTGCGCCAGCGGATATCCGTCAAGGCAAGTGACGACCGAGGATGGTGTACCCGGAAGGTTCAGCAGGATCGAGGCGATCGAACCGCCGTATTGCGAGCCGTAGTAGATGCCTGCCAGCAGGATCATGGAGGCCGTGGCATCCAGGTAGAATGTGATCGGCAAGAGCAGTGAGATCGCGGTGATCGCGCCGATGCCCGGCAGTACGCCGATCAACTGCCCGATAAAGACACCCGCAAAGGCATAGATCAGCACATCGGGCTGAAGAACGACCGAAAGGCCAAGGAGGAACTGGTCTATCATGACCACCTCCGGAATGCCGGGATCGGCAGCTCTAGAATGACGAGAAACAGGAGCCAGCCCGCGAAGGTCGCCAGCACGGTGTAGATCAGGACAGTCAAGGGCTTTGCCTGTCTGTCGGCGAACATGGAAACAGCAACCGCAAGAAACATCGACGGGACCAGGCCAGCCACGTCGACCAAAGTCGCGAAAATCAGCATGGCTGCGGATACGAATATGAGTCCTCGCCAATGTAGGCCATCGCTGCGGGCCACATCGGTGCTGCGCAAGTCGATGACGAGGATTGTAGCCGCCATCACGCAAATGAAGATCGCAATGGCGCGCGGCACGTAGCCCGGGCCCATCTGGGTCAGTTGCCCGACCGGATAGCTCCAGCCGATGACCAGCATCCCGATCCCGACCGCCATCAGTACGCCACCGCTGAGGGCGCGAGACAGGGCCGTTGGCTGTTGTGGGTTATCTGGTGTCATGGTCGCTCCCCTCCCGAGAACGATGAATGGACTGGCGGCGCGCTAACCGGATGCGGTGCTGGGACGGTCCTTGGTCTCGATGGGTGCCGGCTGCGGAATGGCGAATCTGTCGCCGACCTCTGCCAGACGTTTCAGCGTACCCTCGGCAATGGGTATGCCACTGGAATTGCGTTCTTCGGACAGGCGAAACCCGCGCTCTCCAGGCATCAGGATTTCATCGGTTCCTGGCGCCTTGGGCAGCGCTTTGAGACTTCCGGCCAAGGCGTCGACCTGCTTCGCGAATTCGTCGGGGTCGGTGAAACTCGCGATCTTCAACGCGATGGCGACCCCGTTCATCGAGCCTTTGCCGCCCGCCAAGGCGGTCGAGATCACCGGATTGGAGACGAGAAGACTGCTGAGCACCTCGATCATGAGGGACAGGCCAGATCCTTTCGGGCCGCCGAGCGGGGTCAGCGTGTTCACTTGCGTCGGATCCGTGGCCGGCCGCCCGTCGGCGTCGATCGCCCATCCCTCGGGGATATTCGTTCCTGCGTCCTTGGCGTGCATGATCTTTCCCAAGGCCACCGTCGATGTCGACATGTCCAACAGCAAAGGGAAGTCGGACTTCGGTGCGCAGATCGCGATCGGATTGGTCGACAGCCCCGACACGCGCGCGCCGTGGTAGGCCATGAGCGGGCCGGAGGCCGTCATCACGATGCCCACGCAGCCGCGTTTGGCGGCCTCCAGCGCGAAATATCCCACCGCGCCAGCATGCGTGATATCGCGGGCAGAGCACCAGCCGACGCCAAGCTGGTTCGCAATCCCAATGGCCGTATCCATCGCGGCCATCATGCCGGATGCGCCTGGTGCGCGTCCCGCGTTCAGAACCGCCATTGCCCCGGTTTGGGTCGTGACCACTGGTGTGGCCTGTGGGTCGATTAGGCCCAACTCCACCATTTCTATGTAGCGCGGGATGCGCAGGACCCCATGGGAATTCGTGCCGCGCGCATTGGCCCAGACCAGCACATCCGCCGTGCGGGCCGCATGGGCGGCGCTGTACCCCCCGGCCGCCAGCAAAGCTGCCGCATAGGCGTGCAGGTCATTGGGCCGGAATGTGGTCATGCGCCGTCAGCCAAAGGTGTTGGAAAGAACTTCTTCAGCCAAGCGGAGATCAACGCCTCGGTATGCGGTGCATCTTCTTCGGAAAGCGGAAAATGCGACATGCCGGTGGGGATCATCAACTCCGCGTTGGCGCCGGCCTTCTGGAACAGGCTGATGGATTGCTCCATCGGAGTGATCACGTCGCCTGCCGTATGAAAGAGGAGCAGGGGGCGCGGCGCGATGTCCGCCACGACGTCTTCGGCGCGGAAATGGTACATGCTGATCGCGGTCTCAACCGGCACCTCGAACTGCGCATGCGGCGACAGGTTCTTGCGCAATTCTTCGGGGATCGGAACCACGTCGAAACGCGACACCCACATGCTTTCACCGGTTTCGGCCCGGTGGCGGCGGCCTTCTTCGAGGATGCCAGTGAATTTGGCCCAAGCCTCGGGTGTGGGATGCTGACCGCGGAACTTGCGCTCTCCGTCGCCCCAACCGCAGAGCGACAGGACACAGGCCACGCGCAAGTCTACACCACCGGTGAAGATAGCGACTGCCGCGCCGAAGCTGTGGCCGGTTACGCCGATGCGCTCGGGATCCACCTCCTCGCGCTCGGCGATGAACGTCAGCGCGTTGCGCGTATCGGCCACCTGATCGAAGCAACGCACTTCACCCCGCGCACCTTCACTCTGGCCGCAGCCGCGAAAGTCTATGCGGAAAACGCAGTAACCCAGCCTCTCGAGCATGCGGGCGACCAATTCCACGTGTGATTTGTCCTTTGTCCCCACGAACCCGTGTAGCACGATGAAGGTCGGCAGACGTTGTCCGGGTTTGCGCCCCTCAGGGACGTGCAGGACACCTGAAAGTTTCAGGCCGTCGGACATGAAGGTCAGATCGTGTTCCATGATGTCATCTCACCTTGTCAGGTCGGCCGCCGAGGTCAGCTGCGGCTCCAGGAGTTGCAGAAGGTCGCGAACGCCGAGAGATGGGCGCGCAGGAACGCCTCCGTGTCGGCATTCGTGATCACGCTAGTGCCAACATCGACTTTGCCTTTTGCGCCAGCAAGCTGCACTTCGGGCTTGGCCATGATGATCATGTCTTGGCTATGCAGCGTGTGGCGCAGGCTTTCATGAACCCGGGCCCCGCCCAGGAGGCCGGGCGATACACTCCAGATCGCCACGGGCTTGTGCGCCAAGGGGTTCGGATTGACCCGGGATAGCCAGTCGATGGCATTCTTGAGCCCGCCGGGCACAGACCAGTTATACTCGGGTGTGACGATCAGGATGGCATCCACCGCAGCCACTGCCGCGATCATGGTCTGGACGCTGTCGGGCATGGCTTCGTCGAGAACATCCTGATTGAACAGCGGCAGGGTACCCGGGTTCGGAAGCGCTACGGCTGCCAAACCGTCAGGCATGAGCCCCGCTGCCGCCCTTGCCACGGCGCGAGAGAGCGATGCCTGCCGCAGGGAGCCTTCGAGAATGCCGAGCTGTGTCATGCAATCTGCCTCATGCTGCGGGCGCGGCCCATGGGAAATGGTGCTCGCGCCACGGCAGCGGCGCCGGTTCGCCCCAGACGTTCATGACACGGACGTTATCAGGCCGTTTCAGGGCGGTGATCACATTCGGCTCATAGCGGTCGTCGTCGTTGACGATTGCCATGTTGCCCGCGCATTCGACCATCGCGCCGCAGGTGTCGATGTAATAGGCAAAGGTGTTGTCGCCAGGGCGATGGCGGCCAGGGCCCCAGATGAAATTCTTCTCGACCGTGTCCAGCAGATCGCCGAGACGGCAATAATCCGAAAATTCCGCGACTTCCCACGAATAGTGGTGCAGACCGGTCTCCCCGCGAACGATGCCGAGGATGTGGTGCAGACGGTTTGCGCCGCGCATCCAGCTCAGGCCATCGTCCACCATCCGCTCGGAAAGGCGCATCCCCATGATCTGTTCCATCTGGGAGCGCGTTTCGGCCGGTTCGGGCGAAGTGATGTTGACGTGGTCCATCCGCAGCGGAACCATGCCTGTCACAGCTTTGCGGTTGCCGTAGATTTCCGTGGCGACGGGGGAGTGCAACTCGAAGGTGTGGCCCTGTGGCGTGACGAAGCTCATCCCCTTGGTGCAGACGTCCAAAGTGGGCTCGGTCGCCGCCAGTCGGCATCCGGCATCTTCGACACGCGCGGCCGCCTCGGCAACGGCGGCCTCTGAAACGGCCTCGAACCCGAGGGAGCGGATCGCGTTTTCCGATGCCTCATGAAGGACCAGTTCGGCGGAGCGTCCGTTGGACGAAAGCCAGACACAGCCAGCAGCCTCCCGCGTCACATGCAGGCCGAGGATCGTGGTGGATTCACGCACCAAAGCGTCCACGTCGATGACGTTCAACTGAACGTGTCCGACCGAATTGACCAGATAACTCACATCCACCTCCCCGTGGCAATGCTTCCAAAAGATCGCTAACACAGAGTTTCGGCAATCACAAACATTTTCGAAACTTTTTGCTTAGTGGAATAAATCGGCGTCCTCGGCCGGTCAGTCTTCGGCCTCAACAATGTTCGACAACAGGCCAATCCCCTCGATTTCCACCTCGACCAAGTCGCCCGGACGAAGAAATTCCGGGGGCTTTCGCGTGGAACCGAAGCCTGTGCAGGTGCCGGTCACGATGACATCGCCAGGGACAAGCGGGGCAAAGGTCGAGATGTAGGAAATCAGGTAGGGGATATCGAAGATCATCCGCGACGTATCCGTGCGCTGTTTTTCGACCCCGTTGACCCGCGTCACGAGCGACAGGCCGTGTTCGGGTATCGGGAGGTCATCCCGTCCCACCATCCATGGGCCGAAGGCACCGGTCCCGACAAAGTTCTTGCCCGGCGTGAATTGATGCGAGTGCTTTTGCCAATCCCGCACCGACCCATCGTTGTAGATCGAATAGCCCGCCACGTGGGACATGGCCTGTTCCCGTGGAATGTGGCGTCCACTCTTGCCCACGATCACGGCGAGCTCGCCTTCGAAATCCAGCTTCTCCGACGATTTGGGCTGGATCAGCGGTGCGCCATGGGCGATCTGCGACGTTGGTAAGCGCAGGAAGAGGACGGGATAATCAGGGATCTTCGCAGACCTCATGCCATCTTCATGATAATTCAACGCCGCCATCACGATCTTGTCGGGGTTCGGTATGACGGGCGCCAGCACGATCTCGTCGAATCCCAGGTCCGGGGTGGTGACCTCATGCAGGAGCGCAGCGGGACAGCCGTCCGCTATGAATGATTTTAGATCCGGATACCGCCCCCCGAACCGGTGATGGAGATCTGCGATGCCCTGGCCGACGACACATCCCCAGGAGGCTTGGTCACCTCGCATGAAAGACAGCAGCTTCATTCGTATCTCTTTCTACTTTCGAAAATATGTGTATCGTTGAAATCGTAGTAGGTGAAGGAATATCTCGATTGTGATGGCGAGATCGGTTTCGCTGGGATATTCGAAAATCCGAGGGTGTGCCGTCTTGACTGACGGGCGACCGAAATGAGGAGGGTGCAAGAATTGACATCTCGCGATGAAGCCGCGACCGCCGATGCGAGCCCTTCTGGCTCTTCTGGTGGGCGCGACGCGCTGTCCCGACTGCGCTCGGATATCGTCAGCAGTGTCTTCGAGCCCGAGATGCGGCTGAAGTTTGCCGAGATGACAAAGCGATACGATGTGGGCGTCGGCACTTTGCGCGAGGCGTTGTCGCAGCTTTCATCCGAGGGTTTCGTGACGGTGGAGGCGGGAAAGGGTTTCCGGGTTGCGCCCGTGTCGGCAGAGGAACTGGTAGAGATTACCGATCACTTCATCGCGCTGGAAAAGCGTGCGGTGCGTGAGGCGATCGCACACGGCGGCGAGGATTGGGAAACACATATCGTGGCGGTGCATCACCGTCTGAGCCTGATCGAAGGTCTTCCGTGGGAAGCGAGGATGGAGCGCCACTCGGAATGGGTGGAGCGGCATCGCGAGTTTCATCACGCTCTGGTTGCTGCCTGTCCGGGGCGCTGGCTGCTGCGGTTGCGCTCGATGATGTTCGACCAACTGGACCGATACCGCTTCGTCACCAAGAAAGCCCCCGAGGGCCTGGGCCGCAAGAAATTCGAGGAGCATCGCCTCCTCATGCTGGCGACGCTGGAGCGTGATGCGGACAAGGCCTCCGATCTGATCGAGGCGCATATTCGCGATACTTCAGATCGGGCCTTGGCCATGCTGTAGGCTCTGGTCGCAGGGCCGGGCCGTTTTGTGCTTGCCAGAAGACCGCCCCAAGGTGCCTTGGGTAAGAAGAATCAAGTAACGCGCGACGTATCACGCCCCTGGTCCGGCAAGCTCTTAAGCCAGTCTGTCAGCGCCTGCACCACGGCCTCCGGTTGCTCCGGCAACAAGGCGTGCCCGGCATTCTGGACGGTGCGGCAATCAGCAAGCGGCCCGATCGTATGCCGCAGCTCGCCGAGGTGGGGTGGTGGCGAGATCACGTCGTCCGATGCGCCGACATAAAGCGTTGGGTGCCGGTCGGCCACACGGATCCAGTCCTTGTCCAGGGTTGCCTTCGCAGCGCGCCGTTGGGCGGCCGACACCTCGGGCCACCAACCATCCAGCCAGACCGAAGCATCGGCGCCCGGCGCGAAATAGACCCGTTGCAAATGGCCAAGGCGTTCCTGATCGCTCAACGTCATGTCGAAACTTGCGGAGATCGAGGCGCTGACTTCGCCCGGGACGACATTGGTGACAATCGCGGCGACAAGGGCCACGGCGCGGGTCAGATCGGGCCGGTCATGGGCCAGCACACGGGCCACCCAGTTACCGGCCGCATGTCCGACGAGGACGGCAGGTGCGGCGTTTTCTTCCTCGATGATCGCAGCAATGTCTGCTGCCATGTCATGGAGCGTATCGTTCGACCCAAGGGGTGAGGACCCTTCGATACCACGCGGCTCGGGCAGGATCAGCTTCAATCCGGACTGCGCCAGACCTGGGACAAGCAAATCGAAGTCCTCGCTCCCCCTCCCAAGCGACGGGATGAGGACGACACAGGGGCCGTCACCGAAAACGCGGTAGGCGATCTTCGCGCCGTCGCGCGTCAAAGCCCGCTGAGCCGTATCGGTTAGGGCAGGTTTATCGTGTGGTCTGGATGTCATGGTGCCGGAGGGAAATTTGAGCAAAAGTAGCCGGAATAACCTTTGGAAGAAACGAACACGGAGCGCGAAAATGAAGGTGTCGGTTATCGGGGCAGGGGCGATCGGCGGGTGGTTGACGGCGGGCTTCATCGAAGCGGGCGCGGATGTCAAAGTGCTGGCGCGCGGTGCCTCGCTGGACGCCCTGAGGGCGCGCGGACTCGGTCTGGACGATGGTGTATCGGAGCGGCGCTACGAGGTGTTCGCCACCGATGACCCTGCCCAGTTGAAAGGCGCCGATGTTTTGCTCCTCGGGCTGAAGGCCCAGGATTTGCCGGCCCTCTCGTCCTTGATCGAACGCGCACTTGATCCACAAACCGTGGTCGTGCCAGCCATCAACGGGCTGCCTTGGTGGTTTTTCGAAGAGTTCGGCGGGCCGGCGCAGGGTTTGCAGCTGAACTCCACGGACCCGGGCGGCGTGCTGGCACGGCTGATGCCGGCTGACCGCGTGGTCGGCACGGTTGTGCACGCGGCGAGTTTCGTCAAATCCCCGGGAGACATTCGGCTCGTGGCAGCCAACGCTGTCTTGATGGGCGATGCAGGGCAGGGCGCGCATGCGGCCGCGATTGCCGATCACCTTGCAGCCGGCGGTGTGCCCGCTTCCGCGTCTGCACAGATTCATCATGATGTCTGGAGCAAGCTGTGGGGCAATTCCAACATGAACCCGCTTTCGGCGCTGTCGCGTGCCGACCTGTTGCAGATGCTTGATGACGACGGCGTGCGGGCCTTGGCCGTCACGATGATGCAAGAGATGTCGCGTATCGGAGACAAGATCGGTTTGCGCGGCTTTGACGACATTGAAGAACGGATCGCGAAGACACGCAAATTGGGCGCCTTCCGCACGTCCATGCTGCAGGATGTTGAAGCGGGTCGGGCATTGGAACTCGATCCCATCCTCGGCGCGCTGGTCGAACTGGCACGCAAGCTGGATGTGCCCACGCCGACCATGGACGGCATCTACGGCCTGACACGCCTCTTGGCGCAGAGCCTTCGGGAGGAGTCCCGGACCGCGTGAGTTGTGGAAAGGGGTCACGTCTCGAAGAAGGGGGTTTCCTCGCCCCGTGGCCCCCTGAGCAGAAAGTCGAACCCGTAGGATCGCACCCCGTCCACCATGCCGTTGTCACGCATGACCAGCATGTGGCGCAGGTCCTCAGGCAGCACTGAAAGCACGGGGTCCGCCGCGTTCTCTTCCGGAAAATCTGGGAAGAACAAGGTGGTCTCCGCGATCCGCATCAGGCCGATGCCCATGACCAGAATGTTCAGGTGCGGCGCGCGATGCTGGCCGTTCTCATCATAGCCTCCGGGGACAACGGAGTGAAACGAATAGGCGCCATCACCCTCGGACCATGCCCGGCCCCAACCAAGGAAATCTGGGTCGGCCTTGTCCGCTTCCGGGTCTTCGGGGTGCCGGAAACGGCCGCTTGAGTCGGCCTGCCATAATTCCAGGATGGCGTTGGCCACGGGCTCGCGGCCTTCTTTTCTCACGATTCCGGTAAGGGTGAAGGGATCGCCTTTCGTGGTGGGCGCCGCGTCTGCCGAGACGCGGGTCAGATCGTTGTCTCCCGGCAGGAAGTAATCCGCCGGAAAGAAGGGGCCAATCGTGTGCTGCGAAAGCGGGAACCGGCGGGATTGCGTGAGATGCTGCATTATGCCTCCGGGGTTGCGCTGCGTCCGCGCAGGACGATGTCGTGGTGAAAGCCGAGGTGGTCGACGCCAACATCCGCAGGATGCAGTTGCTTTGCGATGAGCCTCTGGCGCGCACCGGCATCACCCACGGATTGCAGGATACGGTCCCACTCATTCAAGGGATCGCCGGGGAAGTACATCTGCGTCACCAGCCTTGAGAGCGAACTTGGGCCAAGGACCGAGAAATGGATATGGGGCGGACGCCACCACGTGTCCTTCACGGGAACCGGGTAGGCGCCCGGTTTGATGGTCAGGAAGGAATAGCCCCCGTTTTCATCCGATCGTACCCGACCATGCCCGAGGAAGTTGGGATCGAGCGGGGCTTCGCGTTGGTCGAGCGCGTGGGTATAGCGCCCGGCGGCATTGGCCTGCCACAGTTCCACAATAGCATTCGGGATCGGGCGTCCATCTTCATCCAGCACCCGACCGGACACCTGCATCAGCAAGCCCTGGGCGAATTTTCCGGTCGATGTCTGGGCAAGGTTGCTGTCTCCGCACTTCAGCTTGCGCCAGAGGTTGGCAGGCCCCGTTGCTTCGGTCCGCGTGACCGGGCGCTGATAAAGCGTCTGCGACGGCGTGTGTGTCCAGGTGTTCGTATACCCTTCGATTGGCACGCTCGGCTGGACGCCCTCGGGCCACGGATCATAGCTGCGCAAGGATAACGTATTCCGCATGTTCTCTCGCTCTCCCGACTTAGGACCACACTGCGCCTGTCGCGCCGCCAATCTGTTGACCAACCATTAAGCTACATTTATAGCTTAATGCAAGGATCAATGTTGTGCGTCCCGGCGCGTTGCGGAGAGCACCTGAAGATCTTCAACGCGAAATCCGTAGCGAGCACCTCAAAAAAGACTATCAAAATACTTTAATGCTAGCTATATGACTTTTAGGGGATGAGCGGGTTCAGGTTCGCGAATCTGACCAAACCGGCCGTTCAGGTCGTCAACGGCACATCGCGAAGCTGCGGGAGGAAAAACCATGTCTCTGAATTGCCGGAAATTTCTCAGGGTCTTCGGTGGGGGATTGGTGGCAGCTGCAACCGTAGGCGGCGGCGCATCTGCGCAGGCGCTTTTCGATGGTTGTCCGTCGGCACAGATTCTCGACCGATTCGTCGAATTCGGTCGCACCGGGCAGATGCCGCCTGACCTTGGGGCGTGGCTCAACACGCCCGAAGCCCAGTACGTGGAGCCATGGTCGGCTTTCGACAACGTCGACTATGTCGGCGTGTGCTGGGTCTCGGCCTGGCTGGTGCATACCGACGCGGGCACGGTGCTGATCGACACGCTCTACGGGCCGTTCCAGCAGACATTGCTCGACAATATCGCGGCGACCGGGACGGATCTGGAAGACATCACCCATGTGATGATGACACACGGCCACTTCGACCATGTGGGCGGCGCCGCCATGCTGGCGGAGGTCTTGCACAACGCAACTTTCGTAATGACTCAGGGCGGCTGGGATGAGGCGCTTGAATCGTCTGCAGCCTCACAAGGCGGGCCGCGGGCCTGGGACATGATCGAGCCGGATATGGTCGTTGCGGACGGTGAAGAGATCGTCGTTGGGAACAACACATTCACGGTCATAGAGACGCCTGGCCACACCTGGGGTACCGCATCGTACCTTTTCGATGTGACAGAGGGTGACGATACCTTTCGCGCTATCACCATCGGGGGTCTGGGGCTGAACGCCATCGAGGGGCCGCCGCAGGTCGAAGCGTATATCGAAAGCCTCGATCGCGTGCGGGCTTTGGTCGAGGGCCGCGACATGGGCGTACAGGTCCATCTGACCACCCACGGCTTCTCGAATAACCTGGACGAGGACCGTCAGGCCTTGGCGGCCCGGTCCGAGGGAGCGCCCAATGTGCTCGTGAACCCGGACGGCCTGCTGTCTCAGATCGAGACACTTCGCGCGAGGGCGGTCGAGCGCCTCGAGATCGAGCGCGCAAGTCAATGAGACCTGCACATTTCTTGCAGAAGTAACCAAGACTCCAAGGGAGGAATGATCATGAAACTGAAATCGAAACTTGTGGCACTGGGGGCGGCCGCGCTTCTGGCTTTCGGCGCACCCGCCACGGCGCAAGACTGGGGACCGAGCGAGCCGCTGACGATCCTGATCGGATTCGGGGCCGGGGGCTCCACGGACACGATGGGTCGCGTGCTGGCCGATCAGATCGCCGAGCAGACCGGCTGGAACGTCGTTGTCGAGAACCGCCCCGGCGGCGGCGGCGTTGCGATGTTCACCAGCTTGTCGCAGATGCCCGTGGACAATCACACGATCGGCATGGGCGTAGGCATTCCGGTCCTGGTGCAACTCGTCGAGCGGGGCGACCAATTGCCCTTCGACCTCGACAGCTTCGACTATCTCGGCACGATTGCCACGGCTGAACTGGCTCTGGTCGCCAGCGCGGATGCACCTTTCGACGATCTGGAAGGCATGATCGCATATGCGCAGGAACAGGGCACCTTGCCGGTTGCCACGATGGCGCCGCCGCAGGTCCTGATGATGAATGCCGCTCAGCGCGAGTCGGGTGCCGAATTCAACCTCGTCACTGCAGAAGGCGGCGCAGAAGTCATCCAGTTGATCCTCGGTGGACAGGTTCTGGCGGGTTTCGCATCGGGTGAACACTTTCCCTACCTCGAATCCGGAGACATGAAGGTGATCGCAAGCGCCAACGCGAACCGCCTGAGCTATGCTCCCGACACGCCCACCTTCATCGAGTCCGGCGTTGATGCCTATGTGGATGCGGTGTTCTTCCTCGCAATGCGCGATGGCACCGATCCTGCGGCTGCGGCCGCGATTGCTGCGGCCATCGATGCGGCCGTGCAGTCCGAAGCCGTCGCCGAAATCGTCCGGAACGCGGTGCAGGGCCCGGCCGTCAACCTTGGGCCGGAAGGCGCCCGGATGATGATGGTCAACGGGCTCGAAAACGCGCAACGGCTTTTCCAGAACTGAGTTGGACCGCCCCGCTGCGATTGCAGCGGGGCGTCACACGGGGGGACTGCTCCATGAGTGTATCTGCTGATCGACTGTCGGGTGCCTTTTTCCTGATACTCGGCCTCGCGCTGTATTTTGCCGTCATCCCCGCCCAGGTTGAGCAGATCGACGGCCGCAATCTCGCCCCTGCAACGATGCCGAATGTCGTGGCGATCGTGATCTCCGTCTGCGGCGGCTTACTTATCCTGAAACCGACCACGCATCAGGCGCCCGATCTGCGCTTTTTCCTGATCTCGGCGGCCTTCGTGGCCATACTGGGGGGGAGCATCTATGCCATGTCCTTCTTCGGGTTCGAATACGTCGCATCGCCGCTTGCACTCATCATCATGCTGATGATCGGCGAACGTCGTCCGGTCTGGTTGCTGACGGGCGTGGTGCTGATGCCCGCCGCGATCTGGTTCCTTGTCACGCAACTTCTGGAGCGGGCTCTGCCCTGATTGGACCCCGCCATGGTTGATCTATCCGTCATTCTCGCCGGTTTTGGCGACGTCTTCACGCCCATGACATTGCTGTTCATCCTGTTCGGCGTGGTGTTGGGACAGTTCGTCGGCGCTGTGCCGGGTATCGGCCCCGTCATGGCAATGGCGATCGCCATACCCTTCACATTCGGCCTAGACCCGCTTGCCGCGATCGCCTTTCTGGTCGGTGTCAACAAGGGTGGCCTCGTCGGCGGGGCCGTGCCGGCGATCCTGATGAATACGCCTGGCACGCCCGATGCAGCCGCTACGGCGCTGGACGGCTATCCGCTGGCGCGGCAGGGCAAGCCGATCAAGGCCACCAAAATGGCTCTGTTCTCATCGGTCTCCGGGGATACGTTCAGCGACATCGTGCTAATAACAGTGTCCGCGCCGCTCGCAATTCTCGCGCTGAAAATGGGCCCGGTCGAAATCGTGGCCCTCATGATTTTCGCCTTTTCTGTCATTTCCGGCCTAATGGGCGAGTCGCTCATCAAGGGCGTCATCGCCGCGGCACTGGGATTGATGTTCTCTTTCGTGGGGGCGGATCCGGAAAGTTTCACGCCTCGCCTGATGTTTGGCTACTGGGATCTTTACGACGGTCTGGCCCTGACCTCGGTGGCGATCGGAATGCTGGCAATCTCGGAGATCCTGCGCCGGATGACGGAGTCGTTTGGACAGGCGGGGCAGGGTGTACTGGCACCCGACAACGGGAACCCGGAAGATCGCCGGGTGTCGTGGGCCGAGTTCTGGTCGTGTCGCTTCACCCTTTTGCGCGGGGCCACGTTAGGCACCATTCTCGGTGCCTTGCCGGGCATCGGCTCGACCGCGGCAGCCTTCATGTCCTACGCGACAACCAAGGCCGCATCGAAAGACCCCGACAGCTTCGGCAGGGGCAACATCCAGGGGATCGCGGCAACGGAGTCAGCGAATTCTGCGGTCGTGGGCGCCAACTTGATCCCTCTTCTGACCCTCGGTATCCCGGGTAGCGTCACAGCGGCACTGATCATCAGCGCCTTCATGATCCACGGAATGCAGCCCGGCCCGCTCCTGTTCGAAACCCAGGGGCGGTTGGTCTACGGCCTGTTCGGCGCGATGATCATCGCCAATTTCCTCAACCTTTGGGTGGGGCAATTGGGTCTGCGCATCTGGGTAAAGGTCGTGTCTGCCCCGGAATCGGTGATCTTTTCATCCGCGCTGCTGCTGTGTTTCGTTGGCGTCGCAATGGCCACGAACGGCATCTTTGGCATCGTGATCATGCTGATCTTCGCGGCCCTGGGCATCCTGATGCACAGCTTTGGATATTCCATGGTCATTTTCATCATCGCCTTCTTCCTCGGGCCGCAGTTCGAGAAGTCCCTGGCGCAAGCCTTGGCGCTTCTGGATGGCAATCTGCTGCGCATCTACACCAGCCCCGTGGCGCTGGCCTTGCTGGTGCTGTCGGTCATCTCGGTGTTCTGGTTTGTCTCCCGGCGGACAAATGCAAAGGCAGACACCACCAACCTCGGTGTGCCGGATGGCGAAGTCCTCGACCAGAAGCGCTGATGGCGGCAGTCAGTGACATCGTGTCCAAGAGATTGGATCAGGCGTAGTTGAACTGACCGGGGCCTTACGGGCATCCGCATGTTCACATGCTCCCTATTTATCGTCGAGTAGATCGGGGCTTGTCGTTCGACCGAGCCTACATCCGGTGCTTCCCCACGGTCCGTTGCGCTTTGATCCACGCGCGCAACGCCAAGGCAGGAAAGTGGTCAAGGCTGCGATCGAGGGCATTATCGAGCAGCACGTCCGCGATTGCGGTATCCTCGCGGCGCAACGACCAAGACAGTGATTTGACCGGAAGCATCATCTCGAAGGCGGTTTTGTCGGGGGCCTACGACCCGTGAGCATGATTTCCGCAGCGCGAAGCTTGGCCGAGCCGGCGGCGCGTGTAAACGCGGACCGATCTCGCGGGGGCTGGACGACGGTGGGCAAACCGGGCATCGGGGGGGCATGGAATTCGGAACCCTCGTTCAGACCCTCACCGATTGGGTGGTCAGCATCGGCTCGGGCGTCAATGACCTGCCCGGGACGGTTGCCTTCGGCCTGGGCCTGTTCACGTGGTTCGCCGTCGAACAGGTGCTTCAGCGGGTCTTCAACGGGCTGAAATGGGCGATCCTGATCGGGGTCGTCGTGGCCCTCGGCCTGTCGCTTCCCTACCTGTTCAGCACCGTCTTCGGATCGGGCGGCCCGTCCTGATCGTCGATACGCCGAAGCGCCTGTTTCAGGCCGCGCCGCGTCGCTCGGCGAGGCGCTCGAACGCCTCGAGGACATGGGCAAAGGCCGCGTCGTCGATGTTGCGATGCAACACCATCCGGCTGGCGGGAGCAGGGGCCGAGAGGGCGATACCGGAGGCGGCGAGCGCGCCAAGGTTGACGCCCTGTGCCGGGGTCAGGAACACCATGTTCGTGGCCTGTCTCACCTCTCCCAGCCCGAGGGCGTGCAGATGGGCTGCCAATGCCTCGGCGCGCTGGTGATCCTCCGCCAGCCGCGTGACGTTGTTCTCCAGCGCAAACAGACCCGCCGCGGCGATGATCCCCGCCTGCCGCATGCCGCCGCCGACCATCTTGCGCAGACGCCGCGCCTTCGCGATGAGGTCCGCCGGGCCAAGCAGGACCGACCCGACCGGCGCGCCAAGCCCCTTGGACAGGCAGACGGAGACCGTGTCGAACGGGTCCGCCAGGTCGCGCTCGGTGCAACCCAGAGCCGTGACCGCGTTGAAGAACCGCGCGCCGTCGAGATGGGTCGACAGGCCCGCCGCGCGCCCGGCCTCGACTGCGGCCGCGATCCGCGCGAGCGGCACCGCGCGCCCGTAATTGGTGTTTTCCAGCGACAGAAGGCGGCTTACGGGATGGTGGCTGTCATCCTCCTTCACGGCGGCGCGGATCGCGTCGGGTTCCAACCCGCCATCCCCGGCCACCGGAAGGGCATGCAGGGCAACGCCGCCAAGGACCGAGGCACCGGCTGCCTCGTAGCGGATCACGTGGTAGCTTTCCCCCGCGATGACCTCGTCGCCGCGCCCGCAATGGGCGAGCATGCCAAGCAGGTTCGACTGCGTGCCGGAGCTGACATAGAGGCCCGCCTCCTTGCCCAGGCGCTCGGCCAGGGTGCGCTCCAGTTGGTTGACGACGGGGTCTTCCCCGTAGACGTCATCGCCCACCTCGGCCTCGGCCATCACCTTGCGCATGGCGGCGCAGGGCTTGGTCACGGTGTCGGACCGCAGGTCCGCCACGATGGGGCCGGGATCGTTGCTGAGGTGCGTGTATTGCGACATGTCCGACTACTCCGATGTAGGTGACCGCAAAGCATCACGGGGACAGGCAGGCTGCAACCCCCGATGCGGCGATTGGCCTTGTCGTTTTCCCTTTTTCCCATCATTTTGGCCTTATCCCAGGCAGGGCTCTCCATGGCGGTCATCTCGGAACACCACATCTTCCTGTCCGACGATGCCAATGTCGGCCTGCAGACGCGTCTGAAGGATTCCATCACCCAGGCGATCTGGGACGGACGCTTTGCCTCCGGGGACCGGTTGCCGGCCACCCGTGCGCTCGCCCGCCACCTTGGGATCAGCCGCATCACCGTCAGCCTCGCCTATGACAGCCTTCTGGCCACCGGGTACATCGTCTCGGTCGCGCGCTCGGGCTATTTCGTGGCCCCCGACGCGCCCACGCGGATCGAGGCGGTCGGCATGGCAGGCGAGGCGACGGGCGAGCAGGTGGATTGGGACGCGCGCCTCGGCCCGAAACCGGCCGCTTTGGGCGCGCAGGCGAACCCGGCTGACTGGCGGCGCTACAAGTATCCGTTCATCTTCGGCGAGCCGGACGTGACCCGCTTTCCCGTCGACGATTGGCGCGATTGCGTGCGCCGCGCCCTCGGCAAGCGACATTTCGAGCAGATCGCCCTCGACGCCCAGGACCGCGACGACCCGTTCCTGCTGGAACAGATCGTGCGCCGCTCGGTCTCGGGGCGCGGGGTGGCGACCTCGACGGGCGAGGTGCTGGTGACGGCGGGCGCGCAGAACGCCCTGTGGCTGATGGTGCAGGTTCTGTTCCCGCAGCGGCGCGGTGTCGTCGCGATGGAGGATCCCGGCTACCCGGAGCTGCGCAACCTGCTGCGCCACCAGGGGCTGACGGTGCTCCCGGTGCAGGTGGACCGCGAAGGGCTGAAGGTCTCGCGCATCCCGAAGGGTGTCGATGCCGTCTTCGTCACGCCCTCGCACCAGGCGCCGACCGGGGCGACGATGTCGATGGCACGCCGTAACGCGCTGCTGGAGCGGGCGGAGGAAGACGATTTCATCGTCATCGAGGACGATTACGATTACGAGATGGCCTATACCTCCCCAGCGCTTCCGGCGCTGAAGTCGCTCGATCACCGGGGCCGGGTGATCTACGTCGGCAGCTTCTCGAAATCCATCTTTCCGGGGCTGCGCCTCGGCTACCTGAACGGGCCCGCGCGCGTGATCGAACAGGCCCGCGCGATCCGCACCCTCAGCGAACGGCACCCGCCCGGCCTGACCCAGAAGACCGTCGCCTATTTCCTGTCGGAGGGGCATTACAACAGCCATTCGCGGCGCATGCGGATGCGGATGGCGCGCCGGAACGAGGTGCTGCGCGAGGCCTTGGCCGAGCATGGCCTGACGCCCGCGCTGAAACGGGCCACGGGCGGCACGACCCTCTGGCTGCGCGGGCCGGACGACATGGTGGATACCGAAGTTGCGGCGGCGCTGCGGGAGAAGTCGGTGCTGGTGGAGGCCGGGTCGACCTTCTACGCCTCGGACAACGCGCCGAAAAACCGGTTGCGCCTTGGCTTCGCGACGATCGAGACCGCGCTGATCCCCGACGGGGTCGCCCTGATTGCCGAGGCGATCAAGGGATAGGGTCGCTCAGGCCCGCGCGCGCCCGGACGTCGGATCATACATCGGCCTGAGGCTCGCCTCCGCCCGAACGCGGGTGCCCGCCACCTCGATCTCGTAGGTCGAGGCCAGAACCTGCTCGGGCGTCTCGCCGGGGCAGGGGATGTAGCCCATCCCGATGGCCCCGCCCAACGTGTGCCCGTAATTGCCCGAGGTGACGTAGCTGACCACCTCGCCATCGCGCAGGATCGGTTCAGCATGGAACAGGAACGGCTCCGCGTCGGTCAGCCGGAATTGCACCATCCGCGATTGCAAACCTTCATCGCGTTTGCGCGCCACCGCCTCGGCCCCGATGAAGTCGTTCTTCCGCTGGCTCACGGCAAAGCCGAGGCCCGCCTCCAAAACATGATCCTCGCCCGAGATGTCATGGCCGAAATGGCGGAACGCCTTCTCGATCCGGCAGGAATCCATCATGTGCAGCCCGCAGAGGCGCAGGCCGTGGTTTGCCCCGGCCTCAACGATCGTCTCGAACACGTGGGCGGCCTGATCGGTGGAGACGTACAATTCCCACCCCAGCTCGCCCACGTAGGTCACGCGGTGCGCGCGCGCGAGGCCGAGGCCGATCTCGACCTCCTGCGCGGTGCCGAAGGGGAAGGCGGCGTTCGACCAATCCGCCGGGCTGACGGACTGCATTACCTCGCGCGCCTTCGGCCCCATGACGCAGATCACCGCCTCACCCGCCGTGACGTCCTGCAACACGACCATCTCGTCCCGCCGGTGCGCCTTCAGCCAAGCCATGTCGCGGATCGCCGTCGCCGCCGGCGTCACAACGAGGTAGCTGTCCCGCGCCAGCCGCGTGACCGTCACGTCTGCCTCGATCCCCGCGCGGGTGTTGAGGAATTGCGTATAGACGATCTTGCCCACGGGCACCGACATGTCGCCTGCCGCGATACGGTTCAGGAAAGCCTCGGCATCCGGCCCGTCGACGCGGATCTTGCCGAAGGACGACATGTCGTAGAGACCCACGCCGTCCCGGATCGCGAGATGTTCCTGCCGCTGGTTGGCAAACCAGTTCTGCCCCTTCCAGTCGTAGCGATACTCTCGCTCTTGCCCTTCGTCCGCGAACCAGTTGGCGCGTTCCCAGCCTGCTGTTTCACCGAAGACAGCGCCAGCCGCTTTCAGATGCTCATGCAGCGGAGACCGCCGCACACCTCGTGCCGTAGCTTTCTGCCGGTAGGGATAATGGTCGGCGTAGAGCAGGCCGAGCGTCTCGGACGCCCGCTCGCGCAGATACCGCCTGTTGCGCTGGAAGGGCTGCATCCGGCGGATGTCCACGTCGCCGATATCGAAGGGCGGCAGACCCGTTTCCATCCACTCGGCCAGCGCCCAACCGGCCCCGCCTCCGGACTGGATACCGATGGAGTTGAACCCGGCGCAGACCCAGTAGCCGTCCAGTTCCGGCGCGGGCCCAAGGTGATAGGCATCGTCCGGCGTGAAGCTTTCCGGCCCGTTGAAGAAGGTGTGAATGCCAGCCTCCGCCAGCATCGGCATCCGCTCCACGGCGGCCTCAAGGATCGGCTCGAAATGGTCGAAATCCTCTGGCAGCTGGTCGAATTCGAAATCCTCGGGGATCGGACCCCATGGTTTCGACTTCGGCTCGAACGCGCCAAGCAGCATCTTGCCCGCGTCTTCCTTGTAATAGGCGCATTCGTCGGGGACGCGCAGGACGGGAAGCTGTTGCAGCCCCTCGATCTGCTCTGACACGATGTAGAAATGCTCGCAGGCCTGAAGCGGCACGTTCACGCCCGCCAGCGCGCCGAAATCGCGCGCCCACATGCCGGCGCAGTTCACCACCATCTCGCAGGCGATCTCGCCGCTTTCGCCTTCCGCCTCCCACGACACGCCCGTCACGCGCCCCTCGGCCTGTGACACGCCCGTGACCTTCACGTTCTCCAGCACCGTCGCGCCGCCCATCCGCGCGCCCTTGGCCATCGACAGCGCGATGTTGGCCGGGTCGCCTTGCCCGTCGCGCGGCAGCCAGACCGCCGCCGTCATGCCGTCGGTGTTCACATGGGGGTAGCGGCGGTTGACCTCGGCGGCGTCGATCTCCTCCACCTCCACTCCGAAGGCCCGCGCCATGGAGGCCTGCCGCCGGATTTCCTCGGCGCGGTGCCCGGTCAGCGCCATGGTGATGGAGCCGCAGCGGCGGAAGCCCGTGGAAACGCCCGTTTCGGCCTCCAGCTTGCCGTAAAGCTCCTGGCTGTATTTCGCCAGGCGCGTCATGTTCTTGGTCGCCCGCAACTGCGCGATCAGGCCCGCCGCATGCCATGTCGTGCCCGAGGTCAGGCGCTTGCGTTCCAGCAGCACGACGTCCGTCCAGCCGAGCTTCGTCAGGTGGTAGGCCACCGAACACCCGGCGACCCCGCCGCCGACGATGACCACGCGGGCGTGGGATGGGACTTTGGACATCGTGGGACCCCGATCGTGGCTGGACAGAAAAAAGGCGGGCCCTTCACAAGGCCCGCCGGGAAAGGTTCAGCCGTTGTCGCGCATCTGGTCAAGGGTCAGGCGGAACTTCTCGACGATCTCGTCGATATGCGCCCGCTCGGCGATGAATTGCGGGGCAAGGATCGCGTTGTCGCCGGTGAATTTCACGCTCAAACCGTTCCAGAACATGCGTTTCTGCAACTCGGTACCGCGCAGGCCCGGCCCGCCCTCGGGGTGGACTTCCACTGCCGCCATGAGGCCGGCGACGCGAATGTCACGCACAAGCTCATGGCCTTTCAGACCGCCCATCAGCGCCTCTTCCCAATAGGGGATCAGCGCCTGCGCCCGGGCAAACAGGTCTTCTTCCACGATGATATCCATCATCGCGTTGCCCGCCGCGCAGGCCGCGGGGTGGCCGGAATAGGTGTAGCCGTGGAAGAATTCCGTCAGGCCGCGCCTGGAGGAGCCGACGACCGTCTCGTAGATCTCGTCCTTCACGCCCACCGCCCCCATGGGGATGGAGCCGTTGGTCAGCGCCTTGGCCATGGTGATGATGTCGGGCTCCACCTCGTAACGCTGCGCCGCGAAGGGTGCGCCGAGGCGGCCGAAGCCGGTGATGACCTCGTCGAAGACCAGCAGGATGCCGTATTGATCGCAGATCTCGCGCAGCCGTTGCAGGTAGCCCTTGGGCGGCGTCAGCGCGCCGGTCGAGCCTGCGACGGGCTCCACGAAGACGGCGGCGATGTTCTGGCCGCCATAGGTCTGCGCCATGCGCTCTAGATCGTTGGCCAGTTCCACGCCGCGATGCTCGGAATGGCCGCCGGGGATGAAGGTCTCGTTCGGGTCGTAGGTGTGGCGCAGCATCATCACGCCCGGAACGGTGGCGTGGAAAATGTCGCGGTTCTTGACCATGCCCGACAGGGACACGCCGCCGATGTTCACCCCGTGGTAGGCGCGCTCGCGGCTGACGAAGCGCGGCCGCGTCTCGCCCCGCGCGTTCCAGTAGGCCATGACGATCTTCATCGCCGTATCGACGGACTCGGAGCCGGAGTTGGTGAAGAACACGTGGTTCATCGGCTCTGGCAGCATCCGCGCGACCTTCTCGGCCAGCGCGAAAGACCCCGGATGGCCGGCTTGGAACGGCATGACATAGGTGTATTCGGTCATCTGCTTGGCGACCGCCTCGGCGATCTTCGGATGACAGTGACCGGCGGGCGAGCAGAACAGGCCCGACGAGCCGTCGATCAGCTTGCCGCCGCGATGGTCATAGAGGTGCACCCCCTCGGCCCGCACCACGAGGCGCGGGTCTTCCTTGAAGCCACGGTTGTCGGAAAACGGCATCCAATGCGCTTCGAGCGAGTTGTTGGCGGCATCATAGGCCATGGGGCGAATCTCCGGAAAAAGCGCGTATTCGACGCGCGAAAACGATGCAGCAAAATCGCTCCGCCGCGAGAGTTGGAGTAGGGCCAGCGCCGCCGTTCCCTAGGGCCAGCAGGCGGGGGGCATCAGGCCAGGTGCGTCCGTAGCGCGGCGGCGATTTCACCCTCTTCATCGGCGGGGATGACGAAGCTTGGCTCGGGTCTCAGCCCGGCCCAATCGAGGCCAGCAACGACCCCGTCCCGGATCGGGGCCGCGTTCTCACCGACCCCGCCGGTGAAGACCATGGCGTCGATCCCGCCCATTGCGGCGCACATCGCGCCTGCGTGCCGGATGATCCAGTGAATGTAATGCTCTACCGCGAAACGCGCCTCCGCGTCGTCGCGCGCCAGAAGCTCTTTCATCGCGCCGGTCCCGGCCAGGCCCTTCAGCCCGCTTTCGCGGTTCAGCAGCTGTTCGACCTCCTCCGCCGATCGTCCCTCGCGCAGAAGGTGGAAGATCACGCCCGGGTCCATCGCGCCCGCGCGGCTGGCCATCGGCAAGCCGTCCATCGGTGAGAAGCCCATCGTCGTCGCCACGCCCACGCCGTCGCACACGGCCGCCAGCGAAGCGCCCGCGCCGAGATGGGCCATCAGCACGCGGCGGGGCAGCGGTGTGCCTGTCGCATCCGCGAAGCGACGCACGAGCGACGCGTAGGAAAGCCCGTGAAACCCGTACCGCCGGATGCCGGCTTCCCGAAACGCCTCGGGCAGGGGAAAGGTCGTCGCCACATCCGGGTTTGTCGCGTGAAACGCCGTGTCGAAACAGGCCAGCTGCGGCACGCCGTCGAAGAGCGTGGCGCAGAGGTCCATGACATGCAGCGCGGGCGGATTGTGGAGCGGCGCAAACGCGGCGGCCTGTTCGATGACTGCCCGCGTCTCGGGCGTCAGGAGGGCAGGGGCGTTCAGGTGCAACCCATGCACCACCCGGTGCCCGATGCCCGACGGGGCGGAGCCTTGTCCAAGCGCCGCCACCGCCTCGGCAAAGGCCGCCTCAGACAGGCGCCCCGCATCCGTCTCGGCCAGCGCGTGGCCGGCCAGCGGCGCGCCCGACGCATCGAACGCCGCCAGCTTCAGAGAGGACGACCCGGCGTTGACCGCCAGGTGCCAGTCGCTCACGACACCTTCTGCGGGACCATGTCCTCTTTCGAGATGCCGGCCACGGCGACCGGCTTCTTCATCGCGTCGCGGCGGAACGGCTCACCCAGTTCCTGGTTGATCATCGCCTCGATCAGCGTGGTCTTGCCATGCTTCATCTGGTCCTCGATGGCCGTTTTCAGCGCCTCGGTCAGTTCGTCCATCGTCCGCGCCACCACGCCCTGAAGACCGCAGGCCTTGGCGATCCCGGCGTAGGAGACCTGCTCGTCCAGTTCGGTGCCGACGAAATTGTCGTCGAACCACAGGGTCGAG
The DNA here is from genome assembly GCA_015689645.1 of Rhodobacterales bacterium HKCCE4037. Classification (GTDB taxonomy): domain Bacteria; phylum Pseudomonadota; class Alphaproteobacteria; order Rhodobacterales; family Rhodobacteraceae; genus Gymnodinialimonas. The sequence goes on from WVSM01000005.1 coordinate 181,624, forward strand.
TTCCGCTTCTCCGCGCCCCACTGGTAATTGCGGAAGACCACCTGCGTGATCGCGGGCCATTCGCCGCGACCGATGGCCGTCAACTCGTTGACTGCGATCCCGAATGCGCCGTCCCCGGCGAAACCCACCACCGGCACCTCCGGCTGGCCGATCTTCGCGCCGACGATGGAGGGCAGGCCGTAGCCGCACGGCCCGAACAGGCCGGGGGCGAGGTATTTCCGCCCCTCGTCGAAATCGGGGTAGGCATTGCCGATGGCGCAGTTGTTGCCGATGTCCGACGAGATGATCGCGTTGCGGGGCAGCGCCGCCTGGATTGCCCGCCACGCCATGCGCGGGCTCATCCAGTCGGGCTTGTCCGCGCGCGCACGCTCGTTCCACGTCGTGCCGGGATCGTCCTCTTCGTGGTCCATCGACGACAGCTGCTGCTTCCAGCGGCTCTTGGTCTCGGCGATCCGCGCCTTGCGCTCTTCCCGGCCCTTGTCGCCCGCATCCTGATCGAGGCCGCGCAGGATGCCGCGCGCCACCTTGGCCGCGTCGCCCACGATACCGACGGTCACCTTCTTGGTCAGGCCGATGCGATTGGGGTTGATGTCGACCTGGATGATCTTGGCGTTCGACGGCCAGTATTCCATGCCGTAGCCCGGCAGGGTCGAGAACGGGTTCAGCCGCGTGCCAAGCGCCAGCACCACGTCCGCGTCCTTGATCAGCTCCATCGCCGCCTTCGACCCGTTGTAGCCCAACGGTCCCGCGAACAGCGGATGCGAGCCGGGGAAGGCATCGTTGTGCTGGTAGCCCACGCAGACCGGCGCATCGAGCCGCTCGGCGAGGTCCATCGACGCTTCGATCCCGCCTTTCGACAGAACCACGCCAGCGCCGTTAAGGATCACCGGGTTCTTCGCGTCCGACAAAAGGCCAGCCGCCTCGGCCACCGAATTCTCACCGCCCGGCGAGGCCTCGAACGCGATCGGGTCGGGGATCTCGATATCCACGACCTGCGTCCAGAAATCGCGCGGGATGTTGATCTGCGCCGGGCCGGACAGGCGCTTGGCCTGCGAAATCACCCGCGTCAGTACTTCCGCCACGCGGGAGGGGTCGCGCACCTCTTCCTGGTAGGCGACCATGTCCTCGAACAGCTTCATCTGCTCGACTTCCTGGAACCCGCCCTGGCCGATCGTCTTGTTCGCCGCCTGCGGCGTGACCAGCAGAAGCGGCGTGTGATTCCAGTAGGCGGTTTTCACGGCGGTCACGAAATTGGTGATGCCCGGCCCGTTCTGCGCGATCATCATCGACATCTTGCCGGTCGCGCGGGTGTAGCCGTCCGACATGAACCCGGCGGAGCCTTCGTGCGCGCAATCCCAGAACTGGATACCGGCGGCGGGGAACAGGTCGGAGATCGGCATCATGGCCGAGCCGATGATTCCGAAGGCATGTTCGATCCCGTGGCGCTGGAGCGTTTTGACGAAGGCTTCTTCGGTGGTCATTTTCATGGGCGTTCTCCGATGGAGCGGCCCCGATCCGCGGGGCCGCGCGTTGCCGCTATTGAGCCGAGAGGCCCCGAATCCGGTAGGGCCAGACCTTTCGTTGGGTAGGTCCAGGCAGGCTTATCGCCGAAGACGAAGCCCATGGGCAACAGGGAGAGGTGCTTGGATTCTGGCAGGGCCTTGAGGGAACGTGCTAACGCAAATCCTTGCGACGCGGCGGAATTCCAGCCGGGTCGTGATCGCCGGGCAAGACCTGAGTCGGCGTCTTGCCGAGGTGGGAAAGCACCGGGCGAACATCCGTGGCGCGGCCGGAGGCGAGCATCACCTCGGACATCAGAACCTGCAACGCACGATCATCGGGCGCAGCCTCGATGGCCGTGACGAGGATGGCATGGGCGGCGGAAGCATCGTTGCTGGCCATCGCAATGCGGGCCTTGGCAGCCGACACCTCTGCCAGTGCACTGGCAGAAGGGGTGCCGCCGTCCTCGCGCAGGCGCGCTTCCTCGGCGGCCACGAGTGTCCGTGCACTCCGGATGTCATCCGTTGCAAGCGCCAGTCGAACAGCGGACAGGAAGGCGAGCGGTGCATCGGCCTCCGGCTTGACCCGTTTTCGTTTTGAAGCTGACGGCGGGATCGGAGCAATACTCCGCCCGTCCAACGCACCGTTCGTATTGCTGCCCATGGCAACTCCCCCAATTCTCATGATGTCGATGCAGACAAATACGCTCCCCAGAAAAGCGCATCGCCCATTCTCACGATAACTGAAAAGATCGTTAATGGATGGTTAATGTAGCCGGTTTAATTTTTTGGGCTAGGGTAAATAACGGAAATGACTCCATTTTATGCGCTCTCGGCGGATGCACGCCGAGCCGGAGGGGCGTTACACGGGTCCGTGTTCACCTGTCTTTGCGCCGTTGCGTCACTCGCGGAATGTTGCAACAATGATTTCCGCACCTTTCTTCCTGCGCGCTGCCCTCCGCGCCGGACAGCTGATTTCTAGATGGAGCCTGACCTTGCAGCAAAAATTCGTTTCCCTGGGGTTTGCCGCCGCCACCACCGTGTGTCTCGCCGCTGGTGCGGTGCATGCCCAAGGCATTGAATTGCCGGACGAAAGCGTAATTGAAGCGCAACTGTCGCAACTCAACCAGAACGTGCCCGGAACGATCTTCGCGATGCAGCCGTTCCGCAATGCGCAGTCGCTGACGGCCGAGGATGGAACGACCTATACGCTCACCTCGCTTAACCCGAACGTCAACTCGTGGTTCGTTCTCGAGATCGCGCCTGAAGGTGGTCGCTCAAGTTTTGCGCATTTCGAAAACGGGGCGCCCGATGTTTGGGATATCTCGCTGATCGACGAAGACGGTCCGGCGCTCTTGATCGAAGGGGACGGCGACAATTTCGCCTGCGCGCCGTGGGACGACGGCGAATTGCAAGAGGCGCAATCGAGCGATTTGCCGTTTGCACCGATCTGCGACTGGAGCCTTTTCGTTCGAAACCCGGTCACCGGAAATCGTACGACCCGCGAGGCCGTTGCCGAATTCCTGCGCGACAATATCGTTTTCGGGGAATCCATCGTCAATTTGATCAAGGGCGCGTTTTTCGAGGATGCGTTCATGGTCTCCTCCGAAGGCGAGGAGGAGGTCGAGGAAATCGACGGGGTCGAATTGCTCGGCACTGCGCTGCTCGACAGCACGCCCAACATGCGCCCCTACATGGGCTTCGACCTGATCGGCACCGATGCCGGCGCGATGACCGCCGGGTCGTGGTACGAAGTGGATGGCAGTCCGGGCATCTATGCCTCGGTCATGCAGCCCGCGATGATCGCCAACGAGGTCTTCCAGGTGTCCGGTGCGAACGGGCTCGACGGGATCGAACGGAGTGCCGACGTCTACCTGGTGGCCTTCGACATGGCCCGCTTCGAAATCGGCTACGAACTTGGTACCGATCACCCGCGCCTCGGCTGGTCCTCCCGCCCGTCGAACCGGCACGGGCAGGGCAGCGGCCCCGATGGCTTCAACCGGCCCGACCCTCTGGTGCGCACCGGCATGGTCAACCCGGCGTTCGTCGAACGGGTCGCGGCCACCTTCACGGGCGGCTTCAAGCGCGACCATGGCGCATGGCGGTTCGGTGATTACGCGACCTTCAACTACGGCCACCATTACGGCTTCATGCAGAACGGTGTGCTGATCTCGCGGCTCTGGCCGAACCTCGCGACGCTCTACCTCACACTGGATGGCGAGGTCGGCATGCGCACTTGGCGCGAGGAGGACGACGCGATGCTGTCGGAGCTCGTCTTTGCCCGTCAGAACGGCGTCCCGATTATCGAGGATGGCGTGCCCGGCCCGCGCGTGACCTCCTGGGGCGGCGGCAACTGGTCGGGCGATGCCAACGCCGTCCTCCGGACCCTGCGGGGCGGTGCCTGCATGCGGACTGTCGAGGGGCGGCAGTTCCTGATCTATGCCTATTTCTCCTCGGCCACGCCCTCGGCCATGGCGCGGACGTTCCAGGCCTACCAGTGCGACTATGCCATGCTCCTCGACATGAACTCGCCCGAACACACCTACATGGCGCTCTATCTCCATGACGAAGAGGGCGAGGATGAGATGGAATGGCGGCACCTCGTCACCAACATGGGCGAATCCGACCCCGACAGCGGCCGTGTCGCCCGTTTCGTGCAGGCGCCCGACAACCGTGACTTCTTTTATCTCTTGCGGAGGCAGTGATGGGATTATCGACGAGTTTGAAGGCGGCCTGCACGGCGCTTGCACTGGTGGTGAGTGGCGGCGCGGTTCAGGCGCAATCGCTGGCGGAACGGAATGAACTGCTGTTCCAGCAGTTACAGGAGATCCGGGGCCTCTCGAATTCCGAGATCGCCCGCGTTCGCCAGATCTTCGCCAATTCGCCGAACGGCTGGATGGGGCAGGGCAACCCGGCGGTCACGCAGCACCCGCTGACGCCAGAGGAAGCGGCGGCGCGGCTCGGCGGCACGGTCGAGCAGGTGCAGAACAGCTATCGCAACCGCGAGTATGAACGGATCTGCGGCGGGCCTTACATGGTGCCGCTTTACGATCCCGAAACCCAGACCCCGCGTGACGCAACGGTCTGCGCGGACATGTTCGAATATCCCAACATCCCGATGGTCTACCCGGTCGTCTGGGTCCGCGCGAACGAGGCGGCACAGCTTTGCGCGGCCGAAGGCGGGCGCATCGGTGACGCCCACGAATGGGAAGGCGCCGCAGCTGGCCAGCTTCTGCCGCCCGACTACCCCTTCGACATGATCCGTGGCATGGGCCTGTCGGCGGCGGTCAACACGATGCGCAACTGGCACAACAACCACTATGCCAGCACCTCGGGCACCTATTCGATCGGGGCCTGGCAATCGGGGGTCTGTGCGACCGGTTCGTTCAAGAACGCCTCGTGCAACGGCGGCAGCTTCCAGGGCTGCGGGTCGAACACCTATCCGGCGGGCAGTTTCCCGTCCTGCCAGTCGCCGCTTGGTGTGTACGACATCGACGGCAACGCGGCGGAGCACATGAACCTTCCGCTGGCCGAGGACCAGATGGCCTCGCGCGGGTCCACCACCCTTGGCGTGACCGAGATGAAAGGCTCGTGGTTCATCTGGGACACGATCCGCGCCCATGAGCACTGGGCCCGCTGGCGCGCACCGTTCTGGCACGGCACCCGCGTGATGAGCGAGGGTAGCCACCGGAACTATCACCTCGGGTTCCGCTGCTTCCGGGACGTGCGTTAGGCTTCAACGCGTAGGTCGAAATGAAAACGGCGCTCCGAGGGGCGCCGTTTTTCGTTGGTCGAAGTCAGATGTGGGTGCCGGCTTTCCCGGCTGCCGACCTCAGAGCGACGCGAGGCGGATCGTTGCGCCAGTCAGAGCACCGTCGGAATTGAGGAAGCCCGCATAGCGTTCGTCCGTCAGGAGCTGGCGCAGGTCGACTGCTTCGCCATTCACGTAGGCCGTGCGGCTGACCAGCCGGATGCCGTGGGAATAGTCGGCGTAGTATTCACCATGGACCGTCGAGAGCGGCTGGATCGCCTGACCGTTGGTCCGGTGCCAGCCGTAGATCGCCACGCGGCCCGGGTTGCGGGACAGGCGGTTGGCGATCACGAGGTCTTTCTTGTGGCCGGCAACCAGCATGCCCTGCTGCGCCCCGGCGCGCGCGAATTGCGCATCGACGGTTTCGTCATGGGTTACGAAGTAGCTGGTCGAGGACATGGCCGAGCCCGGCGTCATCGGCGAGGGCGCGATGCGCACGTCGGCCTGCCGGTAGATCGCATCGACCATCGAGGTGGTCGGCAACATCATGTCGAAGGCATCGGCCACGCGCAGCGCGGCGGGCAGGCCAAGCGGCACGCGCACGTGGTCGTTGTCCGACCCGATGGCGAGATAATCGGGGGTCACGCAGATCGTCACGGTGACGGAGCGTCCGCCGACGGTGCTCTCGAACGTCACCGGGTGCAGGTTGCGCATGTAATCGGGCATGTTGCCGTTCAGCGCCTCTTGCACCAGCCGGTTGTCGCGGTTCGAGCCCGAGCCGTTGCCAACAGCCGCCATGACGGCGGAGCCGCCGGCGGCGGAGCCGGGACGGCGCGGCATCTGGCGCGTCAGGCGGGAATTGCACTCCCCGGCGGAGCCGCCGAAGAGGCTGCCCCGGGGAATTTCGCCAACTTCGCCGCGTGCGATCTCGATCTCAAGATCTGCGGGGCTGGCCGCCACGCGGGTCACGAGGTCTTCCGGTCGGATCGACGGGCGCGGGCTGGCCTCGGCCAGGCGGATCGTGCCGTCGACGACATCCTCGGGCTGCTCGGCGCCGGTGGCGATCTCCGGGCGCTGCGTCGGAAGCGGAAAGCTCAACGCGCGCGCCGGCGTGATGTTCTGGGCCAATGTCACGAGGTCCGGCCCGAGCGACGGGCGCGGTCGCGGTTCAACCGGCGGGCGGCCTTCCACGACACTGTAGAGCAGGCCGCCAGCCGTGCTCGGCGTGTCGGAGGCCGGGTTCTCGATTTCTGCGAGGGCAGGGGCGGTGCGGGTGGCCGGGCCGTTGTCGATCGCGACCGAGACGGTCGTGTCGAACAATTCGGTCATCGGAACGGCGGTGCCGGGTCCGGACTGCGGTTCCGGCGCGCGGTCGGCAACCTGCTCGACCGCGGCGCGCTGCGCGTCCAGGGCATTGGAATAGACCACGTAGCCACAGGCCGAGGTCATCACGGTCGATGCCAGCACGAGGCCGAGCACGCCATTCGGACGCTCGAAAAAGCCCGGCTTGTCCGCCGCAATTTGCGATACTTGTACATCGGCCTGCCGCGCGCGTCCCCGCACGACTCTCGCCGTCACTGTCCCATTCATTTCAGGCACTGCCCCTTAGTTTATGCCTGCGCGGCGCCTCGGCCCGCGTCTGCTGTCCCTTCGATTTATTCGTGCCTATTCTGGAAGTGTTAAATTAGCAACAAGCCCAATCCAGATTGTTTATCCCGCTTGTGTTTTGCGCGGAATCTTGCCATCTCCGCGCGCCGTTCTGCCTAGAGCGAGGTTTTCTTGAAGACCGGCTCGGGGATGTTGCGGATCACCGCCATCACCACCCGCCAAATCGGTCGCGTGTAGATCACGTTCTTCTTCTTCTCGACCGCTTTCAGAATCGCTGTGCCGACCTCGGCGGGTTCGGCGGTGAGGGGGCCGGGTGTGTCGATGCCGTCCAGCATCGCGGTCTTCACGAAGCCCGGCAGCACGGTGACGACGTGCACGCCTTTCTTCGCGAGCCGGTTGCGCAACCCCGACAGGAAGGCGGTGAAGCCGGCCTTTGCCGATCCGTAGACGTAGTTCGAGGCACGCCCCCGGTCGCCCGCGACCGACGAGATGCCGACGAGTGTGCCCGCCCCCCGGGCTTCCATCGCGTTGGCGAGATGCGCCAGAACGCTGGCCGGGCCTTCGAAATTCGCGCGGATCACCTGCGCGGCGGCTTGCGGGTCGGCCTCGCTCTGCGGTTGCTCGCCCATGGCGCCGACGGCGCAGATCGCGACCTCGGGCAGGGTGGGCAGGTTGTCGACGAAGGCCTTGTGGCTGTCGAGGGCGAGGGCGTCGAATTCGAGCAGACTGACCTCCGTGCCGAAGCGGGTGCGCAGGTCGGCGGCGTCATCTTCGAGCCGCGCCACGTTCCGCGCGGCAAGCTGGATCGCGTGCCCCGCCTCGGCAAAGCTGCGCGCGACCGCCCGCGCCATGCCGGAGGCCGCGCCAAGGATCAGGACCGGCCCGCTCATAGCCCCAACCTTTCCGATTGCAGGGAGGTGAAGCGGTCGCTCAACCCCGCCTGCTTGCGCATCGCGGCGAAGGCCTCGGCCCGGGGGTCGGCTTTCGCAACCGCCTCGGGCATGCGCGCATCCTTGGCAAGGTAGAAGCGCCCGCCGTGGGCGAGGGTTATGGTATCCAGTCTGCTCATCAATTCGAGGCTCCGTTCTGACGCGGGAAAGTCGAGCGCCAGCGTATAGCCGGGCATCGGGAAGGAAAACGGGCCGGATTGCGGCCCGAAGCGTTTCAGCACCGACAGGACCGACCCGGTCTGCGAGGCGGCGATTTCGGTCATCAATTCGGCCAGGCCTTCGGCGGAGCTTTCCTGCGGAAGGGCGCATTGGAACTGCACGAAGCCCTTGCGGCCGTAGAACCGGTTCCAGTTCAGCAGCGCATCGAGCGGGTAGAAGTAGCTGTCCCAATCCACCAGCTTCTCGCCCGCGCGCTTCGCGTTGCGCCGCCAGTAGATGCCGTTGATGCCACGCAGCCAGAGACCCCGGAACAGGAACGGCGGCGCGCCGAAGGGGACGGGCAGCTTGCGCTTGTGGGTGACGTCGAGGGGGGCAGTGTCTTCTGGCAGGTCGCTTACGGTCGCGTGGCGACCCAGGTGCAGCAGCGAATGGCCGTGGTGCGGCCCGTCGGAGCAATCGATCCAGGCCACGGAATAGGGCGCGTCGAGCGTCTCCTCGAAGGCGGCGAGCGTTTCCTCCAGCGAGGTGAGCGCGCGCGTGTCCTGCACGATATACATCGTCTCCACCGGGCGCAGGCGGATCTGGGCGCGCAGGATCACGCCGGTCAGGCCCATGCCGCCGACGGTCCAGTCGAACAGGTCGTCGCCCTTCGCGGCGCGGGTGACGTTGCCGTCCGGCCCCATCACGTCCACCCAGTCGACACAGGCCCGGAACGAGCCGTCGAGATGGTGGTTCTTGCCATGCACATCCGCCGCGATGGCCCCGCCGAGGCTGACATACTTGGTGCCTGGCGTGACCATCGGGAACCAGCCGCTCGGCAGGAACGTGTGGATGATGTCGGCCAGAAGCACCCCGGCCTCAGCCACCAGCACGCCGTCTTCGAACGACAGCATCCGGTCCATCGCGGTCATGTCGAGCGTCTGACCCGTGTTCATCGCCGCATCGCCATAGGCTCGCCCGTTGCCGCGTGCGATCAGGGGGGCCTTGGCGATGGCGCGGGCCACGTCGGCCTCGGACCGGGCGGATGTTACCTTGCACTCGGCCACGGGAAAGCGGCCCCAGCCGCTGATCCGGGTCATGCCGCGCCCTCGCGGAAGACGAAGCGGCGGTCGAGCTGGTACTTCGTGATGTATCCGATACTTAGGCCGATGATTGCACCGATCTCGCGCGCGAGGTCCGTGCCCCAGATCAGCCAGAGCGCCGTCTCCGTCGCCCAGAAGATCACCGTCGTCGCCACGCCCATCAGGGAATAAAGGCCGAATTGCCGGCCCTGCGCCGCCGCGCCTGCCGTCCGGTCGTAGAAGATCCAACGCTTGTCGAGGAGGTATTTAACCACCAGCCCGGCCAGCGTTCCGGCCCCAAGCGCGAGGGCGAACCACACGCCGTTGTCGCCACCGATCAGCACCAGCCGCTGCACGGCGAGGTTCACGAGGACGGCCACCACCGCGAAGGTGACGTAGCGGACGACAAGCGTCGTGCGGCTCACAGGATCACCGCGCCGAGGGCGAGGATGCCGCAGAACAGGATCACGAGCCGAGAGGTGGAATTGGTGATCGCGAAGATCATCGGGTCGTCATGCATCTCGCCCCGGTCCGCGACGAGAACCAGCCGGCTGATCCAGAACAGCAGCAGCGGGCACATGCCCCAGAGTAGCCACGGCGCGCCAAACTTGGCCTGCGTTTCGGGCTCGTCCACGTAAAGCGCCAGAACCAGCACGGCAAGATAGCCCGAAGTAATCGCCATCTGGCTGACGACGCGACGATCTTCAGGCTGGTAGCCCCGGCGCGAGGTTTCGCGGCCCGCCGTTTCGGTATCGGTCAATTCGGCGAGCCGTTTGACGGCAGCGAGGGCGAAAAAGATGAACATCGAAAACGCGAGGATCCACACCGACAGGGGCGAGCCCATGGCCACTCCACCCGCGACAATGCGCAGGGTGAATAGGAACGCGAGCACGCAGATGTCGATCAGCGTATGGCGCTTGAGGCGCACGGAATAGGACAGTGTCGCCACGAAATAGAGCGTCACGACCGCCAACAGGGCGGGCGAGACCAGAAGGGCCAGAACCAGTGCGCCGGCGAGCAAGGCGGGGACCGCCATTGTCCCCGTGGCCGTCGACAGCGCGCCGGAGGCAAACGGCCGCATGCGTTTGCGGGGATGGCTGCGGTCGTCCTGCAAGTCGAGCAGGTCGTTGATGAGGTACCCTGCCGAGGCCGCGAGGCTCAGCGACAGGAAAGCCGCGAGAACCGGGAGCAGTGCCGGCACCCCGTAGCTGGGGTCCGCCACCAGTGGCACCAGCACAAGCAGGTTCTTCAGCCATTGTTGCGGGCGCATGGCACGGCGCAGGGCGCTGAACTTGGTCTCCCGCTCCAGGTGCTCGGCGGGAACGGATCCGGCGTCGAGCGCTGCACGCGTCCGCTGCGATGCCCCGACCGAAATCGCATGATCCGCGCTTTCCCACACGGCAAGGTCCGCCGCGCTGTCGCCCATGTAGGTGAAGCCTTGCGGAAAGCGGTCCGTCAGGAAGGCAGCCTTCTCTTCGGCCTTGAGGTTGCGCACACCGTCCGAGCCGTGGACCTCGTCGAATACACCCAGGTGTGCCGCGACCTTGTCCGCAAGACCCTGATCGCTGGCCGTGACCAACACCGCCCTGCCGCCTGCGTCCCGCCACGTTCGGATGCGATCCAGCACCTCGCCGTCGTAGGGGAGGGTCGCCACGTCTACGTCCGACAGCTCTGCCAACCTGCGTTTGAACTGCGCGCGCCCGTCCGACAATGCAGTCAGGCTGCTGAAGGTCGCCTTCGCGTCCTTCGCCATCGCCGACCACAGACATTCGTAGAGCATGTCCGATCGCAGCAGGGTGCCGTCCAGATCGACCGCGAGCACCTTTGACGTGTGCGCGTCGGTGCGCGCCTGCTTGATGTCGGTATCTGGCGCAATATCAGGCGGCAAAGTCAGCGTTTCCAATCCCTTGGCTCGTGACGTGAAAGTGCCCCACTGCCCGTGTGTTGACCAGAGGATTCTCTGACGCGGCCCGTGGCAATGCTATCGACAGCCACTTCGCCGGTGGTTATCGTCGGTGCTGTTGATTTTATAGGGGAATTGCCTGCCATGAAGCTGCCTGCCGCGTTTCGTTCGATCTCTCTGGTGTCCGTGCTCGCCCTGAGCGCGGGCATGGCCATCGCACAAGACGACGGCGCAGCCGAACGGGCCGCAGCCGTGGAAGAGGCCCGCGCCGCCTTCGAGGCCCTGGCCGAAGCATCGCTGGACGCAGCTATTGAAGAGGCGGAGACCGCCGGCGAAGACGCGGAAACGATCCTGATCATGGAAGAGGCGGACGACGATGCCGCAGCAGCCGAGACGGACGACGGGACTGCCGACCAGGATCCCGTTGAAGCAGACGATGCTGTAGCGGACGCGGAGTCCGTCGAAGCTGACGCAGGAACTGACGGTGCAGATCCCGTAGCGGAAACCACTGGCGATACCGAAGCGGCGCCTGTGGAAGAGATTGTTGCCGAAGAGGCAGACGTGGCTCCTCTTGAAGAAGAGGCCGCCGTCGAAGCTGAAGCTGGCCCCTCCGAGGCGGAGCTTGCAGCGGAAGAAGCCGCTGCCGCAGAGGCCGAGGCAGCCGAAGCCCGGCAAGAGGCGGTCGGCGAGGCGCTTTCGGCGTTCGAAGCCCTCGCGGCTGAAAGCGCCGCTCGCGCGGAAGAGGAAGCTGCCGCAGCGGCCCGGGCCGCGGAAGAAGCCGCCGCAGCTGCGCGCGCCGAAGCAGAAGCCGCCGAAGCCGCCGCTGCGGCCGAGCGCGAAGCCGCTGCGGCCGAAGCACAGGCCGCTTTCGAGCAGTTGGCCGCCGAAAGCGCCGCCCGCGCCGAAGCTGAAGCCGCACTGGAAAGTTGCGTCACCATTGCCGGTGAACCGTCCGCGGAAAACTTCGCAACCGAAGAAGAGCAGGTCGCGGCCCTCAACGCCCTGCGCGAAGCGCTCGCCTTCTGTAGCGCGGCTGCCGAAGCGCTGCCCGACGAAGGCGCGCCGTTCTTCCATCTCGCCACGGCGGCGCAGGCCTCTGGCCGCCATCGCCGCGCCGTGCCGTTGTACGAACAGGCCGCCGCGAACGGGGTTGCCGCCGCGCTCACCCGGTTGGGTGATTACCACAACTTCGGCCTGCGCCCGGTCCGCGAAGATGCGGCGCAGGCTGTCGAGTATTACCGTCGAGCGGCCGAAGCGGGCGATCCGGCGGGCACCGCGACGCTGGCGTTCATGTATCGCCTCGGGCGCGGTGTGGAGCAAAGCGGCGCCGATTACCTGCGCCTGATGGAGGAGGCCGCGGCCACCGGTTATCCCTTCGCTCAGCAGAACCTCGCCGAGGCCTACCTCAGCGGTGAAGGCGTCCCGCGTGACGAGCGCGAGGGCCTTGGCCTGCCAAATGCCCGCGCTGCCGTGCCGATCCTCGTGTCGCTGGCCAATGCCGGCAGCGTCGAGGCGGTCCGGTCGTTGATCACGCTCTACTCGGACGGCGGCGAAGGGGTCGAACCGAGCGATTTCCTGCGCGGTGGTTGGGTGGAGACACTGGCCGAAACCGGTGATCCGGTGGGCATTGCTGAACGTGGGTTCTTGTACGAGCAGGGCATCGGACGCCCGGCAAACCCGGAGCTGGCCGCAGCCGATTACGTGGCCGCGCTGGAAACCGGTGAGGTCGATATCGACACGATGCGCGGCACGATCAACGGCGAGACCCCGCCATGGGACCGCGACACGGCGATTGCGTTCCAGACCATCCTCGCCGAGCGCGGGCTGTACACCATGCGGATCGACGGTGACGTGGGGCCGGGCACGCGGCGCGCGGCGGATGGCCTCGCGCAGCAGGCCGAGGACGAGTAACGCCTAGCGGTCCATCGCATGGTATTCCGCGTTCGGCATCATGTCGGACGCGATGGCGAAACGGTTGGACATGTTGAAGAAGGCGATCACGTCGGCGAGGTCGAAGATCTCGGATTGCGTCAGGCCCGCGTCGCGCAAGGCCTGACGGTCGGGCTCGTCGACCTCCCACGGCGCCGTGGTCAGCTTCCACGCGAAATCGAGCATGGCGCGATGTCGCGGTTCCAGCGGCGCGACGCGGTAGTTCATCACCAGCATCTCGCCCAGTTGCGGATCGCCCGACAGCGCGCGCACGGCCTGTCCGTGGGCCACGAGGCAGTAGAAGCATCGGTTGGTGGAGGAGACGACGACCGCCACCATCTCGCGTTCCAGCTTCGACAGGCCAGACGGCGCCAGCATCAGCGTGTTGTAGTACTGGATGAAGGCCCGCATCTTGTCCTGGTTGGCCGTGAAGGTCGTCAGGACATTCGGCACCATCCCCAACTTTTCCTGGCAGACTTCGAGGTACCGCTGCATATCCTCGTCGAGGCTGTCAGGGTCGGGCAGGTCGTAGATCGAGACGTGATCGGGCTGTGGCATGGGGCTCCTCCGGCTTTGTGCCGGAAGGTGGCGGAGCGGCGCGGATATGTCCACTCGGTTTCAGCTTTGCCTGCAAGTCGCTGTCAGGCGACCGCCAATCCCTCTTCGCTCAAACCATCCAGCCGTGGCATGAGCGACAAAAGACTTTGCGTATACAGATGCTTAGGGTCGGCGAACAGCGCCTCGGTCTCGGCAATCTCCACCAGCACGCCATCCTTCATCACGCCAACGCGGTCGCACATCTGGCGCACCACCGGAAGATCGTGGCTGATGAACAGCATGGTCAGGCCCAGATGCTCCTGCAGATCCTTCAGGATGTTCAGGATCTGCGCCTGGATCGACACGTCCAGCGCGCTTGTCGGCTCGTCGCAGATCAGGAAGCGCGGTTGGGTCGCCAAGGCTCGCGCGATGGAGATGCGCTGCCGCTGCCCGCCGGAGAATTCGTGGGGGTATTTCACGCCCGCCTCGGCCCCGAGGCCCACACGTTCCAGCAATTCGGCGACGCGGGCCTTCAGCTGCTGGCCCGACAACAGCCCATGGTGGCGCGCCGGTTCGGCCACGATCTCGTCCACCCGCATACGTGGGTTGAGCGATGAATAGGGGTCCTGGAAAATCATCTGGATCTGCTTGCGATACCAGTCTGGCACGCCGCCCGGATGCGGCGCGACCTGTTTGCCGTCGAACCACACCTCTCCGCCGTCCACCGGGTAAAGCCCCGCGATCATCCGCGCGATGGTGGACTTGCCCGACCCGCTCTCGCCCACCAGCCCGAACACCTCGCCTTCGCGGATCTCGAACCGCGCCTCGTCCACGGCGGTGAAATACTTCCGGTTGCGCGGCAAGATCGCGCGTTTTTGCAGGAAGGTCTTCGTCAATCCCTTGGCTTGGACCAGCGGCTTGTCGCGGTTCACCTCGGTCGACGGCCAGTTGCGCTTCAAATCTTCGATGGCGAATTCCGTGACCCGCCCGCCGTAGGAGATCAGCGGAAAGCGATGCAGCTTGACCGTGGGGCGGGGGACGGCGGCGATGAGGCTCTTCGTGTAGGGATGGCTCGGCTGGCCAAGCACCTGTTCGGTCGTGCCGCTCTCCACCACTTCGCCCATGTACATAACCGTCACCTTGTCGGTCGTGTCGGCGATCACGCCCATGTCGTGGGTGATCAGGATCACCCCCACCTGCCGCTCGCGGGTCAGTTCCTTGATCAGGTCGAGGATCTGCGCCTGGATCGACACGTCGAGCGCCGTCGTCGGCTCGTCGGCGATGATCACGTCCGGCTCGGAACACAGCGCCAGCGCGATCACCACCCGCTGCCGCATCCCGCCCGAGAATTGGTGCGGATATTGATCGAGCCGCGTCTCCGGATCGGGGATACCGACGCGGTCGATCAGGTCGCGGGCGCGCTTGTTGGCTTCCGCATCCGAGACGTCCAGATGCTCGGTAATCGTCTCGACCAGCTGCTGCCGCACGGTGAACAGCGGGTTGAGCGAGGTCAGCGGGTCCTGGAAGATCATCGAGATCTTCTTGCCGCGCAGGGCGCGCATCGCCGCCGTATCGAGGCCCGAAATCTCTTCACCCTTGTAGCGGATGATCCCGCCCGCGATGCGGCCCGGGCGGTCCAGCAGCCCCATGACAGCGGCGCCGATGGTGGACTTGCCCGCGCCGGACTCTCCCACCAGCCCATGGATTTCGCCTGGTTCCACGGCGAGGTGGGCATTCTTCACGGCGGTGAAGAGCTTGCGGCGGGTCGGGAATTCGACCGTAAGGTTTTCGATCTCGAGGAGAGCCATCACCGCAACCTCGGGTTAAGCGCATCGCGCAGCCAGTCGCCAAGCAGGTTCACCGACAGGGCCAGCACCAGAAGCGTCGCCGCGGGGAAGACGAGGATCCACCACTTGCCGGAGAACAGGAACGTCTGGCCGATGCGGATCAGCGTGCCGAGGGACGGCTCGGTGGGCGGCGCGCCGACGCCGAGGAAGCTCAGGGTTGCCTCGGCGATGATCGCCAGCGCGAGCGAGATGGTGGCAATCACCAGCACCGGTGACAGCACGTTCGGCAGGATGTGCCGCGCCATGATCACGAGCGGCGAGCGTCCGATCAGGCGGGCGGCCTGAACGTATTCCTTGTTCTTCTCCACCAGCGTGGCGCCGCGCACGACGCGGGCGAATTGCACCCAGTCCGACAGGCCGATGGCGAGGATCAGGACGGCAATCGCCACCTGGTCCCGGTACTCGATGGGCGTGATCCCCTTGGCGATGCCGAAGATCAGCATGGCGACAAGGATCGACGGGAAGGTCAGCTGGATATCGGCGATCCGCATGATGATCGTCTCGGTCCAGCCGCCGACATAGGCCGCGATCAGGCCGAGGGTGACACCGAGGACCAGCGCGAAGGTCACGGCGGCAAAGCCCACGAACAGCGAGATCCGCAACCCGTAAAGGATCGTCGAGAACACGTCGCGGCCCTGATCGTCGGTGCCCAGAAGGAAGGTCTCGCCGGTGAAGGCGGACGGCGTGCCCGGCGGGGTCAGACCGTTCAGCAGGTTCAGCGTCGCGGGATTGAACGGATCGTGCGGCGCGATAATCGGCGCGAATACCGCGGCAAGGATCAGGACAAGGGTCACGAAGGCCGAGATCATGGCGACGGGCGAATGGCGGAAGGCATAGCCCACATCGCTGTCCCATGCGCGCGACAGCCGGCTTTGGGCGCGGGCTTCCAGGACGGCGGGGATGTCCTGTTGGGGCGTGTCACTCATCAGCTTACCCTCAGGCGCGGGTCGATCAGGACGTAGAGCAGGTCCACGATCAGGTTGATCGCCACGAACATCACCGAGATCAGCATCAGGTAGGCGGCCATGACAGGGATATCGACGAACTGGATCGCGTTGATGAACAGCAGCCCGACGCCCGGCCACTGGAACACCGTTTCGGTGATGATGGCAAACGCGATGATCGAACCCAGTTGCAGGCCCGTCACCGTGATCACTGGCACCATCGTGTTCTTCAGCGCGTGGCGGTAGTTGATTGCGCGGTCGCCAAGGCCGCGCGCACGGGCGAAGCGGATGTAATCGGCGCGCAGCACTTCCAGCATCTCGGCGCGCACCAGCCGCATGATCAACGTCATCTGGTATAGGCCGAGCGTGATGGCGGGCAGGATGATCGACTGTACCCCGTCCCAGGACGCAAAACCGGTGGTCCACCAGCCGAGGTCGACCGTGTCACCGCGCCCGAAGGTCGGCATGCCGCCGGTGTTGATGACCGTATCGGTGAAGGGAATGCGGATATCGACGCCCACGCCGAAGCCGTAGATCAGCAGAACGCCGATCAGGAAGGTGGGCAACGACACGCCAATCAGGCTCACCGTCATGATGAAATTCGCGGTGACGCCCTCGCGCCGGATCGCGGTGAAGATGCCGAGGCCGATCCCGAAGGCCAGCGCCAGCGCGCCCGAGACAAGGGCCAATTCCAGCGTGGCGGGAAGGCGTTCGGCGATGATCTCGGCCACCGGACGGCCCTGCCGGTACGAGATCCCGAGATCGCCCTGAACGGCCCGCACAAGGAAATCCCAGTATTGCAGGAAGAACGGCTTGTTCAGCCCCAGTTGCTCGCGCAGGCGGTCGATGTCTTCCAACGTGCGTTCCTGCCCCAGCATCGTGTCGATCGGATCGCCCACGAAGCGGAACATGGCAAACGCCACAAGCCCCACAACCAGCAGGACAAGGACGGATTGAAATATGCGGCGCAGGATGAAGCTGAGCATCGTTCGGTTGTGCGGCGAACCCGGGGGTGCGTCAAGAGAGACCGGCCATCAATCCTGTTACGTCACACCTGCAGTGGCGCAGGTTCATGAAAAGTTATCATTTCCAAGGGTGCAAATCGCACTAGCTTTCGATACTGAACGCACATCATCGTCTGGGGGGACAAATGACCCGATCGCTTTTCGCCGCAACCGCCGTGGCCGCGTCCGTTTTCTTCGGGCCGGGTCTGGCCCCGTTTTCCGGTGCCGCCGAGGCGCAGGAGGTCGGCATCGCCGGTGAGATCGGCCTGGGCGTGCGGCTGCGGCAGGAGTATTTCGGCGCGTCGAGTTATGGCTTCAGCCCGATGGGGCGCGGCGCGCTCGAAGCGATCACTTTCGGCCCGGTGAATTTCGGCACGCCCGGCGTGCGGCGCGTGCCCGATGGCTTCACGCTGCGCGGCGGATTTCGCATCGTGCCCGGACGATCCGCGGAGGATTTCCCCGAACTGGCGGGATTGGAAGACGTCGACTTCAGCGTCGAGCTCGGTCTGGGCGCCGGCTACGAGGCCGAGAATTTCCGCGTCTTCGCCGATCCGCGCTACGGGGTCGTGGGCCATAACGCCTGGGTGGCCGAGATCGGGGCGGATTACATCCTGCGCCCCTCCAGCGATCTGGAAATCTCCGTCGGTCCGCGCGCGTTCTTCGGGTCCAACGACTATGCCGACACGTATTTCGGCATCACCGCCGCCGAGGCTAATGTCAGTTCGTTTTCGGCCTTCGATCCCGATGGCGGGCTCCTGTCCTACGGGATCGACATGCGCGTGCAGCGGCAACTGAACGATGACTGGTCGCTGCGGGCAGATCTGGAAATTAGCGAATTCGTCAACGGGGCTGCCGATAGTCCGATTGTTCAGGCCGGATCGGCCACGCACGCGATCTTCGGCATTACCCTTGCGCGCCGGTTCAGCTTCGGGTTCTGAGCTGACGGAGTTGTAATGAAAAAGGCCGGGCACATGGCCCGGCCTTTCGTCTTTCTAGAAGGTCCACTCAGTCCTGGGCGCCGACCGTGACCCAGCGCAGGATGAAGAAGTTGTCGGGCCGCTGCGTCAGTTCGATCCCGTCACGCACACCCCACAGAAGCGGCTGCACGTAGAGCGGCGTGTAGACCACGTCTTCCTGGTAGATTTCCACGGCCTCGTCGATCAGCGCCTGCCGCGCGGCGGGGTCGATCTCGGACTGGATCAGCGGCAGAAGCTCATCCATCCGGGCGTTCGAATAGCCACCGAAGTTCCAGGTGCCAAGCCGCTCGCCCGCGGTGTGGACCAGGAACCGCAGCGGATGTTCGTGGTCGAACGTGCCCGACGACCACCCCAGCAGGAACATGTCGAAGCGATCCTCGCGCAGTTCCGGCCAGTAGTTGGAAACCGGCATCGCATCGAGCGTGGCGGTCAGGCCGACCTGCGCCAGCATCCCGACGACGGCCTGGCAGACGGCCTCGTCGTTGAGGTAGCGATCGTTGGGGCAGGACAGGGTGAATTCCGCCCCCTCGGCCCCCGCTTCCGCCAGCAGGCTGCGCGCCAGCTCCGGGTCGTATTCCGGCCGTGCCGCGTTGGCTTCGGAATAGCCGCTCTCCGCCGGGCTGATCAGCTGGCTTTCGGCGGCGGCGGTGCCGCCCATGATCGCCTGCAGGATCGCATCGACGTTGATTGCATGGCCCACGGCGCGGCGGACGCGCACATCGGCGAAGATGTTGTCGTTGCCATTCAAAAGGGTTTCGTGATCGTGGGCATATCCCAGCATGATCACGCGGCTTTCGATGCCATCGAGAACGTAGACGCCCTCGGCCTCGTTGACGCGCGCGGCATCCTGAACCGGGACCGGGTCGATCAGGTCGATGTCACCCGACAAAAGGGCCGCGACGGCGGTGGCGGAGTTCTGGATCGGTGTGAAGATTGCCTCGGTGATGTTGTGCTCCGTCTCGCCCCACCAGCCGTCGAAAGGAACCAGAACGGTCTCCAGGTCAGGCTGGCGCGATTGCAGCATGAAGGCTCCGGTGCCGTTGACGCTGCGGGTGGCGAAGTTCTCGGTATCGCGCGCCGGGCGCTCGGCCTCGTTCTCGGCGGCCCATCCGCTGTCCATCATCATCCAGTTGGCGATGCTGTCGGGGAAGATCGGTTGCGGCGAGGTGGTCAGGATATCGACAGTGTAATCATCGACGATCTCGACGCCAGAGACCGCGCCGAACCAGCTTGCCACGTCGCTTTCCTCGGACGAGGCGCGTTCGTAGGAGAACAGCACGTCCTCCGCGTTGAACTCCTGTCCGCCGTGGAACGTCACGCCCTGACGCAGGACAAACCGCCAACCCGCGCCGTCGGGCAGTGGCTCCCAGCTTTCGGCAAGTGCGGGTTCGATCGACATGTCGCGCCCGCGGCGCACAAGGCCCTCGTAAACGTTGTTGAGAAACCCGAGCACGGGCGCCGAACTGACGGCATGGGGGTCCATGGTCTGCGGGTCGGTTGTCGCCGCCCATCGGAAGGTTTCAGCCTGCGCCGGAACGGCAGTGGACAGCGCCAGAAGGCTGGCGGTCAGAAGGCGGTTCATGATGTCTCTCTCCCCGGAGTACTTTGTTCGCGCGACCTGAGGCGCTGCACGCTGCGCAACACTGGCCCACGGCCAAGGATAACGCGAGCGGCGCGATTGTCACGATGACGTGACTTAAGGCGCGCGAGCCTCGACGTGACCGCGGCAGCGAGGCGCCGTATCGACTGCGGGCATTCGAACCAAACCTTCTGAAAAACTTGCGAAAATCTTAATTTCTCCAATCGTGACCAATCCGTCTTGGCCCTGTATCCCGCGACTGGGGGCAGTGTGCGAGGTGTGGCCATGCCGGCAAAAGGACAGGGGCTGAACAGTATCCCCGTGCGGTTCGGGTTGTTGTCGCTGGGACTTGGTGGCGCTGCGACGATGTCGGTCGCGCTTCTGTGCCCCACGGCTGTGGGCGCCGGTGCCATCGTTCTGCTCGGGGCAGGCGCAGCTTTGGTTTCAGCGGGGATCACCTACTTGGCGGCGCGCAAGCTGACCGCCCAGATCGAAGCGATCCGGCGAAGCACGGTCGCGCTGGCTTCGGGCGATTTCAACGCCGCGCTCGACGTGGATTGCAAGTGCGAGCTCGGCGACCTGGCGGACAATTTCAAGATCATGGCGGATCGGCTCGCCACCAATGTCATGCGCATGAACGTGCTCGCCTATACCGATCCGCTGACGCGGCTTCCGAACCGCTCAGTGATCTTTCACGCATTGGACACCATCGTCCTGAACCCGAATGCGGCCGCCGACGTGTTGTTCATCGACCTCGACGGCTTCAAGCGGATCAATGACAGCCATGGTCACGAGGTCGGAGATCTCGCGCTGGCCGAGGTGGGCTGCCGGATTGCCGGGGCCTTGGGGCGGAAGGTCGGCACCTTGTCCGACGGAATGAGCCCGCTTGGGGAGTCCTGTGACATCGCACCCGGCGACGCGCTTTTGGGACGGGTCGCGGGCGACGAGTTCGTGGCGATCCTGCCAGATATTCCCGATGGTCCCGATGCCGTGGCGGTGGCCGGCGACATCCTTGCCGCCTTGGCCGAACCGATCACTGTCAACGGGCTCTCGATCCAAGTCGGATGCAGCATCGGTATCGTGCGCCATCCCGATTACGGCGGGTCGGCGGAAAGCCTCATCAATCTCGCGGACCAGGCGATGTACGAGGCGAAGGCCAGCGGGCGGAACCGGATCGTCCGTGTCGACGAAGCGTTGGATGGTATCTGGCGCGACCGTCGCGTGATCGAAGGCGATCTGGAACAAGCGGTGGCGCGGGGCGATATCCACCTCGCCTTCCAGCCAAGGTTCCACACTGACGGCCTGCGCCTGTCGATGGTCGAGGCCCTGGCCCGCTGGACGCATCCGGAGCGTGGGCCAATTCCGCCCGGCATTTTCATCCCGATTGCCGAGCGGCTGGGTCTTATGGGCGAGCTTGGGGCGCAGGTTCTGGAGCATTCGGTGCGGAAATGCCGGGCGTGGCTGGATCAGGGGCTGAGAATTGGCGTGTCGGTCAACGTGTCGCCCACGGAGTTCGACGACCCGACGCTCTTGGACCGGATCGCGGAGACGCTAGATCGCTACGATGTCGAGCCCGATCTGCTGGAAGTGGAGATCACCGAAAGCATGGCCATGGGAGACGCCGAAACGGTGCAGGACCAGATGCGGGCGCTCAGCGACCTGGGTGTAAAGATCGCCATCGACGATTTCGGCACCGGCTATTCGAATTTCGCGCGGCTCACCTGCCTGCCCTATACGACGATCAAGCTCGACCGGTCGCTGATTTCCGAAGTGACGAAAGACCCGCGTGGTGTGCGCATGCTGGAGGCCATCGCGGTTGCCGCCCGGATGAACGGGCAGACAACCGTGGCCGAGGGGATCGAGACGCAGCAGCAATTCGACCTGCTGCGTCCGGCCGGGTTCGACGAGGTGCAGGGCTTCCACTTTTCGCGCCCCCTGTCAGCAGACAAGGTCGCTGCCCTGGTCAGGGCGTGTCCAGGCAGCCGGGGACGTCTGAACGTCGCCTGACGCGGGTCAGTGCACCGTCAGCACGGAGCAGGTCGCGCCGTGGCCGACCTTCTGGCTGACCGAGCCAAGGAACAGGCTTGCGACCGAGCCGAGGCCGCGGCGGCCCATGACGATCAGGTCGGCGTCGTTGAGCTTGGCAACATGCAGGATCGTTTCGGCTGGATCGCCGGCCATGGTGGTGGTGCTGGCGGGCGTCAGGCCGGCCTCTTCGACCTGCTTGACGGCGGCGTCCATGATCTTCTTGCCTGCGTCGTCGATGATCTCCTGCGTCAGGGGAAGCTCGACCACGGAATAGCCGACGGCGACCATGGTGGTGTCGATCTGCGGTGTGTGGACGAGGTGCAGCTCGGCGCCGAAGGTCTTGGCGAATTCGCAGGCTTTCTCGAGCGCATGCTTGGCGGGGTCGGAGCCGTCGAAGGGGGCGACGATTGTCTTGAACATGGGGTCATCCTTTCGGGTTCAAAAGCGCGCAATGGGCTGCGCCTGCGAGTCTGGCAGATCTCGGGGCAGGTTGCCTTGAGGTGGATCAAGGAGTATCCACGGGCGCTTTGTGCAAGGTTGCTAAGGGACCGGTATTTCAAGGTTTTATTTTGAAATCAGTATCTTATTAAGCATCATATTTCTATGATCATAGAAATGTCATGCGTGCCAGGGATGCTAATTCTTCAAGCATCACTACGATGATCTCGTCGCTTTCGGCGTATGGCGCTCAATTGTCAGGGATGCGCCGGCGATCTTTTCCCGCCGTTCTCAGGACCGCGATCATCCCAGGTAAATTTGGCCGGGGGGATACTTGACCCTGGGCACGCTGCGCGTGGCGAGGAAGAACCCGATCGAGAGAGGCCCGACGCGCCCGATGAACATGATGAAGATGATCACGGCGCGCCCGAATCCGTCCAGTTCGCCGGTGGCCCCGCGAGACAGGCCGACCGTTCCGAAGGCGGACGTGACTTCGAACGCGAGGTCGAGGAAATCCCCGTCGTGGCTGATCGACACGATGAAGATGCCCGACAACACGAGGAGCATCGAGATCGTCGTCAGCGCCATGACCTTCATGACTTCTTCCAGCCCGATCGAGCGCCCGAAGGCATGCAGCACCGTCCGTCTGCGGAAGAACGCGACCGAGGCGAGCAGCAGCACCGCCAGAGTTGTCACCTTGATGCCGCCCGCAGTCGAGGTGCTGCCACCGCCCACGACCATCAGCGTCATTGTCAGCAGGGACGTGCTGTCATGCATGCCGCCGGTGTTGATCGTGTTGAATCCGGCCGTGCGCGGTGTGACGCCCTGAAACCAGCTTGCCCAGAGTTTCTCGCCCAACGTGAGCTGGCCAAGGGTTTCGGGGTTGGACCATTCAAGGACGCCGAAGGCCAGGCTCCCCCAGAGGATCAGCACCAATGTCCCGACCAGCATCAGCTTGGTATGCAGGGTCAGCTTCATCCAGTTGCGCTTCTGGTAGATGTCGCCAAGGACGATGAAGCCGATGCCGCCGAGGATGAACAGAAGCGGAATGGTGATGTTGACGATGGGATTGCCGACCCATTGCGACAGGCTGTCTGGATGCAGCGCGAAGCCCGCGTTGTTGAAGGCGGAAATCGAATGGAACACGGCCTGCCAGACCCCGCCCCAGCCATATTGCGGCACGAAGACAAGGGCGAGCAACAGCGCACCGACGGTCTGGCAGACCAGCGCGATGACAAGGATGATGCGGACCAGCACGGTCAGGTTCGATAGGGAGGTCTGATTGACCTCTTCGCGCAGGACCATTCGCTGCGGCATGCCGACCTGGATGCCGAGCGCCCCAAGGACCAGCACCGCCGTCGTCATCAGGCCTAGCCCGCCGAGCTGGATGAGGATCGCGATGACCGCCTGGCCGAAACCGGTGAAGGCCGACCCCGTGTCGGCCAGCACAAGGCCCGTCACCGTCACGGCAGAGGTCGATGTGAAGATCGCCTCGCCCAGACCGATGTCACCGTTATGCGAGATCGGCAACCACAGCACCAGTGCGCCGAGGACCGTGAACACGAGGTAGACCAGCACCAGAACAGCCGGTGGCGGCAGGTTGATGGATTTCCTCGCTTTCCACCTTGACCCGACCCGGCGCAGCATCGTCAGAGGCTGCCTGCAAAATCGCGGAGGTTCTGGCGTTGGCCGAGCAGGAGCAGGAGGTCATCACTTTCGAGCGTGCAATCCGTGCCGTCGTGACCTAGGAAGTTCGTCCCCCGCATGACACCGATGCAGCGGACCCCGAAGTCTTCCTTGTGCTTCAGATCGGACAGGGATTCGCCTTCGAGGCTTTCCGGGATGCGGAAGTTTACCACGTGGTAGCCGTTCCCGAGGCTCACGTAGTCCCGCACGAGCGGGTTGTGGAGGACCTGCGCGATGTGCTGGCCCACTTCGACCTCGGGATGAATGATGCGATCGACGCCGAGCTTGCTGAGGATCCGGTGATGGGTGCGCGTGGTGGCCTTCGCCCAGACCACCGGCACGCCGATCAGCTTCAGGTTGATCGCGGCGAGGATGCTGGCCTCGAGGTCGGATCCCATCGCCACCAGGCCGATTTCGCAATCCGCCAGCCCGGCTTCCCGCAACGCCGCATCATCGCGTGCGTCCACGATCAGGGTCTGGGTCAGATCGTCGGCGAGCCGTGCGACACGGTCCTGCGAGACGTCGATTCCGATCACGTGATTTCCGAATCGCTGCAATTCGGTTGCGACGGTGCTGCCGAAATTCCCCAGTCCGATGACGCCGAATAGTCGGCTGCTGTTTCTGGCCATGGTGGTTCGCGCTGCCCGTCAGGTTCCGTTCCGGACACAACATGGTCGCTAGAGCAACGCAGTCAATGGGCTGCCCGTTGGCGGACGAATACGAGCTGACAGGCGCGCGTGTGTCGCTTCAACCGAAAGGAGTCTGCAGGACGCGAGGCGCTGGTTCATTGAAAAAAGCCCGGCGTTGCCGCCGGGCTTTCGCATGTCATGAGGCTTTCCGCGCTCAGTTCAGTTCGAAATACTTGAACAGCACCTGATCGTCGGCGTCGACCATGGCAGACCATTCGTCCGAGATGCCCCAGTTGAGGATCTGGTTGTGGATCGGGATGTAGATCAGCTCTTCCTCGGCCATCGCGAAGAGGTCCGCGATGGTCTGGTTGCGCACATCGAGATCGGTTTCCGACGACAGGGAGACGATCATCTCGTTCATCTCCGGATTGTTGTAGCGGGTGCCGTTCCACGAGCCGCGGCCGTCTTCGAGGCCGTGGTAGAGGAAGTTGAACACATATTCCGCGTCATAGGTCGGAACGCCCCAGCCGAGGAGGTAGAAGTCGGTCTCGAGGTTGGCGATCAACGGGAAGTGCTGGGCGCGGGGCAGGGCCGAAAGGTTCACGGTGATCCCGATCTGGGCGAGCATGCCCACGGCGGCCTGGCAGATCGCCTCGTCATTGACGTAGCGGTCGTTCGGGCAGTCGAGCTGGATGGTGAAGCCGTCGGCGTATCCTGCTTCCTCCATCAGGGCACGGGCGGCCTCGACGTCGTATTCGGGGTATGCGTCAAGCTCTTCCGTCCAGCCGTTGACCGGCGGGGGCGCGATGACGCCGGCCGGCGCCGACTGGCCGCGCATCACGATCTGCTGGATGGCTTCGCGGTTGATCGCGATATCCATCGCCTGCCGCACCAGCGGGTTGGCCAGCGGGTTCTCGCCGTCGACGTTGTCGCGTGTCAGGTCGTCGTCGCCGACGTTGAGGCCGAAGAAGATCACGCGGTTCTGCGGACCGGTCAGAAGGCCGATGCCCTCGGCGGCTTCGACCCGCTCGAGATCCTGCACCGGAACGTCCTGGATGAAGTCCACTTCGCCGCCCAGGAAGGCCGCAAGGCGGGTGGCCGGGTTCTGGATCGGGGTGAACTCGATACGGGTGACGTCGAGCGGGAATTCGTCCGCGCCCCAGTAATTCTCGTTCAGGTTCAGGATTGTCTCGGTATCGGCGGTGCGGCTTTCAAGCACGTAGGGGCCGGTGCCGTTGACGTTGCGGGCGGCGAAGGTGTCTTCGCCGGCGGCGTAGTCCTGCACCTCGGCGGAGCCGTTCTCGGTGGTCCAGCCCTCGTCCATCATCATGATGTTGGTGAGGTTGTTGGGCAGGAGCGGGTTCGGGCCGTCGGTTTCGATCTCGACGGTGTAATCGCCGGTCGCGCGGACCTCGACGACGCCGGAGAGCAGTTCCTTGAAGTTGGAGGTCTCGGACATGGCGCGGTTGAGGGAGAAGACGACGTCGGAGGCATCGAAGGTCTCACCGCCGTGGAAGGTCACGCCTTCGCGGATCTGGAAGACCCAGACGTTGGGGTTCTCTTCTGAGGGGGCCCATTCGGTGGCCAGCGTCGGCGCCATGGCACCGGTCAGGTCATTGAGGATCAGCGGTTCGTAGATCTGGTGCATGAGGGTCGTGGTCGGCCCCTCGTTCTGGGAATGCGGATCGAGGGTGAGCGCCTCGGAGGCCCGCGCCCACCGCAGCGTTTCTGCATTGAGCGTGGTGGCGGTGAGGGCCGTTGTGGCCAGAAGGGCCGCGCCGATGGCGGCGATACGGTTCGTCATGGTCTTCTCCCGGTTGTGGTTCCCCGTGTCGGGGAGGGTATCAGGTGGCCCCTGTTCGTCGGGGCGCCATTGGGTCTGATGGGCAGAGAGTATTGGCCGTGTCGGAAAAGTCCAGCCGGTGACGGTGGGCGACGCTCGCGGCAGGCCGCATCGCCCCGCCCGCCGTCCCGTATCCGTGCGCGTTCCGCGGGTCCTACGCGTGGGGCGGGCGACGGGTTCGAGTTTTCCTGGCAAGATGAAAGGGCGAGAACAGCGCGTCAGGCGGCGAGGTCGATCCAGACGGGGACGTGGTCGGAGGGTTTCTCGCGCCCCCGCACCTCCTTCTCGATCCAACAATCCTTGAGCAGGTCGGCGGCCTCGGGGGAGAGCAGGTGGTGGTCGATGCGGATGCCATCGTTCCGGTCCCACGCACCGGCCTGGTAATCCCAGAAGGAATACATGCCCGGCGCCTGGGTGCGGGCGCGGAAGGCCTCGGTGTAGCCGAGCGACAGGATGCGGCGGAAGGCGGCGCGGCTGTCGGGCAGGGCAAGCGCATCCTTGCGCCATGCCTCGGGTCGGGCGGCGTCTTCGTCCTGGGGAATGATGTTGTAATCGCCGGCCATGACGACGGGGATCTCCTGCGCGAGGAGGGATTGGGCATGGGCGTGCAGGCGCTGCATCCACGCGAGCTTGTAGTCGTATTTCGGGCCCGGCGCGGGGTTGCCGTTGGGCAGGTAGAGCCCGCAGAGGCGCACGGCGTGATCATCGCCAATGACCGTCGCCTCGATCCAGCGGGCCTGGTCATCTTCGTCATCGCCGGGCAGGCCGCGCGTGACGTCTTCGAGGGGCAGTTTCGACAGGATCGCGACGCCGTTGAAGCCCTTCTGTCCATGGATTTCGACGTTGTAGCCCTTGTCCTCGAAGATCTCGGCGGGGAAACCTTCATCGACCGACTTGATCTCCTGCAGGAGGGCGACATCGGGCTGCGCCTCGTCCAGCCAGTCGGTCAGCGCGCCGATGCGCGCCTTGACGCCGTTGATGTTGAAGGTTGCGATTTTCATGGGGCCCTCCGATCCGGTGCCCTGTTGTGCCCGGATCGGAGGGGGATGCCAAGCGGCTCCGGTCTCAGGCCGGTTCGGCCAGCGACGTGAGCCAGTCGCGGGCGCTGGCTTCGTCGTAGAAATTGCGGACCTCGATGCCCGGTAGAAGCGCGCTTTCGAATCTGGCGGCACTGCGGAACATCTGGTTGTGGCTGACGAGCGCCGCGTAATCCATCTGGTGCAGCATGCCCATCATCTGCGGCCAGTGGCGCAGCTCCACGCCGATGGCCCCGAGGGTGGGCCATTCCGCACCCTCGTCGATCATCAACACGGTGCCGTGGGCCATGCCCTGCATCTCGGTCGACAGGCGCTGGAGGGCCACCTCCATCATCGTTGCGTCGATCTGGCCGGCGATGGCGATACGCAGGCTGTTGGGGCCTTCGCGGGTGACTTCGAATTTGGGGTCCGACATGGGCTTTCCTCCTCTGGATACGGGGGAAGGCTAGCAGTCACCGCGATGGTGCGCCTTGATCCGGGTCAATTCGCCTTCAGAAGAAGGCCTGAAGGCCGGTCTGCGCGCGCCCGAGGATCAGGGCGTGCACGTCATGGGTGCCTTCGTAGGTATTGACCGTCTCGAGGTTCTGGGCGTGGCGCATGACGTGGTACTCGGCCATGATCCCGTTGCCGCCGTGCATGTCGCGGGCCTGGCGCGCGATGTCGAGCGCCTTGCCGCAATTGTTGCGCTTGATAAGCGAGATCATCTCGGGCGCGGCGGCACCTTCGTCGAGCAGTCGGCCAACGCGGAGGGCGGCCTGAAGACCAAGGGTGATCTCGGTCTGTATGTCGGCGAGTTTCTTCTGGAACAGCTGCGTCTGGGCCAACGGGCGGCCGAATTGCGTGCGGTCGAGGCCGTATTGGCGGGCACGGTGCCAGCAATCCTCGGCCGCGCCCATGGAACCCCATGCGATGCCATATCGCGCGCGGTTGAGGCAGCCGAAGGGGCCCTTTAGGCCCTCGACGCCGGGCAGGAGCGCGTCTTCGCCCACCTCCACGTTATCCATCACGATCTCACCGGTGACGGAGGCGCGGAGCGAGAGCTTGCCGCCGATCTTGGGGGCGGAAAGGCCCTTCATGCCCTTTTCCAGCACGAAGCCGCGGATCTTGCCGCCGTGCGCTTCGGACTTCGCCCAGACCACGAAGACATCGGCGATGGGGGCGTTGGAGATCCACATCTTCGCGCCGTTCAGGACGTAGCCGCCCTCGGTCTTTTTCGCGGTTGTCTTCATGCCGGCGGGGTCGGAACCGGCGTCAGGCTCGGTCAGGCCGAAACAGCCGATCAGCGTGCCCGCAGCGAGGCCGGGCAGGTATTTCTGACGCTGCTCTTCCGAGCCGTAGGCGTTGATCGGGTACATCACGAGGGAGCTTTGCACCGACATCATCGAGCGATAGCCGCTGTCCACGCGTTCGACTTCCCGCGCGACGAGGCCGTATGTGACGTAGCCCGCGCCAAGGCCGCCGTATTCCTCGGGGATGGTGGTGCCCAGAAGGCCCATTTCGCCCATTTCGCCGAAGACCTCGGGCGTGACATGTTCTTCGAGGTAAGCGTCGGTCACGCGCGGCAGAAGCTTGTCCTGTGCGAAGGTCGCGGCGCTGTCGGCGACCATGCGTTCCTCTTCGCTCAGCTGGCTTTGCAGGTGGAACGGGTCGGCCCAGTCGAATGGGGCAAGGGAAGGTCCGGTGTGGCGCGTCTGACCGTCTGGCATCTGGTCTGTCTCCTCGTGTCTCTTGCGCCGGAGTCTGAGCGCGGCGCCGGGGAATGGCAAGGGGATGACTTGCCGCGTCCGGCCGGGCGGGCTAGCGTTCGGGACGGTGCAGGAGGGGATGGCAGTGCGCAGGGAATTACCCAAGGTTTTGAGCGGCTTGCGCCTTCCGGTGGTGGGCAGCCCGATGTTCATCGTTTCCGGGCCGGACCTGGTGATCGCGCAATGTTGCTCGGGAATCGTCGGGTCGTTCCCGGCACTGAACGCGCGGGAAGGTGAGGGTGAGCCGGTGATGCTGGAGGCGTGGCTTAAGCGGATCACCGAGGCGTTGGACGCCTGGAACCAGCGCAATCCGGACCGGCCCGCGGCACCCTTCGCCGTGAACCAGATCGTGCATCGGTCGAACGCGCGGCTGGAGAGGGACCTTGAGATCTGCGCCCGTTGGAAGGTGCCGATCTGGATCACCTCGCTTGGTGCGCGGGTGGAGGTGAACGAGGCAGCGCATTCCTGCGGGGGCATCGCGCTGCATGACGTGATCAACAATACCTTCGCGCACAAGGCCATCGACAAGGGGGCCGACGGGCTGATCGCCGTAGCCGCGGGGGCGGGCGGCCATGCCGGGCCGCAATCACCCTTCGCGCTGGTGGCCGAGATCCGCGAGTGGTTCGACGGGCCGCTGCTGTTGAGCGGGTCGATCGCGACGGGCGGTGCGGTGCTGGCGGCGCGCGCGATGGGCGCGGACCTGGCCTATATCGGCTCGCCCTTCATCGCGACGGAAGAGGCCAACGCGGTGCCCGATTACAAACAGATGATCGTCGATGGCGGAGCGGAGGATATCGTGACGTCTTCCTTGTTTACAGGCGTTTCCGGGAACTACCTGAAGCCGTCGATCGCGGCGGCGGGCCTCGACCCCGACGATCTGGCAAGCGCGGATGCGTCGTCGATGAATTTCAGCAAGGGGTCTTCGAAGCCGAAGGCCTGGAGCCAGATTTGGGGCTCGGGCCAGGGCATCGGCGCGGTCAAGGCGGTGGAGCCGGTCGGCGCGCTGGTGGACCGGCTGGAACGGGAATATCACGCGGCACGGGAGGCGCTTTGAATGGAACTGGGTGTATCGGAACGGGTCAAGCCGCTGGTGGAGGCGGTGCGCCGCATGGTGCGCGACGAGATCGCGCCGCTGGACGAGGAGTACCACGCGGAAGTCGGCAAGCACCCCTCGGGCGACCGTTTCGCGATGACGGACCGGCAGGTGGAAATCCTCGATACGCTCAAGGAAAAGGCGAAGGCGGCGGGGCTGTGGAACTTCTGGCTGACCGACAGCGAGAAGGGGTATGGCCTGTCGACGGTCGAATATGCCTACCTCGCCGAGGAGATGGGGGCGGTTTCGATCGCGCCGGAAATCTTCAATTGCAACGCGCCGGACACCGGCAACATGGAAGTGCTGGAACGCTACGGCTCGGCGGCGCAGAAGGCGCGCTGGCTGCCGGATCTGATGGAGGGGCGGACGCGGTCAGCCTACCTGATGACGGAGCCGCAGGTGGCCTCGTCGGACGCCACTCAAATTTCGCTAAAATGCGAACGAGAGGGTGAGGAATACGTCCTAAACGGCGAGAAATACTGGGCAAGCGGGGCGGGGGACCCGCGCTGTGCGCTTTTCATCGTGATGGCCTGCACGGACCCGGACGGGCCGAAACACGCACGGCATACCATCCTGTTGGTACCCTCCGACACGCCCGGGATCGAGAAATTGCGCCCGATGCAGGTCTTCGGCCATGACGACGCGCCGCACGGGCATATGCATATCCGGTTCAGCAATGTGCGCGTGCCAGCCGACGCGGTGGTCCTCGGCGAAGGGCGCGGGTTCGAAGTGGCGCAGGGGCGGCTGGGGCCGGGGCGTATTCACCATTGCATGCGCGCCATCGGACGGGCCGAATATGCCCTTGAATTGATGGTGAAACGCGGCCTTTCGCGGGAAGCCTTCGGGAAGCGGCTGGTCGATCTGGGCGCGAATTACGACATCATCGCCAATGCGCGGATGGAGATCGAGATGACCCGCCTCCTGTGCCTCAAGGCGGCGTGGATGATGGACCATGCGGGCGTCCGGGCGGCGCAGCCGTGGATTTCGAAGGTGAAGGTCGTGGCCCCGCTCATGGCGCTGAAGGTCGTGGACGAGGCGATGCAGATGTTCGGGGCCACGGGGCTGAGCCAGGACACGCCGCTGGCCCGGCTTTACTGCGATCTGCGGACGCTCCGGCTGGCCGACGGGCCGGATGCGGTACATCGCAGACAGGTGGCACGGGCGGAATTGCGCAAGTATTCCAACGATGCGCCATGAGCCTCGACCTGGAAAGATTGTCGCCGTGGCTTGAGGCGAATGTCGGCCTGCAAGGCCCTCATGCGGCTACGAAATTCTCCGGCGGGCAGTCTAACCCGACCTATCTTGTTCAAGGGGCGGAGCGCTCGGTGGTGCTGCGCCGCAAGCCCCCGGGAAAGCTGCTGAAATCGGCCCATGCGGTGGACCGGGAGTTCCGCGTGCAACGGGCGCTGGCGGGGACGGAGGTTCCGGTGGCCGAGGTCTACGCCCTTTGCGAGGACGACGGGGTGATCGGATCGGCCTTCTACGTGATGGAGCACCTTTCCGGCCGGGTCTTCGACGACCCGCGTCTGGGGGATGTGGATAAGGCGGAACGGCGGCCAATTATCAACGAGATGGGGCGCGTTCTTGCGGCAATTCATTCCGTCGACCTGGAGGCCACCGGGCTGGCCGATTACGGGCCGTCGGGAAACTATTTCCGCCGCCAGATCGACCGCTGGTCCAAGCAATATAGGGCCAGTGAGACCGAGGTGATCCCGGCGATGGACCAGCTGATCGCCGCGCTCGACCGCGCCTGCCCGGAGGATGACGGGCAGGTGACGCTGGTGCACGGCGATTACCGGATCGACAACCTGATGTTCGACGCGGCGGCGCCCCGCGTGCGGGCGGTGCTGGATTGGGAGCTGTCGACGCTCGGCCATCCGTTCGCCGATCTTGCCGCCGTCATCATGCAATGGCAGATGCCGCCGGGAGAGCAGGGGCGCGGGTTGCGCGGCGTGGATCGTGAGGCGCAAGGCCTTGTTTCCGATGAGGAATTCGTCGCGGCCTATTGCGAACGCATGGGGATCGACGGGATCGAGAACTTTGGGTTCTACGTCGCGTTCTGCTTTTTCCGGATGGGGGCGATCCTGCAGGGCGTGGCGAAACGGGCGCTGGATGGGAACGCGTCGGACCCGGAACGCGGTCTGCGCCTGGGGGCCTTCGTGCCGCTCTATGCCGAGGCTGGACGGGAGGCGCTGGGATGAGCATGGATCCTGAACTTCGGGAAGAGCCTTACCCGCTCGAGTCGCACCTGGGCTACACGCTGACCGAATGGTCCGAGGGCCGGGCCGTGGTCGAGCAACCGCTTCTGCCGCATCTCGCCAATCGGCAAGGCCTGCCCCATGGCGGCGTGCACGCCACGCTGCTGGACACCGCTATGGGATATGCTGGGTGTTACACCGGCGACCCGGCGCGCAAGCAGATGGCCCTGACGCTTTCCCTGAACGTGAACTTCCTGTCGCGGCCGAAAGGGACGCGGCTGATCGTGGAGGCACGGCAGACGGGGGGCGGAAAATCGACTTATTTCGCGGAGGGCGAAGTTCGAGACGAGACAGGCGAACTGATCGCTACCGGAACCGGCGTTTTTCGCTACAGGAAGGGATAGTTTCAAGCATTCGGCGGCGCAACGCTATCACAAATGATGCAGAAGAGCATCGGAAATGCAAGTTATCCACAGGATAGATAGCTTTTTCGAACCTTTATCCCCACCTGCCCGTGAAATCGGTCAAAAGGTCGGGAATGATCTTCCGAAATCGAAAGAATCCATGGGTAGCGTGGGGCCACGCGGCGTTATCCCAGTCCCTCCGCCGCTCGACGAGCGTAATTCCCTCCGCTTGGAGAGATTTGCGCAGCGCCCGCATCGCGGACCCGGCGGGGCCGACGGGCGCATAGGGTGCGACGACTTGTTCAATCCTTGAACCACTGGCCCAGGCCGCGATGTCCCCGTCCGAAGATGTAACCGGGCCGATCTCGCCCAATCTGTCCTTTAAACCTGTCAGCGCATCTTCTGCGGCTTGCTCGGTGAACCTCATGACGTTGGCGCTGACCGGACCGGGCGAGCGGCGCACATGCGATAACAGGCAGGCGGTGCCGACCGGTGGCCCGGACAGAGCGTCCAGTACGAAATCCGGCGACAGGTCATCCTCGTGCAGCAGGAGGCCGGTGCGCAATCCCGGTTGAATCTCGCCCAACTCGAGCAGGGGGCGCGGGTCGGGGTGTGGTGTTCCGGACAGCGGCGCGGCGTTTTCCGTCAGTTGCCCCTCGGGTGAATGCCGCCCGTCGGTGAATTTCCCGATGTTCGATGGATGGGCCAGGTAATGCTTGCCGCGGGTCTGCAAGCCCGCCACCCAGCGCCAGCTGAGCGTGTTCGATGCGGGGTCGCCGTCGATCAGGTGGCGCAGGAAGAAATCCGCGCCCGCCTGCCACGGCAGTTTCAGCGTGAAGATCCAGATCGAGGCGAACCACATGCGGGCGTGGTTGTGGAGATACCCGGTATCCACCAGCTCCGTGGCCCAGTCATTGAACGCAGCGATGGGCGTTCGCCCGGACTGGGCGTTTTCCACGTCAGAGTTTTCCTGCAACGCGTGGACGTCATTCATGTAGTCCGCCCAGATCCCAGGCCGCATCTCGAGCCAGCCCTTCCAGTAGCTGCGCCAGCAGACCTCCTGGATGAACTTCTCTGCCGCCTCGAATGAATGGCGATCCAGAACGGCGGCGCAAACTTCCGGCTCGGTCACGAGCCTGTGGCGCAGGTAGGGCGACAGCTGGCTGACGTGGGGATGACCACGATCCGGCCGGTCGAAATTCCGATTTTCCGCGTAATCGCGGCCGGCTTTCGGCACGAAGGTGTGCAAGCGTGCAAGCGCCTCGGCGCGGGTCGGAGGGAACGGATCGCTCATGGCGGGGCGAGATATTCCTAAGGCGCGGATAATCAACCGGTGCGAATTCGACGGGCCGTGCCCTTGCAGCCCCCAAGGGGCGGACATAAGACTCTGTCAGGAAACGCGACACGTGAGAGGCAGGCGCGATGCAAAATCCAATCGAAACCTACAACAACCTTGTTCCCATGGTCGTCGAACAGACCAGCCGGGGCGAACGTGCCTACGACATCTTCAGCCGTCTGCTGAAGGAGCGCATCGTTTTCGTGAACGGACCGATCCACGACGGCATGAGCCACCTGATCGTGGCGCAGCTTCTGCACCTCGAGTCCGAGAACCCCTCGAAAGAGATCAGCATGTACATCAACTCGCCCGGTGGCGTGGTGACGTCCGGGCTGTCGATCTACGATACGATGCAGTACATCAAGAGCCCGGTTTCGACGCTGGTCGTGGGTCAGGCGGCCTCGATGGGGTCGATCCTGTCGGTGGGCGGCGCCAAGGACATGCGCTTTTCGCTGCCCAACAGCCGGATCATGGTTCACCAACCCTCGGGCGGCTACCAGGGCCAGGCGACGGACATCATGATCCACGCGCAGGAAACCCAGAAGATCAAGGACAAGCTGATCGGCATTTACGAAAAGCACACCGGTCAGAGTGCAGAAGACATCTTCAAGGCTCTGGAACGGGACAAGTTCATGTCGCCGGAAGAAGCGAAGGAATGGGGCCATATCGACCAGATCGTCGAGAACCGGTCAGCCGCCGAGAGCTGAGGCCGCTGTTGCCGAGGCGACAGTCGGGGCAGGATTGTTCCGGAATTTGCGATTGTGGCCCGTGCGGCGCTGCTTTAGGCTGGCGCAAACTCGGGTCCAGCACCGACCCTGAGGGGGCTATTCCGCCCCCGAAGGAGCGAACGAGGTAGACGAGATGGCCAGTAATTCCGGTAGTGATTCCAAGAACACGCTGTATTGCTCGTTCTGTGGGAAAAGCCAGCACGAGGTCCGCAAGCTGATTGCGGGACCGACAGTGTTCATCTGCGATGAATGCGTCGAGTTGTGCATGGACATCATCCGGGAAGAGACGAAGTCGGCCGGTCTGAAATCCGACGACGGTGTGCCCTCGCCGAAAGAGATCTGCGGCGTTCTGGATGACTACGTGATCGGGCAGCAGCATGCCAAGCGCGTGCTCTCCGTCGCCGTCCACAACCACTACAAGCGCCTGAACCACTCCGGGAAATCGGAGATCGAGCTGGCGAAGTCAAACATCCTTTTGATCGGCCCGACGGGGTGCGGCAAGACGCTGCTGGCGCAGACGCTGGCGCGCATCCTCGACGTGCCGTTTACCATGGCCGATGCCACGACGCTGACCGAAGCCGGTTACGTGGGCGAGGATGTGGAGAACATCATTCTCAAGCTGCTGCAGGCGAGCGAGTACAACGTCGACCGGGCGCAGCGCGGCATCGTCTATATCGACGAGGTCGACAAGATCACCCGCAAGTCCGACAACCCCTCGATCACCCGCGACGTCTCGGGCGAGGGGGTACAGCAGGCGCTTCTGAAGATCATGGAAGGCACCGTTGCCTCCGTGCCGCCGCAGGGCGGGCGCAAGCATCCGCAGCAGGAATTCCTGCAGGTGGACACGACGAACATACTGTTCATCTGCGGCGGCGCCTTCGCCGGGCTCGACAAGATCATCGCGCAGCGCGGCAAAGGCTCGGCCATGGGCTTCGGTGCCGATGTGCGGGATCCCGAAAGCAAGTCGGTGGGCGAATATTTCAAGGACCTCGAACCTGAGGACCTGCTGAAATTCGGCTTGATCCCGGAATTCGTCGGTCGCTTGCCGGTCATCGCGACGCTCGAAGACCTGGACGAAGAGGCGCTGGTCACGATCCTCACCCAACCGAAGAACGCGCTCGTCAAGCAATACCAGCGGCTGTTCGAACTGGAAGACGTGAAGCTGACCTTCACCGACGATGCGTTGACCGCGATCTCCAAGCGCGCGATCGAGCGCAAGACCGGCGCACGGGGCCTGCGGTCGATCATGGAAGACATCCTGCTCGATACGATGTTCGACCTTCCCGGTGCGGATGGCGTGGAAGAGGTCGTGGTGAACGACGAGGCCGTGACCTCGGACGCGCAGCCGATGATGGTCTATTCGGACAAGGCCAAGGGCGAACCGGCGAGCGCCGGGTAAACCTCCGGATTTGCTGTTGAATTGCCCCGGTCCCTGGCCGGGGTTTTTTCTTTTGAGGGGTTGGGCTGGCGCGCGCCCGCTGCTGCATCGGCGTGGCGATGGCCGATGTCAGCCAGCCTCCGCTTACGGTGGCGAAGCCACCTGTCAGGCATTGGGCTTAGGTTTTCCCGGCACGATGAAAGACGGACCTAGCGCAGCCAGAGCTTCTCACGCTTGAGCGTGTTGCGGATCTGCTGTTCGCGGCGCGGCAGGTCGGCGCGGTCGAACAGGGCGCGCGCCTTCGCGCCCTTACCCTGGTAGATCATGCGCTTCATCGGCTCGTATCCCTTCAGCACCTTCTTGATCCTGTTGGGGGCCGTGACTTCTTCGAGGGTGTCGACAACGCGTTGATCCTCGCGCGCGTAGAGCAGGGGCAAGACCCTGTAATGACAGGTAGTTCTGCCGTCCAGCCAGCCGGGCTCAAGCGCGTTGCGGCCTCCGCCGAAGGAGTGGATCACAAGGGGCAGGGCGACCTGATCGAGCCAGGGGTCGAGGGTCTGGCAGACGATCTCATCCGGGCCATTGTCGCGGATGGTTGTGGCGTAGTGGAGGAAGCAGGCACCGAATTCGTGCGGGCAGGAATAGTAGAAGAATCCTGCGTTGAAATAGAGGTAGCGGCGCCAGTATTCGTCGGGTTGCGACAGGTCGAGCGAGCTTTCGAAATCAAGCCCGAAAAGGTCGTAGAGCGATTTCCAAATGGCCCCGTAGCCGGGGCCGTAAAGCTCGATCTGCGGCCACGTGCCTTCGACGCGGAGGCTGGCGGAAGGTTTCGCGAAATCGAACGGGACCTTCGTCAGGTCGTCGAGCACAAGCGTGTCGGTGTCGAAGAAAACGAATGGTTCGCCCTCCGGCAGGACAAAGAGCGCCTCGATCTTGTTCCCATAGGGGTAGGCTTCCCCGAAGTGCCGGTTTTCGAAGGGGATTATCTCGGCGCCCATGTCATCCAGCAGGGCGCGGACCCCGTTGTCGCCCATGCGCGGATCCTTCGACCAACGCTCGCCCGGCTGCGGCTCCGCCACGAACAGGCGGCCGGGGAAGTCGGGGTTGGCGGCACGGAAAGAGGCTGCGAACAGCGCCGCCTCGTATTGCAGACGTCCGTTCTGGCCGACGATCATCACGTTTAAAGGGGGCGTTTTCGCCGGTTTCGCCATCTGGCCTGTCCGCTGCACGGTCGTTTTGGGAACTATAGCGGTATCAACGCGGCCGTTCCAACGGGTTTACGCGGGCTCGGCCTGAAGGTCGCGCAGGCGGTGGCCTTCCGGGTCGAAAGGCGGTTTCGCAAGGCGTCGTGCTGTGTGCGGCTGTCCGAGGATGGCGACGTGGAGCGTGTCGCCCGGCGCGACCTGACCGGCCTTCACGTAGGCCAGCGCGAGGGATTGGCCGACCGAGTATCCATAGCCACCGGAGGAGACCTGGCCGATCGGCGTGCCGTCCGGCAGGAAGATCGGCTCACCTCCGCTTGCGTCAGCATTCTTGGCGTCGATGGAGAGCAGCACCATCTCCTCCCGCGCGGGAATGTCCTTGATCTTTAACCAGCTGTCCTTGTTGAGGAAATCCTTGTCGGTGCGGATCAGCCCATCGAGGCCGGATTCCTGCGGCCAGTATTCCGGCGAATAGTCGCGGCCCCAGGAGCCGTAGCCCTTCTCGAGCCGGAGGGACATAAGCGCGCGGCTGCCGACCGGGCCTGCGCCAACGGCTTTGCCGGCGTCGAGCAGGGCGGTGTAGAGCGCGATTTGATCCGCCTCGGCGCAATGCAGTTCCCAGCCAAGGTCGCCGGTGAAGGACACGCGGATCGCGACGCAGTCGACACCTGCGACCGTGATGCGTTGCGAGCGGAAGAAAGGGAAAGCGTCGTTCGACAGGTCGGCGTTGGTCAGGCGCGAGAGAAGGGTGCGCGCCTCCGGCCCCGCGACATTGAAACCGCAGGTGGCCTCGGTCAGGCTTTCGAACGTGGTGCCGTCGGGCAGGGGCAGGGCGCGGAAGAACCGCTGGTGGAAGCGTTCCGCCGCACCGCCGCCGAGGATCCAGAATTCATCCTCGGCCAGCTTCGTGACGGTGAAATCACCAGCCACGCCACCGCGTTTTCCGATCAGCGGCGTCAGGCAGGAACGACCAATGGACGTCGGCATCCGGTTCGGGAAAAGCGCGTTCAGCCAATCCTCGGCCCCTGCGCCCGTCACCCGGTATTTCGCGAAGTTGGAGATGTCGATGATCCCCGTCTTATCGCGCAGCATCCGCGCCTCGCGGCCCACGGCCTCCCACCATGGCTGGCGCGTGAAGCCTGCGCTGTCATCGGTGGTTTCGTCAAAGAAAAGAGGATGTTCCCAGCCGTAGTTCAACCCGAATTTCGCGCCCATCGCGGCCTGCATCGCATGGGCCGGGCGGGTGCGGACGGGGCGGCCCGCGTCGCGTTCCTCGCCGGGGAAGTGGATCTTGAAGCGGTGGGCGTATTGATCTGCGACGCGGGCCTTGGTGAAGGCCTTGCCAGCCCAATGGCCGTAGCGCGCGAGGTCCCAGCCGAAAAGGTCGAGCGATGGCTCGCCTTCCACCATCCATTCGGCGGCCAGCCGTCCCAGACCGCCGCTTTGCGAAAATCCGGGGATGATGCCGCAGCAGCAGAAATAGCCCGTCAGTTCCGGCACCGGCCCGAACAAGGCCGAGCTGTCCGGCGACCAGATCATCGGGCCGTTGATGACGCGCTTGATGCCGGCCTCGCCCACGACCGGCACACGGTCTATCGCGCGCATCATGTTCGGCTCGATCCGTTCAAGGTCGTCGGCGAAAAGCTCATGCCCGAAACCCTGCGGCGTGCCGTCCTCGGCCCAGAACCGCATGTCCTTCTCATAGGCCCCGACCAGAAGGCCCTGACCTTCCTGCCGCAGGTAATATTCGCCGTCGCGGTCGGCGACGGAGGGCAGGCGGCGGTCCATCGCGGCGATCTCGGCGATGGTTTCGGTCACGAAATACTGGTGTTCGGTGGGGATCAGCGGAAGCGACACCCCCGCCATCGCGGCCACTTCCCGTGCCCAGAGACCTGCGGCGTTCACCACCCATGGCGTGCGGATGTCGCCCTTTTCGGTGCGCACGATCCACGTGCCGTCGGGTTGCTGTTCGGTGGCCGTCACGGGGCAAAAGCGGATAATCTCGGCCCCGCGCTGACGGGCGCCAAGGGCATAGGCGTTGGTCACGCCCGAGGGGTCGACGTTGCCGCCGTCGGGTTCGTACATGATGCAGCGGATGCCGTCGTAATCGACCAGCGGATGCAGGCGTTCCGCCTCGTCCCGGCTGACTTCGTGGAAGTTCATTCCGTAGCGCCGCGCCTTGGCCTCCTGCAGGCGGAGCTGGTGTTCACGCTCCTCCGTCTGGGCGAGGTAGAGCGAGCCGGGCTGGAACACGCCGCAGGATTGGCCGGTCTCCTCCTCAAGCTCCTTGTAGAGGGTCATCGTGTAATGCTGAAGGCGCGAGATGTTCGTGCTGTCGTGGAGCCCGTGGATATTCGCCGCCGCGTGCCATGTGGAGCCAGAAGTCAGCTCGTCGCGTTCCAGAAGCACCACCTCCGTCCAGCCCGCCTTGGCGAGGTGGTAGAGGATCGAGCAGCCGACGACGCCGCCCCCGATGATGACGGCCTGGGCATGGGTGCGCATGGGGTAGCTCCGCGTTGTTTCAACGGAGCCTGCGCGGGCTGGGGACGCGAATCTGGTCAGGGGGCGACAGCAGGGGGGCAGTTTGCGCCGGGGAGGCAGCCGAGCGTTGTGATGACCGAGGATGGCGATCCTGGAGAACTGCGTTTGCGCTCTCGGGACCGTTTTCGTTGGAAACGACCCTGTCGCGCCGCCAGCATCCTCCGGATGCGACGTTGGTGGGTGACCCTGGAATCGAACCAGGCGTGAGTCGCCTCGAGGGAGTTACAGTCCCCTGCCACACCTTGCGGCCTGTCACCCATTCCGACGCATCGCGCGAAACGTGGAGGCGAGATATCCATGCGCGCCGGAGGGGTCAAGCGGGAATGCTGCTTTGCATGGGGCGATGCGGCAGATAAGGGAAGGCATGGCAAAGAAACCGACTTGGGTGATCGAAAAGGAACGGGGCCGCCGGGCGGCTGCGTCCGAAACTCTGTGGCTGTTCGGGCTGCACGCGGTGCGCGATGCGCTGTCGAACCCGAACCGCGAGGTGCTGCGGCTGGTGGTGTCCAAGAACGCCGGCGACAAGCTGGCCGATGCCATCGCGGCGCGGGGCATCACGCCCGAGATCGCCGATCCGCGCAAGTTTCCCGTGCCGCTCGATCCCGGCTCGGTCCACCAGGGCGCGGCGCTGGAGGTCAAACCGCTCGACTGGGGCGACTGGCGGGCATTGGCGCGCGGCACCGGGGAGCGGGCCGTGGTGGTGATGCTCGACCGGGTCAGCGACCCGCATAACGTCGGCGCGATCCTGCGCTCGGCCGAGGTCTTCGGGGCGACGGCCGTCATCGCGCCCGCGCGGCATTCGGCCCCAGAAACCGGGGCGCTGGCCAAGACGGCCTCTGGCGCGTTGGAGCGGATGCCCTACGCGCGCATCGGCAACCTCGGCGACGCCATGGAGGCCCTCAAGGCTGACGGCTTCTGGATGATCGGGCTGGCCGAGGAAGGCGCACAGTCCATCGACGAAGTGGCCGCGATCCATCGCGAGGGCAACGTCGCTCTGGTGATGGGGGCCGAAGGGCCGGGCCTGCGCGAGCGCACGCGGGAGTTGTGCGACGTATTGGCGAAAATTCCCTTCGCCCGCGATTTCGGGTCGCTCAACGTCTCCAACGCGGCCGCCGTTGCCCTATATGCCCTCACGAGAGGGTAAGGGCATGCCACAGAACACGAAGATCGCGACCTGCTCCTATTGCGGGCGGCGTCAGACGCTGGATTTCACCGCGCGGGGCGGGCACGAGCTGGCCTGCGGCGCCTGCGGTGCGCCGATCCACGAGATGAAATGGCTCAAGCCGCCCGAGCAGCGGGTGGAGGCCAAGCGCTCGCCCCGCCAGCTCGCGCCGCATGGGTTCGCCCTGCCGGAGCGCCCGTTGAAAAGCAGGCGCAAGAAGAAGCGCAAACCGATGTGGAAACGCATGATGAAGGATGCGTTCGAAGAAGCGTTCGACGTGATCGAGGATATCTTCGACTGACGGAAACCGGTTTTGGTCGACCCCTTCACCGCCGATCACGCTTGCGTGGAGGGGCTATCGGTGTGGAACGGGTCCTGTCATCCTGTGCACGACGTCCATCTTTGAAGGAGACGCCGCCCATGCTGACCCGCCGTTCCGCCCTCGGTATCCTGGCCCTCGGCACGACCGCCGGGATGAGTCTGCCCCGTGCCGCGCGTGCGGCCGAACCCATGGTCTTCCAGTCGGAGGGAATCGCAATCAACGGCTCCGACGCGGTGGCCTATTTCGACGGGGCCGGTCCGGTGGCGGGAGATGCCGCACATGCGATCGACTGGAACGGCGCAACCTGGCACTTCGCGACCGCCGAGACGCGGGAGGCCTTTGCCGCCGAACCGGACCGCTTTGCCCCGGCCTTCGGTGGCTATTGCGCCTATGCCGCGTCGCGCGGTTATCTTGCGCCGACGATCCCGGAGGCCTGGGCGATCCACGAGGGGCGGTTGTTCCTGAATGCCAGCCTGCGGGCAAGGGAGCTCTGGACCCGCGATCTGCCTGACGCGATCGCGGCCGGTGAGGCGAACTGGCCCGCCATCCTTGGCTGAGTGCCTGTCATCACGTTTTTGTTTCTGCCTCTTTTTCGGGCCGTCCCGATCCCCATATCGATAACAGGCGCCGCGGGTCGGAACCCCGCGCGCCCATCACTGTCCCTCGTTCCGAAACTGCGCCCGCCGGTTCCCCGATGCGGGCGCTTTTTTTGTCTGATACATTCGCGAGATGACGACGAATCCCTCGGATGACCTGCTGCGCGACGTGCTGCGACGCTCGAAGAGCTTCGCCTGCGTCGGCGTCTCGCCGAATCCCGTGCGGCCGTCCCATTACGTGGCGCGCTACCTGTCGCTGAAGGGTTACAAGGTGTTCCCGGTCAACCCGGGCCAGGCGGGGTCGATCCTGTTCGGAACCGAGGTCAGGGCAGAGCTCGCCGATATCCCCGAACCCTTCGACGTGGTCGATATCTTCCGCCGCCCCGAGGCGGTGCCCGAGATCGTCGACGCAGCTTTGGCCCTGCCGGTCCGGCCCAAGGTCATCTGGATGCAGATCGGCGTGACCCACGCGGAGGCCGCCGCGAAGGCCGAGGCAGAGGGGTTCACCGTGATCCAGAACCGTTGCCCCAAGATCGAGTATCAGCGCCTGTTCGGCGAATTGCGCATGGGCGGGTTCGCGACCGGGATCATTTCTTCGAAATTGTGAGACGCGGGCGCTCCCGTGATCGCCTCGGCTCGCTGACGCGAGACCTCGACGATCTTTGGGGGTGGCGCGCCGGGGGCCGCAACCGGCCCGTCGGCGCGGGGCACGCAACGCAGGCGTTGGTGAGGGTTTCGATGCAGGCGGATTGCCGAGAGGCCGTTTTCTGGCAGGTTTGCCATCAAACAGGCCATTTCGAGCCTGGTCTGCGAGTCGGTGCCCGCTTCAAGGACAAGCCGCGCCTTGGGGCGCGGTCGCTGTCGCGATCCTTGACCCGGTCTCCGAATCGCGGGGAGGGGTCAGGCGTTGGTGCGGAGATCCGTGCGGACTTGCATCAGGATTTCGCCGAGCCTGTTGAGGCCGGTGCCATCCTGTCCGCAGCCCCAATAATAGTCCGCGGGCGCGTTTTCGACGATGCGGGCGTCGCCGGTGCCGAGCAGCAGGTCGCGCGGGGTGGGGTGGGTTTCGAACTTCTTGCGGACGGCGTCGTACATGATGGCGTCCTTGATGTCGTCCCAATCGGCGCGGAGGGGAACGGCGCGGTTCTGGCCGAGGGCCTTGGCGTCTTTCGGTTTCGTGGCCGAGCGGATGCGTTCGCGGTACGCGTCGTCGTGGAATTTCATCGCCTGGAAATAATGCTCGACCGTCGGCCAGTAAGTGCATTCCATCGCCACGCCGAAGGGCGCGAAGTTGGAGAATTCGCCGTAGGGATCGGGTTGGGCGTAGAAGTAGATCGTGTCCGGCTCAGCCACGGGAGGCTTTCTCGGAAAGGCCTGACTGCGCGCTGCGGCGGGCCAGTTCGGCCTCGATATCGGCGAGGCTCACATCGCGGGCGGCGCACATGACGAGAAGATGGTAGAGCGCGTCGGCGGCCTCCGCCGTCAGCGCGGCCCGGTCCCCCCTCACCGCTTCGATGATGGCTTCGACCGCCTCTTCACCGAATTTCTCGGCGCATTTCTCGGGACCCTTGGCGAGAAGTTTCGCGGTCCAGGAGGAATCCGGGTCGGCGGATTTGCGATCGTCGATGGTGCGGGCGAGGTCGTGGATGCTCATGTCAGCCTCATCGGGATGCCGGCGGCGGCCATGTGGGCCTTGGCCTCGCCGATGGTGTAGGTGCCGAAGTGGAAGATCGACGCTGCGAGAACGGCGGAGGCGCCGCCTTCCGTCACGCCTTCGACGAGGTGGTCGAGCGTGCCGACGCCGCCCGACGCGATGACGGGAACATGGACGGCGTCGGAGATGGCGCGGGTCAGGGGTATGTTGAACCCTTGCTTGGTGCCGTCGCGGTCCATCGAGGTGAGAAGGATTTCCCCGGCGCCCTTGGCGACAACGGTCCTGGCGAATTCGACGGCGTCGATGCCGGTGGGTTTGCGGCCGCCGTGGGTGAAGATCTCCCACTTTCCGGGCGAAACGGTCTTCGCGTCGATGGCGCAGACGATGCACTGGCTGCCGAACTTGTCGGCGGCGCGGGCGATGCAATCGGGGTCGGCGACGGCGGCGGAATTGAAGCTGACCTTGTCGGCGCCTGCGAGCAGGAGATTGCGGACATCCTCGACCGTGCGGACACCGCCGCCGATGGTGAGCGGCATGAAGCACTGCTCGGCCGTGCGCGTGGCGAGGTCGTACATCGTGCCGCGATTCTCGTGCGTGGCCTTGATGTCGAGGAAACACAGCTCGTCCGCGCCCGCTGCGTCATAGGCGCGGGCCTGTTCGACGGGATCGCCCGCGTCGATGAGGTCGACGAAGTTGACGCCCTTGACTGTGCGGCCTTCGGCGACGTCGAGGCAGGGGATGATGCGGGTCTTCAACATGGGGGCTGTTTAGGCGGAAACCTTCGGGCACGGAAGGGTGATTGGAACCGGGGCGGGGTTGCAAGGTTTAGACCGCAGACCCAACGAAAAGGAGCCTTCCCATGTATCGTCTGATCTCTGCATCGCTTGTCGCCCTTGCCGTCGCTACGCCCGCGCTGGCCGATTTCGAGGAGCGCCGCAGCCCGGACGACGTGGCCACGACGATGGACCGGCTTGTCGCGGCCGTCGAGAACGCGGGCGCGACGGTGTTCGCGCGGGTCGATCACGGGGCGGGGGCGGCCTCGGTCGATATGCAGTTG
Source organism: Rhodobacterales bacterium HKCCE4037 (assembly GCA_015689645.1). GTDB lineage: Bacteria > Pseudomonadota > Alphaproteobacteria > Rhodobacterales > Rhodobacteraceae > Gymnodinialimonas. The sequence goes on from WVSM01000005.1 coordinate 226,449, forward strand.
GACGACGCGCAGCTTCTGATCTTCGGGAACCCGATGCTTGGCACGCCTGCGATGCAGGACGATCCGCGCGCGGGGCTGGTGCTGCCGATGCGGGTGCTGGTCCATGCCGATGCCAATGGCAGTGTCATCGTCTGGGAGGAACCGGAGGAGATGTTCGACGACATGCGGATCGACGACGATGCTGAATACGTCCGCGAGATGGAACGGGCGCTGATGAACCTTGCGGCGGCGGCTGCGGGAGAGTGAGCGACGCGCCCCCGTGTGCAAGGTTGCACCCGGGGGTCATCTTCTTGTAATACAACGATATTCATTTTGTTGTATAAGAACTCTGGGACAAGGTTTCAGCCGAGGGCTGCCAGCGCCTCGCCCAGATTTAGCGCCCCGTCGTAAAGCGCGCGGCCGGAGATGGCGCCGGAAATCACGCCGGTTTCCTTGAGCGCCTGAAGATCTGCCAGCGATGACACGCCGCCCGACGCGATGACCGGGATGGAGGTGGCGCGGGCGAGGTCGGCGGTGGCCTGCACGTTCGGGCCGCCCATCGCGCCGTCGCGGTCGATGTCGGTGTAGATGATCGCGGCGACGCCGGCATCCTCGAAGGCCTGCGCGAGGTCGGTGACCATGATGTCGGTCTCTACCGCCCATCCCTTCGTCGCGACGCGGCCCTTGCGGGCGTCGATGCCGACGGCGACCTGATCGGGGAAGGCCTTGGCGGCCTTGCGCACGAGGTCGGGGTGTTCGACGGCGGCGGTGCCGAGAATCACGCGGGTGATGCCCTTCGACAGCCACGTCTCGATCGTCGCCATGTCGCGGATGCCGCCGCCAAGCTGAGTTGGCACGTCCGTTGCCGCGAGAATTGCCTCGACCGCCGCGCCGTTTACCGGCTCGCCCGCGAAGGCCCCGTTCAGGTCGACGAGGTGCAGCCATTTGCAGCCCGCATCCTGGAACGCCTTCGCCTGTGCGGCGGGGTCGGTGTTGAACACGGTCGCCTCGGACATTTCCCCACGCAGGAGGCGCACGGCGTTGCCGTCTTTGAGGTCGATGGCGGGATAGAGGATCATGGGCAGCTTCCGGATTGTTGCGAGGGGCTTTTCCCCCAGTCCCGCGACGCCTGCAAGGCCCCGCGCATGACCGCATGGCCGCAACGTCACGCTTGCCAGCCGCCACGCCAGTCGAAATGATCCGGGCCAGAGGAGAAAAGGGAGACCAAGGCAATGAAGAAGACGCTTCTTGGCGCGGCAGTCGCGCTTCTGAGCATGGCGGGTGTGGCCTCGGCCGACCCGGCAGAAGGTGTGTGGCAGACCGAGGTGGACGACGGGGCCTTCGCCCACGTCCAGATCTCCACCTGCGGCAATGCCGTCTGCGGCAACATCATCCGCACCTACGAGAATGGCGGCACGCCCTACCAGAGCCCTAACATCGGGCGGCAGATCGTGATCGACATGGTTCCGCAAGGCGATGGCAGCTACGAGGGCTCGGTCTGGCGCCCGTCGAATGAACGTATCTACATCGGTCGGATGAGCGTGAACGGCGACCAGCTGCGCCTGCAAGGCTGCGTGGCCGGTGGCCTGCTTTGCGCCAGCCAGAACTGGGTGCGCGTTCAGTAAGCGACGGCTTTCGCAAGGAAGAAGGGGCGCGCCACTGGCGCGCCCCTTTGTCGTTCCGATGCCGGCTTCGTCAGGATGAACCGAACGGCTGCCAACGGGTCAGCTGGATCGTGCCGTTCGAGCGCGACGCGGCGCGGACCTGGCTGGCCGAGGCGCAGGACAGGACGTGGCCGGCGTTGGTGGTGCGCGCCGACACGCAGATGCCGTCCCGCCCGTTGTCGACTTCGCCGGAATAGATCGGGTAGCCGTTGCCGGGGATCGGGTCATCCTCGGGCACGAGGCGGCAGACCGTCTGCAGGCCGTTGGAATCGTTCGAGAACTGGGTCATCGCCAGTACACGACCATATTCATCGGGAATGTAGACTTCCAGGTCGAAGACGTAGTTGCCGGTAAAGCAGTTCGCCGCCGTGTAGTTCTCAGGGTAGGTGGTCGTCGTTGTGGGGGTACAGGCCGCAAGGCCAATGAGCGCCAGGGCGGCGGCAAACATGCGGATCACGGGGAATCTCCTCCGGGGTTGGGTCATCACGGACGCGTGAAGCATAGCCGCAGCCGGAGCGAGAACGCCAGTCGGGATCGAGGGAATTTCAAGACGGTGCCGGACCGATCGGGCCGAATTGGCAGCTGCGGATCAGGGCCGCCATCCGAGGAAATTCGCGATCAGGCGCAGGCCGGCGGACTGGCTTTTTTCCGGGTGGAACTGCATGCCGACCAGATTGTCGCGTCCGACGATCGCGGTGACGTCACCGCCGTAATCGACATGGGCGAGCCGTTGCAGGGGCGTATCCACGCGCATCGCGTAGGAATGCACGAAATAGGCATGCTCGCCCGTGGACACGCCTTCCAGAACGGGATGATGCACGTCGATCTGCAGGTCGTTCCAACCCATGTGCGGGATCTTGAGCGCCGGGTCGGAGGGGATGATCCGGTCAACCACGCCGTCGATCCAGCCGAAACCTTCGACATCCTCGTATTCGAGGCCGACGCGCGCCATCATCTGCATCCCGACGCAGATGCCCATGAAGGGCTTCGCGTCGATCTCGACGGCCTGCAACAGTGCCTCTTCCAGCCCGTCGATGGCCTTGAGGCCCGCGCGACAGGCCGGAAAGGCGCCGTCGCCGGGCAGGACGATGCGGTCGGCCTTTGCCACGGCATCCGGGTCCGCTGTCACGATGAGCGCGCCCGTGCCGACCTCCGCCGACATGCGTTGGAAGGCCTTCTCGGCGGAGTGCAGGTTGCCGGCGTCGTAGTCGATCAGGACTGTGGTCATTTTGGATCGCTTTCGCGCGGTGTGATCCGAAAACCGGTGCCCATTTTTCGGACCGCGCTCACAGGGAACCCTTGGTCGAGGGGATGGCGTCGGCCTTGCGCGGGTCGGTCTCCAGCGCGTCACGAAGGGCGCGGGCGACGGCCTTGAACGCTGCCTCGGCGATGTGGTGGCTGTTGAAGCCCGCCTGCTGCGTGACGTGGAGCGTGATGCCGCCGTGGGTCGAGAAGGCCTGGAAGAATTCGCGCACAAGCTCGGTATCGAAGGTGCCGATCTTCTGGGTCGGCATCGCGACCTCCCACACGAGGAAGGGCCGCCCGCTGAGGTCGAGCGCGCAGGCGACGCGGGCGTCGTCCATCGGCAGGGTGCATTCGCCGTAGCGCCGGATGCCGCGCTTGTCGCCCATCGCCTGGGCAAGGGCCTGGCCGAGCGCAATGCCCACGTCCTCGACGCTGTGGTGGTCGTCGATATGCAGATCACCTTCGCAGCGCACGACCATGTCGATCAGGGCGTGGCGGGCCAGCTGGTCGAGCATGTGGTCGAAAAATCCGACGCCGGTCCGGTTGTCATAGGTGCCGGTGCCGTCGAGATTGATCTCGACCGAGATGTCGGTTTCCGCCGTCTTGCGGGTGATCTGGGCGCTGCGCATGGTTTTTCGTCCGTTGAAGCTCGCCCCGCCTTATAGAAACGGCGCAGGGCCGCGCCAAGGCGGGGCAGGGGTTTTTTCGGGGAAACGCGGCATCTGGGACGCAGGCGAGACCACGCGCGGACCGAGGGGCCCCGGATGGGGTCAATCTGTTGATTTTCTTGGAAAACTTTGGAGCGGGTGATGAGATTCGAACTCACGACCCTTACCTTGGCAAGGTAATGCTCTACCCCTGAGCTACACCCGCTCACTAAGTGTGCCGGGGTATTATAAACGTTTTACGGGGCGCGCAAGAGGGAAATTCCCCCCATTGTGCGATCGCGTCGATCACGCCAGAGTGATCGCGACAGCCCCGCAATTTCGGGGTGCCGGGAGGTCCGGTTCATGACCGATCCGATTTGCATTTCCGTTGCCGGCCTTGGCGTGGGCAGCGGGCTGAACCCCGCGAGGGTGCATTTCTGCGCGCCCTTGCGGAGCCTTGCCACCATGCGATTTGCGAGGTGGCGTTAAAGACCCCTGAGACGGAGAAAGTATTTCCATGATTTCCAGAATTCCCTTCTTGCCGGCCCTGGCGCTGGCGGTCGCAGCCCTCTCGGGCCCGGCCATGGCCCAGACCGAGGCGCTGACACTCACCAGCATGACGGTCACGCGGTACGATACGCTGCCGAACCTCGATTCCGATGTCGCCTCGGCCTGCTGCGCGTTGCACACCTACGAATCCGGCGACGCGGAGGATTTCATCTATATCGACGCCAATTTCTCGGTCGCGTGGACCGATGCGCTGGAGCGGATCCAGGTCAATTCGAGCGATATCGGCCTCCAATTCGACAACGAGCCGGAAGCGCGCCAGGCTTGGGCGCGGATCGCGTTCCTGCCGGAGGTGGAGCTTGGCGGCGGCAGCCTGACTGCGCGCCGCCCGCGGGACTGGCCGGCCGAGAATGCCGGGGCACATCTTGACCTGATCTTCGCGGTGCCCGCCGGAGCCACCTCGGCCACGCTGGTTCTGGGCGAAGGCGACACGATGCTGCGCCTGCCGGTCGACCTGAACGTTCCGGTGAGCACGTTCCAGCCCGCGTCGTCCTACTATGACGTGGCGATCACCTCGATGACGACGACGTCGGAACTGGTGACCGAGGACCGGGCGGGCCGTTCGGAGATCGCGGGAACGATTACGCCGATGCTGGGTGAACTGGTGCGCGTGGACGTGACGGTGACGGCGTTGACCAACGTCCGCGTCGACGAAGAGCCGGGCGAGAATTCCGCCTTCTTCACGAACACCGACTTCGCGCTGATCGGGCCGGCGGGCTACCCGCTGCTGCCGCTCGGACGGTCGGTCAGCGGGTCGCTGCGCAACCGCTATTCCAATTCGATCAACTGGGACGGTGACGGCCCGTCGAGCGGCACGACGCTGACCCTGTTCTTCCTCGGCGCCGGGACGCCGGGAGATTACGAGTTGTTCTTCTTTAACGAGACGGTCGGCAAGGTGACCCTGGGCGGATAAGCCGCGCCGCATGAGCGATCTTGGCCTCCGGCGTTGCCGGGGGTCTTTTCGTCAGTACCTCTGCACGTCACCGCTGGAGAGGGCGAAATCCTCGGTATGCAGGACGACCGTGTCCTTGAGCGCCAGGAGGATGCCGTAGGCGCCGGGTTCGTCGATGCTGTCCTGGAACGTGCCTTGCCCGAGAATCATCGGGATCTGGTGGCAGGGGCTTTTCAGGATCGAAACCGGCAGGCCGCCCGCGCTGGCATGAATCGTGCGGTGGATGTGGCCGCAGACGAGGTGCCGGACATGGGGGGCGGCATGGAGGCGGGTGAGAAGCGCGTCGGCATTGGCGAGCCCGATCGCATCCATCGCCCAGAAACCCGTGGGGCAGGGCGGGTGGTGGCAGAATACGACGACATCCTTGCCGTCCTTCGCGGCTCGGGCGAGTTCGTCGTCAAGCCAGGCGAGGCGCGTGGCGCAGAGGTAGCCGTCATGTTCCATCGGGGCGGCGCCGTCGTAATCGAACGTGTCGAGGATCAGGAGCCGCAGGGGGCCGAGATCGAGGGCCGTCTGCACGAAGCCGTCGGGGTCGAGCGCGTCGGGGAAAACGGCCGTCAGGTTGTCGCGCAGGTCGTGGTTGCCCGTGGTCACCGAGATCGGGATCGGGCAATCGGCGAGGGCGGGCGCGAGGCGGGCGTACTCCTCGGGCGCGCCGTTGTGGGTCAGATCCCCCAGGAGGATGATGTGCTGCGCGTCCGGATGGCGGCTGAGCGCGTGGGCCAGCCCCTCGGAAAAGCGCGCCAGGGGATCGAGGCCGATGATCGTCTCCCCCTCGGGGACGATGTGGAGATCGGTGAAGATCAGTGCCTTGTCGAAATGCTCGCCCATAGGGGCAAGGTGGCGGATTACGGGGCTTCGGGCAAGGGGGGAGTGGGCCGGGTGTGCAAGGTTGCACAGGTGGTCTTACCCATTGAAAAATGCTAGTAAATCATGATTTCGGTAAGGTTTTCTTAACCTGATCTACGACGAAACACGCAGGTCAGGCGCTGCCTTAACCGACGCTGATGTCCACGTCGTCGATGGCATAGAACTCATCGCTGGTCGGCTCACCCGATCCGGAGCCGACACCGAAGGTGAGGTTTTCGCCCGGATCTGTGACCGTGATGGTGTAGGTGGCGCGGCTGTCATGGCCGTGGCTGCCGCTTCCCATCGGATCGTTGGTATAGTGCTGGTCGAGCGTCACCGAGATGCCCGCCACGTCGGGGGCGGAGGTGGTGATATTGCCGTGATTGTCGGAATAGATCGCCACCGCCTGACCGTTGACGAAGACGGTTGCAGGCGCACCGGACAGGTCATCGACGCCGATCAGGTCGAAGGTGATCGTGGCGGTGGACGTGCCGGGCGGCAGGTTGGCCGTCATCGTCGCCAGTTGCCCCGGCCCCAGTTGCAGCACGTTTCCGAAGCCCGCGAGCGTCACCATCTGCCCGCCGAACCAGCCGGCGGAGCCGGCCGAGAAATCGTCCGAAAAGACAGAACCGAGCGTCGCGAAGACGCTCGGGCCGACGCTTGCATTGGCGAGGCTTTGGCCGATGTCGCCCGAGAGGTTCTCCAGCCCTCCCGAGACGACCGCGACAGTGGCAAGACCAAGTCCGACGAGGCCGCTTGTCAGAACGACCCAGTCGACGGTGACGGCACCGGCTTCATTCCCTACGAACGCTCCGAACATGGTCTTCCCTGACGTGACTTCAGGAACCAGCAACTTTCCGTAGGGGAAGCTATTGAAGCAATTGGGCGAAAGTTGGGCAGTGTTAATTCGAGTCGGCCGTGGTCAGGCCGTTGCGTCGGCCTGCTGCCCGATGTCGTCCACCGCGTGTTGCAGCGACAGGCGGTCGAGGGAGGCGAAGGGCAGGGCGGTGAAGGCGGTGATCCGGTTGCGGAGCGCGCCGTAGGTTTGCTGGAACACGAGGCTCCGCTCGGCGGGGGTGCCTTCGGCCTTGACCGGGTCGGGCAGGCCCCAGTGGCCGCTGATCGGCTGGCCTTGCCACGCCGGGCAATTCTCGTTCGCGGCGCGGTCGCAGACGGTGAAGACGAAATCGAATTGAGGGGCGTCGGGCCCCTGGAATTCGGAGACGTTCTTGGCGCGCAGCGGCGTGGTGTCGTGGCCTTTCTGCTTCAGCACCTCGACGGCGAATGGGTTGAGCTCGGATTGCGGGCGGGTGCCGGCGGAATAAGCCTCGAACCGGTCGCCCGCGATGTCGCGCAGCAGCGTTTCGGCAAAGATCGAGCGGGCGGAATTGCCGGTGCAGATGAACAGGGCCTTGAACTTGTGGTCGGGCATGGGGGTGGCTCCGGTGGCAGGGGAGAGGAAGGTGCAGATGTCAGGCCGCCCGCGGCAGCAATCGCCAAGCAGGTAGTCGAAGGTGGCGCGGGTGGCCTCAAGGTCGATGAAATAGCGCAGCGAGGTGCCGGACCGCTCGCGGGCGATCAGGCCGACCTGCATCAGCGTGTTGAGATGGTTGGAGAGGGTGTTGGGCTTGAGGCCAAGAGCTACGGCCAGTTCGGTGGCCGGAACGCGGTCTGGATAGCGGCGCATGAGCAACCGGAACAGCGACAGGCGGTCCGGGTGGCCAAGGGCGGTGAGGCGGGAGGCGGTTTCTGATTCCATAATTCATGAATTATGGAATCAAATGCGCCGGGTAAAGTGAAGGTTTGGTGACAGGGCGGCGGACCCCGAGGCCCGCCGTTTCACTTAGGCGGTCACTCCAGTTCCACCAGCAGGTCCTTCGCGTCGATCTGGGTGCCCGGTGTCACGTGGACCGCCTTGACCGTGGCGTCGCGGTCGGCGTGGAGGCCGGTTTCCATCTTCATCGCCTCGATGGTCAGCAGAAGCGTGCCCGCCTTGATCTCCTGCCCTGCCTGGACGCCGACGGAGGCCACGACGCCGGGCATGGGCGCGCCGACGTGGTTGGCGTTCCCGGCCTCGGCCTTGGGGCGGGCGGCCTTGCCGCCACCGGCGATGCGGTTGGGGACGCGGACTGTGCGGGGCTGGCCGTTCAACTCGAAGAACACGCGGACTTCGCCTTCCTCGTTGGTCTCGCCCACGGCGGAGAGGCGAATGACCAGCGTGACGCCGGGGTCGATCTCGGCCTCGATCTCCTCGCCCTGTTCCATGCCGTAGAAGAAGGTCTTGGTGGGCAGGGTGCGGACGGGGCCATATTCCTGGTGGCGGGTGGCGTAATCGGTGAAGACCTTGGGATACATCAGGTATCCGTTCAGGTCTTCGTCGTCGATCTCCATGTCGAGTTTATCGGCCAGTTCGGCGCGGGTGGCTTCAAGATCGACCGGTTCGAGGTGTTTGCCGGGGCGTTCGGTGTTGGGCTTCTCGCCCTTCAGCGCCTTCTTGACGATGCCCTTCGGGAAGCCGTTGGGCGGTTGGCCAAGGTCGCCCCTGAGCATGCCGATTACGCTATCGGGGAAGGAGACGTCGGTGTTCGGGTCTTCGACCTCGGCGCGTGTGAGGCCCTGTGAGACCATCATCAGGGCCATGTCGCCCACGACCTTGGAGGACGGCGTGACCTTCACGATGTCGCCGAACATCTGGTTCACGTCGGCATACATCTGCGCGACCTCGTGCCAGCGTTCCTCAAGCCCCATGGAGCGGGCCTGCGCCTTGAGGTTGGTGAACTGGCCGCCGGGCATTTCGTGCAGGTAGACCTCGGAGGCGGGGGCCTGCATGCCGGATTCAAACGCCGCGTAGTGGAAGCGGACGGCTTCCCAGTAATCGGAGATCTCGCGGATCGCGCCGATGTCGAGGCCGGTGTCCCGCTCGGTGAAGCTGAGCGCCTCGACGATGGTGCCGAGGGTGGCTTGAGACGTGTTGCCCGAGAGCGCGTCCATGGCGCAATCGACGGCATCCACACCGGCGTCGGCGGCGGCGAGGATCGTGCCGCAGGCGATGCCCGCCGTGTCGTGGGTGTGGAAGTGGATCGGCAGGTCGACCGCATCCTTCAGCGCCGGGATCAGCACCGAGGCGGAGGCGGGTTTCAGAAGGCCCGCCATGTCCTTGAGGCCGAGGACATGGGCGCCGGCCTTTTCCAGCTCCTTCGCCATCTCGACGTAGTATTTCACGTCATACTTGGCGCGGTCGGGGTCGAGGATGTTGCCGGTGTAGCAGATCGTGCCTTCGACGATCTTGCCGCTCTCACCCACCGCATCCATGGCGACGCGCATGTTCTCGACCCAGTTGAGGCTGTCGAAGACGCGGAAGACATCGACGCCGGACTCGGCGGCCTGCTTCACGAAGCCCTGCACGACGTTGTCGGGGTAGTTGGTGTAGCCCACGCCGTTGGAGGCGCGCAGGAGCATCTGCGTCATGATGTTGGGCATCGCCGCGCGGATGTCGCGGAGGCGCTGCCACGGGCATTCCTGGAGGAAGCGGTAGGCGACGTCGAAGGTGGCCCCGCCCCAGCATTCCACCGAGAAGAGGCTCGAGAGGTTGTGGGCATAGGCGGGCGCGACCTTGATCATGTCGATCGAGCGCATCCGGGTCGCCAGAAGCGACTGGTGCCCGTCGCGCATCGCGGTGTCGGTGATCAGAAGCTGCGTCTGGTCCTTCATCCACTTGGCGACGGCCTCCGGCCCCTTGTCGTCAAGCAGGTTGCGGGTGCCCGGCGGCGGCGCATCGAAGGGCACCTTGGGCGCGCGGGCGGGCTTGATGTCGGCGGGCGGCTTGGGGCGGCCCTGCGTCTCGGGATGGCCGTTGACGGTGATGTCGGCGATGTAGGTCAGGATCTTGGTCGCCCGGTCGCGGCGCGGTTTGAAATCGAACAGCTCCGGCGTCTGGTCGATGAATTTCGTGTGGTACTGGTAGTTCAGGAAGGTCGGGTGCTTCAGCAGGTTCTCGACGAAGGCAATGTTCGTCGACACGCCCCGGATGCGGAATTCGCGCAGGGCACGGTCGATCCGGCGGATCGCGGCCTCGGGCGTGGGCGCCCACGCGGTCACTTTCTCGAGCAGCGAGTCGTAGTAGCGGGTGATGACCGCGCCGGAATAGGCGGTGCCGCCGTCAAGCCGGATGCCCATGCCGGTGGCCGAGCGATAGGTGGTGATGCGACCGTAATCGGGGATGAAATTGTTGGTCGGATCCTCGGTCGTGACGCGGCACTGGATGGCGTGGCCGTCGAGCTTCACGTCATACTGGCTGGCGACGCCCGTGGCTTCCACCAGCGCCTTGCCCTCGGCGATGAGGATCTGGGCGCGCACGATGTCGATGCCGGTCACCTCCTCGGTGACGGTGTGTTCCACCTGCACGCGGGGGTTCACCTCGATGAAGTAGAAGGCGCCGGTTTCCATATCCATCAGGAATTCGACCGTGCCCGCGCATTCGTAATTCACGTGTTCGCAGATCTTCTTGCCGAGTTGGCAGATTTCCTCGCGCTGGGCCTCGGACAGGTAGGGCGCGGGGGCGCGTTCCACGACCTTCTGGTTGCGGCGCTGGACCGAGCAGTCGCGCTCGTAGAGGTGGTAGATATTGCCCTGGCTGTCGCCGAGGATCTGCACCTCGACGTGGCGCGCGCGGAGGATCATCTTCTCGAGATAGCCCTCGCCGTTGCCGAAGGCGGCTTCGGCCTCACGCCGGCCTTCGAGCACCTTTTCCTCCAGCTCGTCTTCGGAGGCGATGGGCCGCATGCCCCGTCCACCGCCGCCCCAGGAGGCCTTCAGCATCAGGGGATAGCCGATCTCGGCCGCTTCCTTCTTGATCGCCGCCATGTCGTCGCCAAGGACCTCGGTCGCCGGGATCACCGGCACGCCGGCTTCGATCGCGACACGCCGCGCCGACGCCTTGTCGCCAAGGGCGCGCATCGTCTCGGCCTTGGGGCCGATGAAGGTGATGCCGTTCGCTGCGCAGGCATCGACGAAATCGGGGTTCTCGGACAGCAGGCCATAGCCGGGGTGGATCGCATCGGCCCCGCATTGCTTGGCGACGCGGATGATCTCCTCGATGGACAGGTAAGCCGCGACGGGGCCGAGCCCTTCGCCGATCTTGTAGGCCTCGTCCGCCTTGAAGCGGTGCAGGCTGAGCTTGTCTTCCTCGGCATAGACGGCGACCGTGCGCTTGCCCAACTCGTTGACGGCGCGCATCACGCGGATGGCGATTTCGCCCCGGTTGGCGACGAGGATTTTCTTGAATTCGGCCATGGTGATCCGGTCCTTTCGCAGTTGCAGAAAACGTTAAGCGCGGCTGTAGCGGAGGGCAAGCGGACGTTGGTGCGCCGCAGCGACATGAGAGGCGGGCGAAACGAATTTCTAACGTATTGCGGGTAGCACTCGACCACGCGTCCCCAAGACAAGGAGCCAGCTGGTGTACCGTGTCATCTATTCCAGCCGCGCCACGCGGTTTTTCTCGCACCAGGGAATAGAGGCGCTGAAAGTGACCTGTCGTCGCAACAATGCCGAGAAGGGGCTGACGGGGATTCTCGTTTTTCACGAGGGGCGGTTCTTCCAGGTGCTGGAAGGGGAGGACGACGTGCTGTTGGAGATGATGCAGGTGATCGGCAAGGACCAGCGTCACACCGCCCTTCAGTTAAGCGAGCACGGGGTCATCGAGAAGCGCGCGTTCCAGACCTGGCGGATGGGGTATGACATGCCCGACACGCTGCCCGCCCCGCCAGCCGCAACGTTCCAGCTGCGCGATCTGCTGCCGCGCGACAGCCGGTATCGGGGTCATGATCCGGAGGTGCGCAACCACGTGCGCCACTTCCTGTCGTCGTTGAGGAATTTGCCACAGGCGGCGGCGGGTTAGCTTCGGGCGTCGCGCCCAAGGCGGAAGGGTTCGGCCATCTGCCAGCGCAGCAGGTAGTCGGTGTCCCACGTCGCGTAGGCGACGCCGTAGGTGCGGGCGACCGTCTCGACCTGGTATTCGTACTGGCTTTCGATGCCGTCGGTGTCGATCAGCACCACCATCGGTTCCAGTCCCAGCAGATGGGCGTTGAACGTGGCCTGGTGCAGGCTGTCATAGGCCGAGCGCGTGTCGTCCAGCCCGACCTCGATGGCGTGGGTATCGGTCACGCAATCGACGCGCACGTGGGAGGTCACGGCGTCGAGCGTGTATTCCACGCGGTGCTCTGCCTCGCCACCGAGCATGGCGCAGAGAATCAAAATGGCCTGGGCTTCGGTCATGGACCGGGTATGGGCACGGCGGCGCGGTTTGTTAATCCTTCTTGTTAACCCTTTGTTAACGAATTCGGTTAACGCGACGGGTCGACAAGCCGCCCCGGCACATCCGCGAGCCGCGCGGCCCCGATCTGCGCCATGTTGCTTTCCATGTCCTTGACGAGGATGTCGTGCCAATGGGCCGGACCCGCGGCCCCGAGGGCGCCGAGCGCGTAGTGCCACGCCCGGCCCATCATCACGAAATCCGCGCCGAGAGCGAGGGCGCGCAGCACGTCCAGACCGCCCTCGATGCCGCTGTCGAAGATCAGCGGCAGGTCGGTCGCGGCGCGGATACCGGGCAGAAGCGCCGCCGCCCCGGGCGAGCCGTCGAACTGCCGGCCCGCGTGGGTGGAGACCCAGACGGCATCGACACCTGCGCCCTTGGCCTTGGCAGCCACCTCGGGCTCCGCCACGCCTTTCAGGATCAGCGGCCCGTCCCAGCGTTCGCGCAGGGCGGCGACATAGTCCCAGTCCGGCGCGGCGCGCAGCAAGTAACCGACATGGGCGGTCGAGGGCAGCGGCCCCTTGGCGAGATCGGCGGCGTAGCTGTCCATCAGGCGCATCCGGGGCAGGCCGCCGGTGCCGATCCCCATGGCCCAGGCAGGACACAGCGCCACCTGCGCGAGGAGGCGTGGCGTCAGGCGGGGCGGCTGGACGAGGCCGCCACGGGTCTGCCGCTCGCGGCGGGAAGCGGCGGGCACGTCCACGGTCAGCACGAGGGTGTGAAACCCGGCCTCGCGCGCCCGGCGCAGCATGTCGTCGCGCACCTCGGCCGATTTCGGCGGATACATCTGGAACCAGCCCTGGTCACCCGCCTTGGGCCCGACGTCCTCGGGCACCTGCGTGGCGACGGTCGAGAGCCCATAGGGGATGCCCGCACGGGCCGCGTGACCCGCGAGCAACGCCTCCGCCCCGGGCCAGATCAGCCCTGACATGCCAAGGGGAGCGATGCCGAAGGGCACCGGGTAGTCGCGGCCCAGAAACCGCGTCGTGAGGTCCGGCTTGATCTCGCCAAGCAGTGCGGCGGGTCGCAACAGCACCGCGTCGAGCGCTTCGCGATTGCGCCGCGCCGTCGCCTCGGATCCGGTCGCCGAATCCAGGTATTCCCAGACGAAATGCGGAATGCGCCGCCGCGCCCGCGCTTTCAGGTCGCTCAAGGCCGGGTATTTCGAATGCAGGTCCATCCCGCCTGAATACCCACAAACCCCTGCAAGACAATCGAATTTGTCTAAAATTGCGCCCGCCCCTTCATCTTGCAGGAAAAACTCCGGGGGAGTCGCCGTATGGCGACGGGGGCAGCGCCCCCAAGTGCGACGGAACAATCAAAGAACAAACCTTTAAAATCCGGGCGGCGCGCTCTATCCTCAGCCCATGAGCAGTTTTGACGATTCCGATGCCTTCGAGGCCGCCGCGGGCGCCTCGCTCGCCGCCCGCGCCATGGCCGCGCGGCCCACGCCCTACATGGACGGTCTGAACCCCGCGCAGCGCGAGGCGGTGGAACAACTCGAAGGCCCCGTCCTGATGCTGGCGGGCGCCGGCACCGGAAAGACCCGCGCCCTGACCGCGCGGATCGCGCATCTGCTGGCGACGGGCCATGCGCGCCCGAACGACATTCTCGCGGTGACCTTCACCAACAAGGCCGCGCGCGAGATGCGGAACAGGGTGGGGCACTTGCTGGGCCAACCGGCGGAGGGGATGCCGTGGCTCGGCACCTTCCACGCGATCTGCGTGAAGCTCTTGCGCCGCCATGCGGAGCTGGTGGACCTGAAGTCGAACTTCACGATTCTTGACACGGACGATCAGAACCGGCTGCTCAAGCAACTGATCATCGCCGCCGATATCGACGAGAAACGCTGGCCCGCCCGCGCGCTCGGCTCGATCATCGACGGCTGGAAGAACCGCGCGCTGACGCCCGAGAAGGTGCCCGCCGCCGACCACGGCGCCTTCAACCACCGGGGCGTGGAGCTTTACGCGCAATACCAGCAGCGCCTGCGCGAGCTGAATGCCTGCGATTTCGGCGATCTTCTGTTGCACATGATCCGGATCTTCCAGGAGAACGAGGATCTTCTGAAGCAATACCAGCGCTGGTTCCGCTACATCCTCGTGGACGAGTACCAGGATACCAACGTGGCCCAGTACCTCTGGCTGCGGCTGCTGGCGGCGGGGCACCAGAACATCTGCTGCGTGGGCGACGACGACCAGTCGATCTACGGCTGGCGCGGGGCTGAGGTGGGCAACATCCTGCGCTTCGAAAAGGATTTTCCCGGCGCAAAGGTCGTGCGGTTGGAGCAGAACTACCGCTCGACGGGCCATATCCTTGCCGCCGCCTCCGGCGTGATCGCGGGCAACAAGGGGCGGTTGGGCAAGACGCTGTGGACCGATGGCGAGGACGGCGAGAAGGTGCGCCTGATCGGTCATTGGGACGGCGACGAGGAAGCGCGCTGGGTCGGCGAAGAGATCGAGGCGATGGGGCAGGGCACGCGGGGGATGGACCCGATCGGGCCGGAAAGCATCGCCATCCTCGTCCGCGCCTCCCACCAGATGCGCGCCTTCGAGGATCGCTTCCTGACCATCGGTATGCCCTACCGGGTGATCGGCGGGCCGCGGTTCTACGAGCGGATGGAAATCCGCGATGCGATGGCCTATTTCCGCGTGGTCGTGACGCCCGAGGACGATCTTGCCTTCGAGCGGATCGTGAACACGCCGAAGCGGGGCCTCGGCGACAAGGCGCAGCAGACGATCCAGAAGATGGCTCGGTCGAACGGGGTGAGCCTGCTGGAGGGCGCGCGGCTCTGTGTCGAGACCAAGGCCATCGGCGGCAAAGGTGGCAAGGAACTGGGCGCGCTGGTCGAAGGCATCGCGCGGTGGCGGCAGATGCTGCACGGGCCGCTGCGGCAGGTGGGGCCGGCGGAGGACCTGATCCAGGAAGACGGCGCGCCGGACAGTGTCAGCCACATCGAACTGGCCGAGATCATCCTCGATGAATCCGGCTACACGGCGCATTGGCAGAACGACAAGACGCCCGAGGCGCCGGGGCGGCTGGAGAACCTCAAGGAACTGGTCAAGGCGCTGGAATCGTTCGAGAACCTGCAAGGCTTCCTCGAACATGTCAGCCTGATCATGGACAACGAGAGCGACGATCAGGAGCCGAAGGTCACGATCATGACGCTCCATGCCGCGAAGGGTCTGGAATTCCCGGCGGTGTTCCTGCCGGGGTGGGAGGATGGCCTGTTTCCCAGCCAGCGCAGCATGGATGAAAGCGGGTTGACCGGCCTCGAAGAGGAGCGGCGGCTGGCTTACGTGGGCATCACGCGGGCCGAGGAGGTCTGCACGATTTCCTTCGCGGGCAACCGGCGGGTCTACGGGCAATGGCAGAGCCAGTTGCCAAGCCGGTTCATCGATGAGCTGCCGCAGGAACACGTGGAGGTGCTGACGCCCTCGGGCCTTTATGGGCACCAGGGCACGGCCTCGGCCATGGCCAGCCCGGTGACGCAGAGCATGGCTGGGTCGAACCTGCATGATCGCGCGTCGAAGGCGGATGTCTACAACTCGCCCGGCTGGCGGCGCCTACAGGCGAACCAGAGCCAGCGGCCGATGCGTCAGCCCTCGGAAGCGCGCAACATGACCATCGACGCCGAGGCGGTCAGCGCCTTCAACATCGGCGACCGGGTGTTCCACCAGAAGTTCGGCTACGGCGAGGTGATGAGCGTCGAGGGCGACAAGCTGGGAATCGAGTTCGACAAGGCGGGCAGCAAGCACGTGGTGGGCCGGTTCCTTGTCGCCGCCGGGTCCGAAGGCGGGGACGTGCCGTTCTGAGCGCTGTTTGTGTTTGCGGGGCGGGGCTTTGGCGCTAGGCTCGCCGCATTCATTGACGCGATCTGGAGGGGCCATGAGACGTTTCCTTGCCGCGCTGGCATTTGTTGCCGCGCTGCCCAGTGCCGGGCAGGCGCAGGAGTATCTCGACCAGCCGCAGCTGGAAGCGATCCTTCAGGACAACGGATTCTGCTATTACCTTCAGCCCGATGGCTCCTGCGGTTGGGTCGAGGTGTTCCGCGAGCTGGGGATGCAGGGCACGCGCTGGCACCTGGCCACGTCTTTCGCGCCGGGTGACCTGAGCGTCGTCGAACAGGAAGGCGTCTGGATCAACGGGGCGTTGTGCATCCGCGACGATGATTTCGGCATCATCGGCCTGACCGGAGGGTCGCCGCCGTTCTTCTTCTTCGACATGCGCGACCAGACCCCGCAAGGGCCGGAGGCGATCCAGGACCTGATCGAGCTGCTGGCCCCGAGCGTGCTGCCCAAGACCTGTTTCCGCTACACGCCCGATCCGAACGTGGATGGGGGATATTTGCAGCATGTCTTCGCCGATGGCGTGCGGCAGGACAGCGAAGACCCGATCGTACTGGTGCCGCTGTCACAGGGCTCGGTCCGGATTGTCACGGGACAGTGATCCGAAACGCTGCCCGGGTCGGGTAAACCATCTCTCGACCCGGGGTTCAAACGCCCCTACCTTTCCGGCGACACATTCTACGAGACAGAGTGGAGACCTCGATGCCCCTTCCCAGACTCGCCCTTTCCATCGCCGCGGCCTGCGCTTTTGCCGCTCCTGCCGCCGCGCAGGACCTTCTGAACCGGTCCGAGGTGGAGGCGATCCTTCGCGAGCAGGCGCTCTGCTACCATCCCGATGATCGCTATTCCTGCGCCTGGGCCGAGATCTACTCGGAATTCGCCGCAGACCACGTGATCCTGCACACCGCCAGCGCGGTCTGGGACGAGCCGATGGAAGTGCAGCAGTATCGCCTGAACTGGGTCGATGACGCGCTGTGCATTCCTTACGAGAACCAGGGGCTTCAGGCGGTCTGGGAGGCGGAGGGCTATCGTTTTCCGTTCGACCTGAGCGGGCTGACGCCGGTTTCCGAGGACGTGATCCCGGAGATGGTGCGCGAATTGCGGGAAAATTCACCGCGCGAGTTCTGTTTCCGCTACTCGATCGACGAGGCCGGGCCGGATGCGCTGTTCCAGCATGTCTACCGCGACGGGGTGGTGGACGAGTCGCTCGATCCCGTGGCGCTGATCCCCCTGTTCGCGAGCGGTGTGGCGATATCGCCGTCCGGTTAAGCCCGGTCAGGACGAGGGCACCAGCATCGGGTAGAGCGACAGCACGAGCAGCGCCGCCATGGTCCAGTTGAAGGCGCGCAGGCGGCCCGGCCCATTGAGCCAGCGCCGGATCTGCGTGCCGCCCCAGGCCCATGTGGCGACCGAAGGCAGGTTGACCAGCGCGAAGACCGCCGCCACGGCCAGCGCGCCCTGCCATCCCGACCCTTCCGGGGCATAGGTCGTCTGGGCGTAGATCGACATGTAGACGGCCTTGGGGTTCACCCATTGAAAGCCCGCCGCCTGCAGGAAGGTCAGGGGCCGGGCGTCGATGTCGGCGTCCTTCGGCGGCGCGGCGTTTGCGACTTTCCACGCCAGCCAGAGCAGGTAGGCGACGGAGATGACCGTCAGCGCGGTGCGCAGCCACGGGATAACCTCGAACACCTGCACCAGCCCCAGCCCGAGAATCAGGGTCATCGCGGCATGGCCGAGCGATACGCCGAGCATGTGCGGCACCGTCCGAGCGAGGCCGAAATTCACGCCGGAGGCCATCAGCATGATGTTGTTGGGGCCGGGGGTGATCGAGGCCGCGAAGGCAAAGATCACGAGGCCGGAAAGCAATTCGTAGGTCATGTGCGCAAGATTACGCGGCTCTCGCGTCAATGAAATTGCGAAGATGCACCTGTAGCGCTAATCTGCACAACAAATGACGAAGATTGACGAGAAAGACCGGCAGATATTGCGAGAACTGGCGCGCGACGGGCGGGTATCGAATCTCGACCTTGCCGAACGCGTGGCGCTGTCGCCCTCGGCCACGTTGCGCCGTGTGCAGGCGCTGGAAAGCGCCGGGGTGATCAAGGGATACCGCGCGGTGATGGATCCGGCGAAGCTGGGGATCGGGTTCATCGCCTATATCACGGTGGGTCTGGGCACTCATACCAAGGCCAGCCAGACGGCCTTCGAGGCGGCGATCGACCGCGCGGACGAGGTGCGGGAGTGCCACAACATCACCGGCACGGTGGAATACCTGCTGCGTGTCGAGGTGGCGGACCTGCCCAGTTACAAGCGATTCCACACCGATGTGCTGGGGGCGTTGCCGCAGGTGGCGACGATCACGACCTTCGTGGTGATGGGCTCACCCAAGGATACGCGCGCATAAACTATAGCCTGAAAAGAAAGAACGGCGGTGATCCAAGGGAGGAGAGGATCACCGCCGCCTTATCTTGGCTCCTTCCAAGGGAGGAGAGGAAGGAACCGGTGGCATCGCTCCAAAGGGAGGAGGAGGAGCTTTGCCGGTGGTCACGGCCCCTTAATTGGGAGGAGAGGGACCGATCTTGTTGACCCGTTGCCGGGCCGGTGTTGGTGCGGACATACCCAAGGGAGGAGAGGGCTGTCCGCGATCCCATGCGCCAAAAGGGAGGAGAGACGCATGGTATTCCGTGAGTGCGCCTCAGGCGTTCTTGCCGTAGGCGGCTTCCAGTGCGATGCGGCGCACCATGGAGCGGTGCAGGCCGAGGTCGGCCATCTCGCGGTCGCTGAGCTGGTTGAGCTCGTTCAGCGTCGTGCGGTAGACGCGCCAGTTGCTGTAGGCCTGGGCGGCGTCGGCGCGCAGCGCTGCGAAGCGGCCGGTAAGGGTTTCGCTCTGTGCGCGGTTGCTCGATACATATGCCATTTGAACTACTCTCTCATTCGATCTGCTGCGGCCCGGACCCCTTGTCCTTGGACCGCGTTGGTGATTGGGTCGTTGCCCTGTCCTGAGTGAATGTAAGGGAATGCTGCGGTTGCACAATCAACGATGTGGAAATGCTGCTATGCAGCGAGCGCATGACACACTCCTGTTACATTACGTAGGGTTAACAGCATGTTAATAGCCGGTGGCGCCTTTCGGGATAGGCAGTTCCGCTTGTTCTTCGGTGGCGTGTTCTTCGCGGTTCAGGCGATCTGGATCCAGCGCGTGACCTTGGGCTGGCTCGCGTGGGAGCGCACCGGATCGGCCCAGGTCGTGGGGCTGGTGGCCGCGTTGAGCCTGATGCCGACGCTGTTTGCCGGGCCATTCTTCGGCGTGCTGGCAGACCGGATCGACATTCGCCGGGCGGCGCTGGCGACCAACGCGCTGATGGCGGCGATCCTCGCCATTCTGGCCGTCATGGCGGGGCAGGTCGGCCCTTTGGGTCTGAGCCTTGCGGCGGTTTCCATCGGCATCGTTTCGGCAGCCCACCATCCGATCCGGATGTCGCTGGGGCCGCGGCTGGTCTCGGCGGAGATGGTGCAGCATGTCGTTTCGGCCACGGCGCTGAACTTCAATATCGCGCGGCTGATCGCGCCGGTTCTGGCCGGGTGGATCATCGCCATGGCGGGCGGCGGCACGGCCCTGTGGATCGCAGCGGCGGGCTACATTCCGATGCTGGCCGTGCTGCCCGCGCTGCATCCGCGTGACCTGGAAGTGCGGGCCCGCGCGCCCTTCCTGCAGGACTTGCGGGACGGCGTCGTTTACGCGTCGCGATCACCGGTCGTCCGGCAGGCGCTGTTGATCACGCTGGTCCTGGCCACAGTCGTGCGTGGCGCGTTGGAGGTTCTCCCGGTGCTGGCCGATGGCGGCTATGGGCGCGGCGCGGCGGGGTTGGGCTTTCTGACTGGGGCGGCGGGGGCCGGGGCTGTCCTTGCAGCCCTTATGAAGGCCGCGGGCGTGGGTGCGGCCGGCGCGCGAATTCCCCCGGCGGTCTGGGTGGCGGCGGTGACCGGGCAGGTGGCGGCGCTGGCCATGGGGCTTGCCCCAACGTGGCCCCTGGCGCTGGCGGCAACCGCCGTTGCGGGCTTCTGCGCCACGTGGTGCGGCGTGAGCCTTCAGGCGGCGATCCAGACCGGTTTGCCGGACGGTCTGCGGGGGCGGGTCATGAGCCTGTGGGTGGTCGTGGGCTTCGGCACTGTCGCCATCGGATCGTTGACGATCGGCGCAATTGCCGACCTGTGGGAAATCGGATCGGCCCTGACCCTGGCCGGCGCCTGCGGTATCGTGGGGATGATCGGCGTCCTGCTGGGGGTGCGGTTCCGCGAAAATCCTCCTATGTGAGGGGAAACACCCGAACCGGAGGCCTCTCCTATGCCGCAGACACGTGAAACGATCCTTCAGGCCTTGCGCGGGGTCACCCTGCCGGACGGTGGCGACCTCGTCAGCCGTGACATGGTGCGCGCCGTGCAGGTGCAGGGTGGCAAGGTCAGTTTCATCATCGAGGCGGCGACGCCCGAAGCGGCGCAGGGGCTTGGCCCGGTGCGCGATGCGGCGCAGTCTGTCGTGCAGGGACTGGACGGTGTGGACAGCGCGATGGTGGCCCTGACCGCGCCCGCCCCGGCGAAGGGAGCGGCCGCGCCGCAGACCCCGCCGCCGAGCCTCAAGGTCGGCGGCCACATGAAGCCGCAAGAGGGCTCGATGAAACCCTCGGGCGTGAAGCGGATCATCGGGATCGGGTCGGGCAAGGGGGGCGTGGGGAAATCCACGGTCTCGACCAACCTCGCCGTGGCGCTGGCGCGGCAGGGGCGCAAGGTGGGGCTGCTCGATGCCGATATATATGGGCCAAGCGTTCCTCGGATGATGGGGGTGAACAAGCGCCCGGCGTCGCCCGACGGCAAGACGATCATCCCGCTGCACGGGCACGGCGTGACGCTGATGTCCATCGGCTTCATGCTGCCCGAGGACAAGGCGGTGGTCTGGCGCGGCCCGATGCTGATGGGTGCGCTGCAACAGATGCTGACGCAGGTGGAGTGGGGCGAGCTGGACGTTCTGCTGGTCGATCTGCCGCCGGGCACGGGCGACGTGGCGATGACGCTCTGCCAGAAGGCGGATGTGACCGGCGCGATCATCGTGTCGACGCCGCAGGACGTGGCGCTGCTGGATGCGCGCAAGGCGCTGGACATGTTCCGGTCCCTGAAAACACCGATCCTTGGCCTGATCGAGAACATGGGCGCGTTCCATTGCCCCAATTGCGGGCATGAGGCGCATATCTTCGGGCAGGGTGGCGTGGCCGATGCCGCGGCGCAGGCCGATCTGCCGTTCCTCGGCACCTTGTCGATCGACCTGGAGACGCGCGTGGCCGGTGACGCGGGCACGCCCATCGCTGCCGGTGACAGCCCGATGGCCGAGGCCTACGCGACGCTGGCGCGGCGATTCATCGACGGTGGGATGGCCTGACTCCGGGCCATTCCAAGGTGATGCGAATCACCTGAAACGGGAACAAACAGAGACCATACAGTCTGGTCTGGGAAATCCCGGTAAAAAACTTCCACCAGCCTCCATTTTCTTCCGCCACCGCTCGGGGACCCCATATTGTGGGATTCTCCTCCATTTGAGCACAATATCAGGTGCTCAGGCTGTGGATAAGGGCACAACATGCGGTGTTGGAATGGGGTCGAAATCAACAAATTGGGGCAAAGTGGAAGAAAAAGGTGTTGATTGGGAGAAGCTCCCATGAGACACATTGTTCATCGGCAGACGAGACAACAACGGGCCGCAAAGGCCTGAACCAAAAACAAAAATAGGCAGGTTCATACAGGCATCTCATTCCGCCGAACAAAGAGATCCGGCGCGCAGGCGAGCAGACATCCCCCCAGGTAGTTTGCGCAGTCGGACACCCCAGAAATGGGACGAGGGCGGCGGTTGAGGAGTGGCAGCTTCCTCAACCGCCGTTTCCATTTCGGGAACAGTAATTACGGCCGCTTTGCGGCAATAATGAGGCAGCAAGCACGTGGACGCGCGCTTTACAGGAACAAGCACCGTCAAGGTCGACGGGAAGGGCCGGGTGTCGCTCCCGGCCAAGTTCCGTCGCGCGCTTCAGGCCGCCGACGCCGCCTGCGGACCCGGTGACGCCCCGCGCCTCTACATCGCCTACGGCAACCCCAATTACGATTACGTCGAATGCCTGTCGGGCGACGCATACGATGCGCTCGACGCCAAGATCCAGGGCATGCCTGAGGGGGAGGCGGAACGCGAAGTCCTTGAAATCCTGTTCTATTCTCTCTGCGACGAGATCGTGGTGGATGATGCGGGCCGCTTCGTCCTGCCCGGTGCGGCGCGCGAGAAGCTGGCGCTCGACGGCGAAGCCGTGTTCCAGGGCAAGGGCACCAAGTTCCACATCCTCAAGCCTGCCGACAGCGAAGCCTCGAAAGACCGGCTGGCCGCGATGCTGGCGAAGCTTGGCGAAGGCAAGGAGTTCTTCAACCCCGTCTCATTGGCGAACCCGCCGAAACCCACCCCGGTGAGCAGCGATGACGTATGAGCGAAAACCCGCATATCCCCGTACTGCTCGACGCCATTCTGGAGCACGTGGGACCGATTTCTGGCGTGTGGCTGGACGGAACCTTCGGCGCTGGTGGATACGCCCGTGGATTGCTGGATAGGGGGGCGGATCTGGTGATTGGGGTGGATCGCGATCCTTTGGCCTTCGAAATGGCAGCAGATTGGGCCGGGACCTACGGGGACCGGCTTCGGCTTGTTTCGGGCACGTTCTCGGAGCTCGACGACTTGGCGGGTGAGCCGCTGGACGGGGTGGCGCTCGATCTTGGCGTGTCTTCGATGCAGCTGGACCTGGCGCAGCGGGGCTTCTCGTTCCTGCGGGACGGGCCGCTGGACATGCGTATGGGGCAGGCCGGTGTCTCGGCCGAGGACCTGGTGAACGAGGCTTCGGAGGCGCTTCTGGCCGACATCCTCTTCCACTACGGCGAGGAACGCGCGGCGCGCCGGATCGCAAAGGCCATCGTCGCCGAGCGGTTAAAGTATCGCATTAACACCACTCTGCAACTTGCTGAGATCGTGGAGAAGTGCCTGCCGCGAAAGAAGCCGGGCCAGAGCCATCCCGCGACGCGGTCGTTCCAGGCGATCCGCATCGCGGTGAACGATGAGTTCGGTCAGCTGGCGCAAGGCCTGATGGCCGCCGAACGCGCCCTGAAGCCGGGTGGCAAGCTTGCGGTCGTGACGTTCCATTCCTCGGAAGACCGCATCGTGAAGCGGTTCATGACCGAGCGGTCCAGCACCGGGGGCGGCGGCTCGCGCTATGCGCCCGAGGAGGCGGCAAAGACGCCTGCATTCGAGCTTACTCCGCGCAAGGCAATTCCGCCCACGGACGATGAAATCGACCGCAACCCGCGGGCCCGGTCGGCCAAGCTGCGGATCGCCACCCGCACCGATGCGCCGGCACAGGCTATTGATCCCGCCGCCCTCGGCTTGCCTGATGTGAGGCTCTCCTGATGCGGTTCACGACGCTTATTACCGCCCTGATCGTTATCGCGCTGGGATATTGGGCCTATCACCAGACCATCCAGACCCAGATGGCGGACAGGCAGGTCGAACGCCTGCAACGCCAGATCGCGGCGGAACACGAGCGGCTTGGCGTGTTGCGCGCCGAGTGGGCCTATCTGAACCGGCCCGACCGTCTGCGCGAACTTGCGCTGTTCAATTTCGAGCGGCTTCGCCTGTTGCCGCTGGCACCGGATCAATTCGGAGACGTGGCACAGATCCCGTTCCCGCTTCCCGAACCCGAGATCATCGAGCCAGAGATCCTGCAGGGCACTTCGTCGCTGCCGGAAGGGGAGATCGAACCGCTATGAGCCTGCGTATTCCCCTGCGTCCGTTGACCCGCATTCTGGATGCCCGCGCCCGCGGCGAAAACCCTGATAACGTTGAAAAAGAGAACCTGCGCCTGCGCCACGAGGCACAGCGTGACCGGCTGCGCCTTCGGGCCGAAAGCCGCCTGCTGCTGGTGGCCTTCGTCTTCGTCGCGGCCTTCGGTGCGGTGGGCTACAAGATGGCCGCGCTCGCGACTTCGGAGCCGTCAGAGCCACGCATCCTGAGCCAGGGTCCGACGATCCTGAACACGCGCGCCGACATCACGGACCGGCACGGGCGGCTACTGGCCACGAACTTCGCTACGAACGCGCTTTATGCGCATCCGCAGGACATCATCTATCCGCGTCGGGTCGCGGACGGGCTGGCCGCGATTTTCCCCGAGATGGATGCCGATGACCTCTATCGCCGGTTTACCGGGGACAGCCGGTTCATCTGGCTGCGCCGCTATATCTCGCCCGAGCAGGAGCAGATGGTCCATGACATCGGCTCGCCCGGGCTTCTCTTCGGGCCGCGCGAGATGCGGCTTTATCCCAACGGGTCGATCGCGTCCCATATCCTGGGCGGCGCGAGCTTCGGCGAAGAGGCCGTGAATGCCGCCGAGGTGATCGGCGTTGCGGGCATCGAGGCGCATTTCGACGAGGAATTGCGCGATCCGGCGCGGGTAGAGCCGCTGATGCTGTCGCTGGATCTGACGGTGCAATCGGCTGTCGAAGAAGTTCTGGCCGGTGGCATGGCGCTGATGAATGCGCGCGGGGCGGCGGCGGTTCTGATGGACGTGCATACCGGCGAAGTCATCTCGATGGCGAGCCTGCCTGATTTCGACCCCAATGCGCGGCCCCGGCCGCTGCTGGAAGGGGACCAGGCCGATAGTCCGCTGTTCAACCGCGCGGTGCAGGGCGTCTACGAATTGGGAAGTGTTTTCAAAACCTTCACGATCGCGCAGGCGCTGGAGCTGGACCTGTTCAGCCCCTCCGACATGATCGACACGACCGGCCCGTTGCGGATGGCGGGGTTTGCGATCCGCGATTTCTCGAACTACGGGCCCGAGCAATCGATGGCCGACGTCCTGATCCATTCGTCCAATATCGGCACGGCGCGGATTGCGCGGGTGATCGGCGCGGCGCGGCAGGAGAATTTCCTGGCGTCGCTGAACCTTCTGGAGCCGACGAATGTGGAACTGGTCGAAGCACCTTCGGGCCGCCCGCTGACCCCGCCGCGCTGGGGCGAGCTGGCGACGATGACGATCAGCTATGGCCATGGCGTATCCACAAGCCCGCTGCATCTGGCCGCCGCCTATTCCACCATCGTGAACGGTGGCACGGAGATCACGCCAACGCTTGTCCGACGCGAGACGCCCCAGAACGGCGAACGGATCATATCCGAGGCCACAAGTGTCGCCATGCGGGCGCTGCTGCGGGCCGTCGTGACCGAAGGCACCGCGAGTTTCGGCGAGGTCGAGGGCTATAGCGTGGGCGGCAAGACCGGCACTGCCGACCTTCCGCGCCCGAATGGCGGGTATTACGAGGATCGCAACCTCAATACCTTCGCCAGCGCCTTCCCGATGGACGATCCGCAATACGTGCTGATCGTGACGTTGCAGGAAGCCGCCGAGCTCAGCGGTCCGGAACCGCGGCGCACCGCGGGCTGGACGGCGGTGCCCGTCGCGGCCGAGATCATCCGCCGTACCGCGCCGCTTCTGGGGCTGCGGCCCGACATTGAACATCCCATCGGTTTGCAGCTATCCAACGCCTCACAATGAGCGCTGCCCAAACCGTGGAATCCGGTCGCGGCTGAAGCAGCGGGACCACAGAAAGCCGCGGGGCAGGGGCGATGGCCGCAAAGAGACTTTCCGAACTTGGCCTGACCCCGAGGGGTGAGGACGTTGCCGTGAACGGCGTCGTCCTGGATTCCCGAAAGGTCGAAAAGGGCAATCTTTTCGCGGCTTTGCCCGGCACGCGGGTGCATGGCGGCGAATTCATCCAATATGCCTTGCGGATGGGCGCAGGCGCGGTTCTGACTGACCGCGAGGGCGCCGCCATCGCCAGGGAGGAGCTGGCCGCATCGGACGCGGCGCTGGTCGTGGTCGAAGACCCGGCGGCGGCGCTGGCCCATGCGGCGGCGCTGTTCTTCGGCGCTCAGCCCGAAACGATGGTCGCGGTGACGGGGACGAACGGCAAGACCTCGGTCGCCAGCTTCACCCGGCAGATCTGGGAGGCGCTGGGGCGCGCGGCGGTCAACATCGGAACGACCGGTGTGGAGGGGGCCTTCGCGGCACCCGGTATCCACACCACGCCCGAGCCGGTCACGCTGCACCGGGTGCTGGCCGAGATGGCGGCGAATGGGGTCACCCATGCGGCGATGGAGGCCTCGTCCCACGGGCTTGACCAGAAGCGGATGGACGGCGTGCGGCTGGCGGCGGCGGCCTTCACCAACCTGACGCAGGATCACCTCGATTACCATGGCGACATGGAGACGTATTTCCAGGCCAAGTTGCGGCTTTTCAACGATCTTCTGCCCGAGGACGGGGTGGCCGTCGTCAACCTGGACGACCCGCACGGGCCGCGCGTGGCCGAAGCCTGTGCTGCGCGGGGCATCGAGGTTCTGGGTGTGGCGCATTACACGGATGCGGCGCTGAAGATCACGGGGCGGCGGATCGACGAGACCGGGCAGGACGTGCTGTTCCGCTGGCAGGGGGAGGCGCGGCAGACGCGTCTGGACCTGATCGGCGCCTTCCAGGCGATGAACGTGCTGACAGCGGCGGGATTGGTGATCGCCGGGGGCGAGAACC
Source organism: Rhodobacterales bacterium HKCCE4037 (assembly GCA_015689645.1). GTDB lineage: Bacteria > Pseudomonadota > Alphaproteobacteria > Rhodobacterales > Rhodobacteraceae > Gymnodinialimonas. The sequence goes on from WVSM01000005.1 coordinate 253,156, forward strand.
CCGATGACGTCTTCGGCGTTCTGTCGAAGCTCGAAGGCGTTCGGGGGCGGATGCAACTGGCCGCGCGGCGGGGCCACGGTGCGCCGATCTACGTGGATTACTCGCATACGCCCGACTCGCTCGAAGTCGCGCTCAAGGCGCTGCGCCCGCATGTGCTTGGGCGTCTGATCGTCGTCTTCGGGGCGGGAGGCGACCGCGACCGGGGCAAGCGCCCGCTGATGGGCAAGGCGGCGGCGGAGCATGCGGATGTGTGCATCGTGACCGACGACAACCCGCGCAGCGAAGATCCGGCGATGATCCGCATGGAAATTCTGGCGGGATGCCCCGAGGCCAACGAGGTGGGCGACCGCGCGGAGGCGATCCTGCGCGGCGTCGACATGCTGGAGCCGGGCGATGCGCTGCTGATTGCCGGCAAGGGGCACGAGACCGGCCAGCAGGTCGGCGACGTGGTCTATCCGTTCGATGACGTTGAACAGGCCTCGGTCGCCGTCGCCGCGCTGGAGGGACTGGTATGAGCCTGTGGACGGCAGCGGAGGCGGCGGAGGCCACGGGCGGCAAGGTTGCAACGGACTGGGTGGCGGAGGGCGTCTCCATCGACACCCGCACCCTGCAGCCCGGTGATCTGTTTGTGGCGTTGGCGGCGGCGCGGGACGGGCACGAGTTCGTCGCGCAGGCGCTGGAGAAACGGGCGGCGGCGGCGATGGTGTCCCATGTGCCCGACGGCGTGGACCCGGCCAAATGCCTGATCGTGGACGCGGTTCTGCCCGCGCTGGAACGCCTGGGCATCGCGGCGCGGGCACGGACGGAGGCGAAGGTCATCGCCGTGACCGGGTCGGTCGGCAAGACCACCGCGAAGGAGATGCTGCGGCAGGCTCTGGCCGGGCAGGGAAGGATCCATGCCGCCGTTGCCAGTTACAACAACCATTGGGGTGTACCCCTGACGCTGGCGCGGATGCCGGCGGACACCGACTTCGCGATCATCGAGATCGGCATGAACCACGCGGGCGAGATCGCGCCGCTGACCCGGATGGCGCGGCCCCACGTGGCGATGATCACCACGATTGCCGCGGCGCATCTGGAAAACCTGGGCTCGATGGAAGCGATCGCGGCGGAGAAGGCGTCGATCTTCGAGGGGCTGGAGCCCGGCGGCGTCGCCGTCGTGCCGCTCGACGTCGAGACACGCGACATTCTGCTGGAGGCGGCGGCCCGCGACGCGGCGGAGGTCGTGACTTTCGGCGAAAGGGATGGTGCGGACCTGCGGCTCAGCGATGTGATCGTGTCGGACGAGACCACGGTTCTGCGTGTTTCGACCCCGGACGGCATGCGGCTGGCCAAGCTGTCCGTCGCCGGGCGGCATTATGCCAGCAACGCCGTGGGCGTCATGCTGACGGTTGCGGCCGCGGGGGCTGACCTGACGCAGGCCACCATGGCGCTGTCGCAATGGCAACCCGTCGCGGGACGCGGTCAGCGCGAACGCATCTGCCTGAGCAAGACCGACGATATCGCCATCGAGTTGATCGACGATGCGTTCAACGCCAATCCGACCTCGCTGGCGGCGGGGCTGGAGGTTCTGGCCGGGATCACGCCGCCCCGGGGCGGACGCCGCGTCGCGGTTCTGGGCGACATGCTGGAACTGGGGCCGGAGGCCGAGGTCATGCATGCGGAAATCGCCGATCTGCCCGCGATGGAGGTGATCGACGTGGTCCACACCAGCGGGCCGCTGATGGAGCATCTGCACGAGGCCCTTCCGGGGGCGAAACGGGGCCAACACACGGAAACGGCGCAGGAAATGTGCCCGATCATTGCCCGAAACCTGCGACCGGGAGACGTGGTTCTGGTCAAGGGTTCCAAGGGGTCGAAGGTGTCCCTCGTGGTTGACGCGCTGCGCAAACTCGGGCAGTCGATTGAGGGAAGAGGGTGAGGAACCGCTAGATGTTGTATTGGTTGAGTGACCTGTCGGACGGTGGCGGCTTTTTCAATCTGTTCCGTTACATCACCTTCCGGGCCGGATGTTCGTTCTTCACGGCGCTGGTCTTCGGGTTCATCTTCGGGCGGCCCCTGATCAACCTGCTGCGCCGGAAATACCAGCACGGCCAGCCGATCCGCGAGGACGGCCCGGAAAGTCACCGTCAGACGAAGGCAGGAACGCCGACGATGGGGGGATTGCTGATCCTTGCAGCGCTCACGTTGTCGACGCTGCTTTGGGCGCGGCTCGACAATCCCTACGTCTGGCTTGTGCTGGGTGTAACCGTCAGTTTCGGTGTCATCGGATTTGCCGACGATTGGGCGAAAGTCAGCCGCAACACGACCGCCGGCGTGCCCGGAAAGGTGCGTCTGGCGGCGGGGTTCGCGATTGCCTGCGCGGCGGCGCTTGTGGCGGCACAGCTGCACCCGGCGGAATTGTCCAACCAATTGGCCCTGCCGGTCTTCAAGGACGTACTTCTGAACATGGGCTGGCTGTTCATTCCCTTCGCGATGATCGTGATCGTCGGCTCGGCCAACGCGGTGAACCTGACCGATGGACTCGACGGGCTGGCGATCATGCCGGTGATGATCGCGGCGGGTACCCTGGGTGTGATCGCCTATGCCGTGGGCCGGGTCGATTTTACCGAATACCTCGATGTGCATTACGTGCCCGGCACCGGCGAATTGCTGATCTTCACCGCGGGGCTGATCGGCGGCGGTCTCGGGTTCCTGTGGTACAACGCGCCGCCTGCGGCGGTGTTCATGGGCGACACGGGGTCTCTGGCCCTCGGCGGGGCGCTCGGCGCGATTGCGGTCGCCACCAAGCACGAGATCGTCCTGGCCATCGTCGGCGGTCTGTTCGTGGCCGAGGCGGTCTCGGTCATCGTACAGGTGGTCTACTTCAAGGCGACCGGCAAACGGGTGTTCCTGATGGCGCCGATCCATCACCATTACGAGAAACGCGGATGGGCCGAACCGCAGATCGTGATCCGGTTCTGGATCATCTCGCTGATCCTTGCCTTGGTCGGGCTGGCGACGCTGAAGCTGCGGTGAGCGCCGCGCCCTTAGGCAAGTTGCGACGGATACGCCGTCCCGCCCGTGCGTTGTCTGGCGTGGCAGGCGGGTTCTGCACCAGGGAAACCAGCGTTCGCGCATGCTGAGAATGCGGACCCTCCGGGGGGCATTTTCATGGAACAAAGAAGGGCGGGGCCCGCCATGCGGCTGAGCTTCCGAGGATGCAGTGATGGGCCGGGAATGCAGAAATGGGATTGTTCGACAAGTGGGTCAGAGCCGAGGACGACGGACAGGCCATTGCCTGCGTGAACACCTGGTTCAATGGCGCAGCGATCTACGTGAATGGCGTCGAGGTGGCACGCAGCATGGAAACGCTCGCCCTGGATGAGGCGCGGCCGTTTGTCGAGGCCGTGGTCGAAGGGCCGAACGGGGCGTTGCATATCGAGATGCACATCCTCTCGATCCTCTTCACCCAGATCGAATTGCGTGTGAATAATCGGCATGTGGCCGGGCATCGGCTGGTCAAGGAGGATGTCGGATGATCCCGGTCATTGGTTTCGAAGGGGCGAAGGTTCTTGTGCTGGGGCTGGGACGTTCGGGTCTTGCGGCGGCACGCGCGCTCAGGGCGGGCGGGGCGGAGGCCTTGTGCTGGGACGACGGGGAAGCCGGGCGCGCGCGCGCCGAGGAGGAGGGGTTTGCGCTGCGCGACCCGATGAAGGCGGGGGCGTTCGACGATGTCGCCTGCCTCGTGACGTCGCCGGGGATCCCGCATCTCTACCCCGCACCGCACCGCGCGATTGCAGCGGCCATCGCGGCGGGTGTGCCGGTGGACAACGATATCGGCCTGTTCTTCCGCTCGCTTGCCACATCGGAATGGGATCACCTCGACAGCCCGCCGAAGGTGGTGGCGGTCACCGGGTCGAACGGGAAATCCACCACCTCGGCGCTGATCGCCCACGTGTTGCGCGCGGCGGGCATGGAGTGCCAGCTGGCGGGCAATATCGGGCGCGGCGTGCTGGACATCGACCCGCCCGGCGATGGCGGCGTGGTGGTGCTCGAATTGTCCTCCTACCAGACGGACCTTGCGCGGGCGCTGACGCCGGATATCGCGGTGTTCACCAACCTCAGCCCCGATCATCTGGACCGGCATGGCGGGATGGGCGGCTATTTCGCGGCCAAGCGGCGGCTGTTCGCGGAAGGCGGGCCGGAGCGGGCGATCATCGGTGTGGACGAACCGGAAGGGGCCTACCTGGCGGGGCAGTTGAGCGAGGGGCCCGGCGATCCGCGCGTGATCCGCGTGCGCTCGGGCAGGATCGGCGATGCGCCGGGGTGGGAGCTGTCGACGCGCAAGGGCTGGCTGAGCGAGATGCGCAAAGGTCGGCAGGTGGCCTCGATCGACCTGCGCGGGGTTCCGGGGCTGCCGGGGGCGCATAACCATCAGAACGCGGCCTGTGCCTACGGCGTGGCGCGCGCGCTCGGGCTGGCGCCAAGGGTGATCGAGGAGGCGTTCCAGAGCTTCGAGGGGCTGCCGCACCGCTCGCAGCGGGTGGCGGAGATCAATGGCGTGAGCTTCGTCAATGACAGCAAAGCCACGAACGTGGATGCGGCTGCGAAGGCCTTGGGCGCGTTCAAGCGCATTCGCTGGATCTGCGGCGGGCTGGAGAAGGAAGGCGGGCTCGATGGGCTGTGGGAGGCGGCGAATTCCGTCGTGAAGGCCTACGTGATCGGGCGCGAGGCCGAGGCCTTCGCAGTGAAGTTGGGGGATATTCCGAGCGAGGTCTGCGGCGACATGGCGACGGCGGTGGCCCGCGCCGCCGCTGAGGCCGAGGCGGGCGAGACCGTCCTGCTCGCACCGGCGGCGGCCAGTTTCGATCAATACGACAGTTTCGAGGCGCGGGGCGCGGATTTCATCGCACGGGTCGAGGCGCTGAAGCCGTGACCCGGCGGCTTTGGCCCGCAGAGTTTCGCTGGTCAGCCCTGCCTTTTCAGGTTAAACTGATCGGATAGACCCGGGACAACCCGGGCATCGAGCAGAAAACGCGGTGACGAACACCGCATGGGCAAGGCAGGCGATCCATGACGGAAATGGCGCATGGCACGGTAATCGTGCACACGGGCGACGCGGTGATTCCGCGGTGGTGGAGCACGATCGACCGGGTGACGCTCGGCTGCATCTTCGGCCTCTTCGCGATCGGCATCCTCCTTGGCTTCGCGGCCTCGCCGCCCTTGGCCGAACGCAACGGGCACGAGCCTTTCTACTACGTGATCCGGCAGGCTGCCTTCGGGGGTCTTGCGCTGAGCGTCATGGTCCTCGTGTCGATGATGTCGCCCACAAGTGTCCGGCGCTGGGGTGTGATCGGGTTCTTCCTTGCGGTCGCCGCCGTGGCGCTGCTGCCGGTTTTCGGCACCGATTACGGGATGGGCGCAACGCGGTGGTATTCGCTCGGCTTCGCGTCGTTGCAGCCGTCGGAATTCCTCAAGCCCGTCTTCGTCGTCTTCACCGCCTGGATGATGGCGGCGAGCCAGGAGGTTGCGGGTCCGCCGGGCAAATCCGTGTCACTGTTCGTGACGGTGATGATCGTGGGCTTTCTCGCCCTGCAACCGGATTTCGGGCAGGCGGCGCTGATCATCTTCGCGTGGGGCGTGATCTATTTCGTCGCCGGGGCGCCGATGCTGATCCTGATGATCCTGGCCGGTGTCGTCGCGTCGGTGGGCGTGCTGGCCTACAACTCATCGGAGCATTTCCAGCGCCGGATCGACGGCTTCCTCAGCGACGAGGTGGGCGAGAACACGCAGCTTGGCTTCGCGACCGATGCGATCCGCGAGGGCGGGTTGTTCGGGACCGGGCTTGGCGAAGGTTCCGTCAAGTGGACGTTGCCGGACGCCCATACCGATTTCATCATCGCGGTGGCGGCAGAGGAATACGGCTTCGTCCTGGTCGCCGTCATCATCGCGCTGTTCCTGACCATCGCCCTGCGCAGCTACTTCCGCCTGATGAAGGAGCGAGACCCGTTCGCTAGGCTGGCGGGCACGGGCCTGGTCAGCCTTCTGGCGCTGCAAGCCTTCATCAACATGGGCGTGGCCGTGCGGCTGCTGCCCGCGAAAGGCATGACGCTGCCGTTCGTGAGCTACGGCGGGTCGTCCCTGATCGCGACGGGAATCGCCGTCGGCATGCTTCTGGTCTTTACGCGGACCCGTCCGCAGGGCGACATTGCCGACCATCTTCTGACGAGATCGCGCTAGGGCATGGGAAAGAAGCACCTCATCATCGCGGCAGGCGGCACCGGCGGGCACATGTTCCCGGCGCAGGCGCTGTCGGAGGTGATGCTGCGCAAGGGTTGGCGGGTGACGCTGTCGACCGATGCCCGGGGTGCGCGCTATGTCGGTGGGTTCTCCCACGCGGTGGAAATCCGGCAGGTGTCGAGTGCCACGTTCACGCGGGGCGGTGTCCTGGCGAAGCTTGCGGTGCCGTTCCGGATTTTCGGCGGAGTCGTTTCGGCAAGCTGGCGGATGTGGCGCGAGACGCCCGACGTCGTCGTCGGTTTCGGCGGCTACCCGACGATCCCCGCGATGGCGGCGGCGGTCGTCACCGGGCGGCCCCGGATGCTGCATGAACAGAACGGCGTGCTGGGGCGGGTGAACCGCCTGTTCGCCAAGCGCGTGGCCTATGTTGCCTGCGGCACGTGGCCGACCGAGGTGCCGGAGGGCGCGAACGCGCAGAACACCGGCAACCCCGTTCGCGCGGCCATCGTGGAGCGGGCAGGGGCGCCCTACACGCCGCCGGGCGACTGGCCGATGAGCCTGCTGGTCTTTGGCGGCAGCCAGGGTGCGCGCATCCTGTCGGACGTGGTCCCCGCCGCCGTGGCGCTTTTGCCGGACGAGATCCGTCAACATCTGCGGATCAGCCAGCAGGCGCGAGAGGAAGACGTTGCGCGCGTGAGCGAAGCCTATGACGCGATGGGTTTGCGGGCCGAGGTCGAGACCTTCCTGCACGACATGCCGACGCGGCTGGCCGAGGCGCAGCTTGTGATCTGCCGCTCGGGCGCGTCCTCGGTGGCCGATATCTGCGTCGTCGGGCGGCCCGCGATCTACGTGCCTTTGGCCATCGCCGTGCGGGATGAACAGACGGCGAATGCGCGCGGTCCTGTCGATGCCGGAGCCGCTGTGCTGATGCCGGAAAGCAAGCTGACACCGGAGTCGCTGGCCGAGATGATCCTCTCGATCCTGACGCAACCCGAGGCTGCGACGCAGATGTCGCTCGCGGCGCTGTCGGTCGGAAAGCCCGACGCCACGGAAAGGCTGGTTGCGCTTGTCGAGAAACTGGCCGATGACCGGGCTGAAGAGGGGACGACATCATGAACGCTGCTGCCACGAAACTCCCGACGCAACTGGGGCCGATCCACTTCGTGGGCATCGGCGGGATCGGAATGTCCGGCATCGCCGAGGTGCTGCTGAACCATGGCTACCAGGTGCAGGGGTCGGACCTGAAACCGTCGAAGATCACCGAACGCCTGCGGGACCTGGGGGCGCAGATCTTCATCGGCCAGAAGGCCGAGAACCTCGAAAATGCCGAGGTCGTGGTGATTTCGTCCGCCATCAAACCGGGCAACGCCGAACTGGATGCGGCGCGCCTGCGCGGCCTTCCGGTCGTGCGCCGGGCCGAGATGCTGGCCGAGTTGATGCGTCTGCGGTCGAACATCGCTGTGGCTGGGACGCATGGCAAGACGACGACGACCACGCTGGTCGCCACGCTGCTGGATCATGGCGGTGTGGATCCGACAGTCATCAACGGCGGGATCATCCATGCCTATGGCTCCAACGCGCGGGTGGGGCAGGGCGAGTGGATGGTGGTCGAGGCCGACGAGAGCGACGGCACCTTCAACCGCCTGCCTGCGACGATTGCCATCGTGACCAACATCGACCCCGAGCACATGGAGCATTGGGGCACCGAGGAGAAGCTTCATCAGGGCTTCCTCGATTTCGTCTCCAACATCCCGTTTTACGGAATCGCCGTCTGCTGCACCGATGATCCGGACGTGCAGACGCTGGTGGGCAAGATCACCGACCGCCGCGTGGTGACGTTCGGCTTCAACGCCCAGGCGGATGTGCGGGCCATGAACCTGACCTACAAGGCGGGCGTGGCGCATTTCGATATCGCGCTGGCCAGTGACGGTCTGGTGATCGAAGGCTGCACCCTGCCGATGCCCGGCAACCACAACGTCTCCAACGCCTTGGCGGCCGTCGCGGTGGCGCGGCACCTCGGCATGAAGGCCGGCGAGATTCGAGAGGCGCTGGCGGGCTTCAAGGGCGTGAACCGCCGCTTCACCAAGGTGGGCGAGGTCGGCGGGATCACGGTGATCGACGATTACGGGCACCACCCTGTTGAAATCGCCGCGGTCCTGAAGGCCGCGCGGCAGGCAAGCGAGGGCCGTGTCATCGCGGTCCACCAGCCGCACCGCTATTCGCGCCTGCATTCACTGTTCGAGGATTTCTGCGGCTGTTTCAGCGAGGCCGACGTGGTCGCCATCGCCGAGGTCTATGCCGCCGGTGAAGACCCGATCGAAGGCGCCTCGCGCGATGACCTCGTCGCTGGCATGATCCGCCACGGACACCGCCATGCCCGTGCCATAATCGACGAAGATGATCTGGAACGGCTTGTGCGCGAACAGGCCCGGCCCGGCGACATGGTCGTCTGTCTCGGTGCGGGCACGATCAGCGCTTGGGCCAACGGTCTGCCCGAGCGGCTGAAGGATCTGGACAAGAAGGTGGTTGGCGGATGATCAGCCCTGCATTGATACTGGCGAGCGTCTGGGTGCTGGCCTCGGCCATCACCGCGATGCTGCCGTATCGGATGCAATTCCCACCGGGGATCGCGCTCCTGGTGCTGGCCGTGCCGTTGCTGGTCTACATCGGGGTCAGCCATGGCTTCGTCTGGGTGGGGCTGTTCCTGTTCGCCGTCGGCTCGATGTTCCGCAACCCGTTGATCTATTTCGTCAAACGTCTGACCGGGAGGGCCGTCTGATGCCGGTTTCGCTGATCCTCGCCTGTCTCTGGGCGCTGGCCGCCTGTGCCGCTGGCATGGGGCCGCGCCGGTTCCACATTCCCGCAGCCTGGGCGCTGGTCATCACCGGCATTCCGCTTCTGGGGTTCGTGACCTACCAGACCGGCCCGTTCTGGGGGATCGTGCTGCTTCTGGCAGGCGCGTCCGTTCTGCGCTGGCCGCTGATCCGCCTCGGCCAACGCATTCGCGGTGTGATCGCCCCTCAGCGCACGGAAGACGAGGCGCATTGATGGATACGCTGGTGCTGTTCATCGGGTTCTCGATCCTCGCCGGCATGGCAGCTGGATACATGACGGCCCGCATCGGATCGCGTCGGCTGGTGCTGGCCCTCTGGTCGGCCAGCGCAATCGTGATCGCGGCGGCCATCCTGTGGTCCGATGCGCATGGTCACAGTTACGATGCAATCCTGATGGTTTACGGCATGCTGGTGCCCTTCGCGGGTTGCGCGATCGTGGCTGGCGCGCTCGGACTGGTCGGGCGCGGCGTTGCGGCGCGGGCAAAGGTGGAATGACACACGATCTGCCCGAAGTGCGCGGACGGCTGACGCCGGACAGGGACCTGTCGGGCCTGACCTGGCTGCGCGTCGGTGGACCGGCGGACTGGCTGTTTCAGCCCGCCGACGTGGACGATCTTGCGGATTTTCTTGGGGCGCTCGATCCGGATGTGCCGGTCTTCCCGATGGGCGTGGGGTCGAACCTGATCGTGCGGGATGGCGGCCTGCCGGGTGTCACGGTCAAGCTTGGCCGTCCGTTCATGGAGGTGACGGTGGAGGGCGACACGCTGACCGCCGGGGCCGCCGCACTGGATTCCCGCGTGGCGAAAGCGGCGGCGGATGCCGGAGTGGACCTCACGTTCCTGCGCACGATCCCCGGATCGCTCGGCGGCGCGCTGAAGATGAACGCGGGCTGCTACGGCTCCTACGTGGCCGATCACTTCGTCAGCGCCGAAGCGGTCTTGCGGAATGGGTCGAAGGTGACGCTTGGCCCCGACGATATTGCCTTCGCCTATCGCCAGACGGACCTTCCCGGTGGCGCGGTCATCACCTCCGTCACCCTGCGTGGCGAACGCGGTGACCCCGAGGCGCTTCATGCCCGGATGGACGAGCAACTCGCCAAGCGCGACGCGACCCAGCCCACGAAGGAGCTGACCGCAGGCTCGACCTTCCGCAATCCGGCCGGATTTTCCTCGACCGGCAAGGCCGACGACGTGCACGACCTGAAGGCGTGGAAGGTCATCGACGAAGCCGGGATGCGGGGTGCCACGCGCGGCGGGGCGCAGATGTCGGAGATGCATTCCAACTTCCTCGTCAACAGGGGTGGCGCAACTGCCGCAGATCTGGAGGGATTGGGAGAAGAGGTCAGAAAAAGGGTATACGAGACCCAAGGCATCGAATTAGAGTGGGAAATCATGCGCGTGGGCAAACCGGCGCAGGACCAATGAAAAGCAAGGGCCCGCATCAACCGCGGGCATAACCGACCCTTCGGGCACGTATCCGCAGGGCAGATTGAGGACCAGGCGGTGGCAGGGCAGAGCAGCCTCCCCTCCCGCGTCGTCGTTTTGATGGGTGGCCCCTCGGCTGAGCGCGAGGTGTCGCTGAGCACCGGAGCAGGGTGCGCCGAAGCGTTGCGCGGTGAAGGTTTTGACGTGATCGAACTCGATCCCGGTCCCTTCGGGTCCGGCGAAGACCTGTGCGCGATGCTGCGCGCGGCGGCGCCCGACGTGGTGTTCAACGCGCTGCACGGCCGCTGGGGTGAAGACGGCTGCGTCCAGGGTCTACTGGAATGGATGCGCATTCCCTACACCCACTCGGGCGTGCTGGCCTCGGCCCTCGCCATGGACAAGACCCGCGCCAAGGACGTCTATCGCCGCCATGGTCTGCCGGTCGCCGACAGCGTCATTCGCTGCAAATCCGAAGTGTCGGCCCGTCACGTAATGGAGCCGCCCTACGTCGTGAAGCCGAACAACGAGGGGTCCTCGGTCGGCGTTTACCTGGTGCACGAGGCCGCCAACGGCCCGCCGCAGCTTTCCGACGACATGCCCGAGCATGTGCTCGTTGAGCAATTCGCGCCGGGCCGGGAGCTGACCTGTTCCGTGCTCGGTGACGGGCCGGATGATCCTGGCGCGCTGACCGTCACCGACATCATCACCGATGGCTGGTACGACTACGACGCGAAGTACAAGCCCGGCGGGTCGCGCCATGAAGTGCCAGCGAATGTGCCGGCCGAGATTTTCGATGCCTGCATGGAGATGTCCACCCGCGCCCATACTGCGCTGGGGTGCCGGGGCGTAAGCCGCACGGATTTCCGCTGGGACGAGGGCAGGGGCCTCGACGGGCTGATCGTGCTGGAAACCAACACGCAGCCCGGCATGACGCCCACATCGCTGACGCCGGAGCAGGCCGAGGCGAAGGGCATGAGCTTCGGCGCCTTGTGCCGCTGGTTGGTGGAGGATGCGTCATGCAACCGTTGAGTGCGCGCGAGGGCACGCGTCCGCTGATTGCCCGCCGATCCTCCGTTCCTGCGCGCCCGGCTGTGCCCCATGATCCGGCGCCGTCCCGGCTCAGCTACCGGGTGCAGCGTCTCTGGCTCACGCCGGTGTTCCGCAGTGCGCTGAACATCGGGGCGCCGTTGTTCCTGATCCTTGCGGCGATCAGCTGGTATCTGAGCGACGAAGAGCGGGTGGCCAGCCTGTTCGAGACCGCCTACGAGATCCGCCGCGAGATCGAGAACCGCCCCGAGTTCCGGGTGAACGTTCTGGGTATCGACGGCGCGAGCGAAGACGTGACCGAGGAGGTGCGGGCGTCCCTCGCGCTTGACCTGCCGATGTCGTCTTTCGATCTCGACCTCGACGAATTGCGCGGACGGCTGGAGGCTTTGCCTGCCGTGCGCAGTGCAGATCTCCGCATCCAGACCGGCGGATACCTCGCCGTACGCATCGACGAACGCCGTCCGGCGGCCCTTTGGTTGACCCATGAAGGCCTGTCGATCATCGACGAAGAAGGGTCGTTCATCGCGGGCTTCGGTGAACGCGAGCTTGAGGGACCGCTGCCGTTGTTGGCGGGCGAGGGGGCCAACCTCGCCGTGCCGGAGGCGCTGGACCTGATCGACGCGTCGCGTCCGCTTGGCGACCGGGTGCACGGGCTGGTGCGGATGGGGGAGCGGCGTTGGGACGTGGTTCTGACCAACCACACGCGGATCCTGTTGCCGGAAGCCGGCGCGCGCAGTGCCTTCGACCGGGTTCTGGCGCTCGATGATGTGGGCGAGATCCTGTCGCGGGACCTGACGGCCGTGGACCTGCGCAACCCGGGCCGCCTGACGGTGCGCCTGACCGAACAAGCCATGGATGAATACCGCCGCCTGAGGGAACTGGTGGCGAGCGGTACAAGTGGAGAGAACCAGGGATGACGTTGCTATACCAGACGCAGCGGGCGATGCGGGCCAAGCGGACCGAGGCGATGCGGCGCGGTGTGATCGCCGTGCTGGATATCGGCACCTTCAAGGTTGCCTGCCTCGTCTTGCGCTTCGACGGGGCGCGGATCGAGGAAGACGGGATCGGCACGATGGCCGGACAATCCTCGTTCCGGGTGATCGGGGCTGCCACCACCCGGTCGCGCGGCGTGAAGTTCGGCGAGATCGACACGGTTCACGAGACCGAGCGCGCGATCCGTACCGCCGTGCAGGCGGCGCAGAAGATGGCCAATGCCCGCGTGGATCACGTGATCGTTTCGCTCTCGGGGGCACGCCCGCGCAGTTACGGGCTGACCGGCGAGGTTCCGATCCAGACCGGCACCGTGGAAGATCAGGATATCGGTCGGGTTCTGGCGATGTGCGACATGCCGGATATCGGCCCGGGGCGCGAAGTGCTTCATGCGCAGCCGGTAAACTTCTCGCTCGACCATCGCACGGGGCTTGGTGACCCGCGCGGCCATGTCGGCAACCGCCTGTCGTGTGACATGCATCTGCTGACCGTGGATGCGGCGGCGATCGAGACCCTTCTGCATTGCGTGAAGCGGTGCGACCTGGAACTGGCCGGCGTCGCAAGCGCGCCTTACGTTGCGGCGATGTCTTCGCTGGTGGAGGACGAGCAAGAGCTTGGTGCCGCGTGCATCGACATGGGGGCCGGGGCCACGTCGCTTTCGATCTTCATGAAAAAGCACATGATTTTCGCCGACACCGTACGGATGGGCGGGGCACACGTGACCCGCGACATCAGCCAGGGGCTTCAGATCCCCATGGATGATGCGGAGCGGATCAAGACCAAGTTCGGCGGGTTGATGGCGACCGGCCTGGACGACCGTGAGATCATCGAATTGGAGGGCCACACCGGCGACTGGCACCATGATCGCCGGACCGTCAGCCGCGCTGAACTGATCGGCGTGATGCGCCCTCGGGTCGAAGAAATCCTCGAAGAAGTGCGTGCACGGCTGGATGCCGCCGGGTTCGAGCATCTGCCCTCGCAGCGGATCGTGCTTACGGGCGGTGGCGCGCAGATCCCGGGCCTCGACGGCCTGGCGAGCCGGATTCTTGGCAACCAGGTGCGTCTTGGCCGGCCGATGCGGGTCGCGGGCCTGCCGCAGTCAGCCTATGGGCCGGCCTTCTCTGCCTGTGTCGGTCTGTCGCTTTTCGCGGCCTCGCCGCAGGACGAATGGTGGGACTTCGATTTGCCCGCTGACAGGCTGCCTGCGCGGTCTCTCAGGCGCGCGGTGAAGTGGTTCCGAGACAACTGGTGACCCCCTTATCTGGGGGCTGAACGCTAAATCGCCGGTTCTCCCGTCACATACTGGCCACATTTCGCCCATGGGGGGTATTTTCCGCGTGACGCGCGGGGAATGCTTCGGTAGTCTTGCCTTCAATGAAAGAGGCAGAACGGTGATCCGACAAAAGATCGGAGGCCAGGATAGAAACAGGCGGACAGTACCTATGACTCTTAATCTTACCATGCCCGACGCGCAGGCCGAACTGAAGCCGCGCATCACCGTGTTTGGTGTCGGCGGGGCCGGTGGCAACGCGGTCAACAACATGATCGACCAGCAGCTTGACGGATGCGAATTCGTCGTGGCCAACACCGATGCGCAGGCCCTGCAGCAGAGCCGAGCGCATAGCCGTATCCAGATGGGTGCACGCGTGACCGAGGGGCTCGGTGCAGGCGCGCGACCCGCGGTGGGTGCAAGTGCCGCTGAAGAAAGCATCGAGGAGATCGTCGATCACCTCGCCGGCGCGCACATGGCCTTCATCACCGCCGGGATGGGCGGTGGCACCGGTACCGGTGCTGCCCCGATCATCGCACAGGCTGCACGTGAGCTTGGCGTTCTGACAGTGGGCGTCGTGACGAAGCCGTTCCAGTTCGAAGGCAACAAGCGCATGCGGCAGGCCGATGAGGGGATCGAAGCCCTTCAGAAGGTCGTCGATACGCTGATCATCATTCCGAACCAGAACCTGTTCCGGCTCGCCAACGAGAAGACCACCTTCACCGAAGCCTTCGCCCTCGCGGACGACGTGCTCTACCAGGGTGTGAAGGGCGTGACCGACCTGATGGTGCGTCCGGGCCTCATCAACCTCGACTTCGCGGACGTCCGTGCCGTGATGAACGAGATGGGCAAGGCCATGATGGGCACGGGTGAGGCCGACGGCGAGAACCGCGCGCTGGCCGCCGCCGAGAAAGCGATCGCAAACCCGCTGCTCGACGAAATCAGCCTCAAGGGCGCGAAGGGCGTTCTCATCAACGTCACCGGCGGCTACGACCTGACCTTGTTCGAACTGGACGAGGCGGCGAACCGGATCCGCGAAGAGGTCGACCCCGAGGCGAACATCATCGTCGGATCGACCCTCGACACCGACATGGAAGGCCAGATGCGCGTCAGCGTTGTGGCAACCGGGATCGACGCAGCCGAACGCCATGCCGACAATCCGATTCCCGCGCGCCAGTTCGCGGCTGCTGCAATTGCCTCGAAGGGAGCGCCTAAGCAGGTCGAGGTCGCGGAACCTGCGGTAGAGCCGGAATACGAAGAAACCGGGCCAGAGCCGAGCCTGTTCGAGGGGTTCGACGCCGCTGCGGCAGCCGAGGCGGATGACACCGTCGCCGAGGATGACGTTCCGGCACCGGCCTACCAGCCGGCTCCGGCCCCGGCTGCAGCACCGGCCCCGCGGCTTGAACAAGCGCCGGCGCGGCCGTCAGTCGCTGCGGTTGCTGAGCAGCCCCAGCAGGGTTACGTGGCACCGAAACCAGCTGCGGCCGGTTCGCCGACGCCAGAAGCCCTCGCCCGGCTGCGCGCCGCGATCCAGCGGGATGCGCCCGGTGCCGCTCCGACGCATGCACCTGCGCCCGCAGCGCATGAGCCCAAGCGCGGCTTCGGTATCAATTCGCTGATCAACCGCATGACGGGCAGCGCCGAGGACGGACCCGCCCCGGTGGAACGTCGCCAGCCGACCATGGCGGCGGCCCCGGCTCCGAAGCCGGTTCAGCCAAGTGCTGCCGACGACGGGATCGTCGACCCGGATCAGGAACGGATTGAAATCCCGGCTTTCCTGCGCCGTCAGGCGAATTGAATCCGGTCACAAACTGGAACGAAAGGCCGGCGATTGTCCGGCCTTTTTTCTTTAAAAGGGAATAGGTTAAGGGCTTATCCACAGATTTTTGGCGGAAATCTGCCGATGGTTTTCAGCAATGTTGCAGGGCGTCATAAAGGTTGAGTTGCTCCATTGACCGGCCCCATATACGCCAATGTCAGCGGAAGGCGTAATGCGCCAAACCCGCGATGCCGCAGAGCGTTCGGATTGAATGGACGCCGCGATACGTTTGGGACAGTAAGTGCAGGCGATGTGATGCAGGCGACAATCCGAAAATCGGTAACATTCAAGGGCATTGGTCTGCATTCGGGCCAGGGCGCCACGGTCAGCATTCTGCCGCAAGCCGTGAATGTCGGCATCTGGTTCCGGCGCACCGACCTTGACGATGCGGCAATGATACCGGCCCGTTACAACCTCGTTCCCGAGAGCCGCCTGTGCACGCGGCTCGTGGCCGAGGACGGTACGGAGGTGTCGACGGTCGAACATATCATGGCTGCGCTGGTCGGATGCGGCATCCATAATGCATTGATCGAGATTGACGGCCCGGAAATGCCGATCCTCGACGGCTCTGCCGCGCCCTTCGTGCGCGGCATTCTGGATGCAGGCATTCAACGACAGAACGCGCCGATCCATGCGTTTGAAATTCTCAAGCCTGTAAGGGTCGAAGAGGGGGACGCCTGGGCCGAGCTCGAACCCGCGCCCGGTCTCGAGATGGATTACACGATCAGTTTCGTGGATGCGGCCATCGGCTACCAGCGCCGGACCGAGAAACTGGCAAACGGAAAATTCGTGCGGGAATTGTGTGACAGCCGCACCTTCTGTCGCCGTGCCGATGTGGACATGATGCGCCAGGCCGGTCTGGCCCTTGGCGGCACGTATGAGAATGCCGTTGTCGTGGATGGCGAAATGGTGCTCAGCCCGGGCGGCTTCCGCCATGCTGACGAGGCCGTGCGCCACAAGATGCTCGACGCGCTTGGCGATCTTGCCCTCGCGGGCGCGCCCATCCTGGGTCGCTATATCGGCGTGCGGTCGGGCCACATGCTGACCAACAAGCTGCTGCGCGCACTCTTCGCAACACCTGGAGCCGTCAGACTGGTGGAATGCTCGCCCGAGCAGGCCGCACGGCTGCCCGGAGTCGGTGTGAAAACCGACGATCTGGCCAAGGTCGCCTGAGCGGGGCGTTGCATTCCTGCGACAATCCCGTGATCAGGCATTTTGCCCACAAAAGGAATGTGCTAGACCTTGCGCAATTGTCCTATTCAAGGGCAAAACAAGATGTCTGCGTCCGTTATGGATGCCTGGATTTGGGGCCGTCTGCATGAGTA
The DNA here is from genome assembly GCA_015689645.1 of Rhodobacterales bacterium HKCCE4037. Taxonomy (GTDB): domain Bacteria; phylum Pseudomonadota; class Alphaproteobacteria; order Rhodobacterales; family Rhodobacteraceae; genus Gymnodinialimonas. The sequence goes on from WVSM01000005.1 coordinate 270,087, forward strand.
TCACCCGTTTCCGTCTATCCGGTGCTGCGCTCGCGCTGACACTTGTCCTGGCGGGCTGCGGCGGTGGTGGCATCGGCGGGATTTTCGGTGGTGGCGGTGGCGGTGGTCTTTTCGCTAGCCGTGGCGCGAACCTTCCGCTGGAAGAGCTTGACGCGGAAACGATCTACCAGCAGGCCGAATACCAACTTGAACAGGGCAATGCGGACGACGCGGCCGAACTGTTCATCGAAGTCGAGCGCCTGCATCCCTATTCCGCATGGGCCGAGCGCGCGCTGATCATGGCGGCATTCTCCTATCATGAGGACGGCGATTACGAAGCCGCCCGCGTGGCTGCGCAGCGGTATCTTGATTTCTATCCCGGCAACGAAGATGCGGCCTACGCGCAATATCTTCTGGCGCTGAGCTACTACGATCAGATCGACCAGGTAGGCCGCGACCAAGGCGTGACCTATCAGGCCCTTCAGGCCCTGCGGGTCGTGATCGAACGCTATCCGGACAGCGAATACACGCAGGATGCGATCCTGCGCTTCGATCTTGCCTTCGACCACCTTGCGGGCAAGGAAATGGAAGTGGGTCGGTATTACCTGCGCCGCCAGCACTACACTTCGGCGATCAACCGGTTCCGCGTTGTGGTAGAAGAATTCCAGACCACGTCGCACACACCCGAAGCGCTTTTGCGTCTGGTCGAATCCTATCTCGCGCTTGGTCTGACCGATGAGGCGCAGACGGCCGGTGCCATCCTTGGCTACAACTTCCAGTCGTCGCCGTTCTACGACGATGCCTACCGCCAATTGACCGGCCAGGGCCTGTCGCTGGAAGCGGCGGGTGAGAACTGGCTGCGTGAGGTCTGGCAGCAAACCGTGCGGGGCGACTGGCTGTAAGCGCCTTGACGGGCCTGACAGCTTAGGGAACACCCATCCCATGCTGCGCCACCTCGACATACGTGACATGCTGATCATCGACCGGCTGGAGCTTGCGTTTCAGCCGGGGTTGAACGTGCTGACCGGTGAGACCGGGGCCGGCAAGTCGATCCTTCTGGATTCGCTTGGGTTTGTCCTTGGATGGCGGGGCCGCGCGGATCTGGTGCGGGCCGGCGCGGAGCAGGGCGAAGTGCTGGCCGAGTTCGATTTGCCGGACGGCCACCCGGCGCGCACCGTGTTGGAGGAGGCCGGTCTTCCGACCTCCGACGAATTGATCCTGCGCCGGATCAACACGCCCGAGGGCCGCAAGACCGCCTGGGTCAATGACCGCCGGGTCTCAGGGGACGTGCTCCGCGCTCTTTCGGATTGCCTCGTGGAGTTGCATGGACAGCAGGACGACAAGGGCCTGCTGGACCCCAAGAACCACCGGGTGATGCTGGATGAGTTCGGTGGGCTCCATGCCTTGCGCGCTAAGGTCGGTGCGGCCTGGCGTGAAAAGGCGGGTGCGGCCAAGGCGCTGGATGCCGCCGAGGCGCGGCTGGCCGAGATGCGGGCGGAGGAGGAATTTCTGCGCCATTCGGTGGCCGAGTTGAAAAAGCTTGCCCCGCTGGAGGGTGAGGAGGCGGACCTCGACACGCGCCGTCGCCTGATGCAGGGCGCCGAGAAGATGCGAGAAGATGTGGCGCGCGCCATCGAAGGCCTTGGTGTGAACGGTGCGGAAGGCGCGATCGTGGAAGCGCAACGCTGGCTGGACGGCGTCGTGGATCGCGCCGAAGGCAAGCTGGAAAGCCCATTGGCCGCGCTGGAACGGGCGATGGTCGAATTGGGCGAGGCACAGGCTGGTGTTGCAGCTTTCGCGGAGCGGTTGGAGTTCAACCCGGCAGAGTTGGAGATGGTCGAGGAAAGGCTTTTCGCTCTGCGCGGTCTGGCGCGGAAGCACGGGGTCTTGGCCGATGACCTCGCCGGTCTGGCCGAAGATCTGTCCGATCGGCTTGCGACGCTTGATGGCGGCGAGGCGGAGATCGGCGAGCTGAAAGCAAAGCGCGCGGCAGCGGATCGGGCATATGCCGAGGTCGCGCAGGAGCTGAGTGCGAAGCGACTGGCTGCTGCAAAGACGCTCGACGCGGCGATGGCTGCGGAGTTGGCGCCGCTCAAGATGGAGCGTGCCGTGTTCGAAACGCGGCGCGAAGAGGCCACGCCGGGGCCGGACGGGATTGACGCGATCACATTCACCGTTGCCACCAACCCCGGTGCACCGGCTGGCCCGCTGAACAAGATCGCTTCGGGCGGCGAGCTTTCACGATTTCTTCTGGCTTTGAAGGTCTGCCTGACGGCAGATGCCACCGGCCTGACGATGATCTTCGACGAAATCGACCGCGGAGTGGGTGGCGCGACGGCGGATGCGGTGGGTCGCAGGCTCGCCGCGTTGGCCGAAGGCGGGCAGGTGCTGGTCGTGACCCACTCACCGCAGGTCGCGGCCCTCGGCGCGCATCATTGGCAGGTGACAAAGTCGGTGGAACAGGGCGTTACCTTCAGCCGGGTGGTGCCGCTGTCCGTGGAAAAGCGTATAGACGAAGTGGCGCGCATGGTGTCGGGTGATACGGTCACCGATGCAGCGCGCGAGGCGGCCCGCGCCCTTTTGAGCGGCAGCGCCTGACCGTCTTTGTGCGTGATCCGTGTTGCGTTACCGGAAATGAAGAATTGAAGAGATGCCGGGTTTTCAAAGTCTTGGCCCTCGTCTACCAAGGAAATAGGGCCACCTGACATGCCGGTTCGCGCGATGCCGGGGCGGGGTTGGCCGGTTTCGTTACCCATCGCGCCAGTCAGAAAGCGAGCCCGACGTGGCCGAAACGACCCGCGGATATGTCCAGGAGCAGGCTCATCGGCTTGCGGTGGGCACGCGCGGCGCTTGGGCGCTTCTGCTCGAAAAAGGGCCGAGCCAATTCCAGTTCTGGCTCATCGCACTGGTCATCGGTGTTCTTGCGGGCTTTGCCGCGCTGTTCTTCCGTAAAGGAATCTCCTGGCTCCAATCCACGCTTTATGGCGTCGACGATGTGCGCATGCTGCACTCCTTCGCCGAAAGCCTGCCGTGGTGGGTGATCCTGATCATCCCGGTCGGCGGAGGCCTCGTGGTGGGGGCGATCCTGCATCACTTCACGCCGGACGGGCGCGTGCGCTCGGTCGCTGACGTGATCGAAGGCGCTGCGCTCAACGATGGCCGGGTGGAGGGACGCGCCGGGCTGGCCTCGGCCGTCGCGTCGCTGATCACGCTCGGCTCCGGCGGGTCAAGCGGACGGGAGGGGCCGGTCGTCCACCTCGCTGCGGTGATCTCGTCGAAGATCTCGCGTTGGATCAATGCAGACGGCATCACCGGTCGCGATCTTCTGGGCTGCGCCGTGGCCGCCGCCGTCTCGGCCAGTTTCAATGCCCCGATTGCAGGCGCGATATTCGCGTTGGAAGTGGTGCTGCGCCATTTTGCCGTCCACGCTTTCGCCCCCATCGTCATCGCCAGCGCGGCGGGCACGATCATCAACCGGCTGGAGTTCGGAAACGTCACCGAGTTCATGCTGATGGAGGACGGGATGCTCCAGTTCTACGTGGAGCTTCCGGCCTTCCTCATCCTCGGTATCCTCAGCGGCTTCGTGGCCGTCCTGTTCATGCGTGGCACGTTCTGGGCCGAAGACCTGGCCACGGCCGTACAGCGCCGGACCGGGATGCCGCGTTGGCTGCGTCCTGGCCTCGCCGGCCTGCTTCTGGGCGCGATCGCAATCTTTTTCCCGCATATCATCGGTGTCGGCTACGAGACGACATCGGCAGCGCTGACCGGGCAGTTGCTTCTTTGGGAAGCGATTGTCCTGGCGATCGTCAAATCCATCGCGGCGGCAATCACCATCGCCGGGCGCATGGGGGGCGGTGTCTTTTCGCCGTCGCTGATGATCGGTGCGATCCTCGGGCTGGCGTTTGGTCTTGTCGCGACCGGCATCTTTCCGGACGTGTCCGGCTCCAAGACCCTCTACGCTCTGGCCGGCATGGGCGCGGTTGCGGCAGCGGTTCTTGGTGCGCCGATTTCGACCACGCTGATCGTGTTCGAGCTGACCGGCGACTGGCAGACCGGCCTCGCTGTGATGGTGGCGGTGTCGATGTCGACGGCCATCGCCTCGAAACTTGTGCACCGCTCGTTCTTCCTGACCCAACTGGAACGGCGCAACATCCACCTTGCGGCGGGGCCGCAGGCCTACCTGCTTTCGATGTTTCGGGTGGGCAACGTCATGCGCCCGATGGCTCACGAGAATGCAGCCCCCTCCGAACGGCTGTTCACCCTGATAGAGCAAGGCATTTTCACCGATACGCAGGCGACGCTGGAAAGTGCCTTGCCGATCTTCGAGCGCACGGGCCTCGATTTCGTGCCGGTGGTCCAATTGTCGCCGCAGGGCGGCGCCCCGGCGCTGGAAGGCGCGTTGTTCCACGTCGACGCGCTCAAGGCCTATAATCGCGCCCTTGCGGCAACGGCGGCGGAAGAGCATTCGTAGCACCTGACGAAACAGAATTTTTCTTTGGAGATCATGGATACACGCGGCATGGTTGACCCATGGATATCCGGATTCTCTGCCTCACCGCCCTGTTCTCTTTTGCTGCTCCCTCCGCATACGCCCAGGGGGCTGCGGATCGGCTTCAAACCATTCTCGGCAATGTGCCCATCGCGGCGCTGGACGCTGGTGAAGGTGCGATCGTCGCGGGTTTCGGAAACGGGGATGCAGTCCGCTGGATCGCGGTCAACGGGGCACGGGCCGGCCGCAATCCCGAGACGCCGAACCGCATTGCCGCCCTGCGGTCGGCCGCGCCGAACCAGCAGCAGGTGATCGCCGGGACCACCGACGAAGGGCTCCGCGCGGCCATCGGCCTTCAGGCCAGCGATTGGGTGAACACCTGGGAAGTGGCGCAGGGCGTGGCACGGGTCGGTGCGATGGACATCTTCCCCGACAGCGAAATGCGGCTGCGCGGGGCACTCTACGTGCGGGGTCTGAGGGAGGAAGTGCGCGGGGAAACCTCGGTGATGTGGACCGACGTTTCCGATTTCGAGGCCGCAGACGATCTCGTGGATCCGTCGAACCCCTTCGGAGGCGACCTGGGATTGCCACTTCGCGTTGCATTCCTTGGGGATCGCGCGCTCTGGGCCACCGGATGGCCAGCGCTTGATCTCGCGTTGGCGCCCAACGGACCGACATTCGCAGGGCGCGATGATGCTCAGGCCTTGATCGCGGGCTTGCGACAGGTGGGCAACCTAGGTGCCCTGGTTTCCGTCCGGTGCTGGTTGCGGAACGGGGCCGAGGTTCCGATCACCGGCGCCGAGGCCGGCCCGGTCGAAGGGCTTGCCCTGGCCGATTACGCGAACCGCGAGACCGAAGGGGCGGCGATGGTCCTTTTATTGGCGGACGGGCGCGACACCGAGGCGCTGGCCGCGAGCCTGCGTGAGGCCTGGCCGATCCTGTCGGACCTGCCATCCCCTGCCGAGCCGGAGATCAGCTTCAGCGGCCAGGCAATCGTCGTCACGATGCAGAGCGACTGGGGGGACGATGGAGCGGAAACCAACGGCGCATACGAGGCGTTCCTGAGCGTTCTGAACGGCGGGCGTCTGGGCTTCCTGCTTTCAAGATAACAGGCGGTAATCGCCCGGCGGCCAGGCACCTGGACCGCCCCTTGCCGGGCTATGCTCCGTGGAACCGAGCCAATCGTTCAATCCCGATCTCGTCGAGGCCTCGAATTCCTGAGGGGAATGAGGGACCGGACGTCGTCCCTCAACGCGTCCAGGGACGTTTCAGCGATTGACGGAGCCTTCGCGCCTCTGGTTCAAAGCTTCTCGACCGTCACGCGATCCGTGTAGAACGCGATATGGCCGGCGATCTGTTCGACCCCGGAGAGCGGCTCTTCGTAGCTCCAGGCCGCGTCGATGGCGTCTCCGTCCGGCCCTGACACGGTATAGTAGGTCGCCGTGCCCTTGTAGGGGCAGCGCGTGGTCGATTCCGTCTTTTCCAGGAAACTCATCCCGATGTCTTCGCGCGGAAAGTAGATCACCGGCGCGTAAGATCCTTCGGTCAGTTCCAGCGCGTTGGTGCTTTCGCCCAGAACCGCGCCGCTTGCGCGTACAACCCAAGTCCCCGAAGCCGGTCTGATCGTGATATGGTCTGCCATCATTTGCCTCCCCGCCAAGCTGAACGGCGTTTGTATCCGGTCGCACAGCATTTGCACAGGCCATGCGACAGTTTCGTGTCAGGTTTCTGGATCAGATCTTCTCGCACGCCGTCTTGAGCCAGTCCAGCGTCGCCGAATGACCGGCCTGTTCCAGCCTTGGTCCGATCTTTTCGAGGACCTCCGCATGGTAGGCGTTCAGCCAGTCCCGTTCCTCCGGGGCCAGCATCCCGGCCACGATCAGGCGCCTGTCGATAGGCGTGAACGTCAGCGTCTCGAAGGCCAGCATGTCGCGATGAGCATCCGCCCCTTCGGGCGCCTCGATGACATGTACCAGGTTCTCGATCCGGATGCCGAACCGGCCCTCCAGGTAATATCCGGGCTCGTTCGACAGGATCATGCCCGGCTCGAACGGCAAGGTTCCCGTCCGCGCGAGGCGTTGCGGCCCCTCGTGCACGCTCAGGAAGGCCCCCACGCCGTGACCCGTTCCATGATCGTAGTCGCGTCCCGTCGCCCAGAGTGGCGCGCGGGCCAGCGCGTCGAGATGCGCGCCACTCACACCGACCGGAAACCGGGCGCGGTGGATCGCGATCATGCCCTTCAGAACCAGTGTGAAACAGGTGCGCTCTTCTGCGCCGACCTCGCCGACCGGCAGGGTGCGCGTGATATCCGTCGTGCCATCCTCGTATTGCCCGCCGCTGTCGATGAGGAACAACTGACCGCACCGGACGGGCGCGTTGGTGTCTTCGGTCACGCGGTAATGAACGATCGCCCCGTTGGGCCCGGCCCCGGCAATCGTGTCGAACGAGATATCCTTCAGGGCACCGGTCTCGGCCCGGAAGGTTTCCAGCTGCTGCACCACGTCGATTTCGGTCAGCGCGCCGCCGGGCGCTGTCTCGTCGAACCAATGCAGGAACCTGGCAAGGGCCACGCCATCGCGCAGATGCGCCTCCCGGCTGCCCGCGATTTCCGCCGCGGTCTTCGTGGCCTTGGGGAGAAGGCACGGATCGGCGGCCTCATGGATCTCGGTGCCGGCGTCTTCCAGGGCCTGGAAAACCGCTTGCGGTGCAGTGCCCGGATCGACCCGCACCGGGCCGGAGAGGTCTGCAAGGGCCTTCGGAAACGCATCCCAGGGCGCGACGTTCACGCCGGGCAGGTCTACGCCGTCCAGTTTGCCCGGATCGCAGAACAGCTGAACCTCGCCTTGCGCTTCCACGATCGCGAAGCTCTGCAAGACCGGCAGATGCGCCAGGTCGGCCCCCCGGATGTTGAGCAGCCAGTTGATCGACTCCGGGAGAGTCAGAACGACCGCCGCATCGCCGTTGTCGCGCAGGCTTGCGGCAAGTTCGTCCAGCTTCTCGGATGTGCTTCGACCTGCAAGGGCCTCGGGATAGGCCATGGCCGCGCCCTCGGGCCGGGGCGGCCGCTCCTCCCAGATCGCATCAACCGCGTTGGCGACGGGCCTCAGGCTGATCTGGTGCTTGCTCAGCCGCCGCTCGAGCCGTTCGATCTCGGCCTTGGTATGCAGCCATGGATCGAACCCCACGACGCCGCCCCGTGGCAGCTGGTCGACCAGCCAATCCTCCAACCGCGTCTCGGGCCAGTTGACCGGGGTGAAGACATCGGGGACCTGCGCCTTGACCTGCACCCGGTAACGCCCGTCGACGAACACGCCCGCGATATCCGGCAAGACGGCGGCGAACCCGGCGGAACCGGTGAACCCGGTCAGCCACGCAAGACGCTCGTCACACGCCGCCACGTATTCCCCTTGGTGCGCATCCGCGCGGGGTACGAGAAATCCGTCGAGGCCCTGTTCGGAGAGGTAGCGCCGCAGGCGCTCCAGTCGCCCGACACCATCTTCGGGACGCGTCGTTGCCCTGAATGTCTGGAACATGAAACCTTTCCCCTGTCAGGAATGGACGTGCAATCCGTCCATCTTTGTTCTCAAAATATGCAAACCCGCGGCGTGCAAGACTCGCATCCGTCGAAATATTTAAGCTCAGAGGCCAGCCACCGGGCCGCAAATTTTCGCATGAAAATTTGCACCGGCGACGGCGGAGCCGGCGCAAAGCCTAGCCGACCTTGCGCATGCCCATGACGCGGGCGCGCGCCCTCGGGTCGCTGTCGAACAGCGAGGCCAGCTGCTCGGTGATCGCACCGGCCAGCTGCTCGGCATCGGTGATCGTGACCGCGCGCTCGTAATAGCGCGTCACGTCATGCCCGATCCCGATCGCCAGCAGCTCCACGGCGCGGCGTTTCTCGACCATGGCGATCACGTCGCGCAGGTGCTTCTCGAGGTAATTCGCCGGGTTCACCGACAGCGTGCTGTCATCGACCGGCGCGCCATCGGAGATGACCATCAGGATCTTGCGCGCCTCGGGCCGCCCGGCCATCCGCCTGTGCGCCCATTCCAGCGCCTCGCCGTCGATGTTCTCCTTCAGCAGACCCTCTTTCATCATCAGGCCAAGGTTGTCGCGGACCCGCCGCCAGGGCGCATCGGCGCTCTTGTAGACGATGTGGCGCAGGTCGTTCAGGCGCCCGGGTTGTTGCGGCCGGCCTTGTCCCAGCCATTCCTCGCGCGCCTTGCCGCCTTTCCAGGCCCGCGTGGTGAAGCCGAGGATCTCGACTTTCACGCCACAGCGCTCCAGCGTGCGGGCCAGCACATCGGCACAGATCGCGGCGATCGAGATCGGACGGCCCCGCATCGAGCCTGAGTTGTCCAGAAGCAGCGTGACCACCGTGTCACGGAACTCGGTATCGTGTTCGATCTTGAAGCTCAGGGGCGTGGTCGGGTTCGCCACGACGCGCGCAAGGCGTCCGGCATCGAGGATGCCTTCTTCCTTGTCGAATTCCCACGACCGGTTCTGCTGCGCCTGCAGGCGTCGCTGCAACTTGTTGGCCAGCCGGGAGACGGCGCCTTTGAGCGGTTCGAGCTGCTGGTCGAGATAGGCGCGCAGCCGTTCCAGTTCCTGCGGCTCGGCCAAGTCTTCGGCGGCGATTTCCTCGTCGTTCTCGGTCGAGAACACGACGTAATCGGGGTCGGCCTCGGAATGCGGGGCAGGGGGAGGCGGTTCCAGCGGGGCTTCTCCGTCGGGAAGCTCCTGCTCTTCCATGTCCTCGGTCTCGCCGTTGTCATCCATTTCGACCTGCGCCTGGCTGGCATCCTGCTGGTCTTCCTGGCTGCGTTCGGGCGAGGCTTCGGCGTCCTCTTCCTCGTTGTCGTCGTCACCGGTCGAATCGGGCTGTTCTTCTTCCTGGTCCTCGCCGGCATCCTCTTCCGACTCGTCGTCCATGTCGTCGGGGTCGTCGCCCAACTGGTCGCCGTAGCCCAGGTCGTCGATCAGCTGACGCGCGAGCTTGGCGAAAGACGTCTGGTCCGAGAGTGTCTTGTGGAGGTTCTCCAGCGTTACGTCACACCGGTCCTCGATGAAGCCACGCCATAGCTCCATCACATTGGCGGCCTCGCGCGGCAGTTCGCGGCCCGTGGCGAGGTGCCGGATCAGGTATCCGGCGGCGGTAGCGAGCGGCGCGTCGGCGGCATCGCGGATCTCGCCATAGCCCTTCCGGCGCGCATCGGCACCGATCTTGGCGTCGATGTTGCCGGCGGTGCCCGGCATGTCGCGCGCGCCCATCGCCTCGCAGCGGGCGGTTTCCATCGCGTCCATCAGGTCGCGGGCCATGGCCCCCTGCGGGGCATAGCGCGCAGCCGTGCCGGCGTCGTGATACCTGTGGCGCAGCGCCAGCGCGTCTGCCGTGCCGCGGGCCAGAAGGACTTCTTCGCGGGTCATGCGGCGGCTGATCTGCGGCAGCCGCACGCTGTCGCCGCTCAGTCCCGGCGGGTCGACCGAATAGGTCACCGCGAGGTCCGGGTCATCGGCCATCACGCGGGTCGCTTCGGCCAGCGCCTTCTTGAACGGGTCCGCAGGATTGTCGTTGGGGTTGAACTTGCTCATGCCCGATATGTGGACCGCGCGCGGGGAGAGGGCAAGGGGAAGCGCGCCTAAGGGGCCGCGTCGAGCCATTGCGTGAAGATCGACTCGCAGTGCCATGGCGCCTCGCGGTTTGACCACCAGACGATGTCGACGGGCTCGGGGTCCATGCGTCCCGACACATCCCATTCCCGCACGACATCACCGGTTTCCGGCGCGATCCGTACGGCGGTGGCCTGCCATTGGCCGCGCTGCAGGTCGATGGTGCAGGAAAAATCCCCACCCGACGGGCGATCATAGGTGCCGTAGGCCTGGCCGACCACGAAGAACGCGCCATCGCGCGGCGCGATGGTCAGCGTCTCGAACCAAGGATAACGCCCGAACCCGGTCTGTTGCGAATGGAGGTTCAGCGTGCCGTCCGGCCCCGCCTCCAGCCGCGCCCTGTCCTCGACCGTACCGCCATGGCGCGCGATGTCCCGTGCAACGTGGATGGACGATGTCTCTGCACCGCTGACGATCAGCAGATCGACCATCCCGTCGAGACTTTCCGAGTGCAAAAGCAGAACCCTGTCGCAGGTGGAGTCCAGGCCCGTCAGGACGATGCAGGCGGCATCCACAAGCCGCGTGGCCAGCGCGGTTTCCGCCTCGGTGGCCGCAGGGGTCTGCGCGACGACTGGGGTGGACAACAGGAGGGCGACAAGGGTCGGGCCGGCGCCGGGCAGATGGGGCAAGGGAGTCCTCCGGTGGTGGAGCCACCCTGTTCTCAGCGGGTGCCGATCGTCCAGAGCGGGGATTCCTTACGCTTCCAAGCTTATTTTGCCGCTACAAACCAATCCGGTTCGGCGTTTCCGCCGCAAAGCAAGACGCAAACCCGTTCGCCCGGCTCGGGCGCGTAAGCGCCTGAGGTCAGGGCCGCCAGCGCCACGGCGCTGCCCGGTTCACCGATCAGGCGTGCGCCCTCCCACAGCCTCTGCGCGGCGTCGTAGACCGCATCGTCGTCGAGCACGATGGCCTTGTCGACATGGGCCTTGATGGCCTCGAAACTGTCGACGCCCAATCGCGGTCCGCCAAGCGAGCTGGCCGCGATGCCGCTGGCTGCCACGTCCATGTCCGGCCCTTCGCGGAGCGAGCGTTCCAGGGTGTTGGTCAGCTCTGTCTCGACGGACACGACCTTCACGCGGTCCCGGAAATAGGAACAGACACCACCGATCAGCCCGCCGCCGCCGGTTGACACGAGGATCGTGTCGATTCCGCCGGTCTGCGCCTCGATCTCGCGCGCGACGGTTCCCTGCCCGGTGAGCGTGGGAACCGTATCGTAGGGGTGCACGGACAGCGCGCCGGTTTCCTCGGCATAGGCCGCGTAGGCCGCCATGCAATCGCCGACCGATCCATCGGCCAGAACCACTTCGCCGCCGAAGGCGCGCATGCGGCGCAGCTTTTCTTCCTTTGCGATGCTGCGCGGCACGAAGATCCGGCTCTTGTGGCCCAGAACGGTGGCGGCATGGGCGACGGCAGCCCCGTGATTGCCGCCAGACGCGGCGACGATCCCGGCCTCGGGCACGTCGCGCGTCAGCATGTTGTAAAACGCCCCGCGCACCTTGAAGGAGCCGGTTACTTGCGTGTGTTCCAGCTTGAGGGTGACGGGATAATCGAGGCCCAGTGCCGCGCCGGGCAGCGTCAGGATGGGCGTTTCGCGGATATGCGGCGCGATCAGGGGGGCCGCTTCTGCGATGTCGTCTGGTGTTGGATATGGCATGGCGGGACGATGGACCGGGCGCATCGGGGCGTCAATGTGATCCGCACCGAACCTCCGTCGCCGGGGCCGGGTTCGGAGCGTGCGAACAGGCGGGTCCCGATCCGGCGGTCACTCTTCCAGCAGGCGTGCGGGCAAAGCCGATGGGCTGGCCGTGCCCGAAGGGGCTGCCGCAACCTCTGCGTTTGACCCGACGACATGAGCGGCGCAGGTGGCGATTTCCGCATCTGCCCGTGCCTCCGCCCAGGCGTCCGCACGGAAGGTGCCGCGCATGCGCAGCGCGTCATGGGCCACCCGCGCTTCGATCCGCATGTTGAGCACCCGTGCGCTATCCCCAGGGGGTGCCAGCGCGGCGAGGACGTCGATCATGGCGCTGCGCAGCGCCTCGGTTTCCGAGGCGGCGGGATCCCGGAGAAGCCATTGGTGCGAAAGTTCGGCCGTCAGTCGTCCGACGCAATTCGCGAACAGGCGCAGCGGATCGTCAAGCATGTCGGCACCCGCCGGACCAGCCGGGACCGATGCCGCGAGAAAGGCGGCCGGAATGATATGCATCCATCTGCCCATGACGACAGGTTACACGCATTTGGGTTCATTTTCGGTGAATCACGGGGAGATATCGAGGTCTTGCCATGTCGCCGCAGCGCGGCGGCGACCGGCCCCGGACGCAGGGTCAGCCGGCCAGGGACCCAAAGGTCGCGAACAGGAACAGCAGCACGGAAAGTGCCAGGTAAGCGGGCCCGCGCCCGCGCCTGAGCAAAAGCGCCACGCATGCGACCAGCATCGGAAGGGCGATCGAGCCGAGCGTGTAGCCGATTAGATAGGAGGGATCGGCGATGGCCGACACCTCGATCTGGTCACTGACCACCAGCAAGACCAATGGCCCCAGTTGCAGGACAACGAGCACGATGAAGGTCGCAATGATCCACTTGCCGACCGGCGGGCGGCGGCGCGGCGCGGTGTCGTCCGGCTCAGCCAATGCTCATCGAGGCTGCGCTTTCGGGCAGTTCCTCGTCGAAGCAGCGCTGGTAGAATTCCGCAACCGTCTGACGCTCCAGCTCGTCGCACTTGTTGAGGAACGATACCCGGAAGGCATAGCCCACATCGCGGAAGATCTCGGCGTTCTGGGCCCAGTTGATGACCGTCCGGGGCGAAATGACGGTGCTGAGTTCACCGTTCATGAAGGCGGTGCGGGTCAGGTCGGCGACGGTGACCATCTGGTTCATCGTCTTGCGGCCAGCCTCGGTGTTGTAATGCGGGCATTTGGCAAGAACGATGTTCACCTCGGCATCGTGGCGCAGGTAGTTCAGCGTCGCCACGAGCGACCAGCGGTCCATCTGTGCCTGGTTGATCTGCTGCACGCCGTGGTAGAGGCCGGTGGTATCGCCAAGCCCCACGGTGTTGGCCGTGGCGAAGAGGCGGAAGTACTTGTTGGGCGTGATGATCTCGTTCTGGTCCATCAGCGTCAGCTTGCCGTCATGCTCCAGCACACGCTGGATCACGAACATCACGTCGGCGCGGCCCGCGTCGTATTCGTCGAATACGATGGCAACGGGGTTGCGCAGCGCCCAGGGCAGGATGCCTTCGTGGAATTCGGTCACCTGTTTGCCGTCGCGCAGCTTGATCGCGTCCTTGCCGATCAGGTCGATCCGGCTGATGTGGCTGTCGAGGTTCACGCGGACGGTCGGCCAGTTCAGACGCGCGCCCACCTGTTCGATATGGGTCGATTTGCCGGTGCCGTGGTAGCCCTGCACCATCACGCGGCGGTTGTGGCCGAAGCCCGCAAGGATCGCCAAGGTGGTGTCGGGGTCGAACTTGTAGGTCGAATCGATCTCGGGCACGCGGTCCGTGCGATCGGCAAAGCCCTTCACCTTCATGTCGGTGTCGATGCCGAAAACCTCGCGGACCGAAAGCTCTTCGGTGGGTTTCGCATCAATGTTCAAGCTGCTGCCGTCGGCCATGGTGCCCTCGATTACGTCGGAAATTCGCGTCGGCTCGGGATGCAACATATCTCGGAGGGCTGCAAGGGGAAGGGGCGGAGGATTGCATCACGAAAAAAGGCCGGGCGCTGTGGCCCGGCCTTTTAGGCTCGCGATTGCGGGCCGAAATCAATTCCAGCAGCTCACCCGGACGGAGATGTCCGCCGCTTCACGGCTGAGGTTTTCGCGGTTCATCGCCCCGGCGGATTGCGCGATCGTCACGCCGACACCGGCTTCCCGCAACACCGGAACCAGTTGGTCCGAGCGCAGCGCAAGGGTCACCTCCTCCGGCAATGTCCGTCCTTCGACCGTACCGGGGAGCACCATCCCGATCACGGTGCCCGTCTGGTCGAGCACCGGGCCGCCGGCCTCGGTATCGGCTGTCGCAACGTCGAGACGCTGCACCGTTTCCTCTCCGTTCACGCCGCGCAGATCCGCAAGCCGGCCGAAGGTCGTGGAGGCCGACGAAAGCGCGCCGCCGAACGGGTAGCCTGCCACGGCGATGTCCGACCGCAGGCGTGCGGGCGCTTCCGAGAACTGCGCAAACCCGAGCGGTGCCAGCGCCTGGTTGGGCCGCAGCACGACGATGCCGAGCGCGTCGTCGCGGAAGGTGACCGAGGCGTCATAGGCGTTGTCGATCAGGATCTGTTCGCATTGCCCGGCGACTTCGGTCGTCGTCAGAACCGTGCCCTGCGCATCGAGGAAGAAACCGGTGCGCACCATGTCGGGCCGGCGGACGGTCAGACCCGAAACCATGTCGATGCTTTCGTCCAGTCCTTCTGGCACGGAAGCCGGATCAAGCGCGCCGTCCGTGGCTTGGAAACTCGCCTGCATCATCGGCAGAACGCGGGCGATCTGCTCGTCGGCCGACGGCTCCCAGATGAGCGTGAAGCCTTTAACGGCCCCGCCCACTAGACGCGCCTCGGTGTGGCTGCGCAGGGTGGAGGACTGGCCCGTCAGCAGAAAGCTGTCGCCCTGGCGCTCACGCTCGCCTTCCAGCGGCACGATTTCCAGGGTCTGCATGATCTCGTAGAGGCCGAACAGGGTCGCGCGGTCGCCGGGCTGGCTGATCAGCATCACGCGCACGCCGCTATCGTTGATCTCTTCGTATTGCGCGAAGGGGAAGTTGTAGCTGTCGAATTCCACCATCGCCATCGGCAGGTCGATCTGGATGCCGGCGCGCTGGTCGAACATGTTCTGCATGCCCAAGGCGGCCAGTTCACCGTTGTATTCGTTTAGCAGCTGCGCGCGCTGGCGGGTCGTCAGAACACCGGTCAGCTCCATGCCGCGACTTTCCTGGTAAGCTTGCATGGAGGCACGGGTGCCGGGGCCGAAGGCACCGTCAATCGCGCCGTTGTAGAAGCCGAACCATTGCAGCGCGATTTGCAGTTGGTCGCGTTCCTCTCGGGTCAGCTGCGCCTCCGACTGGCGGGCCTGCTGAGGTGTCTCGTCGGGGATCGCGACGGGCTCCGGTTCTTCCTCGACCACCGCGACGGCCGGCGTTTCGGTTGCAGGCTGAACCGCTTCGCCTTCCTCAACGGCTGCTTCGGTCGCAGCGGCAGCATCCCCTTGAAGCGTGTTCGCCCCAACCGGAAAAAACTGCGAGGCGTAAAGGTCACCGTCTTCGATGAAGGCATCCCGCGGGATCAGCCCCTGTGCGAGCAATTGTTGCAATACAAGCTGGCCGAGGTCCGGCTCGTAGGGGCCAAGCGCCACTGCATAAAGCCCTGTCGTCGCCTGAAAGCCGTTCACGTTTTCGACCAGTTGCGAATAGGCCCGCACGCGTTGCTCGGCGGCGGCCAGAGATTGATGCGCCTCGATCTGAACCCAGACCCGGTCCTGTGCAGTTGCTTTGCCGCTTGTGAGCAGGCCGAATGCGGCCACGAACGCCAGGGCCAGAGCCCCCCGCAAAATTTGCATCGCCATGATTGTTATCGAAATCCTGTTCCTAGACGTCGTCATTTTCCGCGCCGCCCGAAATGCGGGCGCTCTGCGGTCCGGGCGTGACGTTATCTTTGGACGCCAATGAATGCACCCGCAAAAGCGATAGTTTTCCACAAGGCGTGGCATTGATGGGACAGGCGCTTGGCCTTCGCACGATACCGCCCGCGTTGACCCTTGCCGCGCGCGGGTCTAGTCAGTCGCCGGACGCGTTCCCCGGAGTGAGCAAAATGGCCGAGCCAACCACCCCCCGTTCCTTCCAGGAGATCATCCTGAGGCTCCAGTCCTACTGGGCCGCGAAGGGCTGCGCGATCATGCAGCCCTACGACATGGAGGTGGGCGCAGGTACATTCCATCCCGCGACGACCCTGCGCTCGCTCGGCTCGAACCCATGGGCCGCGGCTTACGTGCAGCCCTCGCGCCGCCCGACCGACGGGCGCTACGGCGAGAACCCGAACCGGTTGCAGCATTATTACCAGTACCAGGTGCTCATCAAACCGTCGCCGCCGGATCTGCAGGACCTCTATCTCGGAAGCTTGCGCGCCATCGGGATCGACACCGACATCCACGATATCCGCTTCGTCGAGGATGATTGGGAATCGCCGACCCTTGGGGCTTGGGGTCTTGGCTGGGAGGTCTGGTGCGACGGCATGGAAGTCAGCCAGTTCACCTATTTCCAGCAGGTTGGGGGCCATGATTGCCACCCGGTCTCGGGCGAGTTGACCTATGGGCTTGAGCGTCTGGCGATGTATGTCCTTGGCATCGACCACGTGATGGACATGCCGTTCAACGACCCCGATGCGCCCATCGCGCTGACCTACGGCGATGTTTTCCGCCAGACCGAGCAGGAATACAGCCGGCACAATTTCGACGTGGCCACGACCGACATGCTGCTGAAGCATTTCGAGGATGCCGAGGCCGAGTGCCGCCAGATCCTCGATCAGGAGGCCCTCGACCCGAAAACCGGCAAGCGCATTATCATGGCGCACCCCGCCTATGACCAGTGCATCAAGGCCAGCCACATCTTCAACCTGCTGGACGCGCGTGGCGTGATCTCGGTGACCGAGCGGCAGGCCTATATTGGGCGCGTGCGGGCACTGGCCAAGCTTTGCGCCGATGCCTTCGTGCAGACCGAAGCCGGAGGCGCGGACGCGGCATGACCTCCGGGCGTCTCCTTGTCATCGTGATCGTCCTCGTGACGGCCGTCTTCGGCATCGCGCTTTGGTGGTTCGTGAACTATGCCTATTACGAGGAAACCGACGAGCTAGCCCTTGTGGTGCAGCGCGGGGACGGCACCGGCATCGAGTTGCCTTTGGCCGCCGAGGGCAACGCCGTCCGCGCCATCGACGCCAGTTCGTCCCCCCTGCGATTCCGCGCGTGCTTCACCCTGCCTACGGAACAGGCGGCTGACCTGCTTGACCAAGCCTTCGCTTACGATGATCCAGTCCCCCTTGGCGCGCCAGGCTGGTTCGACTGTTTTGACGCCGTCGCCATCGGCACCGCCATCGAGCGGGACGAAGCGCACGCCTTCCTGATCCAACGAGATATAGCCCGCGGGGTAGATCGCGTCGGAGCCCTTTTCCCGGACGGTCGCGGTTACGCATGGCACCAACTCAACGGCACCCTCGAATAACCCCGCCTTGCCGAACGGACACACCGCGCGATAGACCGCGCCAGACGCTTACAGGATCGACCCGATGCCCGACCTTCTTCTGGAACTCTTCTCCGAGGAAATCCCCGCCCGCATGCAGGCACGCGCCGCCGACGACCTGAAAAAGCTGGTCACGGACGGTCTGGTCGAGGCCGGTCTGACCTATGCCTCCGCCGGGGCATTCGCCACGCCGCGCCGTCTGGTGCTGACCGTCGAGGGGCTGACCGACGCGTCGCCGACCACAACCGAGGAACGCCGCGGCCCGAAGGTCGGCGCGCCCGACAAGGCCATCGAAGGCTTCCTGCGCGGGGCAGGGGTTTCGCGCGAGGACCTTGTGGAACGGGAAGAAAAGAAGGGTGCGTTCTACTTCGCGAAGGTGACGACCGAAGGCCGCCCCGCCGCCGCCATCATCGCCGATGTGGTTCCGGGTGTGATCCGCGCCTTCCCTTGGCCCAAATCCATGCGCTGGGGGACGGGAAGCCTGCGGTGGGTTCGCCCGTTGCAGTCGATCCTGTGCATCCTCACCGATGAAAACGGGGCCGAGACCGTGCCGTTCGAGGTCGACGGCTTCGCCGCCGGCAACACCACCGAGGGCCACCGCTTCATGGCGCCGGGTCGTTTCACTGTCTCCTCCTTCGAGGATTTCGAGGCCAAGCTGCGTGCCGCGAAAGTTGTCCTTTCGCCCGAGGCGCGTGCCGACACGATCTGGCATGATGCCACCAACATGGCCTTCGCCGCCGGGCTGGAAGTGGTTGAAGACAAGGGCCTTCTGGCGGAGGTCGCGGGGCTCGTCGAATGGCCCGTGGTATTGATGGGCGAGATCGGGAAAGAGTTTCTCGATCTGCCGCCGGAGGTGCTGCAGACGTCGATGCGTGAGCACCAGAAATTCTTCTCGGTGCGCAATCCGGCGACGGGCCGGATCGAGCGGTTCATCACCGTCGCCAACCGTGAAACCGCCGACGAAGGCGCCACGATCATCGCGGGCAACGCCAAGGTGCTGTCGGCACGCCTGGCGGACGCGAAATTCTTCTGGGACAACGATCTGCGCATCGCCCGCGACGGCATGGGCGCGTGGCGCGACGGGCTGAAAAACGTCACCTTCGAACGCCGCCTCGGCACGCAGGCCGAGCGGGTGGACCGCATCGCCGCACTGGCGCGCGAGATCGCACCGCTGGTCGGCGCGGACCCCACGGCCGCGGAGACCGCCGCGAAGATCGCCAAGGCGGACCTGAACTCGGAAATGGTCTACGAATTCCCGGAACTCCAAGGGGTTATGGGCCGCTACTACGCATTGGAGGCGGGCCTGGACCCCGCCATCGCCGCCGTTGCGCAGGAGCACTACGCCCCCCTCGGCCCCACCGATGATGTTCCCACTGCGCCGCTTTCTGTCGCTGTCGCACTGGCCGACAAGATCGATCTGCTGACGGGGTTCTGGGCGATTGACGAGAAACCCACCGGATCGAAAGACCCCTTTGCGCTGCGGCGGGCGGCGTTGGGGGTGATACGGATCGTGTTGGATAACAATTTAAGGATCCAGCTCTTGGGCATTTTGAACCGTGCCGGCGACATCCACTATCAACCACACCTGTATAATCTCCTTCAGGAGGCACGCGAGCAAGACGCCCGACTTGCGAAAATGCTTGGGATTCCGCTTAAGGCGCTGCCGCTTGCCCGGGAGATTATCAGTTCTGAATTACCGCGAGAGGAAACAAAACGGAAAATTTGGTTGGATTTGAATCTTGAGGATATCGAAGATCCCGACCTTGACCTCCTCGCCTTCTTCCACGACCGCCTCAAGGTCCACCTGCGCGCGGAAGATATCCGCCATGACGTGATCGACGCCGCGCTGTCGAAGCCGCCGACCGACGACCTGACCCTTGTCGTGGCCCGCGCCCGCGCGCTACAGGCCTTCCTCGACACGCCGGACGGCGAGAACCTGATCCAGGGCTACAAACGCTCCGCCAATATCCTCGCTCAGGCCGAGGAGAAGGACGGCGTCGAATACCGCTACGGGGCGGATGCCAAATTCGCCGAAACAGACGAGGAGCGCGCTTTGTTCGCTGCGCTCGACTCCGCCAATGCGGCGATCAAACCGGCGATGTCCGACGAACGCTTCGCCGAAGCCATGGCCGAGATGGCCAAGCTGCGCGGCCCCATCGACGCCTTCTTCGAGGCGGTTCAGGTCAACGCCGCCAACGAGATCGTGCGCCGGAACCGACTCAACCTGCTCCACGACATCACCGAGACCTGCGGAACCATCGCCGACCTGTCGCGAATCGAGGGGTGAGGCGCGTTAACCATTGATGCTGCGCCGCGGCGATCACGTTTCTTTGCATTTGCAGAAAAAACGCAATGAATCCGGTGCGGCCGCGATGGCTTAACTGGACACAAGGCCCTCCGGTTGTATCTTGCATAGGAATTACACCGGAGCCGAGCCCATGCTCACGACGCCCGATTTCGTCGAGATTACCCCAACAGCCGATATCCGCAAG
Source organism: Rhodobacterales bacterium HKCCE4037 (assembly GCA_015689645.1). Taxonomy (GTDB): domain Bacteria; phylum Pseudomonadota; class Alphaproteobacteria; order Rhodobacterales; family Rhodobacteraceae; genus Gymnodinialimonas. The sequence goes on from WVSM01000005.1 coordinate 289,936, forward strand.
GACCGTCATGGCAACCGCGCGAAGTGTTTGCAGCGGCTGATCCGGCTTGATCTTCCGGTGCCCCATACCGTTGCGCTCAGCTTCGATACGGTGCGCGCGATCGCTGACGGGCGCATGCCCGATCTGGAGGCCTTGGTTGGCGTGTTCGGCAAGGGCGCGCTTCTGTCCGTCAGATCCTCGTCGGAGATGCACGATTGGGGCGGGCCGGGCACGATCCTGAACATCGGCATGGGCGACGAGGTCGCCGCCTGCATGGCCGAAACCCACGGACAGGACGTCGCCGATGCGGCCTATACGGCTTTCATCCGCACGTATGCCGTCGACGTGCACCGCCTCGACGCCGACGAATTCGAAGGTCCGATCACGCCGCGCCTGGCCAAGGAAGCCTACGAATCCGAGATGGAAGAGCCGTTTCCCCAGGACCCGACCGTGCAACTGGCCGAGGTTCTGCGCTCTATGGCGCGGGCCTGGGACGGCACGACCGCACGCCTGTTGCGACAGGCGCAGGGTGCACCGGCAGATGCGGGGCTTGGCCTTGTGGTGCAGAAGATGGCGCTTGGGCCGGGTCGTGGCATCTCGGGCGGCGGCGTTGTGCAATATGTTTCGTCGGAAACCGGCGAGCCGCGGGTCACTGGCCGTTACCTGCCACGAGGGCAGGGGCGCGCCGCACTGACCGATGGTGAAGCGCAGTATATAGAAAGCGACCCGCGCGGCCCCGCGCTGGAAGATGTCGCGCCAGAACAGGTGAAGGCGCTGCGCGAGGCGGCGACCCTGATGCGGAAACGTCTGCGCGAAGAAATGCAGACGGAATTCACCCTGATGGACGGTGAGTTGTCGATCCTCGATGCCGTCCGTGCCCCCCGGTCCGCGCGCGCTGAAGTGACGATTGCCGTGGCGCTGGCCGAGGACGGGGTCATCCCGAAAGACGAAGCGCTGATGCGCATCCCCCCGTTCACGCTCAACAGTCTTCTGCACCGCCAGATCGCGGCGGGCGTGGACCGGGACCTGCTGACGACCGGTGTGGCCGCCGCCCCAGGTGCGGCCTCCGGCAAGATCGTTTTCTCGTCCTCCGCCGCGCAGGCCGCTGCCGCCAAGGGCGAGCCCTGCATTCTCGTCCGGCGTGAAACCAGCCCGGAAGATATCCGCGGCATGCACGCCGCTCAGGCCATCCTGACCGAGCGTGGCGGCGCCTCGTCCCATGCCGCCGTGATCGCACGCGGTCTCGGCTTGCCCTGCGTGTCCGGGGCCACACGTCTGCAACTGGATCTGCGCAAGAAAACCCTGACGGTCCCTGGCCGAAAGGTTTTCCATGAGGGCGATATCATCACCATCGACGGCAGCGCGGGCGAAGTGCTCGCCGGGGCCGTTCGCATGGTCGAGCCCGCCCTTGGCGGAGCTTTCGCCACGCTGATGGATTGGGCCGACGGGGCGCGCGATATCGGTGTGCGCGCCAATGCCGACACGCCCGAGGATGCCGCGATGGCGCACCGTTTCGGCGTCGACGGGATCGGCCTGTGCCGGACCGAGCACATGTTCTTCGATCCGGTCCGCCTGACCGTGATGCGTGAGATGATTTTCGCCGAGAATGCCGGCGACCGTGCCGCGGCGCTTGAACGGCTGCTTCCGATGCAGCGCGGCGATTTCATCGAGTTGTTCAAATTGATGCGCGGCCAGCCGGTCACGATCCGCCTGTTCGATCCGCCCTTGCACGAATTCCTGCCAGGTGACCGGGAAGGCACCCGTGCCTTGGCCGAGGCGCTTGACCTGCCGGTGAGCCGCGTGGCGTCCCGCATCGAAAACTTGCAGGAATTCAACCCGATGCTGGGGCTTCGCGGGGTCAGGCTCGGCGTGACCGTGCCCGAGATCTACGAAATGCAGGCCCGCGCCATTTTCGAGGCGACGATCAAGGTGTCCAAGAAGGGTGCGCCGGTTGTGCCCGAGATCATGATCCCTCTGGTCTCCGCCCGCCGTGAGGTGGAACTGGTGAAAGCCCGGATCGACGGTATCGCGTCGGAGGTACGGTCCCGATCCGGCGTGGACTTCGAATACCGCCTTGGCGTCATGGTCGAAACGCCCCGCGCGGCCTTGCGGGCGGGCGAGATTGCCGAGCATTCCGCTTTCCTGTCGTTCGGGACGAACGACTTGACCCAGATGACCTATGGCCTGTCGCGCGACGACGCCGGGCGCTTCATGTCGATCTACGTCCAGCAGGGCGTTTTCCCCGAGGATCCGTTCCGTGAACTTGACGTCGACGGGGTGGGCGAGCTGCTTTTGCTCGGGTCGGAACGGGGGCGCGCGGCGCGTCCGGACCTGACCCTGGCGCTGTGCGGTGAGCACGGTGGCCACCCCGATGCGGTCGACTTCTCGCGCAGGGCTGGCTTCAACTACGTCTCCTGTTCGCCTTTCCGGGTTCCGGTGGTCAAACTCGCGGCGGCGCAATTTGCCATTAGAGACAAGGGCTTGCCTGACGAGGTTGAAGTCCTGCATTAAGGTCGCGAATCGCAATCCCTAGTAGGCATTTCTGTGCGCGCAACAATATTGAGCGCGGATTTTGTGATTTCTTCAATTTGATGTACCCAACCGCAAAATGGGTAAGGGGCCGGGGTCCGTCGGGCAGTACGGAGCCATAAGGCGCCCCTAGAAGGGTACGAAAATGACGCATCGGATCTTGGCCGCGTTTGGCGCGGGCCTCATCGGTTTGTGCATGACGACCGCGGCGGTGGCGCAGAATGTCTCGGAATTGGACGTGACACTCAGTACCTCGGCCTCGGGCGGTGGGCTTTCGGGGGTACTGGACCAGCTTATGGGGGTGGAAGCGGCCTCGCTCTCGGGTCTCAACGCCTCGCATCTGCGCAGTCTTGCCTCGCCCTTCTCCGGCGAGCAGGTAGACGATCCGCGGATCATGGATGTCGCCGCCCTGATGGCGCTCGATACACCTCAAGGCGATGCTGACTGGCAGTGCCTCACCGAGGCGCTCTATTTCGAAGCCCGGGGCGAGCCGATCGAAGGCCAGTATGCGGTGGCCGAAGTCATCCTGAACCGCGTCGACCATGCCAATTATCCCAATTCCATTTGCAGCGTGATCAACCAGGGCACCGGGCGGCAATTCGCGTGCCAGTTCACCTACACATGCGACGGACGACCGGAAGAGATCGCTGATCGGGATGCATGGCACCGCCTCGGCCACATCGCTCGCATCATGATCGACGGCGCGCCGCGCAACCTGACAGCGGGCGCGACCCACTACCATGCCGATTTCGTAAACCCGCAATGGGCGTCGCTCTACCCGATGACCGCGGACATCGGCATCCACCATTTCTACCGACAGCAGTACTGAGGCGTCGCAACCGGCGCCAAAGCCGCCGCAGGCTTAAGCTTGCGGCGCGTGCGTCGCATGGTAAACCCGGCCCTGTCGACCGAAAGGGGACCCATGAGCGACGAGATTTCACAAGCCTTCGGCCACCCGTCGGAACGTGCGAAAGCAACGGCAGGAGATATGCCCCGAGACCGTATCTCGATGACCGATCATATCCGCGAGGTCGAGATCGGCGCCTTCCAGGCCGAGCGTGGCGTGACGCAGAAAATCCGGTTCGACGTGGTGGTCGAGGTCGAAACGCGGGCCGAACAGGCGATTGATGACGTCGATCGCATCCTCAGTTACGACACGATTGTCGAAGCCATCGACTCCGCTTTGCAGGCGGAACGGGTGAACCTTTTGGAAACCCTCGCCGCGCGAATCGCCGATGGCATCCTTGTTCATCCCCTTGCCGCGCGGGTCTTCGTGCGGATCGGCAAGCTGGATCGCGGACCCTATACCCTTGGCGTCGAAATCGTCCGGACCGCCCCCGAGGGCCGCCGCAAGCTGCGCCTGCTGGCCGATGCTGCGCCCCATCCCATCGTGGTGTTCCTGTCGAACGCGGCCGTCGCCCGCCCGGACCTCAAGGCACTGCTCGACCGTCTCGAAACCTTCCATGCGCCGTTGATCCTCTGTGTCGAGGCGCCCGACACGGCCCAACCCGTTGCGGATCATCCGATGCCCCAACGCCGTATCGCGCTTCTGGCCATCGAGCAGGGGGCGTGGGTTCTTGCGGCGCGCGATCCGCGCTGCGTTGTCGTCGACAGCCGGACCGAGCTCGATTGGGCCATGAAGCATGGCCAGATCAGCGTGTGGGCGCCGTCAAAGCTGGTGCTGGACGCAACCGACGGCCCGGCAACGGGCGTGACCGAGCCGCTGGCGCTGACCCGTTGGTTGGCCGAAGCTTTCGAGGCGCGGAGCCTGTTGATGTTCGGGGTGCCGGATGCGCCCGGCGGATACGCCTATGACGCCATGCCCGACCCGGCGGATCTTACCCGAGACGCATGAGCAGCCGGCCATCGGGCTGCGTCCCGTCGGCCTTGAAGCCCGCCTTCTCCATCACCCGGCGTGAGCGTTCGGACGTTTCGGTCACGTAGCCGAAGAATCGCTCTTCCAGAAGCTGGCCGCGCGCGTGATCGAGCGCCGAGATCAGGAATTCGCTGGCGAGGCCCTGGCCCCAGACCTCCGGCACGAAGTGGAACAGCACCTCCAGCCCGTCGTCGCCGAACCCGATGCGAAACCCGCCCACGCCGATATCGTGGCCCGCATGGGCCAATGTCCACGGCGCGATCCGATGGCGCCGCCAATCCTGCATATCGCGTTCGAGGTCACTTTTGCCGCGGTCACCGAAAAGGGAGTCATACAGACCAACGGCCAGCGGGCCCGGCGGGCGGCCGGACAAGCGGATGGTCTGGAATGGATATCGGTCGCCCATGGCGATACCATCTCAGAGAAAACAGGTTTCGGCGAGCGTTGAGTTCATCCAGCCCTTGTCGATTTGAAGACTTGCCTGCCGTGACGGCCCAAGCTACCGGGACCCATGAGCCTTTATTACCGTGCCATTCCGTCCTGCGACCCTGCGCGCTCTGCCGATGCGGTACCGCTCGCCGGGGGATGGTGCTGGTTCGACCGGGTCGAAATCCTGTCCCGGGACGGCCCGGCCGAGAGCGTGCCTGCTGGGGAAATCCCCCCGGAAAGCCTTGAGCGCTTGACCGCTGAGCCGTCAGCCATGGGACCCCTCTCGCTCGACCGACCGCGCCTTATGGGCATCCTGAACACCACGCCGGACAGTTTCTCGGACGGTGCGCGTTTCTCGGCCTTCGATGATGCGGTTGCCCATGCGACCGAGATGGTGGCCGACGGGGCCGACCTGATCGACATCGGCGGGGAATCCACCCGTCCGGGGGCCGCCGAGGTTCCCGTGGACGAGGAAATCGCGCGCACCGCCCCAGTGATCGCCGCATTGAGCGCCGCCGGCGATACGCTCATCAGCCTCGACACCCGTAAGGCGGCCGTCGCCGAAGCCGGGCTTGCCGCTGGGGCGGGTGTCATCAATGACGTCGCCGGCTTGCGCTTCGACCCGCGTCTTGCCGACGTCGCTGCGGCATCGGGCAAGCCCTTGATCCTGATGCATTCCATCGAGACGCCCGACACCATGCAGGGCGCTGCAGATACCGCCTATTCGGACGTGCTCCTCGATGTCTTTGACGGTCTGGCGGAGGCCATTGCCACGGCGGAGCGGGCCGGGGTGGCGCGCGCCAAGATAATCGTCGACCCGGGCATCGGCTTCGGCAAGACCGAGGCACAGAACCTCGCCCTGATCGCGCGCCTGTCGCTGTTTCATTCGCTCGGCTGTCCGATCCTCCTGGGCGTGTCGCGCAAGGGCTTCATCGGGCGCATTTCCGGCGAGGCGCAGGCAGATCGGCGCGGGCCGGGGTCGGCGGCAATTGGCCTATGGGCGCTGTCTCAGGGCGTTCAAATCCTGCGCGTTCATGATATAGCACTGCACAAACAGGCCATCGACCTTTGGCGCGCGGCGAACGCGGCGGGCTGAGCGAATTCGAGGTAAGAGCACGCGATGACACGGAAACTCTTCGGCACCGACGGCGTGCGCGGGATGGCCAATACCTACCCGATGACCGCCGAAATGGCGATGAAGATCGGGGAGGCGGCGGGCCGCTATTTTCGACGCGACGGATCGTCCGGACACCGGGCGGTGATCGGCAAGGACACGCGGCTTTCGGGCTACATGCTCGAGAACGCACTGACGGCGGGATTCACCTCCACCGGCATGAACGTGCTGCTCTTGGGGCCTGTGCCGACACCGGCCGTGGGGATGCTGACGCCCTCGATGCGGGCGGACGTGGGCGTGATGATTTCCGCCAGCCACAACCCGGCGGAGGATAACGGGATCAAGCTGTTCGGGCCCGATGGCTTCAAGCTCGACGATGCGGCCGAGACCGAGATCGAGCAAATGGCGCTCGGTGGGGTGGAGCCGGTGCAGGCCGAGAACATCGGGCGCGCGAAACGGATCGACGATGGCCGGTTCCGCTATCTCGAACGGGTGAAATCCACCTTTCCCACCGAATTGCAGCTCGACGGGCTGAAGATCGTGATCGACTGCGCCAACGGCGCGGCCTACCGCGCGGCGCCGGAAGTTCTTTGGGAACTGGGCGCGGAGGTCATTCCCATCGGGGTGGAGCCCAATGGTCTGAACATCAACCTCGGCTGCGGCTCGACCAAGCCGGAAGCAGCCGCCGCGAAGATCCGCGAGGTCGGCGCGGACGTGGGCATCTGCCTCGACGGGGATGCGGACCGTGTGATCCTGATTGACGAGACCGGCGCGATTGCCGATGGCGACCAGATCATGGCGCTGTTCGCCAATCGGTGGGCCGAAGAGGGGCGGCTGAAGGGGCGGACATTGGCGGCGACCGTGATGTCGAACCTTGGGCTGGAGCGGTTCCTCGCGGATCGTTCGATCATGCTGCACCGGACGGCCGTGGGCGACCGCTACGTGGTGGAGGCGATGCGCGCGCATGGGCTGAACCTTGGCGGGGAGCAGTCGGGGCATATCGTGATGACCGATTACGCGACCACCGGGGACGGGCTTGTCGCGGGGCTGCAGTTCCTCGCCGAGATGGTCCGGACCGGGAAACCCGCGAGCGTTCTCGCCCGCAGTTTCGAGAAGGTGCCGCAGCTTCTGAAAAACGTCCGCTACAGCGCCGATGCGGCGCCGCTGGAGGCCGCGGCCGTGAAGCAGGCGATTGCCGATGCGGAGGCGCGATTGAACGGGTTCGGGCGTCTTCTGATCCGCAAATCGGGCACCGAACCGCTGATCCGGGTCATGGCGGAGGCCGAGGACGAGGGGCTGATGACCGAGGTCGTGGACCAGATCGTTGGCGCGGTGGAAGCCTCGGCCTGAGACTGCGCCTCTCGCGTTGAGTATTCATTTTTGTATAGGCGGGTGCTTGAACGGGTCGTCGGCTATTCATCCGTAAATGAGCAACGTGCAAGCGTCGCCGTGCACGTGGCCCCGTAACGCAGCGTTTCGCTTCAGTCGATCGGTCCCGGGGATCGGGCCGGTTCAGAGCGGATCGCCCGCAACGTAGACCTGCGCAATGGCGCGGTCGTCGCCCATCATGATCGTGGGAAAGACGGCCTCCCAGATGTCGGTCGCGCGCGCGGCGCGTTGGGCGATGGCGGGGGTGGATGCGAGGTCGAGCACGCAGAGGTCGGCCTCGATGCCCAGTTTCAGGCTGCCGATCCTGTCCCCGAGGTGCAGCGCCTCTGCGGAGCCGGCGGTCGCGCGCCAGATCAGTTCTGACGGGTGCAGGGCGTTGCCGCGCAGCTGGCCGATCTCGTAGGCGGCGGCCATGGTCCGCAGCATGGAGAAGCTGGAGCCGCCGCCGGTATCCGTTGCCAGACCCACGCGCATCCGGTCAGCCAGCCCCATGTCGAAAAGGCCGGAGCCGATGAAGGTGTTGGACGTCGGGCAATGCACGAGCGCCGCCCCGACCTCGGCCAAGCGGTCGATTTCGCGCGGCTCAAGGTAGATCGCGTGGCCGTAGAGGCCATTCGGGCCCAGAAGCCCGTGCGCCTCGTAGGTGTCGAGGTAATCGCGCGCCTCGGGGTAGAGGTCGCGGACCCAGGCGACCTCGTCCACCTGCTCGCTGAGGTGGGTCTGCATCAGGCAATCGGGATGCTCGGCCCAGAGCGCGCCGAGGGCGGAGAGCTGCCCCGGCGTCGAGGTGGGGGAGAAGCGTGGCGTGATGACGTAGGATAGGCGGCCCTGTCCGTGCCACTTTTCCAGCAGCGCCTTGCTGTCGTCATAGGCACTTTCGGCCGTGTCGCGCAGGCCGTCGGGGGCGTTGCGGTCCATGCAGGTCTTGCCCGCCAGCGCGCGCAGGCCCCGGCGCTGAGCCTCGGTGAAGTACGCGTCGACGGAGGCGGGGTGGATCGTGGCGTAGCTGGCCACGGTCGTGGTGCCGTTCGCAAGGATCAGGTCGAAGTAAGTCGCGGCAATTTCAGCGGCATAGGCGGTGTCGTTGAAGCGTGTTTCCTCGGGGAAGGTATAGGTGTTGAGCCAGTCAATCAGCCGTTTGCCCCAGGAGGCGATGATCGCGGTCTGGGGGTAATGGGCATGGGCATCCACGAAGCCCGGCAGGATGAGGTGGTCGCCATGGTCGGTCACGTCGGCCTGCGGATGGGCGCGGCGCAGGTCATCTGCTTCGCCCGTGGCGGCAATCTTTCCGTCCCGGATCAGGACCGCCCCGCGCGTCGAAGGACGCAGGCCGTCCGGCCCTGCGTACCGCGGATCGGCGTCGTAGAACAGGCATTGCCCGATGAGCAGGCGATCTTGCATGTGAGGCCTCTTTTGACGGTTCAATTGATAGCCCTTCCGTGCGCCCCATGTTAGGGGCAATCAACGCGAGCGAACGGGGGCAACATGGCGAACGAGGCGGATCAGGCGGAAGAAGTGAAAGAGACCCACGACGAAGGACGCAGCGCCTATTCGCTGGACATTTCCCTGCCCGCGGCCCTGCGCGACGCGGTGGCGGCGCAGGACGTCGCCTCCATCGACGCGCTGATGGAACCGCTGCACGCCGCCGACATCGCCGACCTTCTGGAACAGGTTTCGGCGGCCGAGCGCGAAGCGTGGCTGTCGCTCTGGTCGAAAGGGATCGACGGCGAAGTCCTGTCGGAACTGGAGGAAGGCCTGCGCGAGGCGGTGCTCGACATCCTGCCCGACGAGGTGATCGCCAACGCGGTGCGCGAGCTTGATTCCGACGACGTGGTCGACATCGTCGAGTATCTCGAAGAGGAGCAGCAGGAACAGATCCTCGACGCGCTGGAGCCGGCCGACCGGGCGGCGGTCGAAGCGGCGCTGAGCTATCCCGAGGAGACCGCAGGCCGCCTGATGCAGCGCGAGATCGTGGCGGTGCCCGAGCATTGGTCGGTGGGGGAGACTATCGACTACATCCGCGGGAAGGCCGGCGAGCTGCCTGAGGAATTCTATCACATCATCCTGACCGATCCGCGCATGAAACCAACGGGTTACGTGACGCTTGGGCGGCTTCTGGCCTCGGTCCGGTCGGTGATGCTGGCCGATATCACCGAAGATTCATTCCGCCCGATCCCGGCCAGCCAGCCGGAAGAGGACGTGGCCTACGCCTTCAACCAGTATCACCTGATCTCGGCCCCGGTGGTCGATGACGACGGGCGGCTGGTGGGCGTGATCACCATCGACGACGCGATGATCGTGCTGGACATGGAAGCGGAGGAGGACATCCTGCGCCTCGCCGGCGTGGGCGAGGAATCGTCGCTGTCCGATGGTGTGGTGGAGACGACGAAGCAGCGGTTTCCGTGGCTGTTCGTGAACCTGATCACCTCGATCCTCGCCTCGCTGGTGATTGCCCAGTTCGAGGCGGCGATCGCGCAGGTCGTGGCGCTGGCCGTGCTGATGCCGATCGTGGCGTCGATGGGTGGCAACGCGGGGACGCAATCGCTGACCGTGGCGGTGCGGGCGATCGCGACACGCGACCTGACGGCGTCGAACCTGATGCGCGTCGTCTCGCGCGAGGCGGGCGTGGGCCTGATCAACGGTGCTGTGTTCGCCGTGGTGATGGGGATCGTGGGCGTGGTGTGGTTCGGCACACCGATGCTGGGGGTCGTGATCGGGGCGGCGATGGTGATCAACCTGCTGGTCGCGGGGCTCGCCGGGATCATGGTGCCGGTGGTGCTGGACCGGCTGAAGATCGACCCGGCGCTGGCCTCGGGCGCCTTCGTGACCACGGTGACGGATGTGGTCGGCTTCTTCTCGTTCCTCGGGCTGGCGGTGATCCTGCTGATCTGAGGGGCGCTTCATAGCGTTTCCGGTTTAAGCTGAATCGCCAATACCCTGCCACGCCCGTGGCGTTCTCGGGACATTGGCGATGCCTTGTTTCAAGGAATACCGGAAACGCTTCAGCCCGGGATTTCCAGCGTCACCGTGCGTCCGTTGCGGACGTATTGCAGCGTCGTCTCGCCGATGGCGGCGACGCGTCCACCGTCGAGGCGATCGCCCACGCCGACGCGCACGAAGCGGCCCGACGACAGGCGCACGAGGGCGCGGCGGTCGGAGTTGGTGCCAGTCACGCCGATCAGGTTCACGTTGCGCAGGCGGATCGCGTTGCGTTCGGTCGCGGCGCGGCTGACATCGGCGTTCGACGGGATGCTGGGGCCGGCGGCCGCGGCTTCGGGCGCGACGGCGGCGACCTCGGTCGCAGGCTCGACCGGCTGGCGGTCGGCGCTGGCGACGATCTGGGCGATGTTCGCGGGCCGGGTGGTGGGCATCAACGAGCGGGCGACGGCCAGCTCGGTGCCGCCGATCGCGGCATCCACGGCGGCGGCAACATCCTCCTCGGACACGCCGACATCCTCGGGCACGAGCGACGCTTCGGCGGCGGCTTCCTGCGGGGATTGCGGCCGTTCGGGCGGGCGGCGTTCGGAAAGTTCATCTTCGGTGAACCCGCCCAGAACCGCGCGTTCCCGCGTTTCCACGAGGTCTTCAGGGCGCTCGGTCGGGCGGAAGGCTGCCAGAATGGCTTCGTCGACAGCGGTCTCGGCGACCGGCGTGTCATCCTCGATTTCACGGGGGCGCTGCCGCGCGGCGACGGGCGGATTGCCGGCGACGATGAAGGCGCCTTCCGGCGTCACGACGCCTTCGGGCGTGGCCTCGACAAGACCCTCGGCCGTCAGGTCGAATTCGGCTCCGAAAGGTGGCGGCGGCGGGAAGCGGCGCAGCAATTCACCGGGGTTCACGCCCGGGTCGGGCAGGGCCACGGCATCGAAGGCCGACACTGCCGGGTCGATGGAGGCGGTGTAGATACGATCCATCAGGTCGAAGGGACGCAGGTCCGGCCGCTCGGGCGAGCGCGCCCATATGCCATCCTCGGCATACAGCGCCTCGGCCTCCTCGACGGAGGGGTTCTGACCCTGGTCGATGGGCGGAAGGGGGGGCAGGTCAAATTCGGCGTCGATATCGGGCAACTCTGCCTCGACCGGTGCCTCCACGACGGCGGCCACCTCGATTGGCGCGTCCGATTCCTCGCCTTCGGGGGAAACAGGCGCCAGGTCGATCCCGTCCGCCGCCGCTTCATCTTCGAGGCTCGGCGTCGCCGTCAGACCAATGACCGGCGCATCGGTGAAGGCGGCAGGCGCATTCGAGCCGGACGGCGCACTGGCCACCTGTCCGTCGCCACCGAAGCCGAAGAGACGGGCCACCGGGCTGTTGGGCAGGAAGACCGCTGACCAGACCGCGACAAGCGCCAGCAGAAGCAGAAGGATTACCGTCAGGATCAGGCCGGTCTTGAACGAGGGGCCCGAGGACGGCACCGTCTTGCGCGCCAGAAGGCCGGAGGTGAAGCTTTCATTCTCGGCCACTGCCGCGCCGCCGCCGTCGCCTGACGGTATCGAAGGTGCCGTCGTCTCGGCCTCGGCCGCGCGATTGCGCCGGAACAGACCACCGGCACGGGCAGGTTCTGCTGCCGCTCCTGCTGCGGTGCCTGCACTTGCCACCGCGGCTTTCGCCCCACCGCGGCCGCGCAAGGCACCACCCAGAAGACCCTTGCGGGCGCCCGATGGCAGATCGTCGGATTGGCCCGGTGGCGGACCGTCGAAGGGCGACACCCGTGCTGCGTCGCCGTTGGCACCGGCAAGGGAATCGGGCCGCGGCTCGATCTCGACGCGGGGACGTGGCGGCTGTGCGGCCAGGGACGCTGGTGCTGCGGCCTTGGGCTTGGATTTGCTGGCACTGCGCACGCGCTGAAGTTGCTCGGCCAGGCGCGGCATACCCGCGTTGGTCGAGGCAGTGGGCGCATCCGGTGTCAGTTCCGGCGCAGCCTCGGGGGCGGGCGGGATCGGATCATCGGGGTGCGACAGGCCGATGCGCGAGGAGCGTTGGCCCACGAGCGAGCCGGTGGCCGTATCCGGTGCTGCCGCGCGACCGCGCCGGGCGGTGAATTGTGCCTCACCCTCTGCGGGCGCAGGGACAGGGCCCGGCGATTCGCCGCGGATCACGCGCGCGCGCTGGCGCGCCGCAAGAGACGCGGGTGAGGGAGCGGGCGGCAGGGGATCATCCCCGGACTCCGCATCTTCGAGCACGTCCGCAGGCTCCGCATCCGCGTCGGAAATCGGCTGGATCGGCGCGTTCACATCGTCGAACGCCGGGAGACCGTCGGCGAAATCATCCTGTTCCGACGCCATGTTCAATGCTTCGGCAAGCGCCGCGTTTTCGTCTTCCGTAGGCGCGACTTCCGCAGACGCAACCGGGGCGGGCGCGACGGTGTCTGCTTCCGCTATGGGTTCGGGTTCCGTGTATGCGTGCTCTTCGGGGGCCGCTGGGGCGTCCTCGGTCACCTGATCCACCGGCGCGGGGGCCTGCCCCGGGTCTTCGGTCATTGCGTCCGGCGCAGGCGCGTCCTCGGGGACGGGAAGCTCGGAGACGTCGGTTTCGGCAACCAACGCGGTCGTCAGCTCCGGCTCGGCACTCGTTTCAGGTTCGACCTCCGCCTTCGGTGCAGGTTCAGCAACATCGTCTTCAACGACATCGTCGGTCGCGTCCTCAATGACCGGATCAGCCTCGGCTTCCGGTTCCGGCTGGCCGAAGGTATCCGGCCCGAAGGCGATCCCATCGGCAGAGAAGCCGAATTGTTCTTCGCCGCCCTCGACATCGAACATCGGTACGCCCGGGAACCGTTCCATCGGCGGCATGGCGGCAAAGCCTGCCCCGATGAAGCCGTATTGCTCGGCAAAGCCGCGCGCTTCCTCGAGGGTTTCGCGGGCCACGACGGCGATCTTGACGCGATCCTCCTCCAGCTTGCGCCAGGCGTATTCCAGCTCGGTCACGGCATAGGGGGTCATCCCGTCGAGGCCTTCCTCGATGCGGAAGGCGGTCAACTCGGGGTCCGAGGTGGGGGCGGTCAGAGAGGTATAGAGCATCTGGTCGTCTGGAAGGACGAGCAGCGTCTTGAAATCCTCACCCTCGCGCGCGACCGCTTCGGCCCGAAGGTCGGCCAGCGCCGCGCCGAGATCCGGAACGGCCAGCGATGTTTCACCGATCATGGCCCAGTGGCCGGCGGGTTGCCGGTGTGCCAGCGCGATGCCGTCCGCCGAAAGGAAGAGTGCGATATTCAAAGTCAAGTCAGACCTCAGTCCATTGTCCACAGGCGTTGCCGCTACGCCACAATCGCCCCCTCTTACAGCGGTTTCCGCCAGGGGAAAACCATTCCATGCCCGCAATCGCCGCGCAGGCGGTTTAACACTAAGCCTTTTGCCCAGTTCGCAAAAGGGGGCGCCGGTTATTGTGACCGCGCCCCCTTGGGATGATGTGGCGCGTCAGGCCGAAGCCTAGCGCGCATATGGTTAATATTCCCTGATTATGAGGCCGCCGCGCTGAGGGCGCGGTCGAGATCGGCGATCAGGTCATCGGCATCCTCGATCCCGATGGAGACGCGCACGACGTTGGGTGCGGCACCGGCGGCTTCTTGCTGCTCGGGGGTCAATTGGCGGTGCGTGGTGGAGGCCGAATGGATGATCAGGGACCGCGTATCGCCCAGGTTGGCGACGTGGCTGAAGATCTCCAGCGAATCGACCAGCTTCACGCAAGCCTCATATCCGCCCTTCACCGCGAAGGTGAACAGCGCGCCCGCGCCTTTCGGGCAGACGTCCTTCACGCGGGAGTAGTAGGGCGAGCTTTCCAGCCCCGCGTAGGTCACGAAATCGACGCGCGGATCGTTTTCCAGCCAGTTGGCCACCTTCACCGCGTTCTCGACGTGACGCTCCATCCGGAGCGACAGGGTCTCGATCCCCATCAGAGTGTAATGGGCGCCCTGCGGGTTCATCGTCATGCCGAGGTCGCGCAGGCCGATGGCGATGCCGTGGAAGGTGAAGGCCAGCGGGCCGAAGGTCTCGTGGAACTTGAGGCCATGGTATGCGGGCTCGGGCTGGCTGAGCGAGGGGAACTTGTCGGAGGCCGACCAGTCGAACTTGCCCGAATCGACGATCGCACCACCGGTGACGGTGCCGTTGCCGGTCAGGTACTTGGTGGTCGAATGCACCACCAGCGTCGCGCCGTGTTCGATCGGGCGGCAGAGGTAGGGCGTGGCCGAGGTGTTGTCGATGATCAGCGGCACACCGGCGGCGTCGGCTACATCGGCGATGGCGCGAATATCGGTGATGTAGCCGCCGGGGTTGGCGATGGATTCGCCGAAGACCGCGCGGGTGTCATCGTCGATGGCGGCTTTCACGGCATCCAGATCGTCGAAATCGACAAATTTCGCCGACCAGCCGAAGCGCTTGATGGTCTGGCTGAACTGCGTGACCGTGCCGCCATAAAGCCGGGTGGAGGCCACGATGTTCTTGCCCGGCCCCATCAGCGGGAACAGCGCCATGATCTGTGCCGCGTGGCCGGAGGAGCAGCAGACAGCCCCCACGCCGCCTTCCAGCGTCGCGATGCGTTCCTGCAGCACGGCGACGGTCGGGTTGGTCAGGCGCGAGTAGATGAAGCCCACTTCCTGCAGGTTGAACAGCGCTGCCGCATGTTCGGCATCGCGGAACACGTAGGCCGTGCTCTGGTAGATCGGCGTCTGGCGGGCGCCTGTGGCGGGGTCGGGGCGCGCGCCCGCGTGGATCTGCAGCGTGTCGAAGCCGTAGGTGGGTCCGTCGGTCATGGATGTCTCCCTTGTCATAACTTGGCGCGGTTGTAGAACGCGTCGCCGGGTCGCTGCAATCTCCGCCGCGAAACGAGGGCCGTGCGTTCCGTGGTCCGCGCAACCGGCAAACGCCTGTTCTTACATGTGCCGCAGGTCGGGCCTTTCCACGGGAGGCGCGACGGCTTGGCACTGGACGCGCGCGCCTCGAACGGGCAAAACCGCCGTGACCAACGCAGGACCGCATGATGCTCGACTTCCTCAAACGCGCCGTGACCTGGTGGAATGGCCAGACCATCGGCACCCAGATCTTCACCGCCCGGAACGGGGAGAAGGTGGGTGAAGATGGGCAGGGCAACATCTTCTACCGCAATGCCGACGATACGAAGCGCTGGGTGATCTACAATGGCGAGGCCGAGGCCAGCCGGGTGGAGGCCGAGTGGCACGGCTGGCTGCATCGCACCTGGGACGAGCCGCCGACCGATCGCCCGCTGGTGCACAAGACGTGGGAAAAGCCGCACCTACCGAACCTGACCGGATCGCCCGCAGCCTACGCGCCCGCGGGGTCCATCCGCCGGGTCGAGCCGGCTGAACGCAGCGATTACGAGGCCTGGTCGCCGGAATGACGGCGCCAACGGGCCGGGGCGATGAAACCAGCCCCTTGGCCTCGTGCGCGACTGAGGCTATCCCCGTTCCATGTCCAGGACCGAACCCTTCATGAGCGATCTGCGCCCCGGCGGCGCGTCCGCCGTCCTGCCTCGGTCGTTCAACGGCGGGGCGGACGCATGATGCTGCGCGCCGGTTTTCTGTGTGTTTTGCTGCTCGTCCCCGCAGTGCCGACCACGGCGCAACAATTCGACAATTTCGACGGCACCTCGACCTTCGATGATTTCCAGCTCGACTCCGGTGACGGGGAGGGAACCGGCCTGACGTTGTCCGAGGACGGTGCGCTTCTGCCTGATAACGGCAGCGGGGATATCCAGCTCAACCTCGGCGATGGCGGCTCGCAAGGCACGTTCGAGAGCTTTCCGGGCGTCACCGGTCCGGTCACCTCGGTCAGCCAGCCGGCGACCGAGCAGGGCAGCGTCGTGACATTGCGCGCGCTCGACAAGATGCTGGGGCAACCCACGGATGTGGAATTGTCGATGGGCCAGACGGTCGTGTTCGGTCGCATCGCGATCCGCGCCATCGAATGCCGCTACCCGGCCAGCGATCCGGGTGGCGATGCCTTTGCACATCTCGAAGTGCTCGATCTGGAGGGGAATTCCCTGTTCGATGGCTG
Source organism: Rhodobacterales bacterium HKCCE4037 (assembly GCA_015689645.1). GTDB lineage: Bacteria > Pseudomonadota > Alphaproteobacteria > Rhodobacterales > Rhodobacteraceae > Gymnodinialimonas. The sequence goes on from WVSM01000005.1 coordinate 306,260, forward strand.
GATGATCGCGTCGAGCCCGGCGTTGAACGCGCTTGAACACTCGCGCTACGACGTTTGGGTCCTGCGCTGCACCGCCTGAAAAGTTCTCTCTAGAGCGTCAGGGGCGCATCTTCCGGAAGGGCATTAAAATCGGCCGTTCGCGTCAGGGCCCGGCTCAATTGCTCCCGGTATCGGGACCTCGGGATTTCGCGCGCCCCGAGCGAGATCAGGTGGTCGGTCACGAATTGCGTGTCAAACAGGGTGAACCCCCCAGCCCGCAGCCGGTGCACGAGGTGGGCCAGCGCCAGTTTCGAGGCGTCGGTGCGTCGCGAGAACATGCTTTCCCCGAAAAACGCCGCCCCAAGCGCGATGCCGAAGACGCCGCCGGCAAGACCAGCCTCGTCGTGGATTTCCAGCGAATGGGCCAGCCCCTGTGCGTGCAACACCTGGTAGCAGGCGAGAAGTTCATGGTTGATCCACGTCGGCTTGCGGTTGGCGCAGCCTTCGACAACACCGGCGAAATCTCGGTTGACCCGGACCTCGTATCCGCCCTTCCGGATCCGTCGGCGCAGCGAACGCGAGACATGGAATTCATCAAGCGGGAACACGCCTCGGCGTTGCGGATCGACCCAGAAGATGTCGGGATCGTCCGAGCCTTCCGACATCGGAAAAATCCCCGCCGCATAGGCGCGCACCATCAATTCCGGTGACAGACGCGGTCGATCTTGGGGATGCATGTCATGGGCCATGATGCAGAGGTAAACGGAAGAGGATCAAAATCCCACGGTAAATTGTGTCCGGTGGCGCGCGGGCTGCCGATTGCACAGCGTTTACCGTGAATTAAGAGAAAATTGCCTATATTCGTCCCGCATGCATCCCGACGGCCTTCCTGAGTCGTCACATGGATCCGATCGGAGCAGCCCGGTGGCCAGGACCTTTCCCGTGGGTCCGCACCGACAGGGTTTCGATCATTGGCAGGGACGTCCAGCCAGCTTGGACGGTCTGCTGCATTAAGAAACGGCGCTTCGGAAGCTCACTCCGCAGCGCCGTTTCGCTTTTCTCGCGGTCGCAAGCACCCGGTCTGGTCGTGGATGCGCTGCGTCTTATTGGTGCGCTCGGATCCCCTTCGAAGCCATCGGGAGAACCTCTTTATCCAAGGCGCGCGCGAAGACGGTGACGCTTTGGAATGCCGAGGAAATCCAGCCGGACAGCGAGATCCTCCGTGCGCACGTCAGCCCATGTTCTCGGCCAGCCAGCCTTCGAGCCAGTGGATCGTGTAATCGCCCGTCTGCACGGCTTCGGCCTGCAGCAACTCGTGGAAGAGCGGCACGGTCGTGTCCACGCCATCGACAATCAGCTCGCCCAACGCGCGGTCGAGCCGGGCCAGCGCCTCGGGCCGGTCGCGGCCATGGACGATCAGCTTGGCGATCAGCGAATCGTAATAGGGCGGGATGCGGTAGCCGTCATAAAGCGCCGAATCCATCCGCACCCCAAGCCCACCCGGCGCATGGTATTGCGTGATCGTGCCGGGGCTGGGGGAGAAGTTCGGAAGCTTCTCGGCGTTGATGCGGACCTCGATGGCGTGGCCGTTGACCCGCAGGTCGTCCTGTTCGAACGACATCGGCAGGCCTGCCGCGACGCGAATCTGTTCGCGGACAAGGTCCACGCCCATGATCGCCTCGGTCACGGGATGTTCGACCTGAAGGCGGGTGTTCATCTCGATGAAGAAGAATTCGCCGTTCTCGTAGAGGAACTCGATCGTGCCGGCGCCCTCGTACCCCAGGTCTCCCACGGCCTTGGCGCAGGTCTCGCCGATGCGGGCGCGCGTCTCGGCGTCGATGGCGGGGCCGGGGGCTTCTTCGAAGACCTTCTGGTGGCGGCGCTGGAGCGAACAGTCACGCTCCCCCAGGTGCACCGCGCGGCCCTTGCCGTCGCCGAAGACCTGCACCTCGATATGGCGGGGTTTGCCGAGATATTTTTCGATATAGACCTCGTCGTTGCCGAAGGCGGCCTTTGCCTCGGACCGGGCGGAGCGGAAGGCGATTTCCATCTCGTCCCGGCTCTTCGCAAGTTTCATGCCGCGCCCGCCACCGCCGGCGGTGGCCTTGACGATCACCGGGTAGCCCGCTTCGTCGCCCACCTTGTAGGCCGCGTCTAGGTCCGGCACGCCGCCGTCCGAGCCGGGCACGCAGGGCACGCCAAGCGCCTTCATCGTGTCCTTGGCGGTGATCTTGTCGCCCATCATGCGGATGTGTTCGGCGGACGGCCCGATGAACTTGATCCCGTGGTCCTCGACCGCCTGCACGAAGGTCGCGTTCTCCGACAGGAAGCCGTAGCCGGGGTGGATCGCCTCGGCACCGGTGATCTCGCAGGCCGAAAGGATCGCGGACATGCTGAGGTAGCTTTCGGAGCCTGGGGCAGGGCCGATGCAGACCGACTCGTCGGCCATGCGCACGTGCATCGCGTCGGCATCGGCGGTGGAATGGACCGCCACGGTTTCCACGCCCATCTCGCGGGCGGCGCGGATGACGCGGAGCGCGATCTCGCCCCGGTTGGCGATCAGGATCTTGCGGAACATGGGTCTGCCCCTTTGCGGATTATTCGATGATCATCAACGGCGCGCCGAATTCGACAGGGGCGCCGTCTTCGACAAGAATGCGCTTGACGGTGCCGGAGCGGGGCGCGGGGATCTGGTTCATCGTCTTCATCGCTTCGACGATCAGGAGGGTCTGGCCCTCTTTCACCTTGTCACCCACGCTCACGAAGGCGGCGGAGTTGGGTTCGGGCTGGAGGTAGACCGTGCCGACCATCGGGGAGGTGACGGCGCCGGGGGCCTGCGCGGGATCTTCGGGTGTTTCGGCCGTGGCGGCGGCGGGGGCTGCCGAAACCGGGGCGGCGGCAGGGGCGGCTGCGGCGGCCTGCATCGCGACAGGGGCGGCCATGATCTGGCGGGCGACCCGCACATTCAGCCAGTCGGATTCGGCATATTCACGCTTCACATGAAGCTCGGTCAGGTCATTTTCCCGCAGAAGCTCTGCCAAGGCCTTGATAAAGGCCACATCTTCGTCGCGCGTCTTGTCAGCCATGTCGCTCCTCACCGTCCGTCTGATGCCCATCGCCGGGTCTGTTGGTTTCCGCGCTATACCTCAGGGGTCAGGCGGGGAAAACCCGCCGCGTGCGTCATTATGTGGGCCAAGCAGGGGCGGGATGCACGTGGAATTGCACAAAATCCGGGCGCGACGCAGGCTTTGACCGAAAAATCGGCCGCGGCGGACGATTTTCATTTTTTACCATTTGATAAATTTTTGGACCCGTGCCAGCCTCGGTTCGACCAAGCCATTCGATCAGCGAGGGACAGGACGCATGACGAACAGCCCGTTTACCCCCGGCATTGCCCCGGCCCGCCTGCCGCAGGAGGCGCTGGCCGAGAATTTCGCAGACCTCCACGCGCCGCTGGATGCGCATGAGGCGCTGGTCGCCGCGGATCGCTGTTACTTCTGCCACGATGCGCCCTGCATCACGGCCTGCCCGACCTCGATCGACATTCCGCTGTTCATCCGGCAGATCTCGACCGACACGCCCGAGGCCGCGGCGAAGACGATCTTCGAGCAGAATATCCTCGGCGGCATGTGCGCCCGCGTCTGCCCGACCGAGACGCTCTGCGAAGAGGCCTGCGTGCGCGAGGCGGCCGAGGGCAAGCCGGTGGAGATCGGACGCCTGCAGCGGTACGCGACGGACACGCTGATGGCCAAGGGCGTTCATCCGTTCGAACGCGCCGCGCCGACCGGGCGCAAGATCGCCGTGGTGGGGGCGGGGCCGGCGGGGCTGGCCTGTGCGCACAGGCTCGCCATGAAAGGCCATGACGTCGACATCTACGACAAACGCGCCAAGGCCGGTGGCCTGAACGAATACGGCATCGCCAGCTACAAGAGCACCGAGAATTTCGCGCAGGCGGAGGTGGATTGGCTGATGCAGATCGGGGGCATCACGCTCTTGACCGACCGGACGCTGGGGCAGGACCTCACGCTGGGAGAACTTCAAAGCGATTACGACGCGGTCTTCCTCGGAATGGGTCTGGCGGGCGTGAACGCGCTGAGGGCCAATGGCGAGACCCGCGAAGGCGTCTCGGACGCGGTGGCTTTCATCGCCGATCTGCGCCAGTCCACGGACCTTTCCACCCTGCCGGTGGGCCGGAACGTGGTGGTTATCGGCGGCGGCATGACGGCGGTGGACGCGGCGGTGCAATCCAAGCTGCTCGGCGCGGAAAACGTCACGATCCTCTACCGCCGGGGCCGCGACGCGATGCCCGCGAGCCGGTATGAGCAGGATCTTGCGGCCTCCAAGGGCGTGCGCTTCATCTTCAACGCGATGCCGCTGGAGGTGCTCGGCAACGGCACGGCCACGGCACTACGCTGCGAATACACGAAGGTCGAAGGCAACAGCGTGCAGGGCACGGGCGAGACCTTCGATATCCCCGCCGACCAGGTGCTGAAGGCGATTGGCCAGACGCTCCACGGCTCACCCGAGGGGCTGACGCTCGATGGCGCGAAGATCGCGGTGACCGGCGCGGGCCGCACCAGCCTCGACCGCGTCTGGGCAGGCGGCGATTGCGCAAGCGGCGGCGAGGACCTGACCGTGACCGCCGTGGCCGAGGGCCGGGATGCGGCGGAAGATATCCATGCGGCGTTGAGTGACGCGTGATCAAGAGGGTGTGCGGAGAGATGTGCTAGAATGGGCCTTGTCCAACAGGATTGGGAGGTTGCAATGACACTCGAAACCGACGTGGCGAACCACTACACGACCGGCGCACTGACGGATCGCGTCAAGGCGGCAATGATTGCGGCGGGGATCGACCCCGAAGCCGCGACGGCAAAGGACCTCAAGGCCGGTGACGAATTCCATACCGGCGGCGTTGCGGCGTCGGATCATTTCTTCGGCCATCTGGACATCACTTCGGAGATGCGCGTGCTGGATGCTGGATGCGGCATCGGGGGCACCTCGCGCCTGATCGCGGATCGCTTTGGTGCGACGGTGACGGGCGTGGACCTGACACCGGAGTTCGTTGAGACCGCGCGCGATCTGACCGAGATGGTCGGGATGGGCGACCGGATCGGTTTCCACGTCGGCAGCGTACTGGACATGCCGGTTGGGGATGCCGAGTTCGACCTTGCCGTGATGATGCATGTCGGAATGAACATCGCCGACAAGACCGCGTTGATGTCAGAAGTTGCGCGCTGCCTGAAACCCGGCGGCACCTTCGCGGTGTTCGACGTCATGGCAGGGCCTTCAGGCGCTGCGGCGCTTTATCCGGTGCCGTGGTCGACCGTCGCGGAAACTTCGTTCCTGCACAGCCCTGACACCTATGCCGATGCCGCCGCGGCGGCGGGTCTGACCGAGATCCTGCGGGAGGACCGAACGGCCTTCGCCAGGGACTTCTTCGCACAGGTCGCTGCAAAGACCGTCGAGGCCGGCGGGCCACCGCCCTTCGGCATCCACCTGATGATGGGCGAAACGGCGCCCGAGAAATTCGGCAATTACGTTCGCGGACTGGAGATCGGTGCGCTGGCGCCGACCGAGATGATCTTCCGCAAGGACGCGGCATGAGCCGCGCTCCGGTATTCCATTCCATCCTTCCCGAAAGGAGTTTGTCCCATGGCTGACCTGACCTCCAACTTTCTCGGTATCAAATCCCCGAACCCGTTCTGGCTGGCCTCGGCGCCGCCGACGGACAAGCAATACAATGTCGAACGTGCCTTCGAGGCCGGGTGGGGCGGTGTCGTGTGGAAGACGCTCGGCGCCGAAGGACCGCCCGTCGTCAACGTGAACGGCCCGCGCTACGGGGCGATCTACGGGGCGGACCGGCGGCTTCTGGGGCTCAACAACATCGAGCTGATCACCGACCGCCCGCTGGAGGTGAACCTGCGCGAGATCAAGGAGGTCAAGCGCAAGTGGCCGGACCGCGCGATGATCGTGTCGCTGATGGTGCCCTGCGAGGAAGAGGCGTGGAAGGCGATCCTGCCGCTGGTCGAGGAGACCGGGGCCGATGCCATCGAGCTGAACTGCGGCTGCCCCCATGGGATGAGTGAGCGCGGCATGGGCGCGGCGGTGGGCCAGGCCCCCGACCTGATCGAGATGATCACCCGCTGGTGCAAGCAGACCACGCGGATGCCGGTGATCGTGAAGCTGACGCCGAACATCACCGACGTGCGCGCGCCTGCGCGTGCGGCGAAGGCGGGCGGCGCGGATGCGGTCAGCCTGATCAACACGATCTCGTCGATCACCTCGGTCAACCTCGACACGTTCAGCCCGGAGCCGTCGATTGACGGCAAGGGCTCGCACGGGGGCTATTGCGGCCCGGCGGTGAAGCCGATTGCGCTCAACATGGTGGCCGAGATCGCGCGCGACCCCGAAACGGCGGGCCTGCCGATTTCCGGCATCGGCGGCGTCACAACTTGGCGGGATGCGGCGGAGTTCCTCGCGCTTGGCGCGGGCAACGTGCAGGTCTGCACGGCAGCGATGACCTACGGGTTCAAGATCGTGGAAGAGTTGAAATCGGGCCTCAGCCAGTATCTGGACGAACAGGGCATGTCGCTGGACGACCTCGTTGGCCGCGCCACGCCGAACGTGACCGATTGGCAATACCTGAACCTGAATTACGTGACCAAGGCGCGCATCGATCAGTATGCCTGCATCAAATGCGGGCGCTGCTACGCGGCCTGTGAGGACACCTCCCACCAGGCAATCAGCATGAGCGCGGACCGCACCTTCGAGGTGATCGACGCGGAATGCGTCGCCTGCAACCTCTGCGTGAACGTCTGCCCGGTCGACGGCTGCATCACGATGGAGGAACTGGCCGCAGGCGAGCAGGATCTGCGGACCGGCAAGCCGGTGTCGAAGGAATACGCCAACTGGACGACCCATCCCAACAACCCGGCCACGGTCGAAGCGGCGGAGTAGGGCTTACCAGCCTTCCTCGGTGACGATGCGGTCATCCGGGATGCCGATGTCCCGCGCGGCCTCCCGCACCGCATCCACCATGCCCTGCGGGCCGCAGATGTAGATGTGGCTGTCTTCCGGCAGGTCGCGTTCCAGCGTTTCCTTGGTGACCGGCCCGTCAGGAAGGTCGTCATCCTCGTCATCGGTCAGGAAGGTCGTGTCGAGTTCGGACATGCCTTCCCATTCGTTGCGCAGGATGATGTCGCGCTCGGACTTGTTGGCGAAGATCAGGCGGCAATCCTCAAGCTGCCCGGCCTTCCGGCGGGCGCGCAGGATCGGGATGAAGGGCGTAAGGCCCGCCCCGCCGGCCACGAAAAGGCCGTGCCCCTTGTCCTCGATGGCGCCGAACGGGTCGGACAGTTCGACTTCTTCGCCGATGGCCAAGTTGCCGATCTGCTCGGTCACGCCGTCATGGTCCGGGTAGATCTTGATAACGAATTCCACGAGGTGGCTGTCCGGGTCCGACACCATGGTGAAGGGGCGGCCTTCGTCCGTCCAACCGTCGCGCATCAGGGTCATCTCGGTCGCCTGTCCGGGATGGAAGGTGAAGTCGTCCGGGCGCGGGAAGGTCAGGTGTTTCACGTCGTGGGTGACGTCTTCGATGGAAATCAGCGTGGTCTTGAAGGCCATGGGATGCTCCGTTCTTGTCGGGTTGGCAAGATAACGGATGGCCGGGCGGCTGGTTCCCGATCAGGGCGCGAGCAGGCGCGTGAAAAGCGTGTCGAGGAAGGCTTCCGCTTCGGTCAGCGGGTCGCGGTCCGGGCCGAGAACGGCGCGGACCTGTACCTCGAAGTCGGCATAATGCTGGGTCAGCGACCAGATCGAGAAGATCAGGTGATGCGGATCGACGGGGGCCAGGCGGCCGGCTTTCTGCCAGCGCGCGATGACCGAGGCTTTCGCATCCACGAGGGTTTTCAGATCGGTCGACAGGCCACGTTCGATCCGGGGCGCGCCCTGCACGATTTCCTGTGCGAAGAGCCGCGACTCCCTCGGGAAATCGCGGCTCATCTGCAGCTTGCGGCGGACGTAGGCGCGCAATTCCTCCTGCGGATCGCCGTCCTCGTCCAGCGCGCGCAGCGGGTCGAGCCAGGTGTCGACCAGCCCCTCGAGCAGGGTGATGTGGATCTCTTCCTTGGAGGGGAAATAATACAGCAGGTTCGGCTTCGACAGCCCGGCTTCGCGCGCGATGGCGTCAAGCGTCGCACCGCGAAACCCCTCGCGCGAAAAAACCTCCAGCGCGGCATCGAGCACGAGGGCGCGGTTCTTCTCCTGGATGCGGGTGAGGGGCTTGGTCGTGGCCATGGGTCGGGTCCGTGTCCTGCTCAATTGTAGGGCAAGTTCCGGTCCTCTGACCGCAAATGCACCCGATCCGCCGAAGGATTGCGCAAAAATCCGGCAATCCGGGCCGATCCCGGCGTCGTTTCCGTTGACTGACCCAAGGCTTTTGCTAGCGTGGTCTTGACCATTTGGTCAAAAAGAAAATGCGTCCGCGCCTGTTGCGCGACGGGGGAGACAGCCATGGCACTTGACCGCAGCAATCCGGTTCCCAACGACCTCAGCGCTTTCTGGATGCCGTTCACGGCGAACCGGCAGTTCAAGCAGACGCCGCGCATGTTCGTCGGCGCGGACAAGATGTATTACAAGACCGCCGATGGCCGCGACGTGCTGGACGGTACGGCGGGGCTGTGGTGCTGCAACGCGGGCCACAACCAGCCGCGCATCGTCGAGGCGATCCAGAAGCAGGCGGCTGAGCTGGATTACGCGCCCGCCTTCCAGATGGGTCACCCGAAGGCCTTCGAACTGGCCAACCGGTTGCGGGACCTCGCGCCCGAGCCCTACGAGCATGTGTTCTACACCAATTCCGGCAGCGAGTCGGTCGAGACCGCGCTGAAGATCGCCATCGCCTACCAGCGCGCCATCGGCCAGGGGGCCCGGACCCGGCTCATCGGGCGCGAGCGGGGGTATCACGGGGTGAACTTCGGCGGCATCTCGGTCGGCGGTATCGTGAACAATCGCAAGGTTTTCGGGTCATTGTTGACGGGGGTGGACCATCTGCCCCACACGCATCTGCCGGACCAGAACGCCTTCACCAAGGGCCAGCCCGAGCACGGCGCGCATCTGGCGGAGGACCTTGAACGCATCGTCGCGCTGCACGGGGCCGAGACCATCGCCGCCTGCATCGTGGAGCCGATGGCAGGCTCGACCGGCGTGCTGATGCCGCCCAAGGGGTATCTCGAAAAGCTGCGGGAGATCTGCACCAAGCACGGCATCCTGCTGATCTTCGACGAGGTCATCACCGGCTTCGGGCGGCTTGGCTCGAGCTTCGCGGCCGAGCATTTCGGCGTCATGCCGGACCTCATCACCACCGCCAAGGGGCTGACGAACGGCGTCATCCCGATGGGCGCGGTTCTGGCCACCAAGCAGGTGCACGACGCCTTCATGCACGGCCCGGAACACCTGATCGAGCTGTTCCACGGCTACACCTATTCCGGCAACCCGATCGCCTCGGCCGCCGGACTTGCGACGCTGGAGACCTACAAGGAAGACGGGTTGTTCGAGCGTGCCGCCGAACTTGCCCCCTACTGGGAAGAGGGGCTGCATAACCTCAAGGGCCTGCCGCACGTCATCGACATCCGCAACATGGGCCTGATCGGTGCCGTGGAGCTTGAGCCGATCGCGGGCGAGCCGACCAAGCGCGCCTTCCAGGCGTTCCTCGACTGTTACGACAAGGGCGTGCTGATCCGCACCACCGGCGACATTATCGCCATGTCCCCGCCGCTGATCATCTCCAAGTCCGAGATCGACCAGCTGTTCGGTACTCTGGCAGATGTGCTGAAGGGGCTGCACTGAATGGCGGAAGCCCGCGCCGAAACTCTGATCGACGACGAAAAGGTGCGCGTCACCCGGTTCGATTTCGACCCCGGTGACGAAACCGGCTGGCACGTGCACGGGATGGATTACGTCATCACCGCGCTGACCGATTGCCCGATGCGCCTGGAAGAGCCGGGCGGTGAGACGCGTGACGTCATGGTGCCGGCCGGCACGGTCTATCGCCGTGACAAGGGCGTGGAGCACAACGTGATAAACGGTGGGGCCGAACCGATGGCCTTCATCGAGACGGAACTGAAGGAGTAGACCGCCATGGCAGCCCCCGGTGAAAACCTGAAAATCAACGGTGAGCGTCTGTGGGACTCGCTGATGGAGATGGCCAAGATCGGCCCCGGCATCGCGGGCGGCAACAACCGCCAGACGCTGACTGACGAGGATGCCGAGGGCCGCGCGCTGTTCCAGAAGTGGTGCGAAGACGCGGGCTGCACCATGGGCGTGGACGAGATCGGCAACATGTTCGCCCGCCGCGAAGGCACGGACCCGGACGCGCTGCCGGTATACGTGGGCTCGCACCTCGACACCCAGCCCACGGGCGGCAAGTACGACGGGGTTCTGGGTGTCCTGGGCGGGCTAGAGATCGTCCGCACGCTGAACGATCTGGGCATCAAGACGAAGCACCCCATCGTCGTGGTCAACTGGACCAACGAGGAAGGCACGCGCTTCGCCCCCGCCATGCTCGCCAGCGGCGTGTTCGCGGGCAAACATGACCTCGACTGGGCGCTCGACAAGCGCGACGCGCAGGGCAAGCGCTTCGGCGACGAGCTGGAGCGGATCGGCTGGAAGGGCGACGAGAAGGTCGGCGACCGCAAGATGCATGCGCTCTTCGAGTTGCACATCGAGCAGGGCCCGATCCTCGAAGCCGAGGGCAAGGATATCGGCGTTGTCACCCACGGGCAGGGCCTGCGCTGGATCGAATGCACGGTGACGGGCAAGGAAAGCCACACCGGATCGACCCCGATGCACATGCGCAAGAACGCGGGACGCGGCCTTGCCCTGATCACCGAGCTGGTCCACGAGATCGCGATGAAGAACCAGCCCAACGCCGTGGGCGCCATCGGGCATATCGACGTCTACCCGAATTCGCGCAACATCATTCCGGGCAAGGTCGTCTTCACCGTCGACATGCGAACCCACCTTCTCGACAAGCTGAACGCCATGGTCGACGAGCTGATGGAGAAGGCGCCGAAACTTTGCGAGGACATCGGAGTCGCGTTCAGCGCCGAGATCGTCGGGCAGTTCGATCCGCCCGCCTTCGATGACACATGTGTCACAGCGATCCGGCAAGCGGCTGAAAGGCTTGGATATTCGCATATGGATATCGTATCCGGGGCAGGGCACGATGCGTGCTGGATCAATGATGTGGCCCCTACGGCGATGGTGATGTGTCCCTGCGTGGACGGCCTGAGCCACAACGAGGCCGAGGAAATCAGCCCGGAATGGGCGACGGCCGGCGCGGATGTCCTGTTCCATGCGGTCGTGGAAACGGCGGAGATAGTGGAATGATGTCAAAGGTTTGGCTGGCCCTCGGGGCAAGCGTCGCACTGGCGGGCTGTGTCTCGACCACACCGGCAGGACAGTTCGAGGAAGAACTGCCCGCGGAGGTCCTGGGGCTCGTGGCGCCGGGGCAGGACGTGAATTCGGTGCGGCTGGAGTCGGACGGGTGCTATTGGTACCTGCATCGCGGCCCGGTCGAAAGCACCTACATCCCGCTGCTCACGCGCGACCAGCGGATGATCTGCGTGACGGCATAAGCGGTTATGCGGGAGACGACATGAGCAAAATGCGCAATGACATAGGCCCGAATACTCGCGGCTCCGGTGCCTCTATCATTGATTGTTCTCGCCTTGGATGGCTGTTCTTACTTATGATTTTCGGGTTGGTTTCCTGCATGGAGGCAGAGCCTCAATGGGACGTAGATGCAGAACGAAGAGCGTCTGACAGAGAAGCGCAATGTATTAGCCGCGAAGCGGTGGAGTTAGATGATGGGGTATCGGACGCGCTCGCGATAGCGCAAGCTGTCTTTGCTGCATGTCGTTCAGAGATTATGGCGACGATCGAGGTATTTTCAAACGGCCTTTCACCGAGCCAACAGATGGAATTCCGGGAAATGGCAAGTACCGAAACCATCGTGAACATCACAGCGCTAGTGCTTTCAAACAGAAGACAACTGCGAGGGTAATAGATGAGCAAGGTTATCAAGGGCGGGACGATCGTGACCGCCGACCGCCAGTGGAAGGCGGACGTTCTGATCGAGGGCGAGAAGATCGCCGAGATCGGTGAGAACCTGAAGGGCGACGAGGTGATTGACGCCTCTGACGCCTATGTCATTCCCGGCGGGATCGACCCGCATACCCACCTCGAAATGCCTTTCATGGGCACCACGGCGGCGGAAACCTTCGAGACCGGCACCTTCGCCGCGGCGGCGGGCGGGACCACGATGCTGGTCGATTTCTGCCTGCCCGGCGAGGATGGCTCGCTGCTGAATGCCATCGACGAATGGGACCGCAAGTCGAAGGACCAGATCTGCGTCGACATCTCGTATCACATGGCGATCACCGGCTGGAACGAGCGCATTTTCAACGAGATGGAAGCCGTCGTTAAAGAACGCGGCATCAACACGTTCAAGCATTTCATGGCCTACAAGGGCGCGCTTATGATCGAGGATGACGAGATGTTCGCCTCCTTCAAGCGCTGCGCCGAACTGGGGGCCCTGCCGCTGGTTCATGCCGAGAACGGCGATATCGTGCAGGAGTTGCAGGAGAAGCTGATCGCGGACGGGATCACGGGGCCGGAGGGCCATGCCTATTCCCGCCCGCCGGAGGTGGAGGGCGAGGCCGCGAACCGCGCCATCATGATCGCCGACGCCGCCGGGACGCCGTTGTATATCGTCCATGTGAGCTGCGAGCAGGCGCACGAAGCGATCCGCCGCGCCCGTCAGAAAGGGATGCGCGTCTATGGCGAGCCGCTGATCCAGCACCTGACGCTCGATGAAAGCGAATATTTCGACAAGGATTGGCAGTACGCCGCGCGCCGCGTGATGAGCCCGCCGTTCCGCTCCAAAGACCATCAGGACGGGCTGTGGAACGGCCTCGCCGCCGGGTCGTTGCAGGTGGTGGCGACCGACCACGCGGCGTTCTCGGACGAGCAGAAACGTATGGGTGTGGGTGACTTCCGGTCTATTCCCAACGGCACCGGCGGGCTTGAGGAGCGGATGGCGATGCTCTGGACAAAGGGGGTCGAGACGGGCCGCCTGACGCCAGAAGAATTCGTTGCTGCAACCTCGACGAACATCGCCAAGATCCTCAACATCTACCCGCTGAAGGGCGGCATCAACGTGGGCGGCGACGCCGACGTGGTGGTCTGGGACCCGAAACTCGGCCGCACGATCACGACGGCGACGGCGAAATCCATCCTTGATTACAACGTGTTCGAGGGGATGGAGGTCAGCGCCTCGCCCCGCTACACGCTGTCACGCGGGGATGTCGTCTGGGCCGCTGGCCAGAACTCGCAGCCGCAGCCGGGCCGTGGCCGCTTCGTCAAACGCCCGCCGGCGACAAGCGCGACGCAGGCGCTGTCGAAGTGGAAAGCGCTCAATACACCGCGCAAGATCGAGCGCGATCCGATGAACATTCCGGCGGGGGTTTGAGTCGGCATGAGTGCGGAACTTGCCGGGGCCGTTGATACCACTCCAATCGCTCAACCCGTTGTCATTTCAGCGGAAAATCTGAACCTCACGTTCCAGACGAACGATGGCCCTGTCCATGCGCTGAAGGATGTGAACCTCGAGATCAACAAGGGCGATTTCGTCTCGTTCATCGGGCCGTCGGGCTGCGGGAAGACCACGTTCCTGCGGGTCATCGCGGCGCTGGAGCAGCCGACCGGCGGCAGTGTTTCGGTCAACGGGATGACGCCGGACGAGGCGCGGAAGGCGCGGGCTTACGGCTACGTGTTCCAAGCGGCGGGGCTCTATCCCTGGCGGACCATCGAGAAGAACATCAAACTGCCGTTGGAGATCATGGGGTTCTCCGCCGCCGAGCAGGAAAAGCGCGTGAAGAACGTGCTGCAACTGGTTGATCTGGAAGGGTTCGGGAAGAAGTACCCGTGGCAGCTTTCGGGCGGGATGCAGCAGCGCGCCTCCATCGCGCGGGCCCTGGCCTTCGATGCCGATATCCTGCTGATGGATGAGCCGTTCGGGGCGCTCGACGAGATCGTGCGGGACCGCCTGAACGAGGAATTGCTGAAGCTCTGGGCGCGGACGGAGAAGACCATCGGCTTCGTGACGCACTCGATTCCGGAGGCGGTTTACCTGTCGACCAAGATCGTCGTGATGTCGCCCCGTCCGGGGCGGATCACCGACGTGATCGAGAGTGATCTGCCGCGCGAACGACCGCTCGACATCCGCGACACGCCGGAATTCCTGGCGCTGGCGCACCGGGTCCGCGACGGGCTGCGCGAGGGGCATGCCTATGACGAATGAGGGCCGGAACGCGGTGTATGGAACTTGTAGTTATTCTGTAGTTATTCCGTACTTACACGGTTTACGCACAATGGAGCCGGCTTTCGACATCTTCTGTGCGGAGGCGCTGTGACCACAACCGTCGATCCCACCGAGAACGCCGCCGTCCCCTGCGCTTTCTGCGTGGCCATGCGCCGGGTCGCCGGTGCGGTTCTGCCGGCGCTGACGGTGGTGGGTGTGATCGTGCTGATCTGGTATGCTGGCGCCTACCTGATGAACCGGTCGATCACGCTGGACACGGCTGAGCGGCGCGACGTCGAACTGACGGCGGGCGAGGTCTTTGCCGACACCATGGCGCAGGAACGCCCGCGCCTGCCTGCGCCACACCAGGTGATCGCGGAGTTGTGGAACACCACGGCGGGGGAAGAGATGTTCCGCATCCGGCGCGGAGAGCTGCGCCCCAATCCGCGCAGCCTGTTCTTCCATGCCTACCAGACGCTCGCGCCGACGATCCTCGGCTTCATCATCGGTTCGCTCGCCGGGCTCCTGCTGGCCATCGGGATCGTGCACAACCGGGCCATGGACCTGAGCGTGATGCCCTGGGCGATCGCGTCGCAGACGATCCCGATCCTCGCGGTTGCGCCCATCGTGATCGTGGTGCTGAACGCGGTCGGGCTGACCGGCGTGGTGCCCAAATCGCTGATCTCGGCCTATTTGTCGTTCTTCCCGGTGGTGGTGGGGATGGTGAAGGGGCTGCGCAGCCCCTCGGCCATGGACCTCGACCTGTTGCGCACCTATTCGGCCAGCGCATCGGAGACGCTGTTCAAGCTGCGGCTGCCGTCCTCGGTGCCGTTCCTCTTCGCCTCGCTCAAGGTCGGCATCGCGGCGGCGCTGGTCGGCACCATCGTGGCGGAACTGCCGACGGGTGCCCGCTTCGGCCTTGGTGCGCGGTTGCTGACGGGGAGCTATTACGGCCAGACGATCCAGATTTGGTCGGCGCTGTTCATGGCGGCGATCTGCGCGGCGGCCCTCGTGGCGCTGCTGGGGCTGGCCGAGCGGATCACGCTGCGGCGGATGGGGTTGGGCGCATGAACTCTGCGTTCAGGTCCATCCCGATCCTGCCCGTTGCGGCTGTTGCGATCTTGGTCGTCGCCGGGTTCTACGATCTGCGCCTATGGGCGATCTTGGCGGTCTGGCTGGGGGCGTGGTTTGTGAACACGCGGTTGTCGGCGATGGGCGGACCGGTTGTCGCGATCTGGGTGCCGGTGATTTTCGGCGCGACGCTTCTGGTGATCTGGGAACTGGCGGTTCGGCTTTATGAGATCAGCCCGGTGATCCTGCCCGCGCCCTCGGCCATCGCGGTAGCCTTTGCCGAAAACACCGATCTTCTTTGGGCCGACTTCGTGCAAACGATCCTGAAGGGCGCGCTGATGGGCTATGTCATCGGCTGCGGCGCGGCGGTGCTGGTGGCGCTGGCGGTGGACCGGTCGCTGTTTCTGCAGAAGGGGTTGTTGCCCGTTGGCGCCTTCCTCGCCGCGCTGCCGATCGTGGGCACCGCGCCGATCTTCGTCATGTGGCTTGGCTTTGGCCCGGCCTCCAAGGCGGCGGTGGTGGTCGCGATGGTGTTCTTCCCGATGCTGGTGAACGCGGTGGAAGGGCTGAAAGCCTCGAGTGCGATGCAGCGCGACCTGATGCACACCTACGCGGCCTCCTACGGGCAATCGCTGATGAAACTGCGCCTGCCCACGGCCTTGCCGTTCCTGTTCAACGGGTTGAAGATCTGCACAACTCTTGCGCTGATCGGCGCAATCGTCGCTGAATTCTTCGGCTCCCCCACGGTCGGCATGGGCTTCCGCATCAAGATCGCGGTGGGGCGGCTGGAGATGGGGCTCGTCTGGGCGGAGATTGTCGTGGCGGCGCTGGCGGGCACGGGATTCTACGGGCTGATGACGCTTCTGGAGCGGCAACTGACATTCTGGCATCCGTCGCAACGGCGGTGACAGGACAACAAGACAAACAACCAACGTCCAACACGGAGGGAAAGACGATGAAGAAACAGCTACTTGCAGGGGCGGCGCTGATGGCGTCGGCCGGGGTCGCGCAGGCGCAGGACGAAGTGAACCTGCAGCTGCAATGGGTCACCCAAGCGCAGTTCGCGGGCTATTACGTGGCGCTGGAGAACGGCTATTACGAGGAAGAGAACCTCGACGTGAACATCATCCCCGGCGGGCCTGACATTGCGCCGCCGCAGGTGCTGGCCGGTGGCGGCGCCGACGTGATGCTGAACTGGATGCCGTCGGCGCTGGCGGCGCGCGAAGGCGGCCTGCCGGTCGTCAACATCGCGCAGCCCTTCGTGCGTTCCGGCCTGATGCTGACCTGTTGGGCCGACAGCGGCATCGAGGAGCCTGCCGACCTGGCCGGTCACACGGTCGCGCACTGGTTCTTCGGCAACGAATACCCTTTCCTGAGCTGGATGAGCCAGCTTGGCATCGGCGTGGAAGGCGGCGAGGACGGCGTGACGCTGCTTCAGGCCGGTTTCAACGTGGATCCGCTGATCCAGCGGCAGGCCGATTGCATGTCGACGATGACCTACAACGAGTATTGGCAGGTGATCGACGCGGGCGTTTCGCCGGACGAGCTGGTGACGTTCCGCTACGAGGATCAGGGCGTCGCGACGCTGGAAGACGGCATCTGGGCGCTTGAGGAGAACCTCGAGGATCCGGAATTCGTCGACAAAATGATCCGCTTCGTGCGCGCCTCGATGCGCGGCTGGCAGTGGGCGGCGGAGAACCCGGACGAGGCGGCGATGATCGTGCTCGATTACGACGAGACCGGTGCCCAGACCGAGGAGCATCAGCTTCGCATGATGGGTGAGGTCGCGCTTCTGGTCGAAGGTGGCGATGGCCGTCTGGACGAGGAAGCCTACCAGCGCACCGTCGACACGCTGCTGGCCGGCGGGTCGGACCCGGTGATCTCGGAAGTGCCGGAAGGGGCCTTCACCCATGTCATCACCGATGGCGCGCTGAACCAGTAATCGGCGCGTTACACTGAAATGACGGCCCTGCGCAGGTCTGCGTGGGGCCGTTTTCATTTTGGCGTGGACGCGGGCGGACGGATGCCACCGGCCTGAGCGTTGCGCGCGGCAACGGGTCAGCGCCGGATGTCGAGCGTCCGGCTGGCGCGTTCGGACGGGCTTTCGCCGTAGGGCTCCGGCGCGGGGCGGTTCGTCATCGTCTCCTCCGGCGGACTTTCGGTGGGTGCGGGTGTATCCCCTTCGGCCTCGGCCTGCACCTGCGGCGATTCCTCCGGCGTGGCCTCCGGCACTTCGACGGCAACCAGCGCCAGTGATCTGCGCGGCGGTTCGGGCGGGACGGGGACGTCGTCGTTGTCGCCGACCTGGAACACGTCCAGCGGTTTGAGCTCCTGCCGCTTGGCCGGGGCGGGTGCCTCGGGCGCGTCGACCGCGGTGACGGGATTGGCGGTTTCGGGCCGCCCGGTATTGGCTGCGACCTTCATCCGCGACTCGATCGGGGCATGGGGAACCGAAAGCTCCACACGCGCCGGAATGCTGCTTATGTCCATCGCTCCTTCTCCTCAAATACCAAGCGAAATGAGAACCCCACGACCCGACGATATAATGAGCGGGCTTTAATGGGGTCTTAACGCTGCGGGACGACATGTGCTGAGTTTGAATTAAATCAGTGGCTTGGACGCGCTGCGGATCGCTGCATGTCGCGCCGAGCGACGCGGGGGGCCGCAGTTCTCACGATCCGGTGGCTACCACGTGCGGGTTTGCGGCGGAGTAAATTCACTGTAAAGCTTGTAAAGATGACGGACACGACCCGCCCAGACCTGACCGGCAGCCGCATTCGCGAGCAGCGGCTGGCGCGTGGCCTGAAGCAGGGCGCGCTGGCGCAGGCGGTGGGGGTGTCGCCCTCCTACCTGAACCTGATCGAGCACAATCACCGGCGGATCGGGGGCAAGCTGCTGCTGAAGCTTGCGAGCGTGCTGAAGGTGGAGCCGTCCGCCCTGACGGAGGGCGCGGATGCCGAACTCAGCACGCTGCTGGATTCTGCGGCGCGGGCGCAGCGTTCGGCGGGTGCGGAAACCGACCGGATGGACGAACTGACCGCGCGCTTTCCGGGCTGGTCGGCCCTGATCGCGGGGCAGGAGCGGCGGTTGCAGGCGCTGGATGCGCAGGTCGAAGCGTTACGCGACCGGCTGGCCCATGATCCGGCGCTGTCGGAGGCGATGCACGAGGTGCTGTCATCGGTGGCGGCGATCCGGTCTACGGCGGATATCCTCGTGCGGGAAACCGACCTCGACCCGGCGTGGCGGGGCCGCTTCCACCGCAACCTTCATGAAGAGGCCGAGCGCCTCTCGACCCGCGCGACGGGGCTTCTGGCGCAATTCGAAGCCCCCGAGGCCGAGGGTGGCTATCCGGCGGAAAGCGTCGAGGCGATGTTCGAGGCGACCGGCCATTTCATCGCCGAGATCGAAGCCGAGGGCGCGGCGGCCATCGACGCGGTCCTCGACCGCACGCCCGGCATGGACAACCCGGCAGCGCGCGCGATGGGGGCGGCGCGGCTGTCGGCCTATGCGGCAGATGCGGCGCTGCTGCCCATCGGGCCGTTCACCGAGGCGGCGGAGGCTGCCGGGTTCGACCCTGTGGTGCTGGTCGGACAGCTCGACGTGGGCGTTGCCCCGATCCTGCGCCGAATGGCCTGCTTGCCGGTCAGCAGCGGCGTGCCGCCGGTGGGGCTGGCAATCTGCGATGCGGCGGGCGCGATCGTGCATCGGCGCCGGCTTCCCGGCTTCTCCGTGCCGCGGGTGGTGGCGGGCTGCCCGCTCTGGCCGCTCTATTCCGCGCTGGCGCGGCCCGGCCATGCCGAGGAGGCGGAAATCGAGATGCCCCACGGCGCGCGGTTTCATGCCTGGGCAGTGGCCGAGACCCATGGCGGCTCGGGGTTCGGAGCGCCGCCGCAATTGCGCGGGGTGATGCTTGTGATGGCCGCGCGCAGCCGCGACCGCCAGCCACCGCTGGTCCGCGGCGGGCCGGGGTGCGAGACCTGTCCGAGAGAGGATTGCATCGCCCGGCGCGGCGGCGTTGCCCCGGTGTGATGCAAGGGCGTTGAATGTCGGGCGGGCTTTGGGCACACTCGCTCCACCAGGCCCGGGGCGGATGATCCTTACCCGGGGGGAGGACTGGGGATGACATTGGTACAAAAAACGCTCGAGGCCGGACCGGGGACGATCCTGATCATCGAGGACGAAAGCAATATCCTGGAGGCGCTGACCTTCATCCTGAGCCGTGCGGGATGGGACGTGCGCGGACATGGCAAGGGCGACACCGCGCTGGCCGAAGTGGCACGTCTGAAGCCGGACCTGATGGTTCTTGACGTCATGCTGCCCGGACGCTCGGGCTTCGACATCCTGCGCGATCTGCGGGCAGACCCGGCGATGCGGACGCTGCCGGTCGTCATGCTGACGGCCAAGGGCCAGACCCATGACCGCGAGCAGGCCGAGGCGCTCGGTGCCGATGCGTTCCTGACCAAGCCCTTCTCGAATGACGAGTTGCTGCGGGTCATCAACGACATTTCGCCGGTCGTCATGGCGCGGCGCGCCGTGGGCGGGCCCGGCTGAGCCATGGCGCAGCGGCTGTTTCTGGAGCGGCGGACCTACCGGCTGAACCGGCTTCAGGATGCCGCACGGCTGCTGCCGCTTCTGGGACTGGTGCTGATCTTCGGGCCGACGTTCATCCGCGACACCGGAAGCGGCGAGGGTACGGGCAGCCTGTCGGCTGCGCTGGTCTATTACTTCGCGATCTGGCTGGGGCTGATCGTCGTGACGGCGGTGCTTGGCCGGGCGCTGTCACGGCTCGGGGCCCAGGCCGAGGCGGCCGAGCCCGAGATGGACGCGCCCCCCGAGGACCTGTGAGATGCTGAGTTTCAACGGTCTGGTCACGGTCGCCATTCTCTACGTCCTGGTGCTGTTTGCCGTGGCCTTCTATGCGGAACGCAGTGCGCGCGAGGGCAAGGTGCGGTGGCTGAATTCGCCGATCACCTACACGCTGTCGCTGTCGATCTACGCCACCGCCTGGACATTCTACGGTGCCGTCGGCTCGGCGGCGCGGTCGGGGCTGGAATACCTGACGATCTATCTCGGCCCGACGCTGATCTTCGTTGGCTGGTTCTGGCTGTTGCGCAAGATGGTGCGGATCGGGCGGGCGCAGAGGGTCACGTCGATCGCCGACATGATCTCGAGCCGATACGGCAAATCCGGCGCGCTGGCGGTGCTGGTCACGCTGCTGGCGGTCGTGGGCACCACCCCCTACATCGCGCTGCAATTGCAATCGGTCAGCCTGTCCTTCTCGGCCTTCACCCATACCCAGAGCGACCAGGCCGTCAGCACAGGCATCTGGATCGCGGCGGGGCTGGCGCTGTTCACGATCATGTTCGGGACCCGGTCGCTCGACCTCAACGAGCGTCACCCCGGCCTTGTCAGCGCCATCGCGGCGGAGGCGGTGGTGAAGCTGGCGGCCATCGTGGCGGTCGGCGTGTTCGTGGTCTGGGGCGTCGCCGATGGCCCGGCGGACATGCTGGCGCGGATCGAAGCCTCTCCGGTCGCCGACACGCCGGTCAACGGCGCGCGGTGGCTGGGGCTGACGGCGCTGTCGGGGGCGGCGATCCTGTGCCTGCCGCGCATGTTCCAGGTGCTGGTGGTCGAAAACTCCGACGAGCGGCACCTGGCCACGGCCGGGTGGGCCTTTCCGCTCTACCTGATGCTGATCTCGCTTTTCGTGGTGCCCATCGCCGTGGCGGGGATGAGCCTGCCGGGGACCGGCGACAACCCGGACCTTTACGTTCTGACGGTGCCGCTGAGTCTGGGGCAGGATGCGCTGGCGCTGTTGGTCTTCCTTGGCGGGTTCTCCGCGGCGACGTCGATGGTGATCGTGGCTGCTCTGGCACTGTCGACGATGGTGTCGAACCACATCGTCGTGCCCCTTTGGCTGCGGCTGTCGCAAAAGAACGAGCCGTTCCGGGCGGACATGCGGCTGGTCGCGCTGACCGCGCGGCGGGTGTCCATCGTCGTGATCCTGTTCTTCGGCTGGGTCTATTACCGGGTGTCCGGCGGCACGGCGGCGCTGGCGTCGATCGGGTTGATCTCGTTCCTGGGGGTCGCGCAGATCCTTCCGGCGCTGGTGGGCGGCATCCTGTGGCGCGGGGCGACGCGGCTGGGGGCGGCACTCGGCATCGGGGCGGGCTTCGCGATCTGGGCCTGGCTGCTGCTGGTGCCCAATATCGCCGAAAGCGGCGGGTTCATCCCGGATCTTCTGAACTCCGGTCCATGGGGGATCGGATGGCTGGCGCCGTCGACGCCGCTGGGGCTCGAGGCCAGCGACCCGCTTCTGACCGCGATGGTGCTGTCGCTGGGGATCAACACGGCCCTGTTCCTTCTGGGCTCGCTGTTCAGCTTTCCCAGCCCGATGGAGCGGTTGCAGGGGGCGCAATTCGTCAATGTCTTCGATCATTCGCAGGCCCTCAAGGGCTGGCGCGGGGCTGTCGGGGCGGCGGATGATCTGCGGATCATGGCGCAGCGGATCATGGGCGACGAGGCGGCGATCGCGCTGTTCCGCGAGGCGGCCCGCAAGCAGGGACGCGAGGGTGAGCTGCCCGAACCGACGCCGGATTTCCTCGACCAGCTGGAGCGGGAACTGGCGGGCTCCGTGGGGGTGGCGACGGCGCATGCGATGGTGTCGCAGATCACGGGCGCGGCCAGCGTGGGGGTGAATGACCTGCTGGCGGTGGCCGACGAGACGGCGCAGATCATGGAATATTCCAGCCAGCTGGAGGCGAAATCGGAGGAACTGGCACAGACTGCCGGTCGCCTGCGCGAGGTGAATGCCAAGCTGACGGAACTGTCGGTGCAGAAGGACGCCTTCCTCAGCCAGATCAGCCACGAATTGCGCACGCCGATGACTTCGATCCGGTCGTTCTCGGAAATCCTGATGCAGGCCGACATGGTGGACGATGCCGCCCGCACGCGGTTCTCGCGCATCATCCACGACGAAAGCCTGCGCCTCACGCGGCTGCTGGACGACCTGCTGGACCTCAGCGTGCTGGAAAACGGCCATGTCAGCCTGAACACCGGCGAGGCGGTGCTGAGCGACGTGCTGGACCGCGCCATCCATGCCGCAGGGGCCGAGGCCGGTGGCGGGATCGCGATCCGGCGGGACCGCGCGCGCGAGCAGGTGCGGCTCTGGACCGATGCCGACCGGCTGGCGCAGGTGTTCATCAACCTGATCTCGAACGCGCGGAAATATTGCGATGCCGCTTCGCCGGAACTGGTGATCTCGGTGCTGTCGACGGGGCAGGGGCTGGACGTGGAATTCGCCGATAACGGCAGCGGCATCCCGGCCCGGCAGGAGGCGCTGATCTTCGAGAAATTCGCGCGGCTCGACACGGCGAAGGGCGCGCCGGGGGCAGGGCTGGGTCTGGCCATCAGCCGCGAGATCATGGCGCGGCTCAACGGCGATCTGCGGTTCGTGCCGGGGCCGTCCGGCGCGGTGTTCCGGGTGCATCTGCCGGCGCGCGCCTCGGCGGCGGCCTGAGGGGTCCCGTCCGCCACCCATGAGCGTTTTGTTAACGCCTTTCGGGCAGTCTTGCGCGCAC
Organism: Rhodobacterales bacterium HKCCE4037; assembly: GCA_015689645.1. Classification (GTDB taxonomy): domain Bacteria; phylum Pseudomonadota; class Alphaproteobacteria; order Rhodobacterales; family Rhodobacteraceae; genus Gymnodinialimonas. The sequence goes on from WVSM01000005.1 coordinate 329,252, forward strand.
GAGCGACCGCCCCGTCCCTGCCAGAAGGCCGATCCGAGACCCATGCCCGCATCCGACACGCGCACAGTTCTGGCCCGCAAGATCGCGATCCATGGCGGGGCAGGCCTGCAGTCCGATGACCTTGTGCCGAAGCTGGAGGTGGGCCTTGGCCGGGCCGTGCGCCGCGCTGCCGCTCCGCTCGAGGGCTTCCCCGTCCGTATCGACGGATGCGAGATCGCGCTCAGGGCCGATCTCGACGCCGCCATCGCCGCTCTGCCCGAGCATGGTCTTGTCGCCGCCACCGAGGATCCGACCGGCCACCGGGGTCTCCTGGCGCTGGAATACACGCTGGTCGACGCGCTGATCGAGGTTCAGACCACGGGTCGCGTCGAAGAGACCCAAGGCCCGCCGCGCCCGGTGACCCGCATCGACGAGGCACTTTGCCGCGATTTCATCGACATGGTCTTCGCGGCCTTCGCGCTTGAGACGAGCGAGATCGCCGGCCGCGACTGGCCCGGGCGGATCACCTATGGCAGCCAGATCAAGGATCGCAGCCAGATCAACCTGTTGCTTCCCGCACGCGGCTATCACCTGATGCAGATCACCGTGACGGCGGGCGGTCGCAAGTCGGGCCGGATGGTCGTGCTGCTGCCGGCCGACCCGGCGCTGGCGCGACAGACGGCCCTGAAGGCCGAGAAGAAGAAGGCCCCGCGGCCCGAGACATGGGCCGACGATGTGCTGCGCGCCCTGGGTGGCGCGCCCCTTGCGTTGAACGCGGTGCTGATGCGCATGCAGATGCCGCTTGCAAAGGTGGAGGCTCTGGCCGATGGCGACCTGATCCCGTTCGATCATGCCGACCTCGGGTCGGTCTCGCTGGAGAGTGACGGGGGTCATGTCTTCATGCGCGGCAAGCTGGGGCAACTGGGCGGACGGCGGGCGGTGCGGCTTGGAGCCGGGACCGCGCCCGGACCACGCGCGGTCGCGCCTGTCGCCGGGCC
>WVSM01000006.1 GCA_015689645.1 Rhodobacterales bacterium HKCCE4037
CATGTTCAAGACCACGCTCACCGCCGCCGCCCTCCTGCTCAGCACCCTGGGCGCTCATGCCACCCCCGACCTCGCCCGCGATGCAGGCGCCCTTGGCATCACCGCCCCCGGCCAGGCCCAAGACCTCGGCTACTACTGCGAATGGGCCTACGTCTACGACGGCTGGGGCAACTACGTTTACGCATGGCAGTGCTACTGAGCCCTGCCGCGGCGGCACCCTCCCTTCTCTCTCCCTCTCCGGGGTGCCGCCCCCTTCTTCCCTTCAACCAGAACCCACATCCCAAACACATTTTGACCTAAAGGAATAAACCCATGTTCAAGACCACGCTCACCGCCGCCGCCCTCCTGCTCAGCACCCTGGGCGCTCATGCCACCCCCGACCTCGCCCGCGATGCAGGCGCCCTTGGCATTACCGCCCCCGGTCAGGCCGAAGACCTCGGCTACTACTGCGAATGGGCCTACGTCTACGACGGCTGGGGCAACTACGTTTACGCATGGCAGTGCTACTGAGCCCTGCCGCGGCGGCACCCTTCCTTCTCTCTCCGTCTCCGGGGTGCCGCCCCATTCTTCCCTTCGAACCGAACCCACATCCCAAACACATTTTGACCTAAAGGAATAAACCCATGTTCAAGACCACCCTCACCGCCGCCGCCCTCCTGCTCAGCACCCTTGGTGCGCAAGCCACCCCCGACCTCGCCCGCGACGCCCTTGGCATCACTGCCCCCGGCCAGGCCGAAGATCTCGGCTACTACTGCGAATGGGCCTACGTCTACGATGGCTGGGGCAACTACGTTTACGCATGGCAGTGCTACTGAGACCCCGCCCCATAGCCTTTTCCCACGAGCGGTGCCCTCTCCCCCGGGGGCGCCGCGTCCCATTACGACCCTGACCCGAAAGGCCCGACCCCATGAGCTACACCTACGAATTCCCGCGCCCGAGCGTGACGACGGACATCCTCGTCTTCTCGATCCGCGACGGCGTGCTACAGGTTCTGCTGATCGAACGGAAGCTCGACCCGTTCAAGGGCGCCTGGGCGATCCCCGGCGGCTTCGTGCAGATGGACGAGGATCTGGCCACCGGCGCCCTGCGCGAGCTGGAGGAGGAGACCGGGCTCTCCGGCATCCCGATCCGCCAGCTCGGCGCCTATGGCGCGCCGGACCGCGATCCGCGCGGGCGGGTCATCACCGTGGCCTTCCTGGCGCTGGTGCCCTCGGACGACCTGCAGGCCAGGGGCGGCAGCGATGCCGAGGACGCGCGATGGTTCCCGGTCGACGACTTGCCGCCGCTGGCCTTCGACCACGCGCAGATCCTGGCCGACGGGCGGGCGGAACTGGCCCGCGACGTGACCGCCTCGATCCACGACAGCGCGCTGGTGGCCTTCGATTTCCTGCCCGAGACTTTCACCCTGTCGCAGGCGCAGCAGGTTTTCGAAACCCTGCGCGGCGAGGAGATGGACAAGCGCAATTTCCGCAAATGGCTGACCAATGAATGGGCGATCGAGGATACCGGCGAGAAATCCACCGGCGGTCGGCACCGCCCCGCAGCGCTGTTCCGGCTTGAGAGGGACTAAGGCGCCTTTGCGATCCGCTGGAGCGTTTGGGTCACAGGCTCGCGCGCCGGCCAGTCGCTGTCAGGCTCGCTTTGGCGGGGGAGATTGGGTGCATCGGTTCAGAATGATCCGGGTCACCGAGTGAGCCTGCAACAAACCCTGGCGGCTAAACGTCCGATTTTTCGCAGCTCGTGCCGGGCACCAGCGCTTCTTCACGCGACCCGGTGCGCCGTATGTGGCAGGAGGAAGGTCGCTCTGTCTCCCGGGGTCGTGTTGACCCGAAGGCTGCATCCGTAGGCCGTGCTCAGGGTTTCGTCCGTGAAGACCAAGGATGGCGGACCTGACGCGATGCAGCGGCCGTCGGCCAGCAGCACGACATGGTCGGCGAACATCGCGGTCAGGTTGAGATCATGCATGACGGCAATCACCCCACCACCTGCGCGGGCATGGGCCGTTGCGATTTCCATCACTTGCAGCTGGTGCCCGATATCGAGGCTCGAGACCGGCTCGTCCAGCAGAAGCCAGCGCGGTGCTCCGCCTGTCACGGGCTCCCACACCTGGCACAGGACACGGGCCAATTGCACCCGCTGTTGCTCGCCACCAGAGAGTTCCTGGTAGAATCGGCCTTCGAAGCCGGCCAGGCCGACCCGCGCCAAGGCCTTGGACGGCAGGCTGTCATCCGCGCCGGCAGCGCCCGTAAGCAGCCCGAGCCGCACGACCTCCAGAACGGTGAACGGAAAGGCCACGCGGGAGGCCTGGGGCAGCACGGCGCGGCGGGACGCAAGCTCCCACCCTTTCATTTCAGTGACGTCGCGGCCGTCCAGCAGAACGCGGCCGGAATAGCCGATGTCCTGCGTCAGGGCGCGCAACAGCGTGGTCTTGCCAGACCCATTGTGGCCAACGATGGCCGTCACGTGGCCCGCCTGCGCCTGCATGTCAACGCCGCGCAGGATGTCACGACGATCAAGCCTCACCACGATGTTCTCGGCGGAAAACATGGGTTTCACATATCCAGAAGCGATCGGTTGCGCAGCAGGATCCACAGGAAGAACGGTCCGCCGATGGTGGCTGTCACGATGCCGATGGGAAGTTCGGCCGGGGCGATCACGATACGCGCGATCATGTCGGCGCAGATCAACAGCGCAGCCCCGAGAAGCGCCGCATTGGGCAGCAGGAATCGGTGATCCGGGCCGACGGCAAGGCGCAGCAAGTGCGGGACCACGATTCCGATGAACCCAATCCCGCCCGACACGGCAACGGACGCGCCAACCGCGGCCGCAACGGTCAGGATGGCTATGGATTTCATGCGCTGAACCTCAATGCCGAGATGCGCGGCCGTCGCCTCTCCCAGTGTTAGCGCATTCAAGGCGCGCGCGAGGAACGGGGCCGCGCTCAGCGCCAGAAGGATCAACGGCGCGGCGATGGACAGCTTGAACCATGTCGCACCGGCAAGTGAGCCCAGGCCCCAGAACTGGATGTCACGCAACTGCGCGTCATCGGCGATGTAGACGAAGATGCCCGTCAGCGCGCCGGACAGGGCCGCGAGCGCGATCCCGGCGAGCAGCATCACACCGACGGATGTTCGTCCGCCCCTCGTCGATACGACGTAGAGAAGCATGGTCGCGGCCCAACCGCCGATAAACGAGGCAAGCGGGACCATGTAGGTTCCGACGAAATCCCGAAAGGCCAGCGGCAGCAGGCCTCCCAGAACAATCGCAGCGGTCGCACCGAGGCCGGCGCCGGCACTCACGCCGACAAGGCCGGGATCGGCAAGCGGGTTGCGGAAAAGGCCCTGCATCACCGCGCCAGACACGGCGAGCGCTGCGCCGACCAGGATTCCCATTGCCAAGCGGGGCAAACGGATATCCAGCAGAACGGTGCGCGTCACCGTGTCGAGGCTTTCGCCCGAAGCCCAGGTCCGGGCCACATCTGCAAGCGAGATGCCCGAAGCGCCGGTTGTCAGGCTGAGAAGGCTGACGAACCCTAGCAGGACACTCAATCCCGCAAAACACGCACGCGCACGGTTTTCGCGGTCCCCGTCCACGGCATGCCGTAACCGAACATGGGCATCACTTGACAGGCTGACCAACGTTCTAACCTCCGGCGGTTCCGAGGGCGGTCGCAAGGCGTGCGACGGCCTCGGGGATGCGCGGGCCGAACCCAAGCAACAACAGGCCGTCGATCCGCACCACCGCGTCGTTCTCGGCCGCTGGCGTCAGACCAAGGGCCGGATGGCCGAAAAGCGCCTCATTCGAAGCCGCGTGGTCTCCGCTGCGATCCATCATCAGGATGACATCGGGTGCGGCTTCCAGAAGGGCTTCGTCGGTCAGTTGCCGGTATCCTTCGAAGGCCGTGACCGCATTGGTGCCGCCCGCCATCTCGATCATGCCAGCGGCCGCCGTTCCGGTGCCCGACGCGGTGATCCGGCCACCTTGCGTGGACAAGATGAACAGGACGCGGGGCGATGTGCCGCCAATCGCGGCCATGGCATCGGCCAGTTGTGCCTCGATCTGGTCGGCCAGTGCCCTGCCTTCCGCCTCGATGTCCAAGGCGGCCGCAACGGCGAGGATTTTCTCGCGAACGCCGTTTGCGTCGAACGTGTCGGGAACCTCGACGAATTCAATCTCTGCCCCCCGAAGAACCTCGATTGTCTCCGGCGGGCCTGAGCCTTCCTCGGCAATGATAAGATCGGGGCTGACGGACAGGACGCCTTCGGGGCTGAGGGCGCGCATGTAGCCCACATCCGGCAAGGCTTCGACCTCGGGCGGCCAACTTGACGTGGTGTCGCGCGCGACCAGCAGGTGCTCCATCCCCAACGCATAAATGATCTCGGTGATAGAGCCGCCAACCGCGACCACCCTTGGCGGATCGTCCTGCGCGCGGGCTGGTCCCGCAACGAAGGCGAGCAACAGGCCGGCCGTCATCAGCACGGCGAGGCGCGCGGGCGTCAGCCGCTTCGACAGGAAACTCCGGCTCATGCCACTTCCTCCTCGGTGTTGAGGCGGGGAAGGTCTTCGGTCAGCGATCGGAATGCGTCGGATTGATCCTCGGCCCCTTCCTTACGCAAGCCGAAACACTGAAGGATCAGCATGCCGCGCGCATCGAATGCCTCGATCGACAGGGCGGGGCCGCGCTTGGTCGGCTTTTCGACAAGCCAGACCTCGGAGACGTGATCGGCCCGCAGATGCAGGTTGAAGCCCGGGTCCATCACGTTCTGCCACGGCCCCATCGGCATCAGTTTGTGGATCGGGCCGGAGTGGATCTGGATGCAGCCCATGTTGCCCACGAACATCATGATCGGTGCGCCCGTTTCGGCCATGGCTTCGAGAGCATCGTTCAAAGCGGTGGGAGCGAGCGCGATGACGAAAGGCTCGCCCGCGATGCGATAAGCCCCGAGGCGGTTCATCTTCAGCTTCGACGTCAGCCGCATGAACTGGTGGGTGTCGGTCATCTTCGCCCATTCCGCGCGCAGGATATCGGCCTTCTCCGGGTCGCCCTTTGCCACCTCCACCGGCGTGCGCTCGGAAAAGACTGGAGCAGCGCTGTCTGATCGCAGGTCGCCGACAAGGGCATTCCAGCCATCCAGATGAGACGCGTCGCGCAGGATGACCTTGTGGACCGCATCGCCCGCCGCATCGAACACCTGAATCGACCGGCGCATGTTGCCGTCGACCTCCTTTTCGACAGCGAAGGCGTGGACCCAGTGCCTCGGGAAGATACGCAGGTCGATATCCTTCGTCAGGACCATCGAGGCGTGATCGCCTGCATGGTAATTGTCGTAGACACCGATCTTTTCATGCACCGCACTTTCGTTGCGGGTCAGCGCCATGACTTCGCCAAGCGTACAGACCGCCGGCATCAACCTGTGAGGATTGGCGTCGATCGGGGTCGCGCCCTGTCCGACCTGCGCGGCGACAAGGGCGCCTTCGGAAATGCCGAGACTATCGGCAAGGTCGCGCGGCCGCATCTTCGGCTTGTCGAGAATCGCCGCTCGAATCGCTTCGTCTGACATGTGAGTATGTGGCGCCATCGTCCGTGCCCCCATTCCTTTTATCGATTGATAATTCAGAGGCTTGCACGTCTGCATGGCAGAATGGCTGGCACAGTGGAGAGGCAGATCAAAACCTGCGATCCCCATTCTTGACTGTTTTAGTAAGAGAATGTAGGACCTGCAAGAGGCGTGGTTGAATTCCGGCAGAATTGCCGATGAGCCACGTCACCCGACGCCAGCCCGATCGACCGGCCAGCCCATCCAAGAAAACATGTAAAGCGCGAGGGAGTATGATGGGGAATCATACACAACGCGCATGTTTCGGGACCACGACCGCAATGGCGCTCGTGCTGGCCGCTGTGGCCGTTCCCGTGCATGCGCAGGACACGACAACACCACTGGGGCGAATCGTATTCGGCTGGGGCACGGATCAGGTGGCGCTCGACACGCCGCTTGCCGTCACCGTCATCGACCAGGAAGAGATCGAGCAGGAGCAAGCCACGACGGTCGGAGAATTCTTCGACAGCGTCCCCGGCGTTCAGGGCATCGGGTCCGAGCGGGTCGGCGGTCAGACCCTCAACATCCGCGGCTGGGGCTCTGTTCCCAGTGATGGCGGGCATGTCGTCGTGCAGCAGGACGGTGCGACTCAGACCTATCAGCAATACCGGATGGGCACGATCTTCACGGACCCCAACCTGTTCTGCAACATCGAGGTGCTGCGTGGCCCCGCGTCGGCGACCCTCTACGGCTCAGCGGCAATTGGCGGCGTGGTCCGTTTCGAAACCTGCGACGCGGACGATTACCTGACCGAAGGCCAGACCAGTCAGTTCCGTTTCTCCGCCGCCGGCGAGACCAATGGCGAAGGCGGAAACGTCGGCCTGCGCTACGCGTCGCGGCTGGATGAGGACCTCGATGTCTTCGCCAACCTCAACTACCGCGCCGCAGATGATTTCGTCGATGGTGACGGCACCGAGATCGGCGGATCGGCCTTCACCGCCCTTTCGGGCGTCGTCAGTGGCACGTATCGGTTCTCGTCCACCCGTCAGCTGCGGGTGATCTACGAACGCTGGTACAGCGATATCGACGACACGGCCTACGAGCAGACCGGAACCAGCAATTTCGGGCCGATGACCAACGCCTTCGGCAATGTCGACCGCGAAACCACCGATCAGACGCTGTCCTTCATCTACGAAAGCGCCGAAAGCTTCGGTGACCTGAACGTCACGCTGGCCTATGCCAGCACAGATGTCGCGCAGACGAACGCGACGGATCCATATTCGCTTGGCGGTCAGCTTTTCGAAGACAGCGACTACGGCTACGGCACGCTATCGCTGGATGCCCGTGTGACCGAAGACTTCCTGCTGGGAAGCGTGGCCGGTGACCTCACCTACGGCGCCACGCTTTCGCGCCAGGAACGGACCGGTCGCCTTCGAAACGGTGACCTGATCGGCTTCCACCCGGAAGGCACACAAACCATTGCCGCGGCTTTCGTTCAGGCCGATTTCGATTTCGGCAATGGCTTGGTCCTAACGCCCGGTGTCCGGTTCGAATGGCACATGAGCCAGGGCGGTCCGGATGATCCGGCATTCGCGACAGATCTCGGGGAAGACGTCGAGATGGCCCTGATTTCGCCCAAGGTCGCGTTCACCTACGAGATATCGGAAGAATGGGGCCTGTTCGGGTCGCTCTCCCGCACGCAACGCGGGCCAACCCTCGACGAACTCTACACCTACACCAGCAGCCAGGGGGCGCCCCGGACACAGGCCACCGGTCTCGACCCTGAGACGGCCGACAGTGTGGAGCTTGGGTTTACCTACACGACCGCTGGCCTGTTCAATCCGAACGATGCTTTCGACGCGAGGGTGACCGCGTTCTATACGCATGTAGAAGACCTGATCGTCACGGACACCACGGTGGCCTACCGCAACGTGGACGAGGCCGAACTCTACGGTCTTGAGATCGAAGCGGCCTATGTCGGCGACACCTGGTTTGCCGACTTCGCGGCGTCGGTCATGAAGGGACGCAACCTGACAGACGACACGGTCTGGCCAGACCTCCCGCAGGACAACCTGCACCTGACGTTGGGCCGCAGCGATCCGACCACTGGCATCACCTACGGTTGGACGCTGAACGCCTTCGCCGACATCGACTACGGCGTCGGCAACAGCTTCGCCGGCTACGCGACGCACGATCTCTTCGCATCCTGGGAGCCGCAGTCCGGGTCGCTTCAGGGCCTCGAGTTCCGTGTCGGCGTCGACAACGTCCTTGATCGCACCTACCGCAATGCGCTCGACGGCGAAAACGGGCGCGGCCTGACCGGCCGTTTCACCGTCGCCCGCGTCTGGGACTTTTGAGGAGCACCACATGAAACGCCATCTATCGACAGCCATTCTCGCCCTTGCCCTGGCCCTCCCCACGGGGGCCACGGCACAAGACGAAGACGGCGGGACGTTGATCGTCGAGCTCAACCGCGTGGTTCCGCTCGACGGGGCCTGCCGCCTGACGTTCATGGCCCAGAACAACATGAATAGGGATATCGAGCAGATCGTCTTCGAGACGGTGCTTTTCACCACCGAGGGCGGCGTCGAACGCCTGACGCTGTTCGACCTCGGCGCATTGCCCACGGCGCGCCCGCGCGTCCGGGAATTCGACATGCAGGGCCTGGCTTGCGAGAACCTTGGCCGGGTCCTTCTGAATGGTGTGCACGCTTGCATTGGCGAGGGCGTCGACCCCGAAGCCTGCGCAGGCGCCCTCAACCCTGTCTCCCGCGTGGACGGGGTGGAGGTGATCGGATGATGCTGGAAGGTGCGCTGTCCAATCTCGGCAGGCTCGTCGATCTTGGCGGGCCCGTCGTTGCCATTCTGCTTGCGATGTCGTTGATTTCGCTGGCCACAATCTTCTACAAGATGTTCCAGTTCGTGAACGCTGGGGTCGGTCGCCACGAACGCCTGCGCCGGGCGTCCGCCGCGCTGGATCGAGGCGACCGAGGTGAGGCGCGCAGGTTGCTTGGCGAAAGCCGCAGCCATCTTGCGCCGCTGGTGGAACAGATGCTCGACCGCATGAATGTCGCCGATCCGGAAACGTACCAAGCCCGCGTCGAAGCGGAGGCCGCCGAAAGGCTGGACCGGCTCGAGGGCGGCTTCCGCCTGCTCGACAGCATCGCGCAGATCGCCCCGCTTCTGGGCCTGTTCGGCACGGTCCTCGGCATGATCGACGCGTTCCAGGCGCTTCAGGAGGCCGGGGATTCCGTCGATCCGTCGATTCTGGCGGGCGGTATCTGGGTGGCCCTGATGACGACCGCCGCAGGCCTCGCCGTCGCCATGCCCACCGCGCTTGTCCTGACATGGTTCGAGACCCGCACCGAGGCCGAGCGCGCCCTTGCCGATGGACTGATCCGCCGGACGTTCTGTCCTATCGAAAGCTCGGTTTCGGTGTCGGCCCATGCGCCGGCAGTACTTGTTCCCGATGCCGGTTAGGGCGGCCAGATCGCGCCGTCGGGCCTTGTCGCTCACGTCGCTGATCGACGTGATCTTCCTGCTGCTGCTGTTCTTCATGTTGACCTCGACCTTCACGCGATTCTCCGAGATTCAACTGTCCGCCGCCGGGTCTGGCGCATCGGCGTCTTCAGCCGACACACCGCCTCTATTCCTGAGATTGGGGGAGGCACGCCTGACGCTAAACGGGTCTGAAACTGGACTTGATGCCCTGCGTGCCGAGATCGCGACCTTGATGAATGGGCCCACCCGCGTACTCGTCAGCGCCGAGGATGACGTCACCTCGCAGCGGCTGGTGGACCTTCTGGTGGCTCTCGGTCAGGACCCCGACCTGACCGTGATCGTGCTGGAATAACGCATGTCGCTGCGCCGTATCAAAACCCGCCCGACCCGCGAACCGACCATCGCCCTGATCAATGTCGTGTTCCTGATGCTGGTCTTCTTCCTGATCGCCGGTGCCGTCGCCGCGCCGCTCGACCCCCGTGTCACTCTGGTGGAAACTGCCGAACTGGACGGCCGCGCCCCACCCGATGCCGCAGTCGTGCTTGCCGATGGGAGCCTTCTGCTCGACGGGCAGGTCACCACACCCGCTGAACTCGCCGCGAGCGGCCCTGTTCTGCGCCTCGTTCCGGATCGTGCGCTTCCGGCAAACGACCTCGTGATCCTGGCGCGCGCGTTGCGGGAGGCCGGCGTCGAAGAGGTTTGGATCGTGACCGAACGAGGGCTGGAATGACACCGCGACGCATCATCGGGGCTGCGGCGGCCATCCTGTTGTCAGGCGGTGCGCATCTTGCCGGGAGCGGGTTGTTCACACCCGACCGGATCGAACTGGACGGCGGGGGGGAGCCGGTTCCCGCCCGCCTGGGCACCTCCTTTGCCGACATGGTGGCCGGTATGCCGGGATCGGTTCAGCCGGACGTCACCGAACCAGTCGAGCCCGAGGCCGTGCCAGACAGACCAGTCGAAGCGGAACTGGAGGTGCCCACGGAAATCGACGCGACCGAACGTGCGGAACCGGAAGACGTCGCCGAACCGGCTGAGATCGAAAGGGCTGACGCCCCAAGACCTGGGGAAACAGCTGTTTTCGAACCGAGCGAAGCGCACCCAACGCAAGCGGACCCCGTCGCCCCAGCAACTTTAGAGGCTGTCGATGTGCCCGCACTTACTGCGCGGCCCAGCACTGTGGCCGTTGTCCCCGCTACCCCGGTCGAGACGACACCGGTGGAACCGACCGCCGCCGACGCAATAGTAGAGACCGAAGCACAGGTCCTGACACCGCTTTCCAGCCCGCGACCATCGCGACGGCCCGAGGGCCTCGCCCCACCGCCGCAACCTCAAGTCGCCGCGTCACGTCCGCAGCCTCAGCAACCTGCGGCGACCGGCAATGGTCCGACCAACACGACACGCGGCGAAGCCACCGGAACCGAGACCGGAGAGGCGACCGCCAGTGCCCCCGGACCGCAGCAACCCACCGCCGAACCGGGCAATGCTGCCGCCGTCGCGAATTATCCGGGACAGGTGATGCGGCAGATCTCACGTCAGGGCCGTCCGCGCCTGCGTCACACCGGGCCCGACGCCGTCATCGCCTTCCGCATCGCCGCAAACGGCGGTTTGGCGGGTCTCAGTGTCGCGCGGTCTTCCGGCAACCCGGAGCTGGATCAGGCCGGGCTGTCGATCGTCCAGCGCGCCGCGCCGTTTCCGCCACCGCCCGGCGGTGCACAGACCAGCTTTTCCGTCGCATTCGGCGGGCGCTAAGAGAAGCATCCTTTCTCGGGGAACCGGAGGCTTGCCGCCGCTGCTGCGAAAGTCCGGATCACACCCACGGCCGCGGTCGGCTCGTTTGCGCGGCGAAACGTCAATTCACCGTCCGAAGCTGTCATTCAAAGGATGGTCGAAACCCTCCATTCCCCCAATACGCGACACCCGTCACGCTCACCCAAACCGCGAAATTCCCGGGTTAAAAATCGGCTAAAATAGATCCCTTTCTCCAGTACTGCCAATGCCTTAACCCCCGGTCTCACGCGTGCCACCGGACTGTGATCCCCCCTCGACACCGATACCGCCCACCGGTAGGCATGGCCTCCCGATCCACCCGCCCGAGGCCCGCCCGCTCATGCTCCCCACCTTCACCGCAGGCTTCGCGCTGTCGTTCTCGCTGATCCTCGCTATCGGCGCGCAGAACGCCTTCGTGCTGCGGCAGGGCATCCGGCGGCTTCACGTTGCCCCCGTCGTGGCCGTCTGCTGCCTGTCGGAGGCCGTCCTGATCTTCTCCGGCGTCGCGGGCTTCGGCGTCGTGGCCGAGGCCGCGCCCTGGGCACTGGAGGCGATGCGCTGGGGCGGGGCGGCCTTCCTCGTGGTCTACGGTCTGCGCAGCCTGCATGCGGCATGGACGAGCCAGGATGCGCTCAAGGCAGAGGGCGCACCGGAGCAGAGTCTCGCCGCCGCGCTGACCACGACGCTTCTGCTGACCTGGGCCAACCCGCATGTCTACCTCGACACGGTCGGCCTGATCGGTGCGGTGGCCGCGACCTATGGCGACGGGCGCTGGATCTTCGGCACCGGAGCGCTCGCGGCCTCTTGCCTGTTCTTCCTGATCCTCGGCTACGGTGCCCGCGCATTGGCACCGGTCTTCGCGAAACCGAAAGCGTGGATGTGGCTGGACGTAATCGTCGGCCTGACGATGCTGGCGCTGGCGGTGAAACTGGCGTTGAACCTCTGAGCGAAGGGTGATCTGCTGCGCGCGATGGACACGATCACGCCTCCCGCAGACATCCCCTCAGAACCGATCGCCCGCCCCGGCTGGGGCGTCTTCTGGATGTTCGTCACCGGAATCTGCTTCGTGCTGGTGACCGCACTGGTGAAGATGGTGGGCGATACTGTGCCGTCGACGCAGGCCGGGTTCCTGCGCTATGCGCTCGGCCTCCTTTTCATCTTGCCGATGATCCCTTCGGTCCGCCGCGCGGCGCTGACCCGGCGCACCGGCAGGATGGTTTTCGCGCGCGGGGCCTGCCACGCGGTTGCGGTGTCGCTGTGGTTCTTCGCGATGACCCGGATTCCCATCGCGGATGTCACGGCGCTCAACTACCTCAACCCGGTCTACGTGATCCTGCTGGCGGTCGTTTTCCTGGGCGAACGCCTCGGCCCCTGGCGGATCGGGGCGATTGTCACGGCCTTCCTCGGGACGCTGATCATCATCCGCCCGGGGTTCCGCGAGATCGACACCGGGCATATCGCGATGCTCTTCGCCGCGATCTTCATGGCTGGCAGCTACTTCCTTGCCAAGCTCCTGTCGCAGAGGATGAAGCCGGAGGTCGTGGTCTTCTACCTCTCGATCCTCGTTCCGATCCTGCTGGCCCCGGTGGCCTGGGCGATCTGGGTGCCGATCGGCTGGGTCGACCTCGGCTGGCTGTTTCTCTGCGCCATGTTCGCGACGGGCGGGCATTACACGATGACACTTGCGTTCCGTGCGGCGCCACTGACCGTCACCCAACCGGTGACGTTCCTCCAGTTGCTCTGGGCCACGATCGTCGGCGTCGTGGTCTTCGCCGAGCCTGTCGATGCCTTCGTCGTTCTGGGCGGTGCGATGATCATATCGTCGGTCACGTTCATCACCTGGCGCGAGGCCATGCTGCGGCGTCGTTAACTTTTTCGGGCCGCCCGTAAATTGGGCAGGACGCCGGTATTTCGGCCCGGGACGAACGAAATCGAATGCTGCGCCGCCGCAATCCGCGCCCTTTTGTTGTCCCCTCCACACCGCTTCATTTCGTGTCTGAGAACACGGGAGATGTGCATGACATTGGAAGGCGTCATTTTTGCCGGAATGGGCACGATCGCGGATTGCGCCGAGATCGACCGTCGCGCCTGGAACGCGGCCTTCCGGGCGCATGGCGTCAATTGGAACTGGTCCTGGGACACCTATGCGGAGCTCATGCGTGTCGGCGGCGACCGTCAGCTTGTCGAGAGCTTCGCAGCCTGGCGCGGAGAGGCCTGCCCGGTGGATGCGGAGACCCTCGACAACACACATCAGAAACGATTTGCCTCGGTCCTGACGGATCGCGTGCCGTTGCGCCCCGGCGTCGCGCGGACGATCAGCTGGCTGGCGCGCGCGGGCGTCAGCCTGGGTTTCGTGAGCCGGTCGGGCGATCAGCCGGTCCGAGCCCTCTTGTCGGCCACCGCGCGGGAACGCTCGGGCATCGGCTTCGACGTCGCAGTGCTGCGGTCGGACGTGACCCACCTTGCCCCGGACCCCGAAGGCGTAACCCGTGCGATCGAGGGACTTTCGCTTGGACGCGAACATATCGTGGCCATCGCGGATACGCCGGCCAGTGCGAAGGCCGCGCAGGACGCAGGCCTTGCCGTGCTGGCCTTTCCGGGCGCGTTGGCGTCCGACTCGCCCGAGGATTTCGGCACCCTGCCCATGGCGCGGGTGTTGAGCCCAGAAATCCTGACCGCCGCCTGGCGCGGGCCGATGAATGCCGCCGCCGAATGAGACCCGGTCCGAGGGGGCTTGATTTAGCGCAAGGTGAAGGCCCGATTCCTGTGCCAGTTTCGGGGCAAATCGAACAGGAAGAGGATCCGAGAATGTCGAACACTCCCCATGAACTGGCCGACGATTTTCCCGGCAGGGCCGACAAGATTCACGCGCTGAAACAGGAAGATGCGCATTTCGCAAAGCTGGCGGACGCCTATCACGAGATCAACCGCGCCGTGCACCGAGCCGAGACCGGGGTAGAGCCTGTCAGCGAGCAGGCCGAGCAGGAGATGCGGCGCAAGCGCATGGGCTTGAAGGACCAGATCGCGGGCATCCTGTCCAAGGCATGAGCGGCCGGTCCTTGTAGAAGAAACGCCGCGGACCATGGGGTTCGCGGCGCTTTTGCGTATCACAGTCGAGCGGCACCCATCGGCGCCTGCATTGGCTCAGGCGGTCTCGGACGAGCCTTCGACCTGTTCCTGGAACCGCTCGAAAAACTGGTCGGCCATCTTGGTGGCGAAGCTGTCCACGAGTCGGGAGCCCAACTGCGCCAGCTTGCCGCCGACCTTGGCATCGACATCGTATGTCAGCTCGGTTCCGCCGTCCGGGTGATCGGCCAGATGCACCTTCGCCTCGCCCTTGGCGAAGCCCGCGACGCCGCCCTTGCCCTCGCCGGTGATCGTGTAGCTTTCCTCAGGCACGACATCGGACAGCGTGACCTCGCCTTTGAATGTCGCCTTCACCGGTCCGACCTTCTGCTTGACGACGGCCGAGAATCCTTCCTCGGGCGAGCCGGTCAGTTCCTCGCAACCCGGGATGCAGGCCTTGAGTGTCTCGGCATCGTTGAGACCCGCCCAGACCGTTGCGCGGTCTGCCTGGATGTGGCGGCTCGAATGCATTTCCATTTCGGGTGTGTCCTTCTTCCATCTGGCTGACCAAACGGTAGCGAGGGGCGCGTTACGGGGCAACCTCGTAGGGCAGGGTGCCACGATGGTTCGGGTCGACGGTCAGTTGTCGTTCCAGCGGCGGCACGGCGCGCTGGTGGCAGCCCTGCCGTTCACAAATCCGGCAGGAGATGCCGATGGGTTGCGGCGCGGCGGTAAGGTCCAGATCGTCGGCGTAGACGAGGTTCTGGGCATGGCGCACTTCGCATCCGAGAGAGATGGCATAGCGGCGGGTCGGGCGGCCCCATGCACCGCCGGATTTCGAGACGTCCCGGGCGAGGATCACGTAGCGCGCGCCGTCCGGCGTCTCGGCCAGCTGGCGCAGGAAGCGGCCCGGTGTCTCGAACGCCTGGTGCACGTTCCACAGCGGACACGCCCCGCCGAAGCGGGCGAATTGCAGGCGCGTGGCGGAGTGGCGCTTGGTGACCGTGCCCGCCTGGTCCACGCGGGCGAAGAAGAACGGGATGCCCTTTGCACCGGGGCGCTGCAGGGTCGAGAGGCGGTGGGCGATCTGCTCGATCGAGGCGGCGAAGCTGATCGACATGCGTTCGAGGTCGTGGCGGGTGTCGGCGGCGGCCTCGGCAAAGCGGGTGTAGGGCATCAGGCAGGCCCCCGCGAAGTAGTTCGCCATGCCGATGCGGGCAATCTCCCGCGCCGTGTCGGTCTGGAAACGGGCAAGGTCGAGGGTGGCTTCGATCAGGTCGTGCTGACCGAGGAGCGCGTATTGGTGGAGCAGCTGGAAGCGCTGCGTCTCGGGCGCGGCCTGCGGGCTGAGGGTCAGGGTGCGGCTTGCCGGATCGTAGTGGCGCACGCCGTCACCGGCGGCCCGGCGGATCGTGATGCCCCGGTCTTCGAGAACGGCTGCGGTATGCGCGGCAAGGTCGCCGGTGGCGCGGGTGGCGAAACGTTCGGCGGCGCGATCCACGGCGTCGATGTAATTGTCGGTATAGTGGAAGAAATCGCGCACCTCTTCCCACGGCGAGGCGGTGGTGGAGGGGGCCTGCCCAAGCGCCTCGTCCAGGGAGGCAAGTCGTTCCTGCGTCTGGCGATAGGCACGGTGCAGGGCGAGGAAGGCATGTGCGAGGCCGGGCGCATTGGCCGCCGTCAGCCGCAGGTCGGCGAGGTTGGGCATCGCTTCGGCAAAGAGCGGGTCGGCCAACGCCTCGCGCATGTCGGAGACGAGCCGGTCGGTGTCGGAGGCGCTGAGCTCGGTGACGTCGACACCGAAATCCTGCGCCAGCCCCATCAGAACGGCGGTGGAGAGCGGCCTGTTGTTGTTCTCCATTTGGTTGAGATAGGGCAGCGAGATGCCGAGCTTGGCCGCGAAGTCCTTTTGCGTGAGGCCAAGGCGTGTCCGCACGGAGCGGAGCTTGGCACCGACATATAGCTTCTGGGTGGGCATGGGCGCGGATCCTGGCTTTGCAGGATTAGGTTTGCGGCTTTGCAGGCGGCTTTGCAAGAGCTGGTGGGAGACGCTCGGCTCGCGCCATCGCCCCTCCCGCCGTCCCGTGGGGCGCTTAGCTTTCGGTGACTTGGGCCACGCGGCGAATGGTGTAGAGGATCGCGAGCAGGCCGAGAACCGACGGCACCAGCATCATCACGATCAGCGGGATCGCGCTGTCGGCACCGGTCAGGACGATGCCTGCGAAGACCGAGAGTGCCGCACCGCCCGCCAGCATGATCGCCCCGCCAAGGCCGCTGGCCGTGCCAGCAAGATGCGGGCGGACGGACAGCATGCCGGAAGTCGCGTTCGGCAGGACCATGCCGTTGCCAAGGCCCACGAAGGTGGAAAAGCCGAAGAAGACGAATGGCGTTCGGAGGCCGGAGAGGCTGAGCGCCAGTGCGATTGCGAGGCCGGCAATGGTGATGACAGCGCCGTAGAGGATCATGCGGTTGATCCCGACGCGGGCCGAGAAGCGCCCCGATATGCCGTTGCCGAAGAAGTAGCCGAGGGCAGGGGCGCCGAAGAACAGCCCGACCTGGGCAGCGGAGAGGCCGAAGACCTCGGACCCGACATAGGGCGCGCCGCCGAGGTAGGAGAAGAACGCACCCGAGGCCAGCGCCGCGCAGGCGCAATAGCCCCAGAACCGTACCGAGCGCAGAAGTTCCGGATATTCGCGGAATTGCTCGGCAAAGCTGGCGTTCATCGTAGCGGCGGTTTCTCCCATATCGCGCAGGACCAGAAGCAGAACGAGGATGCCGAGCGCAAAGAGCAGCACGAAGTTCGCCTGCCAGCCGAAGGCCTGTTCCAGAACGCCGCCGATGACCGGGCCGACCATCGGCACGATCGCCATGCCCATGGTCACGTAGGCCAGTTGCGAGGCGGCCTTTTCGGCCTCGTGGATGTCGCGCACCACGGCGCGCCCAAGCACCAGCCCCACGACGATGACCGCCTGGATCATGCGGAAAGCAAGGAACACCTCGATCGACGGGGCGAACAGGCAGCCGAGCGTCGCGATCAGGAAGATGATGAAACCGGCGATCAGCACCGGCCTGCGCCCGAACCGGTCGGAGATCGGGCCGATGACAACCTGCAGGATCGCGTTCATTCCGAGGTAGAGCGACACCGACAGCTGCATCACGCGGTATTCGGTCTCGAAGTATTCCGCCATCACCGGCAGGGACGGTAGGAAGATGTTCATCGACAGCGCGCCGAGGCCCGTGATGACGATCAGTGTAAAAATATGCGGAGGCGTGGTGCGGTCGAGAAACCGTACCGGAAGGACCGTGCTCATTTCGCGATAGGTAGGCGACGGCGCAGGGGAGGTCCATAGCACACGGACCTGTATACCGGTTTGCAAATTTGCGATGATGCAAGATGCTCTGCGAATGTATTTGCAAATATGCAGGATGACTCTGGCCTGGATGCGCTTCGCGCCCTAGGGTCTCCGCGACCTGACGGGGGAGAGCGACATGAAAGATATCGTCGAACAACTTGAAGAGCGCCGCGCCCGTGCCCGGCTGGGAGGGGGCGAAAACCGCATCGAAGCGCAGCACGCCAAGGGCAAGCTGACGGCGCGCGAGCGCATCGAGCTGCTGCTGGACGAGGACAGTTTCGAGGAATTCGACATGTTCGTCGCGCACCGCGCCACCGAATTCGGGATGCAGGCGAACCGCCCGCCCGGCGACGGCGTGGTGACCGGCTGGGGCACGGTGAACGGGCGGCAGGTCTACGTTTTCAGCCAGGACTTCACGGTCCTTGGCGGCTCGGTCTCGGAAACGCACGGTCAGAAGATCTGCAAGATCATGGATATGGCGATGCAGAACGGCGCACCCGTTGTCGGCATCAACGACTCGGGCGGGGCGCGGATCCAGGAGGGGGTCGACTCGTTGGCGGCCTATGGCGAGGTCTTCCAGCGAAACATCGAGGCCTCCGGTGTCGTTCCCCAGATCTCGATGATCATGGGGCCCTGCGCGGGCGGGGCGGTCTATTCGCCCGCGATGACCGACTTCATCTTCATGGTGAAGGACTCGTCCTACATGTTCGTGACCGGGCCGGACGTGGTGAAGACGGTGACGAACGAGGTCGTGACGGCGGAAGAGCTTGGCGGGGCGACGACGCATACCAAGAAGTCCTCGGTCGCCGACGGCGCGTTCGAGAACGACGTCGAAGCGCTGAGCGAGGTGCGGCGGCTGATCGACTTCCTGCCCTTGTCAAACCGAGAGAAGCCGCCGGTGCGGCCCTTCTTCGACAGCCCGGACCGGATCGAGGAAAGCCTCGACACGCTGATCCCGGCCAACCCGAACCAGCCTTATGACATGAAGGAGCTGATCACGAAGATCGCCGACGAGGGCGATTTCTACGAGATCCAGGCCGCCTTCGCGGGCAACATCATCACCGGGTTCATCCGGCTTGAGGGGCAGACCGTGGGCGTGGTGGCGAACCAGCCGATGGTTCTGGCCGGCGTTCTGGACATCGACAGCTCGCGCAAGGCGGCGCGGTTCGTGCGGTTCTGCGATTGCTTCGAGATCCCGATCCTGTCGCTGGTGGACGTGCCCGGCTTCCTGCCCGGGACGGCGCAGGAATATAATGGCGTCATCAAGCATGGCGCGAAGCTGCTGTTCGCATATGGCGAAGCGACGGTGCCGAAGGTCACGGTCATCACCCGAAAGGCGTATGGCGGAGCCTATGACGTGATGGCTTCGAAGCACCTGAAATCGGACGTGAATTACGCCTGGCCGACGGCCGAAATCGCGGTGATGGGCGCTAAGGGCGCGGTGGAGATCATCCATCGCAAGGATTTGGGCGACCCCGAGAAGATCGCGGCCCATACCAGGGAATACGAGGATCGCTTCGCCAATCCCTTCGTCGCTGCCGAACGGGGCTTCATCGACGAGGTGATCCAGCCGCATTCGACGCGCCGCCGGGTCTGCCGCGCCTTTGCCGCACTGCGCCGCAAGGTTCAGCAGCGGCCTTGGAAGAAGCACGACAACATTCCGCTCTGAGGTCTCGGGGTCATGATCCGCGCACTCGTTTTCCTTGTTGGCGTCGTCCTGATCGGTGTGGCGGTCTACTGGTTCCTGACGGACAGTCCCGCCACAGAGTTCTGTCCGCTGGACGACAGCGGGACGGCTCCGTCCGGGCGGGTTCTGGAGCTGTGTGACGTGGTCTACGAGGTGCAGTCGAACAATGATGTCTGGGCGGTGGTCCGGGTGCTGGACGCCGGACTTGTGACCAATGCGAACCTGGCGGACCATGACTGGGCCTGCGAGACGTGGGGGATTGCCGCGCTCGACAAGGAACCGCGCCCCGTGCGGGTGGTCGTCCAGATCATGACCGCGCCCTTCATGCGGGGTGAGGCGGCGCCGGGGATAACCCAGGCCATCGAAGCCTATTCCGTTCCGGGCGACACTTGCCAATGGGAGCTTTTGTGATGCGGCGTCAGATATTTGCCTGTGTTTCTTCACTCGTCGGGACGAGTGATGCAACTGAGTCACTATCCGCAATCCTTTGTGGAAAGGTCTGTGGAGAAATTGTGAGCCGTTGTAACGTCATCCTTGGCTGCACAATCGCAGCTGTACCTCGGATCGTGGCTGGGTCGCTGGATAGCAGATCTTTCGGCCCGGTCACACCGCGAGGCAAAAAGAAGAAGAAAACGGCACGGGCGGAATTGCAGACGCCACCCATGCCGCGAAGGCAGGTCCTGAGGCACTATCCCCCAGTGTGCCCGAGCAGGACGTTCCCCCTAACCGGGCGAGGCGTCAGTCTTGCCCGGTTTTTCCGTGGGAGGCCCCTCCCATGCTGAAGCACCGCGGCTTTCCCGGGCGGCTTCCGGGCACCGATTTCCAGTTCACGATCCGGCGCGACAACAAGGGCGGTGCCACCAGGCTGATTGCGCGCGAGCGTTACGCCGACCGTCGGCCCGCCGACCGGCGCGCCGACGCGGGTTTCATGGAAGCGCTCTGGATGTATTTCGGCGATGAACCGTTCGAACGCGGCAACCTTGACGCGGGACGGCTCAGCTGGCTCTTCGGGCGCGAGGTGATCCCGGCGGAAGACCCGTTCGATCCGGAAAGCTACGACGCCCTGTTGCGCATTGACGAGGCCCGCGCCCGTGCTGCCTTCCCCGAAGCCTTCGACGGCACCGGCATCTGGGAGGGGTGATCGGCATGTTTTCGCCAGCGGTTTCCCGATATGAGCGGCCCGTCGCGCACGGATCGACGCTGCTCTGCCGAACCCTTTCGCGGCGGGAAAATCCTGTCATGGTCATCCTGCCGACCACTGTCCCCAGTTGTTTTTACCCGGTCGGCACCCACAAGACGTGTTACCCTTCCCCTTTACGGCGGTCGGCTGGCTTGCCCAACCGACCGCCTTTTTTTGCCTTGGTGCAGGCACGGGAAATCCGGACTTATCCACAAGGCGTTTCTTGTGTAGAGTTGCGCGCACGAGGCAAATCGACAGGAGACGCATCACAATGCGCACCAAGCTTTCCATCACCGCCCTTCTTGCGGCCGTCCTGGCCGTCTCGGGCTGCGTATCGTCCGATCTTGAACGCGCCGGTGTCGGCGCCGTCGTCGGGGGCGTCGGAACCGCCGTTGTCGGCGGATCGGTTGCAACCGGCGTGGTTGTCGGCGCAGCCGCAGGCGCGCTCTGCGACGACGTCAACCTGTGCTGACATAACACGCGGGGCCACGCGCCCCGTCACATCCGATTTCAAAGGCCACCCGGGCGCCGACTGCGCCGGTGTGGCCTTTTTTGCATCCACGGGCGTGAAGACCCGAAAGGAAGGGACGTAATCCATGTTCAATAAGCTGCTGATCGCAAACCGCGGTGAAATCGCCTGCCGTGTCATCAAGACCGCGAAGCGCATGGGTATTCCCACGGTCGCCGTCTATTCGGATGCCGACGCGCAGGCGCTGCACGTGAAAATGGCTGACGAGGCGGTTCACATCGGCCCGCCGCCTGCATCTGAATCCTACATCGTGATCGACAAGATCATGAAGGCGATCCGCGACACGGGCGCCGATGCAGTCCACCCCGGCTATGGCTTCCTGTCCGAGAACAAGGCGTTCGCCGAGGCGCTGGAGGCCGAGGGTGTCGCTTTCGTCGGGCCGCCGGCGTCGGCCATCGAAAGCATGGGCGACAAGATCACCTCCAAGAAGATCGCGGCCGAGGCCGGGGTTTCCACGGTGCCCGGCCACATGGGCTTGATCGAAGATGCCGCCGAGGCGATCCGCATCTCGGGTGAAATCGGCTACCCGGTGATGCTCAAGGCCTCCGCCGGCGGCGGCGGCAAGGGCATGCGTATCGCGTGGTCCGAGGACGAGGTGGCCGAGGGGTTCCAGGCATCGAAGAACGAGGCGGCCTCCAGCTTTGGCGATGACCGCATGTTCATCGAGAAATTCGTCACCCAGCCCCGCCACATCGAGATCCAGGTTCTGGCCGACAAGCATGGCAACGCGATTTACCTGGGCGAGCGCGAATGCTCGATCCAGCGGCGCAACCAGAAGGTCGTGGAAGAGGCGCCTTCACCGTTCCTTGACGAGGCGACCCGAAAGGCGATGGGCGAACAGGCCGTCAGTCTCGCCAAGGCCGTCGGCTACACGAGCGCGGGCACCGTTGAATTCATCGTCGACGGGGAACGGAACTTCTACTTCCTCGAGATGAACACGCGCCTCCAGGTCGAGCATCCGGTGACGGAACTCATCACCGGTGTCGACCTCGTGGAGCAAATGATCCGCGTCGCCGCCGGTGAGAAGCTGCCGATGGCGCAGGAGGACGTGACGCTGACCGGGTGGGCGATCGAATCCCGCCTCTATGCCGAAGACCCCTACCGCAACTTCCTGCCCTCCATCGGGCGGCTGACCCGCTATCGCCCGCCGGTCGAGGTGGCCGCCGGTCCGATGCTGACCAATGGCAAGTGGCTGGAAGAGGGCCCCGAAGGCGATACCGCCGTGCGCAACGATACCGGCGTCTTCGAAGGCGGCGAGATCAGCATGTATTACGACCCGATGATCGCGAAGCTCTGCACCTGGGGGCCGGATCGGGATGCTGCGGTCGAGGCGATGCGCGTCGCGCTCGACGGGTTCGAGGTGGAGGGGATCGGGCATAACCTGCCGTTCCTCAGCGCCGTGATGGATCATCCGAAATTCGCCAGCGGCGACATGACCACGGCCTTCATCGCCGAGGAATATCCGGACGGGTTCGAAGGCGTGACCCTGCCTGACGATGCGCTTGAGCGTGTCGCGGCGGCTGCGGCGGCGATGCACCGGGTGGCCGAGATTCGGCGCACCCGCGTGTCGGGCCGGATGGACAACCACGAGCGCCGCGTGGGAAGCGATTGGGTGGTCAGCGCGCAGGGACAGCGCTTCGACGTGCAGATCAAGGCCGACCACGATGGCTCGACCGTGACGATCGGCGACCGGACGCTGCGCGTTGCGAGCGATTGGACACCCGGCGATCAGTTGGCCCGCGTGTCCGTCGACGGCGTGCCACTGGTGATGAAGGTCGGCAAGATCCCGGCGGGCTTCCGGCTGCGCACGCGCGGCGCGGACCTGAAAGTGACCGTTCGCACCCCGCGTCAGGCCGAACTGGCCGAAAAGATGCCCGAGAAGCAGCCGCCCGATACGTCGAAATTGCTGCTCTGCCCGATGCCAGGGCTGATCGTGAAGGTGAACGTCGAGGTCGGTGACGAGGTGCAGGAAGGTCAGGCGCTTTGCACCGTCGAGGCGATGAAGATGGAGAACATCCTGCGCGCCGAGAAGAAGGGCGTGGTCTCGAAGATCAACGCCGGTGCGGGCGACAGCCTCGCCGTCGATGACGTGATCATGGAATTCGAATAGGGCGCGCGTGGGCCGGACAGCCTCCATAGGTCCCGCAGCGGTGGCGGCATGGTCCTTCGGCCTAAGCCCGGTGTTGCCGGAACTTTCGGCCTATCCGCCGGCGCGGATTTCTTCTTGCCTCAGCTGGAAATTGTCGATGGCGCGAATGATCTCGCGCACGTCGCGCGGGGCCGGTCGGCGCAGGCCGACGCTGCCATCCTTGGCGACGATCACGATGGAGAACCCACGCGGGCGCAGCGCCGTGCGGATGTCGGACCGGGCGGAAGGATCGGTATCGACGATGATGACCACGTCCCGCTCCAGCAGGGCCTCGGGACGTTGGGACAAAAGCTCCATCTGCTCGACGAAACGCGGGTCGGCAGGCGTGTCGGCGAACACGACGATGGGGCGCGCCACCCAGAGGAATTCGTCCAACGTCAGCCCTTGGGCGTCGCGCGGCGCAAGCGGGTCGACGGCCTCGACCTCCACCTCGTCGGGCTCCGCGTCATCGGCCATTGCGATCGTCGCGTCGCCGGCATCCTGCGCGGCGGCCGCAGCGGGGGAGAGGGCCATCAAGGCCAGCAGGAAAAGGGTCGTAGGTCGCATGGGGCCTCCAGTTCCCTCAGATATAGGCAAGCCGAACACGATTTCGAATAGATTAACGCGTCGAAACCGTATGTTGACCGGATATTCATGGATTTGGCGGAAAACGGGAGCAAGCCCTCTGTTCGTTCCGCGAAAGGTCCATGCGATGGACGTGATCCTGCATGTCGGCGCACACCGTACCGCGACCGCGACGTTTCAACATCATCTCGCTGCCCATCGCAAAACGCTGACCGCTGCGCGCACGGTCTACTGGGGCCCGAAGATCATTCGCGGCGGGTTGTTCCGGACCATGGCGGCGGGCACCGCGCCAATCCTGCCCTGGCAGGCCGATCACGCGGCGAAACGGGTGGCCCTGCGGGCCGAACAGCTGCGGCAGGACGGTGTACGCTCCGTGATCCTGAGCGATCCGAACATGCTCGGCAGCCTGCGGACAATGCTGGAAGACACCCGGATCTATCCCGACTGCGGGCGGCGTATCGGGGAATTTGCGCGCGGGTTCCATCGGCACCGTGTGACGATCGGCATCGGACTGCGGTGCTATTCCTCGTGGTGGACCTCCGCGCTGGCATCGCGGCTGATGCAGGGCGGGCCCTTGCCCCGCACCCGCCTGAGGGAGTTCATGGTCACCCAGCCGCGCCGCTGGCGTCACGTGATCGAGGACGTGGCCCGTGCCGTCCCCGACGCCCGCGTGCTGGTCTGGACGCACGAGGCGATGGCATCGCGGCCGCAACATGTCCTGGCCGAACTTGCGGAGATCGCGACCGATCCGGTCAGCCTTCCCATCCTGAACGCCGCCCCCCGCGCGACGGAATTGCAGCGCCTTCTGCGCGACTGTGATCTCGACCCCGACGAATTCACCTGGCGCGACGGACGCCTGAAACCGTTCGAGGCCCATGAGGCCGAGGCGCTGCGCGCCGAATACCACGACGATCTGACCTGGCTGGCCAACGGGGCCGGCGGGTTGGCCGATTACATCGACACGAGCCCGGCACAGACCGGACCGCAGACAGTTGAAGGAAGAGGATCCCCCGATGACGGAGAAAACCGATACCTGGCGTGAGTTGGCCGAAAAGGAACTGCGCGGGCGTCCCCTCGACGACCTGACGTGGCACACCCTGGAAGGCATCGACGTGAAACCGCTTTACACGGAGGCGGATACCGAGGGCTTGCCCCATGTCGGCTCCCTGCCGGGCGAAGCACCGTTCACGCGCGGTGTGAAGGCGACGATGTACGCCGGCCGTCCGTGGACAATCCGGCAATATGCGGGCTTCTCGACGGCGGAGGAGAGCAACGCCTTCTACCGCCAAGGCCTCGCAGCCGGTCAGCAGGGCGTCTCGGTCGCGTTCGACCTCGCCACCCACCGCGGCTACGACAGTGACCACCCCCGCGTGGTGGGCGACGTGGGCAAGGCCGGTGTGGCCATCGACTCGGTCGAAGACATGAAAATCCTGTTCGACGGCATCCCGCTCGACCAGGTGTCGGTCTCGATGACGATGAACGGCGCCGTGATCCCGATCCTCGCCAATTTCATCGTCGCGGGGGAAGAGCAGGGACATGACAAGGCGGTCCTCAGCGGCACCATCCAGAACGACATCCTGAAAGAGTTCATGGTGCGGAACACCTACATCTATCCGCCCGAACCCTCGATGCGGATCATCTCGGACATCATCAGCTACACGTCAGACAACATGCCGAGGTTCAACTCCATATCGATCTCCGGCTACCACATGCAGGAGGCCGGCGCGAACCTTGTGCAGGAGCTGGCCTATACCATCGCCGACGGCCGCGAATACGTGCGCGCGGCGATCGAGGCGGGGATGGACGTGGACAAGTTCGCTGGCCGGCTGAGCTTCTTCTTCGCCATCGGCATGAACTTCTTCATGGAAATCGCCAAGCTGCGCGCCGCGCGCACGCTCTGGTATCGCGTGATGAGTGATATCGGCGCGAAGTCCGAACGCTCCAAGATGCTGCGCACCCATTGCCAGACTTCCGGCGTCTCCCTGCAGGAGCAGGACCCCTACAACAACGTGGTCCGCACGGCATACGAGGCGATGAGCGCGGTTTTGGGCGGCACCCAGTCGCTGCACACGAACTCGTTTGACGAGGCGATTGCGCTGCCCACCGATTTCTCCTCCCGGATCGCGCGGAACACCCAGCTGATCCTGCAGGAGGAAACCGGCGTCACCAATGTCGTCGATCCGCTGGCCGGCTCCTACTACATCGAAAGCCTCACCAACGAGCTGATCGAGAAGGCGACCGCGCTGATGGACGAGGTGGAGGAAATGGGCGGCATGACCAAGGCCGTCGCCTCCGGCCTGCCGAAACTGCGGATCGAGGAAAGTGCGGCGCGTCGTCAGGCGATGATCGACAAGGGTGACGAGGTGATCGTCGGGGTCAACAAGTATCGCAAGGACAAGGAAGACCCGATCGACATCCGCGAGATCGACAATTCGGCCGTCCGTGACAGCCAGATCACGCGACTGGAGCGCATCCGGTCCGGGCGGGACGCGGGCGCTTGCGACGCGGCTCTGGCGGAACTGGAACGTGTGGCGAAGGAGGGCGGTAACCTTCTGGCCGCCGCGGTTGAAGCAGCGCGGGCACGCGCGAGCGTGGGGGAAATCAGCATGGCGATGGAGAAGGTGTTCGGACGACACCGCGCCGAGGTGAAGACGCTGGCCGGTGTCTACGGCTCGGCCTACGAGGGCGACGCGGATTTCGCGGCCATCCAGGGCGAGGTCGAAGCCTTCGCCGAGGCCGAGGGGCGGCGCCCCCGGATGCTGGTCGTCAAGATGGGGCAGGACGGCCACGACCGCGGGGCGAAGGTGATTGCCACGGCCTTTGCCGATATCGGCTTCGACGTCGACGTGGGCCCGCTGTTCCAGACCCCGGAGGAGGCCGCGCAGGATGCCATCGACAACGACGTGCACGTCATCGGCATTTCGTCCCAGGCGGCCGGCCACAAGACGCTCGCCCCGAAGCTGATCGAGGCGCTGAAGGCCGAAGGGGCAGGGGACATCATCGTGATCTGCGGCGGCGTCATCCCGCAGCAGGATTACGACTTCCTGAAGCAGGCCGGTGTCGCCGCGATCTTCGGGCCGGGGACGCATATTCCGTCGGCGGCGCGGGATATTTTGCGCCTGATCGGGGAAGCGCGGGGGTAAGCCGCTTGCAAGCGGCTTGTCACGCGGTTTCGAAACCGCGTCGGGAAGGCGTTTCGAAACGCCTTCCCCCGCCAAGCCTCAGGTGCCCGGCTCCTCGATGATATACTCTTCCCACTCTTCCTCGGGGATTTCGAATTCCGGCACGGTTATCCCTCGGACGGAGACGCCCGCCTGATGAACCGTATCGGGATCGCCCGAGATCAGCGGGTGCCACCATTTCAGCGGTTTGCCCTCATGCAAAAGCCTGTAGGCGCAGGTCTCCGGCATGAAATAGGCCACGTCGCCCATGGTCTGCGGCGTCAGCTGGATGCATTCCGGCACCAGCGTCTTGCGGATCTCGTATTGCCCGCACAGGCAGGTCTGGTCGTCGAGCAGGCGGCAGGCCACGCGGGTCAGGGCAACCTCCTGCGTGTCCTCGTCCTCCAGCTTGTTGAGGCAACACTTGCCGCAGCCGTCGCAAAGCGCCTCCCATTCCTCGGCGGTCATCTTCGCCATTGGAACGCGGCTCCAGAATTCCTTCCTCATGCCCGCAACGCGGCGCGCGCCGCGGCCTGGTCGGCGTCCATCTGGGTGATGAGCGCGTCGAGCGTGTCGAATTTCGCTTCGTCCCGCAGGTAGGCCACGAGGCCGACCGACAAATGCGTGCCGTAAAGATCGCCGGTGAAGTCGAACAGGTAGGTCTCCAGGTTTGGGTGCGACAGTTCGAACATCGGGCGGATGCCGAGGTTGGCGACCCCGCCATAGGTGCCAGCGTGGGGGCCGTCGCGGACCTCAACCGTCACGGCATAGACACCGGGTTTTGGAACATGAAGACCGTCGAGGTTCATGTTGGCGGTGGGATAGCCCAACTCGCGCCCCCGCTTTTCGCCGTGCAGCACCGGCCCCTCGATGCGGTGCCAATGGCCTAGCATGGCCGCCGCGCCGGCGGGGCGCCCGTCCGACAGTGCCTCGCGGATCGCCGTGGAGGAAACGGCGCCGGCATCGCCCTCCAGAAGCGTGGCGATCGTCACGTCGAACCCGAGCTGTTTGCCAAGCCTTTGCAACAGGTCGGTGTCTCCGTCGCGCCCCTTGCCGAACCGGAAATCGGCGCCGACGACGGCGTGGCTGATCCCCAGTGCGTCGACCAGAACGCGCTGCACGAACTCCTCCGCTGTCAAACTGGACAGTCTGGAGTCGAACGGCAGTTCCACCAGCAGGTCGACCCCCATCTTCTCCAGCCGGTTGGCGCGGGCGGCGGCGTTCATCAGGCGGAAGGGCGGGGCGTCGGGGGCGAAGACCTCGCGCGGATGCGGCTCGAACGTGACGACTCCAAGGGGCGCGTCCAGCCGCTTTGCCAGACCCAGCACATGCTGGTGGCCGCGGTGCACACCGTCGAAATTGCCGATGGCGACCGAGGCGCCCCGGTCGCGGGCTTGGGCATATTGGTAATCACGCAGGACTCGCATGGGCCGCAGTTAGGCCACGCGGCGCGCCGAGTGCAAGGAGTCGGTCAGTCGAACTTGGCCGATGGCGCGAGGACCGTGGCCTCGCCCTTCAGAACGACGGTCTCGCCCACCCGCGCTTCGGTCCGCAGCTGCACGCGGCGGCGCGAATAGTCGATGGACAGCACCTCGACGATGGCCTCCACCGCGTCGCCGGGGCGCACGGGGGCCATGAACTTCAGCGTCTGGCCAAGATAGACCGTGCCATGGCCGGGAAGCTGCTCGCCGATCACCGCCGAGATCAGGCCGGCGGTCAGCATGCCATGGGCGATGCGCCCCTCGAAGATCGTGTCCTGTGCGTAGGCATCGTCGAGATGCACCGGGTTCCGGTCGGTCGAGACCTCGGCGAACATCTCGATATCCTGATCCGTGACGATCTTCATCAGCGAGCGCGTCATGCCCACTTCCAGATCTTCGATGACAATCGTGCCGGTTTGCATGTTGTCGAGCATCGCAAGGTCCTCCATTGCCTGCTTCTTAGGCTGATGTAGGGCCATTCTGCAATGCAGAAAGTAACAAATGGTGAAAAATGCGCGCTTTGTCGCAATTTTGTTGCGCGACGGATCGCGCATCGTGTGAACACCCGGCCACCCCAGGCGCAAGTTCGCATCCGCTAGACGCTGAAGGACTGCCGCGCAGGCGATAGCGACATCGCGATGAAACGGAACGGGGGCGGAGAGGACGCCTAGCGCAGAAAGCCGATGGAATAGGTCGGCTCGAACTGCACTTGCGACAGGTAATCCCGCAACCTCGCCGAGTCCGGCTGCGTGTCGGTGCCGGTCTCCTCGCGCGCGAGCCCACCGGTGATGAACAGAGTGTCGATGTTCTCACCGACGCCACCCCGGATGTCGGTATTGATCCCGTCACCGATGGCGAGAATCCGGTCATCCGGCGTGCTCTTGCCCATCTGGGTCAGGCGGCGACGGGCGAGATCGTAGATCGGCGGATGCGGCTTGCCGAAGTAGAGGCTCTCGCCGCCCATCTCGGTATAAAGCTCGGCCAGCGCGCCCGCGCACCATTCGCGGCTGTCGCCGCGGTCCACGACGATATCGGGGTTCGCGCAGAGCAGTTTCAGCCCCTTCGTCTTGGCCAGCAGGAATTGCGGGCGCATCTCGGACGGGTCGGCATGGGGATCGAAGGGGCCGGTGCAGACGATGCCCTCGGCCTCGTCCAACTCCACCCGTTCGATCTCGACCGGGTTCTCGATCATCTCCATCGGCTCGAAGAACGGCGCGTCATGCGGCTCGCCGATATGCCAGACCTTGCGGCCCACGGCCCCGGTCAGCATCGCGGCACGCGCAGAATCGCCGGAAGTGGCGATCACGTCCCAGCAATCCTCGGGCACGCCGATCCGGCCAAGCTGCTTGGCGACCGACGCACGGGGACGCGGTGCATTGGTCAGCAGAAGCACGGTGCCGCCTTGTGCCTTGAAGGCGCGCAGGGCCTCGACGGCCTCAGCGAAAGGCTCCACCCCGTTGTGCACGCATCCCCACAGGTCGCAGAACAGCGCGTCGTACTGGCCTGAAATCTCGGAAAGGGACTCGATGATGCGGGACATGGGCGCGCTCCGTTGATGGGTTGCGCGCAGGTGTAGGGGAATGTGCCGCCTAGCGGAAGATGCAGTTCAAGCCGGTCCAGACCGCCTCGATCCGTTCACCGTCCTCGGACAGCAGACCAAAGAGCCCCGCACTTTCGAATTCGGTGCCAAGACCGCTTTCGAAGAAGCTGGCTCCGCCAGCCGTGGTCAGGTTCTCCACGGGCGCACCATGCCAGAGCCCGGTGTCGGTGGTCAGCAGATCGCGTCGGCCAAGGAACCAGCCGCCGAACCGGTCGTCCTGGAACAGCAGAGTAATCGCTTCGGGAATGCGGGCTGAAACCATGGGCCCCGCGCCGCATTCCTGCGGGAAGAAGATATCGACCTCGTGCCCGTAGATACCGATCAGCCGGTGCATGGTGTCCTGAAACCCGGTGCCGAAGGGAATCTCTGCCAGTGCCGTGCCGTCCTCCCTCGTGACCGAGAGGCCTGCGGCGGTCGGCGTCACCACGTCCGTTTCGCTCGGCCAATGGGTGTCAGCCCCGGCCGGAAAGGCGAGACCGAGAATGACGGCAGACAGGACAGGAAAACGCATGGGGCAACCTCCGGGACGTCAGGCCATCAGCCTGCGCCCGGTAGGATCACCTTGCAAGGGCGGGTTTTCCCGCCGCCCGCTCAGACCGCGAGGTTGGGGATGATCTGCTTCTTGCGGCTGACCACGCCCGGCAGAACGACATGATCGGCATCGCCCACGACGGTGGCGAAGCTTTTCTCGGCCACGGTCCGGGTCAACTCGTTCGGCACCAGCATCGTCGATTCCTCGTTGAGGATATCCACGACGAAAAGCAGCACCTGGTCCGCCCCGTCTTCCTCGGCCACCGTCGGCATGGTTGCGACGAGCGAGTCCTTGCGGGCCAGAACCGTGGCGGGTGTCGTTGTTTCCAGAACGCTCACGCGGAAGGTCTTGCCGCCCACCTCGTAGGTCTTGCTGTCCATCCGCAGGAGTTCCGCATCCGAAAAGGCGGAGACGTCGGATTTCGCCGCGAACATCTCGGCCGCGTAGGACGGGATGTCGATGTTGAGGTCCTTGGCAAGCGCCTCGGCAATCGCGCGGTCTTCCTGCGTGGTCGTCGGCGACCGGAACTCCAGCGTGTCCGACAGGATGCAGCTCAGCATCGCGCCCTTGATGCCTTCCGGCGCCTGGCTCAGCCCGTTGCCGATCATCTTGTGCATGATGGTTGCGGTGCAGGCGAGCGGCTCGATGCGGATGTCGATGGGGCCCTTGGTCTCCAGCCCGCCGACCAGCTTGTGGTGGTCGATGATGGCCTGGATATCGGCGGCATTAATGTTCTCGGGCAATTCGCCCGGGTTGTTGGTGTCGACGATGACGACGGGCGTATCGGCGGCGACGGTGTCGATGATGCGCGGCTTGTCGAGCTTCCAGCGCTCCAGCACGAAGGCAGCTTCGGTGTTGGGCTCACCCAGCAGCACGGCCTCGGCCTCGGTGCCTTTGATCTGGTTGAGGTACCAGGCCCAGATGATTGGCGACCCGGTCGAGTCGGTGTCGGGAGATTTGTGGCCGAAAACAAGCGTGGTCATGGGGCTCTCTTCGTCATGTTGCGCGATTTCGGCGCCCTTCTAGCCTTGGGTCGGTGGGATGTCACGGGCAACATTTCGACCGGGCTGGCAGCTTTGGTCGCTGCCCGCCGCCCGTCGCGCAGGCCGTCCGTCCCGGTTCAGGAGCCAAGGCACGGGCGCCGGCACCACGTTGAACGGACGGGTCCGGCGCTCCATGTTTCAGGGCGCGGGATCCGTAAAATTTTTTGCGACTTCGGCTCCTGCAAATCCCTTGACACGAAACAGGGCGTTCCTTACCTCACCGCCGTTGGCACTCTCCTAGGGTGAGTGACAACAGCAACAGTGAGACATTCCGATTTCGGAAAAAGAGGAGAGGCCGAAAATGGCATTCAAACCGCTTCATGACCGCGTTCTGGTCCGCCGCGTTGAATCGGACGAAAAGACCAAAGGCGGTCTGATCATCCCCGACAGCGCAAAAGAAAAGCCCTCTGAAGGCGAAGTCGTTGCCTGCGGCGAAGGCGCCCGCAAGGACAGCGGCGAGCTGATCGAAATGGCCGTGAAGGCCGGCGACCGCATCCTGTTCGGCAAGTGGTCCGGCACCGAAGTGACGATCGATGGTGAGGAGCTTCTGATCATGAAGGAATCCGACATCCTCGGCATCATGGAAGGCTCGAAAGCCGCGAAAGCAGCCTGAACGCCAATTCTTCTGAAATTCTGAAACACGAGGAGTAGCCATCATGGCAAAAGACGTCCGTTTTGATACCGACGCCCGCAATCGCATGCTGAAGGGTGTCAACACTCTCGCCGATGCGGTCAAAGTCACCCTCGGCCCCAAAGGCCGCAACGTTGTCATCGAGAAGTCCTTCGGCGCACCGCGCATCACGAAGGACGGTGTCTCGGTCGCCAAGGAAATCGAACTGGAAGACAAGTTCGAGAACATGGGCGCCCAGATGGTGAAGGAAGTCGCTTCCCGCACCAACGACGAAGCCGGTGACGGCACCACCACCGCGACGGTTCTGGCCCAGGCCATCGTCAAGGAAGGCATGAAGTCGGTTGCCGCCGGCATGAACCCGATGGACCTCAAGCGCGGCATCGACCTCGCCGTGTCCAAGGTGATCGAGCACATCAAGGCCGCCGCGCGCGACGTGACCGACAGCGACGAAGTCGCTCAGGTCGGCACGATCTCCGCCAACGGCGAAGCCGAAATCGGCCGCCAGATCGCCGACGCGATGCAGAAAGTCGGCAACGACGGCGTGATCACCGTCGAAGAGAACAAGGGCCTCGAGACCGAGACCGAAGTCGTCGAAGGCATGCAGTTCGACCGCGGCTACCTGTCGCCCTACTTCGTGACCAATCCCGAGAAGATGGTCGCCGAGCTGGAAGATGCCGTCATCCTCCTGCACGAGAAGAAGCTGTCGTCGCTGCAGCCGATGGTTCCGCTGCTTGAAACCGTCATCCAGTCGGGCAAGCCGCTTCTCATTATCGCGGAAGACGTCGAAGGCGAAGCGCTGGCGACCCTCGTGGTCAACAAGCTGCGCGGTGGCCTGAAGATCGCCGCCGTCAAGGCACCGGGCTTCGGCGACCGCCGCAAGGCCATGCTGCAGGACATCGCGATCCTGACCGGCGGCCAGGTGATCTCGGAAGACCTCGGCATGAAGCTCGAGAACGTGACCATGGACATGCTCGGCTCGGCCAAGCGCGTCTCGATCACGAAGGACGAGACCACCGTTGTCGACGGCGCTGGCGACAAGGACGAGATCGCGGCCCGCGTGTCGCAGATCCGTGGCCAGATCGAAGAGACGACCTCGGACTACGACCGCGAGAAGCTTCAGGAGCGTGTGGCCAAGCTGGCTGGCGGCGTTGCCGTCATCCGCGTCGGCGGCATGACCGAAGTGGAAGTGAAAGAGCGCAAGGATCGCGTCGATGACGCGCTGAACGCAACCCGCGCGGCCGTTCAGGAAGGCATCGTCGTCGGTGGCGGCGTGGCCCTCGTTCAGGGTGCAAAGGCCCTCGAAGGTCTCGAAGGCGCCAACAGCGACCAGAACGCCGGTATCTCCATCGTGCGCCGCGCGCTGGAAGCACCGCTCCGCCAGATCGCCGAGAACTCCGGTGTCGACGGCTCGGTCGTGGCCGGCAAGATCCGCGAATCGAACGACCTGTCGTTTGGCTTCAACGCCCAGACCGAAGAATATGGCGACATGTTCAAGTTCGGCGTCATCGACCCCGCGAAGGTCGTGCGCACCGCGCTTGAGGATGCGGCATCGGTCGCAGGCCTGCTGATCACCACCGAAGCCATGGTGGCCGACAAGCCGAAGAAAGAAGAAGGCGCCGGCATGCCCGACATGGGCGGCATGGGCGGCATGATGTAAGAGTAAATTCGCTTCAGCGAATTTGCTCGTAACCCCGGCAGGGCCGTTTTTCGGAACGAAAACGGTCCCGAGAGGGGGAAGTGTCGAACACGGCAATGCAAAGGCCCCCTCGCGGGGCCTTTGTCATGAGAGTGTAAGAGTAAATTCGCTTCAGCGAATTTGCTCGTAACCCCGGCAGGGCCGTTTTTCGGAACGAAAACGGTCCCGAGAGGGGGAAGTGTCGAACACGGCAATGCAAAGGGGCCCACAGGCCCCTTTGTCATGTCCGAATTTTCGTATGAAAATTCGCACCTCCGTCTCATCTTCCAGAAGATGAGATCCAACCCGAGTTTTCTAGAAAACTCATGGCCTCTCTCTTCCCTTCTCCACGCCCCCCTGCCAAACCGCGTCCCATGTCGACCCCGCTCTCCATTCGCTTCACCGGCGCACAGGTCCTCCGCCCCGACGGGCTGACCGGTGACCCCATCGCCATGGCCGAGGGGACCATCTCCGAAACCGCCCCGCGCGACGTCGACGCCAGCGGCTACCTCATCCTGCCGGGGATCATCGACCTGCACGGCGACGGGTTCGAACATCACATGGCCCCGCGTCGGGGGGCGCAGACCGATCCGGACCTCGGGCTGCGCGCCGTGGAGGCGGAGCTTGCCGCGAACGGCATCACCACCGCCATGCTCGCGCAATTCTGGTCCTGGGAAGGCGGCATGCGAGGCCCGGCCTTCGCCGAAAAGCTCGCCGCCGCCGTCAGCGCCCACGACGCCGCGCTCGACCTGCGCCTCCAGCTCCGGTTCGAGCTGTCGCTGCTCGACGATGTCGACCGCATCAAGGACCTGATCGCGCGCGAGAACATCACCTACCTCGTCCTGAACGATCACCTGCCGCACGCAGCACTTGCCGCCGGGAAACGCCCGCCGCGCCTCACCGGGCAGGCGCTGAAATCGGGCCGCTCGCCGGACGATCACCTCGCGCTGCTGACGCAGCTTCACGAGCAGACGCCTGCGGCACTGGACGCCCTGCCGGAGCTGACGCGCTGGCTGACCGCGCGCGGCGTCCGGATCGGCAGTCACGATGACGCCACGCCCGAGACCCGCGCCCGCTTCCGCGCGATGGGCGCGACCATCGCCGAATTCCCCGAAACCCGCGCCGCTGCCGAGGCCGCGAAAGCCGCGGGCGACCCCGTCATCATGGGCGCGCCCAACGTGGTGCGCGGCGGGTCCCACGACGGCAAGATCGCGGCGCGGGAGCTGATCGCGGATGGCCTCGTCGACGCGCTGGTCTCGGACTACCACTACCCGGCGCCACACCGCGCCGCGCTGAAACTATGGGACGTGGGCATGGCGCTGCAGGACGCCTGGGCGCTGATCTCAAGCGGCCCGGCGCAAATCATGGGATGGGACGACCGGGGCGACCTGGGAGTGGGCAATCGCGCCGACCTCATCTTCATGCAAGCCGAGACCCGCCGCATCGAAGGCGTGTTCTGCGCAGGCCGCGCGGCGTATCTCGCCGGCCCCTTTGCCGCCCGCCTGATCGGGGGCTGACATGCGGCTGGCACTTCTGACCACCATCGTCCTGATCGCCTTCGCCCTGAACTCGATCCTGAACCGCATGGCCGTGGGCAATGGCGAGATCGACGCCATCGCCTTCGCCGTGATCCGGGCCCTGGCGGGCGCGATCATACTGGCGGTTCTCGTGCTGGCCCGGCGCTGCGCGCTGCCCATGTTCCGGTCGGCGCGCATCGTGGGCGCGGGCAGCCTGACCCTTTACCTCGTCGGCTTTTCGATCGCCTATGTCCAGATCGACGCGGGCCTCGGGGCGCTGCTTCTGTTCGGGGGCGTGCAGGTGACGATGTTCGCGGGTTCTGTCATCGGGGGGGAGCGCCCTCCGGCGCGGCGCTGGACCGGCGCTGCGCTCGCACTGGCTGGCTTGGCGTGGCTCAGCTGGCCGACCGGCTCTGCTGCCGTGCCCCTCGTGGCGGTCGTGGCCATGCTGCTCGCCGCCGTGGGTTGGGGCATCTACAGCCTTGCCGGGCGCGGTGCGACGGACCCGATGGCCGAGACCGGGGCGAATTTCGCGTGGTCCGTGCCGCCGCTGTTGCTTGTCTCCCTCCTGCGCCCGGCGCAGATCGACGGCATCACCGCAACCTCCACCGGCATCGCGCTGGCCGTGGTAGCCGGAGCGCTGACCTCCGGCCTCGGCTACGCGCTTTGGTACACGGTCCTGCCGAAACTGGGCGCGACCCGCTCCGCGCTTTTGCAACTGACGGTGCCGATCATCGCCATGGCGATGGGCGCGGTGCTGCTGGGGGAGGGCGTCACCGGCCGCATGATCGGCGCGGCGCTGCTGACACTTGGCGGGGTCGCCTACGGGCTGGGGGCGTTTCAGCGCAGGACCGGCTCCAGCGGATCGTAGAACACGCGGTCGCTCCAGGCGATGTCTGGAAGGCTGTCGGGCTTGTAGCGCAGGCCGGCCATCTCCTCGCGGGTCACGAGATGATGTTCGGTCACGACCCCCTCGGTATCGACCCAAGGCTGCAGTGGCTGACCCGAGACCAGCGAAACCCGGAAATACACGTCGACCTGGTGAAAATCGCGGTCCGGGTCATGGAACTCGTTCACGAGGCAGGGCGCGCCCACGGCAATGCCAAGGCCGGTTTCCTCGTAGAATTCCCGCTTGAGGTTGTCTTCCAGCGAACTGTGCGGCTCGGCCCCACCGCCCGGCGGACACAGCAGGTCCGAGACCCCGCCCGGCCAGGCGTTGACCAGGAGAAGTCGGTTCTCGATCAGCAAAAGGCCGCGAACGGCAAGGCGGATGGGGCGGGGCATTTGTCGCACACAGTTACGTTACGACCGGGCGCGCGCAAGACCCCTCGGAAAACCCGCGCGATGGGTTATGTAGGATGCATGTACCGTTCGCTCATCGCCACATTCCTTGCACTTGCCCCGATGCCGGCGATGGCCGATTGCGTCGTGCTGCTGCACGGGTTGGCGCGCAGCGAGACCTCCCTGTTCCTGCTGGAAGAAAGCCTCGGGGCCGAGGGATACACGGTGATCAACCATGGCTACCCCTCGACCCGCGCCACCATCGCGCAACTGGCCGAGGCGACGATTCCCCCGGCGTTGGCGCAATGCGGCGATGACACCATCCATTTCGTGACCCATTCCATGGGCGGGATCCTCGTGCGCTACTGGCTGGGACGACACGAGGTCGCCCGGTTGGGCCGCGTGGTGATGCTGGCGCCGCCCAACGGGGGCTCGGAACTGGTCGATGTGCTGGGGCCGCTGGAGCCGTTCGAATGGCTGAACGGTCCCGCCGGTCAGCAGCTCGGCACGGATGAGGGCGAGTTCGTAAACCGGCTTGGCGACGTGACGTTTGAGCTTGGCGTGATTGCCGGCAATCGCAGCCTCAACCCGATCTATTCCGCCCTGATCCCCGGCCCTGATGACGGCAAGGTGGCCGTGGCGGCGACCGAAGTGGAGGGGATGGCCGACCACATCGTCCTGCCGGTCACCCATACGTTCATGATGAACAGTCCGTTGGTACTGGCGCAGGTCCGGGCCTTCTTGCAGAATGGCGCGTTCGATCACGATCTCGGCGTGATCGAGGCAATCGGCGAGCTGATCGAATAGGGGGCTCTGCCCCCCGCCCTTGCGGGCTCCCCCCGAGGTTTTTTCGGCAAGATGAAAATGCGGATCAGGCCGCGCCGGTCACCCGGTTGATGTGGCCCATCTTGCGCCCCGCGCGCGTTTCCGCCTTGCCGTAGAGATGCACCTGCACGCCCGGCTCGGCCGCGAGGGACGGGGCAAGGTCCACGCCTTCCCCGATCAGGTTCTCCATCACCACGTTGGCATGCCGGCTGCCATCGCCAAGCGGCCAGCCGGTGATGGCGCGGATGTGCTGCTCGAACTGGTCGACGGCACAGCCCGCCTGTGTCCAGTGGCCCGAATTGTGCACACGCGGCGCGATTTCGTTGACCACGAGACCGTTGGGCGTGACGAACAGCTCCACCCCCATCACACCCACGTAGTCGAGCGCGTTGAGGATTCTCGAGGCGATCAGCACCGCGTCCGTGCGTAGCGACGCGGGGATCTGCGCGGGCAGGGTGGTGGTCGACAAGATGCCGTCGACATGCACGTTTTCGCCCGGATCGTAGGCCGCGACCGACCCGTCCTTGCCACGCGCCGCGATCACGCTGATCTCGGCGGAGAAATTCACGAAGCCCTCGGCAATCGCCGGCGCGCCATTCAGGCTCGCCAGTGCCGCCTCGGCCTCGTCCATCTGCATCACGCGCGCCTGCCCCTTGCCGTCGTAACCGAAGCGACGGGTCTTCAGGATCGCCGGCACGCCGGATTGCTTCAGGTCCGCCCGGATGTCCGAGGTGACTGCGGAGAACGGGGCCGTCTCCAGCCCCAGGTCGCGCAGGAAGCTTTTCTCGATCATCCGGTCCTGGCTGACTTCCAGGGCGCGGCGGTCGGGATAAAGCGGCGTGGTGCCGGACAGCACGTCGAGCGCATCTGCGGGGATGTTCTCGAACTCGAAGGTGATGACGTCGCAGGCCTCGGCGAAGCCGCGCAACGCGTCGAGGTCGTCGTAGCCGGCCTGCGTCCAGGCATGGGCGACGTCGGCGGCGGGGGCGGCGCCGGGCTCGTAGACATGGGTCTTGTAGCCGAGACGCGCGGCGGCCATCGCCAGCATCCGGCCCAACTGGCCGCCGCCGAGAATGCCGATCGTGCTGCCTGACGGCAGGATGTCAGTCATCGCTGGGTTCCTCTGGGATCGACGCACTCAGATCGGCGCGCCACTGGTCAAGCCGTTTCGCCAGTGCGGGGTCTTCATTGGCGAGGATCGCGGCGGCCATCAGGCCCGCGTTCGCCGCCCCTGCCGCGCCGATGGCCATGGTGGCAACCGGGTAGCCGCGCGGCATCTGCAGGATCGAGTAGAGGCTGTCGACGCCCGAAAGCGCCTTGGTCTGGACCGGCACGCCGATCACCGGCACGCGAGTCTTGGAGGCCATCATCCCCGGCAAATGCGCCGCACCACCCGCGCCCGCGATGATTACCTTCAGGCCCCGCCCGGCCGCGGCCTTGCCGAAGTCCCACAGCCGGTCCGGCGTACGGTGGGCCGACACGATCTTGGTCTCGTAGGGTACCCCGAGCGCGTCCAGCATCTCGGCGGCCTCGCGCATGGTGGGCCAGTCGGATTGCGAGCCCATGATGATGGCGACCTGAACCATGGCCCTGTCCCTTCTCAGCTAGAATACCGGGGTATAGCGCAACGCTCGCGACACGCAATCGGGCAATGGCGCGCGGTCAGGCAATGATGTCGGGGGTAAGTTCGTCCTCGATCCGCGCGATCTTGTCCTTCAGGCGCAATTTCTGCATTTTCAGGCGCTTGAGGGTCAGTTGGTCGACGTTCACACGCTCGCCCAGGGCTCCGATGGCCTCGTCGAGGTCACGGTGTTCGCGGCGCAAAGCCTCCAGCTTCACGCGCAACACGTCCTCATGGTTCATCTCGGATGGTGCAACCACGACCGTAACCCCTGTTTCCACGCCACAAGATAGGCATATCCCGTGCAGCCGCCAAGCCTTCTTGGCCCTCTTGCGGTCTTGTCGCTGGCCATTTCCCTCCCCATATTCATGACACGGGCGTTGCCGAATGCGGGACGCCCGGACATTGCAGATCGCTTGACCAAGGATGTGCGCGACATGACCAAACTGACCCTTGCGTCCCACCCGTACCTGTTGGGGTTCGACCAACTCGAACGCCTCGTGGAACGCTCCGCCAAATCCGGCAACGAGGGCTATCCCCCGTTCAACATCGAACAGCGCGGCGAACATGCCTATCGCATCACGCTGGCCGTGGCCGGGTTTGCCGAAGATGACCTTTCCATCACCGTCGAGGATCGCCAATTGGTGATCCGGGGCAAACAGGCCCCGGCAGACGACGACCGTGTGTTCCTCCATCGGGGCATCGCCACGCGGCAATTCCAGCGCAGTTTCGTGCTCGCCGACGGCGTCGACGTGGCCGGAGCCAGCATGGAACACGGGCTTTTGCACGTCGATTTGAACCGAGCGGTGCCTGAAAGCGTTATCCAGACAATCAAGATCGAAACCGGAGGTGCATCCTGATGACCGAAGACCAGATCAACCACGGCGAAGCGCCCCGGGGTGCACGGCCGATCGTCTACATCCGCAAGGTGGCCGTGGCCGACCTGCCCGACGAGGTGCAGGTTCAGGCGCAGGGGATGAAGAACCTCTACGCGATCGGCGGTGAAAACGGCGAGCAGATCGCGCTTGTGCGCGACCGGGACCTTGCCTTCATCGTCGCGCGGCAGAACGACCTCAACCCGGTCAGCGTGCACTGACACGACTTGGTGCGCGGGCGTGCTCCTCTAGGCCGCGCCCGATCCGCCGGAGCGGATCTGGTTGATCCGCATCGCCAGCGCGGCTTGCCAGTCCCCCTGCAATTCCAGGACGCGCGACACGTAGGCCTCGTTCTCGTGCGGGGCGACACCGGGCTGGTGCACCTCGGCAATCGCCAGCATCGCTTCCTGATCGTGTTCGTTGAACGCCGCGATCATGGCCTCCGCCGTATCGCGGCTCTCCCCCATCGCCTCGAAGGCCGAGCGGCCCATCCGCAACGAGCTGTCGTAGGTCTCCCGGATGATGTCGCGACAGCCGGCGAACCACAAATCATAGACATGGTCGCGGTCCACCGCGCGCGCGATCACGTGCAGGTTGGGAAAGGTCGACGTCGCGTATTCCACGATCTGGTTGATGCCGTCGCGGTCGTCGATGGCCACGATCAGGATATCGGCCTCGGCGATCCCGGCGGCGTTCAGCAGGTCGGGCCGCCGTGCATCGCCGAAATACGTCTTGATCGCGAACCGCTCCATGATCTGCAAGCGGCGGGAATTGTAGTCGATCATCGTGGTCGAATGGCCCGCCGCGCGCAGGATGCGGTCGATCAGGCCACCCATGCGCCCCGCACCCGCGATGATGATCTTGCCGTCGCCCGGCATGTCGTCGGCCTCGCGCTCTTCACTGGCGACGAAGCGCGGCGCGATCACCCGGTCGTAAAGGATGAACAGCCCCGGTGTCAGCAGCATCGACAGCGCGACCACCAGCAGAAGCATCTCCGACACCTCCGCCGGGATGATCCCGCCGGCCACGGTGAACGACAGCAGCACGAAGCCGAATTCGCCCGCCTGCGCCAGACCCAGCGCCATCAGGTACTTGTCCGCGCCGCGAATGCGGAAGATGAAGGCCAGCGCCATGAGGATCACTGCTTTCAGGACGATCAGGCCAAGCGTCATGGCGAGGACGATGACGATGTTCTCCCACAGCAGGCCGAAGTTG
Source organism: Rhodobacterales bacterium HKCCE4037 (assembly GCA_015689645.1). GTDB lineage: Bacteria > Pseudomonadota > Alphaproteobacteria > Rhodobacterales > Rhodobacteraceae > Gymnodinialimonas. The sequence continues at coordinate 40,793 of WVSM01000006.1, forward strand.
ATCGACGCGCCGACGGTCATGAAGAACAACCCGAGCAGCAGACCCCGGAACGGGTCGATGTCCGACTCCAGCTCGTGCCGGTAGGGGGAGTTCGCAAGGACAACGCCCGCCAGGAAGGTGCCGAGCGCGGGGGACAGCCCCACGAGGCTCATCAGCAGCGCGATGCCGATCACCAGCATCAGCGCGGCGGCCGTGAAAAGCTCACGCAGGTTGGCGGCCGAGATGAAGCGGAACAGCGGCCCGGTCAGGAGCGAGCCGATCCCCAGGACGGCGGCGATTGCGGCAAGGTTCACGAGCGCCGTCTGCCAGCCGTTGAGGCCCGCGACGAGGCTCATCGAAGGCCCGTGATCGCCGCCCTCGCCGTGATCTCCCTCGGCGACGTGTCCGGCCACCTCCGCGCCATGTCCGGCCGCCTCTATCCCCGCATCCAGCAGTTCCGGCATCGCCAGAAGCGGCAGGAAGGCCAGCATCGGGATCACCGCGATATCCTGCATCAGCAGCACCGAGAAGCTGCCTTGCCCCCCGTCCGACCGCATCAGCCCCTTTTCGCCGAGAGTTTGCAGCACGATCGCGGTCGAGGACAGCGCCAGCACCATGCCAATCGCAAGGCTGATCTGCCACGGCTGGCCGAAGGCCATGGCAATCGCCATCACCGCCAGTGCCGTCAGCACGATCTGTCCGCCGCCAAGTCCCAGAAGCTGTCCGCGCATCTCCCACAGGCTTTTCGGCTGCAACTCCAGCCCGACGAGGAACAGCATCATGACGACGCCGAATTCCGCGAAATGCTGCACCTCGATCACGTCGACGCCAAGCGCGCCCAGAACCGGCGAAATCGCGATCCCGGCGATCAGGTAGCCGAGGACCGAACCGAGCCCCAACCGGCTGGCGATCGGCACGGAGATCACGCCAGCGACGAGGAAGATCGTGGCGAGGAGGAGGAAGTCGGTCATGGCACGCCCCTTTGATTGCCGATCACAAGACCTTGAACGCGCGTATGGGTCAATCCTCCTGCCTTGTCAGCCCGCGACGGCGACTTACCGTTCCCGCCACCAACAAGGAGACCTGACATGCCCCTGCACCTGCCCCGCCGTTCCGTCCTCGCCGCCACCGCCGCGCTGCCGCTTCTGCCCGCCATGGCGGCGCGTCCCGCCCGCGCCGATGCCCACGCAGCCGCAGCCGCCATGCCGCGCGCGCGCAGCTTCTCCATCGGCTCCTTCACCGTGACGACGCTGCTCGACGGCTCGTCGCCGCGCGAGGACCCGCAAAGCATCTTCGGCATGAACGTCTCGCCCGAAGAATTCGCCGAGGTGTCGGAGGCCAACTTCATCCCCACCGACATGGCGCAGTTCTACTTCACCCCCGTGCTGGTCGAGGCCGGCGAGGACAAGATCCTCTTCGACACCGGTCTGGGGCAGGGCGGCATCCAGACCGCGCTCGGCGAGGTGGGCCTGACGCCCGAAGACATCACCCATGTCGTCATCACCCATATGCACGGCGACCACATCGGCGGGCTGGTGCAGGACGGGGCCGAGATCTTCACCAACGCCGCCTACGTCACCGGGCAGGTCGAATACGACCACTGGACCGGCGCCGCCGCCGATACCGATGGCGGGCAGCGCGTCGTGAACGAGGTCGCGCCGCTGGCCGAACGGATGAGCTTCGTCGCGGACGGCGACAGCCCGCGCTCGGGCATCACGGCGGTCGAGGCCTTCGGTCACACCCCCGGCCACATGGCCTACATGATCGAGGATGGCGGAGAGCAGATCCTCCTCGCTGCCGACCTTGCGAACCATTACGTCTGGTCGCTCGCCTATCCGGATTGGGAAGTGCTGTTCGACGCCGACAAGGAAGCCGCCGCCGTCACGCGACGCCGCATCCTCGGCATGCTGGCCTCGGACCGCATCCCGATGATGGGCTACCACATGCCGTTCCCGGCAGCGGGCTTCGTCGACACGCGCGAAGACGGCTTCCGCTGGGTGCCGGTCAGCTACCAGTTGAACGGCTGATCGCTCGGCAGATCAGCAGACGGGAACCACCAGTTCCTCGAGCTCGACGGCAACACCGCGCGCCCTCAGCTGCGCGATCACCGCGTCATGGGCGTCGGTGTTGCCGACATAGGTGATCGAGACCTGCCGAAGGTTCGGCAGGTTCAGCAGCGGCGACAGGTCGCTCACCAATTCGCTGTCGAGATGCACCGCCCGCAGCCCCGGATGGCGTCCAAGCGAGGCAAGGTTCGTCTGCGGCCCGGTGCTCGACAGGTGCAGGCGCTGAAGTCCCGGCATCTGGGCCACAAAGGACAGATCGCTCATGCCCTGGTAGCCCACGGCCAGTTCCCGCAGGCCCGAGACCCGCGTCAGCGGCGTCCAGTCGACCGGCTGAATGCCCTGCATGTGGATCAGCCGCAGGTTGCCGAAATTCACCAGTCCCGACAAGTCGCGCACATCGCTGTAGCCCATGTGCAATTCCTGCAATTGCCCCATAGCCGTGATATCCGAAAGCCGCGCGAAATCGGTGTTCGCCACCATGAGCGAGGTCACGTGGCTCAGCGCGTTGAGCTGCGTGTAATCGGCCAGTGGCGCGTAATCGAGGGCCAGCGTCCGGCAAGCCTCGGCCATGCAGCTTTCGACAAGGCCCTGCCCGTAATCATATTGCGGGGTGACGGTTGTGCCCTGACACGCCGCAAGCGCGGTGACGGCGGCGGAGGCGAGAAGGGCGGGGCGGATCAGGCGGGCGAGGGGCATGGAACAGGCCTCTAGGGTGTGAGATTGGCCGGAGATTATCACGCTTCCCGACAGTTGAGAGGGCAGGAAAACCTGCCGTTTTCTGAAGTGTGGGCGTGGCGGATTTTTGAGAAAAATCCGTCCGGAAAACGCGCGTTTTGCGCCCCGCCCCACGGCGGGGCCCGGCTTTCTGCAGAAAACCGTTCAGGAAAACTGGGGTTTTCCTCTGTGACGGGTCAGCCCGTTTCGCGTGGCTCTCTTTGAAGGGCCATAGCTACTTCGCCTCCCGGGACTCCGCCCGTTCGCGCTTCAAACGCTCCACCGGGGCGTTTGCCGGGCCGTTGGCCCGGACCAGCGCTCACCCGCCATCCCGCCAGCGGTTCACGATCGGGTAGCGCCGGTCCAGCCAGAACGCGCGCTCCGTCAGCCGCGCCCCCGGTGCGGACTGGAAGCGCTTGTATTCGCTGAGGTAAATCAGCCGCTCCACCTTGCGGACCCACTCCAGGTCATAGCCCTCGGCGACCACTTCAGCGACGGAGCGTTCCTGGTCGATCAGCATTTCCAGCATCACGTCCAGATCGCTGTAGGGCGGCAGCGAATCCTCGTCCTTCTGGTCCTCGCGCAATTCGGCGGTCGGCGGCTTGTCGATCACGCGTGGCGGGATCACCTCCCCCTCGGGGCCCTTCATCCAGTCGCGGTGCGTGCGGTTGCGCCAGCGACAGGTCTCGAACACCCGCGTCTTGTAGAGGTCCTTGATCGGGTTGTAGCCGCCCGCCATGTCGCCGTAGATCGTGGCATAGCCCACCGCGACCTCGGACTTGTTGCCGGTCGTCAGCAGCATGGAGCCGAACTTGTTCGACAGCGCCATCAGCATGACACCGCGCAGGCGGGATTGGATATTCTCCTCGGTCACATCCGGCTCCAGCCCTTCGAACAGAGGTGCCAACGAGGCCGTCACCGCCTCCCGCGCGGGCGTGATCGGGATCGTGTCGAGCCGGCATCCCAGCCGCCCCGCCACGTCGCGCGCATCGTCGAGAGAGGTCTCCGAGGTGTAGCGAGACGGCAGCATCACGCAATGCACGTTCTCCGGGCCGATCGCGTCGCTGGCGATCGTCGCGACAATCGCAGAGTCGATGCCTCCGGAAAGACCCAGCACCACCTTCTTGAACCCGGTCTTGCGCAGGTAATCCCCCAGCGCCATGACCATGACCCGGTAATCGGCCTCGTATTCATCGGGCAGCTTCGCCTTGAGGCCCTCGACGGCGCGCCAGCCCTCGGCCCCACGCTCGAAATCCACGTAGTAGAGGTCTTCCTCGAACTGCGGCGCCTGCACCGCCAGCGACCCGCCGGGGTTCAAAACGAAGGAGCCACCGTCGAACACCTGATCGTCCTGCCCGCCAAGCAGGTTCACGTAGGCCATCGGCAGACCGGTTTCGACCACGCGGGAGACCATCACCTGATGCCGCACCGCCATCTTGCCGCGATGGTAGGGAGAGCCGTTGGGCGACACCAAAATCTCCGCCCCGGATTCCTCCAGCGTTTCGCAGACATCCTCGAACCACGCGTCCTCGCAGATCGGAAAGCCGATGCGCAGCCCGGCGACCGAAACAGGCCCCTGCAGATCGCCCGGATGGTAATAGCGCACCTCGTCGAAGACCGCGTAGTTGGGCAATTCGTGCTTCAGCACCTTGGCCTTCACGCTGCCGCCTTCGCAGACGTAATAGGCATTATAGGGCGACCCCGCGCCCCACATCGGCCCGCCCCGCGCGTCGCCGTCGCCCCACCACGGGCCGCCGATCCCGAAGGCCGGGCCATCGGCGCAGCGCGCCGCGAGGTCCTTGATGACCTTCTCCACGTCCTGCGCGAAGGCCGGTTTCATCACGAGGTCGAGCAGCTGGTAGCCTGTGGCGAACATCTCCGGGAAGGCCACGAAATCCGCGCCCTCCGCCTTGGCCGCTTCCCACGCGCGGAATGCCTTTTCGGCATTGCCCGCAAGATCGCCCACGGTGGCATTGAGCTGCGCCATGCACAGACGGAACGTATCGGCCATAAGGTCCTCCAGAGCCTGCTGGACCCTGCATAGCAACTCTGCGCCCGAGGCCAAGCATCAACCCGCCGGTCGCGACGGTTTAAGACATTGCCGGAAAGCCGCGCCTCCGCTAGCTTTGCGGGCGAAAATGAACATCTCCGATCAAGGGAGGGTGCGGGAATGAAACAGGCAATCTTCGCGGCGACACTTCTGGCACTGGCCTCCACGGCGCAGGCGCAGGACACCGGCGAGACCACGACCGACATCCAGCAATACGACAACGGCGGCATCTACGAGGGTGAGTTCCGCAACGGCGTCCAGCACGGCACCGGCACCTACCGCCTGCCCAACGGCTACACCTACACCGGCACCTGGGTCGATGGCGAGATCCGCGGCGAAGGCACCGCGACCTTCCCCGACCAATCCGTCTATGTCGGCGATTTCGTCGCCGGGCGTCCGCAGGGCGAGGGTACGATCACCTTCGCCGACGGCTCCACCTACGAGGGCGAGTGGAACGAGGGCCGGATCGAGGGCACCGGGACGGCGGTCTATTCCAACGGCGTCACCTACACCGGCCAGTTCCGCAACGCGCTCCACCACGGCACCGGCGTGATGACCGGCCCGAACGGCTACCGCTACGAGGGCGAGTGGCAGGACGGGCTGAAGCACGGCACCGGCTCCATCACCTATCCCGACGGTGCCACTTATACTGGCCAGTTCGCCGGCGGTGTGCGCTCGGGCACCGGGCGGCTCGAGATGGCCGATGGCGTCGTCTACGAGGGCCAGTGGGCCGAGGGCCAGATCAACGGCACCGGCACCCTCACCCAGCCCAACGGCGACGTCTATGTCGGCGCGCTGGTCAACGGCCAGCGGCAGGGGCAGGGGCGCGTGACCTACGCCAACGGCGACGTCTACGAAGGCGCCTTCGCGAACGACCAGCGCCACGGGCAGGGCACCTTCACCGGCGCCGACGGCTACGTCTACGTGGGTCCGTGGGTCGAGGGCTCGATCCAGGGCGAGGGCCGCGTGACCTATCCCGACGGCTCCGTCTACGAAGGCACGTTCCGCAACGACCTCGCCCATGGCACCGGCACGATCACCTATCCAAACGGCTCCAGCTACACCGGCGGCTGGGTCGAGGGCGTGATCCAGGGCGCGGGCGTGGCGACCTATGCCAACGGGCTGGTCTACGACGGCAACTTCCTCAACGCGCGCCAGCACGGGCAGGGCACCATGACCCACCCCGACGGCTACCGCTACCAGGGCCAGTGGGCCGAGGGCCTGCGCCACGGCGAGGGCGTGGCGACCTATGCCGACGGCACCGTCTACGAAGGCTCGTTCGAGGCCGGACAGCGCGAAGGGCAGGGCACCCTGACCATGCCCGACGGCTTCACCTACACCGGCGCCTGGGATGATGGCGAGATCAACGGCCAGGGCACCGCGACCTATTCCAACGGCGATGTCTACACCGGCAACTTCGTCAACGGCCGTCGCCAGGGCGCGGGCACCATGACCTACGCCACCGGCGAGGTGCTGGAAGGCCAGTGGGAAAATGGCCTGCCGACCGACGGCACGGCCGGTGACGCCCCCGAACCCGCCGCCGAGCCCGACACCGGCGAAATCGCCCCCGGGGCCGGCGCCGCCGAGGAGGAGGCCCCGGCCGCCGACGAATGACCGCGCCGCGTCGCCTGTTCACCGCCCTCGCGGCGTCTCTTGTCCTGTCCGCCCCCGCCGCTGCGCAGGATAGCCAGCGTTACGCCACGCTGATCCTCGGCTCGGTGCATTTCGGCATCGACCTGAATGATTTCAATCCCGGCCTCCTGCTCGGCCACCGCTGGAGCCGGGAGGGCAGCGCCGTCGAATACCACGTTGAGGGCGGAGTCTTCTACAACAGCTACGAGGAAGTCTCGCCGATCGTCATGGCGGGCGTGTCCTACCCCGTCGCCACCCTCGGCCGCGTCGACCTGCGCGGCGGGGTCAGCGTCGGCACCGCCTATTATGGCGAACTCGCCCCCACGCTCGACGCGCTCTACGACATCCCGTCGGCCGGCGGCTTCATTCCCCTCGTCGCGGCCAACCTCGCGCTTCGCGACACGCGGCACGAGAACGTCGAATACCGCTTCACCGCCCTGCCGGGCGACGGCGGGGTCGGCGTGCTGAACCTTTCCGTCGCCTTCGACTTCTAGGGCTCGCCCACTCCCCCTCAGTCCAAGAGAAAGGCGCGCCTGGTCCAAGACAGAACCCGCGCGCCTTCCTACTCTGATGCTGTCCAAAGCACATCACTGAGGATATTTCATGAAGGCGTTTCAAGGACTTGCTGCAGCCCTATTGATCGGGCTGCCCTTACCCCTTGCCGCGCAGGAGCCTGGGAATTGCTGGCAATCGGCAACCTCGACCATCCTGCTCAACGACAATGACAACCATACCGAATACGCCACCTGCCGCGCCGCCTGCGAGGCTGACACCGCCTGCGCCGGGTGGAACTTCCGACCGCATTCCTTCGATGCCACCAGCCCCGGTCAGTGTCAGCTTCTGGGCGACATCTACCGCTCAGAGCCGTCCGACCGCGCCGTTTGCGGCCAGATCGACCTATAAACACCACCCATTTCAACCTTTCCGACCAAGAGGACTTTCCATGACACGTTTCCTGATCCCCGCCGCCCTTCTCGCCTGCCTCGCGCTGCCCGCCGCCGCGCAGGAGTTCGAGGAATGCCAGATCCTTCCGGGCGGCGGCGCATCGTCCAATGTCGATTACAACCAGATCGGCACCGCCGCCTGCGCCGAGTTCTGCGCCGCGACCGAAGGCTGTGCGGGCTGGACCTATACGCCGCACAATTTCAATCCCGATGGCGCGCCCGGTGAATGCCGCTGGGTGACCGAAGTGGGCTCCGTCGAACCGCCGGCCGAGACCGCTTCGGCCAATTTCTGTGGCCAGGTTTCCGGCTGACCGGAGTCCGGCGCGGATGTGCTAGGCTGAGGCCCGAGAGGATTCGCCCGTGTCCAAGCTCATGTCCGCGCCCATCTCCGCGCCCGTGCCGCCGCTACAGCGGTTCTCGACCGCCTTCCTGCCTGCACCCGACCGGCTGGCGATCTGGCGCGAGGTTTTCGGGCGCGAGGTGATCCGGCTCGACATGGCTCCGCTCGGCGATGCGCCGATGCATTACGAGGCGCGCTTTCTTCCCGTGCATCGGACGACGATCGGGATCGGAAGCGCCTCTGCGATGTCCTGCGAGCGAACCCGACCTTTGTTGAGCGACGGCAATGACGATATCATCCTGCTGCTTCCGATCATGGGCAGCGTCAGCCTCGAACAGCGCGGGGCCGAGATCGTCGCGCGCTCGGGTGACATCCTCGTGCGCCGCTCCGACGATGCGGGAAAAACCCTGTCCAGTTCGGGGCAATTCCTGACCCTGACCCTGCCGGTCCGCGAACTGGAAAGCCGGGTGGCCGATATCGACCGGCTGACCATGGCCGTCCTGCCCCGCGACGGAGAGGGCGTGCGCCTCCTGACGCGCTATGCGCGGATGATCCTGTCCGATCCGGAAATCGGCCCGGCCGTTTCGAAGGTGATCCAGTCCCATCTGGCAGACCTGGTGGCCGTCGCCATTGGCGCCAACCGCGCGGCCTGGCACGAGGCGCAGCAACGCGGCTTCCGGGCCGCCCGCCTGCGCGCCATCCATGCCGCGATCCGCGAGGGCGCGGCGGAGGAGGGGCTTTCGATCAACGCGGTTGCGCGGACGATGGGCATCTCGCCGGGCTACATCCGCAAGTTGCTGGCGGCGGAGGGCACGAATTTCTCGGCCCTTGTGCTGGAACGGCGCCTGCACCTTGCCCATGCCGCCCTGTCCGACCCGGCGCTCGCGCGCCGCCCGATCAGCGCCATCGCGCTCGATTGCGGCTTCGGCGACGTGTCGTATTTCAATCGTGCGTTCCGCAAGCGCTTCGATGCGACGCCAGGCGACGTGCGCGCGGCCGCGCGACACCCATGAAAAAGGCGCCCCCGCGAGGGAGCGCCTGATCGTGTCGCTTGATGCGGGATCACTCCGTCAGAAGCACCGTCCAGCGGCCGGTCGAGGTACCGTTGTCGGTCACTTCCGTGGCCACTTCCCCGGTGAAGGTCAGGTTCGGATCCTCGTCATCGACAAGCACCAGGATCATGCCGATCTCGATCTCTTCCGGCGCGCCGTTCTCACCGGCAGTGATGAAGACCGACTGGCCGACCGAGGCATATTGCAGCGTGCCGTCGATCATGACCGTGCCCGCGGCATGGGCATCGGCAAGGGCGGGCAGGGGGGCAAGCAGCGCGAGGGTCAACGCGAAAGGGCGAAGTAGGGACATTGAGGAAAACTCCTGTTTCGAAATAGCGGCCGCGTGACCCGGGAATCGCCCCGGGTCCGACGTGGCCATGCCCGGACGATACAAGGCCGCAGGCCTCCGGCAACGCGGGATTTCCGGCGTTGCCGAAAAAACAGGGGGCGCGCATGGCAGTGCCGGAAAGCAAGAAAGGCCCGCGGGGGCCTTTCCAAGAGTTCAAAGGGTTAAGAAAGGGTAAACGATTTTTCGAATCTCGTTTCCTTTCAAATTCTTAACCTGGGTGTGCAAGCTTGCACAGCCCGCCCTCACGCCGCGATCAGGCCCATGCTCTCCAGCTTCAGAAGGACCTGCTGCGCGCAGTAATCCACGTCCACGCTCTCGGTGTCCACGACCAGCTCGGCGTTCGTCGGGGCCTCGTAGGGGTCCGAGATGCCGGTGAACTCCTTGATCTTGCCTTCCCGCGCGAGCTTGTAGAGCCCCTTGCGGTCGCGCCGCTCGCATTCCTCGATCGACGTCGCGACATGAACCTCGACGAAGGCGCCGAACTGCTCGATCTCCTCCCGCACCGCGCGGCGCGTCGCCGTGTAGGGCGCGATCGGCGCGCAGATCGCGATGCCGCCGTTCTTGGTGATTTCCGAGGCGACGTAACCGATGCGCCGGATGTTGAGGTCGCGGTGCTCCTTCGAGAAGCCCAACTCGCTCGACAGGTTCTTGCGCACCACGTCGCCGTCAAGCAGCGTCACCGGACGCCCGCCTTGTTCCATCAGCTTGACCATGATCGCGTTTGCGATGGTCGACTTGCCCGAGCCCGAGAGGCCGGTGAAGAACACCGTGAAGCCCTGCTTCGAGCGCGGCGGCGAGGTGCGGCGCAGTTCCTTCACGACCTCGGGGAACGAGAACCATTCCGGGATCTCCAGCCCTTCCCGCAGACGGCGGCGCAGCTCGGTGCCCGAGATGTTCAGGATCGTCACGTTCTCCTTGTCCAGGATCTCGTCCGCCGGCTCGTATTGCGCGCGCTCCTGCACGTAGACCATGTGTTTGAAATCGACCATCTCGATGCCGATCTCCTCCTGGTGCTCGCGGAACAGGTCCTGCGCGTCGTAGGGGCCGTAGAAATCCTCACCGGCGGAGTTCTTCCCGGGGCCTGCGTGGTCACGGCCGACGATCATGTGGGTGCAGCCGTGGTTTTTGCGGATCAGCCCGTGCCAGACGGCCTCGCGCGGGCCGGCCATCCGCATGGCGAGATTCAGAAGGCTCATCGTAGTGGTGGCCGCCGGATACTTGTCGAGCACCGCCTCGTAGCAGCGCACGCGGGTGAAATGGTCCACGTCGCCCGGTTTCGTCATGCCCACGACCGGATGGATCAGCAGGTTGGCCTGCGCTTCCTTGGCGGCGCGGAAGGTCAGTTCCTGGTGCGCCCGGTGCAGCGGGTTGCGGGTCTGGAAGGCGACGACGCGGCGCCAGCCAAGCTTGCGGAAATAGGCGCGCAGCTCGTTCGGCGTGTCGCGGCGCGCGCGGAAATCGTAGTGCACCGGCTGTTGGATGCCGGTGATCGCGCCGCCCAGGTAGACCGGGCCCGCGACGTTATGCAGGTAATTCACCGCCGGGTGGGCGATGTCATCGGCGCCGTAGACCTTCACGGCCTCGCGCGCCTTGTCCGGGCTCCATTTGTCGCTGATCGACAGGATGGCGAGGATCACGCCCTCGGCGTCGCGCAGGGCGATGTCCTGACCTTCCTCGATCGAGTCCGCAAAGGCCTCGGACACGTCCAGCGTGATCGGCATCGGCCAGAGCGTTCCGTCGGCCATCCGCATGTTCTCGACCACACCGTCGTAATCTTCCCGGCTCATGAAGCCCTTGAGCGGGTTGAAGCCGCCGTTCATCAGCAGTTCCAGATCGCAGACCTGGCGCTGGGTCAGGTCCCAACTGGGAAGCTCGGCGGCCTCCATCTTCAGTTTCTGGGCGCTGTCGTAGGAGACGTAGAGCTCAGGGATCGGAGCGTGAAGCGGCATGGCCATGGTTGCGGTCCTTTTGGCGGGAGAGAGTTTGGCGCTTTCACCGGTCAGTTCGGCGTGAAGCGCGTTGTATTCGGCGCGTTTGCGCGCGAGGAAAGCGTCGACGAGGCGGGATTTCTCCGCCGCGCCCTTCTGGGTGAGCGTATAGGCGACCTTCTGGCGGCGATCCCTGCTGTCACGCTCGACGATCCGGACCAGACCGGCCTGCGTGACGGCGCGCAACGCGGTGTTCAGGCCGCCGAGGCTGATTCCGAGGGCTTGCGCGGTCGCACGCTGAGAGGCCTGCGGCGCGGCATCGATCTGGCGCAGCAGGCGAAACAGCAGGTCTGTGTCGATCGTGGTCACGGATGTGGGTCCGGTCAGGTTTGTTCACGGCTGAACGCATATGACGGGCAGAGCCGTTTGGAAAGAGGTTTGTTCAGTCGTGAACAAATTGTCGTCGCAACCGATACAGAAGCAGACGGTTGTGACGAATTTGCTGCACCGGTGCTGCCGCGAAGGATTTTGTTAACGATGATCTTCCATAGCTGTCGCCATGATCGACGAGCTGATCCTCCATATCGGGATGCCGAAAACCGGCACGACCTCAATCCAGCGGGCGCTCCATGCAGCACGGCGAGGAGAGGATTGGACCTATCTCGACCTCAACCCGCCGCATTCGGCCAATCCGGTGATCCTGCGCGCCCATGGTGGCCTCGCGCCGGTGTCGCTGCATCCCGGCCCGCGCCGGGTCCGGTCCCCGGAAGCTGCGCATCGTCACATGACGCGCGCACTCGAAGCCGTGCGTACAGGGCGCGCGATCTTGTCGGCGGAGGCGATGGTGCGCCTGCCGCCTGCCGCGGTCGCAAGCCTGCTTTCGCATCTGTCACGCCACGCCCGCACAATTCGCGCCGTGGCCTACGTCCGCCCGCCCTATTCCTTCATCACGTCCTACGTGCAGCAATTCTACAAGACCGGCCATGCACCGCTAGAGAATGTCCTGCGCCGTGCTGCCCGTCCGATCACGGCGGATATCGCGATGTGGGAACACGCATTGGGCGCGGATCGCGTGAGCCTGTTTCCCTTCGCGCGAGAAGCGTTCAGTGGCGCCTCCGTGGTTCGGCATTTCGCCGAGGCGCTGGCCCTCGGCACGCTACCTGAACAGACGCTGGATGCAAACGTCAGCCTCGGCGACGAGGCGACGCGCCTGCTCTACCAGTTCCGGCGACGCTACCCGGTGCGGGCAAATGCCGACGGGCGCATCCTCTTCCGGCTCGCGAAACTGGAGGGGCAGGGCTTCCAGCTCCACCCTGACTGCTTCGGCGGTTTCACCCCGACGGTCGAGGCCACCCATGCATGGGCGCGGTCGAGGATGGGCTGGGACATGGATGACCCGGCACCGATGGCCACGCCGCGCGCCGTCGCGACGGACGCCGGCTTCGATGACATCCTACCCGAAACCCTTGATTGGCTGGCGAAAAACACTGCCCGGCCCATGTCTGCGCTGAACGGTGACCCGGACGCGATCGCAGATGCCGTCCGCAGCCTGCGCGACCGTCCGACCCTGCAAGGGATCGTGGGTCGCGTCGTGCGCCAGTTCAAGAGGGCCTGAGCAGCCTTACTCCGCCGCGTTCACCGGGGCGGCATACACGCCGGCATCGGCCGTTTCCTCACCTTCCATCTCGGCGAGGTATTTCTCGGCGTCCAGCGCGGCCATGCAGCCCATGCCGGCGCTGGTGACGGCTTGCCGGTAAACGTGGTCGGTCAGATCGCCCGCCGCGAACACACCGGGGATCGACGTTTTCGTCGTGCCGGGCTGAACCTTGACGTAGCCGCCGTTGTGCATTTCCAGCTGATCCTTGACCAGTTCGGTCGCAGGCGCGTGGCCGATGGCGACGAAGAAGCCCTTGCAGGGGATCTCGGTGATCTCGCCGGTCTCGACATGTTTGGCGCGGACACCCTCGACACCGCGCGGCTCGTCGCCGCCGACGACTTCGGCGATCTCGTGATTCCACAGAACCTCGACCTTCGGGTTCTTGAACAGGCGGTCCTGCATGATCTTCTCGGCGCGCAGGCTGTCGCGGCGGTGGATCAGCGTGACCTTGGAGGCGAAGTTGGTCAGGAACAGCGCCTCTTCAACAGCGGTGTTGCCGCCGCCGACAACGACGATCTCCTGACCGCGATAGAAAAAGCCGTCACAAGTGGCGCAGGCGCTGACGCCGAAGCCTTTGAAATGTTCCTCCGACGGCAGGCCGAGCCACTTCGCCTGCGCGCCCGTGGCAAGGATGACCGCATCGGCGGTGTAGGTCGTGCCGCTGTCGCCCTGCGCCACGAACGGCCGCTGCCCGAGGTCGAGCGCATTGATATGATCGCTGATGATATCGGTGCCCATCTCGCGGGCATGGGATTCCATCCGCACCATCAAATCGGGGCCCATGACGGAATTGTCGCCCGGCCAGTTCTCGACATCGGTCGTGATCGTCAGCTGGCCGCCCGGCTGGATGCCCTGCACGAGCACCGGCTCCAGCATCGCGCGACTGGCGTAGACGCCGGCGGTATAGCCCGCAGGCCCCGAGCCGATGATGAGAAGGCGGGTGTGGCGAGTGTCGGTCATGGCAGTTTCCCCCAGTGCGCGCAGCGTCCGTTCGGGGGATATAAGCATGTGCCCGACGGGAGGAAAGGCCCCGCGGCCCCGCAGGACAGCCGTGTTGCGAGCAAGCAAGCGCGCAGCGGCAGCGATGGGGGACAAACCCGAGCGCCCTTTGGCGGAGCATCGGATAAGACCGCCGATACAGGGGCGCAGGCTATTCCATTTCTTGCGCACGTGTGAAATAAAGTTGCGCAACAGACAGTGAAAGCGGTTCATCTGAAAATCGCACGCCGGGAGCACATCAAGAATGCAAAGCGCGAAACTCGATCCGATCGACCGCAAGATCCTTGCCGAGTTGCAGGATGACGGACGGATGACCAACGTCGAACTGGCCAAGCGTGTCGGAATTTCCGCGCCGCCCTGCCTGCGCCGCGTGCGCACGCTGGAAGAGGCCGGGTTCATCAGGGGCTACCACGCCGACGTGGATGCCCGCCAACTGGGGTTCGAGGTTCAGGTCTTCGCCATGGTCGGCCTCGCCTCGCAGGCCGAGGCCGATCTGGTTGCCTTCGAGGAGAGGTGCAAGGCCTGGCCGCTGGTGCGGGAGTGTCACATGCTCAACGGCGAGATCGACTTCATCCTGAAATGCGTGGCGCCCGACCTGTCGTCCTTCCAGTCGTTCCTGACCGGAGAGCTGACTTCTGCACCCAACGTGGCGTCAGTGCGCACGTCGCTGGTGATCCGCGGGGCAAAGGACGCGCCCGGCGTGCCCTTCGACGTGATGGAAGATCGGCTGGCGCAATCGGCCTGATCCGATGCCTCCGATTGATCTGACTGCGCTCTACCGCGAGGGGCTTGCCCATCAGCAGGCCGGCCGACTGGACGAGGCGCTGGCCCTCTACGACCGTATTCTGTCGCACAAGCCAGACATTCCCGAAGTGCTGTTCCAGAAGGCGCGCTGCCTGGGCGACAAGCCGGGTGAGGCCGAGCCGTTGTTCCGCAAAGCCCTCAAGCTGAAGCCGAAAGAGGCGGCGATCTGGCAGGGATTGCACTCCGTCCTGTCCGGGAAAGAGCGGGCCAAGCTGGAGGTTCAGGCGGCAAGGGCAGGCGTTGTCATAGGGTCCGAGAAAGACGTGGCGAAGGCGCAAAGGCTGCTGCGCGCAGGCGACCTTTCGGCGGCGGAGGTTGAGGCGATGCGACTTGCCAAGGCCGCTCCACAGGCGTTCTGGCCGGTTTACGTGCTGGGCCTGGCCCGGCAGGGCGCGGCGGCGATCCCGCCGCTCGAAGCCGCCCATGCGCGCGACCCGTCGCACATCGGCGCGCGGCTGGCATTGGCGCGGGCGACCCTTGCGGCCGGACAGATCGCGAGAACCGAAGAGTTGCTGTCGGTCGCCGGACTGCCCGACGCCGCCACCGTCCTCAAGGCGCGCCTGTTGCGGGACACCGCCCGGCCCGATGAGGCGGCGGATCTGCTCAGCGACGGACCTTTGCGCGACGCGACGTGGCAAAGGGAGCTGGCCCTGTCCGCCGCGGCGGCATTCCGTGGCGATCAGGCGAAAGATGCCCTTGCGCGCGCCATCGCGGCGGGGGCGGATCGTGTCGCCGCCACGCGGTCTGTCGCCATGGCCGCGGAAAGCGCAGGCGACGTCGCTACGGCCGAGGAGATGATCGCCGCTGCAACCGAGGCCACGCCGACCGCCGATCTCTACCTGCATCGCGCGCAGTTCCGGCAATCGGCCGGTGATGCCGCTGCGGCCGAAGCCGATCTCGACGCTGCCCTGGCCCTCGACCCCACGAGCGGCGAGGCTTTTCGCGCTTATGCCAACGGGCGAAAGGTCGCGGATGGCTCGCCGCTTCCCGGCCGCATCGCTTCCGCCCTTGCGCGCTCCGGGACGTCCGCGATGGACCGGGCAAGCCTGCATTTCGCCGCGGCGAAATGCGCCGTCGACCAGGGCCGCCATGGCGAGGTGATGGACCACCTGCACCGGGCCAACCGCCTTGTGGCGAAGGCGTTTCCTTACGGTTTCGAAAGTGACCTGGCGCAGGCGCGGGCGCTTGCCTCGGATTGGAATGCGCTGGAGCCTTTGGCCCCGACAGGCCCTGGCGCGCCGGTGATCTTCGTCACCGGACTGCCGCGATCCGGGACCACGCTGGTCGAGACGATCCTCGCCGCCCATCCGGATGCCGGCGTGGGCGGCGAGATGCCGTTTCTCGGGCGGGCGCTGGCGCCGACCCTCGATCTGCTGCGGCGCGATGGGCGCGCGGATGCGGGAATGCTGGCCGATGCGGGTTTGCGGTACCTCACACTGGCCAGCCGCTGTGCCGGCGCCCCGAAAGTCATCGTCGACAAGGCGATTTCGACGTTCTCGCGGATGGGCCACGCCCTGCGCGCCTTGCCAAACGCGCGGATCGTTCACGTCATCCGCGACCCGCGGGACGTGGGCCTGTCGCTCTACCGCAACAAGTTTCCCGACGGGCTGCATCGCTATGCCTATGATCTGACCGAGATGGGCCGCTACATCCGGCTGCACGACGCGATCGCCGGCTTCTGGAAAGCCGCTCTGCCGAACCGCGTCCACACCATTTCCTACGAGGATCTGACCGCCGAGCCCGAGGCGCAGATCCGCGCGTTGCTCGATGCCGTGGGACTGCCGTTCGATCCGGCCTGTCTTGCGCCGCAGGACAGTGGCCGCCGGATCCAGACACTGAGCTTCGCGCAGGCCCGTGCCCCGATCGGACGTGGTTCGGTCGCTGCGTGGGAGCGGTATCGCGCGGATCTGGAACCGCTCCTGCTGGCTCTGGAGCAACCGGTTGCCCTCGATCAGCCGGACTAGGATGGCCCTTCAAGGTGCAAACAGAAAAAAGGCGGCCGTTCTGGCCGCCCTTGCAAGCGTTTGGTCTGGGGTCCTCGGGGTCTTTGTCCGGGGTCGTCCGCCTTATTCGGCGGCCACAAGCTGACGCGGCTTCTCCGCGCGCCGGGCAGCGCGTTGCTTGCGCGTCCACGGCATTTCGATCTGCTCTTTCTGGGCTTCGTTCACGATCGTTTTCATCCAGCGTTGCGTTTTCATGGGCCTCGTCCTCTGTGCCGTGCCCGATGGTTGCGGGCGTCTTGTTCGATTGACACCAAGATGACGGGGCTTTCGGGCAGTCTTGCGGCAAATTCGCTAAGGCGCGGTAAATCATCTGGGCAATTTTGGGGCGGGACGCCGGGCGAAAAAGGCTTGATTCACAGGCATTCTCGGCAACATCGAGTCAAATTGTGCAGAAGGCGGGGCGAACCCTGCCCCGTTTGTGTCCGATTCTGTCCGCGTCGATGTGTGGCGCAGTGTCAGAGGCGAATCGCCGAGATGAGTCGCCCGTAATCCGCCTCGCCCCGATGCGTCGCCCGCCGGTAGGAGTAGAAGCGGATCGGGTCCGAATAGGTGCAATGGCCCGTCCATTCCGCATCGCCGACGCCCGCGGCGCGCAGGCGCGACAGGCCGAATCCCACTAGGTCGAACTGGTATTTGCCATCCTCGCCATTCACGAAGAAGCGGCTGTTTCCCGGGTCCTCGTCCATGAACCGTTCGAGAAATTCCTGCCCGACCTCGTAGGCATTCTGGCTGATCGACGGGCCGATCACCGCGTGAATGCGCTCCGCCCGTGCGCCGAGGCGTTCCATCGCCTCGACCGTCGCTTCCAGCACACCGTCGAGCGCCCCGCGCCACCCGGCATGGGCTGCGCCAACGACCCCGGCCTCGCGGTCCGCGAACAGCACCGGCTGGCAATCGGCCGTCAGAACCGCAAGGGCCACGCCCGGCGTGGCGGTGACGATTGCATCGGCCTTCGGGCGCGCCTCGGTCGGGCCGTCGACGACGACCACGTCGGGGGAATGAACCTGGTGCACGCCGACCAGCGCCCCTGGTGCCACGCCCATTTCGGCGGCCACGCGGGCACGGTTCATCGCCACGACCTCGGCCTGATCGCTCGATCCGCCGCCGCAATTGAGGCCCGCGAAGATACCGGTCGACGCCCCTCCGGCCCGCGTGAAGAAGCCGTGCTTCACCCCGTCGAGCAGGGGCGAGGTGACAGGATCCAGTCGCGTCGCGGTCAGGGTCACGGGGGTCACTCCAGGGCAGGGGGCACCGGCGCCCCCTCCGGGGTCAGCGCCATCACCTTGAACAGCGTCCCCATTTCATCGGGGTGCGTCAACCGTCTGTGTGCGGCGATGTGATCCTCCAGCGCCGCGCCGCTGAGGCCGCGTGCCAGCGCCTGCGCCCGCGCCGTGATGCCAAGCCGTTCGAGGAACAGGCCTTGCCCCACAGGCCCATGGGCGCGGGCCGGGGCAGCGGCGCGGGCCAGCGGTCCGAAAGCGACATGGGCGGTCAGGTCGGCCTCGCCGGGCGTCTCCAGCGGATCGGAAAAGGCGTGGCCCTTCAGCGCCTGGAACGTGTCGCCCGCACTTTCGACATCCCCGTAATCCACGATCAGTGCCGCGCCGCCGTGCTCGGACACCCGCCGCCCGATCTCCTGCGCGATGGCCTCACCGGGCACACAGGTCTCCACGATCATGCCGGGTGCGTATTCGTCGCTCACCGAAAGCGGCGCGGGCGGGGCGAGGCCCCAGATCAGCCGCTCACCGTCCGACCCGATCTGCCGCTCCTGCCAGTCGCCCGCGTCACTCATCTGGAACTGCCGGATCGGTAGGGCGTCGAAGAACTCGTTTGCGATCAGGAACAGCGGCGCTTCGGGCAGGTCGGCGATGCTGTCATGAAACACCGCACCCGGCACCGCCCCCGCCTGCACCGCGCGCAGGACCGGCGAGGCCTCGACAAGATGCACCTCTATCGCGTCATGGAACCCCGGCACGCCCCGCGTCGCGCGCAGAACGTCCGACATCAACGTGCCGCGCCCCGGCCCAAGTTCGGCCAGCACGGCCTCGGGGCTGCCCTGGTCCATCCAGACCTGCGCCATCCACAGGCCCAGAAGCTCGCCGAACATCTGACTCACCTCCGGCGCGGTGATGAAATCGCCTTGCCGTCCCAGCGGGTCGCGCGTGGCGTAATATCCGAACTCCGGGTCGTGCAGGCACTCGGCCATGTAATCGGCCAGCGGCATCGGCCCCAGACGGTCGATGCGGGAGAGAAGGCGCGCCTTAAGCGACACGCCGCCGCGCCCGGAGAAGGAAGAACAGGCCCAACAGCAGCATCGGGATCGTGAGGATCTGGCCCATGGTCAGCCCCACCTCCGGCGACAGCGCCACGGCAAAGCCGATGGGATTGTCCGGCCCGGTGAATTGCGCGTCCGGCTGGCGGAAGAATTCCACGAGGAACCGCGACGCGCCGTAGAGCACGAAGAACAGGCCGGTCAGCGCGCCGGGGCGCTTCAGCCAGCCGCGCCGCCACGCCAGCCACAGCAGCAGGCTGCCCATCAGCAGCCCTTCCAGTAGCGCCTCGTAAAGCTGCGAGGGATGGCGTGCGCAGACCGTGGCGCCGAGGTATTCGGTGATGCCCACCGGCCCCTCGCAATCCTGCGCCGCCAGCCCGGGAAAGATCACCGCCCACGGCGCGTCCGAGGGGCGTCCCCACAGTTCCGCATTCACGAAATTCGCCAGCCGTCCCAGCAGAAGGCCGATGCCGATCACCATCGACATCGCGTCGGCGATCTGCAACGGCGGCGCGCCCGTCCGGCGGCAGAAGATGTAGCCGGCGATCGCCACGCCCGCGAGGCCACCGTGGAAGGACATGCCGCCTTCCCAGATGCGCAGGGCGGCCAGCGGGTCGCCCGCGTAGACATCCGGCTGGTAGAAGAAGACGTAGCCGAGCCGCCCGCCGAGGATCACGCCGAGCACCACGGCGGTCAACAAACCCTCCACCTGTTCGGGGCGCAGCGGGGCCGTGTCGGCGGGCCAGAGGGCGGGCCGCGCCATCGCCTTCCAGATCAGCCACCAGCCCGCGGCGAGGCCGACGAGATAGGCCAGTGCGTACCAGCGCAGGGCGAAACTGAAACTGCCGATCTCGATCGAGAACAGCTCGGGCGAGAGCGGCGGGAACGGAATGGCGAACAACGGACAAGCCTCGCAGCGCAGGAATTTCCCCGTGGTTGCGGCGCAGGTGCGGCGAAGTCAACCTTGATCCGGGCCCCCGCGCCGCCCATATCCGATGCATCAGACACGAGGAGCGTGACCCATGCAGACCCGCAACAAGATCATGGACGATCTCAGCCAGTTGATGACCAATGCCATGGGTGTCGCCCAGGGTGCCAAGGACGAGGCCGAAACGGCCATGAACTCGATGATGGATCGCTGGCTCGCGAACCGGAACCTCGTCACGCGCGAGGAATTCGACGCCGTCCGCGCCATGGCCCAGAAGGCCCGTGAAGAGAACGAGGCGCTGAAGGCGCGCATCGCGGCGCTTGAGGGGAAATCCGGCGACTGAACTGCGCAAACAATCGTTTCGAGGGGCCGTCAAATCTTTTTGGCGGCCTTTTCTGTGAGTAACCGACTCTCCCTTGTGGGGCGGTTGGGGCAAACCGCAATATCTTGTGGGCAACTCATGCAAATGCGGGTCCGCACCATTTTCACCCCAAAAATAATCCTTTACAGCGACTCCCCAACGCCGCACCATATCTCGTAGGAACTGAGGCCGAGCAGCCCATTCCTATGAAAGACACCCAGCTTTTGTGGGCGTCTTGGGATTGAACCACCAAGGCCCCGCTGGCTGCCAACCAGGACTGGGACCATGTCGCATACAGAAGAATACTTCGACATCGAAGAACTCCACCCGATCGACATCGTGGAAACGCTTGCCGCGCATCACGAATGGGATTTCGACCGGATCGCCGATGACCAGATCGCCATGGCGATCGAGGGCCAGTGGCGCACCTACTCGATCACCCTGGCATGGTCCTCCTACGACGAAACGCTGCGGATGATCTGCACCTTCGAGATGGAGCCGCCCGAAGAGACGATGGGCAAGCTCTACGAGGCGTTGAACCTGGTGAACGACCGGTGTTGGGCCGGGGCTTTCACCTACTGGGCGGCGCAGAAACTGATGGTCTACCGCTACGGTCTGGTGCTGGCCGGAGAGCAATTGGCCAGCCCCGACCAGATCGCCTGCATGGTGGAAACCGCCGTGCTGGCCGCCGAACGATACTACCCGGCCTTCCAATTGGCCCTTTGGTCCGACAGGTCGCCCGAAGAGGCGATGAACGTGGCCATTTCCGAGGGTTACGGACGGGCCTGACGACGACGCAGGTGATACAGGCAACAAGGGTCGCGCCCGGCGCGACCCTTTCGCGTTTCCGCAGTCGACCGATCACCCGTCCTACGTCAAAAAGTGTTGCATCCGTGTCAGCCACGCGCGCTGTGGCGGTCGCGCGGGCTGGTATTTTTTTCGGCTGAATGGTTCTGTGCGCGTCGCGAAAGTTGTCGGGGGACGCTTCATGGACTTGTCGGAGATCAATCGGCGCGGGCTGGTGATGCTCGGCTGTGGAAAAATGGGCTCGGCCATGCTGGAAGGCTGGCTGAAGAACGGCCTCGACGCCGGAATGGTCCACGTGATCGACCCCAATCCCTCGGACTGGCTGCAGGGCACCGGCGTCCAGATCAACGGCGATCTGCCCGAAAATCCCGGTGTCTTGATGATCGCCGTGAAGCCGCAGATGATGGAAGAAGCCCTGCCGCGTGTCGCGTCCTTCGGGGGCGGTGATACGCTGATCCTGTCCGTCGCGGCGGGCACCCCCATCCGCGTCTACGAGCAGGCGTTCGGACCGGGCACGAAGGTCATTCGCTCCATGCCGAACACGCCCGCCGCCGTGGGCAAGGGGATCACCGCGATCGTCGGAAATTCCCAGACCGGCCCCGAAGACCTCGATCTTGCGGAAACGCTCCTGTCGGCCATCGGCCAGGTCGTGCGCCTGAACACCGAGAACCAGATCGACGCGGTCACCGGCGTCTCCGGCTCGGGCCCCGCCTACATCTTCTACATGATCGACACGCTCGCCGCCGCAGGCCGGGCCGAGGGGTTGCCGGCGGACCTCGCCATGAAGCTTGCCAAGGCGACCGTCGCGGGGGCCGGCGTGCTTGCCGAGAATTCCGACGAAACGCCCGAGCAGTTGCGCCTCAACGTGACCTCGCCCAACGGCACGACGCAGGCGGGGCTGGAGGTTCTGATGGGCGAAAACGGCCTCGCGCCGCTGATCCGGCGCACCGTGGCCGCCGCCTCCGCGCGCAGCCGGGAACTGCGGAAATGACCGACGAGATCACCTTCGACCAATTCATGGCCGTCGACATCCGCGTCGGTACCATCACCCGTGCCGAGGATTTTCCCGAGGCCCGCAAACCGGCCTACAAACTCTGGGTCGATTTCGGGGACGAGATCGGCGAGCGAAAATCGTCGGCCCAGATCACCCTGCATTACACGCCCGAAGACCTCGTCGGGAAACAGGTGCTCGGCGTGGTGAACTTCCCGCCCCGCCAGATCGGCCCGGTGATGTCCGAGGTCCTGGTGCTCGGCCTCTATGACGGCGACGGCGCCGTCGTGCTTCTGACCCCAGACAAACCCGTCCCGAACGGAGAACGGATGTGCTGAAACTGCTCGTTTCACGCCGCTTGCCCGAAAGCGTGATGGAAGCCGCCGAGGCGCGTTTCGACGTCACCTGCCGCGGCACCACGCAGCCAATGGACCACGCGGAATGCGTGGCGGCCCTGCGCGACCATGACCTGATCCTGCCGACGCTCGGCGACGCCTTCCAGGCCCCTGCCTTCGAGGAGGCCGGGGACATCCGCGCAAAGCTGCTGGCGAATTTCGGGGTGGGCTACAACCATATCGACGTCGCCGCCGCCCGTGCCGCAGGCGTCGAGGTTTCCAACACCCCAGGCGCCGTGACCGATGCCACCGCCGATACCGCCATGACGCTGATCCTGATGACCGCCCGCCGCGCGGGCGAAGGCGAGCGGCTGGTCCGCTCCGGCCAATGGACCGGCTGGCACCCGACCCAGATGCTGGGGATGCACCTGTCGGGCAAGACAATCTGCGTGATCGGAATGGGCCGGATCGGTCAGGCCATCGCGCGACGCTGTCACTTCGGCTTCGGCTGCCGCATCGTCTATGTGAACCGCTCCGCCAAGAAGGTCGATTTCCCCGCCGAACAATTGCCGATGGAAACGGCGCTGGCCGGGGCCGATGTCGTCGTGCTGGCCACGCCCGGCGGCGCGGACACGCACCACCTGATCGGCACCGACGAATTCGCCCAGATGCAGTCCCATGCGATCTTCGTGAACATCTCCCGCGGCGACGTGGTGGACGAGGCGGCGCTGGTCGCGGCCCTCTCGGTCGGGCGGATCGCCGGTGCCGGCCTCGATGTCTACGAATTCGAACCTGCCGTTCCGGACGAATTGCGCGTGATGGAAAACGTCACGCTCCTGCCGCATCTGGGGACAGCTGCGCTCGAGGTGCGCGAAGATATGGGGCGCATGGCGCTCGACAATCTCATCGCCTTTGCCGAGGGCAAACCCGCGCCGAACGCCGTCTGAACGCGGACTAACCGGGAACCGCGTCGCCCATTTCTTCGCGGAAATGCCGGCGGCAAAGGCTGATGTAGCGATCGTTCCCCCCGACCTCGATCTGCGCGCCTTCGCGGATCGCCTTGCCGTCCGCGCCGACGCGGATCACCATCGTAGCCTTCTTCCCGCAATGGCAGATCGTGCGGACCTCGCGCATTTCGTCCGCCAGCGCCAGAAGTGCGGCGGAGCCGGGAAACAACTCGCCCCGGAAATCCACGCGCAGCCCGTAGGCCATGACCGGAACGCCCAGGTCATCGACGGCCCGGGCCAGTTGCCAGACCTGTTCGCGCGTCATCCATTGCGCCTCGTCGATCAGCACGCAGGCGCAGGGCCCCGCGTTCAGCCGCGCCTCGATCTTGGCGAAAAGGTCGTCGGATTGCGTGTAGGTGTCGGCTTCCGCCTCGATCCCGATGCGGCTTCCGATCTTGCCCGTTCCCGCCCGGTCATCGAAGTTGGCGGTCAGCAGGTAGGTTTGCATGCCGCGCTCGATATAGTTGTAGGAGGCTTGCAACAGCAGGGTCGATTTGCCTGCATTCATAGTGGAATAATGGAAATAGAGCTTGGCCATGGGCGCAGGTTTGGCCCATGAGAAGCGCACTGACAAGACAAGAGGCGACGGGCGCTGGCGAATACGGGCGTGAGCGGCTTTGCTGGAATAGAGCGTTCCTGTTTCCGCTGAAACTCGAAACGCCGCAAGCGAGGGGATCGGACCATGACCGATACGGCCAAGGGCTATTTGAAGCGTCACACCGAACGGCTGATCAAGGATGTGGGCTACGCGGCGGCCTGTGAACTGACCGGCCGGTCCAAGGCGACGCTTGGGCGCTACTTCTCGGAATCCGACGAGCATGCCGACCGTTTCATTCCGGTCGATGCTGTGGCGGCGCTGGAATCCGCGGCCTCGTTCCCCCATGTGACCGCCGCGCTGGCCGAGTTGAACGGCGGCCAGATGAGCTATGGCGCCGAAAAGCGCAACGCGATGCGCGGCGACAATACCGGCAACGTCAATGCGAACGTTATCGCCCTGAGCCAGCGTTTCGCGCTCCTGATGGCGGAATACCAGATCTCGATCGAGGATGGCGTCATCTCGGTCAACGAGGCGCGGCGGCTTCTGGAAGAAACGCTGGAATTGCAGAAGGTGTTGGTCGAGATGAAGCTGCGGCTGGAGGCCGACAGCCGGGGGTGAGGCCGGCACCCTGTTCCTTTGCCCGGGCAGGCTGGCTCGCTATATTCAACAAGTATTTGAAATATAATAAATTATACGCGCGGTTCCGGGAGGCTGGCGCGGCGGCCCCCGCACCGTGGAGGAATTGCTTGAGCGTCACTGGCTCCGCCCGACGGTTCTACCCGCGAAAAGGAAAGGGCCAGAACCATCCAGCGCGACCCGCTCAAGCGCGGAGACGGGCATATTTCTCGCGCAGGTCATGGAGTGTGGCCTCGAAGCCGTCGAGGCAGGCCTTCGAGTATCCAGCCTCCTCACACAATTCCATGCACGGTTCGGCCAGCGCGGGCCGCACATTGAATGCCTCGTAATCGGTCAGGGCGCGCTGGTGATCGTCGCGCCGCGCGGACAGGGCCTTTACGGTGATGCCAGACAAGGCCTTGTAGAAGCTCTTCCATGTTCCGCCGGGGCCGTAGAGATCTTCGAATTTCCAGATCCTGATGCGGCGTGGTTTGCAGAAGTCGAGAATGAAACGGTTCAGTTCCAGCCAATGGAACACACATTTCTCGAAGGGATTGAATTCGTCGTGCCGGGCCGCCAGCGCCGTGTAATGGATATTGGCATCGGGATGAATTATCGCCGCCCGTTGATACAGGTCGTTCCTGTCGAGAAAGTACCGGTGGGTCAGCAGGCTCGCCGAGAAGGAATAGGGATTACGCATCAGCGCGAGAAAACGCGCGTTGTCGCCCCAGCGACGCTCGAACGCCGGGGCCATGGCGAACGAGGTCCAGCCGACATTCACATAAGGTGTCCCGGTCGCAATGCAGTCGTCGATCCGGTGGATTACCGGTGTCACGCGCTTATAGGACGCAATCATCCGATCCGTTGCTTCCTCGTTTCGCATGTTAAACCGTGGCCGGGGCTTGGCGCCCATGGGTTCGTGTTCAATCACTCCGCCGAAACCGGATTCCTGCGTGGTGAAGTATATTTGCTGGGACGACACGCGCCCGGAATTCAGAAGAAACGTTGCCTGCGCCATGGATAATCGCTCCGTGGTCTATTTTTCTCTTTTTTTCTTTGCCCAAGCGGTGTTTTGCCCGCGGGGACTGATTTTATCTGCTCAAAAAGATGTCTACCCGCGCGGGGGAGGCTCGGGATAGCGCCCCGGCAAAAGTTCGTGCGGATTATGTGGCCGGTCCGCCACGCACACGCCCAGGCCGTCAGGCCGATTTCTCGACGATCACCGACCCCACCGAATAGCCTGCGCCGAACGAGCAGATGATGCCGGTATCGCCGGGGGCCATGTCGTCGGAATATTTCGCAAACGCGATGATGGAGCCTGCCGAGGACGTGTTGGCGTAATCCTGCAGGATGTTGGGCTGTTCGCCGTCTTCGGGCACACGGCCAAGGACCTTCCGGCCGATGTAGTCGTTCATCGTCTTGTTGGCCTGGTGCAGCCACAGCCGCTTGAGGTCGTCGGCCGCCACGCCGGTGTCCTCCATGTGCTCCGCGATGTGTTTCGAGACCAGCGGCAGCACCTCCTTGAAGACCTTCCGCCCCTCTTGCATGAACAGCATGTCGCGCCGGTCCTCCATGTGGCCGTGCCGCGTGCGGCGCAGGAATCCGTTGTTGTTGCGGATATTGTTGGAGAATTGCGTCGCGCAGCGGGTGGATTTGATCGCGAAATGCGGGCCCTTTGCGTCCTCGGCCCGTTCGATCAGAACGGCAGTAGCAACGTCACCGAAAATGAAATGGCAATCCCGGTCGCGCCATTCGAGGTGGGCCGAGCAGATTTCGGGGTTTACCACCAGCGCCTTGCGGATCGAACCCGCGCGGATCATGTCGGCAGCCGCCTGGATGCCGAACGTGGCGGAGGAGCAGGCGACGTTCATGTCGAAGCCGAACCCCCCGGTGCCAAGCGCCTGCTGGATCTCGATCGCGATCGCAGGGTAGGCGCGTTCGTGGTTGGAGGCGGCACACAGGACGGCGTCGACCTCCGCCGCGTCCACCCCCGCCATGTCGAGCGCCTTGCGGCAGGCATCGACGCCCATCTCGGCCATCACGCCGATCTCATCGTTGCTGCGTTCGCGCAGCCAGGGGTGCATCGCGTCGGGGTCCAGTATCCCGTCCTTGTCCAGCACGAAGCGGCTTTCGATGCCGGAGGCGGCCAGGATGAACTCGGGCGAGGAATGGGCCATCGCCTCGACCTCGCCGGCCTCGATACGGGCGGCATTCTCGGCGTTCCACTTGTCGGCATAGGCATTGAACGCCACGACGAGTTCTTCGTTCGAGATGCTCAGATCCGGTGTGAACACACCCGATCCGGTGATCGCTGGCTGGTACATGGCTCTCTTCCTTGACGGGGCTTCCAGTTGTCCGCGATTGCCCGCCCGCGTCAAGGCGGCTCACGCTACGTCGTGTCCCCGTCGTCCGGTGGCGTCCCGGGCCGTGCCACGAGGCGCCGGATTTCCTCGGGCAGGTCGTCGGGCCGGCTGTCATAACGGCTGGCCGCGACGCGCCAGACCCCGTCGGTGAGCCGCAAGGTCAGATGCCCTTCGTAGGCCTGCTCGATCTGTTTTTCGTCCATCGTCAGCCATGTGCGGTGCGTGCCCTCGATCCTGTCGCTGTCCACAAGGCGCGCCGCAACGCAGACCCGTGTCATCCCGTCGAGGGCGTGACGCGCGATGCTGTCGACCGTCGCATCGAAGGCCCGTTGCAACTCGGCCCGGGTCTCGAACACCACCACGCCCTGCCGGGTGTGCAAACGGTGCGGAAGGTGAAACAGGGCGGCGTAGAGGTCGAAATCGCCGTTCATCGCGGTTTCGCTCAGGATATCTATCGTCGCCTGGTAAACTTCCTTCGCGTCGATCTGGTGGTCCATTGGGTCTACCGATGCTGGTCGATCAGGATGACGTTGCCGTCCGGGTCACGGGTCACGAAGCTGGCCGGCCCCTCGGCACCGCCCCGTTCCTGTTCGACCGGATGGCCGGCGGCGGCCACGGTCGCCTTGATGGTGCGCACGTCGTCGAAATCGTCGAGGTTTCGGGCGTTCTGGTCCCAGCCCGGATTGAAGGTCAGCAAATTGCCTTCGAACATCCCATGGAAAAGGCCGATCAAGGTGTCCCCGTTCTTCATGATGAGAAAACCGTGATCAGGATCGCCCCCCATCGCCGAGAATCCGAGCGTTTCGTAGAACGCGCGGGAGGCGGCAAGGTCCTTTACCGAAAGGGAGATCGAAAAGGCGCCGAGGTTCATGGGTCTGCACTCCGATTGCGGCTCCGGGGTTTCGGCCCGGGTCAGCCCCCCTATATCACAAAGCGGGCCGGTTGACTTGTCCGCCGGAATGGCGAGGTTGCACCGGGCAACAAGAAGGCTTGAGCAGATGGCGTCACCCGCCCCGTTTTCGAAATACGAATTCCTGATCGCGTGGCGCTACCTGCGCGCCCGCAAGGCCGAGGGCGGGGTCAGCGTGATGACCTGGATCAGCTTCGTGGGCATCGCGCTCGCGGTCATGGCCCTGATCGCGACGCTCGCCGTGCGCTCGGGCTTTCGCTACGAATTCGTGGGCATCATCCTCGGCGCGAACCCGCACGTGGCGGTCTATGACATCGCCGAACGGACCGAGGCCGGTCAACTCGACCGCACGATGGAGAATTACGCCGAAGTAGCCGAAGCGGTGCGCGCCGTCGACGGGGTCGAACATGCCGCCGCCGTGATCCGGGGGCAGGTGCTTTCGGCCTTCAGCGGGCGCAGCGCCGGCGTCGAAGTGATTGGAATCTCTCCGGAAGACCTCGCCACGATCCCCCTGGTCGCGGACCCGGAATGGAGCCAGGGCGCACTCGGCGATTTCGCGCAGCCGGTGGGCGAGGCACAGGGGCCGGGCATCGCCATCGGCTCCGGCGTGGCGCGCGAACTTGGGGCGAACGTCGGCGACTCGATCCGCCTGATCTCGCCCGACGGGGCGCGGACGGCCTTCGGAACCTCGCCGCGCACCTCGACCTACCAGGTCGCCTACATCTTCCAGGTCGGGCGCTTCGATATCGACCGCACCCGCGTCTACATTCCCTTCGACGAGGCGCAGACCTACTTCAACCGCGACGGGGTCGCGGACGAGGTGCAGGTGACCGTCGCCGACCCGGAGCGGATCAACCAATACGTGCTGCCTCTGCTGCAGGCGGGCGGCGACGTGCAGATCTGGACGTGGGAGGATTCGTCTGGCGCCTATCTCAGGGCGCTGCAGATGGAGGACAACATCATGTTCATCATCCTGTCCATTCTCGTGCTGATCGCGACGATGAACATCGTGTCGGGCCTCATCATGCTGGTGAAGAACAAGTCGCGCGACATCGGGATATTGCGCACCATCGGGTTGAGCGAAGGGGCGATCCTGCGGGTCTTCTTCATCTGCGGCTCGGCCATCGGGGTGGCGGGCACGCTGATGGGCGTGATCCTGGGATGTGCCTTCGCGATCTGGATCGACCCGATCTTCAGCTTCGTGAACTACGTGGCCGGCGGCGGGGTCTGGGACCCATCCGTGCGTCTGATCTCGTCCCTGCCTGCGCGGCTGGAGATGGGCGATGTCGTCACCTCCATGGCGCTGGCGCTTGGCCTGAGCTTCGTCGTGACGATCTTCCCGGCGCGCCGCGCGGCCCGGATGAACCCGGTGGAGGCGCTGCGCTATGAGTGAACATGCGTCCCGCCCGGAGGCGGGCAAACTGGCACTGCGGCTGGAAGGCATCGAGAAGGCCTACAACCACGGCAAGCCGAACGAGATCGCGGTGTTGCGCGGGGCCTCGGTCGAGATCCCGAAAGGCGAGATCGTCGGCCTGATCGCGCCATCCGGGGCGGGCAAGTCGACGCTTCTGCATATCGCGGGGCTGCTGGACGTGGCCGACAGCGGCACGGTCGAGATCGGCGGACAAGCGGTGAGCGGCGCGTCCGACCGGGCGCGCACGGCGGCGCGGCGCGAAGGCGTGGGCTTCGTCTACCAGTTTCACCACCTGCTGCCGGAATTCTCCGCCGCCGAGAACATCATCCTGCCGCAACTCGCCAATGGCGTGGCGCGCGGTCAGGCCGAACAGCGCGCGGCGGAGCTTCTGGGCCGCGTCGGTCTGGGCCCCCGCGCGGCGCATCGCCCGGCGGAACTCTCGGGTGGCGAACAGCAGCGCGTCGCCTTCTGCCGGGCGCTGGCCAATGCGCCCGCGCTTATGCTGGCCGACGAGCCGACCGGCAACCTCGATCCCGCGACCTCGGACACAGTCTTCGACGTGCTGATGGAACTGGTGCGGGGCACGGGCCTTTCGGCGCTCATCGCGACGCACAACCACGAGCTGGCGTCGCGGATGGACCGGGTGATCCGTCTCGACGAAGGTGTGCTGGTCCCGGCCTGACCCGAACGCTGTCAAAAGGAGCGGCTTGCGCCGCGTTGTTTTCGCCTCGCGTCGCCGCCGGGGGCGGCTTTGGCTCGAGTGGGGGGCGCTGCCCCCCGTCGCCTGCGGCGACTCCCCCGGAGGTTTTTTTGCAAGATGAAAGGCGCGTGGGGCGCAGTCGCCGCGGGTGCGTTCAGGCCGGGTTGGCGTCGAAATGGCCGATGATCGCGTCCAGCGTCTGGCCCCGGCGTGCCGGGTTTTCCATCAGCACTTCGTGGCGCGCGCCGTCGACGAGCACGAATGTGCCGCGCGGCCAGTCCGCCATGCGTTTGCGGGCGTTGGGGATCGAAACGCGGGTCTCGTCAGAGCCGACGATGGTGACGACCGGCAGGTCGAGCGGCGGCAGGGCCAGCAGCGCCTTCGCCTCTTCTTCGGCGGCGGCGACCCAGCGGAAGGAGGGGCCGCCGAGGGTCAGTTCCGGATGCGCCGCCGTCTGGCGGTTCATGTAGTCGTATTGCTCTTCATCGGTGGTCAGGATGTTGCCCTCGAACGGCAGTTCTTCCCAAGGGCCCGTGGTGAGCGCGAACCGGTTGTCTCGGCGCAGGAGCGCGCTGCCCTTGATCAGCATCGGCGAGATCATCCTGAGGATCGGCGGAAGCTCGATCCCCCACATCGGGCCGGTGAAGGCCGCCGCTGCGACCGGCAGGTCATCGTAAAGTGCGCGCAGCCCGATGCAGCCGCCCATCGAATGCCCGATCAGGTACCAGGGTTTCGGAACGTCCAGCTCCTCCATCGCGGCGCGGAAGGCGGCGACATCCCAGCGATATTCATCGAAACTGAGAACGTGGCCCACGCCCGGCTCATGCTGCGGGCGATCCGCCAGCCCCTGTCCCCGCCAGTCGAAACTGACCATGCCGTAGCCGGCATCGGCGAGATCCTCGGCCACGCGGCCGTATTTCTCGACATATTCCGTGCGGCCGCAGAACATCAGCACGGTGCCTTTCGGGCCCGAAGGCCAGACACCGAACCGAAGCCGCGTGTCGTCCCGTGCCCGCACCCAGTACGCCTTCACGCCCGAGGGGCCTTCGGCGACCTCGGAAAAGAACGGTGCGGGCTCGATGCCGGACGGGGCGGGGGCGGTACCTGCGAACATCAGGAGAGCGCACCGCCGAGTTTCATCGCGGTGCCCATGTCGCCGTCGAGCGTCAGCCTGCCGGACATGAACGCGGCGGTCGGGTTCAGCTCGCCCGACAGGATTTCCTGGAAGGTTTCCGAATCCGCCGTCATCGTGACATCGGCGGTGTCGGCGTCGGTCGCCTCGCGCACGCCGTCCTGGTCGACGATCACGGTGCCTTCGCCGGTGATCTCGAATTTCGCCGAGCCGTCGAAACCCTGTCCGTCCAGTTTCTCGGAGATCGCCGCAACGGCGGCGTCGATGGTTGCATTGCCCATTTGGCTAAGTCCCTTGAATGGCCCGTGGTCCCGGACCCGATGTTGAGCAGCCACGTCTGACATGGCCGAATTGTTTCCCTTGTTCGCAGCGTCCTCGCACAAGAGTGATCTAGTATCCTGCGAGGGGAATGCTACGTTGCAGACCATGACCATTCCATCACGCATCATCAACTTTGCCGTTACGTCGGTCATCTGCGGGTTTCCCGTAGTTGCGTCGGCGCAATCCACCGTCGACGACTTCCTCGACCGGCTGGCGAATCCCGAGCTTCGGAACTGGGAAGTCGTGGAGGAGGAGGTCTACCAGCGCTGGCAGATCTCCGGCTCGGCCAGCGCCGATTACCTTCTCCGGCGCGGGCTGGAGGCGCTGGAGGCGCAGGACTACGACGATGCCTACGACCACCTGACGGCCCTCACGGACCACGCGCCGGATTTCGCCGAAGGCTGGCACGCGCGGGCGCGGCTCTTTGCCGAGCAGCAGATGTACGGCCCCGCCATCGCCGATCTGCAGCGCACCCTCGCGCTGGAGCCGCGCCATTTCGGAGCGCTGGTGGCACTGGGCCTGATGCTGGAGGATATGGGCGACGCCGACCGCGCGCGCGAAGCCTTCCAGGCCGCCCATGACCTGCACCCGAACCAGCCCGACATCCAGCGCCTGCTCAACCAGGTCGAAGTCGCCGAAGAGGGCGAGGCGCTTTAGCAACAGCCCGCGTCTTTCGGGTTGCGAGCGGCAGGCGCTGTCCTCACATATGGGCGCAACAACGACCCTTGGGCGCTGCGGCGCCCGGTCAACCCAATGCGGCGGCGCAGGACCATGAAACGCATAGCTGCCGTTCTCGGCCCCACCAACACCGGCAAGACCCATTACGCGATCGAGCGGATGCTGGCCCACAGGACCGGCGTGATCGGCCTGCCGCTGCGTCTTCTGGCACGCGAGGTCTACGACAAGATCGTCGCGATCCGGGGGCCGTCCGTCGTGGCTCTGGTTACGGGTGAAGAACGCATCGTGCCGGAGCGGACGCAATACTGGGTCTGCACGGTCGAGGCGATGCCGCTTGGCAACGGCGCCGATTTCGTGGCGATCGACGAGATCCAGCTCTGCGCCGACCCCGAGCGCGGCCACGTCTTCACCGACCGCCTGCTCCATGCGCGCGGCCTGCACGAGACGCTGTTCCTGGGCGCCGAAACCATGCGGTCCGCCATCGCCGCGCTGGTCCCGAAGGTGGAGTTCATCCGCCGAGAACGGTTTTCACAGCTTGTGTATGCAGGTTCGAAAAAGGTGAGCCGAATGCCGCCGCGGTCGGCCATCGTGGGGTTCTCGGTCGAAAATCTCTACGCCATGGCCGAATTGCTGCGCCGCCAGAAGGGCGGGGCGGCGGTTGTCATGGGGGCGCTGTCGCCGCGCACCCGGAACGCGCAGGTGGAGCTTTACCAGAACGGCGATGTGGATCTCCTGGTGGCCACCGACGCCATCGGAATGGGCCTGAACCTCGACATCAAGCACGTCGCCTTTTCCGGCCTGCGCAAGTTCGACGGACGCAAGGTGCGCGACCTCTGGCCGAACGAGCTGGCGCAGATCGCGGGCCGGGCCGGGCGGCACACCCAGAACGGCTCCTTCGGGGTGACGGGGGAGGCTCCGCCGCTCGATGACCAGGTGGTCGAGGCCATCGTGAACCATCGCTTCGCACCGGTCCGCAAGCTGATGTGGCGGAATTCCGCCCTCGAATTCGGCTCGCCGGAACGGCTCATCGCCTCGCTCGAAGAACGCACTGACGACGAATGGCTCACCCGCGCGCGGGAGGCCGACGATGTGCAGGCGCTCAAGGCCCTGATCGCGCGGCCCGAGATCCGGGAACGCCTCGGCGACGCGCGGGCGGTCAGGCTGCTTTGGGACGTTTGCAATATCCCGGATTTCAGGGGGATCAGCCACGCGGAACATGCCGATCTGCTGGGTCGGATCTTCGAATTCCTGCATGAACACCGCCGCGTGCCCGACGATTGGCTCGCCCGCCAGGTCAAGCGCATCGACCGGGTCGAAGGCGATATCGACACGCTCTCGAAACGGCTGGCCTATATCCGCACATGGACCTACGTGGCGCAGCGCACCGGCTGGGTCGATGACGAAACCCATTGGCGCGGGGCGACCCGTGCCGTAGAAGACCGACTGTCGGACGCCCTGCACGCGGCGCTGACGCAAAGATTTGTCGACCGGCGGACCAGCGTCCTGCTTCGCCGGTTGAAACAGAGGGAGAGCCTAGTGGCCGAAGTGAACGACCTTGGCGAAGTGACGGTGGAAGGCCAGGTGCTTGGACGCATCGAAGGCTTCCGCTTCCGCATGGATGAAACCGCAAGCCCGGACGAGGCGAAGACGTTGCAGCAGGCCGCGTTGGCCGTGTTGCGGCCCGAGTTTCACCTGCGGGCCGACCGGATGTACAACGCCCCCGACACCGAGTTCGACCTGACCGAGCAGGGCGGCCTGATGTGGGGCGACCGCGCGGTCGGCAAGCTTGTGAAGGGCGACGACCCGATGAAACCGGTGGCCGAGGCCTTCGTGGATGAAGAGGCCGCCGGGCCCGAGGTTGTCCAGAAGGTGCAGCGCCGGTTGCAGCATTTCATCGACCGCCGCGTTGCCGCGCAGTTCGAGCCGCTTCTGGCGATGTCCCGCGACGAGGCGATCACCGGCCTTGCGCGCGGCGTCGCGTTCCGGATGCTGGAGAATTTCGGCATCGTCCCGCGCGGCGAGATTGCCGACGACATCAAGGCGCTCGACCAGGATGCGCGTGCGCTCCTGCGCAAGCATGGCGTCCGCTTCGGGCAATACACGATCTTCATGCCGCTGCTGCTCAAGCCCGCGCCGACACGGCTGCGCCTTGTGCTGTGGGGCCTGTGGCAGGGGCTCGACGATTTCCCCGACAGCCCGCCGCCGGGTCTCGTGACGATCCCGACGGTCGAAGGCGCGCCGGCCGGCCACGCCACGATGGCGGGTTACCGGGTTGCCGGCGCGCGGTCGATCCGCATCGACATGCTGGAACGGCTTGCCGACATGCTGCGCGGCGAGGACAGCCGGGGCGGGTTCGAAGCCAATCCCGACATGCTGTCGATTTCCGGCCTCACGCTGGAGCAATTCTCCGACCTGATGGGCGGGCTCGGCTACAAGGCCGAACGGGGTGAGCGGGAGAAGGTGAAGGCGGTTCAGCCGTCCGAGACCGAACCGGCCGCCACCGACGCGCCCGAAAGCGTCGACGAGGATACGCTTGGCGCGGTGCCGCCCACCGGCCTCGAAGGGGCGGATACGCCAGACCCCGTCGCGCCGGACACGCCGCAGGAAACCCCGGTCGAAACGCCGGGGGAGGCACCTGCGACGCCGCCCGCCGAAGTGCCGGGCGATGTGCCCGCCGAAACGCCGCCCTCCACACCGCAGGAAACGCCGGTGCAGGAAAGCGCCGCCGAACCGGAGATGGAGGTGTTCTACACCTTCACCTGGGCGCCCCGTGGCCGTGGCGCGCAGCGTCCCCGCAGGCCCGAAGGCAGCGGCGGCGGCAACCAGCGCAAGGGCGGTGGCGGCAAGCCGCAGGGTCGCCAGGGCGGCAAGCCCGGTGGCAAGGGCGGCAAACGTCCGCCACGCGACGACAAGCCCAAGACCTATACCTCCCGGCCCGAGAAATCCGGCAAGGTCGACCCGGACAATCCCTTCGCGGTGCTGGCCGCGCTCAAGGACAAATCCTGAGCGAGGCCCCCGCAAAGGACCGGATCGACCGGTGGCTGTGGCAGGCGCGGTTCTTCAAGACCCGCAGCCTTGCCGCGCGCATCGTCACGGACGGGGCGGTGCGGGTGGACGGGGCGAAGATCTCCAAATCTTCGACCTCCATCGGCCCCGGTCACGTGCTGACCTTCCCGCAGGGCCGCCAGATCCGCGTGGTCCGCATCGTGGCGCTCGCCACGCGTCGCGGACCGGCGGCCGAGGCGCAGGCGCTCTACGAAGACCTGACGCCAGCGGCCGAACCGGTGGCACCGCGTGTCGGGCCGAGACCCACCAAGAAGGACCGGCGCGACCTGGACGCGATCCGCGACGTGTAGGGATTTGTAGTTACGGAATAACGACAGGTTCACTACGGGTTCTTGCATCCCCCCGCGCCCTGCCGTAGCAGGCGGACCGAGACTGACCGATTAGGGAAAGCGCACCCATGACCTACATCGTCAACGACGCCTGCATCGCCTGCAAATACACCGATTGCGTGGAGGTCTGCCCCGTAGATTGCTTCTACGAGGGCGAGAACATGCTGGTGATCCATCCCGACGAATGTATCGACTGCGGCGTCTGCGAGCCGGAGTGCCCCGCCGACGCGATCCGCCCCGATACCGAGCCGGACATGGAGAAATGGGTGGAGTTCAACCGCAAGTATTCCGAGATGTGGCCAGTCATCGTCACCAAGAAGGATCCGCTGCCCAATGCCGAGGAGATGGACGGCAAGGAAGGCAAGATGGAGCTGTTCTCGGAGGCCCCCGGCGAGGGCGGCTGACACCCGATTCGGCGCGGACTTGCCGATGGGTGAGCATTATTGACCCAAGAATCATCCCGTTTTTTAAGGGGTTCCCTGACGCTGCGCAGCAGAATCCTAGGAATCAGCCGATTTTTGTGCTATATTCCTGTTACAAAGTGAACTGTCTGTACCAACTCTGAGCCGCGCGATCGGCCCGAACACTCTGCAGAACCGACCTTACGCAAACGGAATACCCCGGTGTTCCGCGTGCGTTTTTGACGCCTGCTCTTCGCGTGTGTCGCGCCGGAGATCCCGGTCGGGCCACGCCACAAAAAGGATACGCTAAACATGAGTAAAGCCCGCAAGCCCCAGCTGTTCAGCCCCAACGATTACGTCGTCTATCCCGCGCATGGCGTGGGCAAGATCGTGTCGATTGAGGAGCAGGAAGTTGCCGGGCTGGAGCTGGAACTGTTCGTCATCTCCTTCGAAAAGGACAAGATGACCCTGCGGGTTCCCACCGCCAAGGCGACCGAGGTCGGCATGCGCCCGCTGAGCGATCCGGCCGTTGTTTCCAAGGCGCTCGACACGCTGAAGGGCAAGGCCCGCGTGAAGCGTGCGATGTGGTCGCGCCGTGCGCAGGAATACGAGCAGAAGATCAATTCCGGCGACCTGATCTCCATCGCGGAGGTCGTGCGCGACCTGCACCGCTCGGACGACCAGCGCGAGCAGAGCTATTCCGAGCGCCAGCTTTACGAAGCCGCGCTCGAGCGTCTGACCCGCGAACTCGCTGCCGTCAAAGGCCTCGACGAGGCAGGCGCGGCAACCCACGTGGTCGAAGTCCTCTCCAAGCGAGCGGCCTGACGCCGAGCGTCTGAAATAAGCGGGCGAAATCCCGCGCTCACGGTTTTGTTACCGGTTTTCCTGACCTGCCGCGCCCTCGCGGCAGGTTTTTTTCTGTGCTATCAGGGAACTCAGGGAAACGTGGAACGTATTACCATAGGGCCAAAACGCCCATCACTGAAAGGAAGACCCCTCATGAAGAAGATTGTTGCACCCGTGCTGCTGATCGCAGCCATCGCCGTCAGCGCCTGCCAGCCGCTGTCGCCGCAGGATCGCTCGAACCTTGGTCTGCTCGGCGGTGCCGGTGCCGGCCTGCTTCTCGCGGATGCCTTCAACGCCAACCCGCAGTGGACCATTCTGGCAACCGTTGCCGGTGCCGCCGTTGGTACGCAGGTCGCGCGCAACACGCAGACCGGCCAGTGCGCCTATTCGAACGGTGACGGCACCTACTACGTCGCTGCTTGCTGATCGAACTCAGGCAAGGGTCGCGGCGAGCGTGAGAAGGGCGGCAATCTCGCCCAGAACCTGCGCCGCGCCCAAGACATCGCCCGTTTGCCCGCCGATCTTCGCGCGGGCAAGCGCGCCCGCAAGGGCCGCAGTGACAAAGACGAGGATCGCTGCAAGCAAGCCGGGCCAGAGGCCCGCGAAGATCAAGCCCCCGACAATCGAGATGCCGAGCGCCAGCCGGACCGCGTTTGCAGGCGGTTTCCCGACATGCTTCGCCAACCCGTCCTCGCGTGCGAAGGGCAGGCGGGCCATCAAGCCCGCCATGGCCGCCCGGCTGAGGAGTGCTGCGGTGATCAGCGCAAGGGGCGCGACCGGCAGAAGGGCGGCCAGAAGGCTCCACCGCAGGCCCATGGCGAAAACCATGGCGAGCACGCCGTAGCTGCCCACGCGGCTGTCCTTCAGGATCTCCAGCCGCCGCGCACGATCGTGCCCGCCCCAGAAGCCGTCGGCGCAATCGGCCAGACCGTCTTCGTGCAATCCGCCGGTCAGGACCGTGCCAAGCGCAAGCGCCAGCCCCGCGGCCGCCCAGATCGGCCCGCCAAGCGCCATCATCCCTGTCCCAAGGGCAACCTGAAGCGTCGCAATCGCCGCGCCCACCAATGGCCAGGCCCAGGCCGACGTCGCCGTGCGCACCGCGTCTCCGCCAGGAAAGGGCAGGCGCGACAGCAGGTGGAAAGCCCGGATTACATCGCGGGGTTGCGGACGGAAACTGTCGGTATCAGACATCGCATGGACCTTTCTGGCCACCCTCGGGCAGGTTGGTGACCGCTAAACAATACTTCAAACCCGCAACGCAAGGGACGCCTGACATGAATGCACCGCAAAGCCCCTCCGACATCCGAACCCGGCTGCAAGGGGCCGCTTCTCCTGACAGTGCCGCCCGCGACGCAGCCGAGGCGCGCAATTCGGTGCTGACCAAGCCGCCGGGCGCGTTGGGACGACTGGAGGAGATTGCGATCTGGTACGCCGCGTGGCGTGGCGATGCACGCCCTCGGATCGAGTCGCCGCAAGTCCTTGTGTTCGCAGGAAATCATGGCGTGGCCGCCCGCGGCGTCTCGGCCTTTCCGCCGGAAGTGACGGTGCAGATGGTCGCCAATTTCGAAGCTGGCGGCGC
This sequence comes from Rhodobacterales bacterium HKCCE4037, assembly GCA_015689645.1. GTDB lineage: Bacteria > Pseudomonadota > Alphaproteobacteria > Rhodobacterales > Rhodobacteraceae > Gymnodinialimonas. Next base: position 78,903 of record WVSM01000006.1, read on the forward strand.
GGCGATCAACCAGCTGAGCGACCTTGCGGGTGCGAAGATGTCCGTGCATGCCATCGACCTCGACACGCCGACCGCCGATTTTACCCAAGGCCCCGCGATGGATGAGGCCGCCTTCATGGCAGCGTTCAACACCGGCTGGGATGCCGTCGACGCGAACGCGGACCTTCTGGTCGTGGGCGAAATGGGGATCGGCAACACGACCTCCGCCGCCGCGATTTCCCATGCTCTTTATGGCGGCGAGGCCGCCGACTGGACCGGGCGCGGCACCGGTGTCGACGAAGCGGGCGTGGCGCTTAAGGCGCAGGTCGTGGCCGAGGGGCTGGCGGCAAACCCGCAAGCCGCGGAGGACCCGCTTGAAGCCCTGCGCTGCCTCGGCGGACGCGAGGTGGCCGCGATGGCCGGCGCCATGGCGCGGGCGCGGATGGACGGCATTCCGGTGATTCTCGACGGTTTCATCTGCACGGCTGCGGCGGCGGTTCTCGCGCGGACTGCAGAGGGCGCGCTGGATCACGCGATCGCAGGCCATGCATCGGAGGAACAGGCCCATGTGCGCCTGCTGGAGGAACTGGGCAAAGCACCGCTTCTTTCCCTTGCGCTGCGCCTTGGAGAGGGCTCCGGCGCGGCGCTGGCGATCCAGATTCTCAAAGGTGCGCTGGCCTGCCATTCCGGCATGGCAAGTTTCGCGGAAGCGGGCGTATCGGACGGGTGAGGGTGCCGGTTATTTCCGGACCCCGCCCGGACGGCGGTTCCGGTCCAGACCGGACAGCGCACTCACATCCCCCGGCGCGCGGGATTCGGTAGTGGGTGCGCGTGATCCGTCTTTCTCTCCGTCTTTTTCCTTGTCCGCGAGGTATTCCGCCATCGCGTTTTCTAGGTTGTCCGTGATCTCCCGCGATATGCGCATGTAATCGGCATTCTCGGTAATCGGGACACCGGGACGCCAGACCTCGGCCAGTTCGCGCAGGTTCTGGCGGTCGTGGCGATAGAAGGCGATCTCGGTCTCGTGGGCCTCGTAATCGGTAAAGCCCATGTCTTCGAGCACGTAGCGCCCGGCGCGGAGCGCGCTGTCGAACACCTCGCGGATGATATGATCGGCGCCCGCCTCGTAGAGTTCGTAGACATGCAGCCGGTCGTGGGCGCGGGCGACCACAGATATCTCGGGATTGGTGCGTTTGGCATAGCGCACCAGCTTCACGGCCGAGGCCTTGTTGTCCACCGCGACGACCAGGACCTTTGCCGTCGCGATGCCTGCGGCCTGCAGAAGCTCGGGCCGGGTCGGGTCGCCGAAGAAGCTCTTGAGGCCGAAGCGGCGCATCAGGCGGATGGTTTCGAGGTTGGAGTCGAGCACCACGGTCTTCTGTCCCGCCGCGCGCACCATCCGGTTCACGACCTGCCCGAAACGCCCGATACCGGCGATGATGATCGGCGCCTCGTCGTCGATTTCGTCGTGGGAGGGCGCATCCTCGCTCGCCTCGCCCAAGCGGGCGCTGATGCGTTCGTAGAGGATGAAGCTTAGCGGCGTGAATAACATCGACAGTGCCACGATCAGCAACAGGATCTCGGCGATGCGGTCGTTGAAAACCCCCTGCTGCACGCCGAACGCGACAAGCACGAAGCCGAATTCCCCGGCCTGCGCCAGCCCGAGGGTGAACAACCAGCGGTCGCGTCCCTTGAGCCGACTAACCCGTGCAATCGCGTAAAGGATCACGCCTTTCAGCACCATGACCGCCAGCGTCAGACCGAGGATCACGAAGGGCATTCCGAAGAGCGTGCCGAAGTTGATGCCCGCGCCCACGGTGATGAAGAAAAGCCCGAGCAGAAGTCCCTTGAACGGCTCGATGTCGGCCTCGAGTTCGTGCCGGAATTCCGAGTTGGCGAGAACCACGCCCGCAAGGAACGCGCCAAGCGCGGGTGACAGGCCGACCATGATCATCAGCACGGCGATCCCGACGACGATGACAAGCGCGCCGACCGTGAACATCTCGCGCAGGCGGGTGGCGTGCAGGGCTCGGAAGACCAGCGGCAGGATGTAGCGACCGGCAAGGATCACGCCGACCACCACGCCAAGCGTGACCAGTGTCACGCCCCATGCGGGAAGGCCTTCGACCAGTGACATGACGTGCTCTTCCTCGTCCGCCATGCGCGCGATCGAGCCATCCTCGTTGAACCGCACACCCGTGGCGGTGGCCAGCAGCGGCAGGAAGGCCAGTGCCGGGATGACCGCGATATCCTGCGTCAGGAGAACCGAGAAGGCACCGCGTCCGCCCGGCGTGCGCATCAGGTCCTTCTCGGTCAGCGTCGTCAGGACGATAGCGGTCGAACTGAGCGCGAGGGTTATGCCGACTGCAAGGGCCAGCGACGGCGCGAGGTCCAGCAGAAAGGCGCTGCCGGCAAGGAAAAGTATGGACAGAATGATCTGGCTTCCGCCGAGTCCCAACAGGCGTTTTCGCATCGCCCAGAGCGTGCGGGGATCGAGTTCCAGGCCGATCAGAAACAGCATCAATACCACGCCGAATTCGGCGTAGTGCTGCAGATGCTCGGTCTCCGATCCGCCGACCAGGCCAAGGACGGGGCCAATCGCGATCCCCGCCAGCAGATAGCCGAGCACCGAGCCCAGGCCGAAGCGTACCGAGATCGGCACGGCGATCAGCATGGCGCCGAGATAGATGGTGGCCTGCAGCAGGGTTTCTTCCATTTTTTCGTCCGGTTAGGGGTGTCTTTGCCATGCTAGCGGCAGACGCGCGCCTGGGCGAGAAGGGATTGCGCCGGCCTTGCCGTCGCCGGGGGCGCCGCGCAAGCGCGGCGAAGGGGCTCTGCCCCCGCTGCTGCGCAGCTCCCCCGGCATTTTCGTGGAACAAAGAGGGGCGCGGTTTCGCAGGGTTTCGGCATGCGGGGCCTTGTGCAGGGGGGCGGGCAGGATGCAAAAGAGCGCGTCGGCCAATGGAGGAGAGAGCGAGATGAAGCGGTCCCGGATCAACGATATCATGGCGGAAGCCGATGACTTCATGCGCTCTTTCGGCTTCGTTATGCCGCCCTTCGCCTACTGGACGCCCGGTGAATTCGCGGATCGCAAAGAGAGCGCGCGCGCGGTGATCGACGGCCGGATGGGCTGGGACATCACGGATTACGGCCAGGGTAAGTTCGACGAATTGGGCCTGTTCCTCTTCACCCTGCGCAATGGCCGGTTGAGCGACCTGCAGAAGGGCGGCGGTATGTGCTACGCCGAGAAGCTGCTGATTTCCAAGCAGGATCAGATCAGCCCGATGCACCGGCATTACCTGAAGGCGGAGGATATCATCAACCGCGGCGGGGCGACGCTGGCCATCGAGCTGTTCGGATCGGCCGAGGATGGCTCCTGCGATCCGAATGCCGGTGGCGTGGTGATGTGCGACGGGATCGAGCGGCGGTTCGAGGCGGGCGAGATCCTGCGCTTCGCGCCGGGCGAGTCCGTGACCCTGATGCCGGGCGACTGGCATGCCTTCTGGGGGGAGGGCGGTGACGTGCTGATCGGCGAGGTCTCCACCGTCAACGATGACGAGACCGACAATTGGTTCCGCGAGCCCATCGGGCGCTTCGCCGAGATCGAGGAAGACGTCGACCCGACGCACCTTCTGGTCAGCGATTACGCGAAGTGGCTGGCGTAAGGCGCTAGAGCGCGCGCCAGCCGATGTCCTTGCGGTAGAACCCTTCGGGCCAGTCGATCCGGTCGATCATCGCATAGGCCTGGTCGCGCGCCTCCTGCAGGCTCGCGCCACGCGCCGTGACGTTCAGAACCCGGCCCCCGGTCGCCGTGATCGCTCCGTCCTTCTCGGTGGTGCCCGCGTGGAACACCATCTGCGAGGACGTCTCGGGCATCGCGTCGAGCCCCTTGATGACACTGCCCTTCTCGTAGCGGCCCGGATAGCCGTTCGCCGCCATCACAACGGTCATGGCATGATCGTCGGCCCAGTTCACCTGCGCCTTGTCGAGCCGCCCCTCGGCGCAGGCCAGCATCAGGTCGAGGGCTTGCCCCCCCAGCCGCATCATCAGGACCTGGCATTCCGGGTCGCCGAAGCGGACGTTGTATTCCACCAGCCGGGGCTGGCCGTCCTTGATCATCAGGCCCGCGTAGAGCACGCCCTTGTAGGGAGTGCCGCGTTTGGCCATCTCGGCGATGGTGGGGCGGATGATCTCGGCCAGTGTCTTTTCCTGAAGAGCCTCGGTCAGGACCGGGGCGGGGGAATAGGCGCCCATACCACCGGTGTTGGGGCCCTCGTCCCCGTCAAAGGCGCGCTTGTGGTCCTGCGCGGTGCCGATGGGCAGGACGTTCTCGCCATCGGAGAGGATGAAGAACGAAGCCTCCTCGCCGTCCATGAATTCCTCGATCACCACCTCTGCCCCGGCGTCGCCGAAGGAGCCGCCGAACATGTCGTCGATGGCCTCGAGTGCCGCGTCTTCGTCCATCGCCACGACGACGCCCTTGCCGGCGGCCAGACCGTCGGCCTTCACGACGATGGGGGCACCCTGTTCGCGGATATAGGCCTTGGCGGCCTCGGCCTCGGTGAACCGCGCCCAAGCCGCGGTCGGCGCACTGGAGGCATCGCAGACCTGCTTGGTGAAGGTCTTCGAGGCTTCGAGTTCGGCCGCCGCCTTGCTCGGCCCGAAGGTCAGGAACCCGGCATCCGTCAACATATCCACAACGCCGGCGGCCAGCGGAGCTTCGGGGCCGACGATGATGAAATCTATGGATTCCTCGGCGCAGAACTCGGTCACGGCGGCGGGGTTATCCACATCGAGGCTAGCACAATCCGCGATCTGGGCGATCCCCGCGTTGCCCGGCGCCACGATCAGTCGGTCGCATTTCGGGTTCTGCAAGACCGCCCAGGCCAGCGCATGCTCGCGTCCGCCGGAGCCGAGGATAAGGATATTCATGGGGCTATGGTCCTTTCTGGCTCGGGTCCTGCGGACCGCCGTGATGAGCGGGGCTGGTGTAGGCGGCGCGCGCGTGACACGCAAGCAATGCGCCGATCGGATCACCATGCGACCGGGCTTCTGATGTCACAAAACGGTCACAAAGCGGCGGTACGACGTAGCCATGAAAAGTGAAATCATGGAGGCTCCGATGACCTCTCGCAACGATCAGCTATGGGAGCTGATTTCGAACCACCCGATGCCCGCCGATGCGACCGGGCGTTCTTTCCCCGAACAATTGATGGATGAACATCGGATCAGGCGCGAGACCGCCCTGACAGCGATCGAGGAATATCGCAAGTTCATCTACCTCTGCGCGACGCGCGAGGCGCGCAACGTGCCTTCGAAGGCGGTGGATCTCGTCTGGCACCAGCACATGCAGCACACCCGCGACTACTGGGAGGGGCTTTGCGCCAAGATCGGCAAACCCCTGCACCATTCGCCGGGAGGGACCGGGGCTGCGCATCTTGCCGATTACAAGGCCACGGTCGCAGCCTATCGCGCCCGGTTCGGAACGCCGCCCAAAGGAATTTGGCGACGAACGTCACGCGTGGGCAACGTGGTCGGCTTCATCGTCAGCACCATGTTCCTTATCATGGGCGTCAACATGATCATCGGCGGAGAGGCGCCCTTGCCGTTCGCGGTGATTTTCACGGCCATCCCGCTGATCGCGATCGGCAGCATGCTTTACGGAATGACGCCGGGCGGCGAATTCGAGCTGACCTTCGAACGGGGTGACCCGTTTGCGGACCAGGACGCTGGCAATTGCGGATCAGGTGATTGCGGGGGCTGTGGCGACTAGCTAGGTTCTTCACCTGATGGATGACCTGATCGACGACGAGGGCGCAGGCCCCGCCGGCAATGCGCCGGAATTCACCGTTTCCGAAATCTCGGGCGCGGTTAAACTGACTGTCGAGGGCGCATTTTCCCATGTCCGGGTGCGGGGCGAGGTCGGGCGGCTCTCGCGGCCCCGGTCGGGCCACATCTACCTCGATCTGAAGGATGACCGCAGCGTTCTAGCCAGCGTGGTCTGGAAGGGTGTCTCGGCGCGGTTGGCCCACCAGCCCGAGGAGGGGATGGAGGTCATCGCGACGGGCCGCCTGACGACCTTTCCCGGCCAGTCGAAATACCAGCTCGTGATCGACGATATCCGGCCCGCCGGTGCGGGTGCCCTGATGGCGATGCTGGAGAAGCGCAAGAAGGCGCTGGCGGCTGAGGGGCTTTTTGACGAGGCGCGCAAGAAGCGCCTGCCGTTCCTGCCGGAGGTGATCGGCGTGGTCACCTCGCCCTCGGGTGCGGTGATCCGCGATATCCTGCACCGGCTGCGCGACCGGTTTCCGCGCAAGGTGCTGATCTGGCCCGTGGCCGTCCAGGGTGAACGCTGTGCGCCGGAAGTGGCGCGCGCGATCCGTGGCTTCAACGCGATGACGCCGGGCGGCGCGCTGCCCCGGCCCGATTTGCTGATCGTGGCGCGTGGCGGCGGCTCTCTCGAAGACCTCTGGGGCTTCAACGAGGAAGCCGTCGTACGCGCCGCCGCCGACAGTGACATTCCCCTGATCTCCGCCGTCGGGCACGAGACCGATACGACGCTGATCGACTATGCCTCGGACTACCGCGCGCCGACACCAACGGGCGCGGCGGAGAAGGCGGTGCCGGTGCGGATGGACCTCCTGAACTGGCTCCGCCAGCAGGAGGGCGTCCTGACACGCGCGATCACCAGTGGCCTGACGGCGCGCGGGCAGCGCGTGCGCGACGTGGGGCGCGCTTTGCCACGGCCCGAGGCGCTGCTCGACGCGCCGCGCCAGAGGCTAGACCTTGCGTCGCTGCGGCTTGCGCCGGCCCTGAAAGGCCGCACGCAGGATGCCCGCGCGAAACTGGACCGGCTGACGGCGCGGCTCGACCCGGCGCTGGAGCGGGCGGTTGCGTCGAAACGGCTGGAGCTTGGGCGGACGTCAGGGCGGCTCAGCCCCGAACGGTTGCAATCGGTCATCCGCGAGGGGCGCCGCGCGCTTGCGCGATGGCGGCTCGACCCACAACGGCTCGCGGCGCGGACATCGCAGATGGACGAGCGGCTGGCGCAGGCTGTGACGCGGTTCGGTCAGGTGGCCGAAGCCTCCGTCACCCGGCGGCGCGAACGGCTGACAGGGCTTGAGCGCCTGCGCCAGACGCTCGGCTACACGCAGACGCTGGCCCGTGGTTATGCGGTCATCCGGTCCGGCGAGGCCGTGCTGACCCGCAAGGCCGAGGCCGAGACCCACGCGGCGCTGGAGATCGAGTTCAAGGATGGCCGGCTGGGGGTCACACCCACCGGGGCGACCCCGAAAGCGGCCCCCAAGCCCGCGCCGAAAACGCCTCCGAAGAAGAGTGATCCGGGCGGGCAGGGGAGCCTTTTCTGAGGGTCACCGTCCGCGGATGCGGGGGTCGAGCGCGTCGCGCAACCCGTCACCGATGTAGTTCACCGACAGCACGGTCAGCGAGATCAGCACGCCGGGCCAGATCACCCGCTCGGGGTAGGAGCTGAGCCAGTCGGTGCCGTCGAACAGGATGCGGCCCCATGTCGGGAAGTCCGACGGGAAGCCGAGGCCAAGGAACGACAGCGCCGACTCGGTGATGATCGCGTTCGCGATGCCGAGCGTCGCCGACACCATGATCGCTGACATGACGTTGGGCAGGATGTGCCGCCCGATCATGTTCGTGGACGTGGTGCCGATGGACCGCGCGGCCAGAACGAACTCGCGTTCCTTCAGCGCCAGCACGTCGCCGCGCACGACCCTTGCGGTCTGCATCCACGACGTCAGGCCGATCACCACCACGATCAGCACGAAGATCCCGCCCTCGGGACCGAAGGCCGAGCGCAGCTGGTCGCGAAACAGCATGATGATGACCAGCAGAAGCGGCAGCAGCGGAATGGCGAGGAACAGGTCGGTGACGCGCATTAGTACGCCGTCGAGGCGGCGGAAGTAGCCCGCCAGAACGCCGATCAACGTGCCGAAGAACAGGGCCAGTAGCATCGCGGTAAGGCCCACCGCGATGGAGGTCTGCCCGCCGGTCATCAGGCGCGCGAGCATGTCGCGGCCCAACTGGTCGGTTCCCAGCGGATGCGCCCAGGACAGCTTCAGGAACAGGCCCGGATTGGCACGGCTGAATTCGACGGGGTTGGCAAAACAACTGCGCACCGCTTCGAACCACGCGCCTTCGCCACCGCCGGCACGGAAGCAGGCGAGCATGTGGTTCGAGTTTCGCGCGCGGATGTCGGCGAATTGCGGATCGACCGTCCAGATCAGCGGCCCGATCAGGATGAAGGCCAGCGCGAAGACGAAGAAGCCAAGCCCGAAGAGCGCGCCCTTGTGGGTCTTGAACTGGTCCCAGACGTCGAACCACTGGTTGCGCGGCGGACGTTCCTGGATCGTGCGGCTGACGGTCGGCTCGGCAGGGTCGGTCACGGGGGCCGCGCCTGCGGGCGTGGCTCCGGAGGTCATCAGCGGCTGGCCGGGGCGATCGGGATCAGTCATAGCGAATCCTCGGGTCCAGAACGCCGTAAAGGATATCGGCGAGCAAATTGAAGAGAACGATGAGCACCGCGAAGATGAAGCTGACGGTCTGCACCACCGGCACGTCGCCCGCCTGGATCGCGATGATCAGAAGCTGGCCGATGCCGTTCACCTTAAACACCTGCTCGGTGATGATGGCGCCACCAAACACGGCGGGGACGTTCAGGGCGATCACGGTCACGACCGGGATCATCGAGTTGCGCAGCACGTGGACGAGGACCACGGTGCCTTCGCCAAGACCCTTGGCCCGGGCCGTGCGCACGTAATCCTGGTTCAGGTTGTCGAGCATCGAGGCGCGCATGTAGCGGCTGATCTGCGCCGCGTTGAACAGGCCAAGGACCATGACCGGCATGATCATCTGCTTGAATTGCACGACGAAGCTGTCCCAGTCCTCGACCACGTGGGTGGTGTCGTAGACCGAGGGCAGCCATTGCAGGTTGACCGCGAAGATCACGATGAACAGCACCCCGGTGAAGAACGTCGGGACCGAGAAGCCGAGCATCGAGATGAAGGTGCCGAGTTGGTCGAAGATCGAATACTGCTTGTAGGCCGAGATGATGCCGAGGGGCAGGGCGATGATGATGCCCACGATGTAGGACGTGCCCACCACCCAGAGCGTCTGCGGCATGCGCTGCATGATCAGGTCCATCACCGGCGAACGGGTCTGGTAGGAGATGATGCGGCTGCCGGGCTCGTTCGGCGGCGCGATCTCGGTGCCGAACCAGTTGTCGATCAGGTGCAGGGGTTCGTCCCAGACCATCAGCTTCAGCCATTTGAAATACTGGACGATGATCGGGTCGTTCACGCCGAGGCTTTCGCGGATCTGCTCGCGCACCTCCGGCGGAATGGTCAGGGGCAGGTTCGCCGTGGGGTCCGACGGCGACAGCTTCACGATGATGAAGATGATGAAGCTGATGAACAGCAGCGTCGGGATCGCAAGGATCAGGCGGCGGATGGTGTAGGTCAGCATGGGCGTAGGCCTTCGCTGCAGGGTGTCGACCCGGCGCCACGGGGCACGGCGTGAACTCGGTCGCGGGCACGGCCTTTCGAAAGGCCGTCTTCACGCGCTTTCGAAAGCGCGTCTGCGCCAGAACGAACGGAGTGCGCTTGGATCATGGGCGGGGACACATCGTTTCAGGTGGGGCCGGAATACAAAAAGGCCTGCGCGAGAGGATATCCCGCGCAGGCCATAGCTCACATCACTCGGGGATGCGGTACCATTCGGCGATGTTCCACAGTTCCGAATCCCAGTCGGACATGCGGATGCCGCCGAGGGAGTTGGCGTGTGCGGACACGCCGCCACGGTGGACCAGCGGAATGATCGAGTACGACTGGATGAGCATGTCGTTCTGCATCCGTGCGATCTCACCACGACGCTCGAGGTCGGCGGTGGCCGCCATCTCTTCGATCAGGGCATCGTAGTCTTCCGAGCAGAAGCGCTGGATGTTGGAACCCTGCCACTGGGTTGCAGGCGACGGGATCTCGTCGCAGGCCCAGTTGGCCATGTAGGCCTGCGGGTCCACACCGGCGAAGTTGTTGGTGTACATCTCCACGTCTGCATAGAACTTCTGGAAGGTGTCAGGCGAAGCCGGGTCACCGCCGAAGAAGACCGATGCGTCGATGTTGCGAAGCTCGGCATCGATGCCGATTTCCGCCCACCACTGCTTGACCAGCGCCTGCGTGTCCTGGCGGACGGCGTTGGTCGAGGTCTGGTAGAGAACGCGCAGCGGCGTGCCTTCGTATTCGCGGATGCCGTCACCGTCGGTGTCGACGATCCCGGCCTCATCGAGAAGTGCGTTCGCGCCCGCGATGTCCTGCACGAGGCAGCCGTCATTGGCGGTCGAGGCATAAAGCTCGGGCGCCGGAAGCACGTTACAGGTCGGCTGACCGCCTGCGCCGTAGCCGATTTCAACCAGCAGGGCGCGGTCGATGGCCATCGACATGGCCTGACCGATCACCGGGTTGGTCAGGAACGGGTGCGGACCTGCTTCTGCCGTCGAGCGGATATCGCCGAGCTCGGGGTTCGGGTCGAACTGGTTCATGTGCAGACGCTCGACCGAGGTGCCGAACGCGGTCACGACCGTGCCGTTCCCCTGGGCTTCCATCTGCGCAAGGATCGTCGGGTCGATCTGCAGGTTCCACGCGTAGTCGAACTCGCCGGTTTCCAGAACCGAACGGGCCGCTGCCGTCGCGTCGCCGCCACCCTTGAAGGTCACGGATGCGAAGTAGGGCTGGTCGGGGTTGCGGAAGTTCTCGTTGGCGACGAATTCGATCACGTCATTGGGACGGAAGTCTTCCACCACGAACGGGCCGGTGCCGATCGGGCCGAAGTTGGCCTCGGTGCATTCCGGTGCGCGTGCGCCAAGGCAGTCCGCGAACTGGGCCGCCTGGATGATCGGGCTCTCCGAACCGACAAGTGCGGTGTAGGGGAACGGGGTCGGGTTCGCGAAGTTGACCTGAATGGTCAGATCGTCCACCGCCACGATGCTTTCCACGCCGTCGAAGTAGCTCGCCTGGGCGCAGCCGCCCTCGGGGTGGGTGCAATATTCCCAGGTGAATACGGCGTCCGCCGCGGTCAAGGGCGTGCCGTCGGACCAGGTGATCCCTTCCTGGAGGGTCCAGGTGATCTGCGTGAGGTCTTCGGAAATGCCACCGTTCTCGACGGTCGGGATTTCCGTGGCGAGCCACGGGACCATGGTGCCGGTGTCATCGAAACGCGCCAGCGATTCCAGCACGAGGGAGGCCGATTCGACCTCTTTCGTGCCGCCCGAGAGATACGGGTTCAGCGTCGACGGCGCCTGCCAGTAGATGATGTTGAGGTGGCCGGATCCGCCGCGGGACAGATGCCCGTCGGCCCAGGCGGCCATCGGAGCCATCGCCAGTGCGGCTGCTCCGAGCAAAAGAACTTTGCGTGTCATGTGTGTCAGTCTCTCCTTGTTGGACGCTTATCCGCCTCTGTCGGGCATATCGCCTTGCCGGCGCGTACGCGTCTTTGTGGTCGGCGTCGGCGCGGGCCGCAAGCGCCCCGAACCATCATCCGCCAATCTGAGCATCGTTTGCATAACGCCGCGAAAAAGCAAGCCTTGTGCCGTTGCGTCATGCCCAATTGATGGGCAATCGTAGAATTTGACAGCAATTCGGCGCGGTCCTACCGTCGCTCACGCCATCCCAACAGGAGAGTCTCGCCCCATGCTGGATCAGCCCATCGCAGAAGTGCGCAACCTGCGGGTCGAATTCGAAACCAAGAACGGCAGGGTTGTCGGGGTCGAGGATGTCTCGTTCACCATCCAACCCGGCGAGACGGTCTGCATCGTCGGCGAATCCGGATCGGGCAAATCGGTCTCGTCCCTCTCGCTGATGCGCCTGGTCGAATTCGGCGGTGGCGAGATCGCGGGCGGGGAGCTTCTGTTCGACCGTGGCGGCGAGGCGCCAATCGACCTGGCGCGCCAAGGCACCAACAAGATGCGCGACATCCGCGGCAACGATATCGGCATGATCTTCCAGGAGCCGATGACCGCGCTGAACCCGGTCTTCACCATCGAACGGCAATTGGCCGAAGGCTTGCGCACCCACAAGAACATGTCGCGCGCGAAGGCGCGGGAGCGGGCATTGGAACTGCTCAAGCTTGTGCGCATCCCCGAGCCGGAGCGCCGCCTTCAGCAATATCCGCATGAATTGTCGGGCGGCATGCGCCAGCGGATCGTGATCGCCATGGCGCTGGCCTGCGAGCCGCGCATTCTTATAGCAGATGAGCCGACCACGGCGCTCGACGTGACAATCCAGGCCGAGATCCTTGCGCTCATCAACCGGCTGAAGAACGAGACCGGTACCAGCGTCCTGTTCATCACCCATGACATGGCCGTCGTGGCGCAGATGGCCGACCGCGTGATCGTCATGTACCGCGGGCGCAAGGTCGAGGAAGGCCCGGTCGAGCAGATCTTCAACGATCCCCAACATCCCTACACCAAGGCCCTTCTCGCCGCCGTTCCGAAACTCGGCGAGATGCAGGGCCGTGCCTTGCCCGAGCCGATGAAGCTGATGGGCCGCACCGACCAGAAGATCGAACCGATCAAGGGCACCGACAAGCTTCTGCTGAACGTCGAGAATCTTACGACCCGGTTCCCGGTGCGCGGAGGGCTCTTGCGCCGGACCGTGGCGCAGGTTCACGCGGTCGAAGACGTGTCGCTGCAACTGAACGCCGGGCGCACTCTCAGCCTCGTTGGCGAATCAGGCTGTGGCAAATCCACCTGCGGACGCTCGATCCTGCGGCTGGTCGAACCGGATTCGGGCAAGATCGAGCTCGATGGCCGCGACGTCCGCGCCATGTCCGTGAGTGACCTCCGTCGCGCGCGGCAGGACATGCAGATGATCTTCCAGGATCCGTTCGCCTCGCTGAACCCGCAGATGCGGCTGGGTCTCCAGGTTGCCGAACCGCTCGTGAACTATGGCAAATCCACCGCGCAGGACCGGACCGACAAGGTCGCGGCGCTGTTCGACCGGGTGCAATTGCCGCGCGATTACATGCAACGTTATCCGCACGAATTGTCCGGCGGCCAGCGGCAGCGCGTCGCCATCGCCCGTGCGCTCGCCCTGAACCCGAAGCTCATCATCGCCGATGAAGCCGTCTCGGCCCTCGACGTGTCGGTGCAGGCCGAGGTGCTGAACCTGATGATGGAGTTGCAGCAGGAAATGGGCCTCAGCTACCTGTTCATCTCCCACGACATGGCCGTTGTCGAACGGGTCAGTCACGATGTCGGCGTGATGTACCTCGGCCGGATCGTGGAGATGGGGCCGCGGCAGGCCATCTTCGAGAACCCGCAGCACCCCTACACGCAGGCGCTTCTCAGCGCTGTTCCCGTGGCGGACCCGGCGATGCGGAAATCCGACAAGGACCTGAACTTCAAGCCGATCCCGTCGCCTGTGCATCCCCTCGATTACGAGCCGGAGCCGTCCGTGTACCGAGAGGTTGGGCCGGGCCACAAAATCCTAGTTACAGACAGCGGGTACTGATCCCATGACAACCATCCTGACACCGCGAGAGTTGATGGAGAAGCTCGTCAGTTTTCCCACCGTCAGCCGCGACAGCAACCTCGCCCTCGTCGACTGGGTCGAAGGCTACCTGTCCGACCACGGCATTTCCTCGGCGCGCGATTACGACGAGACCGGGCTAAAGGCGTCGCTCTTCGCGCACATCGGACCGGAAGAAGATGGCGGCGTGATCCTGTCGGGCCACACCGATGTCGTGCCGGTCGACGGGCAGGAATGGGACACCGACCCCTTCACCGTGACCGAGAAGGACGGCAAGCTTTACGGGCGCGGCACCTGCGACATGAAGGGGTTCGACGCGCTGGCAATCTGGACGGTGGTGGAGGCCAAGCGGCGTGGCGTGAAGCGGCCCCTGCAGCTGGCATTGAGCCGCGACGAGGAAATCGGCTGCGTCGGTGCGCCCCCGATGATCCAGGCGATGCAGGGCGTGGTGCCCAAGGCATCCATGGCGATCATCGGTGAGCCGACGGAGATGGGCATCATCAATGGCCACAAGGGCGGCATCGGCTTCGACCTGCATTTCCGGGGTTTCGAGATCCACTCCTCCCTGCAGCCCGATGGGGTTTCGGCGATCATGGAAGCCGCAAGGCTGATCCAGTGGGCGAACGAACAGAACGAGGCCAGCGCCGCCGAGGCCGACCCCGACAGCCCGTTCTATCCAAATTTCTCGACCCTCCACGTCGGCATGATCGAGGGCGGGACCGCCCACAACATCACCGCCAAGGATTGCAATTTCGTGCTCAGCCTCCGGGCGCTGCCGACCGATGACGTCGGCGTCTGGCGCGAGAAGATCCTCGCCAAGATCGCCGAGATCGAGGCAGGCATGAAGGCGATCCGGCCCGAGGCCGGGATCAACGTCGATCCCCGCTGGGACGTGCCGGGCCTGCGGGCCGAGGATGGCGGCGAAGCCGAAACCATGGTCCGCCGCCTGACCGGGCGCAATTCTTCGGGCGTCGTCAGCTTCGGCACCGAGGCGGGGCAGTTCCAGGCCGGCGGTTATTCGGCTGTCGTCTGTGGCCCCGGCAATATCGACCAGGCCCATAAGCCGAATGAATTCATCACGCTGGACCAGTTCCAGCAGGGTGAGGCATTCATGGAAAATCTCCTGTCCGAATTGCAATGACCGCTCCGTTCCGGCTGCCGCCCCCCGACCCGTATCGCGGCACGCTGCCCGATACGGTGGACCTCGCCATCATCGGCGGGGGCGTGATCGGTATCTGCACGGCGCTCTTCGCGGCCCGCGCGGGTCTGAAGGTCGCCGTTCTGGAAAAAGGCCGCGTGGCCGCCGAACAATCCAGCCGCAACTGGGGCTGGGTGCGCGTGCAAGGCCGCGACCTCGCCGAGATCCCCATCGCGCAGGAAGCGCAGGACCTGTGGCAGGCGCTCGACGCTGAGGCAAAGGGCCGGATCGACGTGAAGCAGGTCGGCGTGACCTACCTCGCCAAGACCGAGAAGGAGCTGGCAGGTTTCCAGGGCTGGCTCGACGACGCGCGCCCGCTCGGCGTGACGAGCCGCCTGCTGAACCGTGCCGAAACGCTGGAGGTTCTGGGCGGCGCGCAAGGCGACTGGGTCGGTGCGCTCCACACGCCGACCGACATGAAGGCCGAGCCGTGGGTGGCCGTGCCGGAACTCGCCCGGATGGCAGAGGCCGAGGGCGCGGTGATCGTCGAAGGCTGCGCGGTGCGCGCGCTCGACCGGACAGGCGGTGCCGTGACAGGCGTCATCACCGAGGCCGGGCGCATCGCCTGCGACCAGGTTGTTCTGGCCGGTGGCGCCTGGTCGTCACTGTTCCTGAAACGCCATGGTGTCAACATCCCGCAGCTTTCGGTGCGCTCGACCGCGATGGCCACCCGGCCGTTGCCGCAGGTCCTTCCCACGGCTGCGGTGGACGACAAGCTCGCCATGCGGCCCCGCGCCGATGGCGGCTATACGCTGGCACCTGCCGCCTTTTCCGAGCTTTTCCTCGGGCGCGACACATTCCGCCATTTGGCACGCTACCTGCCGCTCGCCCTGACCGGCGAATTCGATGTCCACCTGCGCGGCCCGCAACCGCGCGGCTACCCGGATGCGCCCGGCACGCCGCGAAACTGGCGGGATGACGAGGAAAGCCCGTTCGAGCGCATGCGCGTGCTCGACCCCGCGCCGAACATGGGGAAGGCGGCTGAAGTGAAGCGCCGCTTCGCCGCCGCCTATCCCGATATGGGTGAGGTCGACCACGCCGACGCCTGGGCGGGGATGATCGACGTCCTGCCAGACGTGGTGCCGGTGGTGGATCACGTGGAGGCGCTGCCCGGCCTGATCGTCGCGACCGGCATGTGCGGGCACGGCTTTGGCATCGGGCCGGGCTTCGGGCGCATCCTCGCCGACATGGTGCAGGGGCGCGATCCGGGCCACGACCTCAGCCGCTTCTCGATGGCGCGGTTTTCGAACGGGTCGCGCTTGCGTCCCGGTCCGAATATCTGAACAACACACACATACGCACGCAGAACAGGAGAGACACCATGCCGATCAAGAACCGCTTTGCCGAGCTTCTTCCCGAGATCACCGAATGGCGCCGCGACATTCACCAGCACCCCGAGATCCTGTTCGAGACCCACCGCACCAGTGCATTGGTCGCCGAAAAGCTCAAGGAATTCGGCTGCGACGAGATCGTCACCGGCATCGGGCGCACGGGCGTCGTGGGCCTCATCAAGGGCAAGTCCGACACGACCGGCAAGGTCCTGGGCCTGCGCGCCGACATGGATGCGCTGCCGATCTACGAGGCGACGGGGCTCGACTATGCCTCGAAAACCGAGGGCGCGATGCATGCCTGCGGCCATGACGGACACACCGCGATGCTGCTGGGGGCTGCGAAATACCTCGCCGAGACGCGCAATTTCGACGGCACGGTCGCGGTGATCTTCCAGCCTGCCGAAGAAGGCGGCGGCGGTGGCAAGGAGATGTGCGACGACGGCATGATGGAGCGCTTCGGCATCCAGGAGGTCTACGGCATGCACAATTGGCCGGGCCGTCCGGTGGGGTCCTTTGCGATCCGATCCGGCGCGTTCTTCGCGGCCACGGATACGTTCGAGATCGTCTTCAAGGGCAAGGGCGGGCACGCCGCGAAGCCGCAGGAGACCATCGACACGACCGTGATGGCGGCCCACGCCGTGACCGCGCTGCAGACGATCGCCGCGCGGAATGCCGATCCGGTCAGCCAGATCGTTGTCTCCGTCACCTCGTTCGAGACCGAGTCGAAAGCCTTCAACGTGATCCCGGAAACCGTGACGCTGAAAGGCACCGTGCGAACCATGTCGGAGGCCAACCGCGACCTCGCGGGCAAGCGCGTGCCCGAGATCTGCGAGGGCATCGCCGCGACCTTCGGGGGGCGGGCCGAGGTCAACTACGTCAAGGGCTACCCGGTGATGGTGAACTCGGAGGAGCAGACCGAGTTCGCGGCCGAGGTCGCGCGGGAGGTCTCGGGCGATTGCGCCGACGCGCCGCTGGTGATGGGCGGCGAGGATTTCGCCTTCATGCTGGAGGAACGTCCGGGGGCCTACATCCTCGTGGGCAACGGCGACACGGCGATGGTCCACCACCCGGAGTACAATTTCAACGACGAGGCAATCCCGGCGGGATGCTCGTGGTGGGCGGAGATCGTCGAGCGGCGGATGCCGGCGGCTTGAGGGCCGATGTGCAAGCTTGCACAAAGGGGACAAGTGATTGTTTTCCTTACGGAATACGAATGCTATTAACGTCTTGTTAGTGTTTTCGGCGTGGGCGCGCCCGGGCGTCGCCCACCCACCCACCCGCTCGGCCCGGGCGCGGTTGCGCGTTATTGGCGGGCGCGGGTCTTTGTGGATGGGTTTGGGATTCTGCTGAGAAGCGGTTCAGGGGCAGGTCTGCCCTGAACGCGCCGGTTCGAGTGTTTTGCCCACTGATCCCGCCTCAAGGACAAGCGGCCTGAAGGCCGTCGGCTGCGCCGATCCTTGACCCGGGATCGGAGGGCGGCGGGGCGTGCCTTAATTTGGGCGCGTTGATCCGGTGCAATGGTGCAATTCCAAAGTGACGGAGTGCACCATGACAATCCTTCGGCCCCATGACGGCATCTACCTTGGCGACGGTGAATGGTTGTCCTGGGAGGCATTCGGGGCGTTCAACCCGGATGAGTTGCAGCCTGCATACCTACCGCAACTCGAGTGGGAGGCGCGTGTCAGGCTTGATTTTCCCCACGCTGAACTGAGCGATATCCGGCAATTCATCCGCTTGCGGAACGCGGCCAGTGAGTATTTTTGCACCACCGGGAGATGCCTCAACGTGTTCGGGGCCCTGGGTGAGCTATATGGGTCGGTTGTCTGGGGCATCCGGTTGAACCGGAAACCAAATGCGCAGGGCTCGGATGGGAGGCTGGGCGACGACCACGTAGAGATCAAGACGATCGGGCCGCTTAGCAAGAGCGATCGGGTGCAGGTGAAACTATCCGGTAATTTCAACAAACTGCTGGTGGTGAAGATTGTTTGGGATGCGGAGGAAATGGAACGTGTTGCCGGTGGGGCGTGGTGGGATCTGGTCAACGAAATGGAGCCGGAAATGAATATCACCAGTCGCATGGTGACGCGGCATGACCTGACACGCGCAAAGTCTGGCAATGCCGGTCTGGCGTGGTCACGGGCCTGCAGAATTGGTCAGGCACCTTTCCACCCGCCGTGACAAGGCGATCGCCCGGAACCCTCCCGCCCTCCATACGTTGAGGCCGCACCACTTGCGGCTGGCGACTCCGATCCCCGGCCATTCGAAACCCGGACGTGGCCGGCGCACCGGCGTGCCTGCGTCCCGACAGAAACGGGATGACAAGATGTGCCGTGTCCTTGCCTATGTCGGGCCTGAAATTCCGCTCGACGCGCTGCTGCTCGAGCCTGAGAACAGCCTGATCAACCAGAGCCTCGACCCGGAGCTTCACCCCAACCTGCAATTGGCGGGCTGGGGGTTCGGCATCTGGAGCGAGACCCTGCTGAAGCCGGAAGACCCGCTGCTCTACCACCGCCCCAAGGCGGCCTTCTACGACGACAATGCGGAGGGCATCATCCCGAGCCTTTGCGCCAGCACGCTTCTCGCCCATGTCCGGGCCTCGGGCTATGACGCCAGCGTGGTGCAGGCCGATGAGAATTGTCACCCGTTTTCCTACGACGGCACGCCCTGGATCATCGCCCACAATGGCGGCTTGCCGAAATGGCGGCATCTGCAGAAGGCGCTGCTGCCCCATTGCAAGGAGGAATTCCTTGGCCAGATGCGCGGCACGACGGATACGGAATTCCTCTACGTGCTGCTGCTGTCGGTGCTGGAGGGGGATACCGACGACGAGGTTCAGGCGGGGTTCGAGAAGATGCTTGGCCTGATCTGCGGCGCCATGAAGGACCTCGACCTGCCGGGGCTGACCAAGCTGAAGATCGCGCTGGCCGCGCCGGGGCGGATCGTGGGGGCGAATTTCGGCTGCGACCGGGACGGCAACACGCAGGTCGAGGGCGATTGCGAGGCGTTGCGGCCTTCCGATGATCGCGAGGGCGACATGGCGAAATCCATGCTGCTGGAGCCGATGTACCTGCTGCTTGGCAAGAATTTCGAGGATCACGAGGGCACCTACGACGTGACGCCCTGCCCGGAGGGAGAGGCGACCTGCGCCGTCTTCGCCTCGGAACCGCTGACCGACGACGGCGAGGACTGGGACCGGATCGAATTCGGCCAGATCGTCTTCCTGGAGAAGGTGGACGGCCTCATCCGCAAAGAGGTGCGGACGCTGAACGTGTGAGGGGGGTTGAGATGGTCGATCGCTACGGAAGTTTCGCGGAGCTGGCGGCCGAGAACGCGGAAGGGGAGGCGTTCCGTATCCGGGCCGCGGACCGGGACGCACGGGTCGCGGTGCTGGCGCCCCACGGCGGCACGATCGAGCCGGAGACGGCCGAGATCGCCGAGGCCATCGCGGGGGACGACCTGTCGTTCTACGCGTTCGAGGCGTTGCAGGAGGGGGCGTTCGGCGATTTCCACATCACTTCGCACAGGTTCGACGAGCCGCGCGCGCTGGACATCGTGGGCCGCGCCGACTTGGCGGTCGCGATCCACGGACGGCGCGATGACGGGACGAACGTGGTCTGGATGGGCGGACGGGCGGAGGACGCGAGCGCCCATATCGCCGCCGCCTTGCGGGACGCAGGCTTCGAGACGGAATACAACGAACGGCTGCCGGGCAGGCACGAGACGAACATCTGCAATCGCACCGGCACGGGCGCCGGCGTGCAGCTGGAGCTGTCGCGGCAGATGCGGCGGGAGTTGGCGGGGAAGCCGGCGGAATTGGAGCGGTTCGCGCGCGCCGTGCGGGCGGGGATTTTCGGGGTGGTGCCGGTGTAACGGGGTCAGCCGCCCGTGTGGCTCATATGGCGGGACATCTGGCCGTCCACCGCCTGGCGCGAATAGTCGAAATCGTGGCCCTTGGGCTTGAGGTTGATCGCGCGGCGGATGGCATCCTCCAGAAGCGCGTCTCCTTCGGAGGCGCGCAGCGGTGCGCGCAGGTCGGCCATGTCTTCCTGCCCGAGGCACATGTAGAGCTGGCCGGTGCAGGTCAGGCGGACGCGGTTGCACGACTCGCAGAAATTGTGGCTGAGCGGCGTGATGAAGCCGATCTTCTGGCCGGTTTCTTCAAGCTGCACGTAGCGGGCCGGGCC
Source organism: Rhodobacterales bacterium HKCCE4037 (assembly GCA_015689645.1). Taxonomy (GTDB): domain Bacteria; phylum Pseudomonadota; class Alphaproteobacteria; order Rhodobacterales; family Rhodobacteraceae; genus Gymnodinialimonas. The sequence goes on from WVSM01000006.1 coordinate 99,145, forward strand.
GCCGGTGCGCATGGCAAGATCGGTGAGCGTGAAGCGCACGGCCAGCCGGGCGCGGAGGTCTTTCAGCGACCAGTACTGATCGAGCCGGTCCTCGTTGCCGAGATCGCCCATCGGCATGACCTCGATGAAGGTCAGGTCCATGTCGCGGGCGGCGCACCACTCCTGAAGCGTGAAAAGCTCATCCTCGTTGAAGCCCTTGAGCGCGACGGCGTTGATCTTGACCCGCAGGCCGGCGGCCTGGGCCGCGTCGATGCCGTTCAGGACCTGTTGCAGGCGGCCCCAGCGGGTGACTTCGGCGAATTTCGCCTCGTCCAGCGTGTCGAGCGAGACGTTGATGCGTTTGACCCCCGCGGCGGCGAGGGGCTCGGCGAAGCGGGCAAGCTGGCTGCCGTTGGTCGTTAGCGTCAGCTCGTCCAGCGTGCCCGCGTCGAGGTGCAGTTTCATCGCTTGGAAGAAGGTCATGATATCGCGGCGGACCAGAGGCTCCCCGCCGGTGATGCGCAGTTTGCGGACGCCGAGGCGGATGAAGGTGGAGCACATGCGGTCCAGTTCTTCCAGCGTCAGAAGCTCCTTCTTCGGGAGGAACTGCATGTTTTCGGACATGCAATAGACGCAGCGGAAATCGCAGCGGTCGGTGACGCTGACGCGCAGGTAGGTGATGGCGCGCTGGAAGGGGTCGATGAGCGGTGCGGTCTGGTCCATGGGCGGAACCTATGCATGTGCGGGGGCCGCCGCAAGTCACGGTTGCGAGGGGGGCAGGCGGGCCTTAGCATCGCGGTCAACAGGCTTTGACGAGGTGCGAGATGAGACGTTTGGCGATGGCTGTCGCGGTATTGGGCTTGGGCGCGTGCTCCGGCGGCTTGGGCGGCATGTTCGACAATGGCCCGGCCAGTTCGGGACCGTTCGCGCGGGACCGGGGCCCCGAGGCGAGCGGTGAGGTGATCACCGATGCCGTGGTGGGCGAGGCGGCGGCGGAGGACATCGCGCCGGCCGAAAGCACCGAACGGGCGGCGGCGGTGGCGGCCGGCAACACGGCGGCGGGCGATGCGGTGCGCGGCTTCACGGTGGCGAGCCTTGGGGATGCGACGCAGCCGGGGCTGTGGATCTCCACCCCGCTCGTCGACCGGGAGCGGCCCGCGACGGTGGTGGCCCCGAACGGGACGACCGTGGAAGTGACGGCGCGGCCGTCGGGCGGCGAACGCGGCTCCGGCTCCAGCCTGTCTCTGGCGGCGTTCCAGGCGCTGGGGCTGGACCTGACCAGCCTGCCGACGGTGACCGTGATTGCCGAGTGACCGGCTGATCCCGGAGCTGACGAACTGGTCCGCGATGCGGGCCGGGTTCCGCTGGGATATTCCGCAGGCGCTGAACCTGGCCGAGGTCTGCTGCGAGCGGTGGGCGCGCGCGGACCCCGACCGAGTGGCCGTGCGCCACATCGGCCCGCCGGACGAGGCCTGGACCTACGGCGACCTGAGCCGCGCGTCCGACGGGCTGGCCGCGACGCTGGCGGGGCAGGGTGTCGGGCCGGGCGACCGGGTGGCGATCTTCATGGCGCAGAACCCGCGCGTGCTGGTGGCGCACCTGGCGGCATGGAAGCTCGGCGCGGTGTCGCTGCCGTTGTTCACGCTTTTCGGGGCCGACGCCCTGCGCTACCGGCTGGCGGACAGTGGCGCGAAGGCGGTGGTGGCGGACGGGGCCGTGCTGGACCTGCTGATGGGCCTGCGGGCCGATCTTCCGGAGCTGGAGGTGGTGCTGGCGACGGGCGAGGCGCCCGCGCCGGTCCTGTCGCTGGAGGAGGCGATGTCGGGCGGCGCCACGTCGATGGCACGCACCTCGGCCGAGGACCCGGCGGTGATGATCTACACCTCCGGCACCACCGGCGACCCGAAGGGCGTGCTGCACGCGCACCGGTTCCTCTACGGCCACTTGCCGTGCATGGAGCTGTCGCAGGGCGGCTTTCCGCGCAAGGGCGATATCGGCTGGACGCCTGCGGACTGGGCGTGGATCGGCGGGTTGATGGACATGGCGGTCCCCTGCCTGTTCTACGGCGTTCCGCTGATCTCGCACCGCTTCGCCAAGTTCGAGCCGGAGGCGGCATATGACCTGATGCGGCGCGAGGGGGTCAGCAACGCCTTCATCCCGCCCACCGCGCTGCGGATGATGCGGCAGGCGCGCGCGCCGGACGGGCTGCGCCTGCGGGCCATCGGGTCAGGCGGGGAGGCGCTTGGCGCGGACCTGCTCGATTGGGCGCGCGAGACGCTGCACTGCCCGATCAACGAATTCTACGGCCAGACCGAAGCCAACCTCGTGGTGGCCGCCTGCGACGGCGTGATGGAGCGTGTGCCGGGCGCGATGGGGCTGGCCGTTCCGGGCCATGAGGTCGCCGTGCTTGGGCCGGGGGACAAGCCGGTCGGCGCGGGCGACGTGGGCGAGGTCTGCGTCGCCGCGCCTGACCCGGTGATGATGCTGCGCTACTGGAACAAGCCCGAAGCGACGGCGAAGAAGGTGGTGAACGGGTGGCTCAGGACCGGGGACCTCGCGACGCTGACCGACAGCGGCCAATTGGTGTTTCATGCCCGCGACGACGATGTGATTACCTCGGCGGGCTACCGGATCGGGCCGGTGGAAATCGAGCAGGCGCTGTGTTCCCATGCCGATGTGACAATGGCCGCCGTGGTGGGCGCACCGGATGCGCTCCGCACCGAGATTGTCGTGGCCCACGTGGTCCTGCGCGCGGGGGCGGAGGTGACGGACGATGCGCTCAAGGCGCTCGTGCGTGAGAAGGTCTCTGCCCATGTCGTGCCGCGCCGGATCGTGCGGGCGGAGAGCCTGCCGATGACGGCGACGGGCAAGATCCTGCGCCGCGCGCTCCGCCCCGATTGACCGGACGTCTCGTCTTCGGCGTCTCGACAATACCTGCGGACGGGTCCCGCAAGAACGAAGGCAGCGCCGCCTTTCGCGCGCGGCAGAGCCCTACTTCTCGATCGCGCGCCGGATCGAGCGAACCACAAGCCAGACGACCAGCACCACGGGCGGCACCGCCAGCGCGGTCAGGGCACTTTCGGACCAGCCGAGCGGGCCGGACAAAGGCTTGAGCAGGTAGCTGACAAGGCTGACGGCATAATAGCTGATCGCGACGATGGAGAGGCCTTCGACCGTCTTTTGCAGGCGCAGTTGCAGGTCCGAGCGGCGGTCCATCGATTCCAGCAATTGCTGGTTCTGGGCGGAGCGGTCCACGTCGACGCGCGTCCGCAGCAGGTCACCGGCCCGGATCGCGCGGTCGGTCATGGTCAGAAGCCGTGCCTCGGTCGATTTCACCGTGCGCATGGCCGGGTCGAACCGGCGCATCATTAATTCGCCGAAGGTCTGCCGCCCCTCGAACCGTTCTTCACGCAAGGCCTCGATCCGCTGGTTGACCAGCGCCTCGTAGGCCCCTGTCGCGCCGAAGCGGAACGCGCTTTCCGATTGCAGCTGCTCCAGTTCGGCGGCGGCCTTCAACAGCTCGCGCAGCGTCTCATCGGGTTTGTGCAGATCGCCGGTCATGTCGCCCACCAGCTTGGACAGGGCCGGGTCGATCTCGCCCATGCGGCGGGAGATGGCGCGGGCGCGGGGGAAGCCCAACATCGACATGGTCTTGTAGGTCTCGATCTCGCAGATGCGCTGCACGATGCGCCCGACGCGGCGCGCGCCCGTTTCGGGGCTCGTGAACACCGCAAAGCGCATGTGACCGGCGGAATCGATACGGAAATCGCCCGCGATGATCGCCGCGCCGTCAAGCACCTGCGAGGCCGCGAGGCTTTCGGGCGCGAACCAATTGGCCAGCCTTTCGCCTATCTCGGCCTCGTCCTCGGGCGCATCGACGTAGCGGATGTGGGCCGACGTGATGCGGTTGCCCGGCGCGTCGTCCAGCCAATCCTCGGGGAAGACATCCCATGCGGAGGGATCGAAGGGCCGGTCCGCCCCGTTTTCAAGGAACGCCGTGTAGGTCACGAATTCGGTGTGGCTTTCCCATTTCAGGTGAAACCGTCCGAGCTTGCCGAAGAAGTGGGTGGCTTCGGGGCCGGGGTGCTGCGCCCCGAACCGGTCGAGCAGGGCCAGAAGATGCGCGCGGTCGAGATCGCGATCCCGCTTGGCCGCCTGGTTGGGCTGCTTGATGGCAAGGTAGACGGCCTGACCGGGACAACTGACCGAGGGGGAGGGGCGGGCGTGCAGCTCGTTGGCGAGCTGGAAGCGCAGCGGGTAATCTTTCAGTGCCATGGTGCCGCGCTTTCCTGCGTTCTGTGTCTGAGGCCACGTTTAGCGGTTTGAGATAGGGTGTAAACCATAAAATCAAGTGATTTTAATGGGTTAGCGGGATGCAATTGTATACCGAGTCCTCCAAGCCCCGGAAAACCATCGAAAATGCCAGTTCATGTCACATGACCACCGGCGATCTGGATGGCCTGTCCGTTCACCGACCGCGCGGCGTCCGAGCAGAGCCAGAGCGCGGTTGCCGTGACTTCCTCGGTCTCCAGAAGCGTCTTGTGGCGGTTGCCGCGGGCGAGGTAGCCGCGGGCCTCCTCCTCGGTGATCCCTTGATGGGCGGCGATCTCGGCGGCGTTGCGGGTGACGATGTCGGTGTCGACGTAGCCGGGGCAGATCGCGTTGAAGGTCATGTTGGAGCGCAGGTATTCCTCGCTCAGGCCACGGATCAGGCCGATCACGCCGTGCTTGGAGGCGGTGTAGGCGATGGCGCCTTTCAGGCCGCGCAGACCGGCGATGGAGGAGATCGCGATCATCCGGCCCCAGTCCTCGCGCCCGAGGGTCGCCATGGCCGCCTGGAAGGTCAGGAACACGCCGTCGAGATTGGTGGCCATGATCGCGCGCCAGTGTTCGGGCGTTTCCTTGGAAAAGCGGGCCGGCTCGGCGATGCCCGCGTTGGCGACGCAGATCGAGATCGGGCCGCGTGCCTCGGCGGCGGACGCGATGCCGGAGCGGACGCTTTCGACCTCGTCGACGTTCATCTGCAGCGCGTGCAGGCGGGGATGGTCGGCGGCGACCTTCTCCAGCCGGTCGAGGTTGCGCCCGGTGATCGTCACCTCTGCCCCGGCCTCCGCTAGGCCGAGCGCGATGCCAAGCCCGATCCCCGTGCCGCCGCCCGTGACGAGGGCGTGACGTCCTGCATGTTCCATCGTGATCCTCCCGTTTCGGGCAGACTAGCCGCCTGATTGTTAGCGGCAACAGCGAAACGAATGGAAACGGTATACAGCCGCACACGCAACATCTGTGCGCATATGACCGTTGTGGACACCCCTCGCGCTTGCTAATTGGCTTCGATACAGTGGGGAACGAAAACCACCTAGACGGGGGAAATGCCAGTGAAAATAGGGGCTCCGAAGGAAGTCGAAGCCGGTGAAGCGCGGGTGGCGATGACGCCGGACAGCGCTTTGCAGCTTCAGAAGCTCGGGTATGACTGCGTGATCGAGACCGGCGCGGGCGAAAAGGCCGGGTTCTCGGACGCGGCTTACAAGGAGGCGGGCGTCGAGATCGCGAAGACCGCCGCAGCCCTTTGGAAGGCCGCCGATATCGTCGCCAAGGTGCGCCCGCCGACCGACACGGAGGTCAAGCGCCTGCGTGAGGGGCAGACCCTGATCTCGTTCTTCTACCCCGGTCAGAACGAGGCGCTGGTGGAGGCCGCCAAGGCCAAGGGCGCGAACGTCATCGCCATGGACATGGTGCCGCGCATCTCCCGCGCGCAGAAGATGGACGCGCTGTCGTCGATGGCCAATATCGCGGGCTACCGCGCAGTGATCGAGGCGGGCAACAACTTCGGCCGCTTCTTCACCGGCCAGGTGACGGCGGCGGGCAAGGTGCCGCCTGCGAAGGTTCTGGTGGTGGGCGCGGGTGTCGCGGGTCTGGCCGCAATCGGCACCTCCACCTCGCTTGGTGCGATCACCTACGCGTTCGACGTGCGCCCGGAAGTGGCCGAACAGATCGAGTCGATGGGGGCGGAGTTCGTCTTCCTCGAATTCTCCGACGACGAATTGCCCGATGGTGCTGCGACCGGCGGTTACGCCCCGCCGCAGAGCCCGGAATTCCAGGCGAAGCAGCTTGAGAAGTTCCGCGAGATCGCGCCGGACATGGATATCGTCATCACCACCGCGCTGATCCCGGGCCGCGATGCGCCGGTCTTGTGGACCAAGGACATGGTCGAGAGCATGAAGCCCGGCTCGGTCGTGGTGGACCTTGCCGCCGAGCGGGGCGGCAACTGCGAACTGACCGTGAAGGACGAGAAGATCGTTACCGACAACGGCGTCACGATCATCGGCTACACCGACTTCCCCAGCCGGATGGCCGCGCAATCCTCGACGCTTTACGCCACCAACATCCGTCACATGATGACAGACCTGACGCCCGAAAAGGACGGCGTCCTCGATCATGACATGGAAGACGACGTGATCCGGGGCGCGACGGCGGTGTTCGAGAACGAGATCACCTTCCCGCCACCGCCGCCCAAGGTCGCGGCCATCGCGGCCAAGCCGAAGGCGCCGGCGCCCAAGGAGCTGACGCCCGAGGAAAAGCGGGCCAACGAAGTCGCGGCCTTCAAGGCGCAGACCAAGAACCAGGTCACGCTGATCGCCGTTGGCGCGGCGCTGCTTCTGGCCGTCGGCCTGATCGCGCCCGCCAGCTTCATGCAGCATTTCATCGTGTTCATCCTGTCGGTCTTCATCGGCTTCCAGGTGATCTGGAACGTGGCGCACTCGCTGCACACGCCGCTGATGGCGGTCACCAACGCGATTTCGTCGATCATCATCCTGGGCGCGCTGATGCAGATCGGCTCGTCCTCGTGGCTGATCACGATCCTTGCGGGTCTTGGTATTCTCATGGCCGCCGTGAACATCTTCGGCGGCTTCCTCGTGACACGGCGCATGCTCGCCATGTTCCAGAAATCGTAAGCGAGGGAGAGTAACATGGACTTCGGATTTACCATTGCCGCCTACGCCGTTGCGGCGGTTCTATTCATCCTCTCGCTCGGCGGCCTTTCGGGGCAGGAAAGCGCGAAACGGGCCGTCTGGTACGGCATCGTGGGCATGGCCATCGCGGTTCTGGCCACGCTGATCGGGCCGGGTTCCGGCATGTGGCTGCTGTCGATCATCCTGATCGCGGGTGGTGCGGCCGTGGGCTACCAGCTCGCCACCAAGGTGCAGATGACCCAGATGCCAGAGCTTGTGGCGATCATGCACTCGCTCGTCGGTCTGGCGGCCGTGTTCGTGGGCTTCAATGCCCATATCGAACTGGGCCGCGTGGCGGAAATCTTCGCCGCGAACTCCTTGCCCTATCCGCAGCCCGAGGGCGCGCTGAGCGCCGAGGCCTACCAGCTGGTCAACGCCATGTCGGGCTTCGCCTCGCTTCTCGCGAAGAAGACGGCGGTCGAGGTCGGCATCCTGCGGGTCGAGCTGGTGCTCGGCATCTGGATCGGTGCCGTGACCTTCACCGGCTCGGTCGTGGCCTATGGCAAGCTGTCGGGCAATTCGAGCCTGCTGCCGTTCAAGATCGACACCTCGGCCAAGCAGCTTCCCGGCGGTCATATGCTGAACGCGGCGGCGGCGGCGCTGTCGGCGATCCTGCTGATCATGTATCTCAGCGGGTCGGGCGGCTGGACGCTGGTCCTGCTGGCGCTGCTGGCGTTCTTCATCGGCTATCACCTGATCATGGGGATCGGCGGCGCGGACATGCCGGTGGTCGTGTCGATGCTCAACTCCTATTCGGGTTGGGCCGCAGCGGCGATCGGCTTCTCGCTCGGCAATGACCTGCTGATCGTGGTAGGCGCGCTCGTGGGGTCCTCCGGTGCGATCCTCAGCTACATCATGTGCAAGGCGATGAACCGGTCCTTCGTGAGCGTGATCCTCGGCGGCTTCGGCGGTGCCAAGGGCGAACAGATGGCGGTGGAGGGCGAACAGGTCGCCATCGACGCGGACGGTGTGGCAAACGCGCTGAACGAGGCGGACAGCATCATCATCATCCCCGGCTACGGCATGGCCGTGGCGCAGGCGCAGCAGGGCGTGGCCGAACTGACGCGCAAGCTGCGCGCGGCGGGCAAGGAAGTGCGGTTCGCCATTCACCCCGTCGCCGGGCGTCTGCCGGGCCACATGAACGTGCTGCTGGCCGAGGCCAAGGTGCCCTACGACATCGTGCTGGAGATGGACGAGATCAACGAGGATTTCCCCGATACGGACGTCGCCATCGTGATCGGGTCGAACGACATCGTGAACCCCGCTGCACAGGACGATCCGAACAGCCCCATCGCCGGCATGCCGGTGCTGGAATGCTGGAAGGCCAAGCAGGTCTTCGTGTCCAAGCGCGGGCAAGGGACCGGCTATTCCGGCATCGAGAACCCGCTGTTCTACAAGGAGAACACGCGGATGTTCTACGGCGATGCGAAGGCCTCGATCGAGACGCTGCTGCCGAAGATCAACTGAGGTCTGCGACACGTAAAGCGAAAGCCCCGCCGGATCCGGCGGGGCTTTTTTTCTTCGGCGCGACCGATGGTCAGGCGGCCAGTTTCACAAAGCCGCTGTCGCCGAGGTCCGGGTCCTTGTCGCCAAGGGTGCCGCGGAGCATTTCGAGGCCGAATTGCAGGGCGCCGGCCTGAACCGTCCAGACCTGCGCGTCGACCATCGAGAGGGTCAGAAGCTGGACCTTCGGATCGTCGATGCCGTCGTCGAACCACATGCCGGCGGCGGGCGACCACAGCTCTTCGAGCTTGTCGCGGTCGGGGTTCGGCCGGATCTGGCCGCGGATGCAGGCATAGAGATCGCCGCTGCTTCCGACGAGGCAGAAATGCGCCTCGCGCCCGGTGCCGATCTCCTTGGAGAGGTCGGTATCATTGGCGGTGATGAAATGCAGGTTGTGCCCGTCCTGGTCGAGGAAGTGGGTCATCGGCTGCATGTGCGAGGGCATCCCGGCGAGGCCGAGCATGCCGACACGCTCTTTCTCGAGCCCGTCGAACAGGGTCGTCTTCAGAGCGTCGGTGTCGTGGTCGGATTGATGATGGGACATGGATATGGTCCTTTCCTGCAAGGGTTGCGGTCGGAGTGAAAACGCGCAGGGCCGGGGCGGGTTCCGCCGGTCTCGCGGACGCGTACGCGTGTGGACCAGGCGGAGCCATCGGCGGCAGGCCCCGTCACAGTTGATTTGGGAAAATCGCCGAAGCGGGGTAGGCTTGCGCCATTCCAGTCGCCCCCATGCTCCGTGAGGCCCCCATGTTTCGCCCGATATTCTCCGCCGCCCTCGTCGCCCTGTCCACCGTCGCCGCCACCCTCGCGCCCTTGCCGGTCCAGGCGCAGGGATGCCAGTCGGTTCAATTCCCGCGCGGCGCCTATGCCCATGCGGTCCAGGGCTATGCCAATTCCTACCAGTCGCAATGCTACTACCTGGCCGTGCGACCCGGTCAGCAGGCGCGGGTCCGCATCCTTTATGGCAACGTGTTCTTCTCGACGACGCATACCAGTGGCACCTATTACGACGTGCAGTTCCGCACGGTGAACGGACAGCTCTACGTCTACGTCCACACCGATTACGGCGGGCAGCAGCCCTATTCGATCGAGTTCGTCTTCGTCTGAGGTGGCGATGGGCTTGCAAAGGCGGGGCGATCCCGTTACCTGAGTATAACACTCAGGAACCTGTCCCATGCTTGCGCTTGCCCACCTGCCGGACATCGTATCGCCCGAAGCGGAGCCTGACCGGGCTCGGCTTGCGTTCCTGCGGGTCGTCTCCGCGCGGAGCAATTGCGCCGCCCGCGCCGATCTGTTCCAGGCCTGTGCGGCGCTGTCCGCCGACCCTGTCCGCGCCGCCGATACGCTCGCGCTGGCGCTGTTCCGGGGCCTGTCCGGCCTTGGCGGCGTGCCGAAGCTGAAGCTCTACCAGCCCGCCGCGCCGGAACTCAGCTTCGACGAGCGGTGGCTGCTGGCGGCGCTGTCGGCAGCGGAGAGGGACGACACCGACAGCCTTGCCTTCCTGCTGCGGCGGCGCATCCCGCGCCATGCGCAGCGCAACATCGGATTTCTTCTGAAGGCGTTGGCGCGGGCCATGGCGGCGGAAAAGTTTTTAGAACGAGTCTAGACAAGCGCGCGTGGCACCTTATGTTTCCGTAAGACAGCCAGCACGCCCCGGCCGGGTCCGCCAGCCATCCAATGATCCAATCGGAGAGATGACATGCAACCAGCCGCCGACCTCAGCCCCAGCGCGCAATCCGCGATCTGCGAGGCCCTGAACCAATCCGTTGCCGAAACCGTCGTCGCCACGATGCTGGCGCAGAATTTCCACTGGAACGTGACCGGCATGGCCTTCGGCCCGCTGCACGCCCTGTTCCAGGAAATCTACGAGGATCACTTCGTCGCGCAGGATGACCTGGCCGAGCGGATCAAGGCGCTCGATGGCCACGCGGAAGGCCAGCTTTCGGCCATGCTGTCCCGGTCGAAGGTGACGGAGCATGACGGCCACGCCGATGCGCAGACGATGATCGAAGCGATGAAGACGGCGCAGGAAACGCTTGCCGCGACGGTTGGTGCCGCCGGTGCCCTGGCCGCCGAGCATGGCGATACGCTGACCGAGGATCTGTGCATCGCCCGTGGTCAGACCCACGAGAAATTCGCCTGGATGCTGCGCGCGCACCTGCGCTGAGACGGAAAGGGCCGCGATCGGGGTCTGCGCCTTAAAGGGCGCGGGCCCGCGAAGCGGTCAGCCCGCTGCCTTCGAGACCCCGGTCAATGGCGGTTTCACACCCTTCTTCAGGCATTTGCGCGCGTATTCCGGCGCCCAGTGCCGATATTTTCCCATGCTCGCCTGCTGCACCTGGAGCATCTCGACAAACGCCTCCTGGTGCGCCGGCTTCTTCAATGTCTTGAACAGGGACTTCTGCGCCTTGGTCATGGAACAGCCGATGCAATGACCGCCACGGCGAAACTTGCAGACGTCGATGCAGGGGCTCGGGACTTTCTTCGACATACCTGGCCTCGTGTTGGCTGGGGAGCGCGGCTTACTTCGTCAGGATCAGCTTGCCCGCGCGGGTGATGCGCAGGGTGTAGGTCTTGTCGTCCAGCACGATCATCGCGGTCTGTTCCTCGCCCACGAGGCGATGCGCGTCGTAAACCGGCGCGGAGATCGGGCGTTGAGACGGGGGGGTGGTGTCGGGATCTGTCATTCTGGCCTGGTATGTCATGGGCGCGAACTCCTTCCGGGGTCATCGGATGGGATTAAATCTGACTAAAGGAGTCAGGCAAGTCAATCCCGATAATTTTTATCAGGAATCAGGCCGCGGCCGCGAGGCGCCCCGTGAGGGTGGTGACCCGCTGCCGGACCTCGTCACGGATCGGGCCGGGGCGCGGGGCGTCGCGCAGGGTGGTGAACCAATGCTCCGGCGGATTGCGACCGGCGCGCGCCTTCTCCCATGTCAGGTCCCGCAGGACGGCCTCGGCCGGGGTGGGCAGGCGGTCGGGAATGGCATGGTCATTGAGGGTGGCCCAGAGGCCGGTCCAGAGGCGGCCCACGGACCACGGGTTGTAGCCGCCGCCCCCCAACACCAACAAACGCGGCGGCTTCAGGCCCATGAGCCCGCGCAACACCGCCCAATGGGCATTGTTCGACAGGGTCAGCCGGCTGAGCGGGTCCTCTGTCACCGCATCAGCGCCGCATTGCAGGACAATCGCGTCCGGGGCGAACGCGGTCACGGCGGGCAGGATCAGGCTGTCGCGTATCAGCGCCATCTCGCTGTCGTTGAAGTCGCGCGGGACAGGGAGGTTCAGGCAATTGCCGCCGCCGTCGTCCTCCAGCGCGCCGGTGAAGGGCCAGCGTTTCTCCTCGTGGGTCGAGATCAGCAGCGTGTCCGGATCGCCCGCGAAGGCATGTTCCACGCCGTCGCAATGATGCGCGTCGATATCGACATAGGCCACGCGCCGTGCCCCGTTGCGCTTGAGCGACAGGATCGAAAGCACGGGGTCGTTGAGATAGCAGAAGCCGCCCGCGCGGTCGGGAAAGCCGTGGTGCGTGCCGCCGCCGGGATGGTGGATGATGCCGCCGTGGCGCAGAAGCTCCCCGGCCAGCAGCGAGGCACCGGCAGCCGTGGCGGGGCGGCGGAACATCTCCGGATAGACCGGGTTCGACACGGTGCCGATGCCGTGGCGCTGGCGCGTGGCCTCGGAGACGTTCTGCTCGGTCTCGGCCCGTTGCAGGGCGGCGACATACTCGGGCGTGTGCCAGACGTGCAGCGCCGCCGGCTTGGCGCGGGGCGAGGTCAGATATTGGTCCGGCGGCAACCAGCCCATGGCGCGGGCCAGGTCCATGACGGTCGAGACCCGCGGCACCCGCAGCGGATGCCACGCCCCGTAGCTGGAGCCGCGGTAGATCTCGGAGCCGAGAAGCAGGGGCCGGGTTGCAGGCGATTGCGGTGTCATCTGGCCACAGAGCTACGGCAATGTGGGGCCGCGTCAAGCGCATGGGGATCAGGCCGTTGCACGCGGGCCTTGCCCATGTAAACAGGCGTCATGTCCGACCGCATCTTCACCGCCGACCAGCCCGCCCTGCGGCTGCGCACCGGGTCCAAACGCGACCCGCGCTCGCAATTCGCGGGGCTGCCGTTCCGCGTGGTGAAGAAGAAGTCCGGCGAGAAGCGGATCGAGGTGCTGCTTGTCACCTCGCTCTATTCGAAGCGCTGGATCCTGCCCAAGGGCTGGCCGATGGACGGCAAGACGCCGGCCGAAGCCGCCGCGCTGGAGGTCTGGGAAGAAGCCGGCGCGCGGGGCGATATCTATGACATCTGCCTTGGCCTCTACACCTACAAGAAATGGATGGGCGAGGGCGAGGAGATGCCCGTGATCGTGGCCGTCTTCCCGATCCGGGTGCGCGAACTGGCCGACAGATATCCCGAGGCGGGGCAGCGCAACCGGCGCTGGATGAGCCTGAAGAAAGCCGCCAGCAAGGTCGAGGAGCGCGACCTGAAGCAGTTGATCCGGTCGTTCTCATTGGAACGATTGCGCTGACGGGCTGGCTTGAAGCGGGCCGGAAAGGGCATAAATCTGGCTTCGAGATGATACGCTACACGCTGAAATGTTCCGACGGTCACCAGTTCGAAAGCTGGTTCCAGTCGGCCGACGCCTTCGACGCGCTGGATGCGAAGGGGATGGTCTCCTGCGCCGTGTGTGGCGGCACGGAGGTCAGCAAGGCGCTGATGGCGCCGCCGGTGCCGAAGAAGGGCCGGCAGGCGGGTGAGGAGCGCCCGCTGTCGCGGCCGTCGCACCCGGCGGAAGAGATGCTGAAGCAGATGCGCGAGCACGTCGAGAAGAACTCGACCTACGTCGGCGGGAGTTTCGCGAAGGAGGCGCGGGCGCAGCACCTGGGCGATGCGCCGGAGCGGGCGATCCACGGCGAGGCGAATGCGCAGGAGGCGCGGGCGCTGATCGAGGATGGCGTGCCTATCCTGCCATTGCCGGGGTTTTCGCGGAAGGCCAACTAGGGCCGCCAAGGTGACGCTCGTGTCGCTGGCACGTCGCCCCACCCGCCGTCCCGTACGGGCTTTTTCTGCGACGTGGTGCGTGCTGCGGCGTCGGAGTCAGGTTTTTCTGGCAAGATGAAAGGGGCGGTCAGCCCCAGTTGCCATGGTCCGGGGTGACGCCCATGGTGCGCAACTCCGCGGCGTCCGCCGCGTCGCGCTGCGCCTCTATCCTCTGCACGGCTTGGGCCACGGCGCGGGCGATCTGCCGATCCGGTATGCCCTGGGCCCGCATCCGCGCGACCATCTGTTTCCCGGCGGGTGCAAGTGGCTGCGTGAAGAGGATGTCGTCGAGAGCGTCGAACGGGATCCGGCTGGCGTCGTGCAGGGCGTCCATGCGGGCGGGGTAATCCGGGGCAGCGCGCAGTTCGGCGCGGGCGGCCTCGTGCCAGTGCAGGGCGCGATCGGCCAGGTCGTGAAGCTGCGGGTCGGCGAGGTAGCCGGCGACGCGGGCGCGCGTGGCCTCGGCATGGCGCAGGAGGCCTGTCCGGTCCGTCTCGTTCCGGTCGAAGATCGCGTAGTAGGTGGCGTTGTACTTGTCGGGCTTTGCGTTGACATTGCCGCGGGCGGCCCGGCGCAGGTAGGCCTCTTGGCTCTGCGTGGCGTAATGGGCGATCTCGGCATGGGCGTAGCCAAGCGTGGCCAGAGAGGAGCGCCACATGTCCTGCTTGAAGGCCTGCGTCATCGGTTTGGCGGAGCCGTTGACCCAGCTTCGCGCCAGCAGGGCGGACTTGTCCTTGCCCTTCAGGGTCGGCCTGTGAATGCCGAGTTTCATGTCGTCGAAAGGACGGAACAGGGTTTTCACACCCCAGCCTTTCCGGAACAGGTCGGGCGCGCCGCGCGTGTAGGCCTCGGTCACCGGCGTATCCGTCCAGTCGCGCAAGCCGTTCGACCCCATCATGCGCCAGGTGATCGCGAAGCCGTCGGCGTCGGGCGCGGTCGCGAAGAGGGCATCGAGGGTGCCGTCACCGGGTTTGATGTTCAGGTATTCGTCGGTGTCGAGCGTGATGATCCAGTCACTCTCCCGCACCTCGGCCAGTTTGTCGGCGCGCCGCAGGGCCAGTGGTTGCGGCTTGCCGCCCCGGGGGACCGGGTTGGGGTGGTGGATCACCTCTCCCATGGCGGCCAGCCGGTCGAGCATCGCGTCGCTGCCATCGCTGCAATCGTTGGTGAAAACGACGATCCGGTCGAAGCCGATCAGGCGGTGATGGGCGATCCAGTGCAGAAGGAAAGGCGCCTCGTCCTTCATCATGGTGACGATGGTGCGCGCGCCCATGGGCCTAGACCCCGGGGCCGTGGCGGAGCAGGCCGCCCTCGGCATCGAGCTTCTCTGCCGTCTCGGGCGTCAGACGGTGCAGCGTGTCGAACAGCGCGCGGTAGCCGGGTTCAGGGTCGGGGCTGTCTGCGATCTGGTCCAGCCGGTCCTTCACCGGTTTGGAAAAGCCATGCGCTCCGCGCCGCCAGCCGACCTTGGCCCGCCAGCGGTGGTAATCGGGGGCGGCGTAATGAATGAGATGGGCCTGTTCGGCTGCCCCCCAGACCGGGCCGGGGGTGCGGTTGCCATCGGCATCCTCGGCCCAGTGCAATTTCATGTTGATCCCCGTCTGCCCGGCGCGGTGAAAGCTCTTGCCCTCGGGGTGGTAGACCAGTCCGAAGCGAATGCGGAGAAGGTCAGCGTCTTCACCGTAGACCCGGTTCACCGCCTTGCGCTCGATGGGCATGCGGAAGCCGTCTGATCCATCCGGCAGGATCACCTGCTCGGCACTTTTCACCCGGAGCGACCGGGCGTCGTCTGGCAGACCGGCCAGCGTTTCACCGATCGTGCGGCCTTGAAACCACGCGAGTTCATCGGCGTCGAGCACCAGCAGCCAGCCGTCGGGAGTATCCGCGTAGGCCTGGGCGAGGATGTGGCGCTGGCGGCGCGTGAAGCGGTCGTCGGGCTTCAGGCCGAGGCCGGACCAGAGCGCGGGCGTGCAGGGGCGGGGCTCGATCCGTGGATCGCCCCGAAGGCGCGGCATGGCGGGATCGTCGGGGTCGTCGAGATAGAGAATGATCCGCTCCGCCCCCTGGCCGAGATGCCATGTCAGGAACCGCTCGAGGATCGGCCAGGGCTCACGGGCGATGGTGGCGACCGTGAACCCCACTAGAGCAGCCCGTGAAACCGCTCGGGGATTTGCACCGGCAGACCCTGTTCCCGGTTGCGCCGGTCCCGCGACGGTCGCGGTCGCGTGGCCGGTTCGCCACTGTCGGGCTCCACGGGGAATTCGGCCAACCCGATCGCGCGGGCCTCGGCCCAATCGAGCGTTTCGGTCAGACCCTCGTCGCCGATGGCGTTCAGCCGATCCTCCTGATGGCCCACGAAACTGCGATGCTGGTTGGTGCCGCCGCGCGCCTCCATCCGTTCCTGCGCCAGCGTTTCATCGGCCAGCGCGAGGTGGAACAGCACGAAATGCTCGGAGATCTTCACGTCGCGGTTCAGCAGGCGGTGTGCGCCGCCGGCCCAGTTCGACCAGCGGTTGATGACGAAGGGTTTCGAATAGCGGTCCGCGATGAAGCCCGATTGTCGCTGCCCGAGAATGGGCTTCGTGCGATCGACCGGGGCGGTTTCCTCGGGCGATTGCACCACGTCGCAGCCGAGCGCGAAGATGTAGCCGTGGTCGCCCAGTTCGAACATCGCGTCCGGCCAGTCCAGCCCGCTGTCGGGGTCGATGGCAACGTATTCGTCCACGTCGCCGCGGATCACGTATTCATAACGTTTGCGCAGCCGATTGGCGCGGCTCGACATTTTCTTGGCCATGAACCGGTCGTTCTTGATCCGGCGGCGCGGAGCATCGAGCAGTACCTCGGTGGTGATGCCGGTGAGGTCGACCTGCGGCTCCCAATCATCGCCGTCGATCACGACGTAGAGGTTGTCACGCCCGCCGACGATGGGGCCGTAATAGTCGATCCATTTCTGGAGGAAGTAATCCTCGTGTCGGACATGGGTCAGGGCGCAGGCGAAGTCCTTTTCCATCGCTCAGGCCTCACCGGCGAGGAATTGCAGGGGCGCCTCCATCCGCTCGGACATCTCGGAAACGGCCTTGTCGAGCTGCGCTTTCGTGGGGGCGCGCCATGCCGTGCCGGCGGGCAGGAACCCGTCGGCGACCAGCGCCTTGCAGACTTTCGGCAGATCGAGCGTGGCGTGGGTTTCGCGCTTTTTCATCCGGCGTCCTTCGGGGTACCAGACGCCTTGCAGCGCCTCGATCCGGGTCGGCGCGCGGCCCTGCCAGCGCGTGAATTGGGCCATGTAATCCTCGATATTGTTCGTCGGGCCGCGGTTGAGGATGGCGACCTTGGTGTCGGGTCGCACGAGCATCGCGGCGAGATGCAGCGACGAGGCGTCGAGAGAAACGATCCGCCGGGCCGCCTTGTAGGCCGCGATCTGCGTGTCGAGCTCGTGGTTCTGGGGATGAAAGACGGTGTATCCAGCCTTTTCCATCCGCTCTTCGATCACTTCCTCCATCAGGACCGACCCGCGCTTCGACGGCAGTTTTGAGCGCGAGATGTAGAGGTCTTCTGGCCCTTCCGGCGCGATGTCCCGGCCGAGGTTGGCCTGCATGAAGGCGCGGTATTCCGGGCGGCCTTGGATCATCGTTTCGATGCCGAAGCCCGGTTCGGCAATGGCGAGGTTCTCGATGATGACGGGCGATTGCGGAACGCGGAATTGGATCTTGTCTTCGGTCAGGCCCATGGCCGCGAAGAAGGGCAATTGGTGCCTGTAATGGCGGCGTTCGTGGGTAAGCTGGTTTTTCGGGTAGAAAACGATCCCGTCGATATCTTCGAGCTGATCCAGAGCCCAGAGCCGAGAGGTCGTTTCGCACAGGAAGTGGCCGAAATGACCGTAGAAGAGGCCCCCGAACAGCCATCTGCCTTCGATCCGCTCAGGCTCTTGCTCGAGATCTGGAAACTCGGGCTCGATGGTGATCGGTCCGGACGCATAGCGCCAGCAATGCCCTTCCGGCAGGAACCGCCAGGTCTTGTCGAACAGTCCCGCCGCCCGTCGTGCGCCCCGGTCGCCCTCGGCGGCCCAGGGGATGAGCGTGACCTCCTCGTGCCAGACCGGAGGCTTGCCGATGGGGCGCTCGGGGTCGAAATACAGCGACAGGTCGATGGGCGTCTCGGCGTTCATCACTCCAGCGCGTCCTCGGGCACGATGCCGACCTCCTGGCACATGCGCCAGGCGTAGGAATTCTCAAGCGGCGGGTTCTTGCGCCACCAGGGCTTGGTGCCGTTGGTGTAAAGGTGGACCGAGACGGTGTTCTCGGTGAACCAGCCTTCCACGCGGCCGTGGGGGTCGTAGAAGATGTCGTTGAGCTGGAACGGCACCGGATAAAGGACCTCGGGCGCCATGGCGCGCTTGTGGTCCTTGGTCTGGCGCGCGAAATGGGTGAAGGCCTGCGGGCCAAAGGCGGTGCGCTCGGTCTTGTAGATGCGCACGGCGAGCGGGTCGTTGCCTTTCTGGCGGTCCATCCGCTTCTTCTGGCGGTCGTTCCACCAGGGCGGGTAGTCGGGCAGGTTGTCGTAATAATCCAGCAGCAGGTCCATCAGCTCGCCCTCGCGCGGGATGCCGACGACGCCGCAGTTGAGCGCGCCGCGCATGCCGTGACCGGCGTAGATATGCTCCCATTCATCGGGGAAGGGCGCGTGGCAGAAGGCGTCGCAGTCGATCCAGATCGCACCGGTCTTCTGGATCATCTTGTAGCGGAAGACGTTCGACAGGAAGCTGGCCGAGGTCGCCTCCACGATGTCCATGGGGATGTCCATGATCTCGGTCGCGGGCCGCACCTCCACGCCTTCGGGGGCATTGGTCACGTTGTCGGTGCAGTAGAGCGTCACCGGGTGGCCGTGGCGCAGGTGCGATTTCAGGCAGAGCTGATTGAGATATTGCAGGCGCTCGCCGATCCAGAGGGAGGCGACGGGGCGACGGTTGAGGTCCATGATTTGGCCTTTGGTTTGCTGCTCGGGTTGGGCGGGGTTGCCCCCCGCACTTGGCTGGCCCTGTTTTCGCCGATCGGAGGCGTCATGGCAAAGGGTTTTGCTGGGGAGGGGGGGCGGGGTGGCGATGCGCAAGCTTGCACAAGGGGGTTATGTCGTTGGTTTTGTTGGGAAAGGGGTGTGGTGTTAAGGGTTTGTTAGGGATTTGGGATTGGCCGCGCTGAAGGTGTCCAAGTGCGCTAAATGATGTGTGCCTTTATTGATCCTAGGGAGAATTCAACGACGTGGGGCCTGTTCTCCAAAACGACATTGATCGGCAAAGCTGACCTTTTGATCTCCTCGGAAGGCCATTCTTCAACGCAGTCGCTACTTGGTTTAGGGAGCCTCCAACCCCAATTCTCCGACAGTGGCGTTTCAATATTTGCCGTTTGAGCCAGCCAAAGCCATTTCCCTTCGAGTTCCAGCGCTGTCCTTCCGGCAATCGGGTCTCCCCGCTTGCCAAGATGCAAGTCGAGTACGATCACTTCGACATCGGCATCATGCCTATCAGCCCATTCAAACAAAGCTGAAGAACTACGCCCGTTTCGACTACGGGCTGCATGTTCGTGGAGCCGACGCAAAAGCCGCACAGTTTGTCCAACGTAGCAAGCATAACGATACCCGTTGGTCGCAACCAAGCCATAGATCCAGAACGGGCGGTTCGAATTCTCTCGTAAAGCTTCTTCCCCGGGCAAAAAACCTATCCTCGTCCTCGTTGGACGGTGCGTCAGCACATGCTGAGGCTTTTGCGCGAAATCTGATGTACCGCGGGGAACGTTTGCGCGCGATGGATCGAAATCCAACTTAACGCGAAACACATTGCCTTTGTAGATCCGCACGCCAATCTGGTGGCGGCCATCGGGGGATAGTTTGCTCACGCGCTTCATTGTCCAACCTTTGCTCAGAATGAGTGCAACAAGCGTCTCAACGTCCTTGATCTCGCCGCTGTCGATACGTGCTTGAAGTTCCGCTTTTTCAATTGTCTCCGTTCGTTTGGACATGGTCGAATTAGGGCCTCATTTGAGTACAAATAAGTATGCACCTTCGGAGCGAGAAAGGCGCCTGCTGGCTCATCACGCAATATCCCGCACGTTGTACGAGTTTTTGATGGCCAGTTCGATTGTTCCTTTTTTCAGATGCTGCAACGCACGCAGCGGGTTAACAGCGGCGGAGCCGCCCCGCTACCGCCGACCCGTCCCACCGGGTTCCCTCTCGGCATCTTTTGCCATGCAAAAGAGCCTGCCGGGCAATGGGCGATTTGGCCGCCGTTAGCGCTCCGTTCGTTCTGTTCGATGACTTGGCTGCCATAAAGTGTCAGAGAATGACTGTTGGGTCGCCATCCCGCTGGGTCGGCGAAAGCGGGGCGGGGTTGTTGGTGGCGGGCGTTGTGCCACCGGGCTGAAGCCCGGTCTACAGATTGGTGGGTTGAGTCCACCCTACGGGTACCGAGACGGTGCTCCATGAATGTGCTCTCGCAGGTGCACGATGAATGTGCACCCTACGTGTTTCGGACGTAACGCCTCTGCTTGCGAAGGGACGTGATCCGGGGTTGTCTGTGATCCGAAAAGACACCGCCAGCCGGAACCGGCGGCGCGACAGGGAGAGGGACATGCGGGTATTCAACATGGGCGGGCAGCCTCCGGTGACGTTCGGGGCGGGGCGGCTGAGGAAGGTGCCGGAGCTGGTCGCGGCGATGGGCGGCGGGCCGGTGCTGATCGTGGCGGATGCGATGCTGGCGGAGCTGGGCGTGACGGAGCGTCTGACCAAGGGGCTGGCCAAGGCCGGGATCGCGCATGTGCTGGCCGCTGATGTGGCGGGGGAGCCGAAGCAGGCCTTGATCGATGCGCTCTGCGTGAAGGCACGGGAGAGCGACGCCAAGCTTATCATCGGCATGGGGGGCGGGGCGGCGATGGACGCGGCCAAGCTGGTCGCCGCCATTGCGAAATGCGGCGAGGCGGCGGAGGTGTTCGACCTGGCCGCGAAGCCTTTGCCGGCCGACCGTCTGCCCTCCATCGCCATTCCGACAACCGCCGGGACGGGATCGGAGGTCACGCGGACGTCGGTCGTGTCGCGGGCGGATGGCTCGAAAGGCTGGTTCTGGGGCGAGGAATTGTTGTTCACGCAAGCGGTGCTGGACCCGGAATTGACCCTGAGCCTGCCGCCGCATCTGACGGCGTGGACGGGGATCGACGCGGTGGCCCATGCGCTGGAGGGCTCGACCGCGCGGACGACGAGCCCGGCGGGGCTGCTGTTCGGGCTGGAGGCGCTGCGCATCCTGCGGGAATACCTGCCGAAAGCCGTGGCCGATGGGTCGGACGTGGAAGTGCGCGGCAAGGTGCTGTGGGGGAGCATGGTGGCGGGCCTCGCGCTGCACAATTGCAATACGCATATGGGGCACAACATCAGCCACGCGATCGGCTCGCTGGCGCGGGTGCATCACGGGCTGGCGACGGGGCTGGGCCTCGAGGTCGCGATGCCGTGGCTGGTGGAGCGGCCCGAGGGGGCGGAGAATTATGCTTTGGCGGCGGAGGCTTTGGGCGGCGCGCGGGAGGCCTCGGCCTTGCCCGGCGCGCTGTCGGCGCTGATGCGGGAGTGCGGGATCGCGGCGGAGTTGCCGGCGGAATGTGCGGGGGTCGAGGTGGCGGCCTTGGCGGCGGCGATGAAGGACCCCGCGAATTTCGGCATGTCGCAGAACGCGGCCTGCAAGCCGTCGGTCGAGGGTCTCGACGAGATCGCCGGGATGGTGATGCGGTTGCCCGTGGCGGCGAAGGTGGCGTGAGGCTGCGGTCCCGGGCCGAGGCCCGGTCTACGGGCGGCGGGGTGTGGCGGGATGAATGTGCCCTCAAAGGTGCACAATGAATGTGCACCCTACGTGAGTTGGGGGGTGATGTCGGTGTTTTCGGGGACGCCCTTGATCTCGACAATCGAGAGGCCGCAGCGGAGGCGGACGGTTTCGCCGTTGCGCGTGACGACCGGCGGGGCGGGCCAGGCGCCGAGGTCGTAGCGCTGCTCGGCGGTCCAGCCGTCGATCACCGTGACGCCGCCGTAGGCGGGGCGGAAGGTCTTGGCGCCGGGTTCCGGCGTGATGTGGGTGACGCCCGCGCCGACGGTGACCTCGTGGTCGCCTTCGCCTAGCGTCAGGGTGTTGCGGCCCGGGCCGGTGTCGATGGTCGACGCGCCCTCGCCATCGTGGATCACGTCGTTGCCGTGCCCGCCGTAGATGTGGTTGCGGCCCTTGTTGCCGTAGATCACGTCGTCGCCGGTGCCGCCGTCGAGCGTATCGCGGCCCGGCCCGCCGTGCAGCGTGTCGTTCCCGGCCTCGCCGTAGAAGGCGTGGCGGCGGTTGGCCTGCTTGGCCATGGCGATCATCGTGTCATTGCCCGCGCCGCCGTAGAAGGTGGCGGAGCCGTGTTTCGGCCCGATCATGATGTCGTCGCCGCCGGAGCCGGTGACGTCGACCTCGACCCGCTCGGAGGTCTCGAACTCGATCGGGCTGTCGGGATGGGCGACGATGCGGATGCGCTTGCCTTCGGTCTGGGGGCCCTTTCCGGCGCCGTCCTCCTGCCGGGAGACGACGGTGGCGATGCGGATTTTCTCGATGTTCGCGGGGACATGGAGGACATAATCGTCGGGGCCGGCCATGTACCAGAGGGTATCCGTGCCGCCGTCCTTCTCCTCCACGATCTTCTCGGCATCGGCGCCGTAGGCCCAGTAATCGTTGTCGGCGCGGCCCCCGGCCAGAACGACGGAGCCGTCGACCGCCATCATCGCGTTGACGCCGTCAGCCGGGTTCTCGAACCCGCGCAGGTCGAGGCCGAGGTCGAGCGCGCCGCGGGTGAGTTCATCGCGGAGGGTGTCGAGGGGGGCGGTGGCGGCGATGTTGGTGGTCTCGCCGGGGTCGGCGACGAGGTCGTAGACGTGTTCCTCGCCATTCGGGTAGCGGAAGTAGCGGTACTGGCTGAAGCCGTCGACGGAGGGGCGGACGGACAGGGTGCCGAAGACGCAGGTGATGGGCGATTTGGAGCGGTCGTAGGTGCCGGTGCCTTCGATCAGCGGCAGGAGGGATTGGCCGGAGGTCCAGTCGGGACGCGGCGGGAGGTCTGCGAGGTCCATGATCGTCTTGGGCACATTGTGGAGCGAGACGGGGAGGTCGATTTCCTGCGGTTCGAGGTCCGCGTGCCAGAGGCCGAGGGGGACGTGGGCCGCCGAATCCCATTGGCTCATCTTGTGGAAGCTGTCGTGGTTGCCGAGGTTGAAGCCGTTGTCGCTGAGGAAAATGACGGTGGTGTTGGAGGCGAGCGGTGAGGCGCGGAGGGCGTCCATGAAGCGACCGATCTCGTGATCGACGTGGGAGATGCAGGCGAAATAGGCGCGGACGACCTGCCGCCAGGCCTCGTCCCCGGCCTTCTCGGGCGTCCACTGGCCGTTGGCGATATAGGCGGCCTCGTAGACCGCGAAACCGGGCTGGGGGCCGAAGTAATCCTCGGGGCTGGCGATGGAGGGCCAGACGATCTCGGCCGGATCATATTGCGCATAGAACCGGTCGGGTGCGACGAGGTTGTAGTGCGGGTGCTTGAAGCCGAGCTGGATCAGATGGCGCTTCGACGGATCGGCGCGGCCGAGGTGGTGGATGGCGTTCTGCGCGACCTGGTAGTCGAAGAAGGTGTGGTCGTATTCGCCCTTGTCGTTGGGGTGGTTCACGCCTTTGATGCCCGGACCGCGATCCAGGTAGGCGTGCACGCCCTTGCGGCGGCCTTCGTCGTTCGCCTCAGGCTCCTCGTGGAAGAGGATGCGGCGGTATTCCTCGGGCATTGGCTTGTAATTGCTGTCCACCTTGCCGGTGGTGAAATTGTAGAAGCCCGCCCGGCGGAGATCGTATTGCCACGCTTTTTCAGGGGGATAGACGTCGCGCCAGAAGCGGTTGAGATCGACGAGGCCGGTTCGGAAGGGCGACAGGCCGGTGGCCAGTTCCGCGCGGCACGGCGCGCAGAGGGGCACGGTGGCGTAGGCGTTGGTGAAGCGCACGCCTTCAGCCATCAGGCGGTCGAGATGCGGCGTCTGGATCGGCAGGCCGAAGGTGTGACGCCATGTGAAGACGTCGATCATGTCATCGACCCAGATGACGCAGATATTCCCGTCGCGCGGCAGGCTCATGACGCGGCCCAGAGGTGGTGGCGCTTGAGGGCTTTCAGCTCAGGTGCGTCGGGTTCATGCAGCAGCGCCCGGCCCGGAAACATCCAGACGTCGAGGATCAGCGCGCCGCCGATGGTCTTGAGCAGCTTGGGGCGGTGGTTGCGGCAGCCGATGAACAGGTCCGCCGCACCCTTGAGAATACCGGTGGGCGCGCGTCCGTCGGCGCGGGTGTCGCCGGCCGACAGGGCAAGCTGGTCGCCGAAGAGAGACACGATCGCAAGGCGCGGCGCATCCTGCGACGAGATGGGAAGGTCGATCGAGGCAAGGCCTTGATCGTCCTTGGCCGTCAGCGTGCCCGCCGTCTCCGACAGGAAGACGTAATTGTCGCCGGTGTTCAGCGTCAGGAGTGTGCGGGCCTCCTCGCCCGGCGGGGTGTAGAAACGGACGGCAAGGGTGCTGGTCGCGGCGTCGGGTGTGACGCCTTCGGCCACCATGCCGCAATGGACCTGCGCGCGGCATTGCAGGCCGAAGAGGTCATCCGCCTCGCCGATCTGGCCGTTGCCGGCGTTGGGTTCGGTCGGGTGGGCGGCGGGGCCGTTGCCTTGCGTCTCCCATTGCGTGACCGCGCCGGTGGCATCGGTCCGCATCGTCTGGGGACTGCCGTGCCACCAGAGCGCCCCGGCCAGCGCGGGAAGGGCGGAGGGCGTGGCGGCGCAAAGCGCGCCTTCGGGCAGGGCCTCGGGCAGGTCAAGCATGGCGGCCCCCGGTGACGGGGAGATGCGCGGGCAGAGCGTAGCGGTGCAGGATGACGCCGGTTGTGCTGTCGTCGGACCAGTCGTCGCGCAGGTATCCGCGCGGCTGACCGGCGCAGGCATAGGCGAGGCGCAGGCCCGCGCCTTCGGGGACCTTGTCGAGGTTCAGGAGGATCGCTTGGGGGTCGTCTTTCGCAATGGCGATATCCGTGATCTGTGCACCGTTCTCGCAGCCCGTGAGGCCGAAGCCCTCGGCGCTGTCGAGGGTGAGCGGGCCAGAGGCGCGGGCGGTGACGCGGAGGGTTTTGCCCTCAAGCTCCGCGAGATGCAGCGTCGGGCATTTCCACGTCGCGGCATTGGCGATGGCGTGGGCCGTCATCTCGGCCTGCTGGATTCGGGCGGCCTCGGTCGGGCGGTCGTAGGTGTCGAGGTCGAACATGTAGGCGGGGGCGGAGTGGATCAGGCGGTGGTCGCCGTGGTTCCAGCTGAGCTCCCACTGGCCGTCGAGCGCGGGCTGGGGGGCGACGTCCGGCAGGCCGGATTCGAAGCGCGAGACGAAGAGGGGACGGTCGAAGCCGAGGGACCAGAGGCCGGCGGAAATCGCCTCCATCGTGGCGAGCATCCCGTCGCGATAATCCGTTGCCGTGGCCGAATGATCTTCAAGCGCGAAATCGAGAGAAACGCACAGAACCTTGGCTTTCTTGCCCATCAGATCGGCGGAAGCTTTCAGATTTGCGGCATTGATCAACAGGTTTTCCACAGCCCGCCCGGTGGCGAGATCAGCGGCCGTGGCGGCGCCGTCGGTCTCGACCCGGGTGAAGAACAGGGGCAGCGGGCCGTAATCCGCCATCCGCCAATGCAGCACGGTCTGCGCGACGAGCGCCTCATGTGTCATCTCGCGGAGGTGTTCGAGACGGTCGGTTTTCGCGGCGGCCTCCACCCCCGCATGACCCACGGCACCGATGTCATCGGCGGGGGCGACGATGTGATGGGGGAAGTCGGCGCCGCCTTGATTGGCCAGCGCCGCACGCGCGCCGCCGATACCGAGAATGCCGAGGACCGGGCCGTTGGTGTCGGCGATGATGTCGCCGCCGTCGATGTGCTGGCGGAAATCGCGGGTGCCTTGCGCGCCCCTCAGGCGGGCGGTGAAGCGGATCCAGTCGCCGTCGCGTCGGGCGTTCCAGCCGTCCACGCCTTCGGGCGGGTCGGTGGCCTCGACGTTCCGCGCGATGGCCGGGGCAGCGACGCCGCGCTCGGGCAGGCGCAGGGCGAGGTCTTCGACGACCTTGTCCGAGAGGCGCAGCACGAGGCCGGTGGGATCGTAACGGATCACGTCCCCGTTTTTCGCGCGCAGGACGACGCCATGCGACGCGGTCAGCGCTTCGTCTTCGGGAGTGTCTGCCACGGTGTTGCCCCTTCTCGCCCGCGCTCAGGCTATGCCAAGGGGCGGGCGCTTTGAAAGCCCGGTTTTGTCATTCGGACCGGTCGAATTGCAACGAGCCGGAGGTGGCGCGCTCGGCGTCTTCGCGGAAGCCCTTGGCTTCGAGCACCGGGGTGTAGGCGGCGCGGTAGTCTTCGGCTTGCTCGTCGGAGACGACGGGGATCACGACGCGGGCGACATTGGGCATTTCGATCTGCGCAAGGGTCTCGGCGGGCACGTCGGCGGTCCGGGCGAGGCGCAGTGCGGTGGGGTTGAAGTCGGAGATATAGGCCTGGAGCCCGATGGGTTTGCCGTCGATGATCAGCGGGCCATCGGTGAACTTCAGCCGCGAGGTGTCGCCAAGGCCCGCACGCTCGGCAAGGGATTTGCCGTAGTCGATGAGTGCCTTGCGGCTGTCGTGGACCATGTAGGTCAGGCCCTCGGAAATCTTGACGGTGCGCATGCCGATGAAGCCCACGCCGCCGCCGATTTCCAGCACGCGGGGGCAGCCTTCGAGATAGCCCGCGATGTTGCGGGCGTGGCGGCGTTCGAACCGGCCGAGCAGGATGACGTCGAGGCTTTCGGGCGAGAAGACGCGGGGGTCGGCGGGCAGGTCGATGTCGTGGTTGGCGACCCATTCGAGGCCGATCTCGCCTGAGATGTCGATGTCTTCGAGATAGGGGTCGCCGTCCGCCGCGGCCCATCCGGCGACGGTTTCGTTGCGCCGTTCCTCGATGGGTTTGTCGGCGGTTTCCTTTTCGACGCGGCTCATCAGGGCGGCGATCTTGGCGGGGTCGCGGGCCTGCGGGGGCTTGGCCTCCACTTGCGTGATCGGAACCTGGCCGGCCTCCACGAGGCTGTCGCGGAGCTGGATGTAGGCTTCGGTCTGGCGGTATTCGTCGAGGCGGGCTTCGACCCGTTCGAGGGCCTTGAAGTGCAGCTCGTTGAGGACCGGGTCTTTCAGGAGTTCGGCCATGATCTTGGCGCGTTTTTCGGCGTGGATCAGGGCGGTCTGATCCTCCACCTCGTTGCGGTCCTGAAGCGACCAGTAATCGGCGTTGTACTTGTCTTTCTTGTTGTTCACGTTGCCGCGGAACTTGCGGACGGCGTAGCTGTCGACGGATTTCACGGCGTAGTGGTTCATCTGGCACCAGTCGTAGCCGAGGGTGCGGCGGATCGAGCGCCAGCCGCGGAACTTGAAGTAATCCTCCATCGGGCGGCCGGAGCCGTTGAGCCATTTGACGCTGTCGGGGAAGTCGGTCTCGAGCCACTTGTTCTTGATCGAGGGGCGGTGGATGCCGAGTTTCCAGTAGCGATGGTCGAACTTGAAGAGGGTCTTGACGCCCCAGCCCTTGTTCCAGAGGGGTGGTGCTGCGCGGGTATATTGCTCGGTCACGGGATCACGGGACCAGTCCACCACGCCGGCAGAGCCGAAGATGCGCCAGGTGATGACGATGCCGTTGGCGTCTTGCGCCACCGCGTCGTCGATCAGGCCTTCGACGGAATGGGAGGGGTGGCGGATGCAGAGGAATTCGTCGGCGTCGAAGACCAGCACCCAGTCGGCGGCGCGGACCACGGGTTCGGCCTGCGCGTAGTTCAGGGCGGAGGGCTGCGGCTTGATGCCCTCGGGGATGTCGTTGCGGCGGTGGTGGCCGAGGCCAAGCTCCTCCAGCCGCATCAGCATGGTGTCGGTGCCGTCCGAGCAGTCGTTGGTGTAGACGAGGATGTTCGTGAAGCCCACGGCGAGGTGATGGGCGAACCATTCCAGAAGGAAGGGGGCTTCGTCCTTCATCATCGACACGGCGAGGATTTCACCGTGTTTTGAGTGGTTCTTCAGGTGCTGCACGTGTGCCCTTCGGTCCCCGGGTTGGCCGGTGTTTCGCCTTGGATAGCATGGATGTGGGGGCGGAGGGAACCACGGCCGGCGTCGCGCTTGCGGGGCTTGCGGGGCGCTCCGCGGGAGGTTTTTCTGGCAAGATGAAGGGTAGGGCGCGGCGATGCAGGGCGGGCGCGTTAACCTTAATGCGGGGTTAAAGGAGGCTGTCGGGCATTTTCTGCTCGGCGGCGGTGTTGGCGCGTCGGAAGAAGAGGGTCACGAGCGTGCTGACGATCACGATGAAGAGCGAGTAGAGTGCGGGCACGGCCATGATCGACTGCTGGGTCTCGGGCGGGAAGGTGAAGACGATGATCGCGATGGCCAGAGGGCCGTTCTGGATGCCGGTCTCGAGCGCCACGGTGCGGGCGTTGCGGGGGTGCAGGCGCAGGGCCTTGGCGAAGAGGTAGCCTATGGTGATGCCCACGAGGCCAAGGCCGATGGCCGCGACATAGGTCGCGGGTGTCGTGTCCATCAGGAATTGCCAGTTCTGCGGAATCCAGGTGGCCGCGATGAAGAAGATGAAGAAGACGGCGAGGATCGAGCCGCCGAATTCGATCACCGCGCCCGCGTTGGCGTTGAGTTTGCGGATCGTCATGCCGATGGCGACGGGCACCAGCAGGACGATCAGGACGGAGATGAGATCCTCCCTCGGGATTTCCAGGTCGAGGGCGGCGGCATAGAGCAGCAGGATCAGCGGGATCATCACCACGCCGGTGACGGTGGAGGTGACGGTCATCAGGACCGAGAGCGCCAGGTTGCCCTTGGAGAAATAGGTGAAGATGTTCGAGGTGGTGCCGCCGGGCATGCAGGCCATGATGAGGATGCCGAGCGCGATGGGTTCCGGCACGGTCAGCAGAAGCGCGAGGCAGAAACCCAAGAGTGGCATGATGCCGTATTGGCTGATGACGCCGATCATCAGGCCGTAGGGGCGCTTGAGCGCAAGGTAGAAGTCGCGCGGCGTGAGGGAGGCACCCATGCCGAGCATGATGACGGCAACCATGATGCCGAGCATCGTCTGGGTAAATTCGTTCACCATGGCTCAGGCCCCCTTCATCTCGGCTGCGCGCAGGTCCTTGCGGAGGATCTTGCCGACGTTGGATTTCGGCAGCTCGTCGCGGATCTCGATCCGTTTCGGGACCTTGTAGGGGGTCAGATGGTCCTTGGCGTAGGCGCGGATCGCCTCAGGCGTGACACTTTGATCCTTGAGCACGACGAAGGCTTTCACCGCCTCGCCACTGGCCTCGTCGGGCACGCCGATGACGGCGGCCTCGGCCACGGCGGGATGGGCGGCGAGCACGTCTTCGACCTCGTTGGGGTAGACGTTGAAGCCAGAGACGACGACCATGTCCTTCTTGCGGTCGACGATGCGGATGTAGCCGTCCGGGTCCATCAGGCCGATGTCGCCGGTCAGGAAATAGTCGCCCTTCATGACCTTCGCCGTCTCCTCTGGCTTGTCGAGATAGCCTTTCATGATCTGCGGGCCCTTCGCGGCGATCTCGCCGGTCTCGCCGATGGGCAGGAGATTGCCCGCATCATCCATGATGACGATCTCGGTCGACGGGACGGGCACGCCGATGGTCCCCTCGCGGCCCTTGCCGACCGGCTCGAACGTCAGGACGGGGGAGGTTTCGGTCAGGCCGTAGCCCTGCACGACCTCGGACCCGGTGATCTCGCGCCAGCGTTTCGCGACGGAGGATTGCAGCGCCATGCCGCCTGCGGAGGAGAACTTGAGGTGGCGCGGCGGGCTGTCGGTGAACCAGATCTCGTTCGTGAGGCCATTGAAGAGCGTGTTCACGCCGCTCATCCAGGTGATCCTGTAGTTCTCGAAGGCACGTTTCAGCGACGACAGCGGGCGCGGGTTGGGGATCAGGATGTTGCGCGCGCCGAGCCAGTAGAAGCCGAGAAGGTTCACCGTGAAGGCGAAGATATGGTAGAGCGGCAGCGCGGTCAGGGCGACTTCGCGGCCCTTTTCCAGCCCCTCCACAAGCTCCATCGTCTGTTCCATGTTCACGACGAGGTTGCGGTGGGTCAGCATCGCGCCTTTCGACACGCCGGTGGTGCCGCCGGTATATTGCAGGACGGCGACATCGTCGGGCTGGACGGCCTGGTGGTATTTCTCGACCTCGATGGTATCGCGGTCGCGGTGGCTGCGGCCGGCTGCCAGCGCGGCGGGCAGGCGGATATGGGCGATCTCGATCGGTTTGACGGAGCGGTCCCAGTATTTCTGCACGAGGCCGACGATGCCGCGCGGGGCGGCGGGGAAGAACTCGGCCACGCGGGTGACGATGATATTGGGGATCGCGTGACCCCTGGTGGCGGCGCGGACCTTGTCGGCGAAGAGGTCGATGATGACGAGCGCGTGGGGGCGGGCGTCTTCGAATTGCTTGGCCATCTCCTCGGCGGTGTAGAGCGGGTTCACGTTGACCAACACGCAGCCCGCCTTGAGGACGCCGAAGGCCGCGACGGGGAAGCCAAGGCAATTGGGCATCTGAACGGCGACCCGGTCGCCCGCGTTCAGGCCCGCAACCTCGCGCAGGTAGACGGCGAAGGCGTCCGACATCTCGTCGACCTGGGCGAAGGAGAGTGTGCCGTTCATGCCGTTGGGCAGGCAGCAGGTGAAGGCGGGGGATTTGCCGAAGGTCTCGGCCACCGAGCCGATCAGGTCCCCCAGGGTGCGATAGGCCGGTGTCTCGATCTCGGTGCGCGCACCGGGGCGATAAAACGCCGTCCAAGGCTTGTCGCCCATGGTGTTGGTCCCTCCCGAACTCTCCCTTGCAAAAGGATACCGGGATTCCGGAACTTGGGAAGTGGGAAGCTGCGTCAACGCGCGCGCATAGGGAAAAATTGAAAAGATTTTTCATGAATGCTATGGAAGGGGCTGTGAGGGGGCAAAAAACCCCGTCCTGTTTTTCGACTGTCGAAAGCGTTTTTCAGATTTTCCATGGAGAGCAGCGATGGCCGATGAGGAACAAGCCCCGTCGCGGCGGGCGCGGGGGCGTCCGAGGGGGTGGCACGACAAGACGGCCCAGAACACGATCAAGTCGCTGGATCGCGCCATGGAGGTGTTCGAGCATCTCTCGACCCTGCCCGGTGCGACGCTGTCGGCGCTGGCCAAGGAGCTGTGGCAATCGGCGGCGACGGTCTACCGGGTGCTGGTGACGCTGGAGGGGCGGGGGCTGGTGGAGTTCGACCAGGCGCGGCAGACGTGGCACGTGGGCGCGCAGGCCTTCGTGATCGGCGCGCGGTATCTGCAACGCACCTCGTTGCAGGAGCGGGCGCGCCCGGTGATGCGACAGTTGATGGAGCAGACGGGCGAGACCGCGAACCTCGGGATCGCGCGCGACACCCATGTGCTTTTCGTGGGCCAGGTGGAGACGCCGGCGACGATCCGGGCGTTCTTTCCGCCCGGCACGCTGTCGCCGATGCATGCCTCGGGCATCGGGAAGGCGTTGCTGGCGCAGATGAGTGACGACCGGCTGTCGCACCTGATCGCCACCGCACCGCTGGACAGGTTCACCGACAACACGCTGGTCGAGCCGAATACGCTGCGCGCCGATCTGGAGGCGACGCGGGCGCGGGGATACGCGATCGACGACGAGGAGAAGACCGAGGGGATGCGCTGTATCGCGGCCCCGATCTTCGATTTCAGCGGGGTAGCGGTGGCGGGGTTGTCCGTCTCCGGGCCGGTCAGCCGGGTGAAGCCCTCCGAGACCGAACGGCTGGCAGACGCGGTGATGCGCGCCGCTGCCAGCCTGTCGGCCGCGATGGGGTATGCGCCTTAACGCCGGGGGTAAACCTGGATCGAGGGCACGGAGACATGCTCGGGCTGGGTGATCGCGTAGATCACGGCGCGGGCGATGTCCTCGGGCTTGAGCGCGTCGGGCTTCGGCTCGTCGAAGAAAGGCGTGTCGACCATACCGGGGTTCACGTTGGTGACGCGCACGCCGGTCTCTTCCAGCTCGGCCGCGAGGTTCTGGGCATAGCCGCGCACGAACCACTTGGTCGCGCCGTAAACCGAGCCGGGCAGGGTCGCATGGCCCGCGCGGGAGCCGGTGAGCACGAGGTCGCCGCCATTCTCCTTCAGGTAGGGAATGCCGAGTTTGCAGGTCACGGTCAGCGCGAAGATGTTCACGTCGATCATGGTGCGGAAATTGTCGATGTCGCCTTGTTCGGTTCCCTTGGCCGACGCGCCGACACCAGCATTGGCGAAGACCGCGTCGATCTGGCCGAAGCGGGCGTGCGCTGCCTCGAAGGCGGCAGTCTGGGCGCGGACGTCGGTGACGTCGCAGGGAATGGCGAGCGCATTGTCTTCGCCAAGTTCTGCGACGAGGTCGTTCAGGGTGTCTTCGGAGCGGGCGATGAGGGCGACATTGTAGCCCTCCGCGACGGCGGCGCGGGCGGTGGCGGCGCCGATGCCGGTGGAGGCGCCGGTGATCAGGATGGTTTTCGACATGGTTCAGGTCCCCTTCGTTGGTTTGACCGACAACGCGCGGGGTCCTCAATGGTTCACTTTGATTTCCGTTTGGCTAGCGCATCGCGGCATTTACGGATTTCAGCGCAGGATAAAGCGCGCGGTAGCCTGCGAGGCGGGGGGCGATGGTTTCGGCGCGCGCGGCGTCGGGTGCGAACCAGCGCGAGACCTCGGGCTTCTTCGCGACTTCGGCCACGTCGGCGCCGGTGGCGATCTGCGCCAGACGCGCCGCGCCAAGGGCCGGGCCGACATC
Organism: Rhodobacterales bacterium HKCCE4037; assembly: GCA_015689645.1. Classification (GTDB taxonomy): domain Bacteria; phylum Pseudomonadota; class Alphaproteobacteria; order Rhodobacterales; family Rhodobacteraceae; genus Gymnodinialimonas. The sequence continues at coordinate 131,585 of WVSM01000006.1, forward strand.
GGCGCCATTGGACCGGCCAAGCTTCACGCCCATCACGTCCGCGATCATTTGCAGAAGGAAATCGCTGCGGGTGCCGCCGCCGATGGCGAGCAGTTGGTCCGGCCGTGTTCCGGCCGCTGCCAGCGCGGCCTGTGCATCGGCGAAGGTGAAGGCAATGGCTTCGACCACCGCGCGCATCATGGCGCCTTGCGTCGTGCCTTCCGAAAGACCCCAGAAGCCCGCGCGGATGTCGGCATCGCCATGGGGTGTGCGTTCGCCCGTGAGGTAGGGCAGGAAAATGGGCCCCGGTTTCGCGTCCTCCGCCTCGGCCAGAAGCTCGGCAATCGGGCGGTCGAGGAATTCGGCCAGCCATGCCATGGGGCGCGCACCGTTCAGCATCGCGGCCATCTGGAACCAGAGGTCCGGCAGGGTATGGGCATAGGCGTGGATGCGGCTGTCGGGGTTCGGGCGGTAGCCGCCCGTGGTCACGAAAAGCTGGCCCGATGTGCCGAGCGACACGAAGCCGTCGCCGGGGGCAACCGCCCCGATGCCGACGGCACCGGCCGCGCCGTCACCGGCCCCGGCGGCCACGGGAATACCGACGGGCAGGCCGAGCGCCTCGGCCGCCTCTGCCCGCAAATGACCGGCGATCACGCTGCCGTCGAGCACGCGGGGCAGCCATGACGGATCAGTGTCGGAGGCGGCGCAGGCCTTGGCCGACCAGTCGCGCGCCTGCTGGTCGAACCAGCAGGTTCCGGCGGCATCCGACGGGTCGCTGACCAATTCGCCATGCAGGTAGAGGCCGATGTAATCCTTGGGCAGCAAGACATGGGCGATGCGCGCGTGATCCTCGGGCGCGTGTTTGGCGACCCACATCAGCTTGGGCGCGGTGAAGCCGGGCATCGGTGGCACGCCGGTCAGTTGGCCGACCTCGGGCAGTCGTGCCTCCAGTTCGGCGCATTCGGAAGTGGAGCGGCTATCGTTCCACAGGATCGCGGGGCGGATCGGGGACAGGCTCTGGTCCAGCAACACCGCGCCGTGCATCTGGCCCGAAAGGCCGATGGCGCTGACCCGCGCGCGATGACCGGCGTCGAGCTTTGCCGTGGCGCGGCCGACCGCGCCGATCCAGGCGGCCGGGTCCTGTTCGCTGGCGCCAGGGAAGGGCGATTGCACCTTCAGCGCCGAATCCGCGGTCGCCACCACGGCACCATCGGCATCGGAGAGGCAGAGTTTGACCGCGGAGGTGCCGATGTCGATGCCGAGGTACAATGTCACGATGCTCTCCCGTTTCGTCCGGCTCCGGATTACGGCGAAGTGAACTTGGAGGCAATCGGCGGTCTTTTTTCGGCCGGGGCTTGACCTTCCAGTGACTGGAACCCCCATTTGACCTGCAAGAGCTGAGTCGAGGATCACCAGATGAGCTATGCATTACACGTCACCGGCATGTCCTGTGCGTCCTGCGTGGGCCGGGTGGAGCGCGCGTTGGCGGCGCTTCCGGGCCTGCGGGACGTGCGCGTCAATCTTGCCACGGAAGAGGCGCGCTTCGACGCGGAGGGGCCGGATCAGGTGTCGGGTGCGGTCGAGGCGCTGACCGCACTGGGCTATCCGGCGGCGACGCAGGAGGTGCGGCTGAGCATCGACGGAATGGCCTGCGCGGGCTGCGTGGGCCGGGCCGAGCGGGCGCTTGCGGCTGTGCCGGGCGTGGTCAGCGCGGCGGTCAACCTCGCCACCGAGACGGCGACGGTGCGCATCGCGGAAGGCGCGGTATCGCCCCAGGCGCTGGCCGAGGCGGTGACGAAGGCGGGCTATCCGGGCACGCTGGAGCAGGCCGAGGCCCCTGTGGACCAGGGGGCGCGCAAGGCGGCGGAAGCGGATGAAGCGGGGCGGCGCATGTGGATTGCCGCGGCGCTGACGCTGCCGGTCTTCGTGCTGGAGATGGGCGCGCATATGATCCCCGCCTTTCACCACCTGATCGGGTCGACCATCGGGCAGCAGACCAGCTGGCTGATCCAGTGGGCGCTGACGACGCTGGTCCTGATCGGGCCGGGGCGGGTGTTCTATGCCAAGGGTGTGCCGGCGCTGCTGAAGGGCGCGCCGGACATGAATTCGCTCGTCGCCGTGGGCACGCTGGCGGCTTATGGCTATTCGCTGGTGGCCACGTTCGTGCCGAGCGCGCTGCCGGAGATGTCCCGCGCGGTCTATTTCGAGGCGGCGGCGGTGATTGTGACGCTGATCCTCGTGGGCCGATATCTCGAGGCTCGCGCGAAGGGTCGCACGGGGGCCGCGATCCAACGGCTTGTGGGCCTTCAGGTGCGCGAGGCGCGGGTGGAGCGGAACGGGGCGACACTCGACCTGCCGATCGACGAGATCGTGGTGGGTGACGTGCTGGTCCTGCGTCCGGGCGAGCGGATCGCCGTGGATGGCGAGGTGATCGAGGGCACGTCCCATGTCGACGAGAGCATGATCACCGGCGAGCCGATCCCGGTCGACAAGGCCCCGGGCGATCCGGTCACGGGTGGCACGGTCAACGGGGCCGGTGGCCTGCGGTTCCGCGCGACGCGGGTGGGGGCGGACACGGCGCTCGCCCAGATCATCCGCATGGTGCAGGAGGCGCAGGGCGCCAAGCTGCCGATCCAGACGCTGGTGGACAAGGTCACGATGTATTTTGTCCCGGCGGTCATGGGGCTTGCCGCGCTGACGGTGCTGGTCTGGCTGCTGGTCGGCCCCGACCCGGCGCTGAGCTTTGCACTGGTGGCCGGCGTCTCGGTGCTCATCATCGCGTGCCCCTGTGCCATGGGTCTGGCGACGCCGACCTCGATCATGGTGGGCACCGGGCGGGCGGCCGAGATGGGCGTGCTGTTCCGCAAGGGGGACGCCTTGCAAAGGTTGTCGGACGTGGACGTCATCGCCTTCGACAAGACCGGCACGCTGACGGAAGGGCGTCCGGAACTGACCGATGTGGCGCTGGTGGGACATGTCTCGCGTGAGGATGTTTTGGCGCTGGCGGCGTCTGTCGAGGCGCGGGCGGAGCATCCGGTGGCCGACGCGGTGGTGCGGGCGGCGGAGGCCGAGGGGCTGGTGCTGGACGCGCCCACGGCGTTCGAGGCGATCCCGGGCTACGGTGTCCGGGCGGAGGTGGCGGGCGCGTCGCTCCTGATCGGGGCGGAGCGGCTGATGGCGCGCGAAGGCATCGCGACCGATGCATTGGCTGAACAGGCCGAGGGCTTCGCGGCTGCGGGCAAGACGCTGCTGTTCGTCGCGATGAACGGGCAGGCGGTTGCCGTTCTGGCGGTGTCGGATGCGGCGAAACCGTCGAGCCGGGCAGCCATCGACGCGCTGCACGCGCGCGGTCTGCGGGTGGCGATGATCACCGGCGACAGCGAGGGCGCGGCGCGGGCGATCGCGGCGGAGCTTGGCATCGACGACGTGGTGGCCGGTGTTTTGCCGGACGGCAAGATCGCCGCGCTGGACAAGTTGCGCGGTGACGGGCGCACCGTGGCTTTCGTGGGCGACGGGATCAACGATGCCCCGGCGCTGGCCCATGCGGACGTGGGGCTGGCCATCGGCACGGGCACGGACGTGGCGGTGGAGGCCGCGGACGTGGTGCTGATGTCGGGTGATCTGGGCGCGGTGGTGAATGCGCACGAGATCTCGCGCCGGACGATGGGCAATATCCGCCAGAACCTTGGCTGGGCCTTTGCCTACAACACTGCGCTCATCCCGGTGGCGGCGGGGGTGCTTTACCCGGCCTTCGGGCTGCTGCTGTCGCCGGTTTTCGCGGCGGGGGCGATGGCGCTGTCGTCGGTGTCGGTCCTGACCAATGCGCTGCGCCTGCGGCGCGTGCAGCCGGTGGAGGTGCGTGATGAACATCGGTGAAGTGGCCGAGGCGGCGGGCGTTCCGCCCAAGACGATCCGCTATTACGAGGAGATCGGCCTGATCCGCCCGCAGCGGGGCGACAATGGTTACCGTCATTTCCGCGAGAGCGACCTGCACAAGCTGGCGTTCCTGGGACGGGCACGGGCGCTGGGGTTCTCCATCGCCGATTGCCGGGTGCTTCTGGCGCTTTACGAGGACGAGGCGCGCAGCTCTGCCGAGGTGAAGGCCCTCGCCGAGCAGCACCTCGCGGAGATCGACGCGAAGATCGCCGGTCTGACCGAGATGCGCGAGACGCTGGGGGACCTGGTGAGGAGTTGCGCCGGGGACAATCGCCCGGACTGCCCGATCCTGTCGTCGCTTGCGGACCCGGAAAGCTGACGGCCCGAGCGGCTGACGCCGCGCGAGATGAGCGGGCGCGCGGCTGACGCCGCGCGAGATGAGCGGGCGCGCGGCTGACGCCGCGCGTCGGAAAACGCGCGTTTTCCGCGCCCGCCGCCGCGGGCGGGGATTTCTGCAGAAATCCCATACGGAAAACTGGAGTTTTCCGGGCTACCGTCAGGCGGCGTCGGGGCCGCCGATCAGGTAGGGGAACCAGTCTTCGCGCAGGCGCTGGCCGGGCTGCATGTCGTGGCCCGGAAACGGCGGCGATGTGCGGCCGGGGCGCTCGACGTAGCGGGCATCGTCGCCCACCAGCCTGAGCGAGAAGGCGCGGCGTCGGCGTGTCGTCTCGTTCCCGCGTGCGCCATGCAGGGACATGAAATTGAAAGCGACGGCATCCCCCTGCTCCAGCGCCCATTCGAGGATGTCCATGCCCTCGGCGTCCGGGTCGGGGACCGGCATGTAATCCTGCTCGTTCGGATAGAAGCTGTCCTCGGCCAGCCAGCGGGTCGGCAGCACCGGCCTCTCCCACAGGTGCGAGCCGGAGACGCAGCGGAGGGTGGCGTCGGTGACGGGGTCGAGCGGGGACCAGAAGCTGACGGTCTGGCGACCTTCGACGAAATAATAGGGCCCGTCCTGATGCCACGGGGTCGGCTTGGAGGTGCCGGGTTCTTTTACAAGAACATGGTCGTGGAACAGCTGCACCGTCTGCGAACCCATCAGCTCGGCGGCGATCTGCGCGACGGGGGAGGCCGCGATCGCCTGCTCGAATTCCGGGATGCGCGTCCAGTTGCAGTAATCGTCGAAGAAGCGCCCGCCTTCGCCCGCCTTGAGGTTCTCGGCGGCATAGGGGCCGGGCTCGGCCATGTTGCGGGCGACGCCCTCGCGCAGAAGCTCGACCTGATCGCGGAAAAGGCCGCGAACCACGGTCGCGCCATGGGCCTGGTAATCGTCGATCGTCTGTTGGGTCAGGAGAGGGTGCATGCGGCGTTCCCGGGGTCGTGTGGTTACTGGCTGGACCGTGTCACGTCGCGGTACCACGTCACAAGGGCGGCACGGCTTTCGGCGTCCATGGTGGAGATCGCGTTTGGCGGCGGCATGGCGTGGCTGAGGCCTGCCTGCACGTAGATCTGCTCGGCATGGCGGGCGATGTCGCCGTCGGTTTCCAGATACACGCCGCGCGGGGCCCATGCGATGCCGGGCCAGACGGGTTCGCGCGCGTGGCACATGGAGCAGTTGCCCATCACGATGCTGGCGGCGTCAGCGAAATGCTCGGACGCGGCGAAGCTTTCCTCGTAAGGGGTCAGTGCGCGGGCCTCGGCCTCCTCCCAGGTCTCTCCGTTGCCGGCCGTGGACAGCCACGCGATGGCGATCATCAGCACGACCGTCACGCCCCATGTCCAATGCGGGCCCGTGCCGGTCTCGTGCATGGTGTTGAAGTAATGCCGGATCGTGACGCCGGTCAGGAAGATCAGAGACGCGATGATCCACGAATACTCCGTTGCGAAGGCCAGCGGGTAGTGGTTCGACAGCATCAGGAAGACGACCGGCAGGGTCAGGTAGTTGTTGTGGGTCGAGCGGACCTTGGCGATCTTGCCGTATTTCGCGTCGGGCGTGCGGCCTGCCTTGAGATCGGCCACGACGATGCGCTGGTTCGGCATGATCTGGAAGAAGACGTTGGCCGTCATGATCGTGGCGGTGAAGGCCCCGAGGTGCAGGAGCGCGGCGCGCCCGGTGAAGATCTGGTTGTAGCCCCAAGACATCGCCACGAGGATCACGAACAGGAGCAGCATCAGAACGGTCGGGTAGTCGGCGAGCTTCGATTTGCACATCTGGTCATAGAGCAGCCAGCCGACCGTCAGCGATGCGCCGGAGATCAGGATGCCTTGCCAGAGTGTCAGGTCGGCCTTGGTCGGATCGAGCAGGTACAGCTCGCCACTCACCCAGTAGATGATCATCAGGAGTGCCGCACCCGACAGCCAAGTCGAATAGCTCTGCCACTTGTGCCACGTCAGATGCTCGGGCATCCGGGCGGGCGCGACCATGTATTTCACGGTGTGGTAGAAGCCGCCGCCATGCACCTCCCACTCCTCGCCGGAGGCGCCTTCGGGCAGGGCGTCGTTGGGCTTCAGCATCAGGTCGAGCGCGATGAAATAGAAGCTCGCCCCGATCCACGCCATCGCCGTGACGACATGCAGCCAGCGCACGGAAAACGCGATCCAGTCCCAGATGACCAGAAGATCGAACATGGCAAGTCCCCTTGAAATTGCGCCGGTGCGGACACTCTATCCGGCGGCGCATTCTTTCTGTATCCTGACTGAAAGCCAAGCAGCATCAAAAAAAGCCGAATAAAGCACATGCCGAAAGACCTGTATCCCCCAGCCCTGCCTGAAATCAGGGATGTCCACGGGCCGGGTGATGCGTTTTGCGGCAGGTATTCGGCATGATGCCCTGATGTCCTATTTCGATAATATCCGAACCTTCGTGCGGGTCTACGAATTGGGCAGCATGTCGGCGGCGGGGCGCGATCTGCGTATTTCTCCGGCAGTTACCTCGTCGCGGATCTCGCAGCTTGAGGAACATTTGAGCGTTCGCCTGTTCCAGCGCACCACGCGGAGCCTGACGCCGACCGAGCAGGGGAAGGCGTTCTACAGCGGTGCGAAGCAGATCCTCGAGTCGGTGGAGGATGCCGAGGCGCAGGTCGTCAACATCACCGAGAACCCGAAAGGGGCGCTGTATGTGGCCGCGCCTCTGGGCGTCGGGCGTCGCCTGATCGCGCCGCAGGTGCCGGAATTCCTGAGCCTCTACCCGGAGGTGAGCCTGCGCCTGCGCCTGAGCGACCGGAAGGTGGACCTGACGACTGAGGGGCTGGACCTGGCGTTTTTCCTTGGCCAGCCCGAGGACAGCAACCTGCGCATCCGCAAGATCGCGGACGTGGAGCGGGTGCTGTGCGCGTCGCCCGGTTACGTGGCCGAACGGGGCAACCCGGCCTCGGCGGAGGAGTTGTTCGCGGGCGGGCACGAATGCCTGAACCTGCGCTTTCCGGGGGCGACGGAGTTTCGCTGGCGGTTGCAGACGGCGGAGGGGCCGAAACGGTTCCGGGCAGAGGGGCGATACGAATCCGACGATGGGGACGTGCTGACAGACTGGGCGCTAGGCGGACACGGGATCGCTTTGAAACCGGTGTTCGAGATTGCCGATCATCTGCGGGCGGGAGCGTTGGTTCCGGTGGCCACGCAAAGCCCGCCCGAGCCGATCCAGATGGCCTGCCTGTTCACGCACCGCCGGATGCAGGACCCGAAGACGCGCCTGTTCATGGAATTCGTGATCGAACGGGTCAGCCGCCTGATCCGCGAGGCGGAGGACGGCGTTCAGCTGCCGCGATAGGTGCTCATCCCGTAGGGCGACAGGAGGAGCGGCACGTGATAATGCGCCTCCGCGTCGGCCATGCCGAAGCGGATCGGGACCTCGTCGAGGAACAGGGTCTCGCCCTCGACCTGCCCGGTGGCGCGCAGGTAGTCGCCCGCGAAAAATATCAGCTCGTATGTGCCGGTCTGGAAGTCCGCCTGTGCGAGGATCGGCGCGTCGGTACGGCCGTCGTCGTTCGTCACGGCCTCGGCGATCTTGCGGTGGGAATTGCCGGACACGCGGTAGAGCGCGATGCGGATGCCGGGGGCCGGGCAGCCCCGCGCGGTGTCGAGAACATGGGTTGTCAGATATCCGCTCATGTGGCGATTCCCCTTGTGCCGGGCCAGTCGATGCCCTGTTTCTAGGCTGATAGCCCTTATGAACTCAAAACCCGTCTGCCAGAAGGCTCTTTCCGGTTTTATTTGAAAAACGGGTGGGATTTTCTGGTTTATGCAAGGCGCAAGGAAAGGAACCGACCCCGTGAAACGTTATCCCCGCGACATGGCCGGATACGGCGCAACGCCTCCGAACCCGAACTGGCCCGGCGGCGCGAAGATCGCCGTGCAATTCGTGTTGAACTACGAAGAAGGCGGCGAGAACAACATCCTGCACGGGGATGCGGCCTCCGAAGGGTTTTTGTCCGAGATCACCGGGGCGGCTCCGTGGCCCGGTCAGCGGCATTTCAACATGGAATCGATCTACGAATACGGCGCCCGCGCCGGGTTCTGGCGGGTGCATCGGATCCTGAAGGATATCCCGATCACGGTCTTCGGCGTCGCCACCGCGCTCGCCCGCGCGCCCGAACAGGTCGCCGCGATGAAAGACGCGGGGTGGGAGATCGCCAGCCACGGGCTGAAGTGGATCGAGCACAAGGACATGGCCGAAGACGAGGAGCGGGAGCAGATCCGCGAGGCGTTCCGCCTGCACGAGGAAGTCACCGGCAGCCCGCCGCGTGGCTGGTACACGGGGCGCTGCTCGATGAACACGGTCGATCTGGCGGCGGAGGTCGGGGACCTCGCCTATGTCGCGGACAGCTATGCCGACGATCTGCCCTATTGGGTGAAGGCCGGGGGCAAGGACCAGCTGATCGTGCCCTACACGATGGATTGCAACGACATGCGCTTCGCGATCCAGGCCGGGTTCACGACCGGCGCGGATTTCGAGACCATGCTGCGCGATGCCTTCGACGTGCTTTATGCCGAAGGCGAGGCCGGCGCGCCGAAGATGATGTCGATCGGGCTGCATTGCCGCCTGATCGGTCGCCCCAGCCGCGCGGCGGCATTGCAAAGGGCGCTCGATTACATGCGCGGGCACGACGGCGTCTGGTTCGCGACGCGTGAGCAGATCGCCGACCACTGGGCGGCGGAGCATCCGGTGCGCGATTTCGTGCGCCCGTCGCAGATGGACCGCGCGACCTTCGTGGCCGCGTTCGGGGGTATCTTCGAGCATTCGCCGTGGATCGCGGAAGGCGCGCACGACCTGGAGCTTGGCCCGATGCATGACAGCGCCGCCGGCGTGCACAACGCGCTGGCCCGCGTGTTCCGCTCGGCCAGTGCCGACCAGCGCCTTGGCGTTCTGAACGCGCACCCCGACCTTGCGGGCAAGCTGGCCGCGGCGGGCAAGCTGACCGCCGAGAGCACGGCGGAGCAGGCAGGTGCAGGGCTCGACCTGCTGACCGACGAGGAGCGCGCGACGTTTCAGGACCTCAACACGCGGTATGTCGAACGCCACGGCTTTCCCTTCATCATCGCCGTCAAGGACAACACCAAGGCCAGCATCCTCGATGCATTCCACCGCCGGATCGAGAACGACCGCGAGACCGAGTTCGCCGAGGCCTGCCGGCAGGTCGAACGCATCGCCGAGTTGCGCCTGAAGGAGAAGCTGGGATGAGCGATGTCATCACGGCGATCCCGCTGCGCGCCGAGGCGTTCGCTCCGTTCGGCGACGTGCTGGAAGCCACGGGCACGCCCGACAAGATGATCAACCAGGGCCGATGTGGCCGCTTCCACGACCGCGCGCGGCTCGATTTCGGGCCGGAGGGTCGCGCCGGGATCAGCATCTTCGAAAGCGAGATCGTGGAATGGCCGGTGAAGGTCGAGATGGTGGAGCGGCATCCCGAGGGGAGCCAGGCTTTCATCCCGATGGGGGCGCATCCGTTCCTTGTCATCGTGGCCGCTGACGAGCGTGGCGCTCCCGGAACGCCGCGCGCCTTCGTGGCGGCACCGGGCCAGGGCATCAATCTGCACCGCAACACCTGGCACGGCGTCCTGACGCCCCTTCATGCGCCGGCGCTGTTCGCGGTGGTCGACAGGATCGGCACCACGCCGAACTTGCAGGAACACTGGTTCGACTCCCCGTACACGGTCGAGCCGGGAGAGGAGTGCACCAGCGCGGGGCTGATCTGAAACCGCCATACCGGGAGGGACACGACATGGCCGACACTTCGATAGGAACGCCGGAGCAGCTCCGCGATCCGAACTACACGCCGCCGCTTCACAAGGCCGTGCCGCTCGGCATCCAGCACGTGCTGGCGATGTTCGTATCCAACGTGACGCCCGCGATCATCGTGGCGGGGGCGGCGGGCTTCGGCTTCGGCTCCAACAGCCCGGATTTCCCCGAGCTTCTGTACCTGATCCAGATGTCGATGCTGTTCGCGGGTCTCGCGACGCTCCTGCAGACCGTGACCATCGGGCCGGTCGGGGCGAAGCTGCCCATCGTGCAGGGCACCTCGTTTGCCTTCCTGCCGATCATGATCCCGCTTGTGGCGGGGCAGGGGGTCGATGCCCTCGCCGCGCTGTTTACCGGCGTCATCATCGGCGGCCTGTTCCACGCCTGCCTTGGCCTCTTCATCGGCAAGATCCGGTTTGCCCTGCCGCCACTGGTCACGGGCCTTGTCGTGACGATGATCGGTCTGGCGCTGGTGCAGGTCGGCATCCAGTATGCCGCCGGTGGCGTGCCTGCGATCGGGACGCCGGAATACGGATCGCTCGGCAATTGGACCGTGGCCGGGATCGTTGTGCTCGTGACGCTGGGGTTCAAGTTCTTCGCGCGCGGGATGCTGTCGATCTCGGCGGTGCTGATCGGGCTTCTCGTCGGCTATCTCTACGCGCTTTTCTTCACCGACATGCTGAGCGTCGAGGCGATTGCATCGTCGTGGCAGAACGCCGCCGCCTTCTCGCTGCCGCGGCCCTTCGCCTACGGCTTCGAGTTTTCCGTCGCCGCGATCCTCGGCTTCTGCCTGATGGCCTTCGTCTCGGCCGTTGAGACGGTCGGTGACGTCTCGGGCATCACCAAGGGCGGTGCAGGTCGCGAGGCGACCGACACGGAGATCCAGGGCGCGACCTATGCCGATGGTCTGGGCACCGCGATTGCGGGCATCTTCGGCGGCTTCCCCAACACCTCGTTCAGTCAGAATGTCGGCCTGATCGCCATGACCGGCGTGATGAGCCGCCACGTGGTGACCTGCGGCGCGATCTTCCTGATCGTCTGCGGGCTGGTGCCGAAGGTCGGCGGGTTGATCCGCACGATCCCGATCGAGGTTCTGGGCGGCGGCGTGATCGTCATGTTCGGGATGGTCGTGGCGGCCGGCATCTCCATGCTGTCGGACGTGAACTGGAACCGCCGGAACATGGTGATCTTCGCGGTGGCGCTGTCGGTGGGCCTCGGCCTGCAGTTGGAGCCCGCGGCGGTGCAATACCTACCCGACTGGGCGCGGGTGCTGATGGTCTCGGGCCTGCTTCCGGCGGCCTTCATCGCCATCGTGCTGAACCTCGTGCTGCCGGAGGAACTGGCGGACGAAGCGACCGAAGAGGTCTCGGGCGGGCTGTCCGGGCACGGAAGCGGGAGCTTGCAGAAAACCGGTAGCTGAGAAATCTGAAACCAAAGAAGAAGGGCGCGGCACATCCGGTGCCGCGCCCTTTCTTGATGCGCCGAATGGTGCAGGCCGTCAGAAATCGACCTCGATGGCGATGCCCTGTGCGACGGCGAGGTCCACGACCGAGGCCGCGACGGCCAGGTCCTGAAGCCCCACCCCGGTGCCGTCGAAAAGCGTGATCTCCTCCGCCGATGTGCGCCCCGGATGGCTGCCGTTGATGACCGCGCCAAGCTGCTGGACGTCGCCTTCCGCGATCAGCTCCTGGGCCACCGCGTGCTGCGCCTCGCCGATAGAGATCGACTGTGCCACCTCGTCGGTGAAGACCGTGGCGCGTGCCAGGAGCGCGGCCTCGACCTCCTGCTTTCCCTTGGTGTCGGTGCCCATGCAGGCAATGTGCGTGCCGGGGGAGACATGATCTGCCATCAGCGACGGCGCGAAGGCGGAGGTGATCGTAATGATGACGTCGGCCTCGGCCATCCCGGGCAGATCGACGGCTTCGAAGGGCACGCCGGCCTCCGTCGCGACCTTCTCGATATTCGGCAGCATCTCGGGGTGGTAGTTCCAGCCGATGACCTTCTCGAAGGCCCGCTGCTCCAGCGCGGCGCGCAACTGGAACGTCGCCTGGTGTCCCGCGCCGATCATGCCGATGACCTTGGCGTCCGGGCGCGCTAGGTGCTTGATCGAGACGCTTGACGCTGCCGCCGTCCTCAGCGCGGTCAACAGGTTGCCTCCCACCATTGCGCTGACCTTGCCGGTATCGGCATCGAACAGGAACACGGTCGACTGGTGATTGATCTCCCCCCGTTTCTCGAGGTTGTTGGGCCAGTAGCCGCCCGCTTTCAAGCCCAAGGTCAGGCCGGCGCGGTCGAAGCCGCCCTTGAAGCCGTAGAGCGCATCCTCGTGGCCGATGGCCTCGCGCACGACCGGGAAATTGTAGGCGTCGCCCGCTGCCATCGCGGCAAAGACCTTCTCGACCGCATCAAATGCGGCCTGACGGGTCATGAGATCAGGGATCTCGCGTTCGGGAACAATGATCATGAAACACCTCCGAGGGCCGTCGCGCGACCCTGCTTTCATCTTGCCGGAAAAACTCTCAGGGGGGTCTGGGGGGCTGAAAGCCCCCCAGCCGGTCGGATTGCCGAAGGCAATTCGAAATCAGTAGGCCTTGCCGCGGGCCGAGACGGGCCAGAGCACCTCGACCTTGCCGTTCCGCACGCCGACATACCAATCGTGGACGTTGGCCGTCGGGTCGCAATGGCCGGGCACGAGGCGCAGCTTGTCGTTGACCTTCAGCACACCGTTCGGATCGGACACGACGCCGTGCTCGTCGGAGCACTTCACGTATTCCACGTCATCGCGCCCGAAGATCACTGGCAGGCCGCTGTCGACCGATTGCGCCTTGAGGCCCGCATCGACGATGGCCTTGTCGGCCTTGGCGTGGCTCATCACGCTCGTGAGGATGAAGAACGCATTCTCCCACTCGCCTTGGTCGATGCGGTTGCCATCCTTGTCGAGGATTCGGCCGTAATCGGCATCCATGAAGGCGTAGGAGCCGCACTGAAGCTCGTTGAAGACGCCGGAATTGCTCTCGAAATAGTAGCTGCCGGTGCCGCCGCCCGAGACGAGTTCGGGCTTGAGGCCAGCGGGTTCCAGCAGGTCGATGGCCTCCTGCACCATGGCAACGGCAGCGTCGATCTTGGCCTTGCGGTCGTCGTAGCTGTCGAGGTGCTGCATCGCGCCCTGGTAGGCCTGGATGCCGGAGAACTTGAGGCCCTCGGCAGCGTCGATCGCGCGGGCGATTTCAAGCACATTCTCCGCACCGATCACGCCGCAGCGGCCTGCGCCCACATCCATCTCGATGAAACATTCGATCGTGGTGCCGTGGCGGACGGCGGCCTCGGACAGCTCGGCCACGTTGTCGATGTCATCGACGCAGACGATGGTCCGCGCACCGAGTTTCGGCAATTGAGCCAGACGGTCGATCTTGCGCGGGTCCCGCACCTGGTTCGACACCAGGACGTCCTTGATCCCGCCACGGGCGAAGACCTCGGCCTCCGACACTTTCTGGCAGCAGACGCCGACCGCGCCGCCGAGGCGTTCCTGCAGCTTCGCCACGTCCACGGATTTGTGCATCTTGCCATGCACCCGGTGGCGCATGCCGTGGGCCTTGGCGTAGTCGCCCATCTTCTTGATGTTGCGCTCAAGCGCGTCGAGGTCGAGCACGAGGCAGGGCGTCTGGATGTCGTCCTCGTCCATGCCGGGCAGGGCGGGGACGTCGAAGCCGACTTCGGGATTGTCGAAATTCACTTGCTTGTTCATGGGTCTGTGCTCCCTTCAAAGTGTCCACGGCAGGCGGTCGAGGTCGACATTGCCGCCAGTGATGATGACGCCCACGCGTTTGCCCGCGAAGCGTTCCTTGTTCTTGAGAATGGTGGCCAGCGGCACGGCGCTGGACGGCTCCATCACGATGCGCAGGTGCTTCCACGTCAGCTTCATCGCCTCGATGATCTCGGCATCGGACGCGGTCAGGATATCGGTGACATGGTTCGACACGAAATGCCACGTCCGTTCCTTCAGCGGCACCAGCAGGCCATCGGCGATGGTCTGCGGCGCGTCGTCGGCGATGATGTAGCCCGCCTTGAAGCTGCGCATCGCGTCGTCGGCCTGCTCCGGCTCGGCGGCGATGATCTGCACCTCGGGGGCCAGCGTCGACAGCGTCAGGCAGGTGCCCGAGACCATGCCGCCGCCGCCAATCGGGGCCATGGCGATGTCGACGCCGTCGGTCTGTTCCATCATCTCCTTGGCGCAGGTGCCTTGCCCCGCGATCACGCGCGGGTCGTTGTAAGGATGGACGAAATCGCCGCCCGTCGCCTCCTGCACACGGGCAAAGGTCGCCTCGCGCGACGAGGTCGAAGGTTCGCATTCGGTGATGTTGCCGCCGTAGCGGCGCACCGTGTCCTTCTTCGCCTGCGGTGCAGTCTTGGGCATGACCACGTTGCAGGGAATGCCGCGCAGCATCGCCGCGTAGCTGAGGCAGGAGGCATGGTTGCCCGACGAGTGCGTGGCCACGCCCTTCTTCGCCTGCTCGTCATCCAGCCCGAAGACGGCATTCGCCGCGCCGCGCACCTTGAAGGCGCCCGGCTCCTGGAAGTTTTCGCATTTGAAGAACAGCTCGGCGCCGGTCAGCTCGTTGAGGTAATCCGAGGTCCGGATCGGCGTGCGCCGGATATGGGGTTTGATCCGCTCGTGGGCGTCGAGCATGTCCTGGTAGGTTGGGATATACATCTGTCCGTCCATTTCAGGCGGCCTTCAAAGCGGCGCGCGCCGGGTTCGAGCGGTAGAATTCCTGCGCTGCCGCCACGCCGGAACCCAGCGTGATGTCGAGGCCCAGGTCGGCCATGCACATCTCGGCCGTGGCGAGGCCCGAGAGCATCATCACGTCCGTCAGGCTTCCGAGGTGACCGATGCGGAACACCTTGCCCGCGACTTCCCCCAGACCGACCCCGAAGGCCACGCCATACTGGCTGGCCGCGTGGGTGACGATATCGGTGGCGTTGAAGCCCTCCGGCGTGCGGATCGCGCTGACCGTATCGGAGTAGAGATCGGGCGAGGCGGCGCAGAGCTCCAGCCCCCAAGCGGAGGCCGCGCGGCGCACGCCCTCGGCGATGCGGTGGTGGCGGGCGAAGACGTTCTCCAGCCCTTCGTCGAGCAGCATGTCGCTCGCCAGCTTGAGGCCGTTCATCAGGCCCACCGGCGGCGTATAGGGGAAGCCGTTGGCGGCGTATCCCTTTTCCATGTCCCGGACATCGAAGAAGGTGCGCGGCAGTTTCGCCTGTGCCGTGGCTGCCATCGCCTTTTCGGAAAATCCGAGGATCGCAAGCCCCGCGGGCAGCATGAAACCCTTCTGCGAGCCGGTGACGGCGACGTCCACGCCCCATTCGTCGAAGCGGAAATCCATCGACCCGATGGAGCTGACGCCATCGACGAACAGCAGCGCCGGGTGGCCCGCCGCGTCGAGCGCACGGCGCACGGCGGCGATGTCGGATTTCACGCCGGTGGCGGTCTCGTTATGGGTGGCAAGCACGACCTTGATCTTGTGGTTCGTGTCGGCGGCCAGAATTTCCTCGTAGCGGTCGGCGGGCAGGCCTTCGCCCCACGGGGTCTCGACGATCTGAACGTCCAGCCCGTGACGCTGGCACATGTCGATCCAGCGATGCGAGAACATGCCATTGCGCGCCGCCAGAACCGTGTCGCCGGGCGAGAGCGTGTTGGTCAGCGCCGTCTCCCACCCGCCTGTGCCGGTGGAGGGATAGATGAAGACCTGCGCGCGTTCGGATTTCAGAACCTTGCGCACGTTGTCGAGGCAGGGGTTCAGGATGGTTGCGAAGACCGGCGAACGATGGTCGATCGTCGCCATGTCGCAGGCCTTGCGGATTTCCTCGGGCATATTGGTCGGGCCGGGGATGAACACCGGGTTCTGAAAGCTCATGACCGTCTCCTCTTCATGTCGAGGGGAATGTAACGCCCGCAATAGTGGGGCGATACATTTGCAAAAACGAGCGAGATGCGAGAGCTGACGCGAAAAATGAAGCGACATCAGTGCCTTGCATTTTTCACTCTGCGAAATGGCATTTCAGACGAGATTTGAAAGATGTTCGGTAAGTAAGAAACTCTCCCGATTCACCCTCACCCGCCGAACGCGGGCCGCAGCGCCATGTGACGGTTCACATCCTTGTAGAGCAGGTAGCGGAAGCGCCCCGGCCCGCCCGCGTAGCAGGCCTGCGGGCAGAAGGCGCGCAGCCACATGTAATCGCCGGCCTCGACCTCCACCCAATCCTGGTTGAGCCGGTAGACGGCCTTTCCCTCCAGCACGTAAAGCCCGTGTTCCATCACGTGTGTTTCTGCGAAGGGGATCACCGCGCCGGGCTCGAAGGTGACGATTGTGACATGCATGTCGTGGCGCAGGTCGGTGGGGTCGACGAAGCGGGTCGTCGCCCATTTGCCATCGGTTCCCGGCATCGCGTTCGGCGTCACGTCATCCTCGTGCAGGACGATCGGGTCGGCCTGCGGCAGGCCGTCGACGGCCTGGTAGGCCTTGCGTATCCAATGAAACCGGACGGCTTCGGTCCCACGATTGGCAAAGCGCCAATCGGTCCGTGGCGGCAGGTAGACGTAGCTGCCGGGGCGCAGGTCATGGGCCGTGCCCTCGATGGTGATCTCGCCCGTGCCCTCGACGACGAACAGCACGCCTTCCGCGCCGGGATCGGTCTCGGGCCGGTCGGACCCGCCGCCGGGGGACACTTCCATGATGTATTGCGAGAAGGTTTCGGCAAATCCGCTCAAGGGGCGCGACAGGACCCAAAGGCGTGTGTCGGTCCAGAACGGCAGGAAGCTCGTCACGATATCGCGCATCGTGCCGCGCGGGATCACGGCGTAAGCCTCGGTGAACATGGCGCGGTCGGTCAGCAGCTGGTCCTGAGGCGGGTGGCCGCCGGTGGGTGCAAAGTAACGGGCTGTCATGTCGGCTCCGGTTATTTCTCGTTCCCCGCACCTTAGACCGGCTTCGCGCATACCGACCACGGGGGAAATGACGACAGGAGTCTTCGTGTTTTCCTTCAAATCCCTGCGGTCGTGGAAAATTTCGTTCTCATTCGACCGAGTGAGAGTGCCGAACGACATCCGGGCTCTGCATCCAATGGAGGATCATGTCATCGAATCTTCCAGGGAGCACCTTTTTTGAGCGCGGGATGGTCTTTCTCATCTTGCGGGCATCCGATCCGGGCAAAGTGGCCGAGGAAACTTGCGGCCTGTGCTTGGATTTCAGTCTTTGACGCCCGGACAGGTCAGCGGAGACAGAAAAGTCCATGTCTGGAGCGGCTTAGACAGGATGGCATCATCAAAGGGCGCGTGTCCTACTTCGTGTCAAACCCGACGGTCTGGCGGCTAACCCATTGATTCAGATGGAAATGGAGGCGAGTACCGGAATCGAACCGGTGTACACGGATTTGCAATCCGCTGCGTCACCACTCCGCCAACTCGCCGCCGTGGTGGTCCGCCTCAAATAGGAGAAGGTTGAAATCGCGGCAAGCCCTAATCTCCGGGGCGTGGCCGCCCCGCGTGCCTTACGAAGAGCCTTTCGTCGTATCGCGCGCCTGTGTTGTGTCACGGCTGTTGCCAGCCACAGGCACTTGTGCAAAAAGAGCTCTGAAAACTAGACGGAGCGGTTCAGTTTCATGGCGGATCAGACCCAGCGCAGGATCACGATGGTCGATACCCAGGTGCGCCCGTCGGACGTGACCAAATTTCCCATTCTGGACGCGATGCTGTCCGTTCCACGCGACGTCTACGTGCCCGATGCAAAACGCGACCTCGCCTATATCGACACGCCGATCGACCTCGGTGGCGGCCGTCAATTGCTGGACGCGCGCGCGATCGCGAAACTGCTGGAGGCGCTGACACCGTCGCCGTCCGACCTCGTGCTCGAAATCGGCTGTGCGACGGGCTACACAACTGCCCTCCTGGCCCGTATGGCCGAGGCCGTCGTCGCGTTGGAGGAGGACGAGCATCTCGCCCATGACGCGGAGACGACCCTGTCCGACCAGGGCGTGGACAATGCGGCCGTCGTCACCGGCGCGCTGGCCGAAGGCAGCGCGAAGCATGGGCCTTTCGACATGGTGATGATCTTCGGCGGGGTGCAGACCATGCCCGCGGCTATCATCGACCAGCTCAAGGACGGCGGCCATATCGCGGCGATCTTCATGAACGGCGCGGTCGGCGAGGCGCGCGTGGGCGTGAAATCGAGTGGTCGGATCAGCTGGCGCATGGCGTTCAATGCCACGGCGCCGATCCTGCCGGGGTTTGAAAAAGCGCCCAGTTTCGCATTTTGACGACCCCGACATTCGCTGACGGATGCCGGGCCAAACAAAGACCAAGACAGCAGACGGCACGTTACAGGCAAGCAACAGATCAAGCGGGGGATCATGATGGCACTTCAATGGATTGCACGGGGCAAATCCGTCGCATGGGCCGTAGCGCTATCGCTAGTCGCTGCCGTGCCGGGCTCCGCCGACACCCTCCGGCAGGTGATGGCGGATGCCTATCGCCATTCCAACCTGCTCGACCAGAACCGCTATCTTCTCCGGATCGAGGATGAAGGCGTCGCCCAGGCCGTTGCGCAATTGCGCCCGGTGTTCAGTTTCGTTGCGGGTCTGGACCGGGATATCGTGAACAACACGTCCTCCGCCTCCCTGTCGCTGGTCATGGAATACCTCGTTTACGACGGCGGCGCCCGTCGCTTCGCCGTAGACGCGGCTGAGGAAACGGTTCTGGCGGCCCGCGACCAGTTGATCGCGCTTGAGCAGCAGGTGCTGTTCGACGCGGTCACCGCCTACATGAACGTCTGGCGCGACATGCAGATCGTCGGTGTGCGCGAGCGCAACGTCCGCGTCATCACGCAGCAATTGCGGGCTGCGCAGGACCGCTTCGAGGTGGGGGAGGATACCCGCACCGACGTTGCCCAGGCCGAGGCGCAGCTTGCCACCGCCCGGTCACAGCTTGCTGCCGCCCAAGGCGCCCTCGAGATCAGCAGGGAGCTTTTCAATCTGGCTGTCGGGCGATACCCGAACGGCCTGACCGGCCCGGGCAGCCTGCCAAACGTGCCGCGGACCGAGGCCGCCGCACAGGCGCTGGCCCGGCAGGAGCACCCGTCGATCCGCGCGCTTCAGCACGAGGTCACCGCCGCCGAACTGGGCATCGAACAGGCCCGCGCCGGAGTGCGCCCGCAACTCTCCTTCGATGGTCGTCTGAGCGAGAGCTTCACCGATCCGGTAAATCCAGGCCAGGACAACTGGAATTCGTCGGGAAGTATCGGCATCACCCTGACCCAGCCGATCTACCGCGGTGGACAGCTTTTGTCGCTGGAACGGCAATCGCGCGCGCAGGCCGCGGCCGTTCGTTCCGGGCTGAACCAGCAGGTGCGCCTCAACCTGCAGGCCGTGGGCAACGCCTGGGCCGGGATGGAAATTGCCAACGCGCAGATCCAGGCCGCCGACCAACGAATCCAGGCTGCCGAACTGGCGTTCCGGGGCGTGCAGGAGGAGGCATCACTCGGTGCGCGGACAACGCTGGACGTGCTTGATGCCGAACAGGATGTGCTCGACGCGCGCATCAGTCGGATCGAGGCGCAGACCGAGCTTTATCTTTCAAGCTACCAGCTTCTTGCGGCGTCCGGTTTGCTGACCGTCCAGAACCTGCGTCTGAACGTTCCGGAATACGATCCGACCGCCTATTCCGACATGTTCTCGAACGCGCCGTCGCGGATCAGCAGCCCCCAGGGCCAGCAGCTTGACTCGATGCTGGAGCGGATCGGCCGCGACTGACCGCAGCATCGGCGACGTGGGGCGCGGGCGGACACAACATCTGCATTTATGACAAATCCTGCGCAGCGGAAGCGCAGGAATTGTTGTGCGAAATTGCCGTTGCGAGTATCTTGCGCGTGACTTGAGATTCAGAACGGTCCGCGAAAGGGCTGCACAAGGCGTGTTGATGCGCCCTCCACGAGGGCCCGCGCGCGAGGAGAGCATACATGTCCGATCCTGCGAAAACGCCGGAAGAAATCGAGGATGTTCTGGCATCCATCCGCAGGCTTGTGTCCGACCACACGCCCGGCCCCGACGGGTCGATGAGGCCGGCTGAACCTTCCGAAAAGTCCGCTCCACGTGACCGTCTGGTCCTCACCCAATCGCACCGTGTACAGGAACCCGATGACCCGTGGTCGCCGGTCGCCGGGTCCGATGCCGAGCCCGACACGTCTGACGCTGAAGGGGACACGGAAACGCAGGACAGCCCGGCAAGCGAGCCTGACCCGACCGATAGCCTGGTGCTCGACGTCCTCGCACAGGAAGAGGCCGCGAAGACCGATGAAGCCGTCATGGGCGACGACAACGAGTGGCAGCCCGATGATCGCATGGCGGAATACGATACGGTCGGCACGGACGAGGCCGACGACCTTATCTCGATTGCGGAAGATGAGGAGGCGGAGCCTGAGCCGGACGCGGAACCCGCTGAAGACGTGACCTCCGATACCGCTCTCGGCGAGGCCGATAGCTCGCTTGATAGCGATTTCGAATCCGAGACCGGAGACGACAACTGGCCCGGTGAGGGTGCGGAAGCCGCGCTGCTGACGCTGGTGGCGCGCCGCGACCCGGCCGGTGTTGGGGAACGGTCGCATGGGCCTGATCGCGCGGCGGATGAGGCTGAACCTGACGAACTGACAGGTGAAGCCGAAGCAAAAGCGGACGCTTCTGAAGACGAGGCGGCACCGGGTGCCGAGGCTTTGGCCGATGACATCGAGATGGCCCACGCTGACGAAACGCCCGACACCGTCTCCGAGGCAGACGCCATCACTGACGAGCCGCCCGTGACCCCGATTTTCTCGCGCCCGATGCGAAAAGCGCGGGATGCTGGCGAGGCCGAAGCGACAGACGCGTACGAAGCCGAGGATCTGGGTGAAGAGCCGTCGCCCTTCAGCTTTCCCGATGCCGAGGACGGTGTTCTTGACGAGGAGACCCTGCGCGAGATCATCGTCGACGTCGTGCGCGAGGAATTGCAGGGCGTGCTCGGGCAACGGATCACCCGAAATGTGCGCAAGATGGTGCGCCGTGAAATCCGGCTGGCGCTGGCAGCCGAAGATCTCGACTGACATCGGAGCGCCGCGCCATCGCCGGGCCGAAACCGCAGCGGCAAGGGCAACGCTCGCCGCGACGGAACCTTGCGTTATCGCAATCATCCCCCACTGGTCTGTTGCGCCAGCGCACGCGCGCGCGTTACATCAACCGTAACGGCGACAGAACCGTGGCCGAGGTGCGGGGCGAATGACGACATTACCCGAAACAGAAAGCCGGAAACTGCTGTCGCGGTTGCAGGCCGTCATGGCCGAGGCCGATGCCGGGCAGGAACGGCTTGACCGGATCACCCACCTGATCGCCGATTCCATGGGGACGGAGGTCTGCTCGATCTACCTGTTGCGCGACTCCGAAACGCTGGAGCTTTGCGCCACGCAGGGCCTTGCCGAGGAGGCTGTTCACGTGACCCGCATGCGCATCGGCGAGGGCCTCGTTGGCCGTGTCGCCCGCGCGGCCCGGCCCATCAACACGGCCAATGCCCCGGATGAACGCGGCTTCCGCTACATGCCCGAAACGGGGGAGGAGCGTTTCTCGTCCTTCCTGGGTGTGCCGATACAGCGTCTGGGCGAGCGGCTTGGCGTTCTGGTCGTGCAATCCAAGGACGCCCGCGTCTATTCCGAGGATGAGGTCTACGCGCTCGAGGTCGTCGCCATGGTGCTGGCCGAGATGACCGAGCTGGGTGCTTTCGTCGGCGAAGGCGCGGCCCTGTCGGCGCGGCACAAGAACCAGGTCATGTTCCGGGGCACCTGCGCGCAGGAAGGCGCCGCGATGGGCCATGTCTGGCTGCACGAGCCGCGCGTGGTGGTCACCCGGCCCGTTGCCGAGGATCCCGACGCCGAGCGGGCGCGCCTTGTCGAAGCGGTCGACCAGCTGCGCACCGATATCGACCAGATGCTCACCCGCGCACCGACCGGCGATGCCGAGCAGCGCGAGGTCATGGAAAGCTACCGCATGTTTGCCCGCTCGCGCGGTTGGCTGAAGCGAATGGAAGAAGACATTGCCCTCGGTCTGAGCGCCGAGGCAGCGGTCGAGAAGGAACAATCCAGCGCGCGGGCCCGGATGGAAACGGTGCCGGACGCCTACCTGCGCGACCGACTGCATGACCTCGACGACCTGTCGAACCGCCTGCTGCGGCGGCTGACCGGGCAGGGCAAGGACACCGGGGCGGAGTTGCCGCCCGATCCGGTCCTCGTCGCCCGCAACATCGGTCCGGCGGAGCTGCTGGATTATGGTCGCTCGCTGAAGGGCGTGGTGCTGGAGGAGGGCTCGGTCGGCTCCCACGCCGCGATCGTGGCCCGTGCGCTGGCGATCCCGCTGGTGATCCACGCCAAGCGGATCACGACCGAGGCGCTGAACGGCGACCCGGTGCTGGTCGACGGCGACCAGGGCATCGTGCACCTGCGGCCCGAGGATACCGTGGCCAGCGCCTTCCGCGACAAGCTCGCCATGCAGGCCGAAGCGCAGGAGCGCTATGCCTCGATCCGGGACAAGCCGGCGCAGAGCCTGTGTGGCACGGTCATCAGTCTGAACATGAACGCGGGCCTTATGGCCGACCTGCCCTCGCTGCCGTCTTCGGGCGCCGAGGGCGTCGGGTTGTTCCGGACCGAGCTGCAATTCCTGACCCGCTCCCGCGTGCCGCGGCGGGGGGAATTGGCCAGTCTCTATGCGCGGGTCATGGATGCCGCGGGCGGAAAACGGGTGGTGTTCCGGACGCTCGACATCGGCTCCGACAAGGTGCTGCCCTACATGAAGCCGCAGGACGAGCCGAACCCGGCGCTCGGCTGGCGGGCGATCCGGGTGGGGCTCGACAAGCCGGGCGTGATGCGGATGCAGTTGCAGGCGCTGATCCGGGCGGCGAACGGGCGGCCCTTGTCGGTGATGTTCCCGTTCATCGCGCAGCTCGACGAGTTCACCGAGGCGCGCGATCACCTGATGCGCCAGATGGATCGCGAGGCGGCGCTGGGGCATGTGCTGCCGGAGAGCCTGCAGGTCGGCGCGATGCTGGAGACGCCGAGCCTGGCCTTCGCGCCGCGGCAGTTCTTCGAGATGGCCGATTTCATCTCGATCGGGGGCAACGACCTGAAGCAGTTCTTCTTTGCCGCCGACCGCGAGAACGAGCGGGTGCGGCGGCGGTACGACACGCTGAACGTGAGCTTCCTGACATTCCTCGAACAGATCGTGCATCGTTGCAGCGATACCGACACGGACCTCAGCTTCTGCGGCGAGGATGCGGGGCGGCCGGTCGATGCGGTCTGCTTCGCCGCGATGGGCCTCAGGAACCTGTCGATGCGCCCGGCCTCGATCGGGCCGGTCAAGTCGCTGCTGCGCCGGGTGGACCTGCGGGAGGCCCGCGCGGTGATCACCGAGGCGCGGGCTTCCGGCGCGCAATCGGTGCGCGGGGCGGTGATGGACTGGCTGAAGCGTCAGGGCTGAGCCGGGACGCCAATTGTGCAAGCTTGCACAAACCGGTCAACCGTTTGAAATTCAACGGAAAAGCACTTCCTGTCAACGCCTTGTTAACCCGCTTATAGCGCCCCACCTTATACTTGAGACACGAATACCCTGCCACGCCTTCGGCGCTCTCGGGACATTCGTGTCACACGATTATTCAGGTTAACGGTCGGGCGCTTTAGTTGCCCCGGCGCAGGGTTGCCGTCAGCACACCCATGGCCACCAGCGCGCCCCCTCCGGCGCGGGTCAGCCATGCGATGACGCCGGGGCGGCGGAGCCTCTCGCGCAGGGAGCCTGCCAGCAGCGCATAGGCCAGCGCGTTCAGCACCGCGAGGGTGACAAAGGTGCCGATCAGGATCGCGAATTGCGGGAGCAGGGGCGCGCCGGGTGCCACGAACTGCGGCACGAAGGCGATGAAGAAGGCGATGGATTTGGGGTTCAGCGCGGTCACGGCGACGGCGTGACCGAAGGTGCGGCGGGCGCTGATGTCGCTCGCCTCGGGCAGGGCAAACCGCGCGCTGCCCGCCGACAGGATCATCTTCACGCCGAGATAGACGAGGTAGATGGCACCGATCCATTTTAGCGCGGTGAAGAGCGTGGCAGAGGCCATGACCAGCGCGCCGAGACCGGCCAGCGAGGCGGTCATCGCGATGAAGTCGCCCACGGCCACCCCGGCGGCTGTCGAGACGGCGACCCGGCGGCCCTGGCTGATCGCGTAGCTGAGGACCATCAGAACGGTTGGGCCGGGCAGGAGCAGCAGCAGGGTCGAGGCGGCGACGAAAGCGAGCCAGGTGTCGAGGGGCATGGGGCGCGGGTCCTTTTGTGGGTCTTGCGGGGACTAAGCCCCGGTGAATTGGGATTGTCACGCGGTTTCGTTGGGGCTTCTTGGGATGGTGATCGCTCAAGCCCCGGGCGAAGTTGCCCTTGGCTGGCTGCGGACCCTCCGGGGGGCATTTTCAGGGAACAAAGATGGGCGGGTTGCGCGAGAAATGCGGCGGCGGGCTTGTGGCTGGCGGTGCAGGGACGGGCGCGCGCCTCAGCCCCAGAGGGGCGGTTTCGTGACCATCAGCCAGAACACGGACGTGAGCGCGAGGAAGGCGGGCCAGCCGAGGGCGAACCAGAGGTGGTAGAGGCGGCGGGCCTTTGGCGGGATGGGGCCGGTGGTGTCTGCGGTCAGGTCGCGGATGCGGATTTGCAGGTGTACGACCGGGGCCCAGCAGAGGAATGCGATTATGTAGAGCGCGTAGGTGAGCATCAGCCACGGCTCCGTCCAGCCATAGCCCGCGTACCAGACCAGCCAGAGGCCGCTAGCGGGCTGGAAGATCCCGGCGGGCGTCGTGAAGAGCCAGTCGGCCAGAACCACGCCGCGCGCGACGCCGTGGATATGCGCGGCATCGCCCCGGTGCATGGCGAAGACCATCTGGAAAGCCGTGCCGATGCCGGTGCCGAAGAGCACGGTGGACGACAGGATGTGGAGCCATTTCACGGCGAGGTAGGGGTCGATCAACGTTCGTCCTCCAGCACCATCCAGAGGGTTATCAGGATCAGGATGGGGATGTTCTTGAGCAGGCCGCCGAGGGGCAGGAGCCAGAGCGCGGGCGCGATGAGGGTGAAGGCGAGCGTGTAGCCGCCGACAAGGGCCAGCTGCGCGAGGGCGGTGAGGCGGGGTCGCCAGTTGCGCAGGAGGGCGGCGGCGAGGACGAGGTCGGCGATGCCGCCGAGGCGGGCGAGGGCGATCCAGAGCGCGTCGGGCAGGCCGGTGTGGGCGGTGATCGGCAGGAAGGTCTCGGACGGCAGGAACAGGCCGATGAGGCCGGAGGCGAGCCAGAGGAACGCGAGGGTCAGCCGCAGGAGTGGGCGCAGGACGAAGAGGCGCGCGTGCCAGAGGTCCTGCGTGCCGGCGGGGCGGTGCGCGAGGAAGGCGTCCACGCCGCGCGGCTTGTGGGTGAGCTGGGCGGCGAGGGGGGCGTCGTCGGCCTCGATCCCGTGGTTGATCTGCGCCACGGCGCTGCGCGAGATCGGCGCCATGTTGAGCGCGTCTCCGAGCGTGCCGAGGGCCATCGCCAGCGGCATGGGGAGGGGCAGGGGGCGCGCCTTCGGCAGGCCGAACCAGCCGCGCAGGTCCGCGATGAGGGTCTTTTGGGTGATGCGGGTGGGGCCGCCGATGTCCCATGGCTGGCCGGGTTTCGGGGCTTCGAGACATTCGACGACGACCTGGGCGAGGTCGCTGGCGTGGATCGGATTGAAGACCTGCCCTCCGTCACCCACGGTCGGGGAGACAAGCGGCAGGGCGGCGAGGCCGCGCAGGAGCGAGGTGCCGCCGTAGGAGGTGTCGGCCATCACGAGGCCGGGCCGCAGGATGGTGAGGCCGGCGTTGGCGGCGACGGTTTCGCCTTCGCGCCGCCAACGGGCGAAGGGGGTGTCGGCCTCGATGCCCACCGCCGAGATCAGGACGCCTCCGCTGGCGCGGGCATAGGCGGCAGCGGGGGCCCTGACGTGGACGGCTTCGAACCGGGCGTCGGAGGCGGTGAGCAGGCCCGCGGCGTTGACGATCAGGCGGCCTTCGGCGGCGTCCCAGAAGGCGGGATCATGGGTGGCGGGATCGGCGAGGTCGGCGGTGAGCGTCTCGAACCCCATGCGGGCGAGGCGCGTGGTGCGGCGGGCGGAGGGGATGACATCCCAGCCCGTCGCCCGCAAGTGGAAGGCGATGTGACGCCCGATGAACCCATCGGCGCCGAGGATCAGGACGCCGGTCAGAGGACTCGCCCCGCGATGGCGTCGAGCTTGGCGAGCAGGCCTGGGTCACGTTGGTCCGGGGCGGTCATGATCGCGTGGTCGAGCGCGCGGTCGCAGCTGGCCGGGCAGGGCGGTTTCTCGGGCGCGAGCGCTTGTGCGATTCCGATAATCATACGCCGCGCGGCGTCGGAATTGGCCCCGAGCGTTTCAATTATCTGCGTAATGTCCACAGCCCCGTGATCGGGGTGCCAACTGTCGTAATCGGTGATCATGGCGACCGAGGCGTAGCAGAGTTCGGCCTCGCGGGCGAGCTTGGCCTCGGGCATGTTGGTCATGCCGATCACGTCGCAGCCCCATTGCCGGTAGAGGTGGCTCTCGGCCATCGACGAAAACTGCGGACCCTCCATGGCGAGGTAGGTGCCGCCGTCGTGCACGGTGACGCCCGTGGCCTTCGCGGCGGCGCTGGCGGTGGCCGAGAGATGCGGGCAGGTCGGGTGGGCGACGGAGACATGGGCGACGCAGCCGGTGCCGAAAAAGCTCTTCTCGCGGGCGAAGGTGCGGTCGATGAACTGGTCGACGATGACGAAATCGCCCGGTGCCATGTGCTCGCGGAAGGAGCCGCAGGCCGAGACGCTGAGCAGATCGGTCACGCCGAGGCGTTTGAGCGCGTCGATATTGGCGCGGTAGGGGACGGTGGTGGGCGAATGGACATGGCCGCGCCCGTGGCGCGGCAGGAAGCAGACCGGCAGGCCGTGGAGCGTACCGCGCAGGATCGCGTCGGAGGGCGTGCCGAAGGGGCTGTCGACCGTGACCCACTCCGCGTTTTCCAGCCCGTCGATCTGGTAGAGGCCCGAGCCGCCGATGATCCCCAGTTTGCGCTGCATGTGCTTGTCCCCGTTCCGCCGCCCGCGAAGCGTTACACCCTCGCCCGCGCCGTGCAAGCGCCGCGCCTATGGTTTTTCTGCAACGCGGCATGGCGGGTATGCGCAGGAATACCGTGACTCCCGCTGTCCCAGCCCTTAGTCAGCCCCTGACATCGTCGGCGGCCCCGCGCGCCGCCGCACACGCGCGAACAATCCCGAGAGGTTCCCCCCATGAGCCGCATTCTTGCGGCGGTCACGTCTGGCCGCTTTTCCCCCGACCTGTCGAACATGGGTGGCGGGCTCACGCCGGGCCGCATCCGGATCGAGGTGCTGGCGGGCCTGACCGTGGCGCTGGCGCTGGTGCCCGAAGCGGTGGCCTTCGCCTTCGTGGCGGGCGTTCACCCGCTGGTGGGCCTTTACGCGGCCTTCCTCGTGGGCCTCATCACCGCGCTGATCGGCGGGCGGCCGGGCATGATCTCGGGCGCGACGGGGGCGCTGGCGGTTGTCATGGTGAGCCTCGTGGCGGCGCATGGGGTCGAATACCTCTTCGCCACGGTGATCCTGATGGGACTGATCCAGATCTTCGTGGGCGTGATGCGCTGGGGCAAGTTCATCCGCCTCGTGCCGCATCCGGTGATGCTGGGCTTCGTCAACGGCCTCGCGATCGTGATCTTCCTCGCGCAGCTGACGCAATTCCAGGTGCCGGGCACGGCGGAGGTGTCGGGACATGGCATGGCGGGCGGTGAATGGCTGTCGGGCTGGCCACTGATGATGATGTTGGGGCTGGTGGCGCTGACCATGGCGATCATCTGGCTGCTGCCGAAACTCACCAGCGTCGTGCCCGCGCCGCTGGCGGGCATCGGGATCACCGCGGCAATCGTGCTGATCTTCAACATCGACGTGCCGCGCGTGGGCGACATGGCGGAAATTGCGGGCGGCTTCCCGCCGTTCCATATCCCCTTCAGCTTCTCGGGCGGCGAGATGCAGGGCCTCTACGGTGACCTGCTCGCCCCGTTCACGCTGGAAACCCTCTGGATCATCCTGCCCTACGCGCTGATCCTTGCGGCCATCGGTCTGATCGAGAGCCTGCTGACCCTGAACCTCGTCGGCGAGATCACCGGCGAGCGCGGCGGCGCAAGCCGTGAATGCGTGGCGCAGGGCGTGGCCAACACCGTGACGGGCTTCTTCGGCGGCATGGGTGGCTGCGCGATGATCGGCCAGTCGATGATCAACGTGAAATCCGGCGCGCGCACCCGCATCGCGGGCGTCGTCGCGGCGCTGTTCCTTCTGTCCTTCATCCTCTTTGCCGCCCCGCTGATCGAGCAGATCCCGCTCGCCGCGCTGGTGGGCGTGATGTTCATGGTGGTGATCGGCACCTTCGCGTGGAACAGCCTGAAGATCCTCTTCAAGGTTCCGCGCATGGACGCCTTCGTCATCGTGCTGGTGACGGTCGTGACCGTGGCCACGGACCTTGCGACGGCGGTTGTGGTTGGCGTGATCGTCTCGGCGCTGGCCTACAGCTGGCAGAACGCCACGCGCATCCATGCCATTACCCGCGAGAGTGTGACCGAGAAGGGCGCCAAGGTCTACGAGATCCAGGGGCCGCTGTTCTTCGGCTCCACCGACGGATTCACCGAGCTCTTCGATGTCGAGAACGACCCGGACATTGTGATCGTCGATTTCGCCCGCAGCCGCGTGGTGGACCAATCGGCCTTGCAGGCCATCGAGGCCGTCGCGGGCAAGTACGAGGCCGAGGGAAAGCGGATCATGCTGCGCCACCTGAGCCGCGATTGTCACCGGCTGCTGGCCAAGGCCGGGCACCTGATGATCGACAGCGACGACGACCCCGATTACGAGGTCGCGACGGATTACTCGGTGCGGACGGGGATCTTGGGCGGGCATTGAGCCCCGGTTCTGCGGGCCGTAAGGACCCGGCCCGGTGACTCAGACTTTGTGTATCGGGCCGGAACGCCGGGCCGCAAGCGCCGGGTTCTTGTTCCCGGCGCTCCTCGCCCGAAGCGGTCCTTCGACCTGCGGCGCGCAACGGTCCGCTTTTTGGGACGAAGCTGCCGTGTGTAGCGGTGTGTTCAGCGTCCGTTTTTGAGAACGGGTGCCAGCCCATTTGACAAGGCAATCGCAGTTTCGCGCAGCGCGGCCTCTTCCGGCTTTGGTGGCGATTTCCACTCCAGATCACGTGTTGCAATGTACCGCCGGGAGGTTACGTCGGTTTTTTCGACAAGCGGAAATACATGGGCATGTGCATGCGGAACGTCGCCGCCCGTGAACATGAACGCGACACGTTCCACGGAATAAAGCGTCTTCTGAGTTGCCGCTATGCGCTGGCCCAGCAGCATTATCTCTGAACAAACATCGGGCGGCAAAGCCTCGAAGGTAGCAAAGTGTTCCAACGGGATAATCTGCACATGGCCGTCGCGGATTGGAGAGGTGTCGAGGAAGGCAACGATGCGATCATTGCGAAATATCTCATGTGCCTCAGTTTGCCCTGCAGCAATCTGGCAAAAGAGGCAATGATCACGCGATGGTTCCGGGATGACGACATGAAACACAGCTTAGCAGCCATTCGAGCAAGCCGCAGCATGGGTATTAGTGGACTCCAACCCGCCATGCGCCGCGCAATCATGGAGAACCTGCTTCATGCGCTGCGCCCACTCCGGCTCGCTAACCGTCCAAAAAACCGGGTTCGCTTGTCGTCTGACACCCCCCGGAGCCGCATCCAAGCCCCGTCCCCGCCCATCTTCGTTCCATGAAAATGCAAAACGCCGCGCGAAGCGCGGCGCCACGCCCAACGGGAGGCGGAGCCCCTTCAGGGGCTTCGCCGACGGGCGGGAGCGCCCCGCTTCAGCGCTTGTCGCATGTCAGGCGAGCGCAAAACCGGGTCCACTTTTGCGCGACATGCTCTACTGCCCCGGGCGGTCCAATGCGAACTTGTCGCGGATCACCGAGTAGTCGCGATAGCCCATGCGGGTCAGCGGGTTGAAGGTGAGGACGTCGAAGATGCCGTCGACAAGGCAATTGTCGCGGATGTGGACGCCCACGACCTCGCCGAAGGTCACGAAATTGGACTGGCCTTCCAATTGCAGGATCTGCGTCATGCGGCATTCGAGGCTGGCTGGCGCATTGGCCACGCGCGAGCAGGCGATCTCGGAACACTCGGCGCGCTCGATGCCGGCGTCGGTGAATTCGTCGGTTTCCTTCGGCCAGGGGCCGGAGGTCTGGTTCATCGCGTCGCGGGCCGCGTATTCCACGATGTTGACGCAGAACACACCGGTGTCGCGGATATTGGCGACGCTGTCCTTGGTGTCGCCGCGGTCGTCCTTGGCGGAGGTGGAGGCGAACATGACCTGCGGCGGGGTGTAGGCCACGGCGTTGAAGAAGGAATAGGGCGCGAGGTTCTCGGACCCGTCGGAGCCGCGGGTCGAGATCCAGCCGATCGGGCGCGGCGAGACGATGGCGTTGAAGGGGTTGTGGGGCAGGCCGTGGCCTTCGGACGGACGGTAGAACATGTGCTTTCCTCTTGATTTGGCAAAGACCTAGCCGCGTGCTACGCCGCTGACCAGAGCGTTTCCGGTTTTCCGTTGAATCGCCAATGCCCTGCCACGCCGTCGGCGGTCGCGGGACATTGGCGATACCTTGGTTCAGGGAAAACCGGCAACGCTTCAGAGGCAGCGACGGATCAATGTACAGGATCATCCAGGAAACCTCCGCCGACCGGGACGAGGTCGAGGCGCTTTATGACACCTGCTTCGCGCCGGGGCGCGAGGCGCTGTCCTCCTACCGCCTGCGCGACGGGGTGCCGCCGGTGCGCGCGCTCTGCCGGGTGGCGCGGGACGACCTGGATATCGTCGCGGGCGCGATCCGGTTCTGGCCCGTGAAGGTTGGGCGGTTCGAGGCTTTGTTGCTGGGGCCTGTCGCCGTGCACCCGACGCGGCAGGGCGAGGGACTGGGCGCGCTCCTGATGCAGGAGGGGCTGGGTGCCGCCGCGACGGATGGCTGGCGGCGCATCCTGCTGGTGGGTGATGCGCCCTATTACAATCGGTTCGGCTTTTCCAAGCTGGAGGGCGTGCGGATGCCGCCGCCGACCAACCCCGAGCGCGTGCTGGGGCGCGGCGACTGGGACCGGATCGGCGGAGCGGTCACGCGCTGGGGCAGCTGACGGTTTGCGCCCGGGCAACAGGTGGCGGGCTTTGGCGCAACTCGCGCTTGATCCGGGCCGTGCCGCGCGTATTTAACCTTCTCATGTGGAGAGTTCTCGCCCTTTTTTCGCTCATCGCGGTGGCGCCCCTTTTTTCGGGGCCGCTGAGGGCGCAGGAATATATCACCGTCCCCGACATCATCTCGGACGAGGCCTTCTACCGGCTGGTGGCCTGCGGCGCTGTGCCCGGCGGCGAATGTTCGAAGCCCTTCATCTACTGGCCCGAGGACCGGCGGCTGAACCTGCGGGTTGGGATTTCGGCCACCGGCAGCGATTTCGCCGATTACCGCTACGACCTCGTGGACGCCGCCATCGACGCGGCGATTGCCGAGATCAACGGTGCCGGTGCGCATCTCTATCTGGAGCGGGTCTACGAGGGCGAGATGGACGTGCCGATCTTCCTTGTGGATGCACCGCAAGGCGGCGTGATCGCAGGTACGGGACTGGACGAGCTCGACGGGTCCTCCATCGCGATCGGGCGGGTCGCGATCCGGTCGCGCGGGGATGAGATCGTCGCGGCCTCGATCGCCATCAGCCACGACATCCGGCGGCGCGAGATCGCGTCGGTCATCCTGGAGGAGCTGGTGCAGTCACTGGGGCTGGTCACGGACGTCGATTCACCGGCCTATGAGCGGTCGATCTTCGCGGAGAACGGCAATTCGATGACCCGGCTGCGCGGGCAGGATGCAGCGGCGCTGAGGCGTCATTACCCGCGACCCGGCGTTCCGGTGCGCGGCTCGGACGAGTGAAAGGCAGGCGCCCATGATCGCTGACAAATCCGTTGCGGATTACATCCGCACGATCCCCGATTTCCCGCACGAGGGCATCCAGTTCCGGGACGTCACCACGCTGTTCCAGGACCCGCGCGGCTTCCGGCTGGCCGTCGATCAGCTTCTGGCGCCCTTCGTGGGTGAACAGATCGACGCGGTGGCAGGACTGGAGGCGCGGGGCTTCATCCTGGGCGGTGCGGTGGCGCACCAGCTGTCGAAGGGGTTCGTTCCGGTGCGCAAGAAAGGCAAGCTGCCCGCCGCCACGATCGAGCAGGCCTATACGCTGGAATACGGCGAGGCGGTGGTCGAGATCCACGACGATGCGGTCGCGCCGGGGGACAAGGTGCTGATCGTCGACGATCTGCTGGCCACGGGCGGCACGGCGGAGGCGGGCATCAAGCTGATCGAGCGGCTCGGGGCGGAGGTCATCGGCTGCGCCTTCGTCATCGACCTGCCGGACCTTGGCGGCCGCAATCGGCTGGAAGCGATGGGCGTGCCGGTTCACGCGATCTGCGCCTACGGCGGGCACTGACACAGCCCTGCAATTTCTTGGCGAGAGCTGTCCTTGGTTAACCCAACATTAACCAAAGGCACTTACCCCTTGCGACATCCACAGTGTTGTTTGTGGGCTTCTGTGCTTGCCGTACCCAGATGCTGCACGTTCCGACCCCAATACGGAACGTGCAGCACGCCGTCCCGCGCATTGTCATTTCCCGTCTGGCCCGCTACCCGTGGTCGACATGCGGGCGTGATGGAATTGGTAGACATATCGGACTTAAAATCCGTGGGGCCCCGGCCCGTGTGGGTTCGAGTCCCACCGCCCGCACCAATCCTTTCCCGGGCATGCCGCCCTTTGAGCCACCTGTGGCCCGGGTTGAGGTTCCGGGTTGATCCTCTCACCTGAACCGAACGGGACAGCACCAGGCTGTCAATCGGGCTCGGCGATGCGTCCGGCAAGCGTGGGCACGGATGCGCCGGTCGTTTCGGGGAAGCTGCCTGGAAGGTCGCGCAGTCGGCGCATCGCGAGATAGGCGAAGCACTGTGCTTCGGTCGCATCGCCGTCCATCCCGACATCCTCGGCCTTGACGATGTCGAGCCCGGCATAGGTCCGCAGCATCGCGAGCAGGGTGGGGTTGCGCCGTCCGCCCCCGCAAACGACGAGGCGGTTGGGCCGCTCAGGCAGAAGGTCGAGACCGCGCCCGACGGCGGAGGCGGTGAAGGCGGTCAGGGTTGCGGCGCCGTCCGCGTCCGACAGGTCAGCGACCCAATCGTGCCCGAAATCGAAACGGTCGAGCGATTTGGGATAGGGCCGCGCCAGGTACGCGTTATCCAACGCCCGGCTCAGCAAGGCCTCGTCGACCTGTCCGGATGCGGCAAGCTTGCCGTCGCGGTCCATCTCGCCAAGGCCCCGCGCGCCGATGAAATCATTGATCGGCGCGTTCGCGGGCCCCGTGTCGAAGGCCGCCAGCCCGCCTTGCCCGTTGCGCGCGGTGACATTGGCGACCCCGCCGAGGTTCAGGATCGCCGTGCCGGGGTCGCCGATCCGGTCAAGCATCGCGGCGTGGAAGATCGCCGACAGGGGCGCGCCCTGTCCGCCGTTTGCCATGTCGGTGCTCCGGAAGTCGTAGACGACCTTCGTGCCAAGCAGGCGCGCCATCAGCGCTCCATCGCCCAATTGCCGCGTCTGGCCGTTTCGGCCCGGCTCCGGCGCGCGGTGCAACACGGTCTGGCCGTGGAACCCCACGGCGGCAATGTCGGCCATGCGCAGCCCCGCCTGATCCACCAGCGCCGCGACGGCCGCGGATTGCGCGCGGGTGATGCGCTCCTCGGCCTGCGCGAACAGGGCAGGCTCGGGGCCTTGGAATTGCCACTTCAGCGCTTCGTCCAGGCAGCGGGCGAGGATCGTTCGGGTCTCGGCATCGTAGGGAAAGAAGGCGAAGGCCCCGAACTCCGAAATGGTTTCGCCGTCAGTGCGCAGAAGCGCCACGTCGATATTGCCGTCGAGGACTGTGCCGGTCATCAGGCCGACGCACCAATGCTGTGCCATGTCGCTACTCCGCGAAAAGCGCCTCACCCACCGCCTGGCGCAGCGGGCCGATGCCGCTGTCGGCGTGGCGCGTGGGATGGACGCGGTTGGTCAGAAGGGTCCAGGCGCGGCCCTGGTCGAAATCAATCCAGAGCCCGGTGCCGGTGAACCCGGTGTGCCCGATCGTGCGCGCGCTGCAGGCCTGCCCACCGGGCCAGCCGGGGTGGCGGATTTCCCAGCCATGGGTGCGCTTGGGCGAGAGGCTTTGCAGAACGGGGCCGGGGTCATCACGCGCCAGAAGGGCTTCGGCGAAGTCAAGCAGGGCATCGGCCGTGCCGAACAGGCCCGCGTGGCCCGAGCCTTGAAGCGCGTAGCAATTCTCATCGTGCACCTCGCCTCGCATCACGCGCTTTCGCCATGTGCAGGCCTCGGTCGCCGCGCAATCCTGTGGGGGCGGGGCGAAGCTGAACCCGGGGCCGGGATCCATGGCGCGGATTTCTCGGCCTTCGAGACGTTCCAGCGCGATGCCCAGAAGGATGAAGTTGATGTCGGAATAGACCGGTTCGGACAGCAGCGGCCATTCCCGTTGCAGGACAAAGGCGCGCAGCGTGTCGGGATCGCTGCCATAGGTGTAGATCGGCGCGACCGCGGGGAAGGGCGTCTGGTGCCCGAGGCATTGGCGGAACGTGACGCGGCGTTCCGGGCAATCGGCGTCGTATTGCCGGAAGTCGGGGATGATCGTGGTCAGGGGGGCGTCGAGGTCGAGCCGTCCTGCCGCTGCGTGGGCGAGGATGCGTTCCGTGGTGAACACAGGTTTGGTGAGAGAGGCGAGATCGAAGATCGTGGCCCGTGTCACGGGTGCCTCGTCCGGCCCCTTGACGGCCAGCCCGGTCGCCTCCACCCGCCGCGCGCCGCCCTGCGTGACGCCCAGAACGGCACCGGGCAGGCGGCCTTGAGCTACGGTGTCCCGCGTCAGATCCCAGGCGGCATCGAAGCTCATGCACCGGACCCGGTGACGAAACGGTGATCCGGCCCATGATCCTGCCAGTGTTGCGGCGGGGCTTGCCAACCCAAGGGGCGCAGGGTCGAGGGGACCTCCTCGGTATCGAGTGCGAATTCCACGCGGCGGCGTTCGATGGTCGGCACCGCGGAGATCAGTTTCTGCGTGTAGGGATGCTGCGGATCGGACAGGACGGATCGGGCGTCGCCCATCTCGACGATGCGGCCGGCGTAGATGACCGCAATCCGGTGCGCGATGCGCTCGACCACGGCCATGTCGTGGGAGACGAACAGGTAGGCGAGGTCGAAGTCGCGTTGCAAATCCACGAGCAGGTCGAGCACACGGGCCTGAACCGAGACGTCGAGCGCCGAGACGGCCTCATCCAGGACCAGCGTTTTCGGCTCGGGCATCAGGGCGCGCGCGATGCAGATGCGCTGCCGCTGCCCGCCGGAGAACTCGTGGGGATAGCGCGTCAGGGAATCCTCGGGCAGGTCGACCTTGTGGAGCAGCATCCGCATGCGGTCGAGCGCGGACGCATCCACGCGCCGTCCTGCCGCGATGATCGGCTCGGACAGGAGCGTGCGCACATCCATGCGCGGGTTGAGCGAGGCATTGGGATTCTGGAACACCATCTGAACGGCATGTCCGTCCGCCCCGCTGACGCGGCCCCCGGTCGGTTGCACCAGGTCGAGGATCGCCCGCGCGGTGGTGGATTTGCCCGAGCCGCTTTCGCCCACGATGCCAAGGGTTTCACCGGGCAGCAGATCGAACGAGATGTCGTCGACCGCGTGAACGTAGCCCTGAGCCTGTCTCAGGAAGCCGCCGCCGACGGGAAAGCGGACGCTCAGATCCTCGACCGACAGGGCCTGCGCGGATCGCGTTTCGGGACGTCGCACCGTGTCCTGCCGGGCGGCGCTGCCCCAGCGGAAGTGCGGCACGGCCTCAAGCAGGTGGCGGGTGTAGGGGTGTTGGGGGCGGTCGATGATGTCATCGAGCGGGCCGCTTTCGACGATATGCCCCTTCTGCATCACCGCGACGCGGTCGGCGATGCCTGCGACGACGCCGATATCGTGGGTGATGAAGATCAGACCCATGCCGGTTTCATCCTGCATCTCGGCCAGAAGCGCCAGGATTTGCGCCTGCGTCGTGACGTCGAGCGCCGTCGTCGGCTCATCGGCTATCATCAGGCGCGGCTTTCCGGCCAAGGCCATGGCGATCATGATCCGTTGCAGCATGCCGCCCGACATCTGGTGCGGTGCCTGGTCCAGACGCCGCGCGGCATCGGGGATGCGGACCCGTTCCAGCGCCTCGATCGCAGCCGTGCGCACCGCGCGTCCGCTCAGCCCGTGGCGCTTGGCGAAGATCTCGCCGATCTGGGTGCCGACCTTCAGGACGGGGTTGAGGGATGTCATGGGTTCCTGGAAGATCATCCCGATCTCGCGCCCGCGCAGGCCGGTGAGCGCCGCCTCGGGTGCGGTCGCGATGTCGATGGTGCCGTCAAGAAGGATCGCGCCGCCCAGGATGCGCCCGCCGCCATAATCCACCAGTCGGTTGATCGACATGGCGGTGACGGATTTGCCGGATCCGCTTTCGCCGACGATGGCAAGCGTCTCACCGGCCGCAACGTCGAGGTCGACCCCGTGGACCACCTCTGTCTCGTGCCCGGGCTTGCCGAAGCCGACACGCAGGTCCCTGACCGACAGCAGCGTCATGTCAGCGCCCGCCGCGATTTCGGGTCGGCGATATCGCGCAGCGCGTCGCCCAGAAGGTTGAAGCCAAGGACCGCCAGCATGATCACGGCGGCGGGGAAGATCAGCATCCAAGGCGCCATTTCCATCAGGTTGCGGCTGTCCGACAACATCAGGCCGAGCGAGGGATTCGGCGGCTGCGTGCCGAGGCCCAGAAAGCTGAGCGCCGCTTCGGTCAGCAACGCCCATGCCAGGGCCAGCGTCACCTGCACCGTCAGGGGCGCGACGAGGTTGCCCAGGAGGTGACGTGACAGGATGTAGAGACGGGACGATCCGAAGGTCCGCGCGGCATCGACGAAGCTGCGGGTCTTGAGCGACAGGGCGGGTCCGCGGGCGACCCGGGTGAAGATGGGCGTGTAGACCACCGCGATGGCGATGATCGACGTCGTCATCCCGGCCTCGAGGATGGCGACGATCAGCAGCGCCAGCAGGATCGCGGGGAAGGCCAGAAGCACGTCCATCGTGCGCATCGCGACCCCGTCCCACAGGCCGCCGAACCAGGCCGCGGTGAGGCCCAGGATCGTGCCCACCAGGGTCGCGAGACCCACCGAGAGGAGCGCCACGACAAAGCTTTGACCGATGCCGACCATCAGGCGGCTCAGGATGTCGCGACCGAAAAGGTCGGTGCCCATCAGGTATGCGCCGCCCGGTGGCTGGAGCCGGGCCAGCCGGTCCTGCGCCAGCGGATCATGGGGCGTGAGGCCCAGGAGTCCAAGGATCGCGGCGATGGTGAAGATCACGATGATCACGAGGCCGATGCGGCCTGCCGAATGGCGCATGAGGGCGGACAGGACGCTCATTTCCGGCCCCCGTAGCGGATACGCGGGTCGATGGCGGCATAGGCGAGATCGACCAGCAGGTTTACCAGCAGGAAGTTGAACGCGATGAACAGGACGACCCCCTGGACCAGCGCATAATCCCGCTGAAGGATCGCATCCAGAACCACCCGGCCCAGGCCGGGGAGGGCAAAAATCTGCTCGACGATGACGGCGCCGCCCAGAAGGTAGCCGAACTCGACCCCGCTGAGGGTGAGCACGGGAATAAGCGCGTTGGGCAGCGCGTGGCGCCAGATCACGTAGGATTGCGAAAAGCCCTGCGAGCGGGCGGTGCGCACGTAATCCTCACTGAGGATCTCGAGCATCGCCGCGCGCGAGATGCGCGTCACGGCAGCGGCGAAGGCCGTGCCAAGCGCGATCGCAGGCAGGATCATCTGCGCGAGATTGCCCAACGGGTCCTGGGTGAAGGGGATGAACCGCCCCATGGTCGGCAGAACGCCGAAGCCCACCGACAGGATGTAGATCGCCAGCAGGGCCACGACGAAGTTCGGCATCGACTGGCCGACCATCGCGAAGATGCGCACGATCAGGTCCGAGGGACGCTCGGCCCGGGTGGCCGCGAAGACGCCGGCGGGCAGGCCGATGGCCAGCGCCACAACCATCGACATCAGCGCCAGTTGCAGGGTCAACGGAAAGCGTTCGAGGATGATGTCGAGGACGGGCTGGCCGTAGGTGACCGAAATTCCCAGATCGCCCGTCAGCAGCCCGCCAAGCCAGCGCAGGTATTGAACGGCCCAGTTCTGGTCGAGGCCGAAATAGGCGGCCAGCGCTTCGCGCTGCGCGGGGGTCAGCATGCCGCCTTCTGTGCCCAGCATCGCCGTGATGGCATCGCCGGGCACGAGGCGGATGGCGACGAAGACGAATACCGATACTCCCAGCATGACCAGCGGAAAGACCGCAAGGCGTCTGAGGAAATATTGCATCGTCTTCGTCTCCGGTGGCGTCAGGTCACTCGGCCAGCGTCACGTCGACGAGGCCGAAGAGCGTTCCCGTGGGGCTGGATTCGAAGCCGGACACACCATCGACCTGCGCGGTGTAGGTGTTGCCGGTGAAGAGCCATACCCAGGGCGCCATTTCCGCAAGGTGGCTTTCGAATTCGGCGAAGATCTCGCGCCGCGCGGCTTCGTCGGTTTCGGCCCTCCCTTCGATCATCAGCCTGTCGAGCGTGTCGTCGATGTAGTTGGCGACGCCCTGCAGGTTGCCGTCGCGCGTCCAGTAGCGATTGTACATCGTGTAGGGATCGACGCGGCCGCCATTCAGGGCAACGGCCATGTCGAAATCGGCGGCAAGCCAGCGGTCGATATAGACGCTCAGTTCCTGCATCTCGATCTCGAGCTCGATGCCGACCTCGCCCAGCTGCGACTGGATGACCTGCGCGATGGCGGATGCGGTGGGCGGCTCGCCCGTGGCGGCGATCACGGTGGCCGAGAAGCCGTCGGCATAGCCTGCCTCGGCCAGCAATTCGCGGGCGCGGTCCTGATCCTGCTCGTAGCAGAACAGGCCCGAGGGATCGGTGCGGTAGGCGGGGGAGGTCAGCGGGCCGGTGATGTCGCCTTCCCCGAGGAGGGCGGCATCCAGGATGTCCTGCCGGTCGATGGCGCAGGAGATGGCCTGACGCAAAGGCAGCGAGTCCATCGGCTCACGCGCGGCGTTGAGTTGCAGCACGTAATAGCTGAGCGTCGGGGCGGAGTTCAGCGTCAGCCCGTCGGTCTGTGGGACCAGTGTCGCGACCAGCGGATCGTTGATCAGCGCGAAGTCCGCCTGTCCCGCGCGCAGCGCGGCAAGGATCGCCGTCTCGTCCGGCAGGACGCTGATCTCGATGGTGTCATAGGCGACGTCGCCGCCATGCCAGTCGTCGAAGGTGGTCAGCGTTGCATTGGCGTTGGGCGTGCGGTCGGTCAGGGTGAAGGGGCCGGAGCCCACCACCTCGGTGTCGAGCGTGCCCGCTTCGATGGCCGAGGCCGGTACGATCGCCGCGTTGACCGAGGCCATGCCGTTCAGGATCGGCGCGTCCGGGCCGTCGAGCCGGAACACCACGGTGTGCTCGTCCGGCGTCTCGATGCCGACGATCGAGGTGTAGTTGGCCCGCGAGATCGCGCCCGTCGCCTCGTCGAGGATCCGCTCGAACGAGGCCTGGACATCGGCCGACGTGACCGGTGTGCCGTCATGGAACATCGCTTCGGGGTCCAGCATGAACGTCAGGCTGGTGCCGTCCTCGGAAAATTCCCACGATTGCGCCACGGCGGGCTGCAGCTCGAGGTTCGCGTCGAGACGCACGAGCGGCTCGTACATGAGTTCCAGCAGGCGGATCGTGGCGAAGCCCGGCTGGGTGTGCGGGTCGAGGCCTGTCGCGTCCTGGGACCAGGCCACGTTCAGTGTCTGGGCGGTCGCGGGGGCGACCATTGCGGTGCTCAGCGCCAGCGCCACGGCGCCGGTCACGGTTTTCATCGTCGTCATTTCTCAGATCTCCCTGGTGGTGGTCGCTTCGGTTGTGGCGAGATTTTTCCCCGCTCGTTCGATGGCATGGCGCAAAAAGCCGTTGGCGGCCTCGAGTTCGGCGCGCGCCGTGTCGGCGGGTGCGCCGGTGATCTGCATCAGGATGGCGAGCTTGACGCTGCCGCCGCTTTGATCGAGCAGGTCGCGCGCCTCGGGCGCACCGCATCCGGTTGCCTCGCGCACGATGCCCACGGCGCGTTCGCGCAGCTTGTGGTTCGAGATCGAGACATCGACCATCAGGTTTCCGAAGGTCTTGCCGGAACGGATCATGCTGGCGGTCGACAGCATGTTCAGGACCATTTTCTGCGCGGTGCCGGATTTCAGGCGGGTCGAGCCGGTGACGACTTCGGGCCCCACGACGGGTGCGATGGCGATGTCGGCGATGCCGGCGATGATCGTGTCGGGGTTGCACGCCAGCGAGACGGTCGCGGCCCCCTTGGCCCGGGCATGGCGCAGGGCGCCGATGACGTAGGGCGTTCTGCCGCTGACCGCGATGCCGACCACGATATCCTTGGACGAGATGCCAATGGCGTCCAGATCGGCGGCGCCCTGATCCTCGGAATCCTCCGCCGCCTCGACCGGGTGGCGCAAGGCGTGATCGCCGCCCGCGATCAGGCCGACGACCAGTTCGGGCGGCACCGAGAAGGTCGGCGGGCATTCGGATGCGTCCAGAACACCCAGCCGCCCGCTGGTGCCGGCGCCGATGTAGATCAGCCTGCCACCGGCCTCGAACGCCGCGACGATCGCCTCGACCGCCTGCGCGATGGCCGGGACTTGCGTCGCGACGGCGTCGGCGACCAGCCGGTCCTCGGCATTCATGCAGGCGACGATTTCGCCCGCGGACATCAGGTCGATGTCGGTGGATGCCGGATTGCGGCCTTCCGATACCAGCCGGTGGAGGTCGTCGTGTTCAGGCATTGGCAGCGCCCCAGTAAGTTCGGTTGGAGGTTGAATATAATATTCCTTCCTGTCAAGGAATATTGTGGTATCATATTCCAAACGACGATCTGAAGAGGTATGCCCGTGTCGATCCTGACCGTCATCGAGGCCCAGCGCGACACGCTGACTGCGGGAGAGCGGCAGATTGCCGATGTGATCCTGAGCGATCCCGACAGGGTCGCGCGCCTGTCCTCGGGCGAGCTGGCGGAGGTGGCGGACCGAAGCCAGTCGGGCGTGGTCAAGTTCTGTCAGAAACTGGGTT
This sequence comes from Rhodobacterales bacterium HKCCE4037, assembly GCA_015689645.1. Classification (GTDB taxonomy): domain Bacteria; phylum Pseudomonadota; class Alphaproteobacteria; order Rhodobacterales; family Rhodobacteraceae; genus Gymnodinialimonas. Next base: position 173,124 of record WVSM01000006.1, read on the forward strand.
TCTCGGGTTACCGGGACCTCCGCCTCGAAATCGCCCGTGCTGCCGCGGTGCGTCCGATGGCGATGGGGGCGGTGCATGGCTCGATCGAGGCGGATGACGACATGATGGTCACCGCGCAGAAACTTCTGGCCAGCAAGATGCACGCGATGCAGCAGACCCTGTCGGTGAACCTGCCGCAGCGCCTCGACGCGGCGCGGGACCTGCTGACCAACGCCGCGCGGATCCAGTTGTCGGGTGTTGGTGCGTCCTCGCTGGTCGCGCGGGACTTTGCGCAGAAACTTCAGAAACTCGGCATTCCCGTGTCCTACGATGCCGACAGCCACATCCAGATGGGCAATGCCGCAACGCTCTCCGGGCGTGATACGCTTGTCTCGATCTCGCAATCGGGCACCAGCATGGAAACGCTGCGCATCGCGGAGACCGCGGCCAAGCGCAAGGCATCGGTGGTGACGATCACCGGGCCGCACACAAATCCGCTGGCCAGTGTCGCAAGCATCGCGCTGCACACCGTCGCCGATGAGGAGAGGGTGCGCTCATCCTCCATCACGTCCCGCGATGCGCAGCTGATGGTAACCGACCTGCTGTTCCTGCGGCTGGTGCAGATCCGCGACGATTCGGGCGAGTTGATCCGCGGTGCGGCCGAAGCGGTGGCGCCCCTCAAGCTTTGAGGGTCGGCAGTGTGCGTGCAGCCCAGACGCTTGCCTGGCCGTGGCGTTTCCAGTGCCCGGTCGTCTGCGGGCGGCCAAGGTGGATGCGCAGGGCCGTGACATCATCCGCACCTTTTGGCGCAAGGCCGTGGTTCTCGTGCAGGCGCTCCCAATCGCGAAGCCGCACGAGACCTTCAAGCGCGCCGTAGCGTGCGGTGCGCTCGACGATTTCCTGTTTCGAGGCCAGGGCGTATTCGGTCCAGAGCCGGGCATAACCATCGCTGCCCAATAGAATTTCGGTGTCCGGACCGGTGAAAGTGACGCTGCGCCGGCCATGCGCCAAGCTGCGCGGGTTCAGGGTGATCGCGGTGCTGGCGAGATCGGAATTCTGCGCCGCCCGGCGCCGGCGCAATCGCGCAAGTGTCTCGGGGTCGTCGGTCAGGCCGGTGTGGACGAGTGGTGCAGGCAGCGGACGGATGCGCCGGGCGCCCCGACGCGCCTTGGTCAGGGCAAAGAAGCAATCGGCGAAGGCCAGCGAGTCGATCCGGAACAGCGCGCCCCGTCGGGTGATCCGCAGATAGGTCATCGCGGCGACAGGGTAATCGTGGGGGTCCGGATCTGTGACGGCGGCCTCGAACCGGCGTGTGAGCGTCCCGAGGGCGAGGGACAGTCGCCCCATGCCGGGCGCGGCGCCTCCGAAGCGGACGATGCGCGCGATCTCGGCAGACAGGCTGCGCGCGTACCACGCGGGATCGGCCAGACCGGGGATCACCTTGTCCGGTCGCTCGGACACCGATGTTGCGCCGTCGATCACCCATGCATGCAGCGCGCCAGGCGTTCGGGCAGTGCCGAAGGCATCATCACCCGGTCCGCGCCCGGGCGCGCTGTGCACGATTTCGACGACGGAGGCCGCGATCACAGGTATTGCCTGTAGGGGTCCCACTTTTCCTCGTTCCGGGCGACGAAACGATAATAGTCGATGTCCTGCAGTTCCGCTGCCGCCTCGGCATCGAGGATCACCTTGCACGAGGTATGCAGCTGGATTGCCGAGGCGCTGATGCGCGATGTCAGCGGCCCTTCGACCGCACGGGCGACGACGTCGGCCTTGGCGCTGCCGCAGGCCAGCAGGATCAATTCGCGACTGTCGAGGATGGTGCCCACGCCCATCGTCAGGGCGCGTTTGGGGACCTGTGCGGGATCGCCGCCGAACATGCCGGCGTTCTGTTCCCGCGTCGTCGGGGTCAGGATCTTGTCGCGGGTGCGCGAGCGGAAGGCCGACAGAGGCTCGTTGAAGCCGATATGGCCCGACGCGCCGATGCCCAGAAGCTGCAGGTCAATCCCGCCCGCCGCGGCGATGCGCCGTTCGTAATCGCGCGCTGCGGCGACAAGGTCTTCGGCCATGCCATCCGGCAGGTGCGTGCGACTGATGTCGATGTCGACCCGGTCGAACAGGTACTGCCGCATGTAGGTGGCATAGCTTTGCGGATGGTCGGGCGGCAGGCCCACGTATTCGTCCAGATTGAAAGTGGTGCATTGGTCGAAGGGGGCGCCGGACGTGGCCAGGTGGTCGTAGACCTCCTCCATCGTGCGCCCGGTGGCGAGGCCGAGGACCATGGCCGGTGTGGCCCGAAGACGCGCCGCGATCAGTTCGGCGGTCAGCGCCACGGCATCGGCGCGGCTGTTGCAGAGTAGGATTTCCATTGTGCTACCTCGCCGCGTGGGGCTGGCCGCCGATCGTCACGCCGGTCAGGGCGAGATCCGCGTCGAGTTGAAGAATGTCCGCCTGCGCGCCCGTGGCAAGCCGCCCGATGTCCTGCCGTCCCAGCCAGTCGGCAGGCAGGGTGGACAGGCGGGCGGCGGCCTCGGACAACGGCAGGCCGAGGCCTACAAGGTTGCGCAGGGCCACGTCCATGGTAAGGGCGGACCCGGCAAGCGTTCCATCGGCCAGCCGCATCGCGCCATCCGCCTTGGTCACGTCATAGCTGCCCAAGCGGTAGGCACCGTCGGGCATGCCTGCCCCGGCGGTGGCGTCCGTGACACCGTAAAGCTTGGGGATCGCCCGGCGCGCGGCCAATATCGCACCGGCTTCGACGTGGATCAGGTCGGGCACGATCTCGGCGAATTCGGCGTGGGCCATGGCGGCCCCCGCGAGGCCGTTGTCGCGATGTGACAACACGCTCATCGCGTTGAACAGATGGGTCACGCCGCAGCCGCGCGCGATGGCGGCCTGCGCGGTGGCATAGTCGCAGAGCGAATGGCCGAGCTGTGCCCTGATCCCCAGCTCGTCCAGCGTGTCCAGAAGCGCCGCGTCCGCGTCCATCTCGGGTGCGAAGGTCATCACCGCGATGGAGGCCAGCTCGGCCCATGCGCGCACTTGCGCGGGGTCGGGGGGCACGGCGAAGGGCGGCTGCGCGCCAAGCTTGTCGGGGTTCAGGAACGGGCCTTCCAGATGCGCGCCGAGAATGCGCGCCGTGCCCGCCTCCGTCGAGGCCATGGCGGTGGCAACGGCCTGCAGGAACGTGGTGGTCTCGTGCGTCGGAGCCGTGACCGATGTCGGGCAGAGCGAGGTTGTGCCGTGGCTTGCGTGCAGCGCAGCGGCGGCGCGGATCGCGTCCGCGCCCTCCATCATGTCGCGGCCGCCGCCACCATGCACGTGCAGGTCGACGAAGCCGGGCAGCAGGTAGGGCGCGGTGGGAGAGTCCGTACGCTCCCCCTCGATCGCCGTGATCTGCGCGCCGAAACGAATCTGTCCGCTGACCCAGCCGTCCTCCGTCAGGATGCAGCCGTCGAGGCGATGGTCGGTTGTTTCGGTCATGAAAGCTCCGTCACGAAATCCCAGCGGTCGCCGCGGAAGGTGGATCGGGTAAACTCGACCGCGCGGTCGCTGGCCGTGTAGCCGATGCGGGTGATCAGCAGGCCCGGCGCGCCCGGCGTCACCTCAAGCAGGTTGGCCATTGTGGAATCGATGGCGACCGCGGTCAGGCGTTGGACGGCCCGGACTGGCCGCATCCCCCGCGCATCCATCGTCTTGTAGAGCGAATCCGAGATCAGGTCGGGGCTTTCCAGCGCCTCGGTCAGAACCGTGGTCGCCTCGATGGCGAGGGGCTGACCCTCGGCGGAGCGCAGACGGGTGATGCGGGTGACCGGAGCGTTTGGTCCGAGGCCAAGGGCGATCACCTCTTCGGGCGCCGCACGACCGACGCCACTGGCGATCACTTTCGACTGGCCGGTCATGCCGCGTGCGGCGAGGTCTTCGGAAAAGCTGGTCAGAACCGACAGCGGCTGCGAGACGCGGCGGGTCACGAAGGTGCCTGCGCCGCGCCGCTGCTCGACCAGTCCGCGGTCGCTTAGTTGTTCTATGGCGCTGCGCACGGTGACGCGGCTGACGCCGTGCATCTCGGCAAGGGTGCGTTCGGGCGGCAGGGCGGTGCCGGGGGCGAAGTCGCCCGCCTCGATCTGGGCCAGAAGCGCATCGGCCAGCTGCAGGTACCGGGCCTGTTTCGGTTCGCTCAACTTGTTCACGACGCGGCCTCCAGTTCGACACGGGTCTCGTCCCGCCAGCCACGGCGGGCCATGATCTGCAGCCCGTCGAGCGCGTTGCCCTGGGCGGGAACGATCCGGGCGCGGATGTCGGCGGGAAGGCGCGGCTCCATCGTGCGGGCAAGGCCGCCCAGCAGGGCAATGGCGTGGCCGGTGTCGATGGCGCGCAGCGCCGTGGCCAGTTCCTCGGCCGCGTCGTCGAGAAGGCGGGACGCCATGACATCGCCGGAGGCTGCCGTCTCGATGACCAGCGGTGCGAGGCTTGCAAAACGCGTGGCATCCGCCTGAAGCAGCCATGTCTGGATGGCGTTGAAGTCGCGGCCCACAACCGGTTTCAGCGCGTCGAACAGGCTGCTTGCCTGGGGCAATCGGCCGTCGAGATGGCGCGCCAGCAGGGCGACGGCCCGGTTGCCGATCCAGCCGCCGCTGCCTTCATCGCCTATCTTGTAGCCCCAGGCGCTGGACGAGGCGACGGTGCCATCGGGGGCCAGAGCGAAGGCCGCCGTCCCGGTGCCCACCGCCAGAACCGCGCCGGGTCGGCCGCCGTGCGCGCCGACGAGCGAGGCGAAACCGTCGGTCACGATGGCGATGTCGGATGCGCCGATGGGATCTGTGGCACGGAAAGCCGCCTGGCGTTCGGGCGACCGACCGCCGGCGAAGCCGCACCAGAGCGCCGTTCCGGTTACCGGTCGGCCCGTCTTTTCGACCAGCAGGGCCAAGCCGTCGCTCAGGTTCGCCCACGCCCGATCGACGCCATAGGTCAGGTTGGACGGCCCGCAGGTCGCCTCGCCCAGCACGGAGCCGTCGGCATCGATGGCGCGCAGGCGGGACCCGGTTCCACCGCCGTCGATCACGACCAGGGGTATGTGGTTCGCCATGACGTCGCGGACCCTTTGCGTGGTTCAGTTGGTGGGAGGTTAGCTACCAAGCCACCCAATATCAATACCAAAACTCAGTTTGGTATTATAAAATCAATAATTGGTATTGCTTTTGGGCTGGCGAGCCGCAATGATCGGGTATCGGGGCGATTCGTCCGGGCCGCAGGGAGATTTGGCGGCGCAGGCTTTGTCGCTTTCGGGATTCGGCGCGCATCTGGCGCGTGCCGTCATCCGGCGAATGCCGCAACTCAAGCCAGACGAAACAACAGTGGAGAGCATGATGAACACCATGTTGAAGACGACAACGGCCACCCTGGCGCTTTGCATCGCCAGCGGCTCGGTCATGGCGCAGGACGCCACGATCACCATCGAAAGCTGGCGGTCCGAAGACCAGGCGATCTGGGACAACGTGCTGATCCCGGCCTTCCAGGAATCGCATCCGGGCATCGAGGTGCAGTTCACGCCGACCGCGCCGACCGAGTACAACGCGGCCCTGAACGCGCGTCTGGAAGGCGGCACTGCGGGCGACCTGATCGTCTGCCGTCCGTTCGATGGTTCGCTGGCGCTGTTCGAGCGGGGTCAGCTTGCAGACATCTCCGACCTGGAGGGGCTGAGCAACTTCCCCGATTTCGCCCGGGCCGCCTGGCAGACCGACGACGCCAGCGCCACGTTCTGCGTGCCGATGGCCTCGGTGATCCATGGGTTCATCTACAACGCCGATGCTTTCGCCGAGCTGGGCCTTGAAGAGCCGACCACGGTCGATGAATTCTTCGCGGTGCTGGATGCCATCCAGGAAGACGGCACCTACACGCCGCTGGCCATCGGTTCCGCCGACCAGTGGGAAGCGGCCACCATGGCCTATACCAACATCGGGCCGACCTACTGGGGCGGTGAAGCCGGACGTCAGGCGCTGATCGAAGGGTCCGCCGCCTTTACCGATCCGGAATACGTCGCACCGTTCGAAGTGATGGAGCGCTGGACCGACTACATGGGCCGTTCCTACCAGGCGCAGGGCTACACCGACAGCCAGAACCTGTTCACGCTCGGCCGAGCGGCGATCTATCCGACCGGCTCGTGGGAGATCAGCGGCTTCAATGCGCAGGCCGATTTCGAAATGGGGGCTTTCCCGCCGCCGGTTCAGGCCGCGGGCGACACCTGCTACATCTCGGATCACACCGACATCGGCATCGGCATGAACGCCGCGACCGACAACCCGGAAGCCGCACGCACGTTCCTTGAGTGGGTGGCCAGCCCCGAATTCGCCGAGCTTTACACCAACGAGCTGCCGGGCTTCTTCTCGCTGTCGAATGCCGAGTTCGAGGTCGAGGACCCGCTGGCGCAGGAGATGATTTCGTGGCGTCAGGAGTGCGAGAGCACGATCCGCGTCGCCCACCAGATCCTGTCGCGCGGTGAGCCGAACACATGGAACAACATGTGGACCGTGTCGGCGAACGTCTTCAACGACGCCGCCTCGCCCGAGGAAGCGGCAGCCGCCCTCCAGGATGGCCTGGCCGCCTGGTACGCGCCGCAGCAGAACTGACGCACCGCGTCCCGGTGCCCCCGCTCCGTGCGGGGGCGCCGACCGGGCGATCTCAAGAATTTTCACGCACATCTGGATGTGGGAGGGCGGAATATGTCCGATCCAACGACCGAGCACCTCACGACCGCCGGCAAGAGCCCCGCATCCGGTCGCAAGAAGCGCCGCGTGGCGGGACGCGCCCACATCGTGGTTTTCCTCGCCCCCGCGGTCCTGATCTACACCGTCTTCTCGATCTATCCGCTGGTCGAAAGCCTGCGTCTGAGCCTGTTCGACGGCTTGCCCGACGGGAGCGCCGTCTGGAACGGATTGGGCAATTACGCCACTCTCCTGTTCGACGCGAACTGGGCGGGACAGTTCTGGAACGCACTCTGGAACAACCTGATCCTGTTCTTCATTCACATGGTGGTGCAAAACCCGATCGGCTTGCTGCTGGCCGCGTTGCTGAGCCTTGCGCCGCGTTTCGGGGGTACCTATCGCACGTTGATCTTCGTGCCGACGCTTCTGTCGGTCGTCATCGTGGGCTTTATCTGGGAACTGATCCTGTCCCCCCTCTGGGGCGTGTCGGAAACGATCCTGGGCGGCATCGGCCTTGCCTGGCTCTACCAGCCGTGGCTGGGGCTGGAGAGCAGCGCGCTTGTCACCGTCTCCCTGATCTCGGTCTGGCAATACGTGGGCATCCCGATGATGCTGATCTACGCCGCGTTGCTGTCGATCCCCGATGAGCTGATCGACGCGGCGCGCGTCGACGGGCTGAACGGGTGGTGGATCTTCTGGAAGGTCAAACTGCCGCTCATCCTGCCGACGCTCGGGATCGTCGCGATCCTGACCTACATCGGCAACTTCACCGCCAGCTTCGACCTGATCTACTCGATCCAGGGGGCGCTGGGTGCGCCGAACTACTCGACGGACGTGATGGGCACGCTGCTGTTCCGGACCTTCTTCGGACAGCAACTCCAGATCGGCGACACCTACATGGGAGCGACCATCGCCAGCATGATGTTCTTCATCATCCTGATCGGCGTCTCCTTCTACCTCGTCCTCGTGCAGCGCCGCCTGCAACGCTACGAAATGTGAGGGGGTCAAGATGACCGACATGACATCCGACAGCCGTGCCCGCAGCAGCCGCGCGAAAGGCCTTTCGACGAAATTCGCCGTTCACGCGGTCCTTGCCGGATACACCCTCATCGCCATCTTCCCGGTGATCCTCGTGGTTCTGAACTCCTTCAAGAACCGGCGCGGCATCTTCACCGACCCCCTCGGCATCCCGGCCGGCGAGACCTTCAGCATGGAGGGATACGCGACCGTACTGACCGAAGGCGATTTCCTGACGTATTTCTCGAATTCGCTCATCGTCACGGTCTCGTCGCTGTTCCTGATCCTGCTTCTGGGGGCCATGGCCGCCCATGCGCTGGCCGAGTACCGGTTTCGCCTGAACACCTTCATCGGCATCTACCTGATCCTCGGGATCATGGTGCCGATCCGGCTTGGCACGGTGGCGATCCTGGAACTGATGGTCGATCTGAACCTCGTCAACACGCTCCTGGCGCTGATCCTTGTCTACACGGCCTCGGGCCTGCCGGTGGCCGTGTTCATCCTGACCGAGTTCATGCGCACGCTGTCGCGCGACATCAAGGATTGCGCGCGGGTCGACGGCCTCAGCGAATACCGGATCTTCTTCGAGGTCGTCGTGCCGCTGATCCGGCCGGTGCTGGCCACGGTCGCGGTCTTTTCGATGATCCCGATCTGGAACGACCTGTGGTTCCCGCTGATCCTGGCGTCGGGCGATGCGACAAAGACCGTCACCCTGGGCGTCCAGCAGTTCATCGGCCAATACACCGTCAACTGGAGCGCTGTCCTGGCCTCGCTGTCGATCGCGATCCTGCCTGTCCTCGGGCTATACGCCCTGTTCTCCCGCCAGCTTATCGCCGGCATCACCTCGGGCGCCGTCAAGGGCTGACCCCGCATCCACGGGAAGGGTAATCAACCATGTCCGATCTGGTTCTCAAAGACGTCCGCAAATCCTATGGTGATGCGAAGGTGATCCATGGCGTCGACCTGGAAATCCGCGACGGCGAGTTCGTGGTGTTCGTCGGCCCCTCCGGCTGCGGAAAATCGACGCTGTTGCGGATGATCGCGGGGCTCGAGTCGATCACCGGCGGCGATGTCGTGATCGGGGGCGAGCAGGTCAACGATATTGCGCCCGCCGACCGGGGCATCGCCATGGTGTTCCAGTCCTACGCGCTTTACCCACACAAGGATGTCTACGGCAACATGGCCTTCGCGTTGCGCCATGCCGGCGAAGACAAGGCCGTGATCGACGAGCGTGTGAAGAAAGCCGCAGATATTCTCGGCCTCGACGCGCTGTTGAAACGCAAACCCAAGGAGCTGTCCGGCGGCCAGCGGCAGCGTGTGGCCATCGGCCGGGCCATCGTGCGGGACCCCGAAATCTTCCTGTTCGACGAGCCGCTTTCGAACCTCGACGCTGCGCTGCGTGTGCAGATGCGGGTCGAGATCCTGCGCCTGCACCAGCGGCTCAAGACCACGATGATCTACGTCACCCACGACCAGGTTGAGGCGATGACACTGGCCGACCGGATCGTCGTGTTGCGCGACGGGCGCATCGAGCAGGTGGGCACGCCGCTGGAGCTGTATCACCATCCGAAAAACCACTTCGTTGCGGGCTTCATCGGATCGCCGAAGATGAATTTCCTGGCCTGCGACCGCGTCGGCGACGGAACCCAGGTGACGGCCCACGGCAGCGCGCCGATCACGGTTCTGGTCAAGCCGCGCGATGCAGCAGGCCCGTTCACACTTGGCGTCCGGCCCGAGCATGTCGATCTGGTGGAGCCGGGGCAGGGGCAGTTGGATGGCACGATCCTTGTGGCCGAACGGCTCGGAGGCGAGACCTTCCTGCATGTCGATCTGGGTGACAGCGAGCCTTTCGTCGTCAAGGCCGATGGCAACGTGCGCTACGTCAGCGGCGATCCGGTCGGGCTGTCGTTTCCGTCCGACGCGTTGCACCTGTTCGACGCCAACGGGGACGCGTTCGAGCATGTCGAGCGTCACGCGCTGATCGCCTGAGCCTTGGCAACCTGAAGCGTGACGTTCCACGCGGCGGCGGTCTTACGGTCTCGTAGCTTCCCATCTACCACCACCGGGCGAGCACTCGCGTCAGCCGGAGAAGCCCCCGGCTGACAGGCCCGGGCCACGCCCGGCGCGCCGTCGGGATCAGGGGCGTATCATGCGCCTCAGCGTATCGTCGCGGTCGACGAACTGGTGTTTCAACGCGCCGCCGACGTGGAGGATCAGCAGCCCGAGCACGAAGATCGGTGCGGCTTCATGCACCTCTTCCCCCAGCTCCTCCAGCCATTCGATCTCACCCGATGCCGGCACCAGCGTCAGGCCGAATACGCCGAGGTCATGACCGCCGGCCAAAACCATGAGCAGTCCCGACAGCGGCAGCGCCAAGGTCGCGGCGAGCAGGCCGATGTGGACGAGTCTCGCAACCATATGCTCGAGCTTTGACGTCCCCGTGGTCGGATTCTCCGAGGTCGGATGCGGAAAGCCCTGTGCGATGCGCCACAGGATGCGCCAGCCGCCCCAGAGCAGGACCAGCAGGCCAAGCGCCTGGTGCCATTGCATCATGGGCGCCGCCGTTTCGCGCGCCAGTTCGCCATAGCCGAGCAAGAGGCCAAGAGTAAGCGCGCCGAGAAACACCCCGGCGGTGATCCAGTGGTTCAGGCGCGAGATCAGGCCATAGCCGTTCGGGACGTCGCGCAATGGGCTATAAGGGGCAGGAGCGGTATCAGTCATGTCGCTATCCTCTTGAACGGGCAGGCGGGGGTGGCATGCACCCCCGCCGAACGCTTCAGTCATCGTCGCCGTCGTCATCGTCGTCGAAATCCGGGCCTTGTCCGGGGCGCTGCATCGTGATGCTGCCATCCCCATCGCGGTCGAGCCGTTCGATCAGCCGAGCCATGCGGGTGTCGATCTCGGCCGGCGTGATCTGGCCGTCGCCGTCCGCGTCGAGATCCTGGAAGATATCGACCATGCGGGTGCGGGTCAGGCTGCGGTAAAGCTCGTCGAATTCCTCGATCGAGAGCGATCCGTCGCCGGAGGCATCGACGGCGCCGATCTGCGCGGTTCGGTAGGCGTCGATCTCGGCCGCGGTCACGGTGCCATCGCCATCTGCATCGGCGGCATCGAAGACCTGGCGGAACATCTCGCCGCCCATGCCACCACCGCGCCGCTCGCCGTGGCCGCGACGGTCGTCGTCATGGCGTCCGCCATGTTCGCCGTGTCCGCCGTGTCCGCCGCGATAATCGGCGCGGATGACCTGCGCCTCTGCGGGCTGCGCCCCGGGCATCGGCTCGGCGGTCTGGGCCGTCGCCACGATGGTGCCGGACAGCGCCGCGATGACGGCGAGGGCACTGACGGGAAGGATATGAGTGCGTTTCATCTTTGTGTCCTTTCGGTTCAGGTTCTGCACAGGCATCGCCTGCATGAGGCCGATATGGACGGAGGCGCGCCGGAATGTGTGTCAGCGGATCGGAGATTTGTCGCGATCTGTCTCGATGGGCTGCGCGGCGACATTTTGCGACAACTTCCCGTGCGAAACAGGCGTAGAGGCAATAGGAATGACGGGCGAAACCCCGCATTGTGCCCTCATGACGCCGCAGCCGCCCGACATTGGACCATGACCCAGCCAGAGCCTCAGATCCTGATCGTCGACGACGCCCGCGATATTCGCGAGCCCCTGGGGCAATACCTGCGCAAGCAGGGCTACCGGGCGGAACTTGCCGCCAATGCCGGTGAGGCGCGGCGCTTTCTCGATCATGGGCGGCCCGCGCTTGTCGTGCTCGACATCATGATGCCGGGCGAAGACGGGCTGTCGCTCTGCCGCTGGCTGGTGGCCAACGAAGGGCCGCCGGTGATCCTGCTGACCGCCATGGCCGACGAAACCGACCGCATCGTCGGGCTGGAACTGGGCGCGGACGATTACCTCGTGAAGCCCTTCAACCCGCGCGAACTGCTCGCCCGCATCCGCGCCGTGCTGCGCCGCGCGCCGCAGGCGGATGTGAAGGCGCCCTCGGGCATTCGCCGCTTCGGGCCGTGGCGGCACGACGCGTCCATCGCCGAGGCGCATCATGACGATGGGCGCACGGTCACGCTGACCTCCGGTGAAAGCCGCCTTCTGGCGATCCTGCTGGACCATCCGCACGAGGTGCTGAGCCGCGACCGCTTGCTGGACCTGACCGCCGGGCGGGACGCCAAGGCCTACGACCGGGCCATCGACAACACGGTCAGTCGCCTGCGCCGCAAGATCGAGGAGGACGCGAAAGCGCCCCGGTTCATCGTCACCGAATGGGGCGGCGGCTATCGCCTTGCCGTCGACGTGGAGGAGGCATGAGCCAGCCCAACCGAAACCCGTTCGACGGGCTGGCCGTTCGCGTCGCGCTCCTGCTGGCCGCGGCCCTGATCGTGGCCAACGTGGTCGCGGCGGCGCTGCTTTATGTCGATCGCGCGCGGCAGGACAGCGAAGGCCGGATCGAGCGCGAGGTCGAACGGCTGGTCTCGCTGGTGCCCGCCATCGAGGCCGCGCCGCCCGCCCGCCGCGCCGAGATCGCGCGCGAGGCCTCCACCCGCGTCTCCCGCGTGACTGTTGATCGCCGGCCCATCGTCGAGGATGACGAGATCCTGCGCGCGGGCGATCTGATCCACGAGTTGCGCGAGGCCCTGCCGGGCCGCGACGTGCGCGCCGCGCTTCTGGACCGGGAGGACGACGAAGACGACGACGACGACCATGGCCGGCGCCGCACCGAGGCGATTGCCCTGTCGATCCGGCTGAGTGGCGACGGCGGGCCGCAATGGCTGAACTCCGTCTCGCAGGGCGGGCGCGCGGGCGGGCCGCCGGGTCTTCCCCAGGACGTGCTGTTCCTGATCCTCGGTATCTCGCTGATCTCGGTCCTCGGGGTCGCGATGGTCTTCCTGCGCCTGCTGACCCGTCCCCTGAACGCGCTGGCCTCGGCGGCGCAGGCGGCGGGGCAGGGCGACCGGACCGTGCGCGTGCCCGAGACCGGCCCACGCGAACTGCGCGCCGCCTCGGCCGCCTTCAACGAGATGCAGGAGCGGATCGGCGCCTTCGATGCCGAACGGATGCGGACGCTTGCCGCCGTGGGCCACGACCTGCGCACGCCGATCACCAGCCTGCGCATCCGGGCCGAGATGCTCGACGAGGCCGAGGCCGCGCCGATGATCCGCACGCTGGACGAAATGACGGTCATGGCCGACGGCCTCGTCGCCTATGCACGCGGCGCGGGCGAGGGCGAGGCGATGCAGCAGGTCGAGCTTGCCGAATGGCTCGCGCGCCTCTGCGCGGAACGCGGCGCGGAATTCACGGGCGGCGGGCCGATGCCGATCACGGTGCGTCCCGTCGCGCTGGGGCGCGCCGTCGGCAACCTGGTCGACAACGCCCTGCGCTACGCGGGCGCGGCGCGGGTGGCGCTGGCACGGCAAGGTGGTGAGGCGGTGATCACGGTCGAGGATGACGGCCCCGGCATCCCGCCCGACCGCATGGCTAAGGTGCTCGAACCCTTCGTGCGTGGCGACGACAGCCGCAGTCTGGAGACCGGCGGCGCGGGGCTTGGCCTGTCCATCGCGCGCAGCATCGTCGCGGCCCATGGAGGGGCGCTGGCGCTGGAAAATCGCATTCAGGGCGGGCTGCGCGCGACCGTTCGCCTGCCGGTTGGCCCATGATCATGCGGCGCTGGCTCCCACGCATCGGCATCGGCCTTCTCGTCCTGCTGGCGGCCATTGCGCTCCAGCACATCCGCCTGTCGCCCACCGACCGCGTCCCGGACCGCATCGGGGCGGACCTGCGCATCGCCACATGGAACGTGCATTACATCCTGACCAATCGACGCGAGGGACGCTGGGGCCTCTCCGGCTGGGAGGTGCGGCGTGAACCGATGGATGAGACATTCTCCGCGCTCGACGCCGATCTCGTGGCCTTCCAGGAGATGGAGAGCTTCTCGGGCGGGAACGAGGACAGCGATAACCTCGCGCGGTCCTGGCTGTTGGAGAACAACCCCGGCTACGCCGCCGCGGCCATCGGTGACTGGCGCGACTTCCCCTCCACCCAGCCGATCCTCTACCGCACCGACCGTCTGGGCGTTCTCGACCAGGGGTGGTTCTTCTTCTCCGACACGCCGGAAGTCATCTATTCGCGCAGCTTCGATGGCCGCTACCCGGCCTTCGCCTCGTGGGTCAGGTTCGACGACCGTGCAACCGGGGCTCAGTTCCGCGTCCTGAACCTGCATTTCGATGCCGGAAGCCGCGAGAACCGCCGACGCTCGGCCGACCTCGTGGCGGAGCGCATCGCGCCATGGATCGCAGACGGCGAAACCGTGATCGTTGCCGGGGACGTGAATGCCCTGCGCGGGTCACGCCTGCACCGGGCCATTGCCGCAGCGGGTATCACGTTTCCCCGTGTGCCGGGTGCGACGTTCCACCTCGATCGCGGCGTGCACCTTCTGCCGGCCATCGACCATATCGGCCTGTCGGAGATCAGCCTGCTTCGCGGCGGTCCGTGGGTGTTCCGTTTGCCCGACGCGGCGACCGAGCCGTCGGATCACTACCCTGTCCTGGTGGACATCGCGCTTCCGGACTGAACCTCAGCCCAAATGCGCGGCGAGGAATTCCGCCGTCCGCTCATGGGCGAGCGTTGCCGCCTCTGGCCGGTAGGACGGGCGCGCATCGTTGGCAAAGGCATGTCCGGCCTCGTAAAGATGCACCTCCATATCGGGCAGGGCGGCTTGTGCCTCGGCGCGCATTTCGGGTGGAACGTGATCGTCCTCGGTTCCGAAATGGGCCAGCACCGGCGCCTTCAGCGGACGGTCGAGATATTGCGGCAGACGCGTGCCGTAGAAGGCAACCGCACAAGCCACGTCGAGCACCTGCGCCGAGCGGATCGCAAGACCGCCGCCCCAGCAAAAGCCGATCACGCCGACCTTGCCATCGAGCGCCGCAACCGCCGCACCGATATCCATCATCGTGGTGTCGAGGTCAGAGGCGAGCATCAGGTCGCGCCCGCGCGGCCCCTCGTCGAAGGGGATGACCGCGTTCTTCTGGTGACGGTCGAACAGTGCAGGGATCGCCACGTCGTAGCCTTGTGCGGCATAGTGATCCGCCACCGATTTCAACTGGTCGGTGATGCCGAAGATTTCCTGCAGGATCACCACGCCGCCTTTGCGCGGGCCCTCCGCCTTCGTCATCCAGCACTCGAGCTCGTGGCCGTCCTTGGCCGTCAGCGTGGTCATCATCGCGGCGTCTCCCTGCGTTCGTTGATGGGCCTGCCCCGACCGGGATCGGGGCAGGCAAGTGCGTCACTCAGGTGTCGCGACACCGGCTTCCGCGTAGTAGCTCAGCGCACCGGGGTGGTAGGGCATCGCGTTCGCGGGGGCCATGTTGGTGAAATCGGCGTTGTTGAACGCCCCGAACGAGGCGGCGAGGCCTTCCTGGTTCTGGTGAATGACCGAGATCAGGGAATGCACGGTCTCATCGTCCACCGACGAGCTCGCCAACAGCATCCACGGCACGGCGATCAGGTTCGCGCCCCAATCCTGCAGCCCGTTGATGTTCTCGTTCTGCGGCATGGCCCGGATCTGGCCGGTTGGCAGAACGTCGGCATAGGCCGCGAAGCCCTCTTCGCTGTCATCCATCGAGATGTAGCACAGGCCACCACGATCCTGCAGTTGAACCGCCGCCTGCTGGCCCGCGCCCGCGTTCAGGCTGACCAGCGCCACATCGACAAGCCCACCGCCGAGCGCGTCGATCCCGTCCACGAAGCTGGAGACGGGCACCGTCTCGAAATCATCGTAGGTCATGCCGCCGGAGGCAAGGATGCCCTCGATATAGAAGGGGATGATCGTCGAAGACGTGTATTCCGAGGCAATACGCAGATCGCCACGCCCTTCCAGATCGGCCACGCTCTGAAGGCCCAGATCGCACGGGGCCATGATGCCCGTGGTCAGCGGGAACATGGTGCCGACGAGGCGCACGTCCGGATGCTCCCGGTCGAAATTGCCGGTGCCGGTATAGGCGAATTCCGCCTCTGCGCCGTTGACGAAGCCGAAATCGACCTCGCCGGAGTTCAGCAGCGGCATGTAGCCGACGAGCGGTTGCGTGCGCACGGTGATACCGTTCTCGTTGGCCACGACGGCAACCGCCTGTCCCGAGTTGTAGGCCAGCGTGCCCTGCGCGCCGGTCGCCATCGACACGACCTGCGCCGATGCCGCTCCGCCCAGTGTGGCGGCGGCCAGCGCGGCCCCGGTAAGTAGTTTCAGATCCAACATTGTTTCCTCCCTATTGGATTGGTTTGGTCTCAGGTCGTCTGGTCCGCCTTCCGGGCACCGGGGCGCCAGATCAGGACGGCGATGCCGAGAAGTAGAAGAAGGGTTGCGGCCACGGCGCGGGGCCCGACCGGCAGACCCAGGAAGCCGAGCGGCAGGGTGATCGCGCCAAGCAGCGTGAAGCCAAGGCGCAGCACCGGGCCAAGCCGCCCGCCCCAGTAGCCGGTGATCCCGGTGGTGATGCCGGCAATGCCGAGGGCGGTGAACGCGGTGTAGAGCGCGATCTCGCCCGCACTGCCCACGAACAGCAGCTCAGGCGTGGCGACGAAGGCGAAGGGCAGGATGAACGCCGCCCAACCGATCCGCATGGCAGCCAATCCCGTGGCCACCGCCCCCGCCTTGGAGATCGCTGCCGCCGCGAAGGCCGCCAGCGCCACGGGCGGGGTGATCATCGACATCATGCCGAAGTAGAGAATGAAGAGATGCGCCGCGATGGGCTGAACGCCAGCCTCCACAAGGCTGGGTGCTACGAGCGAGGCCAGCAGGACATAGACGCCCGAGGTCGGCATCCCCATCCCGAGGATGATGCAGACCACCGCCGAGATCATCAACAGCAGGATCAGGCTGGAGCCGACCGCATCGACCAGCACCAGCGTCAGGGCAAAGCCGAGGCCGGTGACGTTCAGCACGCCGATCACGAAACCGGCCGCCGCGACAACGAGGATCAGGTCGACCATCGAGGTGCCGGTATCCACGAAAACCCGCCCGAAGGTCTTCAGCGTCAGCCGTGTGCCATCATACCCCCGCAGGAAACCCGCCACGGCGATGGCCACGGCAGCCAGAAGGGCGGCATTTTCAGGATCGGTCCGCATCCCGAACAGCGCGTAGAGAAGCACCGCGAAGGGGATCAGGAAATGCCAGCCTTTCGCCAGCACCTTGCGCACGGTCAGGTCGGCGTTCTCGGGGGCGGCGATATTGTCGCGCGCTGCGATCAGGTCGACCTGCAGGAACGCACCAAGGTAGTAAAGCGCCGCCGGGATCAGGGCCGCCGCCGCCACCTGGGCGTAGGGAATATCGAGGAATTCGGCCATCAGGAAGGCCGCGGCCCCCATGATCGGCGGCGTCAGCTGCCCGCCGGTGGAGGCCACCGCTTCAATCGCGCCCGCGTCCTCTTTGGTGTAGCCGCCGCGTTGCATCAGCGGGATGGTGATGACGCCCGTGGTGGCCACGTTGGACACCGCCGAGCCCGAGATCGACCCGAACATCGCGGAGCCGACGACGGCGATCTTGGCACTGCCGCCGCGGGCGCGCCCGGTGGCGGCCATGGCGAGGTCGGTGAAGAACGCCCCGCCACCCGCCGCGAACAGAAGCTGGCCGAAGAAGACGAACAGCAGAACGGTGATCGTGCCCACCGCCAGCGGCGACGAGAAGACGGCAGAACTGTCGAAACCCACGTAATCGACCAGCCGCTGCGGCGACAATTCGCGGCCCACCAGCCGCCCCGGCACCCGGTCGGCGAAGAGCGCGTAGACCAGGAACACGGCAACGATGCCGAACAGCATCAAGCCCGCGCGGCGCCGGATGCCCTCCATCACCGCGAGGACGACGACACCGCCCACCAGCGTGATCTGCCACGGACGATAGAACTGCTCCTGCAACAGCCAGACGAAATCCCAGGCGGCGTAGAGCAAGACACACATGCTGACGATCGCGATGGCCAGATCGACGAAATTGGGCCGCCCCACGGGCCTGCCGCGTGGTCCGAAGCGCAGGAAGGCCAGCGCCAGCGTCAGGCCGAGGATGAAGGCCATGTATTGCTGGCGCAGCAGCGCGAAGCCCAGCCGTGTGTGCAGGTCGAGGTTATAGGCGATGCAGGCCAGCACCATGGCCGATGCCAAACCCGCCACCGCGACCTTGACCCAGCCCGAAGGCTCCGCGCCGTCCGGCACAGCGCCGGCCTCGACCTTCGGTGCGACGCTCATGCCCCGACCTCCTCGGGCCAGTAAAGGCGCATGGGGTTGTCGATCAGCAGCTTGCGTTGCAGCGCCTCGGTCGGGGCGATCTTCGGGATCATGTCGACCAGCTTGCCCTCGTCGGGCATGTGGCTCACCATGTTGGGATGCGGCCAGTCGGTGCCCCAGAGTACGCGGTCCGGGAAATGCTCCACCAGGTGGCGCGCGAAGGGCACCACGTCGTCGTAGGGCGGTCCAGCTACGCTCAACCGTTCGGGGCAGGAGACCTTGATCCAGAAGCGCGGATCGCTCTCCATCAGCTTGAGGACCTGCGCGAAACCGGGACCGTTCAGCCCGTCTCCCACCTCCGGTCGGCCCATGTGGTCGATCACGATGGTGCCGGGCAGGGCGGTGATGAAGGGGGCCAGTTCTTCCAGCTCTGCGCTTTCGAAATAGACGACGATATGCCAGCCAAGATCGGCCACCAGTTCCGCGATCCGCACGTAATCGTCCTTCGGCGCATTGCCGACGAGCCGCTTGAGGAAATTGAAGCGCACACCGCGCACGCCGCCCTCATGCAGCGCGCGCAACTCCGCCGCGCTGACGTCCGCATCGACAACGGCGACGCCGCGCGCGCGACCGTCGGAGCGGGCGATGGCGTCGAGCATCGCGGCATTGTCCGAGCCGTGGCAAGTCGCCTGAACGATCACGTTCCGCGACAGGCCGAGGTGATCGCGCAGCGCGAACAGCGTCTCGGCGGCGGCGTCGACCGGCGTATACTTCCGGCGCGGCGAGAAGGGGAACTTATCGGCGGGGCCGAAGACGTGGCAATGGGCATCGACCGCACCCTCGGGCGCAACGAAGGCCGGAGCCGAGGGCGCCTCGAGATACGGCATGTAATCGGGATCGGGCCCGGTCTGTGCAACGGATGACATGACAATCTCCCCTTTGTCAGGCCCTACCATGGCAAGTCGAAGTCCATTATGGAAATGGATACTCGTGTTCCCTTCCATCACTCAGAATGATACTGCTCCGGATATGAACCTGAATTTCGATCTCAATCTCCTCACGATCCTGCATGTGCTGCTGGAAGAGCGGAGCGTGACGCGCACGGGCGAGCGACTCGGGCGGACGCAATCGGCGATCTCGAATGCCCTCAAACGTCTGCGCGACCATTTTGACGATCCGCTACTGGTGCGGGTGCCCGAGGGCCTCAGCCCCACGCCACGCGCCGCCGAACTGGCACCCATCGTCGCGCGGATCGTGCGGGATGCGGATATGGCGATTGCGCCGCGCGAAGGGTTCGATCCGGCCTCCGCGCAAGCACGGTTCGCCATCGGCGCACCGGACCGGTTCAACCTGCCGGTCTTCCTGCCGCTGCTGGAGCATCTGGGCCGCGTGGCGCCCGGCATCGTCATCAACCTGCGCACGACCGACCGCGATTATGCCATCCGGCTGATCGATGAGAGCCAGATCGACATGGCGGTGGGCTGGTTCGACGCTACGCCGCCGCATCTGGAACGCCGCCTCGCCTTTGAAGACCGTTTCGTCTGCCTTTGCCGCCGTGATCATCCGCTGGTCGAGAAGGGCGCGCGCCCAACGCTTGACGATATCCTGCGGTATTCTCACCTTGTGGTCAGTTCCACCGGTGACCGGCGCGCGGCCTTCGACGCGGTGCTCGACCGCCACGGCCACCAGCGCAACATCGCGGCCACGCTGATGAGCTTCACCATCGTGCCGGAACTGCTTTTGACCTCGGACCTGATCGGGGTTTTCACCCACCGGACCGCCGAATATTTCGTGCAACGCTATCCGCTGGTGACGGCACCCGTGCCGCTGGAGGTTGCGCCGATTGCCAATCACCTGATCTGGCACAGCCGTTTCGACGCCGACGAGGCGCACCGCTGGCTGCGCGAACAGATCGAACTGGCCTGCTCGGATCACCTGAGCGAAGGGCCGCGCGGGCAGAAACTCAGGCGGGGCCGGGCGCTGGAAACACCAGTCCGTCCATGAGCTTGCGGGCCGTGCGCAGGGTGCCGGCCCCGGTGATCGTGCCGGTCTCGTCGCGGTCGATCATCACCTCCGCCGCGCCGGTCGGGTGTTCGATGGAAAACAGGCCGTCTTCGGGGAGGTCGGCGAGGTCCGCTGCCGGCCCGTCTTCGAGCACACAGGCGGCGGCCACGGAGACGGCGGCAAAGACGCCGATGGTCGCATGGCAGCGGTGTGGAATGAACGAGCGGGTGGAGATCGTGCCGCCATCCTCGGGCCGCGACACAAGCGTCATCTTCGGCACGGACTTCTCGGTCACGTCGCCGAGGTTCATCATCGGACCGGCCTTCAGCCGGATCGCCTCCAACCGAGCCTTCAGGTTGCTGTCAGCATCCAGATCCTCGCGGCTTTCCCGCCCGGTGATCCCCAGCGCCTCGGCGCTCATCACGACGATCGGCATGCCCATGTCGATCAGCGTGCACTCCAAGCCCTCGATCACGTCGACCGCATTGCCGGTGGGCAGCATCGCGCCCCCGGTCATCGACCCGTCCAGCCCGGTGAACATCAGCGGCACGGCGGCGTGGGTGCCGGGAACGCCGTCGATCCGGGCCGATCCGTCATAGCTGACACGGCCGCCCGGCGTCGCGATCCTGGCCGTGGCGACTTCACCGGTGTTGACCATGTGGATGCGGACGGGCGTTTCCCCGTCCTGCGCCGCAACGAGCCCGCGTTCGATGGCACAGGGGCCGACACCGGCAAGGATATTGCCGCAGCCCTGCGCGTCCGACACCAGCGCCTGATCGACGAAAACCTGCAGGAAGAGGTAATCCACGTCCGCGTCCGCGCGGTCTGAAGGCGACAGCACCGCCACCTTCGAGGTCAGCGGGTCCGCGCCGCCGATCCCGTCGATCTGGCGCGCATCGGGCGAGCCCATGATCCGCAGCAGAAGCGCGTCGATCGCCGCCCGCTCCGAAGGCAGGTCGGACGCCAGGAAATACGCCCCCTTCGAGGTCCCCCCGCGCATCCAGAGGCAGGGGATGCCGTCAAACATATTTCAGGCCCTTCTCCTCCAGCCGTGGCCGCATGTCGTAGATGTCGAGGCCCAACTCGCCCGACGCGAGGCGCTCGCGTTTCGCCTCCTCCGCCGCCAGCCGTTTCTCGGCTGCGGCAAGCGTGGTTTCCACATCTGCCCGTGGAACCACGCAGACGCCGTCGTCATCGGCCACGATCACGTCACCGGGCTGCACCGCTGCTCCTGCACAGACGATCGGCACGTTGACCGACCCGAGCGTTTCCTTCACCGTGCCCTGCGCGCTGATGGCGGTGGACCAGACGAGGAACCCCATCTCGCGCAGATCGCGCGTGTCGCGTACCCCCGCGTCGATCACCAGCGCATTGCATCCGCGCGCCATGGCGGAGGTCGCCAGCAGGTCGCCGAAATAGCCCATGTCACACGGCGCGGTCGGCGCGAGGACCATGATGTCGCCCGCCTGCAATTGTTCTATCGCGACATGGATCATCCAGTTGTCACCGGGTGCTGCACTGATCGTCACGGCGCTGCCCGCAATCGCCTTGTCCTGCTGGATCGGGCGCATGTTCGCGCCCATCAGGCCGGTGCGCCCCTGCGCCTCGTGCACCGTGGCAACGCCGGCCTTGCTCAGTCTCTCGATAAGTCCGGCATCGGCCCGTTCGATGTTCTGTTTGACGATGTTCATCGGCTCACTCCTTTCCGGGCACCGGCGGGGTGCCGTGGGTGTGGAACGTCTCGATGGTCTTCAGCCCCCAGGCTTGCCCCTTCTTGCGGTCCGCCTCGGTCCAGACGACGGGCTGCCAATCCGGGTCGAGCATCAGGCGCGCGGCGGCATTGGCCAGTTCGATCCGGTTGCCCGCAGGCTCCCACGCATAGAGGAAGAAGGACCCCTGGATCGCATGCTTGTGCGGACCGGTTTCGATGTGGACGCCGTTCTCAAGGTAGATATCGGCGGCCTTCAGGATGTCCTCCCGCGTGTCGGTGGCATAGGTGACGTGGTGCAGCCGCCCGTTGCCGCCGCCCTGTTCCTCGGAACAGACCAGATCGTAGGTCTTGTTGTTGCACGTAAACCAGCACCCGCCGATCCGCCCGTTGTCGAGCTGGATGTATTCCGTCACCCGGATGCCGAGGCAGGTATCGACGAAGCGCTTGAACTCGCGCACGTCCTCCCCCAGCAGGTTGACGTGGTCGATCCGCCGCGGGCTGATGCCCTGCGCGTGGTAGCGCGAGGCGAGGTTCTTGAGCGCGGGCGTGTCCTCCGGGGAAGGGGCGTATTTGACCGTGTCCCAATAGAGCTCGAAGACATGGCCGAACGGATCCTCGAACCGGAAGGCGCGGCCATGGCCGAGGTCGCCGTCGACCCATCCGTGGACTTTATACTCGGAGGCTTCGATTGCGGCGACCCGCCGTTCCAACGCCTCTGGAGAGGAACAGCGATAGGCGACGTGGCCGATGCCGGTGGTGTCGGCCTTCGTCAGCTTCATCGAGTGGAATTCGTAATCGTCCCACGCCCGCAGGTAGGCGCTGTCGCCATCCAGCGCAGACAGTTTCAGCCCGAAGACGCGGGTGAAGAAATCGAGGCTTTCGTCGAACTTGTCGGTGTAGACCTCGACATGGCCAAGGTGGGCGAGGTCAAAGCTCAGCGGTGTCGGGGGAAACGGATCGGGCATCGTCACCTCCTCAAAGCTCATCCACGGTCCGCGGGAAAATGCTCTGGAACCCTTCCGCATACTGGCAATCGCGCCCTCCGGACTGGCCGCCGGAATTGCGCTTGAAGTGGTTGGCGCGCTGCTGCGCCACTCTTGTATAATAATCCCAGAGGTGAACCTGCCCGTTCATCTCTTCCATCGCGGCGCGCTTCTTGTCCCAGACCGGTGTGATGTCGAGGAAGGTGTCCGGCTTCCAGCCCATCTGCTCGGTCTGGTGCGGCTCGAACAGGTACAGCTGCGGCGCGCCAAGCACCTTCTCGCCGGGGTTGTGGCCCCAGGCCTGCGCGATCATCCGGCATTCCAGCGCCACCTGCGTCATGTACATGTGGTCGGTATTGTAGGGGTCATACTGGCTGTGGCTCATCATGAAGGAGGGCTGCACCTTGCGGATCAGGTCGACCAGTTTGAACTTGTCGTCGCGGTCCAGTTCCAGCGGGTAATCGCCAAGGTCGAAGCATTCGAGCTGCTTGACGCCAAGCACGTCCGCCGCCGCCTCGGCCTCACCCCGCCGGATCGCCTTCACCTCGTCGAGGCTCTTGCCTTCCTTCCACAGACGCGCGCTTTCACCGCGTTCGCCGAAGGACAGGCAGGCGACGGTCACCTCGTAGCCTTTCTCGGCATGAAGGGCGATCGCCCCGCCGCAACGCCAGACGAAATCGGCGGCATGGGCAGAGATGATGAGCGCGGTTTTGGTCTGGGGCATGTCACGATCCTCCCTTTCACGTGTTGGCGCCCTGTCTCTCATGCGTGGGGTCTCGATGCCAATTCCCAAGCGTGTGCAGATGAATAATTTCTTGCTATAATGAATTCCATGTCGCGCTGTCCTCGTGATAGATTTGCGCGCGAAAACATCAACGATCACGGGCGGATGCCATGCAGAGCGACGAAAGACCGGGACATTTGGCCTTCATCGGATTCGGAGAGGCTGCGCAGGCGTTCATCAGCGGTTGGGCCGAAGGACGCCCGGACCGGATCACGGCCTATGACCTGAAAACGGAGGATCCGGAGACACGGCCCGAAATGACCGCGTGCTATGGATCGTTTCTGGTGATCGGTGGCGCTGCGGTCTCCGATGCCCTGACCGGGGCCCCCGTGATCTTCAGCGTCGTGACCGCCGACCAGGCGCTTGCCGCGGCTGAGGCGGCAGCGCCGCATGTGGAGCAAGGCGCGCTCTGGCTCGATTGCAACTCCTGCGCGCCAGAGACCAAGCGCCGCGCGGCGGAGGTGCTGGAGGCGGCAGGCGCGCGCTACGTCGACGTGGCGGTGATGGCTCCGGTCCACCCGAAAAAGCACCTCGTGCCGCTGTTGGTCTCGGGTCCGCACGCCGAGGCCGGGATCTCGGTGCTCGACGCTCTGGGTATGAAACCAACGCTTGCCGGGGCCGACATCGGCGCGGCGTCGAGCATCAAGATGCTGCGTTCGGTCATGGTGAAGGGGCTGGAGGCGTTGACGGCAGAGTGTTTCCTCGCCGCCCGCCGTGCCGGGGTCGAGGAGCAGGTGATTGCCTCGCTGGAAGCCTCGGATCCCGATATCGCCTGGCGGCGGCGCGGGGCCTACAACATCGAGCGGATGATGGTGCACGGTGCACGCCGCGCGGCCGAGATGCAGGAGGTCGCCAAGACCGTCTCCGCGCTGGACTTGCCCAACGCGATGAGCGCGGCGACCGTGCAGTGGCAGGAGGCCCTGTCGCAGGGCGGGGCGGAGCCGGGGGACGATGACCTGACAGGCCGCCTCGACCGCGCGCTGTCCGCCTTGTGATCTCGCGCAACCTCAGGCATTTCCGCGTATTCCTTGCGGTGGCCGATCTGCGCAGGCCGACGGTAGCCGCCGATCGCTGCCGCGTGTCGCAACCCGCGGTGACGCAGGCATTGGCCAAGCTGGAACGTGAAGCCGGAGGCGCGCTTTTCGAACGCACGAAACAAGGTTTCTTCCTGACCCGACGGGGCGACCTGCTGCGCGCCCGCATCAACCGCGCGATGGAGCGGCTGGACGCCGCCTTGTCCGAGGTCGCCCCGCGTCTGGTCCTTACCGCCACCTCGGCCCAGTTGCAGGCACTGATTGCCATGGTCGAGGCGCAGAACTTCACGCTTGCGGCCCATGCACTCGGCCTAGCTCAGCCAACCGTGCACCGCGCCGTCACGCAGGTCGAACAGGAAGCCGCGCGCGCCCTGTTCGAACGCACCTCCTTCGGCATGGTCGCGACGCGGCCCTGCCGGACCCTTGCGCAGGCCGCGCGGCTGGCCTTTTCCGAGTTCGACCAAGCCGAGGCCGACCTTGCCGAATTCGACGGGCGCGACGCGGGACGTGTGGTGGTCGGAGCGCTTCCCTTGTCGCGCTCGATCGTGTTGCCGCAGGCCATCGCCCGGTTCCGCAGCGCCCGGCCCAACGCCCGTGTGACCATCATCGACGGCCCCTATGCCGAGATGCTCGGCGGCCTGCGCCGGGGCGAGATCGACTTCATTCTTGGCGCCCTGCGCGACCCGTTGCCCATCGGCGACGTGGTGCAGGAGCCGCTATTCGAGGATCACCTGTCCATCCTCGCGCGGCCTGGTCACCCCTTGACCGAACGCCCCGAAATCCCGCTCGATGTGCTGGTCGACCATCCGTGGACCGTGCCGCGACCGGGCACGCCGTCCCGCGAGCAATTCGATGCCCTCTTCGCCGCGCGCGGCATGGCCCTGCCGCAAAGCATCGTGGAATGCGGCTCGGTCCTCTTGATGCGGGAATTGCTTTTGCAAAGCGACATGCTCGGCTGCCTGTCGGGCCAGCAGGCCGAGGCCGAGGTGCGCAACGGCCTGCTCGTCCGGCTGGCCACGAAGATCGAATGGCCCGGTCGCCAGATCGGCCTGACCTTCCGCAAGGGCTGGGTGCCGACCAGCGCGCAGAACGTGATGCTCGAAGAAGTCCGGCAAGCGGCCGAAAAGGTCGGCCCGGTCTAGGCTCGCGCGGCGGCACGGATCATGTCGGCAGCCTTTTCGGCGATCATGATCGTGGGGGAGTTGGTGTTGCCCGAGGTGATCCGCGGCATCACCGAGGCATCCACCACCCGCAATCCCTGCACCCCGTTCACTCGCAACGCGCCATCCACCACGGCCTCCGGGTCCGCGCCCATGCGCGCCGTGCCGACAGGGTGGAAGATGGTGGAGCCAATCTCGCCCGCTCCCTCCACAAGCTCCGCCTCGGTCTGGTACTGGGGCCCGGGCTTGAACTCCTCCGGCGCGTATGGCGCGAGCGCGGACTGGCCCATGATCCTGCGCGTCAACGTGATGGAACGCGCGGCGACGCGCCGGTCCGCCTCCGTCGACAGGTAATTCGGCTGGATTTCCGGGTGATCCTGCGGATTTGGCGAGGTCACGCGTACGTGGCCTCGGCTCTCGGGGCGCAGGTTGCAGACACTTGCCGTGATTGCCGGGAAATCGTGCGGCGGCTCGCCGAAGGCGTCAAGGCTGACAGGTTGCACGTGATATTCCAGATCGGGCGTCGCCATGTCGGGCGAGGAATAGGCGAAGGCCCCCAACTGGCTCGGGGACATCGACATCGGGCCGGAGCGTTTCAGCAGATATTCCAGCCCGATCCGCGCCTTGCCGAGCATAGAATTCGCCAGCGTGTTCAGGGTCAGCGCGTTCCGCACCTTGTAGGCGCAGCGGATCTGCAGGTGGTCCTGAAGGTTCCGGCCGACCTGCGGCTGATCATGCACCACCTCGAGCCCCAGCGATTGCAGATGCGCGCCATCGCCCACCCCGGAAAGCTGCAAGACCTGAACCGACCCGATCGCGCCGGAGGACAGGATCACCTCGCCCGCCGCCATGGCCCTGGCCGGGCGGCCATCCTGAAGAAACTCGACCCCCGTCGCGCGGCGTCCATCGAACAGCACGCGCCTTGCCTGCGCATGGGTCACGACACGCAGGTTGGAACGCTTGGCGGCCGGGCGCAGGAACCCCTTGGCCGTGCTCCAGCGCCAGCCATTGCGCTGGTTCACCTTGAAGAAGCCGACGCCGTGGTTGTCGCCCCGGTTGAAATCGTCGGTCTCGGGAATGCCTGCCTCGACCGCCGCCGCCTTCCAAGCTTCGAGTATCTCCCACGTCAGGCGCTGGTCCTCGACGCGCCACTCGCCGCCTTCGCCGTGGTCGGGGTCGGTCCCGGTCGCATAATCCTCGGATTTCTTGAAGTAGGGCAGGACATCGTCCCAACCCCAGCCGGTCAGGCCAAGCTGCCGCCAGCCGTCGTAATCGGCGGCCTGCCCGCGCAGGTAGAGCATCCCGTTGATCGAGGAACAGCCGCCTAAGACCTTGCCGCGCGGATAAAGCAGCGCGCGCCCGTTCAGCCCGTCGCAGGCTTGCGTCTTGTAAAGCCAGTCGGTGCGCGGGTTGCCGATGCAATAGAGGTAGCCGACCGGGATATGGATCCAGTGGTAATTGTCGCGCCCGCCGGCCTCCAGAAGCAGCACCTTCGTGGCCGGGTCCTCGCTGAGGCGGTTGGCCAGAACGCAGCCCGCGCTGCCTGCGCCCACGATGACGTAGTCGTAAGTGCCGTAATCTTCCATCGCCCCGCCTCCTCCCGCGACCTGACCGGTTCCGTCTATAGGTCGGTCGCGGGCCGGAGACAAACCGGGGCTACTCGGCCCACGGCCCGTGTTGGTCGCTTTCGCCGTCATCGAGCCGGACGAAGCCATGCAGGCCGAAATAGTCGCGCTGGCCCTGGATCATGTTCGCCGTCCCGCGCGCCAGGCGCATCGTGTCGAAATATCCCAGTGCTGCCGCCATCGCGGGCACCGGCAGGCCCGCGCCGCTGGCCGCGACGACAACCTCGCGCAGCGCGCCCACGGTTTCCGACAGGAGATCGGCGAAATAGGGCGCTTCCATCAGCGTCTTGCCCGGAGCCACTTCGAAGGCTTCGGCCATGTCGTCCAACATGGCCGATCGGATGATGCAGCCCGCGCGCCAGTTGCGCGCCACGTCCTCACGCATCAGCGACCAGTCGAACGTCTCCGCCGCCGCGCGCAGCATGTCGAAGCCCTGCGTGTAGCACAGCACCTTGCCGCAGGTCAGCGCGGCCTCCAGCGTGTCCATCGGCAGGTCCAGCCTGTCGGTGCCGCCGAAGGCCTCGGCCAGGGTCGCGCGCAAGTCGCGCTGCGCCGACATGTTGCGGGCCGAGACGGCGGCCTCGATCACCGGGATTGGCGTTCCGAGGTGCTGCGCCTCGATCGCCGTCCAGCGACCCGTGCCCTTCTGGCCCGCCGCGTCGACGATCACGTCAAGCAAGGGCCCGTCCGTCGCCGCGTCATGGGCCTCGGCCACCTTGGCGGAAATCTCGATCAGGTAGGAGGCGAGCCGCCCCTCGTTCCAGCGCGCGAAGACCGGGGCGATGTCGGGCGCGGCCATGCCCATCCCGTCGCGCATCAGCCCGTAGGTCTCTGCGATCAGCTGCATGTCGGCATATTCGATGCCGTTGTGGACCGCCTTCACGAAATGGCCCGCGCCATTCTCGCCCATCAGCGTGGCGCAGGCGGAGCCTTCGAACTTGGCGGCAATGGCCGTCAGGATCGGTTCCACCCGGTCCCAATGCGCCTTGTCGCCGCCGCCCATGATCGCCGGGCCATGGCGCGCACCCTCTTCGCCGCCCGAGACGCCGATCCCGAGGAAGGGACGCTCCAGCGCCTCCATCCGGCGCATCGTGTCGCGGAAATTGGCGTTGCCCGCGTCGATGATAAGGTCGTCTGGGTCGAGATGGGGGTCCAGCGCCTCGATCTGCTGGTCCACCGGATCGCCCGCCGGCACCATCAGGATGATCGCGCGGGGGCCCTTGATCGCGGCGGCCAGCGCCTCCAGCGTCTCGCAGGGCACCACGCGGTCGGCCAGGTCGCCCGCTTCGTCCACGAAGGCATGGGTCTTTTCCGTGGTGCGGTTGAACACCGCCACCGTGAAGCCCTTCTCCGCGATGTTAAGCGCCAGGGCCGAGCCCATCGTGCCCAACCCGATCAATCCGATATCCGCCTCAGCCATGTGCGCCTCCGTTCTGTGCGTCTAACCTGTGCCGCCGCCCGCCCGTTGACCAGCCCTGAAACGAAAAACGCGCCCTGCAGAGGGGCGCGTCTTCGAAGCTGGCAGCTTGGTCGGTGGTGCGATCAGGCGGCTTCGGCCTGATTGCGGCGTTCGCTTTCCTCGCGGCTAAGCGCGACAGATGTACGGACACCGTTCGCGACGAAGGCCATCAGGCCGTTCACGACGCGTTCGTTCGGGTCGATCCCGGCGCAGGACAGGACTTCGCGCCCATCGCGCGAGCGTGCCCACCGGGCGATCTGCTCCGGCCCGTTGCCGTATTTCTTGTCGTCGGCAATCGCGTCATCCAACGCCGCCAGAACAACGGCCGCAAAAAGCTTGCGAGCACGTGTGCCCTGTTCGAAGTTGAAAGCTGTGCCATCAACGAAATCCCGCATTTCGTATCCTTCTTTTTTGCTCTTGTATTTTCGGCGTGCCGCTCGGTATGCCCGGATTCTGTGCACAAGTGGGATGCGTTTTTCGCATATGTGGTATTCGCCGGACGCATGGCTTGGCGAAATCGAGTGCATTTTCCGGTGTCTGGACACCCCTCCAACGCCCAGATATAGGACGCGCCAACGCTTTCTCAAGCTTTCGCCAAGGTTTTGCCACAATGCCAAAAATCAACGGTAACGAAATCCGCCCCGGCAACGTCCTGGATCATGATGGTGGCCTCTGGGCTGCGGTCAAGGTGGACCATGTGAAGCCCGGCAAAGGCGGGGCCTTCGCGCAGGTCGAATTGCGCAACCTTCGTAACGGGTCAAAGCTTAACGAACGGTTCAGATCCGCCGACAAGGTCGAGCGGGTCCGGCTCGAACAGAAGGACCAGCAGTTCCTCTACGAGAACGACGGCATGCTGGTGTTCATGGATGCCGAAACCTACGAACAGATCGAGCTGCCCGCCGATCTTCTGGGCGAGCGTCGCCCGTTCCTGCAGGACGGCATGACCATCGTGGTCGAATTCTACGAGGACGAGGCGCTCAACGCCACGCTGCCGCAGAAGGTCGTCTGCAAGATCGTCGAGACCGAGCCGGTGGTGAAGGGCCAGACGGCGGCAAACTCGTTCAAGCCCGCCGTGCTCGACAATGGCGTCAAGGTCATGGTGCCGCCCTTCGTGGGGCAGGACGAGGAGATCGTCGTCAACACCGAGACCATGGAATATTCCGAACGCGCGTAGACCGGGCCTTGGCCCGGGCGGATTTCGCGAGAAATCCGTCTGGAAAACGTGCAGTTTTCCGGGGCGTTCCAGTGCATCGCGCAGGCTCCGCCCCGGATTTCTCGAGAAATCCAACAGAAAAACTGCCGTTTTTTTGCGCCCTCAACGTCCGCCCGACCACGGCCCGCGAGGTCCGCGCCGCTGGCCCGAGCGCGGCACCCGTCCAAGGTCCGACAGCGGGCGGTCCAGCCCCTGTGCCGAGCGCACGCGGCGCACGCGCGGGATGCCCGAGCGCCGTCGTTCCACCCGGTATTCGACCTCGTCGTGGGGCGGCTTGCCCCCGAACGCGTCCCAATAGGCGCGCCCGCCCCGGCGGAAGAACAGGGGCAGCGTCAGGATCACCCCCGCGACGAAGCCGCCCGCATGGGCCCAATAGGCGACCCCGCCGCCGACAAGGTCCATCTGCAACCCGCTGACCAGTTGCAGGGCGAACCAAAGCCCCAGCATCAGCCAGGCCGGGATCGTGAAGACCTTTATGAGCACGACTAGGATCACCAGCACGTCGATCCGCGCCCGCGGGAACATCAGCAGGTAGCCCCCCATCACCGCCGCGATGGCGCCCGAGGCCCCCACCATCGGCACGGTCGAGGTCGGGTCCGCCATGATCTGCCCCCAAGCCGCGCCAAGCCCGCCGAGGATGTAGAAGCCCGCGAATTTCACATGGCCCATCAACTCTTCGAGGTTGTCGCCGAAGATGTAGAGAAACAGCATGTTGCCGATCAGGTGCATCCAGCCGCCATGCAGGAACATGTGCGTCAGAAGCGACCGGCCCGGCCCGTTGGTGGTGACGTCGTGCGGCAGCAGGCCCCAATCGATGTAGAACCGCAGAAGCTCCGCCTCGCTGCCCGAGCGGGCCGGGAAGTAGCTGAGGAAGATCACCACGTTCGCCGCGATCAGGGCCCAGGTGACGAAGGGCGTCGTGGTCGACGGGTTGTGGTCGCGGATCGGAAACATGGGGGGAAGGTCGGGCCTGCAGGGGCCGGGGTCAAGGGGCGCGGAGGCGTCACCCCACCCGCCCACCCGTGCCGCCTCCGCGCCCTGTCGTGCAAGTCGTGGGCCATCGCTCCCGGTTTCACCGGTAGGATTTCGAGTTTTTCTTGCAAGATGAAGGGGCAACACGCGCCTTTGATCATCGCCGCGCTTGGAGCCGGGCGGGCGATGGGGTAGGGCGGTTCGAAGCGAGGTCTGGAGGGACGGAATGGCCGAGACACGGGCAGCGGATCTGGTGGCGCGCAGGCTTCACGAGGCCGGCTGCCGCCATGCCTTCGGGATGCCGGGCGGCGAGGTGCTGACCCTCGTCGATGCGCTGGAGAAGGCGGGGATCGCCTTTCACCTCGTCAAGCACGAGAACGCGGGCGGCTTCATGGCCGAGGCGGTGCACCATGTCGATGGCGCGCCCGCCGTCCTGGTCGCCACCGTCGGCCCCGGCCTGATGAACGCCGTCAACGTCATCGCCAATGCCGAGCAGGACCGCGTGCCGATGATCGTGCTCACCGGCTGCCTCGATCCGGACGAGGCGCTGACCTATACCCACCAGGTGCTCGACCACCGCGCGGTGCTCGACCCGGTGACGAAGGCAAGTTTCACCCTGACGGCCGGCGAGGCCGACACGATCGCCGACAAGGCCGTTTCGATCGCGCTGGAGCGGCGGCAGGGGCCGGTGCTGATCGACGTTCCGATCTCGGTCGCCGACGCGCCGGCGAAAGCCAAGGGCCGCCGCCGCGCGCCGGAAGGTGCCGTCGCGCCCCATGGTGACGCGCTTGACCAGGCGATCGAATGGGTCGCCCAGGCCGAGCGCCCCCTGATCGTCGCGGGCCTCGACGTGCTGGCCGACGATGCCGCCACCGACCTCAGGGATTTTGCCGAAACCTTCGCCATCCCCGTCATCACGACCTACAAGGCGAAGGGTGTCCTGCCGGAGGATCATCCGCTTGCCCTGGGCGGCGCGGGCCTCTCGCCGCTTGCCGACACCCACCTTCTGCCGCTGGTGGATCAGGCCGACCTGATCCTCTGCGTGGGCTACGACCCGATCGAGATGCGCCCCGGCTGGCGCGAGGCCTGGGACCCGGAAAAGACCCGCGTGATTGATCTTCAGGCCGCCCCCAACAGCCACTACATGCACCAGGCGACGCTCAGCTTTACTTGCGACATCGGCGCGGGCCTGTCGGCGCTGTCCGGTGCCGTGCCCCGCCCGACATGGCCCGGTGGCGAGCCTGCGGCAGCCAAGGCGGCGCTGGTAAAGGCCTTCCCGCTAGAGGACGATTGGGGCCCTGCCGGCGTGATCGCCGAGGCGCGCGCGGCCCTGCCGCCTGAGACCCGCATCAGCGTCGATTCAGGCGCGCACCGCATCCTCCTGTCGCAGATGTGGCAGGCGCCTTTCCCCAAGGCGATCATCCAGTCCTCCGGCCTCTGCACGATGGGCTGTGCCGTGCCGATGGCCGTGGGCCTTTCGCTGGCCGAGCCGGACCGCCCGGCCGTGGCCTTCGTGGGGGACGGCGGCTTCCTGATGTATCCCGGTGACCTGACCACGGCGGCGGACCTGGGCCTCAAACCCATCATCATCGTGTTCGTCGATGCCTCCCTCGCGCTGATCGAGAAGAAACAGCGCGAGCGGCAATTGCCCAACGCGGGCGTCGACTATCCGCACCGCCACGACATCGCCGCCATGGGCCGCGCCATGGGCGGGGTCGGCGTCGACGTGACCAACCGGGCGGAGCTGCGCGCCGCCATCGAGGACGCATTGACGGCGGACACCTTCACCGTGATCGCCGCCCGGATCGAGAGAGGAGGCTACGATGGCCGTATCTGACGTGACCCCCAAAGGCCCGCTTCACGGTCTCGTCGTGCTCGACCTGTCCCGCATTCTTGCCGGGCCCACCTGCACGCAGGCGCTTGGCGACCTCGGGGCAACCATCATCAAGATCGAACACCCCGAACGCGGCGACGACACCCGCACCTGGGGCCCGCCCTTCGCCACCGGCGCGGATGGCGAGCCGACGGACCTGTCGAGCTATTTCATGAGCTCCAACCGCAACAAGTTCTCGGTCGCGGTCGATATCGCCACGGCGGACGGGCAGGAGGTCATCCGCCAGATCGCCGAGCGCGCCGACGTTCTGATCGAGAATTTCAAACCCGGCGGGCTGGTGAAATACGGGCTGGACCACGCGACGATCTGCGCTGCGCATCCCGACCTCGTCTATTGCTCGATCTCGGGCTTCGGCCAGACCGGGCCGAACCGCGAAAAGCCCGGCTATGACCTGATGGCGCAGGGCTTTTCCGGCATCATGGCGCTGACAGGCGCGAGGGACGGCCCGCCCGCCAAGGTCGGGGTCGGCATCGCCGACGTGGTGACGGGCCTGTATGCGGCGCTGGGTATTCTTGCAGCGCTGCGCCACCGGGACGCGACGGGGCAGGGTCAGCATATCGACCTCAGCCTCGTGGATGCGACCGTCGCGTGGCTGATCAACGAAGGCGTGGCGCATCTGACCACCGGCCAGCCGCGCCCGCGCCGGGGCGACCAGCACGCCACCATCGTGCCGTACCAGACCTTCGCTTGCGCCGATGGGCACGTGCTCGTCGCCGTGGGCAACGATCTGCAATACACCCGCTTCTGCGATTTCCTCGGGCGGCCCGACCTCGCCGACGATCCGCGTTTCGCGAAGAACGCCGACCGCGTTCGCAACCGCGAGGTGCTGATCCCCGAGCTGGAAAAGCTGATGCTGCAGCATACGCAGGCCGAGGTCGTGGCCGCGCTCGAGGCCCGCAAGGTCCCCGTCGGGCCGGTCAACACCGTCGAGCAGGCCTTCGCCTCCAACCAGGTCGCCGCGCGGGGCATGCGCATCGACATGGCCAAGGACGGCATCGACCGCGGCGGCGTGGAGCTGATCGGCAACCCGCTGAAATTCTCCGCCACCCCAGTGACTTACCGCCGCCCGCCGCCGCATCTGGGCGAGGATACGCAGGCGGTGCTCGACTGGCTCAACGGCATGCGCGAAACGCCCGACGGCTGAGCGGTTTCGCTGCAATTCTAAGCACTTCGTCAACGTTTTGCATCCGCGGCACGGCGGGAGTTCGCCGATCCTTGCACTTCGCCATTTTTTCCGATCACGCGGTTCTTGCGCAGTCTCACATGTCCGTCATCCGGGCCGTGCAAGGCTTCGCGGAATGCGGGGCTTGGTCTACGCCGAATGGAAAGGGACAACAGAATCGGACGGGCGCATGACGCATTTGGACGCATTCGGCCAGCCGACCACGATTTCCGTGGGCGCGGGGCTGGGGCATTGGACAGCGACGCAAAAGGCCTTTCTCGCCCACGGCGCGACAACGCCCGACCATCTTGCAAA
This sequence comes from Rhodobacterales bacterium HKCCE4037, assembly GCA_015689645.1. Classification (GTDB taxonomy): domain Bacteria; phylum Pseudomonadota; class Alphaproteobacteria; order Rhodobacterales; family Rhodobacteraceae; genus Gymnodinialimonas. Next base: position 207,356 of record WVSM01000006.1, read on the forward strand.
AACACTCGCGGCGGACCCGCACTTCGCGCTCGGCCATGCGGTCAAGGGGCTCTTCCTGCTGCTCCTGGGGCGGCGCGAGCTTGTGGCGACCGCACGGGAGGCCGCCGCGACCGCCCTCGCGGCCGACGCGGACCGTCCTGTCACCCCTCGCGAACGGGCCTTCCTCGACGCGCTGGACGCCTGGCTTGGCGGGCAGCCGTCAAGATCGGTGGCGCACTTGGATAATGTCCTCCTCGATCACCCGGACGACCCGCTCGCCCTCAAGATCACCCAGGCGATCCGCTTCGTTCTGGGCGATGCGCAGGGCATGCGCCTGTCCCTCGAACAGGTCCTGCCCGCCTATGGCGACGACCACCCGGCGCGCGGCTATATCCTCGGCTGCCACGCCTTCGCGCTGGAAGAGACGGGCGATTACGGCCCCGCCGTCGCCGCCGGCTGCAAGGCGCTGGACCTGGCACCTGACGACGCATGGGGCCTGCATGCGGTGGCCCATGTCTACGACATGCTGGCCGAACCGGCGAAGGGGCTGACCTGGCTCAAGGGGCGCGAAGGCGCATGGGCGCATTGCAACAACTTCCGCTTCCACGTCTGGTGGCACAAGGCGCTGATGCATCTCGACCTTGGCGAGACGGACGTGGTGCTCGACCTCTACGACACCCTGATCCGGGCCGAGAAGACCGACGATTACCGCGACATCTCCAACGCCACGTCGCTCCTGATGCGGCTGGAGCTGGAAGGCGTCGACGTGGGCACCCGGTGGGACGAGCTGGCCGACCTCTCCGCCGACCGAACCGAAGACGGCTCGCTGATCTTCGCCGACCTGCATTACCTGCTGGCGCTCATCGGCGGACGGCGTGCCGACGCCACCGCAACCCTTGTCGCCCGCATCGCCGCCGACGGCGCATCGGCCCGAACCGAAGCCGCCCTGCGCATGGCCACCCCCGGCACCGCCGCCGCGATGGGGCTGGAAGCGTTCGGCGAGGGCAATTACTGCGCCGCCTTCAGGGGCCTGTCGAAAGCACGCCGCCACATGCAGCTTGCCGGCGGCTCCCATGCGCAGCGCGACGTCTTCGAACGGTTGACCATCGACGCAGGGATTCGCGCCGGTGCGCTTTGCGAAACCAGCGCCATCCTCGACGAACGCGCCGCCCGGCGGGCAGGCCGCGAGGACAGCTTCGCGAAATCCCGCCGAGCCATGCTGTGGGAGATGACCTCCCCCTTGCGCGTCGCTGCGGAATGAAGGACATGCGCCCTTGACCATGGTGAGCACGGCACCTCCTTTCCCGACGACCCGAACCGCAGCCGCACCCGCGGCCGCTGTGCCGACGACCCGCGACATCCGCCTCGATTTCTTCCGTGGCCTCGCGATGTTCATCATCCTTTTCGCCCACACGCCCGGCAATTTCGTGACCTCGTGGATTCCGGCGCGCTGGGGCTTCTCCGACGCGACCGAGATGTTCGTCTTCTGCTCGGGCATGGCCTCGGCCATCGCCTTCGGCGCCACCTTCGACCGGGTCGGAATGGTGCTTGGCACGGCGCGGGTGGGCTATCGCATCTGGCAGGTCTACTGGGCCCACGTGGGCCTGTTCTTCGCCACTGCGGCGCTGCTGGTCTACCTGACCGATCTGCCTTTCACCGACCGGAATTACTGGGGCCAGCTGAACCTCTGGATGCTGTTCGTGGAGCATTCCGAAGGGCTCTGGGCGAACCCGGATATCCTGTTCAGCTTCATGACGCTGCAATGGGTGCCGAACCTGTTCGACATCCTGCCGATGTACATGGTGATCCTCGCCATGATGCCCGCCATGTTCGCGCTCGCCCGCGTGCACCTGGGCCTCGTGGCGCTGGCCTCGATCACGCTCTGGCTGCTGGCGCAACGGCAGCTGACCGAGACCCTCGGCCTGCCGTATCTCAATTTCATCGCCGAGCCCTGGGTGGGCGAGGACGACTGGCAACGCCGCTGGTTCCTGAACCCCTTCGGCTGGCAGCTGATCTTCTTCACCGGCTTCGCCTTCATGCGCGGCTGGCTTCCGAAACCGCCCGTGAACGTGATGCTGGTCACCGTGGCCGCGCTGATCGTGCTCGCCAACATGCCGTTTTCCAACATCGGCATCCGCGAATTCGGCTTCGAATGGGCCCGCGACTGGCGCGAAGAACACAGCCAGCTGATCTCCAAAACCGATTTCGGCATCCTGCGCTACGTGCAGTTCCTTGCGCTGGCCTATCTTGCATGGGTCATCGCGGGCGATGGCGGTGACCGCATCCGCGCGGGCGCGGGCTGGATCGGGCGCAATATCTGGGCGCCGCTTCTAGCGATGATCCTGAAGGTCGGCCAGCAAAGCCTCGCAGCCTTCGTCGTGTCGATCTTCGTCGCGCGCTTCAACGGCTTCGCGATGGACATGCTCGGGCGCGACCCGCTCAGCGTGATCGCAGTCAACGGCTTCGGCTGCGCCTGCCTGATTGCAACCGCCTATTTCGTCAGCTTCTTCAAGGGCCAGCCGTGGCGCGTGAAATCCCGATGATAACCCGTCGTTCTTCCCTTGCGCTTCTTGCGGCGGCCATGGCCTCGCCCGCGTTCGGCCTGCCGATGTTTCGCGAAGGCAGCGCCCACCCCTTCGACCGCGCCTGGCTGGAGGCGGAGGCGCAGCGCCTCGCCCAATCGCCCTACGTGCCACTGCCCGAGGTGCCGCAGGGCTGGCAGGACCTCACCTACGATGAATACCGCTGGATGTGGTTCAACCCCCAGCGCGGCCTCTGGATGGATGAAGATCGGCCCTTCAAGGTCGATTTCTTCCACCCCGGCCTCTACTTCCCGCGTCCCGTCGAGGTGAACGTGGTGCAGGGCGGCGAAGCGCAGACGCTGGCCTTCGACCTGTCGCTCTTCGACCGGACGGACCAGTTCCCCGACCTGCCCGTGACCGACGAGATGGGGTATTCCGGCCTGCGCCTGCGCGCGGCGCTGGAGCGGCCCGACATCTTCACCGAATTTTCGGTGTTTCAGGGCGCCAGTTACTTCCGCGCCATCGGCACGGGCATGAATTACGGCCTCTCCGCGCGCGGACTGGCCATCGGCACGGCGACCGAGGCGGGCGAGGAATTCCCCGAATTCACCCGCTTCTGGCTGGAAGCGCCTGAACCCGGCGATACGGTGCAGGTGCTGCACGCGCTGCTCGACGGCGATAGCTGCACCGGCGCCTATACCTTCCGCATCACCCCCGGCCCGGTCACGCACATGGAGGTGGAGGCGACGCTCTACCCCCGCGTCGACCTGCCGGACGTGGGCATCGCGCCGCTGACCTCCATGTTCCTCTTCGATCAGACCAACCGCGCGGGCCACGACGATTTCCGCCCCGCGGTCCACGACAGCGACGGGCTGATGATCCACAACGGCCCGGGCGAGCTGATCTTCCGCCCGCTGAAGAACCCCGGAGCGCTGGAAGTGTCGTCTTTCGTCGATACCGACCCGCAGGGCTTCGGCCTTCTGCAACGGGCCCGGAGGCTCGCCGATTACGAGGATTTCGAAGCCCATTACGAACGTCGCCCGTCACTCTGGATCACACCGGGCGAGGGTTGGGGCGAAGGCGTCGTCCAACTGGTCGAGATCCCCTCCGATCTGGAGATCTACGACAATATCGTCGCCTACTGGAAACCGCGCGCCGGTCTGACGGCGGGGCAGGCGCATCGCTACACCTACACGATGGACTGGTGCGCCGAGCCCGAGCGCCCCCGTGACGTGGCCCGTGTGATGAACACCTCCATCGGGGGCAACTGGGACCGGTCCAGTACGCTTGTGGCGATCGACTTCGCGGCCCACGAAAGCTCCCAGAGCGATCCGGAGCTTCTGACCAAGGTGATCCAGACCAATCGCGGCGAGGTCAGCGACGGCGTTCTCGAACGAAACCCGGGAACCGGAGGCCTCCGTCTGACGTTTGCCGTCGATCCCGGAGAACATTCGTCCATGGAACTGCGCGCACAATTGCTGAGGGAGGGGGAGCCGGTGACCGAAGTCTGGCTCTACCGGTATTCCGCATGACCGCTCCGCTGCTGCACCGCGCCGACCCCTACATGCCCCCCGAGGCCCCGCTGGCGCGCCCGATCCAGAACCTCTCCGCCCCCTATACCGACGCAACCGCGCCGGGCGTGGCGCGCACCCGCGCATGGCTCTGGCGGCTGGCCACGTTCATCCCGGCCTTCGCCACGACCTTCGCGCTGGTGGCCGCCTTCACCGACTGGTTCGCCATGGGCGGGCTGACCGGCTTCGAGATGCTGCTGATCTCGCTCATCGCGCTCACGTTTTTCTGGATCTCGCTCTCGGTCGCCACCGTGACCGTCGGCGTCGTGCGCCTGTTCCTGGCGCGCCCCACCGCCGCCGCGCCACGCACCGGCCCCGCCCTCGACGTGGCGCTCCTGGTGCCCTGCTACAACGAGGTGCCCTGGGACGTCTTCGGCAACGCCTGCGCCATGCTGGAGGAGCTTGACGCGCATCCGACCGACCACCGCTTCACGCTCTTCATCCTGTCCGACACCCGCGACCCCGCCACCGCCGAGCAGGAGCTTTGCGCCTTCGCCACCCTCCGCGCCCGCCTGCCGGAGCGCATCCGCCTGCATTACCGCCGCCGCGCCGAGAATATCGACCGCAAGGTCGGCAACCTCGCCGATTGGGTGGAGCATTGGGGCGGCGCCCACGACGCGATGCTGGTGCTGGACGCCGACAGCCTGATGTCGGGCGAGGCCATCGTCGCGCTGACCGACCAGCTGTCTGCCGACCCCTCCGCCGGGCTTATCCAGTCCGTGCCGCAACTTTTCGGGGCCGAGACGGTCTTTGCCCGCGTGCAGCAATTCGCCTCCACCATCTACGGCGCCGTGCTGGCCGAGGGGCTGGCGACATGGGCCGATCACGAAGGCAATTACTGGGGCCACAACGCGATCATCCGCACCGCCGCCTTCGCCTCCTGCGCCGGGCTGCCGCGCCTGCGCACCCTCCGCGGCGACGGCGCTCTGATCCTCAGCCACGATTTCGTCGAGGCCGGCCTCCTCCGCCGCGCCGGCTGGGGCGTGTGCTTCTCGCCCCGCATCAAGGGCAGCTACGAGGAAGTGCCCGCCACCCTGATCGACTACGTGATCCGTGACCAGCGCTGGTGCCAGGGCAACCTGCAACACCTGAAACTGCTGGCCTCGCGCGGGTTCCACGGCGTCAGCCGCTTCCACCTGTTCCACGGCGCGGTCAGCTACCTGCTCTCGCCGATGTGGTTCGCGCTCCTGACGGTCTGGGCGCTGATCGGCACCGGCGCGGACAAGAACGTCATCCGCTATTTCTCGGGCCTGAACCCGCAGGTGCAATGGCCCGAGATGACGGCCGTGCATTCCACCGCGCTGCTGATTTTCATGTACGGCATGCTGCTGGCCCCCAAGGCCCTTGGGGCCGCCGCCATCGGCTCCGCCGGCCTGCGCGTGGCCGAGCTTGGCGGGCCGGTCCGCTTTGCCGCCTCCTTCGTGGCCGAACTGATCCTGTCGATCCTCTACGCGCCGATCCTGATGGTGCAGCAGACCCTCGCCGTCCTGCGCACCGCCCTCGGGCTGCGCATCGACTGGAAACCGCAGGTCCGGACCGGGGGGCGCTATACCTTTTGGTCGATGCTGAAGTTCCACTGGCTCGAAACCCTCGCCGGGGCGGGCCTTCTCGCGGGCATGGGTGCGGGCATCGTGTCGCCCTGGCTTCTGCCCATCGCAGTGTCGCTGGCCCTTGCCGTGCCGCTCTCGGCGCTCTCGGGGGTGAACCTGACCCGCTTCCGCGCCACCGCGCACGCCTTGGGCACGCCCGAGGTTTACGCCGCCCCCGCCATCATCCGCGCCGCCAAGGCACACCGCGCGGAATTGCGGGAAACGCTGCGGGGCCTGCCGGAGGCGGCGGAGTAACCCCGGCCGGCCGCGAAGGCTTTTGCAAAAGCCTTCGCAGAGCCTTGCAAGGCTCTCCCCACAGTCTTGCAAGACTGTGGGCCCGCCCATCCCTCAACTCCGATCCACCGGCAAGCCTTCCCGGATCCAGCCCGGCCCGGCGGCGGATCCGAGCATGCCTTCGGGCACGTCGATGACGTTGGTGAACCCGGCCGCCGCCAGCTGGTTGGCCAGCCGCGACGACCGCACCCCGCGCGCGCAGATCAGCGCGATCCGCGCCGAGCGATCACCCTCCGCCAGCGCCAGCAGCGCGTCGGTGAAATCCTCCCGCCGCATGTCGAGCCGATGGCCGGACGCGGCGCTGCCCGTGCCCGCCCATTCGTCGGGCCGCCGGATATCGACCAGCAGCACCTCGCCGGCCAGAGCCTGGACATGGGCCTCGCGCACGCTCAGGCTCTCGGCCACGTCCTCCGACAGGTAGGCGTAATACCAGTTCCGGCCTTCGGTCGCCGCAAAGCCCGCGCCGACCAGCGCCAGCGCGCCGCCGCCGATCAGCACCCGCCGCCGGTTCACAAAAGCGTCCCGGCTTGTTCCTGCGACAGGAACAAGGCGGGGCGCGGCGCAACATCTCGACGGTTCGCGCGCTCTGCCCAAAACAATGATTCAGGTTTCTGGCGGAACACTTGAGGTCTCCAGGTAACCGCCGACGATCTCCGCCATCATCTCCGGCCCCAGCACCGGGGGCAGGAGGGTCAGCACCTCTCCGGCGCCGTCCAGCAGGTAGACGAACGACCCGTGCGAGAACACCGTGCCGTAGAATGGATCGACGAACAGCTCCTGGAATTCAACGGAATAGGCGTCGTAGGCCACCTGGAGCGCCGCCTCCGACCCGGTCAGGCCGACGAAGTCCGGGTGATGCACCTGCAAGGCGGGGCCGAGGGTTTCGACCGTGTCGCGCTCCGGGTCCACCGTGACCATGACGGGCCGCACGGTGACGCCGTCCTCCGCCAGGATGTCCACGGTGGAGGCCATCGTCGGAAACACCGCCGAACAGATTTCTTGGCAATTCGCATAGCCGAAGAACAGCAGTTGCGGCTGGCCGTCCGGGTCCGCTTCGGTGCGCAAGGTGCCGGTGTGGTCGATCAACTCGAACCCGCCGCCGATCCCGTCCTCCAGCGACTGCGCCGAGACCATCCCGGCGCCCAGGCACAAGGCAATCGTCAGCAGAGCCCTCATTGCACCGCGTCCCACGCCTCTTGCCACGTCTCGCCCGTGCCGAGGTAACCGCCATCCTCGATCTCGGCCAGAACGCGCGGATCGTTGCGGTACCAGCGCCCCTCCATCGCGGCGGCTTCGGGGTTGGCCTCCGCCCAGGCGTCGGTCCAGCCGTCTGCCGATGTCCAGTCCTCGACACCCACCTCGCGGATGCGCTGGACCTGGTAGATGTTGGTGGCGCCGACGTAGTCATCCTCGATCATCAGCCCGTCGACCTCGACCTGCAGGCCGCAGAACGGATGCAGATCGACAGCGGCGCCGGTGAAGATGCCCTGGTTGTTCTTGTTGGGATAGGTCAGCACGCCATCGGCGGCGCGGATCAGGCCCAGTTGACGCCCCTCGGCGCAGGCATTCGCGCAATCGCCCGCCACCTCGCAGAGCAGGTCGACCACCTCCGCCTCGAACCGTGCGGGCTGTTCCCAGCCGAGGTTCCACGACCGCGCCTCGGACCCTTCCGAGAACGGGCCGGCATCCTGTGCAGTGAGCGGAGCGGCGGCGAACGTCAATGGAATCAGGTATTTCCACATCACCTCAGCCCTCCGGATTGGGGATCGCGAAGCCGGGAACGGCACCGTAATCCACGTGGTTGATGTTGGTGATGCCGTGGTCCTCGACCACTTCGTCGACGACGAGGTAATTCAGCCCGTCCCGCGCGAAATGCCGGCCCGACACGGTGATGTCGTGGCTCGCCAGTTCCAGCTGCGTCTGGCCGCCTGCGCTCTGGTCGTCGCCGCCAATGGCGAGGATCATGTAGACCGTGCCGTCCTCTCCCAGCAGGCCCACCGGGATGCCCCCGGCGCTGCACCAGATCGCGCAGGTGTGGTGCGCCGTGCCCCGCACCGCGTCCGGACCGCCCATCACGCCCGAGAAATAGCACCAGGTGTCGATCACCTCGCCCCTGATCTGCACCTCTTCGCCATCGGCGAGTGCCGGTGCGGCAGCGCAGGCCAGCGCCGCGGCCCAAAGATATCGCATGGGAAATGCCCTCCATTCTGTCCCTTGGCCGAAAGCCTAGCAGGGACGGCGCGGATCGCGTCATCACGATTTGAGGAAGTTTTCAGGCGCGTTTCGTGATCGTCCAGAAAAGATGCGCCAGCACCGCGACCATCGCGAAGGAGAGCAGGCCGAGGTAACGCTCGAAAACGCCGTCGATGTCGGTGGGCAGGAAGAAGAAGACCGGCGCGCTCAGGATCCACAGTGCACCGATGATCCGCAGCGCGCGCGGATAGCCCGGCCCGATCCGCCCCGCACCCCGCGCCAGCAGAAACGGGATCGCCGCCATCGCGAGCCCAAGCGCGTAGACCAGGTAGATATGGATGACTGCCCCGTCCTGATCGGCGTCGCCATATTCGTTCCGCGCCCCGATCAGGAACACCAGCAGCGCCTTGCCGACCAGCAGGACCAGCCCGCCACTCCAGTCCCAGCCGCCCAGGTGCACATGCGCCGCCAGAAGCGCCAGCGCGATCAACCCGCCGCTGAACGTGTAGAGCCCGATATCGACGATATACTCGTAATCCCCCGCGCCGAGGTCGCTGATCGTATCTGCGATCCAGTCGTGATGCGGCACCACGAAATCGGCCACGAGGATCGACAGGGCCAGCACGATGCAGGACAGGACGGCGAACCCCGCAAGCCCGCAGACCAGCAACGGGCGAAAATCGCCGGTCGGCAGGGTCGTGTCATCCGTCATGAAGGTCCAACCCCCGCCCTCCGGAACGGTTCCGCGAAGCACATTGCGCCGGACCCGCCGGGCCGCTACCTCCGCCCCCATGACCCCTGCGCGCGAAACAACCATCGCCACCCTGATCGTCGTCGTGATCGGCGTGCTCTACGGCCTCTACTGGCTGCCCGTGCGCGCCGTCGAAGACCTCGGCCTGCCGGGCGCCTGGGGCACGCTGGCGATCACGCTGGCGGGCACGGCGCTCCTTCTGCCACCGATCCTCCGCCGCCCCGGAACCCTCACCGGGGCCGACCCGCTGGCCCGCGCCGCGGTCGCCCTCGGCGGCGCCGCCTTCGCGCTCTATTCCATCGGCTTCGTCTATGGCCACGTGGCGATGATCATCCTTCTGTGGTTTCTCACCCCGGTCTGGAGCACGCTTCTCACCCGTTTCCTGCTCGGCTGGCCCACGACGCGCCTGCGCCTCGCCGCGATTGCGGTCGGGCTGATCGGCCTCGGCATCATGCTGAGCGCCGGCGGGCAGGTGCCGCTGCCCCGGAACCTCGGCGAATGGATGGCCCTTATCGCCGGCGTGATCTGGGCCGTCGCCACCACCGGCATCCGCATCCGGCCCGAGATGCCACCGCTCGCCGCGGGTTTCCTGTTCTCCGCCGGGGCCGCGCTCACCAGCCTCGCCATCGCCCCGTTGCTCTCGCCATGGCGCGGCCTCGCGTCTTTGCAAGACCCCGCGCGCCTCGTCCCCGTGACACTGGCAACCGGCGCGCTCTGGTGGGGGTTTGCCATGGCGGCGCTGATGTGGGCCACGGCCCGGCTCGACCCCGCCCGTGTCGGTATCCTGCTGATGTCGGAGGTCCTGATCGGCTCGGCCACGGCGGCGATCTGGGCGGGCGAAACCCTCGGCCCGGCGCAGCTCACCGGCGGCGCGCTGGTGTTGCTCGCGGCCCTGATGGAGGTCTGGCCACAACGCCGGTCCCCCGGCAACGCGCCCTAGCGGTCAGGCCATTTCCACGCGATCGCCGCAAGGTAGTTCCCGCTCTCCTCCGCGATCACCGGGGCGCGGGCGGGCCCATAGGCATCCCCGCGCCGCTCCCGCCGCGTGTCGCTGCGATTGCGGGCAAGGCGCACGAGGCCCGACAGGGTCAGCACCAGGAAGGTACCTTCCCCTTTCAGCGGCATGCTCTCCACGGTCTCCCATCCCTCCGTCAAGGCCTGCCGCAGCATCTCGTGCGGGTCGCGCCGGGTCGGGCTGGAATGCTTCATGGGGCGCAGTCTCCGTCGTTTGCGGGAAGTCCTTCAAGACAGGCGTCCCGCCCCCTACACCAGAATGTCAGGTCTGGACAGGGCAACCGGGCACCTTTTCGCACCGCGGAGCCCGCCTACACAAAATTGTGACGAGAATCGCGGAACCATCCTTCCCATATCTTGTTTGGTTTTTATCCACAGGCACCATAACGGCTGCAAATCTGTGGATAAGATCAAAACAACGGCTGGCTCGCGCCACCTATCGGAGCAGACAAATGACCATCTTTCCTCCCACGGACGTCGCTGACCGCATCGGCCTGGTCTCCGGCGGCATCATGGTTCTTCAATCCAACATCCTCTGGGCGCGCCGCGACCGCTTCGCCTATTGCGTCGAGGCGCTGATCGACATCGAGATCGCCTACCGCACCGAGGAGGGCTACGTCATCCTGCGCCGCAACACGCTGGTGAACACGCCGATCAACCGCACCGGCGGCCGCCGCGCCCGCCTGACGCGCACAGCCGCGCTCTTGACCGCCGTCATATCGGCCCCGCCGCGGACGCCGAAACCCCAGAATTCCGACCCACGGCCAGCCCTGCCGCTGGCCGCGTGACCCGGGCACCCGCCCGCGGTCTGTCGCGCCGCCCCTGACTGCCTCGGGGCCGCGCGCTGTTCGATACCGGCAGACTGCTCGCCGTCGAACATCACTGGCCCCCGGCTTCGTGCCGGGGGCTTTTTTTAGGTAGCTGAAATTCCTAAAGCCGGATGGCCCTGTATGACAGGATATGCGCGCTGACCGCGTCGTAATCCAACGTCCCGTCCGGACGCTCGAACCCGCGCGAATGGAACACCGCCCCCATCCACTCCGGGTCCGGCACGTTCGCGCCGATCTCGGCGATCAGTGCGTCCTCGGCGTCCTCGTCCAGGTCGAGCTCGACAAGCCGCCGCAATTGCCCGGCCAATGTCGCCGCATCGTACATCGCGCCTCAGGCGGCGAGGTGCAGGCCGAAGGCGTCATGCAGCGCCTGAACGGCCAGCTCCATGTATTTCCGGTCGATCAGCACGCTCACCTTGATCTCGGAGGTGGTGATGACCTTGATGTTCACGCCCTCGTCGCGCAGCGTCTGGAACATCTTCGCAGCCACACCGGCGTGGCTGCGCATCCCGATCCCCACGATCGAGACCTTCGCGACGTCCGTATCGGCCACCAGTCCCGAGAACGCGATATCGCCCGCCATCTTGGCATCGGCCATCGCCTTTTCGGCCCGCGCGACCTCGCCCACGGGGCACGAGAAGGTCATGTCCGTCATGCCACCGTCCGAGATGTTCTGAACGATCATGTCGACGTTCACGCCCGCCTCGGCCAGTGGCCCGAAGATCGCGGCGGCGATACCGGGGCGGTCCTCAACGTTCTGCAGGGTCATCTTCGCTTCGTCACGGGAATAGGCCACACCGGCCACGACATTGGATTCCATGATTTCATCCTCCGAGCAGACCAGCGTGCCTGCATTGTCACTCATTTCCTCAAACGACGACAGCACCCGCAGCCGCACGTTGTAGCGCATCGCCAGCTCGACCGAGCGGGTCTGCAGCACCTTCGCCCCGAGCGAGGCCAGCTCCAGCATCTCCTCGAAGGCGATTTTTTCCAGCTTGCGCGCCTTCGACGTGATCCGCGGGTCGGTGGTGTAAACCCCGTCCACGTCCGTGTAGATATCGCAGCGCTCCGCCCCGAAGGCGGCGGCGAAGGCCACGGCGGTTGTGTCCGAGCCACCGCGCCCCAGCGTCGTGATCCGCCCCTCGGGCGAGATCCCCTGGAACCCCGCAACCACGGCCACTTTCATGCCCTGCGCGAATTTGCCGTTGATATTCTCGGTCGGGATTTCCTCGATCCGGGCAGAGGCATGGGCCGAGGTGGTGCGCAACGGCACCTGCCAGCCCTGCCATGACCGCGCCGGCACGTCCATTTCCTGAAGCGTCAGCGCCATCAGCCCCGCCGTCACGTTCTCCCCCGACGAGACCACGGCATCATATTCCCGCGCGTCGTAGAACTTGCCGGTCTCCTCGACGAAGCCCACCAGCTTGTTGGTCTCGCCCGACATGGCGCTGACGATGACGATCACGTCATAGCCATTCGCCACTTCGCGGCCCACGCGCTTCGCGGCGCGGCGGATACGGTCCAGCGTGGCGACGGAGGTGCCGCCGAATTTCATCACCAGAAGGGGCATGGTCTTGGTCCCGATAAGCGTCGGCGCCTCATACGGGGCAGGGCAGGGCGAGGCAAGAGGGACAGGGTGCGGCGCGGTTGCCCGCCCCGTAGACCGGGCCTCGGCCCGGACCCCCGTAGGGCGGGACTTGTCCCGCCGCCCCGTCGTAGACCGGGCCTCGGCGAAGGGTGGGCAACGTCCTCCCGTCACCGGGGCAGGGTCTTCTGCAACGCAAGAGATCCCGAGAGGGGTCCGCAATGGCCGTAGACCGGGACTTGGCCCGGGTTGTACGTAGGGTGGGTACAACCCACCATCTGCACGAGGCGCCCACGCGCGTGCTCCCGGATGCAACGGGTCAACTCCACCACGCCGATTTCCTTAACACGGGGTTAACAAAGACAGGAATGTGAAACGAAAACAAAAACTTAACCCATTTGTGCAACCTTGCACACTGTCCCCTTGCACGGGCCCTCGCGGCCCCATAGCCTGCCCCCATGAACTTCACCGTCGAAGACCTCCGCGCCGCTGCCGATCTGGTCTACACCCAGATGCCGCCCACCCCCCAATACGCCTGGCCGCAACTGGCCGAGCGGTTCGGCTGCGAGGTCTGGGTCAAGCACGAGAACCACACGCCGACCGGCGCCTTCAAGATCCGCGGCGGCATCACCTTCTTCGACTGGCTGCGCCGGACCCACCCCGGGATCCCCGGCATCTGCACCGCCACCCGCGGCAACCACGGCCAGAGCCAGGCCCGCGCCGCCATCGCCGCCGGCCTCACCGCGAAGGTCTACGTCCCCCGCGGCAACTCGGTCGAGAAGAACTTGGCAATGCGCGCCTTCGGCGCCGAATTGATCGAACATGGCCAGGACTTCGACGAGGCCCGCGAGGAAGCCTTCCGCGTCGCCGAGGCCGAAGGCCTGATGATTGTGCCGCCCTTCCACGAGGAACTCGTCCGCGGCGTCGCCACCTACGCCTTCGAGCTTCTCACCGCCGTCCCCGACCTCGACACGATCTACGTTCCCATCGGCTGCGGCTCCGGCATCTGCGGCACCATCCTCGCCCGCGACGCGCTCGGGGCGAAGGCAGAGGTCGTCGGCGTGGTCAGCGAGAACGCCCAGACCGCGAAACTCTCGGTCGACGCGGGCACGCTGGTCGAAACCCCAAGCGCCCGAACCTTCGCCGACGGCATGGCCGTCCGCGTCCCCGTCGCCGAGGCGTTCGAGATCTACAGCAAAGGCGCCGCTCGCATCCTCTCGGTCTCCGACGCCGAAGTGGCCGAGGCCATCCGCATCTACTACCGCGACATCCACAACCTCGCCGAAGGCGCCGGCGCCGCCCCGCTCGCTGCCCTGATGCAGGAGAGGGAGCGGATGCAGGGCAAGAAGGTCGCCGTCATCCTCTGCGGGGGCAACATCGACACCGACTGGTTCCTGACGGTGATGAACGGTGGCGTGCCCTCCGTGTGACGGCGCGAAACGGGGGCTCTGCCCCCGTCCTTCGTCGTCCATTGGGCTCGAACCAATGGCGCCACAATGGACGACCCCCCGGAGGTTTTTCTGGCAAGATGAAAGCGCGCCGATCAGGGAAGCTGGCGCGCGGCCTCTTTCCGGGCGAAGGGTTTCAGGCGCGCGCCATGGGCGTCGAGCCAGCCGCGCACCGCGTCCGGGTCGCGTTTGGACAGGTCGCGCATCCACCACGCGATGGCCTTCTGGATGAACCATTCCGGGTCGTCCGCCAGCCGTTCGGCCCACCCGAGCACCCGCACGCGCGCCGCCGCCTCGACCGCATCGGGATGCCGCGCCTTGCAGAAGGGCAGGGCGAAGACGAAGGCTGCGCGGCGGGTCCAGAGGTGGTCGGACGAGGTCCAGCCTTCCAGCACATCCAGCCGCTCCGGCACCTGCACCACGCGCTTCTGGCCGCCTTGCGCCACGGCGTCCGCAATGGCCCAGGAGTCGAACTGCGGCACCACGCTCACGATCCAATCCCAAGCCAGCCTGTCATCGGGCCGCATCCGCGCCTGCACGAACAGCTTTCCGGCCGCGATCCGCGCTTCGAAGATGTCGCTCTCCCATAGGCCCTGCGCCAACGCCACCAGGGCTGCCTGGTCTGCCGCCGCCTTGCGCCATTCGGTCGCCAGCGCGCCGGTCACGGCATTCGACAGGCCCAAGTATTCGCGGTCCGCCTTGTGATAAGCCGCCATTTCCGCCGCCCGTGCCGGGTCCGCTTCCGCGCGAAGTGCCGCCAGCGCCTCCTCCACCGTCACCGGGGCTTCCCGATCTGCCAGTCGAGGTGGCTGCGCACCGTCGGCCATTCGCTCTTGAGAATCGAATAGCAGGCCGTATCGCGCATTGTGCCGTTGGGCATTCGCATATGGGCGCGCAGCATGCCGTCGAATTGCGCGCCGAGCCGCTCGATCGCGCGGCGGGATTGCAGGTTCAGGCGATGGGTGCGGAACTCGACCGCCTCGCAACCCCACACCTCGAAGGCGTGGCCCAGAAGCAGTCGCTTCGCCTCGGTGTTCAGCGGCCCGCGCTGCGCCGTGGCGCCGACCCAGGTGGAGCCAATTTCGACCCGGGGCAGGGCGTGGTCGATGTTCATGAAGGTCGTCATGCCGACGGGCCGTGCCGCCGCGTCGAGCAGCGTGAAGGGAAGCATGCTGCCCGCCTCGCGCAGCGCCAGCCGCCGGTCGATCTCGGCCGCCATGCCCGCCGCGTCGGGGATCGTCGTGTACCACAGGCGGTGCAGGTCTCCGACCGCCTCGGCCAGCGCCGCGCGATGGTCGTGGCTCAGCGGCACCAGCGCGACGTGCTGGCCGCGCAGTTCCAGGTCGAGTGGGCCGAGGCGGCTCATTCCACCGTCACCGATTTCGCCAGGTTGCGCGGCTGGTCCACGTCCGTGCCCTTGTGGAGCGCGGTGTGGTAGGCGATCAGCTGCGCCGGAACCGCGTAGAGGAGCGGCGCGAAAACCGGGTCGATGCGCGGCATGACCAGCGTGTCCCATGTACCGTCCCCGGCCTCCGCCGCGCCATCGGCATCGGTGATCAGCCAGACCTTGCCGTCGCGCGCCATGACCTCCTGCATGTTGGAAATCGTCTTGTCGAACAGCGCGTCTTTCGGGGCCATGACGATCACCGGGACACTCTTGTCGATCAGGGCGATGGGGCCGTGCTTGAGCTCGCCACTCGCGTAGCCTTCGGCGTGTATATAGCTGATTTCCTTGAGTTTCAGCGCCCCTTCCATGGCCAGCGGGAACATCGCGCCGCGCCCCAGGAACAGGACGGATCGCGCCTCGGCCAGCTTGGCGGTGCGGCGCATGATCGCCTCTTCCTGCGCCAGCGCGAGGTTGATGAGGCCGGGCAGGCCGCGCAGCACGTTCAGCAATTCGCGCTCCCGCTCCGCGTCGATGCGGCCCCTCTGGCGCGCCGCCATGATCGCCAGATGTGCCAGAGTGCCCAACTGGTTCATGAAGGCCTTGGTGGAGGCCACTCCGACCTCAACCCCCGCAAGGATCGGCACGATCACGTCGGATTCCCGCGCGATGGAGGATTCCGGCACGTTGACCACGGCCACCACATTCGCGGCCTTCTCCTGCACGTAGCGCAGGGCGGCGAGGGTGTCTGCGGTCTCCCCCGACTGGCTGACGAAAATCGCGGTGGAGGCGGGAGAAACCGGCCCCTCGCGGTAGCGGAACTCGCTGGCGATATCGACATCGCAGGGCAGGCCCGCGAGTTGCTCGAACCAGTATTTCGCAACCGCGCAGGCGTAATGCGCCGTGCCGCAGGCGACCATGCTGACGCGGTCGGTCTCGGTGAAATCGAGGCCCTCGAGGAGCGTCACCTGCCCGTCGTCGGAATATTGGCTGAGGCAATCGGACAGCACCACCGGCTGTTCGAAAATCTCCTTCGCCATGAAGTGCTTGTGGCCACCCTTGTCGAGGGAGGCGGCCTGCATCGGAATCGACCGCGTCTCGCGGTTGGCGAGGCGCCCCTCCGCGTCGCGAATCTCGACGCCCTGCCGGGTGACGAAGGCGTAATCGCCCTCTTCAAGATAGGTGATCCTGTCCGTCAGCGGCCCAAGCGCAATCGCGTCGGAGCCCACGAACATCTCACCCTCACCATGGCCGATCGCCAGCGGAGAGCCCTTGCGCGCGGCGACGATCAGGTCTTCCTCGCCGTCGAACAGGAACGCCAGCGCATAGGCCCCTTCGAGGTGATTGAGCGTTTCCGCCGCAGCATCGCGCGGCGAAAGGCCCTGGTCCATGAATTCCTCGCAAAGCTGCGCGACGGTCTCGGTGTCGGTCTGCGAGGTGAATTCGCGATGTCTGAGCCGGTCGCGCAGCTCCCGGTAATTCTCGATGATGCCATTGTGCACGACCGCGACACGCCCGGCCGTGTGCGGATGCGCGTTTGAGACCGTGGGCTGACCATGGGTCGCCCAACGCGTATGGCCGATGCCGGATTTGCCCGGCAGCGGGTCATGGACCAGCGCGTCGCTGAGGTTCACCAGCTTGCCAACGGCGCGGCGTCGGTCGAGCTTGCCGTCTTGCACCGTGGCGATCCCGGCGCTGTCATAACCGCGATATTCCAGCCGCTTGAGGGCCTCGACAAGGGTGGGGGCGACCTCGTGATTGCCCAGAACGCCAACGATGCCACACATCGGGTTATCCCTTCTTCGCCTTGATCGCGCGCAGCCGGTCCATCAGTTTCACGGCGAGGCCGGGCTTGTTCACCTGTTTCGCCCGCGCCAGCGCCAGCGCGCCATCGGGCACGTCCTCCGTCACGACAGAGCCGCTGCCCGTCATCGCGCGCGCGCCGATCGTCACCGGGGCGACCAGCATCGTGTCCGAGCCGATGAAGGCGCCTTCGCCGATCACAGTGCGGTGCTTCATGACGCCGTCGTAATTGCAGGTCACCGTGCCCGCGCCAAGGTTCGCCCGCGCGCCGACGGTCGCGTCACCCACGTAGGAGAGGTGGTTCACCTTCGCGCCTTCGCCGATTTCCGCCGCCTTCACCTCGACGAAATTGCCGATCTTCGCGTCGTTGCCGATCTCCGCCCCGGGACGCAGGCGCGCATAGGGGCCGACCACCGCACCGGCGCTGACGTGGCAGCCTTCGAGGTGGCTGAAGGCGCGGATGCGGGCCTCGGATTCGACGGTCACATCGGGGCCGAAGACGACGTTCGGCTCGATCTCCGCATCGCGGCCCACGTAGGTGTCGAGCGCGAAGAAGACCGTGTCGGGGGCCTGCATGGTGACACCGTTCTCCAGCATCTCGGCCCGGCGCAGCGCCTGGAAATGCGCCTCCGCGCGGGCGAGTTCGGTGCGGGAGTTGATGCCGAGCGTCTCGGCCTCGTCGCAGACCACCGCCGTCGCGGTCAGGCCACTGGCGCTGGCCAATGCCGGCACGTCCGTCAGGTAGTATTCACCGTTGGCATTGTCGTTGCCGACCTTTCGCAGCGTGTCGATCAACACGCCTGCATCGGCGCAGAGAAGTCCGGAATTACAAAGGGTTATCGCCCGTTCTTCATCAGTCGCATCCTTGTGCTCGACGATCCTTTGCAGAATGTCGCCCTCCATCACCAGCCGCCCGTAACCGGTCGGGTCGGCCGACTCGAAGCCGAGCATCACGATGTCATGTCTGTCCCGCGCCGCAAGCATGGCATCCAGCGTTTCGGGCCGGATGAAGGGCGTGTCCGCGTAAAGCACCACCACGTCGCCCTCGAACCCTTCCAGCGCGTCGGCGGCTTGCAGGACGGCATGTCCGGTGCCCAGTTGCTCGGCTTGGCGCACGGCGATGGCCTCGGGTGCGATGTCCGCAAGCGCGGCCTCGACCGCTTCTGCCCCATGGCCGGTCACGACGATGATGCGCGCGGGCTCCAACGGCGCGGCGGAGGCGAGCGCATGGGCCAGCAAGGGCGCCTGTCCAAGCGGGTGCAGGGGCTTCGGAAGGTCGGAATTCATCCGCGTGCCCGCACCGGCGGCCAGCACCACGAGGGCGAGGGGTCGAGATCGTGCCTGCATGTAACGCCTTTCCTTCGCGTTTTCTGCCTATTAACCAACGGACGCGGCGTGGCATAGCCCTCAGCCGTTCAATTTGGCCGTCAGCCTGTAACAGGATTGCGCGGAAACCTGCCGAAAGGGGCCACATGCGAAGCGTGATTTTCGATCTGGACGGGACGCTGGCCGATACGGCGGGCGACCTGATCGCGGCGGCGAACGCGGCGCTCGCGCGGCTTGGCCATCCGCCGCAGCTTGTCATGGGGCAGGACGACGCGACGGCCTTCGCGGGCGGGCGCGCCATGTTGCGGCTGGCGGCCGAACGGCTCGGGATCGCGGATGCGGAGGGGCTGGCCGACGCGGGCTATCAACCGCTGCTCGACGCTTACGGGGCCGAGATCGACACCCACACGGTGCTTTATCCCGGCACGCTCGCCGCCGTGGACCGGCTGCGCGCGGCGGGACATCTTACCGGCATCTGCACCAACAAGCCCGAGGGGCTGGCCGTCACGCTGATCGAACGGCTCGGCCTGACGGCGCGTTTCCCGGCACTGATCGGCGCGGATACCCTGCCGGTGCGCAAACCCGACCCTGCCCCGCTGCTTGAGACGATTGCGCGCCTTGGCGGAACGCCTGACAGGGCCGTGCTGATCGGCGACACGATCACCGACCGCAAGACCGCCGCCGCCGCGGGAATTCCCTGCATTCTGGTCACTTTCGGCCCGACGGGCCGCGCGGTGGCCGACCTCGAGCCGGAGGCGCTGCTGGATCACTACGACAAGCTTGACGCCGTGCTCGACCAACTCCTCCATTGACGAAATCGCCCGCGCGCAGGAAGTTCCGACCATGAACAAATCCGTCTTCACCGGAAACTTCACCCAGCAAGAGCCGATCCCCGAAGTGGCGATCGAGGCCGCCGTCGCGGTCATGCGTTCGGGCCGGCTGCACCGTTACAACACCGCGCCGGGCGAGGCGGGCGAAACCGCGCTGCTCGAGAAGGATTTCGCGGCCTACACCGGTGCGAAATACTGCCTCGCCGTGGCCTCCGGCGGCTATGCGATCGGCGCGGCGCTGCGGGCCGTGGGGGTGGGGCCGGGCGACAAGGTGCTGACCAACGGCTTCACGCTGGCCCCGGTGCCGGGCGCCATCGCGGCGGTGAACGCCGTGCCCGTCTTCGTGGAGGTGACCGAGAGCTTGGTGATCGACCTCGATGACCTCGCCGCCAAGATCGAAAGCTCCGGCGCGAGGGTCCTGCTGCTCAGCCACATGCGCGGGCACCTGTGCGACATGGATCGCTGCATGGAGATCTGTGACGCCACCGGTGTCGCCGTGATCGAGGATTGCGCCCATACCATGGGCGGTGCATGGCGCGGCGTGCCATCGGGGCGGCACGGATTGGTCGCCTGCTACTCGACCCAGACCTACAAGCACATCAATTCCGGCGAGGGCGGGTTGCTGATCTCCGATGACGACGAGGTCATGGCAAAAGCCGTTATGTTGTCGGGTTCCTACATGCTTTATGGCAAGAACGGCGCTGCTCCGCCTGTGGATACATTCGAAAAGGTCAAGTACGTGACGCCGAATGTATCGGGCCGGATGGACAATCTGCGCGCCGCGATCCTGCGTCCGCAGCTGGCCGACCTGCCCGCCCAGATCGAGCGCTGGAACACGCTCTATCGCACGGTGGAGGAGGGGTTGCGCAACACGCCCGGCCTTCAGGTGATCGAACGGCCCGAGGAGGAGGACATCGTCGGCTCGTCGATCCAGTTCCTTCTGCCGGGCGCCTCGCCCGAAGCGGTGCAATCCGTCGTTGCCGCCTGCGGCGCGCGGGGGGTGGAGTTGAAATGGTTCGGAGCGGCGGAGCCGGTGGCCTTCACCTCGCGCTACGACAGCTGGCGCTATGCCCCGGCCCAGAGCCTGCCGAAGACCGACCGCATCCTGGCAGGACTTCTGGACATGCGCCTGCCGCTGACCTTCTCCGTCGCCGATGCGGCCCTTCTGGCAGAGATCATCCGCGACGAGGTGATGACCGGATTGCCCCAGGCCGCCGAGTAGGGACGGGAACAGAAAAGGCGGCCCGCAGGCCGCCCGAATTCACCGACAGGTTGCGGCTTTCAGAAGTGCAGCGCCACACCCAGGCCAACCGCGTTGGCGTCGATCTGTTCGCCGGCGGAGCCGCCGGCAATAGTGCCGGGATCGGGGTTCATGTGAGTGGAGGTGTAATCCAGACGGACCGACACGTTATCGACAAGCAGCATTTCGAGACCGATGCCATATACCAGACCGTCAGCAGTGCCGTCTGCCGTGGTGCCCTGCCCGGTGTATTGGACACTCTGATAGCCGACCGAACCGTAGACCAGCGCATTACCAAGCGCATAGCCACCGCGTACGCGCGCGTTCAGCACACGCTCGAATTCGAAATCTGCGGCGCCGAGAGTTGTCTGGAACGACGCCGGGCCGGAGAAGCCGACTTCAGCGCCGATGACGAAATTGTCGCCGATGCCGTAGTTGTAGCCGCCGTAGGCACCGAACCCGGTGCCTTCCTGAAGCGGTGTAGGCGCCGTGGAATTGTCAAATTCCGGCGAGATGATGTTCGTCGCAAAACCCGCGTAGAAGCCCGTCCACTGGCTGGCATCCTGAGCGGAGGCTCCGGTGGCGGCAAGTGCGGCTGTGATGGTCAAAGCTGCGAGGCGCATGGCAGGTCCTGATAGAGTCGGGCAAGTCGTACCCCGTTTCGGTTACCATAGCGTCTACGCGGCCGGGGCGAAAGGTAGGGAGGGCAGGCAATTGACCGCAGTGCACCTTTTTGGTGACAGTTCGGCAGGTTCACGCTGATTTCTCCGGAGGGATTCCATGAAGCGACTTGTTATCACGGCCTTTTTCACACTGTCCGCCGCCGCGCCTGCGCTGGCCGACTGGCAATACGACCCATCCATCGCGCCCGCCGGTATGGCCAGCGGAAACGGAGCCTCGACCGGCCTTGCCGTGTCCTGCGGGAACGGCGGTCTCCCTGCCTTTGAAATCACCGGCTACACGCTGGGGAACCCGCAAGAGGATTTCGTTCTGCAGATCGACGCCAACCCTGAGGATCTCTACTTCGCCGATTGCCAGGGGACGCGGTGCCTGCTGGACATGGACACGATGGAACGGGCGCAGAGCTTCATGGCGCAGTTGCGGGCGGGATCGGTGCTGAGTGTCGGACTCTACAGGCGGGGGTCGCTCGACAGCATCCCGTTGGCCGGATCGTCCGCGGCGCTGGATCAACTCTCCGCCCGCGGCTGCGGCTTTTAAACGAGGCGCGAGTTCTCCTTCGCGGCGCGCACGAAATCGCGAAACAGCGGGTGCGGCGCGAAGGGTTTCGACTTCAGCTCCGGGTGGAACTGCACGCCGATGAACCACGGGTGATCCTTCACCTCGACGATCTCGGGCAGGCGGCCATCGGGACTCATCCCCGAGAAGATCAGGCCCTGGTCTTCCAGCGCCTCGCGATACTTGATGTCGACCTCGTATCGGTGGCGGTGGCGTTCCTCGATCGCGGTCGTGCCATAGGCTTCGGCCACCTTTGAGCCTTCCGTCAGCACCGCGTCATAGGCGCCAAGGCGCATGGTGCCGCCCTTGTCGTCGGTCACCTTGCGTTCGACCTTGTGGTTGCCCTGCACCCATTCCTTGAGGTGGTAAACCACGGGCGTGAAACGCTTTTTCCCGGCCTCGTGGTCGAATTCCTCGGATCCCGCATCGCCAAGGTCGGCGAGGTTGCGGGCCGCTTCGATCACGGCCATCTGCATGCCGAGACAGATGCCGAGGTAGGGCACCTGCTTTTCCCGCGCGAATTGCGCGGCCTTGATCTTGCCTTCCGTCCCGCGCTCGCCGAAGCCGCCGGGCACGAGGATGGCGTGAAATCCTTCGAGATGCGGCGCCACGTCTTCACGCTCGAAAATCTCGGCATCGACCCATTCGACCTTCACCTTCACGCGGTTGGCCATGCCGCCGTGGGTCAGCGCCTCGGCAATCGACTTGTAGGCATCTTCGAGCTGCGTGTACTTGCCGACGATGGCGACCTTCACCTCACCTTCGGGGTTGTTGATCCGGTCGGCGACGTCTTCCCAGATGGTTAAATCGGGCTTCGGCGCGGGGCTGATCTGGAAGGCGTCGAGAACGGCCTGATCGAGTCCCTCGCGGTGGTAGGCCAGCGGTGCCTCGTAGATCGACTTGAGGTCCTGCGCGGCGATCACGGCGTCGGGGCGCACGTTGCAGAACAGCGCCAGCTTCTCACGCTCCTTCTCGGGGATCGGACCCTCGGAGCGGCAGACGAGGAGGTCGGGCGCAAGGCCGATGGAGCGCAATTCCTTGACCGAGTGCTGCGTCGGCTTGGTCTTCAGCTCGCCCGAGGCGGCGATATAGGGCAGCAGCGTCAGGTGCATCAGCACGCATTGTCCGCGCGGCTTTTCCTGGATGAACTGGCGGATCGCCTCGAAGAAGGGCAGGCCTTCGATATCGCCGACGGTACCGCCGATCTCGCAGAGCATGAAATCGACCTCATCCTCGCCGATGGCGATGAAATCCTTGATCTCGTTGGTGACGTGCGGAATCACCTGGATCGTTTTTCCGAGGTAATCGCCGCGCCGCTCCTTCTCGAGCACCGAGGTATAGATGCGCCCCGACGACACGGAATCGGTCTTGCGGGCGGGCACGCCGGTGAAGCGTTCGTAATGGCCGAGGTCGAGGTCGGTCTCAGCCCCGTCGTCGGTGACGAAGACTTCGCCATGTTCGAACGGGCTCATCGTGCCGGGGTCGACGTTCAGGTAAGGGTCGAGCTTGCGCAGCCGCACCGAGAAGCCGCGTGCCTGCAACAGCGCGCCCAAAGCGGCCGATGCCAAACCCTTGCCGAGCGACGACACGACGCCGCCGGTGATGAATATGAATCGTGCCATGCCCGAAGTCCCCCGTGCGGATGGTTCGTCGCCCGATGGCGGCCCATCCATGTCTCTTGTCACGGGATTTGAGGATACCCGGATTCGGACAAATTAGACAAGGTCAGGCGCGGCCAAAAAGCCAATATCGTGTGGAAAAAGAAAAAAGCCACCCCAGATCGGGTGGCTTCGCTCAGGTCACTCGACCGGCGGAAGGGCCGGGCTGTCGCCGTCGATCGGCGGCAGGAGCGAGTCGACCGGGCCAAGGCCGGTGTCGCCGTCGCTGGCGCCGGTTCCGCTTTCCTCGGCCGGCGGAAGGCCGCCAAGGGTGTCGAGAAGCGAGGAATCGGCCGAATTCTGCGCCGCGATCACCGTCAGGGTGATCGAGGTGGCGAGGAACGCGATCGCGAAGGCCCAGGTCAGCTTGCCAAGCGCCGTGGCCGCTTGCCGGCCCGTCATCACGCCGCCGCCACCGCCCATGCCGAGGCCGCCGCCTTCGGAACGTTGCAACAGGACAACGCCGATCAGGCAGACCGCGAGGATCAGATGGATGACGAGGATGATGTTTTCCATGGTCGTTCTCTCTTCCAATCGGCCGGTATCCCGATCCGCGCCTCACTTATGGGATGCGACAGCGAGCCGCAAGGCCTTCGCGGCGTCCCTTCGTGGGATGCGTGTTCGGCGTTCCCCCTGACCGTTTCACAGGAAACGGATTTTTGCAATTTCGCCACTGCAGCGGGATTTTCCTAAGAATTGGTTAACCCTGCCTTCGAAGTTTCCGGTTCCCCCGCACGGCCAGTGCCGTTATAGCCCCTCGGGGTTTTCGCCATCCGGAGAGATAAATGGCCAACGTCGTGGTTGTCGGCGCCCAGTGGGGCGATGAAGGCAAGGGAAAGATCGTTGATTGGTTGAGCGAACGCGCCGACGTTATCGCGCGCTTCCAGGGTGGCCATAACGCGGGCCATACGCTCGTGATCGACGGAAAGGTCTACAAGCTGAACGCGCTGCCCTCGGGCGTGGTGCGCGGCGGCAAGCTGTCGATCATCGGCAACGGCGTGGTTCTGGACCCGTGGCATCTTGTCGAAGAAATCCGCGCCATTCGCGAACAGGGGATCGAGATCAGCCCCGAGACGCTGATGATCGCCGAGAACACGCCGCTGATTCTGCCGATCCATGGAGAGCTTGACCGCGCCCGCGAGGAAGCGGCCTCCAAGGGCACCAAGATCGGCACCACCGGGCGCGGTATCGGCCCGGCCTACGAGGACAAGGTCGGCCGCCGGTCGGTCCGCGTGGCGGACCTGGCGGACGCCGCGACCCTGGAGGCGCGGGTGGACCGCGCGCTGCAGCACCACGATCCGCTGCGCAAGGGCCTCGGGATCGAGCCCGTGGACCGCGAGGCACTGCTGGCCCAACTGCGCGAGATCGCGCCGGAGATCCTGCAATACGCCGCCCCGGTCTGGAAGGTGCTCAACGAGAAACGCCGGGCCGGCAAGCGCATCCTCTTCGAAGGGGCGCAGGGCGCGCTGCTGGACATCGACTTCGGCACCTATCCCTTCGTGACCTCCTCGAACGTGATCGCCGGGCAGGCGGCCACCGGCGTTGGCATCGGGCCGGGCGCGATCAACTACGTGTTGGGTCTGGTGAAGGCCTATACGACCCGCGTGGGCGAGGGGCCGTTCCCGGCAGAACTGCATGACGCGGACGGCGCACGCCTGGGCGAGCGCGGCCACGAATTCGGCACCACCACGGGCCGCAAGCGGCGCTGTGGCTGGTTCGATGCCTGCCTCGTGCGGCAGACCTGCGTAACCTCGGGCGTGACCGGCATCGCGCTGACCAAGATCGACGTGCTCGACGGGTTCGAGACGCTGAAGATCTGCGTCGGCTACGAGCTGGACGGCGCGCGCCTCGATTACCTGCCGACCGCCGCCGAGCAGCAGGCCCGGTGCACGCCGATCTACGAGGAGATGCCGGGCTGGTCGGAATCGACCGAAGGCGCGCGGTCCTGGGCGGACCTGCCGGGCAACGCGGTGAAATACGTGCGCCGCATCGAGGAATTGATCCAGTGCCCGGTCGCCCTACTGTCCACCTCGCCGGAACGCGACGACACGATCCTCGTGACTGACCCGTTCGCGGATTGAGCAAGAGGGGGACGGCATGGCGCTCAGCTACAAGGCCCGCAAGCGTTGGTCGCTGTTCATCCTGCTGGTCGGGCTGCCGATCTATATCGCGGCGGTCTGGTTCATTCTGAGCCTGCTGGAAGGCTGGAACATCTGGCTGCAACTGGGCATCTGTTTCGCTTTCTCGATCCTCTGGGCCTTCCCGCTGAAGGCGGTGTTCCTGGGTGTCGGGAAGGCCGACCCCGACGCGGATCCCGAAAACTGAAAAGGGGCGCAGAAGCGCCCCTTTGTTCCTGCTCGACCGGATGGATCAGAGCGTGCGGCTCACGCGGTAGACATTGCCACCAAGGTCTTCAAGCACACCGTCCGCGGTCAGGCTGTCGACCGCCGCCACGGCTTCCGCACGCGAAATCGAGCCGTCGGTTGCGATCCGGACAAGACGCAGCAGCTGCATGCGCTTGAACTCGGGCAGACCCGCTTCGTTCGTGAGGTAGGTTGCGCCCATCTCCACCACTTCCTCGATCTCGGTGGCCGTGGAATTTTCCAGGCGTTCCGCGAATACCGCGAAATGGTCTATCGGCTCGGCGTCGTCGTCGGTGTCGGCCTCGGCGGCGAGGGTTTCCCGCTCGCTCTCGATCTCTTGGGCCAACTGGGCTTCGAGCGCGGCGATCGGGTCGTCGAACCCATCGTCGTCGTCGTCGTCGTCCTCCTCCTCCGCTTCGATGTCATCTTCGAAAGCAGCGGTGGTTTCGGTCGCTTGCGGCTGCGCCGGGGCTTCGTCTTCAGCCTCCGTCGCCTCGGCCGTGGTGCCGTCCTCTGCCTCTTCGGCGTCCGGGTCTTCTTCCGGGGCCGAGCGGCCCAGTCCGCTGGCGATCAGGCCGGCGCGTTGAGCGAGGTTGGCGAGCGAGCTTGCCACCTTGCGCGGCGCGGGGCGGGCGGCCTCGATGGCGTCAGCGTCGATCTCGGCTTCGTCAGCCGGGCCGTTTACGCGTTCATCCAGAACCAATGGGGCGTCGGCCACGTTCATCGTCGGGCGTTCAGTGGTCTGAACGTCATCGCGGGAGATGCGACGCGGCGCGACGGGCTCCGCCGGCGCGGAGAATTCTTCATCCGCGATCCGCTGTTCGGAGACGAGCAGAAGCGGGCCGGGGCGTTCTTCTGCCTGCTGCTGGCGGCGCGAAACATCGACCCGCACGCGACGCGGACGCATCACGCGGGCCAGGTCTTCGCGGTATTCCGCAGCATCGTCGTGATAGCCGGTCATCTCGGCGACCGACGCGCCTTCGGCAGCGAGCCGGGATTCGGCGGCCCGTGCAGCGACCGCGGCCTTGAGATGCTCGATATTCGCGCGGCGGCGGCTTGTTTCGACCGTCGCCATGCGGCCCTCGGTCGCGAGGAACAGGCGATCCACGTTGCCGCGGTCGCCACCGTCCGCGTCACCGAATTGCGCCGCACGATGCGCGCTCGGAGTGGCGCGGGTCGCTGCGGCCTCACGGTCCCGGTCTGCATCGGCCTCGGCGGTGTCTTCTGGCGTCTCGTCGTCCAGATCTTCTCCGTCGGTGTCGGCGTGGTCTGCGTTGGAAGCCGCCCCAGAGGTCACGGCGGCTATGGCGGCGCGCGTGTCGGCGTCGTCATCATCCTGTTCCGTCCCTTCCTCGGCTGCATCGAGCGCGTCCGAGGCTGCGGCCATGGTCGACGCGCCGGTCGCAAATGCGGCGGCCAGCGCAGCAACGGCCGCATCGTCGTCCGCTTCGATCACCGGCTCGGGCGCCGCGTCTTCACCGGCGGCCGACAGCAGTTCGTCATCGGGCTGAACGGTCACGGGGGCTTCGCCGCTTTCGGCCAGCGCGGCCCGGCGGATGCGAGCAAGGCGCGCGGCGACGGAGGCACCGTCGAAAGCTGCTTCCTCGTCGTTTTCCTCGGCGAAGATCGAGTCGATCTCATCCTCGGCTTCGGCATCGTCGTCATTGTCGAGATCGCTCGCGAGGGTTTCCGCATCCGCTGCCACATCCTCGGCCTCGGCGGCGATCCCTTCAGCCGCCAACGCGGCAGCCACGGCGATCAGGGTGTCGGCCCCGGCGACGCCGTCGGGCTCGTCGGTGTCGTATTCATCGGCGTCGATTTCGTCGTCACCTGCGAAGTCGATGTCATCTTCGTCGGAAAGGTCGCCCGCGTCGGGCGCAGCGATTGCTTCGACATCCGCTTGCGGGTTGGCCTGGGCCATCGCAGCGGCGATCCCCGCCAGCGTGTCGGCCTCCGTGTCATCTTCGTCAGTCGGCGTTTCTTCACCGTCCTCGGCCACCGGCTCGTCCGCTTCCGCGGCGAGATCTTCGGCCTCGGCCAAACCATCATCGGCGTCGAAGGACGCGGCCAGACCGCTTTCGGTTGCCGGATCGGCAAGTTCTTCGTCGTATTCGTCAAAGTCGGGCGCGTCACCGACGGCTTCGCGATCGGCCTCGTCCTGAGCTGCCTCAACCGCGATTCCGGTGTCGATCTCGGCTGCCGGTTCGTCTGCCGCGGCCTCTTCAATGGCGTCCTCGTCCACCGGAGCGATTTCGGTGACGGCGGCAGCGGCGGCGACAAGCGTGTCGTCTTCGGCCGCTTCGGGCGTAACGCTTTCGACCGCGTCTTCGACTTGCGGACTGCGGGCGAAGGCGCGTTCAGCGGCACTTTCGAAAGCGGGCGTGTCTTCGGCAGGCGCGCCTTCGGGGCGCATGATGAGGCCGTTTTCCACCATCCGCGACTCAACGCGGCGCTGGATCGCCTCTTCGGTGATGCGGTGCAGGGTTTCGGCATCCGGGGTCGGAGGTTCCGCGCCGAAATAGCGGTCTTCCGCCGCCAGGTCGCGGAAATACTCGGCCACGGCCTTCATTGCCTCGAACGGGCGATCAAAGCCCTCGAGGGTACAGGAAAACGTGCCGTATGAGACCGTCAGGATCTTGTTTTCATCACTCATTGCTCTGCCACTCTGTTCCTCCGGCCCATTCTCGTCTTCAGAACTCACCGGAATTTATCATCCTCGCAAAAGGTGTAACAAACTGTTTCCAGTAAAAAGCGACGCGAATTGGACCATTTGGTGATGGGGGGTTCAGACCATGGCAACATTGTGGACAATGATCCGGGGTGAAGTGGATTGTCCTTGAAATACAAAGAGCCGGTGGGACTTGTCGGGGGCGGTCCGGTGGGGGAATCCGCCTTTGAATTGTCCCAAAGACACGTAAAATTGTTCGTCGGCGTCGACGGCGGGGGCGACGCGCTGTTGCACCGGAACATGCCGCCCGAAGCCGTGATCGGCGACATGGATTCGCTGTCCGAGGCCGCCCGGGCGGCGATTCCCGCCGACAGGCTGATCGCGGTGGCCGAGCAGGACAGCACCGATTTCGAGAAGGCGTTGGAACGGCTGGAGGCGCCGCTGATCCTGGCGCTCGGGTTCACCGGCGCGCGGCTCGATCACGAGTTGGCGGCGTTCCACGGGCTGGTCCGCTTTCCGCAGCGCCCGGTGATCGTGATCGGGGCGGAAGATATCGTGTTGCATTTGCCCGCGCGGCTTACGCTTGACCTGTCGGCAGGGACGCGGGTGTCGCTGTTTCCGCTGGACGCGGTCAGGGTCGCGATCGAGGGGCTGGAATGGTCTTTCGAGGCCCTCGACCTGCACCCGGCGCGCAAGATCGGCACGTCGAATCGTGCCGTGGGCGGGCCTGTCAGGCTGCGCGCCAGCGGGCCCGGATGCCTGCTGCTGCTGCCGCATTCGGCGCTCGAGCCGGTGATCGCGGCGCTGGCGCAGTCGGATTTGCACTCGCCCCCCGGCAGAGCAGGCGCTATGGGTGTCACGTAGCTGCCATAAACGAACGAGACCCGCCCATGACGGCCGAGCTTTCCCCCATCGACAAAGCCAAGTACGTGGCCGCCCGCCGGGCGGTGGAATTCGTGGAAGACGGGATGCGCGTGGGGCTCGGCACCGGTTCGACCGCCGCCTGGATGGTGCGCTGCCTCGGCGAGTTGGTCCGCGAAGAGGGGATGATGATCACCGGCGTCGCTACCTCGACCCGCACGGCCGACCTGGCGCGGGAAGTGGGCGTCACGATCAAGACGCTGGACGAGGTGCGCTGGCTGGACCTGACAATCGACGGGGCGGATGAATACGACCCGAACCTCAACCTCATCAAGGGCGGCGGCGGTGCGCTGCTGCACGAGAAGATCGTGGCGACGGCCAGCGACCAGATGGTGGTGATCGCGGATCTCACGAAACAGGTCGATACGCTTGGCGCCTTCCCGCTGCCGGTGGAGATCATCCCCTTTGGCTGGCAGACCACCAAGGCGTTGATCGAGGAAATGCTGTCGAACGTCGATGTGCTTGGGCGCTCGGCCTCGCTTCGGCTCAGCGGGACGGAGCCGTTCCGCACCGATGAAGGGAATTACATCCTCGATCTGCACCTGCGCCGCATCGCGCAGCCCGCGCAGGTGAGCCTCGTTCTCAACCAGATCCCCGGCGTGGTGGAGAACGGGTTGTTCCTCGATATCTGCGACGTTCTGGTGATCGGCAATGCCGATGGCACCGTCGAGGTGCGCGACATCAACAACGGCACGATCGAACATGAGCGCGTCGACGTCTCCGACAGCGAGAACCTGTTCGTGGACGTGCGGGACTGACGGATAGGGCCTGATCTGGCGGAGCGGGCTGCGCCCGCGCTGTTTCGTCTCGCTCGCCTGCAATGCAGGCAAGCTCGGTCGGGGGGACGCTGTCCCCCGTCCTTGCGGACTCCCCCTGGCATATTTGCGGAACAAAGATGGTGCGACGGGGGTGTCGTGTGGCTCGTCGTCAGGTCTTGCGGATCCGCCGGGGCGGAAGAGCGGTAGAAGAAGCGGCGCCGCTTCGATGCGGCCACGGGGCCTGCCGCGGTGTCAACGCGACAGGTCGGAACGAATTGCGCGGGTCCGATGGCCGGACACCCTGCACCCGATTTGGCCCATTGGGGCCGGGGGGTGGTCTGGGGGCCTCCGGCACGTGACCGACAGCCTTGGTCGATGATCATCACGGTGCACTCTAGGGCCGGGGAGCCGGGTGTTGCAGGAATCAGGGCTCGTGCGCGCGGTGCCCCCTCTGGCGTTAAGGGGGTGTTCATGGAATAGAACATTCCTGAACCTTGCTGGGAGGCCTTGCCATGTCCGAATTCGACTATGACCTCTTCGTGATTGGGGGCGGGTCCGGCGGCGTCCGGGCGGCGCGGGTCGCCGCGGCCACCGGCGCGAAGGTGGCGCTGGCCGAGAGCAGCCGGATGGGCGGGACCTGCGTGATCCGGGGCTGCGTGCCTAAGAAGCTGATGGTCTTCGCCTCGTCCTATCGCGAGGGGTTTTCCGATGCACGTGCCTATGGTTGGGACGTTCAGGACGGTGAATTCCACTGGGACAAGTTCCAAGGGCAGCTCCACAAGGAACTCGACCGGTTGGAGGGTGTCTATCGCAAGCTGCTGGACAGCTCGGGCGTGGAGATTTTCGATGCGCGTGCGACGCTCGCCGATGCCCATACGGTCGACGTCGGCGGTGAGACGAAGACGGCGAAGCATATCCTCGTGGCGACCGGCGGGCGTCCGGTGCGGCCGGACCTGCCGAACGCGCATCTCGGGATCGTGTCGGACGACATCTTCCATCTCGACGCTTTGCCCAAGAGCCTGCTGATCGTCGGCGGCGGCTACATCGCCTGCGAATTCGCCTGTATCATGGCGGGGCTCGGCGTGGAGGTGACGCAGTTCTACCGTGGCGCGCAGATCCTGCGGGGTTTCGACGACGAGGCGCGCGGTCTGATCGCCGAAATGATGCGCGAGCAGGGGATCGACCTGCACACCGGCACCAACATCGTCGACATGCGGCCGGCCGATGGCGACGCGCGATCGGAAAGCGACGCGGAGATGGGCGCGGATGTGCAGCAGATGGAGGCGCTGCAGACTGACGTGGACGGCGATGTGGAGGGGGGGCCGCTCTGGGTCAAATCCACCAACGGACGCGAAGGTGTCTTTGACCAGGTGCTGTTCGCCACCGGGCGCGCCCCGAATACCGACGACATGGGGCTGGAGGAGGTCGGCGTGCAGATCGGGCGCCGGGGCGAGATCGTGGTGGACGAATACAGCCAGACCGCCGTGCCGTCGATCTATGCCATCGGTGACGTGACCAACCGGGTGAACCTGACGCCCGTGGCGATCCGCGAGGGGATGGCCTTCGTCGAGACGGTGTTCAAGGGCAACCCGACGCCGGTCGATCACGAGCTGATCCCCTCGGCGATCTTCACCCAGCCGGAATACGGCAGCGTGGGCCTGACCGAGGAAGAGGCGCGCGACCAGGAGGAGATCGAGGTCTACTGCACCTCGTTCCGGCCGATGCAGACCGCCTTCGCGGGCAAACCGGGTCGTGTGCTGATGAAGCTCGTCGTGTCGAAGGAAAGCCGCAAGGTCCTTGGCTGTCACATCGTGGCGCCGAATGCCGGAGAGATGATACAATTGGCCGGGATCGCGGTGAAAATGGGTGCAACAAAGGAAGATTTCGACCGCACGGTTGCAGTCCATCCCACGATGTCGGAAGAAATCGTGACCATGCGGGACCCGATCCGCGCCGGATAAGCCCGGTATTCGCGGCGAAAACGCGCAGATGCGGGTGCAAAGCGGATTTTCTGCCCCATATAGGGCATCAACAGACGACGCAGCCAAGAGGTGAGACGACAGATGGCGGGAAACAGCGGCGGACCCTGGGGAGGCGGTGGCGGAGGCGACCGAGGCAACCAAGGCAGCAATGGCAGTGGCAACGAGCCCAGGCGGCCCCGTGGACCGGGACGGGAAGGTGGTGGCCAGAACATTCCCGAGATCGACGATATCGTCCGCAAGGGGCAGGAACAGCTCCGCGTGCTGATGGGCGGACGTGGCGGCACTTCCGGCGGTGGCCAGGGCGGCGGCGAAGGTCCGGTCAGCCCGCGCACCATGTGGATCGGAGGCATCCTGCTCGCCGTGTCGGCATGGGTCTACGCGTCCGTCTACACCGTCCAGCCGGAAGAGCAGGGTGTTGAACTGTTCCTTGGCTCCTACTCGCGCACCACGGAACAGGGTCTCAACTTCGCGCCTTGGCCGATCATCACCGCGCAGGTGGTCAGTGTGACGACGGAACGGACCGAGGAAATCGGCAACAACCGCTCCGGCGCGTCGGACGTGGGCCTGATGCTCACCACCGACGAGAACATTGTCGACATCGACTTCGACGTGGTCTGGAACGTCAACGACCCGGCGCTTTACCTCTTCAATCTCGCCGATCCCGAGGCGACGGTGCGCGCGGTGGCCGAGGCCGCCATGCGCGAGATCATCGCCCAGTCCGAGCTTGCGCCGATCCTCAACCGGGACCGCGCGCTGATCTCGGAACAGGCGACGATGCTGATCCAGTCGACGCTCGACAACTACAATTCCGGCATCAACATCATCCGCGTGAACCTCGACCGGGCCGACCCGCCCGCCGAGGTGATCGACGCCTTCCGCGAAGTGCAGGCCGCCGAGCAGGAACGTGACCGGCTGGAGCGGACGGCGGATGCCTATTCGAACCGTGTAACGGCAGGGGCACGCGGTGAAGCGGCCCAGATCCTCGAAGAAGCGGAAGGCTACCGCGCCCGCGTGGTGAACGAGGCGCTCGGTGAAGCCAGCCGGTTCCTCGCCGTTCTTGAAGAATACGAAGTGGCGCCGGAAGTGACGCGCCGCCGTCTCTACCTCGAAACGCTTGAGCGGGTTCTGGGTGAGACCGACCTTGTCGTGATCGACGGTGAATCCGGTGGCGGCGGGCAGGGTGTTGTCCCGTATCTTCCGCTGAACGAACTGCGCCGGCCCGCCGGTCAGGCCAACACAACCGGGAGCTCGAACTAACATGTCACGGATTGCTTATATCATTCCCGTCGTGGTTCTGGCGGTTGTCGTGGTCTCTTCGTCGGTCTTCGTGGTCGATGAACGCCAACGCGCGCTGGTGCTTCAGTTCGGTCAGATCCGGCAGGTCATCAACGAGCCGGGCCTCAACTTCAAGATCCCGTTCATCCAGGAAGTCGTGTTCTACGACGACCGCATCCTGTCGCTCGACACCTCGCCGACCGAGGTGACGCCCTCGGATGACCGGCGCCTTGTCGTCGATGCGTTTGCCCGCTACCGGATCACCGACACGATCCAGTTCCGCCAGGCCGTTGGCGTCGGCGGCATCCGGGCCGCGGAATCGCGCCTCGAAGGTATCCTGAACGACCGGATCCGGGCCGTTCTTGGTGCCGATGGCGTGACGTCGAACACGATCCTGTCGGAAGAGCGTGCGGCCCTTGCAGACCTGATCACCGAACAGGCCCGCGTCCGCGCGGCGGCACTGGGCATCGAGGTGCTGGACGTTCGGCTGAAGCAGACGAACTTGCCGGCCCAGAACCTCGACGCGACCTTTGCCCGGATGCGCGCCGAGCGTGAACGGGAAGCCGCGGACGAGATCGCGCGCGGGGAAGAGGCCGCACAGCGGATTCGCGCACAGGCCGACCGGACGGTGGTCGAGCTTGTCTCGGAAGCCAACCGCGAAGCCGAGATCACGCGCGGTGAGGCCGATGCCGAACGCACACGCATCTTCGCGGAGGCCTTCGGACAGGACGCGGAGTTCTACGATTTCACCCGGTCGCTTTCCGCCTACGAGCGCGCGCTGAGATCGAACTCGACCTTCGTGATCAGTCCCGACAGCGAGTTCTTCGAGTATTTCGATGGCTCGGCCCTTGGCGGCGGCAACGCCTTGGCGGCCCCTGCGGCGGAGTAATCGCGCCGATGTGGCTCGCCATAGTGATGGGCCTTGGCATGGTCCTTGTGATCGAGGGGCTGGTGTTCGCACTGGCCCCTTCGCGTATGGAGGACCTGCTGAAAGTGCTGACGGCGATCCCGCCGGAAACCCGCCGCTTGATCGGCTTTTGCGCCGTCGCTCTGGGCGCAGTCCTGACCTCGTGGGGCATCAGCCTGATGTGAGGCGCGCCACGGCGTTCGTGAATGTCGTGCAAGAGCTTTTCACGGCTCTTTCCTGCGCGCCGCAGGCGATTTGCATTTGGACCTTCGGGCGTGTCGTGCAAATCTGGCGACCGACAGGGCGCATCGCGTTCACGTGCATGTGACGCTCGGGCCGGGCGCAGTGGGGATTCCCCAACTTGATAATGACGGTTCGCGCCCAAATATCTCTCCCGGGACAGGCATGCCTGTCAGACGGTATTTCAGGAGGCAAAGCAGTCGTGACGTTTCACAGATCCCCCCAACATCACCGAGACGAGCCACGCGTGGCCGTGGAGACCCGGAGCCGCAGCGTAGACGCCCGCCTTGTGCTCGGCGCGATGCTCGCCATGCTCATGGCGCTTGTGATGGCTCTGTCGACCCTCCCCGCACGCGCCCAGACCAACGGTCTGCCGAATTTCGCCGACCTCGTGGACCAGGTGGGTGACGCGGTGGTCAACATCACCACGTCCTCGGTCGTCGCCGGACGTGCGGGTGGCCCGCAGCCGCAGGTGCCCGAAGGCTCGCCCCTGGAAGATTTCTTCAACGAGTTCCTCGACAATCAAGGCCCCAACGGCGCGCCGCGCCGCAGCCAGGCGCTTGGCTCCGGCTTCGTGATCTCCGAAGACGGCTACCTCGTGACCAACAACCACGTGATCGAAGGCGCGGACGAGATCATGATCGAGTTCCGCAACGGTCGTGAGCTGGTGGCCGAACTGATCGGCACCGACCCCACCACCGACATCGCGCTGCTGAAGGTCGAAAGCGACGAGCCACTGCCCTTCGTGGAATTCGGCGTCTCGTCCGACCACCGCGTCGGCGAATGGGTCATGGTCATGGGTAACCCGCTGGGTCAGGGCTTCTCCGTCTCGGTCGGCGTGATCTCGGCCTTCGGACGTTCGCTTCAGGGCAGCTATGATGACTTCATCCAGACCGATGCCGCGATCAACCAGGGCAACTCGGGCGGACCGCTGTTCAACCTCGACGGCGATGTCATCGGCGTGAACACCGCCATCCTGTCGCCCACGGGCGGGTCCATCGGGATCGGCTTCGCCATGTCCTCGGACGTGGTCACCAACGTGGTCGCGCAATTGCGTGAATTCGGCGAGACGCGGCGCGGCTGGCTGGGTGTGCGCATCCAGGATGTCGACGAGGCCATGGCCGAAGCGATGGGCCTGGAAGAGGCGCGCGGCGCCATGGTCACCGACGTGCCGACCGGCCCCGCGCTCGACGCCGGTGTCGAAGTGGGTGACGTGATCCTGAGCTTCGACGGTGAGGAGATCGACGATACACGTGAACTGGTCCGCATCGTCGGCGACTCCACCGTAGGTGAGACCGTGCGCATGCTGGTCTTCCGCGAGGGGGCAACCGAGACCTTGCGCGTCACGCTTGGCCGCCGCGAGACAGCGGAAGCCGCAAGTGGCACGACGCTGCCCAACGGCAACGACCCGGACAGCGGCGTGACCCCGAGCAGTGAAATCCTCGGCATGACCCTGGCGCCCCTGACCGACGAGATGCGTCAGCAACTGAACGCGCAGAACGTGACCGGCGGGCTGGTGATCGAACAGATCGACCCGGTCTCCGACGCTGCCGAGATGGGCTTGCGTGTCGGCGATATCATCACCGAGGTGACGCAACAGCCGGTGTCGAGCTTCGCGGATTTCGAGGCGCTGGTGCAATCGGCGGAAGAGGCGGGGCAGGAATCCATCCTGCTTCTGATCCGTCGCGATGGCAGCCCGCGCTTCATGGCCCTGTCGATTGCCGACGGGAACTGATCGGCCCTGACCTAAGCCTGACATTCGAAAGCCCCGGATCGCACTAGGCGGCCCGGGGCTTTTTCATGCCTTCTGCATATCTGCGACGGTGATGGTCAGGCCACCTCGGGTCAGGTGCGGCTTGTGGAGGGTCGTGACCCAACCTCGCTCGGCGTAAAAGCCCTCGGAATTTAGCGCGGCGGTGAGAGACTGGGGTGAGCCTGCGCCCCGCATCTCAACTTCAGCCGCTTCGAGAAGCGCGCTGCCAAGCCCGTGCCCCATTGCCTCCGGCGAAACGTAAAGACCGACCAGCGATGCCCCCAGATAGGAGCAAAAGCCTTGCGGCGCGCCAACCGGCCCGGCCGAGAGAAACACTTGCCCCTCGTCCCGGCCCCGCAGGAACAGGTCCCTGCGCACACCCTCGATCCACGAGGCGCATTCCGCGTCGCTGTAAGCTTTGGGGCCGTGGGTCAGGATCGCGCCCCGCATGATCGGGGCAAACGCGCTGAAATCCGCATCCGTGGCCGGGCGGATCATTGCGCTATCGGTCACTCGCTGCCGCCGCGCCCGGCAAGCTCCGGATCCCAGACCGACAGGCCAAGCTGGCGCGCGGCAGCAAGGCTCAGCACGCCGCTGTCGAGGCCCTGCGGCGCTTGGTACGCGCGAACGCCATCGATCGTGGCGCGGTCCAGCGTGCCGGTGATCGGGCCGCTGTAATGGCCCCGCGCCTCCAGCGCCCGTTGCAGGGTGGAGATATAGGTGGGATCTGCCGCCTGCATGGCGCAGGGGGTTTCGAACCAGGTCTCGGTGCGATCCTCGACGATGCGCTGTTCGGTCGAGGTGACGAAGACGGCGGGGCGGCGGACCTCGCCATTGCGGTCGAGTTGCTCCGGCTCGACCATGATCTGTTCGGTCACCGTCTCGATCACCGCAGGCTCGATCTCGCGTCCGTAACAGCTTTCGGGGTTGGCATCGGGCGGGCCGAAGCCGCGCGTGACCTGCACGCCCGCCGCCCCGGTATGGGTCACCGGTTCGATCACGGAGGTGAACGCGGTGTCGTCCGGCGCTGTCGATTGACAGGCCGAAAGACCGCCAAGGGCGGCGAAAAGGATCAGTTTGCGCATGGGCCTGCTCGGGTCCTGCCATTTGTTATTCCCGGCAGTATAGCCCATCGGGTCGCTTCGGGGAAGCGTCAGGGCTGGTCCCCGGCCTTCGCGCTCTGGTGCAGATGCAACAGGTCATCGAGCATGGGCGAGATATCTTCCACGTGTTCGGCGATGACATGGGTCACGCCCGACTCGCGCTGGATGCGGCCCGTCACCCGCAGAAGGCGCCCCGCGATCACCGCGCGACGGAATTTCTGGTACATCTTCTGCCAGACGATCACGTTGCACACGCCGAACTCATCCTCCAGCGTGATGAAGATCACCCCCTTCGCCGTGCCCGGCCTTTGCCGCACCAGAACCAGCCCCGCCACGCAGATCCGCGCATTCTCCGGCGGCAGGTGCAGCAGGTGATGGGGCAGGCAATCGGGCGGCCTGGGCCAATCGGGGGCGTGAATCTCGGGCTCAGTCATGAGAACAAAGATAGAACAAATGCGCGCAGTCGCAAGCCGGTGCATTCAGGGTGGAAAGCGCGCGCCTGCCGTATTACCTAGCCTTGGACGAAAAACGCGCATTCAGGGGCGGATTATGGCTAAGATCACCTACATCGAACACAATGGAACCGAGCATGTCGTGGACGTTGCCAATGGCCTGACGGTCATGGAAGGCGCACGCGACAACGGCATTCCGGGGATCGAGGCCGATTGCGGCGGGGCCTGCGCCTGTTCGACCTGCCATGTCTACGTCGCGCCCGAATGGTTCGACAAGCTGCCCGCCATCGACCCGATGGAAGAGGACATGCTGGAATTCGCCTTCGAGCCGAACCCCGAGCGCTCGCGCCTGACCTGCCAGCTGAAGGTCACCGACGCGCTGGACGGCCTCGTGGTGCAGATGCCCGAAAAGCAGATCTGATGGGCCGGCGCGGCGGGCTGTTTCTCGCTGCGCTTCTTGCCTTGGCGAGTCCGGCGGGCGCCTGCACCGTGGCCCCGCACCAAGCCACCCAAATGCCCGAGAGCCTGTCGAACCTGTGGCCCGGCCATGGCGGCTCGCTCGCGTGGTACGACGGGCCGACCACGCGCTACCCGCACGGCGTCCTGGGCGACACGGTGGAGGCCACGCGGCTCCACGCCTATTCCGAGGCCGCGCAGTCGATCTGCGGCGATCAATCCGTGACCCTGCCCGATGAGCTGGTCTTCGAAGACATCGCCCCGCGCCTCGCCGATCTGGATTTTGACGGCTTGCCCGAGATCATCGTGGTGCAAAGCCACCAGAGTCTCGGCGCGCAATTGGCCATCTACCAGGCCGCGAACGATGGCATCGGCCTCGACCTTGTCGCCACCACGCCGTTCATTGGCCAGCGTAACCGCTGGCTCGCCCCTGTGGGCGTGGCAGATTTCAATGGCGACGGGCAGATGGACGTGGCCTATGTCGACCGCCCGCATCTCGCCCGCACGCTGCGGGTCTGGTCCTTCGTGCCGGGCGGTCTGGACGGGCAGGGGAGCCTGCGCGAGATCGCGGCGCTTGGCGGCCTCACCAACCACCGCATCGGCGAGGACTTCATCACCGGCGGCGTGCGCGATTGCGGCGACGGCCCGGAGATGGTCGTGGCGAACACCGACTGGACCCGCGTGATGGCCGTGCGGATGGCGGATGGCACGCTCGACGCCCGCCCCATCGCGCCCTTCAGCGCGTCCGCCGTCACCGAGGCGCTGGCCTGCGCTCTCTGACCGGACCTGCCCATCTTTGTTCCATGAAAATGCAAATCCTGCGCCAGCCGCCCCGCGCCGCCGCCCGGGCTTGACTTCACCGGCCACGGGCGGTCTATCCGGGCGCGACCAGATACCCGGAGAGACCCGATGCACGCCTATCGCAGCCATACCTGCGCCGCCCTGACCGCCGCCAATGTCGGCGATACCGTTCGCCTGTCGGGCTGGGTCCATCGCCGGCGTGACCATGGCGGTGTGATCTTCATCGACCTGCGCGACCATTTCGGGATCACCCAAGTGCTCTGTGACCCCGACAGCCCGGTCTTCGCCGAGGTGGAAAAGCTGCGCTCGGAATATTGCATCCGCATCGACGGCGTCGTGAAGGCCCGCGATCCGGAACTGGTGAACCCGAAACTGCCCACCGGCGAGATCGAGGTTTTCATCCGCGACATGGAAGTGCTTGGCCCCGTGAAGGGCGATCTGCCGTTGCAGGTCTTCGGTGACCAGGACTATCCCGAGGAAACCCGGCTGACCTACCGCTACCTCGACCTGCGGCGCGAGAAGATGCAGGCGAACATGACCCTGCGTTCGGACGTTGTCGCCTCGATCCGCAAGCGCATGTGGGACATCGACTTCCGCGAATTCCAGACGCCGATCATCACGGCGTCCTCTCCCGAAGGCGCGCGCGACTTCCTCGTGCCGTCGCGCCTGCACCCGGGCAAGTTCTACGCGCTGCCGCAGGCGCCGCAGCAGTTCAAGCAGTTGCTGATGGTCTCGGGCTTCGACAGGTATTTCCAGATCGCGCCGTGCTTCCGTGACGAGGACCCGCGCGCCGACCGCTCGCCCACCGATTTCTACCAGCTCGACCTGGAGATGTCGTTTGTCGAGCAGCAGGACGTCTTCGACACGGTCGAGCCGGTCCTGCGCGGCGTATTCGAGGAATTCGGGCGGGGTGCCACGGTCGACCAGAACTGGCCGCAGATCTCCTACGCCGATGCGGCGCTGTGGTATGGCACCGACAAGCCCGACCTGCGCAACCCGATCAAGATGCAGGTGGTCAGCGACCATTTCCGCGGCTCGGGCTTTGCGATTTTCGCCAACCTGCTGGAGAAAGAGGGCACCGAGGTGCGCGCCATTCCCGCGCCCAAGGGCGGCTCGCGCAAGTTCTGCGACCGGATGAACAAGTTCGCGCAGGAGCAGGGGCTGCCCGGGATGGGTTACATCTTCTGGCGCGACGGCGACGACGGCATGGATGCGGCAGGTCCGCTGGCCAAGAACATCGGCCCGGAACGGACCGAGGCGATCCGGCAGCAGCTTGGCCTTGGCACGGGCGACGCGGCCTTCTTCCTTGCCGGCAAACCGGCGGAGTTCGAGGGCGTCGCGGGCCGTGCGCGCGTGGTGATCGGCGATGAGCTTGAACTGACCGAGCAG
The DNA here is from genome assembly GCA_015689645.1 of Rhodobacterales bacterium HKCCE4037. Taxonomy (GTDB): domain Bacteria; phylum Pseudomonadota; class Alphaproteobacteria; order Rhodobacterales; family Rhodobacteraceae; genus Gymnodinialimonas. The sequence goes on from WVSM01000006.1 coordinate 247,677, forward strand.
AACCGCTTCGCCTTCGCGTGGATCGTGGATTTCCCAATGTACGAGGCCGATGACGACGGCAAGATCGACTTCTCGCACAACCCCTTCTCGATGCCGCAGGGCGGGCTTGAGGCGCTGGAGGGCAATCCGCTCGACGTGCTCGGCTACCAGTACGACCTCGCCTGCAACGGCTACGAGCTGGTTTCGGGCGCGATCCGGAACCACAAGCCGGAGATCATGTTCAAGGCGTTCGAACTGGCGGGCTATGGCGAGGACGAGGTGCGCAAGCGCTTCGGCGGCATGGTCAACGCGTTCCAATACGGCGCACCGCCCCACGGTGGCTGTGCGGCGGGGATCGACCGGATCGTGATGCTGCTGGCGGGCACTTCGAACATCCGCGAAGTGATCCTGTTCCCTATGAACCAGCGCGCCGAGGATTTGATGATGTCGGCCCCGTCCGACCCGACCTCGGACCAGCTGATGGAGCTTGGTCTGCGGGTGATCCCGCAGGACTGAGGCGATGGCCGACCACGCGCTTTACACCGCTTCCGTCCCGGTGTTCCGGCACTACCTTTCGCAGGCGAAGGGCCTGGTGCGCCGGGCCACGCCTGACATGCTCGAGGCGCGGCTGGCGCCCGACATGTTCAGCGGGGCCGAGCAATTCGCGACCGCAGCGGGCTTTGCCCTGCGCGTCGCGTTTCCGCTCGCCGGTCACATTGTGCCTGAGTTTCCGCATCTGGGGATGGATGGCGAGGGATTGCGCGCGCGGATTGCCTTTGCAGATGAACAGCTTGCCTCGCTGGAGCCGACAGATTTCGCAGGGGCGGAGGATCGCATGATCGCGCACCGTGCCGGGTTTGCGGAATTGGAGCAGACGGGCGCGGACTTCCTGCACCTGTTCGGAATGCCGAACTTCCTGTTTCACCTGTCGATGGGATTCGCGGTTCTGCGGCAATCGGGGGCCGAAGTGGGGAAGGCCGATTTCGACGGCCTTCACACCTATCCGCACGGGTTCCGCTTCTGACCGGCCTCAGTCTTCGAGGCTGTCCTCGCGCTTTTCGTCGATCAGCTCGCGTTCCTCGGACTTCCGCTTGAGGAACCGGTCCCCGTAGCCGTCGATCTCGGAGGCGTCGATCACTTCCTTGGCGCGGGTGAAAACCTCGTCTTCCTCCTCCTCGATATGGTGGAGGTAGTCGTGCTGCAGCGTCTTGAACTTCTGCAGCCAGCCGGGAGAGGACATGTCCGCTTCGTTTAGCTCTTCCATCAGGTCGTCGAGCTGCTGGTGCTCGTGCACGGAATGGCGCGCCGCGTCCTGGCCCCAGGTTTTCGAGATCAGCTTGGAATAGAACGTCTCTTCCTCGGCGGCCGCGTGGGATTTCACGTCGTGATAGAAGCTGTCCCATGCCTTCTGCCGGGCGTCGCTGTCGCCGGAGGTTTCGGCGATCTGGTCCATGAGGTCGCGGTGGTTGTCATGGTCGGATTTGATGGCGTCGTAGATCGAAGGCATGGCGTGGCTCCCTGGCTGGCTTGTCTTGTCCAACATCGGGGACCGGGTTTGGTTCCGGGAAAGCGTAGGCCTTCTGCAATCTCTTATCAGACAGGCTCGGGCATGGCCCTTATGCGACCTGACAGAAGTTCCCGAAGCGCGGCGCGGTCGGGCGCCTGAAGCGTATCGTCCATCCCGTGAGCCACCGCTTCCAGACCCTTGTCCGCCACGCCGCGCGCAAGACCGATGAGGAACCGCTTGAGGTAATCGGCGGGGGGCGTGTCGAGTGCCAGAAGGTCCATCGCGTGGCTCAGATCCTCGCGCAGGGCGAGCGGGTCGGGGTCGACGGCGGTGATCGCGGCTTCGCGCGGGCCCTTGGGATGAAGGGTGCTGGGGAGATGGCGCAGGATGGCGGCCTGGAACGCCGCGATGCTGGCGACGGGCTTGGCGATGAACCCATCTGCCCCGGCTTCGAGCGCCTGACGCTCCGCCTCCTCCCGTTCCGCGCCGCTGCTGCCGAGAATGACCTGTCCGGAGGCGCGGTTGGCCGCCATGGAGCGGATCAGGTCGAGGCCGGAGCCGTCGGGCAGGCCCAGGTCGACGATGGCGATGGCAGGCGCATAGACGTTCAGGTGCCGTTCGGCGGAGGCGAGGCAATCGGCGCGGCGCAGGCGGGCGCCCGACCGCAGGCTCATCAACCGGATCGCCTCGGACGCATAGCGGCTGTCTTCGACGACGAGAATGGTCAGCCCCAAGAGCGGCCGTTCGGCCGTGGGTTGCGGTCGCAGGTCGAATTCCGAAAGCAGGTCGTCCATCTTCTTGCCCCCAAGAGCGACGGGGATGATTCCCCGCCGATGGGACGACCCTCGCATGTTCTCGGTTGATGAAACGTAAATGCGACATTGGCCCAACTTGCCACCCGCGGGCACGCACGTCATATCGGGCCGAAGTCTCACCAACGCCGGATAAATCCCATGATCGGACGCCTGAACCACGTAGCCATCGCCGTGCCGGACCTCGATGCCGCCGCCGCGCAATACCGCGACACGCTCGGCGCCAAGGTCGGCGCGCCGCAGGACGAGCCCGATCACGGCGTCACCGTCGTTTTCATCGAGCTCCCCAACACCAAGATCGAGCTGCTCCACCCACTTGGGGATAACTCACCCATAAGCGCGTTTCTGGAAAAGAATCCGTCCGGGGGGATGCATCATGTCTGCTACGAGGTTGAGAATATCCTCGAAGCGCGGGATCGGCTGAAAGCGCAAGGCGCCCGCGTGTTGGGCGATGGCGAGCCGAAGATCGGGGCCCACGGCAAGCCGGTCCTGTTCCTGCATCCGAAGGATTTCACCGGCACGCTGGTCGAGCTGGAGCAGGTCTGATGGGGGTCGTCACCGGCATCGTGCTCTACGCGATCATCTGGTTCATGACGCTGCTAGTGTCGCTTCAGGTGCGTGTCACCAGCCAGGATGACGCGGGCGAGCGCGTGGCGGGAACCCATGGCTCGGCCCCCGCGGATGCGCAGCTCAGAAAGCGGGTCATCTGGACCACGATCATCGCCGCCGGGATCTGGTGCGTGGTGGCCGGCATCATCCTGCTGGATCTGGTGACGCTGGACGATATCGACCTGTTCACACGGTTCGGGATGGGATCGACCGGCCTGCGTTGAGCATGTGGTAAAGATGCGTGAAGGTCGCCGCCCCGAGGATCGGGACGAGGATGTTGATCACCGGGATCGTCAGGGGCACCGCCATCAGCACGCCCGCCGCGAACAGCGTCGGGCGATTGCGTTTGCGGAACTCGGCCGCGCCGCGCGCGTCGTGGCGGCGCAGCGCCACCATCTGCCCGTATTCCCGGCCGATCAGGATGCCGTTCACGACCCAGAAGACCAGCGGCGCGAACGGGCCCGAGACCAGGTAGAACACCAGTCCCACGATGTTCACCAGTGTCAGGATGCCGAGGAATTTCGCGACGTCCACCATGGCCTCGCCGATCGAGAGGCCGCGCGCGGGCGGCAGGCCGGGATAATACCGGTCCTCTACCGCCTCGGACACGCGGTCGAGGAAGATGCCCATGAACGCCGCCGAGACGGGCACCATGAGGAAGATCGACAGGACCAGCATCAGCGGGATGCCCGCGATGGTCAGGGCGTTGTCGATCCAGTTGACCTCGCCGATCCAGGGCAGGCTGAACGTGTCCGGCACGAACCAGCCCACGACGCCGGCGAAGATGGCGTAGAAGCCCACCAGAAGGCCAATGGTCAGCGTGATGCCAAGGCCGAGCACGCCAAGGAAGCGGCTGTCGGTCAACTGGCCCACAGCTTTCAGAAATGCGTTGAAAATCATTCGTCTACCCAGGTTGTCAGCGCGTCCACATCGGGGCGGGGGCGTTCCGGCGGAACGCGTGCCTCGTCCCCTATGTGGATAAGGCCGGCAAGTGTTTCATGGGGGAAAAGGTCGAAGCCTCGCGTCAGAAACGGCCGGTCCGTCGCGCGCCAGCCGGTCAGCCAGACGGCGCCCCAGCCGCTGGCCAGCGTTGCGTTCAGAAGGCTGAGGCAGACCGAGGCGGCGGAGGCATATTGCTCGGCCTCCGGCACCTTTTCGGAGTCTTTCGGGCTGAACACCACGGCGACGATCAGGTTTGCCGTCTCGAAGCCGGATGCGTCCTTTTCGATCCGGTCCGGCTCCAACCCCAGCTCTTCACCGCGAGACCGGGTCAATCGCGCCAGCCGCTCGATGGCGGGACGGCGCAGCACGATCAGACGCCACGGCTCCAGCTTGCCGTGATCGGGCACGCGCAGGGCGGCAGTCAGGATCGTTCGCAGGGTGTCGTCGTCGGGAAACCGCTCCCCCAGCATGCGCGGCGGGCGGGAACGCCGGGTCAGCAGGAAGTCGAGAGCCTCGGGCGAGGGCGCAAGGGGGGGCGTGTCGTCCATGGGTCCGATTTCGGGCGCGGCGCGGGGCAGATCAAGGCCCCACGCCGCCGAATTCCCGTTCAACCGTCCTTTTTCGCGGCCTTTTTCTTCGCCGGGGCCTTCTTTTTCGCGGCCGGCTTCTTCTTGCCGGACTTCGCCGCGCGCTCCGCGATCAACTCCACGGCCTGCTCCATGGTGATGGCCTCGGGCGTGATCGTGTCGGGGATCGTGGCGTTGATCTTGTCCCATTTCACGTAGGGCCCGTATTTGCCCTTCATGACATTGACCGGCCCACCAGCCTCGGGGTGTTCGCCGAGTTCGCGCAGCGGTTTGGCGGCCTGGCCACGTCCCCCGCGGGAGGCGACCTTTTCGGCCAGAAGCTGCACGGCGCGGTTCATGCCGACGGTGAAGACCTCGTCGATATTGTCGAGGTTTGCGTTCGTTCCGCCCCGGTCCGAGGTGCTGTCGGCGTGTTTGATGTAGGGGCCATAGCGCCCGATATTGGCCCAGACCATGACGCCGTCTTCGGGATGCGGCCCGATCTGGCGGGGCAGGGACAAGAGCATCAGGGCGCGGTCCATGTCCAGGTCTTCCGGGGGCCAATCCTTGGGGATCGACTGGCGCGGCGGCTTCTTGTTGTCGTCGGTGACCGCGCCGCGCTGCACGTAGGGGCCGAAGCGGCCCTTGAAGACGCGGATCTCGTCACCGTCATCGGTGCCGAGCAATTTGCCCTCCGGCGGAATGGCGGAGGCCTCCGCTTCCGGATCAGGCGGGCCGAAGGGGCGCGTGTAGCGGCATTCGGGATAATTCGAACACCCGATGAACGCACCACCGGAGCGCGCCGTGCGCATCGACAGCTGGCCGATGCCGCAATTCGGGCATTGCCGGGGGGGCGAACCATCCTCGGTCGGCGGGAACAGGTGCGGCTCCAGCACCTCGTTGATCTTTTCCAGAACGTCGGTGATGCGCAGTTCGGAAGTTTCCTCGATCGCCGCCGAGAAATCGCGCCAGAACCGGTCGAGCACGTCCTTGTAGTGCTTTTCGCCCGCGCTGACCTCGTCGAGCTGGTTTTCCAGGTCGGCGGTGAAGTCGTAGCCCACGTATTTGCGGAAGTAATTGGTGAGGAAGATCGTCACCAGCCGCCCCTTGTCCTCGGGGATCAGGCGGCCCTTGTCCTTCGTGACATAGCCGCGGTTCTGGATCGTATCCATGATCGACGCGTAGGTGGAGGGACGCCCGATGCCGAGCTCCTCCATACGCTTCACAAGCGTCGCCTCGGTATAGCGCGGCGGCGGTTGGGTGTGGTGCTGCTGGCCAAGGACCGCACCGTTGGCCGACAGGAGCGCGGACTTGGAGCGGCGCATTTCGCCTTCGTCTTCCACGAGATCTTCGCCCGCCAGCTTGGCGTATTCACCGGCCAGCCCTTGGGCCGCCAGCGCCATGGCGTCGCCGGAGGACACCTGCGGAAGGCGGCGGCTGTCGTCGTCATCGGCCTCGACATCGTCGCGGCCTTCCTCGTAGGCCCTCAGGAAACCGTCGAAGAGGACAACCTGACCGGTTGCGCGCAACTCCACCTCACCGGCCTTGTCGCCGATGGTGACGGTGGTCCGCTCCATCCGGGCGGCCTCCATCTGCGAGGCGATGGTGCGCTTCCAGATCAGGTCGTAGAGCTTGCGCTGGTCGTCTTCGGAAAGCTTCAGATCATCTGCGGCCTTGGTCATGTCCGTGGGGCGGATGCATTCGTGCGCTTCCTGCGCGTTCTTGGCTTTGTTCTTGTAGATGCGCGGCGAGCCGGGGACGTAATCCTCGCCATAGCGATCCTTGATCGCGGCGCGCGCGCCGTCCACGGCCTCGGGCGCCATGTCGATGCCGTCGGTCCGCATGTAGGTGATGTGCCCGGCCTCGTAGAGGCGCTGCGCAGTGGACATGCAGGCGCGGGCGCCCATGCCGAACTTGCGGCTGGCTTCCTGTTGCAGGGTCGAGGTCATGAAGGGCGGCGAGGGGTTGCGCGACATCGGCTTGGCCTCGACGTCGCGGACTTCCAGCTTGCGGGAGGCGACGGCCTGCACGGCAAGGCCCGCCTCGGCCGCCGAAGGCAGGTCGTAGCGGTCGAGCTTCTTGCCGCCCAGAACCGTCAGGCGTGCTTCAAGCTGCTGGCCGCGCGGCGTTTCCAGCACGGCGCGCACCGACCAATATTCGCGGGGATTGAACGCCTCGATCTCCATCTCGCGTTCGACGACAAGGCGCAGGCAGACCGATTGCACGCGGCCCGCCGATTTCGCGCCGGGCAGCTTGCGCCAGAGCACGGGCGACAGTGTGAAGCCCACGAGGTAATCCAGCGCGCGGCGGGCAAGGTAGGCCTCCACCAGTTCCATGTCGACGTCGCGCGGTTCGGCCATGGCCTTGGTCACGGCGTCCTTGGTGATCGCGTTGAAGGTCACCCGTTTGACCGGCGTGTCCTTCTTGATCGCCTTGCGGGAGGTCAGCGCCTCCTGCAGGTGCCACGAGATCGCCTCCCCCTCGCGGTCGGGGTCGGTTGCGAGGATCAGGGAGGGGTCGTCTTTCAGCGCATCGACGATGGCCTTGACGTGTTTCTTCGAGTCCGAGGCGACCTCCCACTTCATCGAGAAGCCTTCGTCCGGGTCGACCGAGCCGTCCTTCGACGGCAGGTCGCGGACATGCCCGTAAGACGCGAGAACCGTGTAATCCTTGCCCAGATACTTGTTGATCGTCTTGGCTTTGGCCGGGGATTCGACAACAACTACGGGCATGGTTGGGCACCTGTTCGGGAGGGAATGGTCGTGGCGGCGGAACATGTGGGGGCTTGGGCGGACTTGTCAATGCGGTATCCCGGCGGATGGGTTTCGCCCCTCGGAAAGGGCGGAGGCGCTTGGACGACACTGCGACGGGGTGGGTACGCCAAGCCTTAACGAGCGATGAGACCGCGCCCGACACCGGTGACGGGGCGGCGCGTTCCGGCCCGCGGCTGACGGATCAGGCGGCCGCCACCATGCCACCGGCGGAGCGGGTCACGCGGCCCGCCATTTCGAGGATTGCAAGGGCCTGCGCCATTTGTTGCGGCGTGGCGCCGAGGTCGCGCGTCAGGCTGTCTTCGGGAAGGGGCGTGGGCCCCAGGCTGGCGAGGATGCGGGCCTCCAGCGGGCCATCGGATGACTTCGGCGGCGCGGCGGGGGCGGGCGTCTTTTCGGCCCTGGCGAGGGGCTTGCCCTGCGGCTGGCCAAGCGCCTCGATCACGTCTTCGGCATTGCGGATCAGGACGGCCCCGTCGCGCAGCAGGATGTTCCCGCCCGAGGCGCGGCTGTCCATCGGGTGCCCGGGCACGGCCATGACCTCCCGCCCCTGGTCGGCGGCCATGCGTGCGGTGATGAGCGAGCCTGACCGCGCGGCCGCCTCGATCACGATCACGCCGAGCGCGAGGCCCGAGACGATGCGGTTGCGGCGCGGGAAGTGGCGCGCCTGCGGTTGCAGTCCAAGGGGCTGTTCGCTGAGGCGCAGGCCCTCCTTGGCGATCTTCGCGGCGAGGTCGGAATTCTCGGTCGGGTAGACCACGTCGACGCCCCCGGCCATCACGGCGATGGTACCGGTCGGCAGGCTGGCGGTATGGGCCAGCGCGTCGATGCCGCGCGCCAAGCCGGAAACGACGGTGAAGCCCGCCTCCCCAAGCTCGCCACTCAGCTTGCGCGCCATGCGCCCGCCAAGGCCCGAGGCGTTGCGCGTGCCCACGATGGCTACGCAGGGCCGGGCCGCAAGGCTCATCTGGCCCATGGACCAGAGGATCGGCGGGGCGTCAGATACTTCGGCCAGATGCGCGGGATAATCGGAATCGCCCAGGCAGATCAGGCGCGCCCCGGCCCGCGCCGCGGCGCGCAGTTCGGCCTTGATGACCGGCTCGGGGCAGGGTTCGTACCCGTCGACACCGGCGGCCTTCGCCACCTCCGGCAGGGCGGCGAGCGCCGCGGCGGCGGAGCCGTGTTCGGCTAGAAGGCGCAGGTAGGTGGCGGGCCCCACGCGGCGCGAGCGGATCAGGCGCAGGCGGGTGAACTTGTCATCCTCACCCTCCGTGGGTGGCGGCACGAATCCTACCGGCGCCTCGGCGAAACCGGGGTCCGGCTCGAAGTGCAGCTGAGAATCGGGTGCGGTCCACATTGGGACAGGCTGCGGGCGGAATGGTTAACGGATGGTTACTGCGTCAGGTCCGAGGGCAAGAATGCATCGGGCATCAGCAATCGGGTAATATCAACCTGACGATATTGCGCCCGGAAAGAGGTCTGTGTTCATCCGTAACAGACCGTGGTCCGCTCACGCCGCGGAGCCGCCTACGGTCAGCCCGCCGATCAGGAGCGTCGGCTGGCCCACGCCAACGGGCACCCACTGGCCGTTCTTGCCACAGTTCCCCATGCCCGGATCGAGGCTGAAGTCGTTGCCGATGGCGCGGACGTGCTGCATCGCCGTGGCCCCGTCGCCGATCAGGGTAGCGCCCTTCACCGGTGCGCCGACCTTGCCGTTCTTCACGCGGTAGGCCTCGGTGCAGGAGAAGACGAACTTGCCGTTGGTGATGTCGACCTGACCGCCGCCGAAGCCGACGGCGTAGATGCCGTCCTTCACCTCGGCCACGATGTCGCCGGGCGTGGCGTCTCCGCCGAGCATGTAGGTGTTGGTCATCCGCGTCATCGGCGCGTGGTCGAAGCCCTGGCGGCGGCCGTTGCCCGTCGGCTCCACCCCCATCAGGCGGGCGGATTGCCGATCCTGCATGTAGCCGACGAGGATGCCATCCTCGATCAGCGTGGTGGCGGAGGACGGCGTGCCCTCGTCATCAACGGAGATCGAGCCGCGGCGGTCGGGGATCGTGCCATCGTCGAGCACCGTCACGCCCGGCGCAGCGACCCGCTGGCCCATCAGGCCGGCGAAGGCGCTTTGCTTCTTGCGGTTGAAATCGCCTTCGAGCCCGTGGCCCACGGCCTCGTGCAGCAGGATGCCGGGCCAGCCGTTGCCAAGCGCCACGTCCATCACGCCGGCCGGCGCGGGTTCGGCGGAGAGGTTCACGACAGCGATGCGCAGCGCCTCCATCGCGACGCTTTCCCAATGGGGCCGCTCCATCAGGCCGACAAGGCCCACACGCCCGCCACCCCCGGCGGAGCCGCTTTCGCGGCGGCCATTCTCCTCGACGATGATGGAGACGTTCAGGCGGACCATCGGGCGCACATCGCGGACGCGGGTGCCCTCGGGGCGGAGGATCTCGACCTCCTGGTGCGACGCGGCCATTGACGCGCTGACCTGCACCACGCGCGGATCCAGGGCGCGGGCGAAGGCGTCGATCTCGGCAAGCGTCTCCAGCTTCACGCCGAATTCCGCGCCCGCCATCGGGTCTTCGTCGGTGTAGAGCCGTTCGTTGGTGCCGCGCGGGGCCTCGGCCAGCGTGCCGCCGCCATCGCCCACGGCAAGCCGCGCGGTCTCGGCGGCGCGCAGCAGCGCGGCTTCGGACATCTCGGTGGAATGGGCGTACCCCGCGACCTCGCCCTTCACCGCGCGCAGGCCGAATCCCTGTGCCGCGTCGTAGGAGGCGTTCTTGACCCTTCCATCGTCGAAGACCAGCACCTCGGACCGGCGGCGTTCGAGGAACAATTCGCCATCCTCGGCCCCGTCGGTCGCCTGCCGCAGGATGCGCAGGGCGGCAGCTTCGTCGAGATGGGTCTCAAAAGGGCGGAAGGGGGCGGTATCGGCCATGTGCGGGTCTCTCCTTGGTCCTGCTCCATACATATGTCGAAACGGGCCGGGTGCGACACCCCGTCTCGTAAAGCGCCATCAGTGCGCGTTTCGGAGCCAACGAATAGGAAGAATGTTATCATTCTCAATAGTATAAGCGCCTGCGCGCATCGCGATGCGATACGCTTTCGGCGTTACGGGCACGCCGTGGGCGTGCCCTCAACTGAGACAATTTACACCACTGCCTTGCGCGTGGCGGCGCTATATGGTCTTGCGCAACAGGAACAGGACCGGCCCCGGATGGGCGGCTTTGGCCGACCGCGAGGGACCGAACGGACAACAGGACAGACCACATGGCACTTCGCAAGAAGCTAAGCGGCCTCTGGGCCGCACTTGGTGCAACCTTTACAGCGACGATGGCTTCGGCCCAGACCGCCGGCATGCGGGAAGGACTCGAGATCATCGGCGCACCGACCCCCGGCGCAACCGGTTTCCAGCCCGGCGTGACCGCAGGTGCGATGGATATCCACGCGCTCGACACGCTGCTGCATGTCATGGCGGCCCTCATCACGCTGTTCGTTCTGGCGCTGATGGTCTGGGTGATCGTCAAGCACAACGCCAAGTCGAACCCCGAGCCTGCCACCTTCTCGCACAACACGCCGATCGAGGTGACGTGGACGCTCGTGCCGCTCCTGATCCTCGTCGTGCTCGGCGCATTCTCCCTGCCGGTGCTGTTCCGCCAGCAGACCATTCCCGACGCCGATGTCGTTGTCCGTGCGACCGGCTGGCAGTGGTACTGGGAATACGAATATCCCGAGGAAGGCATCTCCTACGCCAGCTACATGCTGAACGAGGATGAGCTGGCCGATTACGGCTACAGCCGTGACGAATTCCGCCTTGCCACCGATACCGCTGTCGTCGTGCCGACCGGCCAGACCGTAGTGGTGCAGGTGACCGCCGCCGACGTGATCCACTCCTGGACCATCCCGGCCTTCGGCGTGAAGCAGGACGGCGTTCCCGGCCGCCTTGCGGAACTGCACTTTAACGTCGAGCCCGGCCAGGAAGGCATCTACTTCGGCCAGTGTTCCGAGCTGTGCGGCGCGGCGCATGCCTTCATGCCGATCACGGTCTTCGCCGTGACGCCCGAGGAATACGACGCTTGGCTGGCCGGTGAAGCTGCGGATTTCGCCTCGCTCGATGGCGCGCGCGCACCGCAGGTCATCGAACTGGCCGCAGCCGAGTAACGTGACGGCGGGGTTCAAGGCCCCGCCTTTTCCAGCCATCCCGAGGGACGCCGCCCGCAATGAGTGACGCCACCGCAAATACGCAAGTCCAGACCGGTTCCTACGAGCCGGGCTTCGGCGATTATGTCCTGCTGCTGAAGCCGCGGGTCATGTCGCTGGTCGTGTTCACCGCGCTGGTGGGCCTGCTGGTCGCGCCCGTTGGCGTGTCGCCCATGGTCGGCTTCACCGCGATCCTGTTCATCGCGCTGGGGGCAGGGGCCTCGGGCGCGCTGAACATGTGGTACGACGCCGATATCGACGCCGTGATGAAACGCACCGCCAAGCGCCCCGTGCCGGCGGGCAAGGTGCCCGCGGGTGAGGCACTGACCCTTGGCCTGTGGCTGAGCGCGCTGTCGGTGGTGATGCTGGGGCTGGCCACGAACTGGTTCGCGGCCGGGCTTCTGGCCTTCACCATCTTCTTCTACGCCGTGATCTATACGATGTGGCTGAAGCGCTCGACGCCGTGGAACATCGTGATCGGCGGCGCGGCTGGCGCGTTTCCCCCGATGATCGGATGGGCGGCGGTGACCGGTGATGTCTCCCTGGCGTCGATACTGATGTTCGGCCTGACCTTCATGTGGACCCCGCCGCATTTCTGGGCGCTCGCGCTGTTCATGAAATCGGACTACCACGAGGCCGACGTGCCGATGCTGACCGTGACCCACGGCCGGAAGGAAACGCGGCGCCAGGTCCTGATCTACACGGTGCTGCTGGCGCCGGTCGCCCTTGGTCTTGCCTTCACGGAGGTCGCGGGCCCGGTCTACCTGGCGGCGGCAATCGTTCTGAACGCGATCTTCCTGAAAGGCGCATGGGACATCTGGCGCCGGGACGAGGCGGTGGCCGAGGCCGACAATTACGCGGTGGAGAAGAAGGTCTTCAAGTTCTCGCTGCTCTACCTGTTCCTGCATTTCGGCGCGTTGCTGGTCGACGCGATCTGGAGGCTGATCTGATGCCACTGGCCGAAACCCACGAGATCCACAAGCGCCGCTTCGGGCGCAACCTCGGCACGGCACTCTGCCTTGTCGGGTTCTGCGCCGTTGTGTTCGGGCTGACCATCGCCAAGGTGCGCGAGGGAGGCCTGCTGGAAGCCAATGACCACCAGCCGCGTGCCTCGGTCCTTCCGATCACGGAGGAGACCGGTCAATGAGCGAACGCCGCGCGATGGATCCCAAGTCGAAGACCGTCCTGCAACTTCTGGGCGTGATCGTCGTGATGGCGTCTCTGACGATCGCGGCGGTGCCGTTCTACGACTGGTTCTGCCGCGTGACCGGGTTCGGCGGAGCGACGGTGCAGGCCGACGCCGGCAGCGACACGGTCCTCGACCAGGAAATCCGCATCCGCTTTGCTGCCAACACCGCCTCGGACATGCCGTGGGAGTTCCGCCCGCTCGAGCCGCATGTCGATATCCGTATCGGCGAGACGGGGCTGGCCTTCTACGAGGCCTACAACCCGACCGACTATCCGATTGCCGGAACCGCCAGCTTCAACGTCGCGCCCTTCGACGTGGGCGGCTACTTCGTGAAGATCGCCTGCTTCTGCTTCGAGATGCAGGTGCTCCAGCCCGGCGAACGGGTCGAGATGCCGGTGACGTTCTTCGTTGATCCCGCCCTGGTTGATGATCCGAATGTGCGTGACACGCCCGCAATCACATTGTCCTATACCTTCCACGTTGCGGACATGCCCGAAGATGATGATTACGCCGCGCTTGGCGACGGCAACTGAACGACAGACCAGAGAGAGACCCACAATGGCCCACGTCAAGAAGCACGATTATCACATTCTGCAGCCGTCGATCTGGCCGCTGGTTGCCGCGGTCGGCGCCTTCGCGATGCTGTTCGGCGCCGTGAACTGGATGCATTCCGGCAGCCCCTGGCTTTTCCTTATCGGTCTCGCCGCCGTGCTTTACGTCATGTTCGCCTGGTGGTCGGACGTGGTCCACGAAAGCCATGACGGCGATCACACGCCGGTCGTGCGCCTCGGTCTGAAATACGGCTTCATCATGTTCATCATGTCCGAGGTGATGTTCTTCGTCGCTTGGTTCTGGGCCTTCTTCAAGCACACGATCTTCCCGATGTCGGAATACGAGGCTTCGACCTACGTGATCCCCGATATCCACATCGTGGACCCGTTCCACCTGCCGCTGATCAACACGCTGGTCCTGCTGCTGTCGGGCTGCCTTGTGACCTGGGCGCACCACGCGTTGGTTCACAACGGCGCGCGCAAGGATATCGAGTACGGGCTGCTGGGGGCCGTGGTCCTCGGCCTCGCCTTCACCGGTCTTCAGGCCTACGAGTATTTCGAGCTGATCGCCCACGAGGGCTGGCAGTTCATCGACGGCGACCGGTTCTATTCGACCTTCTTCATGGCCACCGGCTTCCACGGGTTCCACGTGGTGATCGGGACGATCTTCCTGTTCGTCTGCTACCTGCGCGTGCGCCAGGGCCATTTCACCGCCGAGAAGCACGTCGGGTTCGAGGCCGCGGCCTGGTACTGGCACTTCGTCGACGTGGTGTGGCTGTTCCTGTTCCTCGCTGTCTACATCTGGGGTCAGGGCTGAGGTCCGGACGGGCGGGGCTGGCATAGCTCCGCCACCCCCGCCCGATGGCACCGGCACGACGCCATGTCGGACGGTCGTGCGGGTGGCGAAGACGGAGTGAGTTTTTCTGGCAAGATGAAAGAGGCGCCTGCCGGATCGGTGGGCGCTTTCCATTCGACGGGGTGACATGACGCGGAAGTTGTCGGTTGTTTTTGTTTTCGGTTTGATCGGGGCAGCGATCCTGATCGGACTTGGCGTCTGGCAGCTTCAGCGCCTGTCGTGGAAAGAGGGCGTGCTGGCCGATATCGAGGCACGGATCACGGCCGCGCCGGTGGCGGTGCCGGAAACCCCCGACCCGGAAGCGGACCGGTTCCTGCCGGTCGAAGCCCGGGGGGAATTCGTGGGTGAGCCCTTGCGGGTCCTCGTGTCGGTCCAGGGCAGCGGGCCGGGGTATCGATTGATCTCGGCCTTCGAGACGGATGGCCGACGGGTGATGGTGGACCGTGGTTTCATCGCCGAAAGCGCGGAGCAACCCCATGCGCCGGAGGGCCCCGTTACCGTGACCGGCAACCTGCACTGGCCCGACGAGGTGGACGGCTTCACCCCGGAGCCGGACATCGCGCGCAATCAGTGGTTCGCGCGGGACGTGGCGGCCATGGCGACCGCACTCGACACGGAGCCTGTCTTCATCGTCCTGCGCGACATGTCCGCGTCGGACGCGCCGCTGACCCCTTTGCCCGTGACCTCGGAAGGCATTCCGAACAACCACCTTGGTTACGCGATCCAGTGGTTCGGCCTCGCGCTGGTGTGGTTGGGGATGACAGCGTTTCTCGCTTGGCGTATCAGGCGGAGCTAACGGTTCGAAGGAGATCCGATGCGGTATGTGTCGACGCGGGGGCAGGCCCCTGACCTGAGCTTTGAAGAGGCGATGCTGACCGGGCTTGCGCGGGACGGCGGGCTTTATGTCCCGGCCGAAATCCCGACGCTCGCCCAGGGCGATATCGCCGCGATGGCCGGTCTGTCCTACGAGGAGATCGCCTTTCGCGTGATGCGCCCTTTCATCGGCGACACCTTCACCGATGCCGAATTCGGAGACCTGATCGCGCGCGCCTACGAAGGCTTCGGCCATGCCGCCCGCGCGCCGCTGGTGCAATTGCAACCGAACCATTTCCTGCTGGAGCTGTTCCACGGGCCGACGCTGGCCTTCAAGGACTTCGCCATGCAACTGATCGGACAGATGTTCCAGGCGGCGCTCGGGCGGCGCGGGGACCGGGTGACGATTGTCGGCGCAACCTCGGGCGACACCGGCTCCGCCGCGATGGAGGCGTTTCGCGGCCTCGACAATGTCGACGTGTTCATCATGTATCCCCATGGCCGCGTCTCGGAGGTGCAGCGCCGCCAGATGACAACCGTGTCCGAGGCCAATGCCCATGCGCTTGCCGTGACCGGCGACTTCGACACCTGCCAGGCGCGGCTGAAGGACATGTTCAACCATTTCGAATTCCGCGACCGGGTGAAGCTGGCCGGTGTGAACTCGATCAACTGGGGCCGCGTGCTGGCGCAGGTGGTCTATTACTTCAGCGCCGCCGTTTCGCTTGGCGCGCCGCATCGCGGCGTGTCCTTCTGCGTGCCGACCGGCAATTTCGGTGACATCTTCGCGGGTTACGTGGCCAAGCGCATGGGCCTTCCGATCGAGAAGCTGGTGATCGCCACCAACCAGAACGACATCCTGCACCGCGCCATGGTCTCGGGCGGCTACGTGACCGAAGGGGTGACGCCCTCGATCAGCCCGTCGATGGATATCCAGGTCTCGTCGAATTTCGAGCGCGCGCTGTTCGATGCCTACGGGCGGGACGGAACCGCCGTGGCGCAGCTGATGGACGAGCTGAAAGGCGGCGGCTTCAAGATCAGCCAGGGCGCCATCGACGTGCTGCGGGACAATTTCGCCTCGGGCCGCGCGTCGGAGGCGGAAACCTCGGCCATGATCGCGCGCGCGCGGGCAGAGATGGGAGAGCTTCTGTGCCCCCATTCCGCCGTCGGCGTGCACGTGGCGCAAGACTTCCTCGGGGCGACGCCGCTGGTCACGCTGGCCACCGCCCATCCGGCAAAATTCCCCGATGCGGTCGAGGCCGCCACCGGCATCCGCCCGCCGCTGCCTGCGCGCATGGCGGACCTGTTCGACCGGCCCGAGCGGATCACGAGGGTCGAGGACGACCTGGCTGAGATCGAAGCCATCATCGAAGGAGGCGTCTTCGCGTGAGTGTCGAAATTCATACCCTCTCCAACGGGTTGCGCATCGTGACCGAGCATATGCCGGGGCTGGAATCCGCCGCGATCGGCGTCTGGGTCTCGGCTGGCGGGCGGCACGAGGATGCAGATCAGAACGGCATCGCGCATTTCCTCGAACACATGGCGTTCAAGGGCACGCAGCGCCGGACGGCCCTGCAGATCGCCGAGGAAATCGAGGATGTCGGCGGTTACATCAACGCCTACACCAGCCGCGAGGTCACGGCCTACTACGCGCGCGTGCTGCGCGATGACGTGCCGCTGGCGCTGGACCTGATTTCCGACATCGTGCTGAACCCGATTTTCGACCCGCGCGAGATCGAGGTGGAGCGGGGCGTGATCCTGCAGGAGATCGGGCAGGCCGCCGACACACCGGACGACATCATCTTCGACTGGTTGCAGGCGCAGGCGTTTCCGGAACAGCCCCTTGGCCGCACCATCCTCGGCCCCGCGGAGCGGGTGCGCGCCTTTGATCGCGCCGATTT
This sequence comes from Rhodobacterales bacterium HKCCE4037, assembly GCA_015689645.1. Lineage (GTDB taxonomy): Bacteria > Pseudomonadota > Alphaproteobacteria > Rhodobacterales > Rhodobacteraceae > Gymnodinialimonas. The sequence continues at coordinate 264,367 of WVSM01000006.1, forward strand.
TGACCGCTTCATCGCGCAGCATTACGGGCCGGAGCAGCTGATCCTGTCGGCGGCCGGGGCCGTCGACCATGACGAGATCGTGCGGCTGGCCCAGGCGACCTTCGGCCATCTTAAGCCGGTCTCTGGCATGATCCCGCAGCCCGGCAGTTTCTCGGGCGGGGAACATCGTGAAATCAAGGGGTTGGAACAGGCGCATTTCACGTTGGCGCTGGAGGCTCCGGGCTACCGTTCCGACGATATCTATGCCGCACAGATCTTCGCGACGGCGCTTGGCGGCGGCATGTCCTCGCGCCTGTTCCAGGAGATCCGCGAGAAGCGGGGGCTGTGCTACACGATTTATTCACAAGTCGGCAGTTACGACGATACCGGGCTTCTGACGATCTACGCGGGCACGTCGGGCGAGGATTTGCCCGAGCTGGTGGGCCTGACGATCGACGAGCTGAAACGATCTGCCGACACGATGACCGAGGCCGAACTGGCGCGGGCACGGGCGCAGATGAAGGCGGGGCTGCTGATGGGGCTGGAAAGCCCCTCCGCGCGGGCCGAACGGCTGGCGCGTCTGGTGGCGATCTGGAACCGCGTGCCGGGTCTGGAGGAGACGGTCGCCAAGATCGACGCCGTCACGCTGTCGGCGTTGAAGGATCAGGCGGGTGCGCTTGGCGCATCGGGCCGCGCTGCGATGGCGCTTTACGGACCGGTCGACGGCGCTCCGACGCTTGGGCAAGTGCGGGAGCGTCTGGCTGCCTGATGATCGCGCGCAAACGGCACCTGCGCTTGGAGACCGAGCGGCTGACCCTGCGTCTGCCGCGCCATGCGGATTTTCGGCTGTGGGCCGCCCTGCGCCAGCAAAGCCGCGATTTCCTGTCCCCGTGGGAGCCGACCTGGGCGCCGGATCACCTGACCCGCAAGAGCTTCACGGCCCGCGTCTACTGGGCGCAGCGGTCAGTGAACCAGGGTTCGGCTGTGCCGTTCTTCATCATCCGTCGGTCCGATGACGCGCTGTTGGGGGCGATCACGCTCGACAACATACGGCGAGGGCCGGCGCAGTCGGGCACGCTTGGCTACTGGATCGGGCTGCCGTTCGTCCGGCACGGATACATGCGCGAGGCGATCGGCGCGATGTCGCATTACGCGTTCCGGTCGATGGACTTGTCGCGGCTGGAGGCGGCCTGTCTGCCGGAAAACGCGGCCTCGCGCGGGGTGCTGGAGAAATCCGGGTTCAAATACGAGGGCGTCGCGCAGAGCTATCTGCAGATCAACGGGCGCTGGCGGAACCATGTGCTCTACGCCAATTTGCGCAATGATCGGCGCGGGAAGACAGATGTCAGGTGACGCGCGCCTGCGGGCGGGATAGGTCTGGGGCATGGATATTATCGACAGAGTGAAAGCGGTTCTTCCGCAGGCGGCGATCCGCGATGTGGCCGACGCCTATCTTGAGGAGCCGCGCGGGCGCTGGCACGGGCAGGCTCTGGCCGTCGTGGCACCCGGAACCGTGGAGGAAGTCTCCAACCTTCTGAAAACATGCAATGAATTCGGGGTGCCGGTGGTGCCCTATTCGGGCGGAACCGGCCTCGTGGGCGGGCAGATCAAGGATGGGGGCGACGCGCCGGTGCTGCTGTCGCTGGAGCGGATGAAGGCCGTGCGGGCGTTCGATGCGGAGGCGGGGACGCTGACGGTGGAGGCGGGCGCGATCCTGCAGGACGTGCATGGAATGGCCGAGGCGGAGGGATGGATCTTTCCGCTGACGCTGGCCAGCCAAGGCTCCGCTCGGATCGGCGGGTTGCTGGCGACGAACGCGGGTGGCGTGAACGTGATCCGCTATGGCAACGCGCGTGACCTGGTGTTGGGCGTCGAGGCGGTTCTGGCGGACGGGACAGTGGTCAACACCTTGTCGCCGCTGAGAAAAAACAACACGGGCTACGATCTGCGGCATCTGCTGATCGGCTCGGAGGGGACGTTGGGCGTGATCACGGCGGCGTCTCTGCGGCTGTTCCCGAAGCCGCGGGAGACAGGCGCGGCGCTGATGGCGGTGACCTCGCCGGACGCGGCATTGCGGCTGTTGCGGATGGCGCAGGCGCGGATCGGGGAGGGCGTTTCGGCGTTCGAACTGATGGGACGGATGGGCTTCGATTTCCTGGCCGAGGTTGGGCCTGACGTGCGGCAACCTTTTGAAAATACACCGGAATGGTGCTGCCTGATCGACCTTGGGCTCTCCCATGGGAGCTGCGAGGAGGCGCTGGAGGGGCTCTACATGGAGGCCGCCGAGGAAGGCCTGGTCGAGGACGGCGTGATCGCGCAATCCGGGCAGCAGCGGCTGGATTTCTGGGATATCCGCGAGAATATTCCCGAAGCGAACAGGCGGATCGGGTCGGTGTCGTCGCACGATATATCGGTGCCTGTCGCACGCATTCCTAACTTTATCACAAGTGCGCCACAAGTGCTTGCGAAGGTTGGAGAATTCCGGATCAACTGCTTCGGTCACATGGGCGACGGAAACCTGCATTACAACGTCTTTCCGATGCCGGGCCAGACGCGAGCCGACTACGAAAACAAGCGCGATGACGTGAAGCGGGCGGTGCATGACCTGGTTCACGAATTCGGCGGGTCGGTCAGCGCGGAGCACGGCATCGGGCGGCTGAAAGTCGGCGATCTTGAGCGCTATGGCGATCCGGGAAAACTGGTGGCGATGCGGGCGATCAAGGCGGCGCTGGACCCGAACGGCATCCTGAATCCTGGCGCAGTTTTGCGCCAGACTCCGGTGTAGTGAAGCTGTAGTGATCCCGTAGTTATCCCGTAACTACACGACCTCCCCAAAGAAATGGCTGGGGCGCGCGCGCTTCATGTGCGCACGCCTGAGAATTTCGCGGCCCATTCCTCGCGCTGTTCATCGGCGATCTTGGCGAAGAGCACGTCCGGCACGGTGAAGGTGTGACCCTCGGGCAGGCGGCTGAGGGCCGCTTTCGCGTCGGTCGGCCATTCGAGGTCGGTGCCCATCGCCTCGGCCATCGCGGCGGCGGCGTCCGGGATGAAGGGCGACGAGAGGCCCGCGTAGAACGGGATCAGGTTCAGGGCGAACCGGGTGATCGCGGCGGCACGCTCCGGGTCTTCCTTGAAGGCCGACCATGGCGCGGCGGATTGCAGGTATTCGTTGCCCGCGACCCAGATCGCCCGCAACTCGGCCGCGGCCTTGCGGATGTCGATGGCGTCCATGCGGGCCTGATAGCGGGCGAGGCGGTCTTCGAGATCGGCGATCAGCGCGGTTTCCTGCGCGCCGTATGCGCCGCCCTCGGGCACCACTTCACCGAACTTGGAACGGCAGAATTTGGTGATGCGGCTGACGAAGTTTCCGAGCACATCGGCGAGGTCTTTGTTCACGTCCTGCTGGAAGGCTTCCCAGGTGAATTCGCTGTCCGAGGTCTCGGGCGCATGGCTAAGCAACCACCAGCGCCAGTAGTCGGACGGCAGGATTTCGAGCGCCTGATCCATGAAGACGCCACGGCCCTGCGAGGTCGAGAATTGGCCGCCGTCGTAGTTCAGGTAGTTGAACGACTTGATGTAATCGACAAGCTTCCACGGTTCGCCCGATCCGAGGATCGTAGCGGGGAAGGACAGGGTGTGGAAGGGCACGTTGTCCTTGCCCATGAATTGCACATATCGAACGTCTTCCCCACCTTTATCCACACGCCACCAGCGTTCCCAGTCGGAAATCTTGCCTTCATCCACAGCCTCGGCGGCGCAGGCGATATATTCGATCGGGGCGTCGAACCAGACGTAGAACACCTTGCCTTCCATGCCCGGCCAGTCGTCTTCGCCGCGTTTGACGGGGATGCCCCAATCCAGATCGCGGGTGATCCCACGGTCCTGAAGGCCGTCGCCGTCGTTGAGCCATTTCTTCGCAATCGACGTCGTCAGGATCGGCCAGTCCGTCTTGGAATCGATCCATTCGTTCAACTGGTCGCGCATCGACGATTGGCGCAGGTAGAGGTGCTTGGTCTCGCGCACCTCCAGATCGGTGGAGCCCGAGATGGCGGAGCGCGGCTCGATCAGGTCGGTCGGATCAAGCTGCTTGGTGCAGTTCTCGCACTGGTCGCCGCGCGCCTTGTCGTAGCCGCAGTTCGGGCAAGTGCCCTCGATATAGCGGTCGGGCAGGAAGCGGCCATCGGCGTTCGAATAGACCTGCTTCTCGGACACTTCCGAGATCAGGCCCGCATCCGCCAGCTTGCCCGCGAAATGCTGGGTCAGCTTGTGGTTCTGCGGCGAGGAGGAGCGCCCGAAATGGTCGAACGACAGGCGGAACCCCTGCGCAAGGGCTGCCTGAACCTTCCACATCTCGGCGCAATACTCGGCGACGGGTTTGCCGGCCTTGGCGGCGGCAAGTTCCGCCGGGGTGCCGTGTTCGTCGGTGGCGCAGAGAAACAGCACCTCCTGCCCGCGGGCGCGCAGGTAGCGGGCGTAGAGGTCGGCGGGCAATTGGCTGCCCACGAGGTTGCCGAGGTGCTTGATCCCGTTGATGTAGGGAATCGCGGAGGTGATGAGCGTACGTGCCATGGGCGTCGGGCCTTTGCCGGGATGTTCCGGCGACAGCCTTTAACGCCCACGGGCCATGGGGGCCAGACCCTAGAGGTGTTCGCCGAGTTGCTCGATCAGCAGATCGGTCTGGTTCGGTGACACGCAGGCATCCCAGTTGAGCGATATCGTGGTGCCGTCGCTTGCGTGCAGGAAAAGCGCGCCGATGCCGCCGGCGGGGTGATCCCGTTCGCAGAACCGCCCGACATGGCGGATGGTGCCGCCAAGATCGCGGTAGCCGAGACTGTAGCCGTCGAAATCGGGGCGGGGATTGGCCATGTGCGGCTGCTCCGGTGCGAACCAGTGGCGTGCGAAGCGGGCGTAATCCATCGCGGACATTTCCCACCCGGCATAGGAGGAGAGCGAGCCGTAGCGGCCTTCGATCACCGCGTCTGTGATGCCCGCCGGCGTCACGATGCGGTCCATGCAGGCCTGCGCGTAGCTTTGGCCGGAGAGGGCTTCGATCACGACGCCAAGCACGGAATAATTCGTGTTGGAGTAGAAATAGGTGCCGGGAGTGCCGGTGATCGCGTCCTGTTGCAGGGCGGCGGAGGCCCACCGGCGGTGCAGACCGAGCGCGCCATGGGTGTCGCCGATCATGTTCGACTGCGTCAGGTCGGGGGCGAGGCCGGAGGTGTGGGTGGCCAGCGCGGCCAGCGTGATGTGTTCGTTCCACGGGCGCGGCGTAAGCCCGGCGGCGGACATCTGCGCGGCGATGTCGCCAAGGGTGGTGTCCCAGCCGAGGCCGTTCTCGATCAGCAGCTGGTCGACGCAGAGGCCGGTGATCGCCTTCGACAGGCTCATGACCGGGCGCGGATCGTCGGCGCTGCGGCCCATGCCGGTGCCGTATTCGGTGCCGTCGGGCAGGATGATGGCCAGCGCGCCGGTCTCGATCTCGTTGGCCTGCATCCAGTCGCGCCAGGTGACGACGATGGTATCATCGACGGTGGGGGTCGGAACCGCGCGGGCGACAACCGGGAGGGCACCGCCAGCGGGGGCCGGTGCGAGGATCGCGGGGGTGCCGGGGGTGCCGGAGGGAGCCGTCGTCGGGGTCTGGGTGCCGGTCGGCTGGCCGCCGAGCATGGCGGAGAGCATCTGGACGAACATGGCGCCGGTGGAGGGCGGCTCCGATGCGGACGGGGCGGCGTCGGTGAGGGTTGGGGCGTCGCCGGGCAGCGGGGCGGCGTCGGGCGACAGGGCGGCGACCTCGGCCTCACCCTCGGGCAGGCCGGACACGAAGAGGTTGGCGACCGCGAAGAGAAACGCGGCACCGATCATGACCATGAGGCCACGGAGGATCAAGGACATTGGACTGCTGCACCCTGGTTGATTTTGAACGCAGGAATGCCGCCGGATCGCGTCAGAATTGGGGCCGGAGGTGGGAAATTGCGCGCAATTGCCCGCGGCTCAGCTGTCCTTGTCGGGGTGGCGGAACAGGCGGCCGACCTGGAAGGACGTGCGGGGGATCCAGACATAGGGCTGCCGCTGCCCGGATTCGGCGCGGCGGCGCATCCTGAGCAGGCTGAAGACGACAAGGCCGATGTGGGCGGCGGAGATGAAGTAGAACAGCGCGGAGGGGCCGAAGGCGGTGATCAGCGTCGAGGTGGCGTAGGGCGCGGCGATGGCGCCGGTGGCGTAGAAGAACATCAGCGCGGCGGAGAGTTCGACGCGCTGGGCATCCTCGGCCCAGTCATGGGCATGGGCGGCGGAGACGGAGTAGATCGGGAAGGTGGTGGCGCCGAAGAGGAAAGCGGCGGCAAAGATGCCGATGGGGCCGAAGGCCGGCACGGCGACGGTCACGCCGCAGGCCCCGACCGAGGCGACCGAGAGCCAGACCAGAACGGTGCGGCGCGGGTAGCGGTCGGCGAGCCAGCCCGCAGGCCATTGCGCCAGCGCTCCCCCAAGGACGAAGGCGGCGAGGAACAGGCCGATCTCGTCCGGGGCGAGGCCGACCTCGGTGCCGTAGAGCGGGCCGATCATGCGGAAGGACGCGCCCGAGACGCCCGCCACGATCACGCCCGCCACCGCAAGCGGCGAGAGGCGCCACGCGAGGCCGGGGCGCAGGCGCGGGGCGTCGGGGGTTTCGGGCTGCGGCAGGCTTGTCAGCGCGAGCGGCAGGAGGGCGGCGCAGCACAGCAGGGCAAGGATGTTGTAGGATACGTAGGAGGCAGGCGTCAGCACGGCGATCATCAGCTGCGCCGCGAAGGAGCCGCCGGTGTCCACCATCCGGTAGACGCCCATCGTCCGCCCGCGCGTCTGGTTGGTGACCTTGGCCTGCAGCCAGGCCTCGATCACCGTGTAGCAGCCCGCGATGCACAGGCCCGTCGCAACCCGCATCAGCGCCCAGGCGTAGGGGTGGATCACCAGCATGTGGAAGATCAGCGCGATGGCCCCGGTTGCGGTGAAGACGGCGAAGGCCCGCGAATGGCCGACCGAGCCCATCAGGCGCGGCGCCCACCAGCAGCCCGCGAAGAAGCCCAGGAAATGCGCCGAGCCGAGCAGGCCGATCTGGCCCGGCGTGAAGCCGAGCGCGCTGCCCGACAGCACGTCGAGCGGGCCGACGCCGCCGGAGGAGAGTTGCAGCAGGATAACGCTGAGAAACAGGGCGGCGAAGGATATCAGAAGGCGCATGGCGGCGCGGGAGGCCTTTGGGAGCGGGAGAGTATGTCCGGGTTACGGGAGGCGGGCAGGCGGGACAATCCCGTTTGCGCCGTGGGTGTGTCGGATTTGGGTGATCGAGGGGTTCGGGGGTTGTGCGGAAAACGCGCGTTTTCCGGCGCGCGCAGGCGTCGCCCACCCACCCACCCCGACACCCGCGCGCGCGGGGCGTCAGACTCATGTTCGGGCAGAGTTGCGATGGTTGGTTTTTTGCTGAGAGGCGGTTCAGGGGCAGGTGTGCCCTGAACGCGCCTGTTCGAGTGTCTGCCACCCGAAGCCGCGTCAAGGACAAGCACCCTGCGGGTGTCGGCTGCGCCGATCCTTGACCCGGCTTCGGGCGGCGGGGGCGGCGCGTGGAATGTCAGTCGGGGTCGAGCCAGGGCGGCGGGACGGGGGTGCCGTCGACGCGGGCCTCTCCGGCCTCGTTGTCGAGCACGACCGGGTTGTCGAAGAGCGTCAGGGTCGGGCGGACGCCGAAGCGGCCCTCCATCCAGTCGGCCCATCCTTCGTTGAACCACGCCTCGGCGTCTTCGCGGGTGGCGAATTCGTAGATTCCGCCGCCGCCGGCCTCGCTGTTGAGGTAATATTTCCGGCGCAGGCCCTTCACCTTGTGGAAGATGCGCGTGGACTCGAGCGATTGGCGGATGACGAATTCGTGGTCGCGCTTCGGCTCGTCGAGCGGGATCTGCACGAGGGCGATGATCATGGCGGGCCTTTCCGTTGGACTGCTGGTGAGCCTAGCGGCTGCGATGGCAGGGGGCAAATGCCCCGCCCGGGTGGATCAGGCGGGAGAGAGGGCGGGCGCGGGCCGATCCTCTGCGCTGGCGGGGGCCACGACGGCGGCGCCGTCCGGCCCGCGCGTGACCGGCCAGTCGCCCGGG
>WVSM01000007.1 GCA_015689645.1 Rhodobacterales bacterium HKCCE4037
AACCTTGGCTTCATGACGATCGAATGGGTCGACTGGTGGCCGGTTCTGCTGGGAGGATCGTCGAGATCGTAGAGCGCCGTCATCAGCGCATCGGCGACTTGGCGGCTGGTCGCATCCGAGCCCAGCCCTTCCAGCACCTTCACGATCTTGTCTTCGTCAAGATATTGCAGACCGTCCGAGGCCTGGATCAGAACATCGCCCGGGTCGAGCACGGTGGCCGTATCCGGCACGTCCATCGACTTGATCGACCGGCCCATCAGCACCGAGGTCAGCGCATTCCGGTCGGGGTGGTTGGCGGCTTCCTCTTCGCTCAATTCGCCCGATTTCGCCATCTGGTCGATGATGGGAGCCATGGAATGATCTTCGTTGAGCTGCCTGAGCTGCCCTTCCCGCCAAAGGTAGAGCGGGCTGTCGCCGACCGACGCCCAATAGAGCCGATCCTCGAACATCACGGTGGCAAGAAAGGTCGCCCCCATGCCCTGAAGCCGGCTGTCCTCGGACGCGCGATCCTTGAGCACGCCATTTGCCGTCTCGATGGCGGAGGTCAGTTCCTTGTTCAGGTTGCTTTCAAGCGACGCGCCATCATGCATCAGGAATTTCAGGTGGCTGACCGCGTCGATCACCACCAGGCGGCTGGCGAGGTCGCCCGCCGCGTGACCGCCCATGCCGTCGGCCAGCACCGCGAAGCCGCGTTCCATCCCGCCGTGGAAATCGGCGAGAAGCGTGTCTTCCTGGTAGGGGCGTTTGCCCTGCCACAGCGCCGTGGCCACGTCGTAGCCGATTGCGGTCTTGTTCGCGCTGCCGCCCGCGCTTTGTGCCGGGCTCATGCGTCGGACCAATCGAAATCGTCACCGCAGAACGCCACGAAGCGGAGCGAGGTCGCGCCGATTCGGATCGTGTCGCCGTGCTTGAGCGTTTCGGAATGCAGCACCGGCGCATCATTGAGGCGCACGATGTTGGTCTTGCCGCCATGGCTGATGTGAAACATGCGCGTCTCGTCGTCGTAGGTCACGAAGGCATGGGGGTCGCGGCTGATGGTTTCGTCGCCGAAATCCACCTGCGCGGCGTTGTCCGGGCCACGCCCGACGCTGTTCATCCCGAGGCTCAGCGCAATCGACGCTCCGCGTCCCGGACCCGCGATCACGACAAGCCAGCCGACGACCGGCTGCATCGCCATCATCTCCTTGCCCATCGCGGCCTCGTCATCGGCCTGCTGCGGGTCACCGCCGTACCCATGGATGCGGGTCTTCGGCCGCGCATGGCCGGACGCGTCACGGCCCTGGCCCGGAGGCGCTGGCGGCGGCGGGGGCGGCGCGGGAGCCGCGCTGTCGCCGTCCTCGACGATCCGTGTCTTCGCACCGGAATTGTCGTCTCCGCCCGCATCGAGGGGGCGCGTCTTGCTGGCATCGCCGCGCGGCGGAAGCGGCGGCGGGGGCGGAGGTGCAGGGGCGTCATCGCCGGACGGCAGGCCGCCGTCCAGTTCATCGTCCGTCAGGATGGGTTTCTTGGCCATGTTCATCCTTTCAAAAGGCAGGCAGCATCGTCGAACGCCGGCCGCCAAGATCTGTTCTGCGCAGCCCCGGGTTCTGTCGGCATCCGAAGCCTTGACCCAATTGGTAGCACAGTGCTGGCAAACTTGAAGAATTTTGGTGAGAGATGCGAGTGGCGGGATTCCCTGCCGGTTTTGGCCCCGCAATCACGGCTGCGTGTGAAGGATTTCAACGGTCCGCTCGATCCTTGTCCGACACGCCCGCGCCGACATCGCTCGCGCGGCTCGGTGCGGTTTCCGTCGCATCGGTGTGCCCGGCAAAAGCTTCCAGCACAGCGCGCGTAACGGGCCGGATGCCGCCGGTTCAGTTGAAGTAGATCTTCCAACGCTCCCGCACGGCCCTGTCCGTCGCCGGATCGACCTGGCAGGTCCCTTGCGCAAGGATCGCGTGCTTGCGGGCGGTCGCCGCGGCGACGAGGTCGGGTTTGCCCACCTCCTCCCACTCCTTCGGGCTCATCCGGTTGCCGAGGGTCGGGTAGACGAAATCCTTCTGCATCCACGCCAGAGTCTTGTCGGTGCCGAGGTAATGGCCCGGCCCGCCGAGGCAGACCTCGGCCATCTGGTCGAGCGCCAGCGTCTCGTCCGTCACCTCGATCCCGCGCACGCAGCGTTGCGCCTGGCCGATGATGTCGTCGCCGAGGATCAGGCTTTCGAGGCAGAAGCCCAGAAGCGAGGCATGCATGCCCGCCGCCTCGTAGACCATGTTGAGGCCCGAGAGGCCGGTTATCACGTTGGAGCACATCTGCTCCCACCCGGCCTGCATGTCGGGCAGCTTGGAATCGGATGCGCCGCCCGCAGCACCGCCGGGCAGGCCATAGAAACGGTGCATCTGCGCGCAGGCCGCCGACAAGAGCGCCTGTTCGCCCGAGCCGAGGCACATCGCGCCGGTCCGCAGGTCCAGCCCGAAGGGCCATGTCCCGAAGATCGCCGGGAAGCCCGGGACCATCGCGTTCACGTAGACGAGGCCCGCAAGGCATTCCGCCACCGCCTGCACCACCGCCCCCGCGATGGTCGAAGGTGCCGTCGCCCCCGACATGCCCGCCGACAGAAGCAGCACCGGCATGCCCGCGCGGATGCAATGCTCCATCGTCTGGCAGCTTTCGGTGGCGAATTTCATCGGCGGCACGACGAAGCAGTTCGAGTTCGAGATGAAGGGCCGCGCGCGCCACTTGTCCTCGCCGCCCGCGAGCATGTGGATCATCTCCATGCACGGCGCGACGTGGGACGGGTCGGAGAAGGACATGCCGATATGCTTGGTCGTGCCCGCGACGCAGGCATAGATCGAGTTCAGGTCCATCTCGAGGTTGTCGGCGATCTCGCGACAGACCATCGGGCGCTGGTAGAAGTGGATATTGTCGAGCGCCTGCGTGATCCGCGCGGCATCGTAGAGGTCCTGGCTGGTGGAGTGGCGGTAGCTGTTGGTCTCGACCTCCACCACGTTCACCGCCGCGCCCGCCGTGCCATAATGCACGCGCGTGCCGCGCAGGTCGAGATCGAAGCGCGGGTCCCGCGCCGCCAGCGTCAGGTCGCGATTGGCCTTGGCCAGCATGTCCTCGACCAGGGCGCGCGGATAGCGCAGCCGCCCGTCGTCGCCGAGGATCGCGCCCGCGCCGACCGTAATGTCGATGCCAGATTGCGGCGCGTCTGCCAGCCCGATGGTTTCCAGCGCGGTCAGCGCGGCCTCGTGGATCTGGTGCACCTGCGTCTCGGTCAGCACGTTGAGCACGTTGCTTTCCATGCCGGGCCGGATCGGCCGGATATCGTCGGGCAGCGCCGCCGCCCGTGCAGCCACCCGTGCCGCGCGGCCGCCACCGGGCCGCCCCTTGCGCTCCTGAACCTCAACCATCGTGCCGCCCTCCCTGCAACAACGCGTCAATTTCGCTTCCCGGCGCGCTTGCCTTGAAGGGCGTCAGGTTGCCTTTCATCAGGGCCGCCATCCCGTCGCGGATCGCCGCATGGGCCAGCCGCGCCACCTGGGAGCCGAGCGAGATGCGCCGCACACCCATGCCGGCAAGCTGGCTGACGCTCATGTCCTGCAACGCCCCCACGGCCAGCGCGTTTACCGGCCCCCTCACGGCAGCCAGAACCTGCGCCAGTTCCGCCTTGCCCGGCGGCACCGGAAGATAGAGGCAATCGGCGCCCGCGGCCTCGAAGGCCTGAAGGCGCAGGATGCCCTGCTGAAGGTCGTAGGTGCCGTTCATCACCCCGTCGGCCCGTGCAGTCAGCACGAAGGGCCGGCCAAGGGCGCGCGCGGCGGCGACACCGGCGCGGATCTTCTCGACCGCGAGCTCGAAATCGTAGGCGCCCACGGGATCTCCGAATGTCGTATCCTCGATCCCGCAGCCCGAAAGGCCCGCCTCGGCAGCCAATCGCACCGTTTCTGCCACGTCTTCGGGCGAATCGCCGAAGCCGTTCTCGAAATCGCCCGAGACCGGCAGGCCGGTGGCGGCAACGATATCCTCGGCATGGGCCAGCGCCTCGTCGCGGGTGATCGTGCCCATGTCGGGCCGCCCCAGCGTGAAGGCGTGGGCGGCGCTTGACGTGGCCAGTGCCTCGGCCCCCATCGCTGCCATCATCCGGGCGCTGCCCCTGTCCCAGGGATTGGGCATGACGAAGCAGCCGCTGGCATGCAGATGCGCGAATTTCTCGTGCCGGTCTGAGACTTTCATCGGGCCTTGCCTTTCCTCGCTGCGGGACATGCCCGAATTGACGCAGCACTCCGGGCGGCGGGACTGCCCGACGATGCATTTTCATGGAACAAAGATGGGCAGGTCGGTGCCCGGCCGTCCGGCCTTCCGCGCGGGGCGGAGCGAGGCCGGCGCGCGGTCACCGGCCGAGCCTTCCAGCGATCGCCGCGATATGGTCGGGGCCCGTCTCGCAGCAGCCGCCGACGATCGTGGCGCCCATGTCGATCCAGCGCATCACGTGGTCGGCATAGGCCGCGGGCCCCATGTCGCGCCGGGCGCTGAGGTCGCTGGCGGTGGTGCCGCCATCGAGAAAGGCCTTGGTGATCTGGGTGAAGGCGTTGGCATAGGCGCCGAACGGAACGCCCGCGCGCGCCAGCGGATCGAGCGCGGCGGGCATGGCCTCGGGGGCCGAGCAATTGGCCAGCACCGCGTCGGCGTCCTTTGCCACGGCGACGGCATCTGCCACCGGCTCGCCCGAGCGCAGGCGCGTCCCGTCCTCGTCGTCGATGGTGAATGACAGCCAGACCGGGCGCAAAGTCTGTCGCCCGGCTTCGAGGCAGGCGCGCGCCGCGTCGATGGAGGCGATGGTTTCGAAGAGCAGGATGTCGGCGCGGGGCGCCAGCGCCTTCGCCACCTCGGCATAGAGCGCGACGGCCTCGGCATGGGGCGGGTTCAGATCGGCGCGGTAGCTGGCCCCGAGCGGGCCGATGGAGCCCGCGATCTGCGCGCGGCCCCGCACGGCCTCGGCCTCGTCCATCGCGCGGCCGAGAAGCGCTTCGAACTCCGCCTCGCGGTCGGGCAGGTCGATGCCTTCGCCCGCGTAATGGTTGGAGGCCCCGCCCCGCAGGCGGTCGCGGTGGATCGCGTAGGAATTCGTCGTGATGACCTCTGCGCCCGCGTCGACGTAGTCGGAATGCAATTCGCCGACGAGACCGGGATGATCGATCATCACCTGTGTCGACCAGAGCGCTTGCGCCGGCTGCCCGGAGCGCCGGATCAGTTCCTGCCCCATGCCGCCGTCGAGGATCGTCACACTGCTCATTCCGCCTGTCCTTTTGCCGTCGCGATGAAATCGTGCCAGCCATACTCGGTCGAGCCGCGCCTGCGCCATCCACAATCGAACGGCGCCCGGTCGAACAGGGTGTCGAACTCCGCCTCCACCTCCGGGTCCGGGGCCCCCTGCCGCGCGCGATCGTCATGGCGGAAGACGATCTTCTCCAGCGGCGCCGTGGCCTCGAGCGCGAAGGTCCACCCGAATTCCGTGACGCCCTCCGCCTGCACGGCGTAGCACCCATCGCCGCGGTGCGAGACGGTCATCCTCGCCCGGTCGAAGAGCGCGTGGCTGTCCTGGTTGATCGCGCCGGGGCTTTCTTCTGGCGCGTCCGGGTCCGTGACGTCATAGTCGAAAGACAGGCCGTCGACCGCGTCCAGCCCACGCCCCGCCAAGGCCGCGCGAGGCATTTCCAGCCATTCGGTGTAGAAGGCCGGGGCGATTTCATGCTCGATCTCACCGTCCTCCGGGTAACGCGGGTCGGTCCAACTGACGAGGCGCGGCGCGGCCCAGACATCCACGTTGACCGACAGCATCGTCGATCCCGCCCCCGCCACGCCGAACAGCACGATGCCCGCATGCTTCAGGTCCAGAACCTGCTCCGGCATCCCCTCCATCGCGAAGCGGAACCAGCCTTCGGCGCTCATGCACGCAGTCTTTCGTTGGCCGGATCCCAGAGCGGCCCGTCCGGCTGCACCACGGCGCGGCAGATCTCGCCGTAGATGTTGACGTCAAGCTCCGTGCCCGGTTCCGCCAGGTCGGCCCGGACCATCGCCAGTGCCACGGAATGGCCCACCCGGTAGCCCCAGGCGCCGCTGGTCGTTTCGCCCACCACGTCACCGCCGTGGGTGATCGTGGACATCGACGGCGCGTCCGCTTCGCCCGCATCGACGCGCAGGGTGACGAACCGCTTCTTCACACCGCGTTGCTTCTCGGACAGAAGCGCCGCCTTGCCCGGGAAGTCCTGCGGCTTGTCGAACTTGACGAAGCGTTCCAGCCCGCCTTCGAGCAGGGAGTAATCGGTGGAAAGGTCCCCCTTCCACGCGCGGTAGCCCTTCTCGATCCGCAGCGCGTTCAGCGCCCACATGCCGAACGGTTTCGCCCCGGCGGCGATCACCGCCTCGTAGATCGCGGGCATCTCGGCATTGGCGGCATGGATCTCCCAACCCAGCTCGCCAGCGAAGGACACGCGCGCGAGAAAGGCGGGGCGACCGACGACCGTCGCCTCCTGGTGCGTCAGCCAGCCCAGCGACAGGTCGGCATCGGTGCCCACCGCGCCGAGAAGGTCGCGCGCCTTCGGGCCGGTCACGATGAGGGTCGTGACCTCGGTGGTGTGATCAGTCAGGCTGACGCCATCGGGCAAGCCGTCGCGCCACAGCACCTCGTAATCGTGCCACTGCGCCGCCGCCGCGGTGATCAGGGTGAAGTGATCCTCCGCATGCCGGATCAGCGACATCTCGGTCAGGATGCGCCCGCGCGGATCGGGGAAATACCCGAGGTTCATGCGCCCGACCTTGGGCAGCGCGCCCGCGATGCGGCCTGCCAGCCAGTCCGCCGCGCCCTCGCCCGTCAGCGTGAAGCGGCTGAAGCCCGGCAGGTCCAGCACGCCGACGCCGTCGCGCACGGCCTCGCATTCCTCGCGCACACGAGCCTGCCACGGGCCGGCCCGGCCCCAGGTCTCGGTCGCATCGAGCGATGTATCATCCCCCGGCTGCGCGAACCAGTTCGCCCGCTCCCATCCCGCGTAGGCGCCCATCTGCCCGCCCAGTTCGCGGACGCGCGCATCGACCGGCGAGAGCTTTCGGTCGCGCCCGGCCGGCCAGGATTTCCACGGGAAATGCATGCCGTATTCGTGGCCATAGGTCTCCAACGCCTTGTCGAGGCAATGGGCGTGATCGGTGTAATCGGTGTAGCGGCGCGGGTCGCAGGCCCACATGTCCCACTCGGTCCGGCCTTCGGTAATCCATTCGGCGAGCACCTTGCCCGCACCGCCGCCCTGCACGATCCCGAAGGTGAAGGAATGTGCCTCGAACGCGTTCACCACGCCGGGCATCGGGCCGATCATCGGCAAACCATCGGGGGCGTAGGGAATGGGTCCGTTGATGTTGCGCCCGACCCCGCCCTCGGCCAGAAGCGGCACGCGGGCCATCGCATCCTCGATGTAATATTCCAGCCGGTCGAGGTCGTCGGGATAAAGCTGGAAGCTGAAATCCTCGGGCATCGGGTCGTCGGGCGTCACCCAATGCGCCTTGCAGTTCCGCTCGTAGGGCCCGAGGTTCAGCCCGTGCTTGTCCTGCCGCAGGTAGTAGGATGTGTCCACGTCCCGCACCAAGGGCAGCTTGCGCCCGTTCGCCTCGGTCCACTCCTTCAGGGCGGGGATTTCCTCGGTCAGGAAATACTGGTGCGACATCACCACCATCGGCACCCGCCGCCCGCCGAAGGGCCGGAACCACTCGCCCACGCGCTGCGCATAGTAACCCGCCGCGTTGACCACGTATTCGCAGCGGATCTCGCCCTGCGGTGTCTCCACGATCCATTCGCCGTTCTCGCGCCGGACGCCGGTGGCGGGGCAGAAGCGCATGATCGTGGCGCCGAGGTCCCGCGCGCCCTTGGCCATCGCCTGCGTCAGCTGCGCCGGGTCGATATCGCCGTCGTAGGGGTCATAGAGGATACCGCTAAGGTCATGGGTTTCGAGGAAGGGGTACATCTCCTTCGCCTCCTGGTTCGACAGCATGCGCATGTCGATGCCCTGGTATTGCGCCATGCCCAGAACCCGCTGGAACTCCTGCGCGCGCTCGCGCGTGTGGCCGAGGCGCAGCGAGCCGGTGACATGGTAATTCATCGGATATCCGACGTCTTCGGCGAGCGTGCGGTACATCTCGAGGCTGTAACGCTGCATGTTCAGCACCGCCCAGGAGGTCGAGAAATTCGGACAATTGCCCGCCGCGTGCCATGTCGAGCCTGCCGTCAGTTCGTTCTTTTCCAGCAGCACGCAATCGGTCCAGCCCGCCTTGGCCAGATGATAGAGGCCGGAGGTTCCGACGACCCCGCCCCCGATGATGACCACGCGCGCGGTGCCTGGCAGATCGGCCATGTCTCTCTCCTCCCACGGCGGACCCGCTCGCGCGCACGCCATACCTCGATGACGGCGACTATTGCGCCCCGCGATCCGGAGTTCAATTCGCCGGAGACATCTGTTTTAATCGGGAAATCCGATTAGCAACCAACCGGGCACACACCTTTCATCTTGCCGGAAAACTCCGGGGGTTTGGGGGCTGGCCCCCAACTCCGAAACGCACATGCAGATCGACCAGATCGAAACCTTTCTCGACCTTCTCGAAACCGGCTCGTTCAACCGCACCGCCGACCGTCTGGACGTGACGCAATCCACCGTCTCGGGCCGCGTGAAGGCACTTGAGCGCGCGCTTGGCGAGCGGTTGTTCGAACGCTCGCGCGCCGGGACGCAGCCGACGACCGCCGCCCTGAGGTTCGAGGCCCACGCCCGCGTCCTGCGCCGCGCATGGGCCGATGCGCAGGCCGATGTGAAACCCTATGGCGCGGCCGTCATGCTGCGCATCGGCATCCAGCATGACCTGCTGGAAAACCACGCGGGCGAATGGTTGACCGCGCTGCGCTCCGCGGTGCCGGAAAGCGGCTTCTACGTCGATGGCGACTATTCGCGGCAGATGTGCCGGGATCTCGAATCCGGGGCGCTCGATCTGGGGATCCTCTACACGCCCCGCCCCTCGCCCGACCTCTATTTCGAAAGCATGGGCGAGGTGGCCTATCACATGGTCTCGATGACGGCGCGCAGCCTGGCCGAGGTGACGGCCACCGACTACATCCTGCCGAACTACGCCCCCGCTTTTGCGCAGACCCATGCCAGCCTCCTGCCCGGCCTTTCGCAGGGGACGGTCTCCAGCGGTCAGGCCGCCGCCGTGCGCGGGCTTCTGGTGGCGTTGAACGGGACGACCTACCTGCCCCGCGAGATGGCCGAAAGCCTGGTGAGCGAGGGCGCGCATCTTGTCGAGGGCGGCCCGGTGATCGGCCAGCCGGTCTTTACCGCAATGCACCTGCGCAACCGCCATCGCGCCGGCTATCGCCGCATGGCGAAAGTGTTGCGGGACCGGCTGGCCTGATGCGTCTGAGAAGGGCGGCGAAGGCCTTTGAAAGGCCTTCACGCGCCTTCATAGGCGCGTGTGCACCGGTTTTCGAAAACCGGGCCCCCTTCGGGATCAGACCGGTCCGCGGACTCCCGTTTGCATCCATTATATTTCTACAAAAATAGAAAAGCTCTCAAAACCAAGCCTTTGTTTTCAATCGAAACCCCGGAAAGATCGCCAGGTTATCACGCGTGATGCGCAGGGATCACGCCCGCCGGACCACCACTTCGTATCCTTCCTCCTCCGGCTCGTCGTCGACCAGTTCCATCGGGAAGCCGTCGGCGCGCACGTCAAGCCCGGTCGCGGCTTCCAACAGCTCGATCATCCGGTCCGACTGCGCCCGCTCCCCCAGCACGCGCTGCCCCTCGGTCAGCATCGCGATCAACTTCGGGCTGATCTCCAGCGGCACGCCGAACCGCTCGGCGATGGTCTGGAACAGGCCCACGTCCTTCTGGACCAGGTCGAGCGTGAAATTCACATCGCGCGACCCCGACAGGATCAACTGGCTTTCGGTCTCATGGACAAAGGAAGTGCCGGACGAGACCGCGATGGCCTCGTAGGTCGTCGCCATATCCACGCCCGCCGCGCGCATCACGGTCAGCGCCTCGCACAACATCAGAAGATGTCCAGTGGCGAGGTAATTCGTCATCACCTTGAGCGTCGAGGCCGTCCCCAACGGCCCGGTATGCAATATCCGCCGCCCCATCTTCGTGAGCAGCGGAAAGACCCGCTCGAACACGTCGCGCGCGCCGCTCATGTAGATCGAGATGTTGCCGGTATCCGCGCGGTGGCATCCACCGGACACCGGACATTCCGCCACCGCGCCGCCCCTTGCTTCGACCAGAGGCGCAAGGCGCAGGATCTCGGCCGCGTCGGTGGTGGACATTTCCATCCAGATCTTGCCGGCGCCGATCTCGGGCAGCATCGTCTGGACAACGGCGGCCGACGCCGCAGGCGACGGCAGGCAGGTGACGACGACGTCACACGCGCGCATCATCGCTGCGGGATCGCCGCCCGCCTCCGCCCCGCGCGCCACGAAGCGTTCCACCAGTCCCGCGTCGAGGTCATGGACGCGCAATGCCACCCCGTTGCGCAGCAGGGATCCGGCCAGCTTTCCGCCGACCGATCCCAATCCGATAAAGCCGACCTGCATCTCTGCCCTCCCGATGGCGCATCCGTTCATGCTCGTTCCAGCACTACGCGCCGCACATCATTCCGACCGTTCCAAAAGCGCCAAAAGCCTGCCGGAAATGACCGTTCAGACGAGGATTTCGCAGACATGCACCCGGTTCTTGACCTCCGGCGCGCCGACCGGGATCGTGAGAAACAGCGGGCTGCGGAAGACTTCGCGCCAAGAGCCCTCGGCCTCGTGGCGCGCGATGGCGTCGAGATAGGCCAGGTCCTGTCCGTCGTCGTGGCGCAGCGCGAAGACCAGCCAGCCGCCCGGTTTCGTGACCCGCACCAACTCGTCGAATGAATTCGGCGGTGCATGGCCCGGCGTGATGACGCCCACGCTCATGGTTGCGGCGAAATGGTTGCTTTCGAATGGCAGATCGTCGCCCAGGGCGCCCTCGACCAACGTTTCATAGATACCCTTGGCCCGCGCGACCTCCAGCATTCCCGGTGACAGGTCCAGCCCGGTCATCCCCGCATAGCCCAGAAGATGCAGCGGCTCGGCCTGCAGACCTCCGCCGCAACCGGCATCGAGGATCGGCGTCGTCCCGCGCGGCACATGCGCCGCGAACGCTGCCGCCGCGATCCAGGGCAGACGGTAGCCGCCGGCCATCAGCTCGGCCTCGTAGCTGTCCGCCCAGGCGTTGTACTTGGCCTTCGCCGCCTCCGGCGAGGTGGCATCATAGGCCTTGTCGAGTGCACTCATCGCATGATCCTCCGCGCCGGTTTATGGGGACATGCTCGACCTCAATGCCGCCGAAGGCAAGTCTTGGACGACACGCGGTTGCGCACGCCAGTCTCAACAACCGGACCTTAGAGGAGTGGCTTATTTCAAGATTCAGCGTATCGTGGTGCCCACTCGGATGCTGTGCAGATGCGCAGCAATGGAGCGGACCGGCGTGTCGCAAAACGCCGGAAATCGCCGCTCCCGGCCTGCAACCTGTCGCTTCCAAACCACGGGGGCAGGCAAACTTCTAGAAGATCACGAGACCAAAAAACTGGACGGGACAGAAGAACATGTCAATCAAACCACCCTTGACCGATCTGCCGATCAAGACGGCGGACAGCGGTTTCTACAACGGCTTCAGCGTGAACGTGGCCGTGGTCAGCAAGATCATCATCTCCATTCTCGCGGTGTGGTGTATCGTCTGGCCGATCCAGGCAGGCGCAGTTCTCGGCACCTGGAACGCGATCATCCTCGAGCTTTTTGCATCCTGGTACATCTACGTGATCGCGGGGTTCGTGATCACCTGTCTCATTCTGGCGATCTGGCCCACCGCAGGGCGCATGAAGCTCGGCATGGCGACGGATGAGCCCGAATTCACCAATTTCTCGTGGTTCTCGATGATGTTCGGTGCCGGGATCGGGGTCGGCATGCTGACCTGGGCCGTGGCCGAGCCCGTCACCCACTTCCAGAACAATCCGCAGGTGATCCAGGGCATCACCGACGGCGGGGCCGAGAACAACATTCTCACGGCCTATGAATGGTCCTACCTGCACTGGGGCTTCAGTGCGTGGTCGACCTACGCCATCGCCGGTCTTGCGCTCGCGTTCTTCGCCTACCGCCGGGGCCTGCCCCTGACGATCCGGTCGGCGCTGACCCCGCTGTTCGGCAAGTCGCTGTCGGGCGTGCTCGGCCACATCATCGACATCGTCGCGGTGGTTGCGACCATCCTCGGCGTGGCCCAGACCCTCGGCTTCGGCGTCGAACAATTCGTCGCCGGTCTGAACCGGATCGGCATCGGCGGGCTGGTGCAGGAAGACGGCTCGGCCACGACCATCGGGATCATCGTGGCGCTGCTGTTCATCATGGGCGCATCGACGCTTTCGGCGCTGTCAGGCGTTGGCAAGGGCATCAAGTGGCTCTCGAACATCAACATGGGCCTGTCGATCTTCCTTCTGGCGTTCTTCATCATCTTCGGAGCGACGTGGTTCGGCGTGAACGCGTTCTTCGTGGGTATCTGGGAATACCTCAAGGCACTGCCGTGGATGAGCTTCAACGTCTTTTCCTCCGATGGGGTCGAAGGCTCGGAATCGTTCCTGCTGGCGCAGTGGCAGGGCTGGTGGCCGGTGTTCTACTGGGCCTGGTGGATCGCCTTCGCGCCCTTCGTCGGCCTGTTCCTCGCACGCATCTCCAAGGGTCGCACGATCCGCGAGTTCGTTCTGGGCGCGATGATCGTCCCGGCGCTGATGTGCTTCGTCTGGTTCGCCTGGGCCGGTGGCACCGCGATCGACCTCGAACTGAACGGCGACGCGGGCGGTGTGATCTTCGACGCGGCCAACGGCGACAAGATCTTCGCCATGACCGAGTTCATGCTCTCGCCGATCTCCGAGGTGCTTGCATGGGGCATGGCGGTTCTGATCGTGGTCCTCCTGATGACCTTCCTCGTGACCTCGGCGGACTCCGCGGTGCTGATCGTGAACACGATCAATGCGGCCGGCGACGAGGGGCCGAAGGCGCGTCCGCATATCCTGTTCTGGGGCGGAGCGCTTGCGCTAGTCGTGGGCGGTCTGCTGCTTTCGGGCGGCACAGGCGCGATCCAGACCGCGATGGTCATCGGGGCGCTGCCTTTCTCGGTGGTGATGGTGTTGATGTGCGTCTCGCTGATCAAGGCGATCTTCAACGATGGGCGTCGTGAGGCGGCGGGCGTGCCCACCACCCATGACGAGATCCCCTCGGTCACGCCGGCGGAGTAACGTCGCATCACCCCTAACGAACATGAAACGGGCCGCCCAGTGCGGCCCGTAACTTGTTGGCTCCCGTCCAAGCGGCGCCCCCCCGATTTGACACAGCGTCACTTCCGGTTTCCCTTACCTTCTGCCAAGTTTGATCCGTGATTAGGTCAGCCGGTAAATGAACAGCGCTCACGCCATCTGACGTGCGCTATCGTCCGATCCCGTGGGAGGAGAGAAGCATGGCCCGCTCGGGAACATTTTCGCGGCGAGCCCTGCTTGTCGGCGCGGGCGCTCTCTGCGGTTACGCCGCTGGACGCGGTTGGGCACCCGGGCTCGGCCAGCTTGACGGTGTGACCCGCATCGGCGGCACGCCGGAGGGCCGGTTTCTGAACGACGCGTCCGAGCTTCAGGCCACGCCGATCCACAGCCACACCCGCCCCAACGCTCACGGCGATGCCTTGATCGAGGCCTTCCGCGCCGAGCTTCGCGCCGCACGGGAGGAAAGCCGTCCGCTCTGCGTCTCTGCCGCACGTCATTCGATGGGCGGCCAGGCGATCCCGCGCGACGGTCACGCGATCACCGTCGACAATGCCTGGATCGAGCCGGACACGGCCTCGGGCACCTATCGGGTGAATGGCGGGGCGCGCTGGCGCGACGTGATCCGGGCGCTCGATCCGATCGGCTATTCGCCCGCCGTCATGCAGTCGAACCACGATTTCGGCGTCGCCGCGACCTTCAGCGTCGGCGCCCACGGCTGGCCCGTGCCGTACGGCCCGATGGGCGCCACGGTCCGCGAGGTCCGCATGGTCCTGCCCTCGGGCGATCTGGTCACGGCCTCCCGCACCGAGAACACGCAGCTCTTCCAGATGGCGATGGGCGGCTACGGGTTGACGGGGCTGATCGTCGACATGGTGGTCGACATGGTGCCGAACCAGCGGCTGTCCCCGGCGTTCGAAACCACGGCCGCGACCGACTTCCCGGCCCGCTTCCGCGAGGTGGTCGACGACCCCGCGATCCCGATGGCCTATGGCCGCCTGAACGTCACCCGCGAGACCCTGTTCGACGAGGCGCTTCTTGTGACCTATGCGCCGACCGAAGACCAATCCGACATCCCGCCCGCCACGGAATCCGGCTGGATGTCGCATGCGGCCTCCTACCTCTATCGCGGCCAGGTCGGGCGGGAAGGTATGAAAGACTGGCGCTGGTGGGTCGAGACGTCGCTCGGGCCGCGCTTCGCCGGCGAAAGCACCCGCAATTCGCTGATGAACGAACCCGTCGTCACGCTGGACGACCGGGACCCGACGCGCGTCGACATCCTGCACGAATATTTCGTGCCCTTCGACGCGTTCGACGGCTTCCTTCAGGCCTGCCGCGATGTGATCCCCGATGCGTTTGTCGAATTCCTGAACGTCACGCTCCGCTTCGTCGATACCGACACGGACAGCTACCTGCCGCATTCCCCTGGCCCGACCATCGCGGCCGTGATGTCCTTCACGCAGGAACTGACCGCGCGCGCCGAGGCTGACCACGCCCGCATGACACGGGCCCTGATCGACCGCATCCTCGAAATCGGCGGGCGCTACTACCTGCCCTACCGCCCTCATGCCACGCAGGACCAGTTCACCCGCGCCTACCCCCGCGCCGCCGAGCTGGCCGCCCACAAGCGCGAAATCGACCCGACCCTCACCCTCCGCAACAACCTTTGGGACAGCTACATGGCCCATCTCTGACTTCCCCGCTCTTCTCAACCCGGACCTTTTTTCCGCAACCAACACCATCTTTGTTCCGGAAATATGCCAGGGGGAGTCCGCAGGACGGGGGATAGCGTCCCCCTCCCCGAGGTAGACCGGCGCAAGCCGGGCAAGGAGACAAGAAACCTGCGGGCTTGCCCGCTCCGCCAGATCACGTCACCAAGGTCACACCCAAGTCAAAGGCCAGGTTCCATGTCCTTCCTCCGTCGCCTCTGCCTCGTCTACGCCGCAATCCTGCTGGCCGTGGCCGCCATCAACTACATCCCCGGCCTCACCGATGACGAGGGGCTGGCCTTCGGGATCTTCGCGCTCGACCCCTTCGATGACGCGCTACACCTCGCCTCGGCGATCTGGGCGTTTCTCGCCGGGCTGATCTCGAACCGCTCCGCCCGCATGTTCCTCCTGATCTTCGGGGCCGCGTATCTGGCGGATGGCATTTTCGGCATCTTCACCGGCTGGGGCTTTCTCGATTTCGCGATCTTCACCAACGAGTCCCTCGGCCCCGAGTTCAGCTACCTGCGTCTCGCGGCCAACGCGCCCCATATCGGGTTGGGCGGCATCGCGCTTCTGGCGGGCCTTCTCGGCGGACGGCGCGCATGAGGCACCTGGGGCGGGTCGTCAAACGTCTGGCCCAGCTTCTGCTGATGCTGGTCCTGGCGCTCGCTGCGCCCTCGCTTTACGTCGAAACCCTCTGCCGCCCGTCTGGCGAGGCTGCCCCCGCCAATCCGCTCAGCGGCGAGACCCGGCCCGAGATCCGCACCCTTCTGACCTATCCGGAATGGCATATCGTGCATGCCTATGACGACTACGCCGAGGTCATCGACCAGGGTGATCCGCACGACTTCGGTTACCTGCGCGCCGTGGCGGGATATTGGACCTCGCTTTGCACGCTCACCCGCGCCAGCGGGGGGCTGGGAGAGATCGACGGCGGCACAAGACAGCTTGTCCACGTGATCGGCGTCTCCTTTACCGTCGAGATGCTGATGAAAGGTCTTTACGAGGAGACCCTGGGCCGCATCGCCACCTGGGTTCGCGGGCCCGAGCCTGCCCGGCTGGACAGGTTGTCCGCCCTCCAGGCCGCCGAATACGCCGCGTTCCTCCAACAAGTGCCGTGGTATCGCTACGATTTCCGCGAGGAGGCCGCAACGCTCGACGCCGCCGCCACCGACGCGTTCCGGGATCGCGAACGCGCCTTTGCCCTCGGCCTCGAACACCGCGTCCGTGCAGCCTATGCGGATGTGATCGCGCAGGCCGTGGCGGCAACGGGGTTCGATGACCTGACCCTGCAGATGGTTGTGTCCGGCCTGTCGCGCGAGCAGATCGAAGCCGTGGACGGCGTGACGATCCTTGGTGAGGCGTCCGTCGGGATCGAAATCGAAACCCCCCGCTACCGGGAACTGACCGGGATTCTCGCCGATTGGGCGGATCAGGGCGCCACGTTCCTCGACATGGCGGGCAACGATCAGATCATGTTCACCGCCCTGTCGGATCGCGAAGAGGTGCCGGGCACGCTCGCCTCCCTGCCTCGGCAAGGCTACGGCGACACGCGGCACCTCTTCCTCGTGCCGGTCACGTCGCTCGCCGAAGCCTTGCGCGGGTTGGAAGACAGCGGTCTGACCCTTGAGCACATCCATGATTATTGACGCGCAGAACCGCACTCTCGGCACCACATGCTGAAACGTATCCTCATCGCCCTGCCGCTTGTTTTCGCAGGCTGGATCGCGACCCTCGCGCTGGTCATGCGCCTTGGCGGAGAGGCCCCTGCCGCCTTCGTGCCGTTTCCACCCAACGACTTCGTCGCCGCCCTGCCTGCCGATATCGCCATCACGGGGCGTTCGCCGATTTCGCTGACCGTGCGCTCCGACACCACGGATCTGCCCGCCACCCTCTACGCCGCCGGGGCTTGGCTGGTCCTTCCTGCGGGGCTGGAGGCCTGTATCCCGAACTTCCTGCGGGAGGACGTCTGAGACATCTTCCTGACTTGCCCTGTCAGCAGAATGCATGACGCAGAATGCCTTGGCTGCTAGGCTCCTACCCGTGGAACGGCCGGCACCGATATCCGCCGCGCGCGACAAGCGGCACCGCGAACGCTTGATGAAGATGCGTTCCTTGATTTTCGCCGCCGCCGAGGCGACCGGGACGTCACCGCTGACCGAAACGCTGAAATGGGGGCAACCCGCCTACCTTCCCGCGAAACGGGCGGGGACCACGCTGCGGCTTGGGGTGGAGGCGGATCAACCGGCCCTCTTCGTGCATTGCCAGACGGACCTCGTCAGTCGCTACCGCGTACTTTTCCCGACGGAATTCCGTTATTCAGGCAGCCGCGCGGTGCTGCTGCCTCCGCAGGGTCCGTTCGCTGAGGCGGCATTCCAGCAGATCGCGGCGATGGCGATGACCTACCACCGGGATAGACGGGCCTTGGAGGACAAGGCTTAAACGTCCCCGAACCGGGACCGTACAATTCGCGCGGCATTGCGGGCAATCGGCCCGGAACGCCCCGCTACACGCCACATTCCGGACACATTTCGACCGCCCAATCCGGAGTGCGACTGTGCGCCCGGATGGTCCTGGCCGCGTCGCCCCAAGTGAACCAGCAGGCGACGTGATGGAACCCGAACCCACCCCACAGGGAGATGAGCTGCCCCCCGGCGCGACCCTCTGCGGCGGGCAATACACGATCGACGGCTACCTGAACGCGGGCGGCTTCGGCGTGACCTATATTGCGCGCGACAGCCTTGGCCGCCGGGTCGTCGTCAAGGAATGTTTCCCCAGCGCGATGTGCTTCCGCTCCAACCAGACGGTCTGCGTCCGCAGCCAGGGCAATGCGGTGGAATTCGATGCGATCCTCGAGTTGTTCGAGAAGGAGGCGCGAGCGCTCGCCAGCCTGCAACACCCGTTCATCGTGGGTGTGCACCAGTATTTCCGGGACAACGGCACCGCTTACATGGCGATGGATTTCGTCGAAGGGCGCACACTTCTCGAATTGATCGAGACGGCGCCGCACGAGCTGACGCCCGAGCGCGTGAAAACCCTGCTGTCGCAACTCTTGCAGGCGTTGAGCTACATCCACCGCAACGACATCCTGCACCGCGACATTTCTCCCGACAACATCCTGATCGAGGCGAGCGGCCTGCCCGTGCTGATCGACTTCGGCGCCGCGCGCGAGGATGCGACGCGCGTCAGCCGGGTGCTGTCGAAACTCCAGACCGTGAAGGACGGGTATTCACCGCAGGAATTCTATGTCGCGGGCAGCGAACAGACCTATTCCAGCGACCTCTACGCCCTGGCCGCCACGTTCTATCATGTCGTCATGGGCACCGCCCCACCGTCGAGCCAGACCCGCATGGCCGCCGCCGCCCGCGACGATGCAGACCCGCTGCCGCAGCCGCCACGTATCGAAGGCTACGACACGGCGTTCATCGCGGCGATCTGGGCCTGTCTCGGCCTGTTCCCCAGGGACCGTCTGCGCGACGCCGATGCGTGGCTCGCGACGATGGATGAGACCGTGCGCCAGCAGCGTTTGCTGGAACAGGCGGAACAGGACGCGGCCCTCGACACCACCGTGTCGCATCTCGTTCGCGATTTCTTCCGTGACTTCAAACCGAAACCGCCGGAGCCGCCGAAATCTGCGGCGCAAGCCGCGCCGCCCAAGCCGGCCGTCGTGCGGATCGTGGCTCCGGCACCAGAGCCAGAGGGTCAGGATACCGCGGAAGAGGCCCCGGTTCCGCCGCCCCGCCCCGTCAGCCAACCCCGAAAGCCGCGTCTGCAGCCGATCGAGAAGATGCATCTGAAATACCAGCGCCCCGCCCCGGCGCTGGACCCGAAGCCGAAGCGTGAAACAACGACCCGGTCCGGCTGGCTGTCGCTTTTCAGTCGCACCTTCTCGGCCGGTCGCAAAACCTCGTCCGGGGACAACACAGCAGAGGAAATCGCATGAGCATCAACAGATTACGAAGCGTTGCCGTTCGCATGCGCCCGCCGGTTCCGACCAGCGACGGACCGACGGAAGGCCAGACCGGTCACGTGGCAAGCGGCCCCCGCCGCGTGGTGGTCAGCCGCCCCGGCGCAAAGGCAAGACGCCAGATCTGGGACCTTCAGGATGAGACGCGCAGTCCGAACGAGCCGGTCCCGGCCGAGGCTTCTTCTGCACCGGTGGAAAGCGCCGCACCTGCACCTGTGGTCAGGCCTTCGCCCGCGAAGACCCGCATCATCGGTTTTCACGCCGAGGCCATCGCCGGTGACATCCAGCCCGAAGCGGCAAGCGGCCCCGCATATCCCGCCGGGTTTCTCGTCGTGACGGACGGCCCAGGCCGTGGCGCTCATTTCGTGGTCACTACCCGTGTCTCGACCATCGGGCGTGGCGAGGATCAGGATATCCGCCTCGACTTCGGCGACGAGAACATTTCGCGGGCGGGTCATGCCTCGGTGATGTTCGACGCCGAGCAGAACCGGTTTTTCCTCGGCCACGGAAACAAGGCCAACGCGGTGCGCCGCAACGACCGCCCGGTTCTTGCCACGGAAGAGCTTGAACATGGCGACGTGCTGCGCATCGGCAAGACCAGCCTGCGGTTCCACGCCTTCTGCGGTGCCGATTTCTCGTGGGGCGGTCCGGATCATGACTGACGCACCGGCACTGGAATACGACGTGGCCTCGGCCTTGTCGCAAGGCGCGCGCAGCCGACAGGAAGACGCGCTGGCCGTGGCCTTCGCCGATGGTGCGCCCGAGGGGTTCGCGATCCTATCGGACGGGATGGGCGGCCACGCGGCAGGCGATCTGGCCAGCCGCACAATCGTGTCGGAAGCCTTTGCGGTCCTCACCTTGCCGATGGAGGGTGCAGACCCTCAAGCCGTTCTCGCGGATGCCGTCGAGCGCGCCAACGCGCGTGTCCGGGTTCATGCCACGACCGAGTCCGGCAACTCCGGTATGGGCGGGACGATCATCGCGGCTCGGGTCGCCGATGCGGCACTTCACTGGGCCTCGGTCGGGGACTCGGTGCTTTACCTCTTTCGCGGCGAAACGCTGACGCGCCTGAATGCCGATCATTCGATGGCACCTCAACTCGACCTCATGGCCGCGAATGGCGCACTCACTCACGCCGAAGCGGCTTCCCACCCTCAACGCAATTGCCTGACATCCGCCCTGACCGGCCAGCCGATCGCCGAGATGGATTGCCCCGACATTCCGGTCGAATTGCGCAACGACGATATCGTCCTGCTGGCCAGCGACGGTCTGCAATATCTGCCTGACCCGATTATCGAAGCCCTGCTTCTAAGGGCGCGCGGAAACAGCAGCCGGCACATTGCGCGGGACCTGCTGGATGCCTTGGCCACGCTGAACGACCCCGAACAGGACAATACCGCCCTGGTCGTCATACGACCGATACGGCCGAGACCCCGTGCGCGGCGCATCGGCCTGCTGAATACCCCCGCCGCAATGGTCAAGGCGATGCGGAAGGCCGTCGGGCCTTCGGTCCGATCGGTGGTGCGGAGAAGCTGATGCACGCAGGTCGCACGGACAAGGACGAAACCCTCGCCCGGCTGGAGGCGCTCATGTGCGCCCCCCGGCTGGCCGGTGCGGAGGCTGACCGGTGTGCGCGATTGCTCGACGCGTTGCGCACACCCGCGCGCGTCTGCCTGATGGGGCCGGTCCAGAGCGATCTGCGCACCATCCTCTACAGCATTCTGGACACCGACTTCGCGCCCGACGGCCTCGCCCTGCCGCCGGCCATTGAAATCCGTCACGGTCCAGTGATCCGAACCCAGGCCACGCTGGAAGACGGCCAATTGAAATCCTCAGACGGCTGGCCGAGTGTCGCCCTTCTGTCCGAGGCACCGGTGTTTCTGCAGATAGATGCTCCGGCAGAAATCCTGCGCCGCATGTCGATCCTCGCTCTCACGCTCGAGGCCGATCCCGCGATGCACCGGCCAGCCCTGTCCTGGGCCGCGCGGAGGACCGAAATCGCTGTCTGGTGCACGCCATCCTTCGGCGTTGTCGATGCGGGGATCTGGGCCAATGCGCCGGAGCGGCTGATGCACCGCGCCTATCTGTTGGAAACCCGGCCCGAGGACGAACGCTGCGATGCCGGCCCTGCCAGCGGTTTCACAACCGTCCTTCACATCCCCCTGCCCGGCGATATTGCACCGCTCCTGAGTCAGTTGGATGCAGATATCGACGAAGCGCGGCTGGCGGATATGGATGCGGCGCAGAT
Source organism: Rhodobacterales bacterium HKCCE4037 (assembly GCA_015689645.1). Lineage (GTDB taxonomy): Bacteria > Pseudomonadota > Alphaproteobacteria > Rhodobacterales > Rhodobacteraceae > Gymnodinialimonas. Next base: position 21,260 of record WVSM01000007.1, read on the forward strand.
GGTGTTGCACCGACTTGGGCCGCTGGTGACTGACCTGCCCGACGCACCCCTGCCGAACGGTCCTGTTCTGGCCGATCGCAGCGCGGCACAGCTTGCCTACCTGAGCGAGATCCTTTCTGAACCGACGCTTTTCCTCAGCCGTCGCGCCCGCTCCCTTGCCGAAGATCTGACGTGGGCCGCAGTCGAAGAGCCGGAGGCTTGGGCCGAAGCCGCCCTCGGCCATTGCGCCGAAACCGCCGAAGGCCTGCGGGACCGCGCCAGCGGTTGGCCCGACGATCTGCCGGAACTCGAAGCCCTTTCGCTGATAATCGAAGAGGCGGCGGACCAGATCGTCTTGCTGCAAATGGAGAACGGTGCCGAACAGGTGGAGGATGCGGCGGGCCTCCTTCACCAGATGAGGGTGGCTTTCGACCAATGCCACCGGGGCATGGGAATGGCGGCATGAAACATGAGCCCGACATTCAGGGCCTCGCCCCGCATCAGGCCCTTCTTGCGCAGGCCTACCGTGGTCTCAACCCACTGGCACGGGACCTGTCGCGTCTGCAAGCGTCGCTCGACCACTTGCGACTGGCGGGAGGAGAAACCTACGAGACGCAGATCCGGACCCTTCGGCAGGACATCCGTGCCTATGCGCCTTCGGTGACCCTGATCGGACAGGTCAAGGCTGGCAAGACCTCGCTGGCCAACGCTATGGCGGGGAAAATCGGGTTGCTGCCATCCGACATCAATCCGTGGACATCGGTCGTGACCTCGGTGAACCTCTCCCCCCGCCGCTCCGGATCGCAGGAAAAGGCGCAGTTCCGCTTCTTCACCGATGCCGAATGGGAGAACCTGCTGTCGACCGGCGGGCGGGTGGGGGAGCTGGCGAGCCGCGCGGGCGCGGATCAGGAGCTCGAGAAAGTGCGCGGGCAGCTTGCGGCGATGCGAGCGGCGGCGCGCCAAAGGCTCGGCGACCAGTTCGAGATGCTGCTCGGACAGACCCACGACTACGGTTATGTCGATGCGGAATTGGTGCAGCGCTATGTCTGCCTGGGCGACGAGGCCGATGGCGATCCGGCGCAGGGGCGCTTTGCCGATATCACCCGTTCGGCGGAACTATCGGTCTGCCAGCCCGCCCTCCCCATGCCGATTTGCCTTCGCGATACGCCGGGCGTGAACGACACGTTCATGGTGCGCGAACAGATCACCGTGAACGCGATCCGGGGCAGCCGGCTGTGCGTGGTTGTCCTTTCGGCGCATCAGGCTTTGTCGAACGTCGACCTCGCGCTTGTGAGGTTGATCGCCAACGTGCCGTCCCGCGACGTGATCATCTTCGTCAACCGCATCGACGAATTGACCGATCCGGCCGGCGACATCCCGGAAATCCGCGTTTCAATTCAGGCGACATTGAAATCCCTCAACGTGCCGACCGACGCAGAGATCCTGTTTGGAAGCGCACGATGGGCAAATGCAGCCTTGGCCGGCGATTTACGGACCATGGGCCGTGACAGTGCTGCGGCATTGCTAAATTGGGCCCGTGCGCAAGCCACACAGGGCGGGCTCGACAAGGACACCGCCGCGATGGTCTGGGGGCTGTCGGGGCTGCCCGCGCTCGGTCAGGCCATTGCCGACCGGATCGTCGCGGGTGAAGGCGCGGCAAAGGTTGCCCACATCTCGGGTGCCGCACGAAACATTGCCTCGGCGCTCACTGCCGCAGCCGTCATCGACGAGCGCCGGTTGGTCGAAAGGAGCGCCAATCGCGTCGACGCGGGCCGCCTCGCCGCCGCGCTCGACCACCTGGCTGAGGACGCGGAACGCAAACTGGAACAGGTGCTTTCTGCCATGAGCTCCGATCTTGACCTGCGCTTGCGCAAGGCACAGGACGCCTTCGTCAGCCGGGGCACGACCGCCCTTGTCCGTCACCTCGAAACCTTCGGGCAAGAGATCGAATGGACTTATGACCCCATCGGTCTGCGGCTGCTCCTGAAATCCGGCTACACCGTTTTCTGCGCCAGGTTGCACAAGGCCGCGGAAGCGATGTATCGCGACAGCGCGCTACAGATACAGGCACTCTTCGAAGAGGCGTTCGGCCTGAGCCATACAGGTTTTGCCCTTGAAGCGCCGCCGGTGCCCGACGCGCCGACGCCGGTGATCCTTGGCCGAACCATCGCACTCGACATCAAGGGAAGCTGGTGGAGCCGATGGTGGCGACGGCGGCGCGACTACACGACCTACGCCGAGGAATTCCGCTCGCTGATCGAGGCGGAGATTTCGCCGATGGTCACAGCCCTTTCCGACGATCACGCGCTGCCCCATGCGGAAGCTCTCCTGGTGGAGTTGAAAGCGTTCATCGGTGAGCAGCGTAGCGTGGTTCTTGGCCTTGCTGAGCAGCCGCTCTGCGACCTCGATCATCTGCGCGCGGAACAGGCGAAGAAAGCCGCGATCCGGGCAGGTTCCCTGAAAGCGGCCTACGGTCTGCTTGTCGATCTCGGCACGAGCCAAATCGATGCGAGGAGAGCATGATGAACGACGATCCAAGACCAGCGCGTGTTGCCCTGCTTGGCGAATTCTCAGCCGGGAAAAGCACGCTGGCTAACGTGCTACTGGGACGGGCGCAATCGCCGGTGAAGGCGACCGCCACCCAGATGCCGGCGCTATGGTATCGCTTCGGCACGGGCGCCCCGACGCGCAAATGTGAAGACGGCACCAAGCACACGCTGCCGGGAATTGCCGGAACCGTTGCTTCGGTCGACGGCACGCAGGCCATCGACGTCCCTTTGGACGCGCCGATCCTGCGCCGGTTCGACTTGCTCGATCTGCCGGGAAGCTCGGACCCGAACATGCCCGCGACCGCATGGGATGCAATCCTCCCCGAGGTGGACGTTGCCATCTGGTGCACGCCAGCGACGCAGGCGTGGCGGCAATCGGAGGCCGCGATCTGGGACGCGATGCCGGCCCGGCTCCACCAACGTTCGCTTCTGCTGCTGACGCGGATCGACAAGGTCGGCGTAGCGGACCGGGCGCGCGTGCTGCGGCGGATCCGCGGCGAAGCCTCTGCAAGATTCCGGCATATCCTGCCCGTCGCTCTTCTGTCCGTCAGTGAGCCGCCTTGGGCGTGTGAGGCCTCCGGCCTCGACAAGGTGTTTGAGGCGCTCGACGATCTGCTGGCCCATGAAACGCCGCGCCCCGAACCTACGGTCGCGCCGGACACATCCACCGATACGCCGGACCTCCCACGGCCCGTCGTGCCACGCCGCGTGGTCTCGTTGAAAGGCGGTCGCCCGGCCCGTCGGCGCGCCTCCGAGAACAGGCCGTTGATCTGAGCCATGGCCGAGGCTGCCCACGATATGCTCCGCGCGTTCTGCACCGCGAACCCGTCCTGCGCCCTTCTTGCGCTCAGTGACCTTCGGGTCGGAACAATGTTGCTCGCCCATGGGGAACTGACCTACCCACAGGAATATCTGGACGCCGTGAGCTGTTTTGCCCGGGACGCCCTGACCGTGGCCGGAGCCGGCGCGGACCACATGATCTTCTGTACCCCGGAAAGCACGCGGCTGGTTGTGCGAGAGACTCGGCCGTCGGACCTCGCCCTGACAGCCTTTGCACCGCCGGATGCCGATCCGCGCCCTTTGCTCGAGGCGCTCCGCCAACTCGTCGCGAGCTTTGCGCCAAACGCGCTGGCCGCATGACAAACATCGACCGCATATGCGCCACGCTCAATGTCGTGGCCCGGGTCGGCGCTGTCACTGGCGGTGTGCGGGACCTTCCGACGTTGCTTGAGGCCTTCAATCGCACGATCCTGCCGCGGCGGTTTCTGTTGCAGCACAAGCGCGGAGAGATTTCGTTCCTCGTCAGCAACCGCCGATTGCATCGGATGGAGCATGCCAGCGCGCGTGGCCTTCCCTGGAACAGGCCCTTGGGCGCCGAACATCGCGCCGACGTTGGCAAGGCGCTTCTATCCCTCTGCGCCGCTGCCCCCCTGGACCGGGTCGACGTCACGCCCTGCGGGCCGGGCGCGCCGTTCGACGGGTTGGGCATCGCCGCTCCTGATCTGATCGCATTCGTCGGTTCGAGCGTGGCCGCCTTACCCGATTTGCAGACGCGCATCGTGGATTTCGCCCGCCGGCATCCCGAACAGGTCGAGGCGAGTTTCCTCATGGCCGAGGACGCGATCGCGACCCTTACCGGCAACGAGGAGGACATCGAGCGTGTTTTTCCAAGCGTGTCCGACATGCTCGACCGCGCCACTGCGCCAACCTGTTCGCTCACCGCCAGCCTCGAGACCGACGGCGCATTGGCCGTGCCACGGCCGCCATATGACGACGGCAGCTTCCTGATTGCGGGTGAGGTCGGATTGCTCGGCGTCCTGGTTCTACGCGACCTCCCGGCGACCGACGCGATGGCCCACTGGCGGACGGCTCAGGTTGCTTGACCGGCGGGGGCTGGCCCAAGCGATCCACGCCGCAACACCTCGGTCGTAAGGCATTCGCTTTCCAGCGGCGTGCCCTCCTCGAGCAGACCGACCAGCGCGCGGGCGGCGCGGCGGCCCATGTCACGGTGCGGCACCCGAACCGTGGCAATCTCGGGAAAGGTCACCTGCGACAATTCCAGATCGTCGAACCCGGTGATCGAAACATCGCCCGGCACATCCAATCCCATGGCCCGTGCCTGTTTCATCGCGCCCACGGCCAGCACATCGTTGGCGCAGAGCACCGCGGTCGGCGGGGTGTCGTTGCGCATCACCTCCGCAAAGCCCGCAGCCCCGGTGTCGATCCCGTAACGCGTCAGGTGGATCACGAGACTGTCGCGGGACAATCCCGCCTCCGCCACCGCGTCCTGCACCCCGCGCAGCCGTTCTGCCGCGCGATCGTTGGTTTCCGTTTCCGCAGCGATCATCGCGATGCGGCGGTGACCGAGGTTCAGCACCTCCCGTGTCAGCGTCCGCATTGCGCCGCGATTGTCGAAGCCAACGCTCGGCTCCGTTCGTGTCGGATCGTACGCCCATGTGATCAAGGTGGGCACGTTGCGCATCGCGATGAATTCGGAAATCGCCGCGGCGCGATCGTAGCCGATCAACAGGAGCGCATCGGCCCCTCGCGCGACCAGCGCCCTTACCTGACGCTCCTCGAGGTCGGTTCGATAGGCCGAGCTGGCCACCAGCAAGGTGTATCCGGCACGGTCAAGCTCTTCCTGAAATGCCTGGATGCCGCGCGCGAATATCGCATTCTCCATCGTCGGGATGATCGCCCCGATGGTTCGCGTGCGTTGCGACGCCATCACACGGGCGCCGAAATTCGGTGAATACCCCAAGGTGTCAATCGCCTCCTGAACCCTGGCGCGGGTTCGCGACGACACGCGGTCTGGAAAGTTGAGGCAACGCGAAACCGTTGCGGTCGAGACCGCGGCAAGGCGGGCCACGTCCTCAAGCGTTGGCACGGATCTGGTCTGTTCGCTCATGTCGTCCCTGCCCGATTGCACCTTTCGGCCCCTGCCCCAGGTGCATCCTTCAGGTCAGCCTGCCAATGCAAGCCCTTTCATTGCAAGGCGAGAGCATGGCGCGCAACTGTATTGGCACCGACGTCCTGACGGAACTTGCGCCGATTAAGCGATCATGCCGCGCCCGCGTCCTGGCGGAGCAGCGCCAGCGCAGTCACGCCCACGGACTCGGCCTCAGTGCTCTTGGTGAGACGCCTGAGATTGGCGAGCGCCGTGCGGGCATGTTCGCGCGTGATCGCCTCGGCCCGGGTTCCTTCCCGCGCTTTGATCGACGCAAGGATCTCGCGATGCTGCGCTTGCGCCGCGCGCAGGCCTTCGGCAAATTCCGAGGGTCGACGGTCCTGCGGCAAGAAGGCAGAGGGCGACGCGAAAGGCAGGCGCTTGATCCGCTCCAGCTCCGTCGCGATAACGGACGAGCCCGACATCTGCGCCAGCATGTCGTGAAATTTCATGTTCAGGGCAGAGTAGTCGTCGAAGTCCAGATTCTCCGGAAGCGCCGCGACGCAACGGTCCAACTTTGCCATGAGCGCCTCGGCATCCCGAGCCTGACGGTCCGATAGTCCACGCTCCGCCGCGAAGCGCGCTGCCGTACCTTCAAGGATGCCACGCAGCTGAATCGTGTCGGCAAAATCCTCGTAGGCAAAGGTGCGCACGACGAAGCCGCCGCTTTCGCCCCGCTCGATCAGCCCTTCTTCAGCCAGCCAGGACATGGCCGCGCGGACGGGGGTGCGCGAAATGCCCAGATCGCCCGCAATCTCGGCCTCGTAGATCCTGGACCCGCCGCTGTAATTTCCGTCGAGGATGCGATGCCGGAGGGCGATCGCCGCCCGCATCGTTTGTGAATTGGCCCTGTTGCTGTTCTGCATTCGCCCTTCTTCCACCAACTTCCGGACGCTGGAAATGCCCCCCGGGAAAATGCCCGAAAGCGCGCCGACGTCGTCCAGCTCGCCTCGAACGTATACATTGCACACTATTTTGGCAAAAGACGTGCTTCACTTTCGGGAAAAGTTGGGTCCGTCCGGAGGCCGAAAATCGGCCAAATTCGCATGAAGAGCTCATTCCAGCATGGAACTCCGCGGGTCGGCAGCCGAAGCAGACCGGTGCCTGCACGCGACGGAAAGTTAACACGCTCGCCCGAATCTGGTATACATAGATCTTGGACGAGCAAGGAGAGGCCAAAGCCGCTCGGGACACGTCAGATTGCCGGCAGAGCCTTTGATGCAAGGCAAATGCAGCACTCTTTACGATCCGAAAGCGACGATTCGCCAACGCGCGAAAATACAAGGCCGCACAAGACTGTATACTTTAAGTGACCGGGCTACAGGGCCCGAACCATCTGGGAGGATATAATGAATACCACTTCACCACTTTCTCTGCGGGGCGTTCTGGGCGCAGCAAGCCTTGGACTTTTGCTGTCCGCAGGCACCGCCATGTCGCAGGTCATCGACCTCGAGGGTGAGACCGTCACCATTGTCCACAACGCTGCTCCCGGTGGCTCCACCGGATTGTCGAGCCAGGTTCTGGCCGATGTCTGGGCTCAGACGATGGAAGGCAACCCGACGATCGTCGTCCAGTCCGTCGAAGGCGGCGCCCTGACCCGAGGGATTCAACAGGTCATGAACTCGCGTCCCGATGGCCTCACCATCGGCTACGTGGCATGGCAGGGCACCACACGCATCCTCGACCCCGAAGAATTGCAGATCCCGTTCCAGGATGCGGGTATCATCGGCGGCATCGGCGGCGCGGCCTTCTTCACGCATGTGGATGCAGAGGTAGCCGCGGACGGAGACGCCTTCGCAAACCTGGAGTCGCTGCGGTTCGGCGGCTTCTCGCCGCGTTCGGCCCCTTCGATGCAGATGGCCGGCGTGCTCGACCTTCTGGGCGTCGACTGGTCCTTCGTGTCCGGAATGGGCGGCGATGGCCCTCTGCGGGCGGCGATGGAGCGGGGTGAGATCGAAGCCTACCCCGCGACTGTCTCGATCTATCTTCAGGACCTACGGGACGGGCCGATCGCGGCCGGCGAGACCACGGGCATCTATCACATCGGCCGGATCGACGAGGACGGCGCGGAACAGCCCATCGAAGCCTTTGGTGGCGCCTTCCCGACGGTGACCGAATATCTCGCCGCGCAACTGGGCGAGACCCCGTCCGGCCCGATCTGGGACATGATCATGTTCCACAGTGAAGCCTCCGCCCCGGTCAACTGGCTGGTCATGGCCCCTCCGGGCACGTCCGAGGAGCACCTCGCCATGCTGCGCGAAAGCTTCGCCGAAGCGGTTCAATCGCCCGAGTATCTGGAGGCGGCGACCAACGTTTTCGGGGGCGAGCCGAACATCGTGCTCTACGAGCAGATGCTCGATATCGTGAACACCGTGCAGAACACACCGGAAGAGCTGCGCGAAACGATGCGCGCCTACATCGCCGAGATGGAAGGCTGATCGCACGTCAGGCTTAGCGGGGCCGCGCCCGGACGGGTGCGGCCCCCTCCCTCGATCGCGGGCTTGGAGTCCACCATGCTGCAGAGCTTCTTCGACGGGCTCGTTCTCATCGTCTCGTTTCCGGCGATCCTTTACCTGTTCGCGGGCATCCTGCTCGGGCTCTGGCTCGGCATCGTTCCGGGATTGGGCGGTGTCACGGGCATGGTGATCCTTCTGCCCTTCACGTTCGGCATGGAGCCCGCACCGGCGCTTGCGATGTTGCTGGGGCTTTTCGCCGTCGTGTCCACATCGGACACGGTATCATCGGTCATGCTGGGTATTCCCGGCACGATTGCGAGCCAGGCCACGGTTCTCGACGGCCACCAGATGGCCAAGCGCGGGCTCGCACAGACCGCTCTCGGGGCGGCGTTCTTCTGCTCGGCCTTCGGCGGCGTTTTGGGGGGCATCGCGATGGCCCTGTCCCTTCCGATCGCCCTGTGGATCATTCTTGCCTTTGGGTCACCCGAATTCTTCCTGCTGTCCCTTCTCGGCCTCGTGATGGTTGGAGCGGTCTCCGGCAACGCGGTCTCGAAAGGGATTGGCGCAGCTGCGCTTGGCCTGCTGCTGAGCCAGATCGGCTATCCCGTGGCATCGTCCACGCCGCGCTACTGGTTCGGCAATCCCGATCTGCTGGATGGTCTGCCGCTGGTACCGATCTTCCTCGGACTTTTCGGCATCCCCGAGATGATGGAGCTTGCGGCGCGCCGCACCTCGATTGCGCATATCGGCGACACCCGCGCCGAAAACGACAGCCTCCTGCAAGGCGTGCGCGAGGCGATGAAGAACAAGTGGCTCGCGATCCGCTGCTCGCTTCTGGGGGTCTATACCGGGATGCTGCCCGGTATCGGATCCGCTGTGGTGGACTGGCTCGCCTACGGCCACGCCGTGCAGAGCGCCAAGGATCGTTCGCAGTTCGGCAAGGGCGACATCCGCGGCGTGATCGGTCCGGAAAGCGCCAACAACGCGGTTCTCGGCGGTTCGCTGATCCCGACGCTGGCATTCGGCATTCCGGGGTCCGGTGCCATGGCGATCCTGCTTGGCGCCCTTACGATCCACGGCTTTGCTCCGGGCCGCAGCATGCTCGAGACCAACCTCGACGTCACCTATTCGATGGTCTGGACGATCATCATCGCCAACCTGATCGGGGCCGCCGTTCTCGCGGTCTGGGGCCGACAGGTCGCGCGCGCCGCGTTCATCGACGGCAACCTCGTCGTGCCCGCAGTCATCATGTTCATCTTCATGGGATCGTGGCTTTGGCAGCCGTCCATGTTCACCTGGATCGTACTCCTGTCGGTCGGGCTTTTCGGCTACCTGATGAAGACCGGCGGCTGGCCGCGCCCGCCCTTCATCCTCGGTTTCGTGCTCGGTCCGATCATGGAAAACGCCATGTCGATCACCTACCAGAGCTACACGCCACTTGAGGTGATCCAGCGTCCGACCGTCCTGATCCTGCTGGCGGTCGTCAGCGTGGTCTTCTTCCTCGCGGTCAAGCAGACCCGGAAGAGGCTTTCGGATTTCAATATCGAGATCACGCGCGAAAGCCGGGGCAGCCTCTACCTCTCGAGCCTGATGGCCGTGATTATGTGCGTGGTTTTCGCGGTCGCCATCTGGCTGGCGCTGGACTGGACGCCGCTGAGCCGGATCACGCCGATCTTCGTCGGGATCATGGGGCTCATCACCATGGCCTTCGTGATCGGGTCCGATTTCACGAAACAGCGCCGCTTCGCACGGGCCGAAGACGGTGAAGCCGGCGGGACCATCGGGGGATTCCTTGCTGAAAACCGATCCGAGCTTGCGATATTCGCGATGATCGCCGTCATGGTCGCAGCGACGCCCTGGATCGGCACCTATGCTGCGGTCATCGCCTTTGCCGCCTTCTTCATGAAGTTCTGGGGCAGATACTCGCTGCTTTGGACGGCCGTCTACTCGTTCGGCATCTGGGTTGTTCTATATGTTCTTTACGACCGGATGCTTCACACGCGGTTCGAGCCGCCGTTTTTCCTCTGACACGGAAGGAGATACCCATGCTCGACGATACGCAACCCACCACGGACCCCATAACGGGCCTCGGCGCGGTCGATTGCGACATCCACCCCCGTCTTCCCGTGCGCGACGACCTGATGCCCTTTTTCGATGCGTACTGGCGCGAACAGGTGCCCTATCGGAATATCGACAGGCTGGAACTGACGAGCCATCCGGTGTCCCTGCCTCCCTATCGGCGCGGAGAGGGGATGAACGACAGCGCCGAGGATCTGGCCCGCAACCTGCTCGACCCGAACGGGCTTTCGGCGGGTATCCTGACGCTCGTGAACGGAACACAGGCGCTTTACGATCCCTACATGGCCGATGCCTTCTGTCAGGCCACGAACCGCTGGCTCGCGGCAGACTGGCTCGACCGCGACCCACGGTTGCGCGCGGCGCTTGTGGTGCCGTTCCAGCATCCTGAAGCCGCTGCCGAAGAGATCCGCCGTTATGCCAATGATCGACGTTTCGTCGCGGTGACCGCGCTGGCGATGGGCGAACGACCGCTCGGCCAGCGCGCCAACTGGCCGATCTACAAGGCCGCTGCTGACGCGGGTTTCGCGCTCAACGTGCAGCCCGGCCATACGTACCGCCACGCGCCGAGCCAGGCCGGCTTCCCGTCCTTCCTGGTCGAAGAACGCATCCACATGGCGCAAGGCGCCGCAAGCCAGACGATGAGCCTTCTGTCCGAAGGTGTGATGACCGAGTTTGCCGACATGAAGATCGTCATGGCCGGCACCGGGGCAAGCTGGCTGTTCGGCATGTCGTGGCGCGTGGCGAAAGACTGGCGCGGCGCGCGTGTGGAAACGCCCTGGATCAAGGAAAGCCCCGAGAAGATCCTCGAACGCCAGCTTCGCCTGACCATCGCACCCTTCGACGCGCCGCCCGAGATGGAGGCCGATCAAAGCATCGTCGATGTCATCGGCTCCGCCGACATGCTGCTCTACGCCAGTGACTTCCCGCACGCCCATGCCGGGCCGGCGGGGGCCTGGCCGCGCGCGATCCCGAAAGATCTCTCCCCGGTGATCGCGCGCAAAAATCCTCAGGAAACCTATCCCCGACTGGAGGTGTGACATGACAACCGCCGTTCTGGAAAAGGACAACAAGACGGACGCCAAGCTGGGTGTCGTCGATTGTGACATCCACCCGGCCCTGTCCACTCCGCAGGAGATCCTGCCGTTCCTGCCGCTCAGGTGGCGCGATCACCTGAAAGACTACGGGATGCGCAGCCCCAACCCGTTCTACGCGGCGCTACCCTATCCCCGCATGGGCAATGGCATGCGGCAGGACAGCTATCCCCCCGATGGCGGGCCTGCGGCCTCGAACCTCGCCTTCATGCAGGAACAGCATCTGGACCCGCTGAATATCGAACATGGCCTCCTGCACGCGTTGAATGCGGGGCCTTCGCTGATGAACCTCGAACAGGGCGCGGCGGTCTGTGCGGCGTACAATGACTGGCAGATCGACAAGTGGTGCGGGCCCGACCCGCGGCTCAAGGGCGGCATCTGCATTCCGCAGGAGGATGCCGGCCTATCGCTCAAGGAGATAGAGGAACGGAAGAAGGACCCCCGCTTCGTGCAGGTGGCCTTCGTACCAAAAAGCATCGAACCCGCCGGTCGCCGCCGCTACTGGCCAATCTGGGAAGCCTGCGAGGCGCTCGACCTGCCCGTCGGCATGCACTCGGCCGCCTACGGCCAGCGCGCAAATAGCGCGTCCGGGTGGGCCAGCTTCTACGTGGAGGAGCATTATTCCTTCGCCCACGTTGCGCAGACCGTGCTGGTGTCGATGATCTTCGAAGGTGTGTTCGAGCGTTTCCCGAAGTTGAAACTCGTACTCGTCGAAGGTGGTTTCGCCTGGCTCGCGCCGCTGGTGTGGCGGATGGACCGCGAGTGGGAGGAGATGCGCAGCGAGGTTCCACATGTGAAGATGCGCCCGTCGGAATACGTGCGCCGCAATGTCTGGGTCACGACCCAGCCGGTGGAAGAGCCGCCCAACCCGCGCCACGTCAAGAACCTGATCGACTGGATCGGAGTCGATCGGTTGATGTTCTCCACCGATTACCCGCATTGGGATTTCGACCATCCCGAACGCACCTTCCGCGTGGGTCTCAGCGAAGTTGACATGACGGCGATCATGCGGGGCACTGCCCGCTCGGTCTACGGGCTCTGATCCATGGGACGACACGTCATCTGCCGCGCTGAAGACATCGCGCCCGGCTCGTCGAAACGGGTCGAGGTCGAGGGCCGCGAGATCGCGGTCTTCAACACCGGGACAGCCTTTCGCGCCGTCACGAACCGCTGCCCGCACGAGGGCGCGGACCTGTGCCGCGGCAGGATCGCCGCCTTCGTCGATGCCGACGCGCCCGGGGCCTTCACCGTCGACGAGGACCGCGTGATGGTGCGCTGTCCCTGGCATGGCTGGGAATTCGACCTCGAAACAGGGCGCAGCTATTGCGACCCGAACCGTGTGCGGGTGAAGCCGTTCGAGGTAAATGTCCAGCAGGCCGACGGACGGGTCGAAGGCAAGTACAGCGTCGAAACCTTTCCCGTGGAGGCCGAGGGCGAATACCTTGTGCTGACGATATGACCCAGACGGCGGCCACTCCCGTGACGCTCCCCCCCTTGCCCCTGGCAGGAGGCTGCCAGTGCGGGGCGGTGCGCTACCGGATCACCGCGCCGCCCGTGACTTGCTACGTCTGCCATTGCGATGATTGCCGCAGGCAATCAGGCAGCGCCTTCGGGATGTCGTTGCAGGTTCCCCATGAAAGCGTCGAAATCGCGGGGCCGCTTGTCGACCTTTCCTGGACGGGGGGCTCTGGCCGCGCCTCGACGCGACGGTTCTGCGAGAGATGCGGCACGCGGGTCACCCATCAGATCGACGGCAGCGCGATCGTGGTCATCAAGCCCGGAACGCTGGACGATCCCGACTGGCTGCGTCCGGCGGGCCACATTTTTTCCGATCAGCGGGCGGCGTGGCTGCCACGCCCGGATGACGGAACGCTCGATTATCCACAGGGTCCCGACATGCCCGAATTGCACCGACGCTGGAGCGAGATGCTCGCCGCCGGTGCCGCAGAATGAAGGAGCGCACCCATGCTCGACGACAAGCAGACCCGGACCGAAACTGTCCTGAACCCGGTGGGCTACCCGCCCAAGGTTTCGGCCAAGTCCCCTGCCCCGCGCTCCGGACGCCTTTCGGGCCGCAAGGTGTTTCTCGTTGATACGCGGTTCGACGACAGCGCCGAATTGCTGAAACAGGTCGCCGCGTGGTTCGCGGAACACATGCCCGACCTTGAGACGGAAATGGTGCAATTGGCACGCACCTATGCCGACGACGACCCGGACCTGTGGGAACGGATCAAGGCCGAAAACGGCGTTGCCATCGTAGGCGTCGGGCATTGTTCCACATGCGCCCCCGCCGTCACCACCCATGCCATCACGCTCGAGACGAAATACCGCGTGCCTGCCGTCGCCGTGCATACCGAGAAGTTCGACCGTGTCGTCCGGTCCGTCGCGCGGATGGGCGGGCTGCCGCAACTGCCCTTCGCCTTCGTGCCGCAGCCCGTGATGGGTAAGACCGAGGCGGAATTGCAGGCCTATGTCGCGGGCGACGATCCGAGGACCGGCCTGCCCGTCATGCAGGAGATCATCACCGCGCTGACCGAAGCGCCGCCGCCGGGTGACAAGCAGCTGAAATTCGACCGCTCGACTCCGCGCGAAGTGGATTTCACCGGAACGGAGGAAGAGCTTCAGGCCGCGTTCATCGAACGCAACTGGACCGATTTCCTGCCCATCGTCATTCCGACTGACAAGCGGGTCGAGGCGATGTTGAAGGGCACCAGCCGCAAGCCGGACGAGGTCGTGGGCCGGATGGAGCCCACGAAGAACCGCGGACAATGGGAATACACGGTAGAGAAGGTCGCCGTGAACGCGGTGATGGCCGGAGCGAAACCTGAGTATTTTCCGGTCATCCTCGCGCTCGCGGCCTCGGGCGTGACCGCGCGCGGCTCGACCTCGTCTTCCGGCGCCGCCATGGCGGTCGTCAACGGCCCAATCCGGCACGAGATCGGGATGAATTGCGGTATCGGCGCGATGGGTCCCTACAACCACGCCAACGCCACGATCGGACGCGCCTACGGCCTGCTCAGCCAGAACGGTCAAGGCGGATCGGTACCCGGAGAGACCTACATGGGCTCGCTCGGGTCCGGGCACACCTACCAGAACCTCACCTTCGCCGAGAACGAGGAGCGGTCGCCGTGGGAGCCGCTGCACGTCCAGCATGGCCACAAGGCCGAGGACAGTACCGTCTCGATCTTCTTCGGCAACCGGACGACCACGTTCAGCCTCGGCCTGCGCGAGACGCATTGGCAGGAGCATGTCCGCGACATGCTTCTTGGCACCGACCAGATCACCGCGCCCATCCTGGTGCTCGACCCGATCTGCGCCCGTCAGTTCGTGACGCGTGGCGGCTTCGACACGAAAGAGAAGCTGATCGACTGGATCCACGACACGGCACGGATGCCCGCCAAGCGCTTCTGGGACCTGCAATTGGTGCAGAATTACGTCTATCCCCACGCGACCTACGGGGTCGAGCCGCTGGCCACCAAGCTGAAGGCTGACCCCGACGAATTGATCCCGGTCTTCCTGAAGGAGCGGATCAATGTCGTGGTCACGGGCGGTGAGGCGAACGGCTATTGGCAGATCTACGGCGCCCGGCCGCAAGGGACCTTTTCGATCGACGCCTGGAGGTAGCGGACGTGTCGGACCACGACATCATCATCGTCGGCGCCGGGGTGGCGGGCCTGTCCGCCGCCATGGCCGCCGCCGCGCATGGATGCCGCGTTCTGGTGATCGACCGGCTCGGTGCTGGCGGACAGGTCGTCAATGTCGAGCATATCGAGAATTATCCGGGCTTTCCCGACGGAATTTCGGGCATCGAGCTTGGCCCCGCCCTGCAGGAGCAGGCAGAGGCCATGGGCGCGGAATTCCGTCTGGGGGAGGTCGAAGGCATCACCCGGGAGGGCGACGCCTGGGTCGTGGCCGTCGAGGGTGATGAATTGGTCACGCAGGCGCTCATATGGGCGGCCGGGTCGCAACTGCGGTCCCTCGGCGTCGAGGGGGAAGAGACCTTCCAAGGGCGCGGCCTGTCGAGTTGCGCGTCCTGCGATGGGCCCTTTTTCCGGGACAAGCCAGTGATGGTGGCCGGTGGCGGCGACAGCGCGGTGCAGGAGGCGCTGGCTCTCCTGCCGCTTGTCGGAAAGGTGACGCTGGCCCATCCCGGCCCTGAGCTTGGCGCACAGGCAATGCTGATCGCGCGGCTGGCGGATACCGATGTCGAGGTCCTCGCAGAGACCCGCGTCACAGGTCTGATCGGCGATGACGGGCTTCAGGCCGTTGCGGTCGAACGGAATGGCCAGACGGAGCATATCGAGGCCGCCGGGATTTTCGCCTTCACCGGGCTTTCCCCGAATACCGCCCCGCTGGAAGGCCTCGCGGATCTTGACGCCGAAGGGCGCGTCAGGGTCGATGTGATGATGCAAAGCTCTGCCGCGGGGCTCTGGGCCGCTGGCGATGTCCGCGCGGCGTCGGTCAACTGGCTGGCTGCGGCGGCCGGGGACGGAACCACCGCCGGGATCGCCGCTGCAAGATGGTGCCGGGGACGCACGGCCTGAACTCGGCGTTTGGATGCAGCTTGCGTCAGCGACCATGACATCTCGCGCCGGGACGGGCGCGACGCCGGTTCTCAGGAAAACACGTGGAAAATCCGACACATGTTGCAGCGGGCGAGAGGATCAACCTGCAGCCTGAAGCACCGCCCAAAGTCGCCGGATCGCCGCCAGACCGAGGAAAAAATGGTGCGGGTGGAGGGACTTGAACCCCCACGCCTTGCGGCGCCAGAACCTAAATCTGGTGCGTCTACCAATTTCGCCACACCCGCATCGGCGGTGCGTTTAACAGGCCGAATTGTCGGAAGCGAGCGCAAAATCACCGTGGCTTTAACCCAATCGCAACTCGGTTTCGCCCAGATTATGCCCGAATCTCCCGCGAGGTTCTCCGCATCACCGGGCTGCCACCCGCAAAACCTGAGGGGAAGACCATGACTGCCAACGCACTCCACATCGAAGAAAAAGCTCGCCCGATGCAGGACGATGCCGTAACCTCGCGCTCACATAAACGAGGCACTCAGTGCCCGAACGAGCGAGCAGGTTACCAAATGACACAAGCAACCCCGCGGCCGCAGGCCGGTGTGGGTGGCAGCGCCGGCGTATGCGAAGCCGGTCTTGCCCCCGGAACGCAAGTCCTCACCACGGACGGCGCCATCCCCGTAGAATTCCTCAACCCCGGCGACCGCATCATCACCCGCCGTGGTGTGCGCAAGCTGAAGGCCGTGATGCGCCACACCATTCCCGAAGGCACGCCGGTCGTGCGGGTCGCGGCAGATGCGCTTGGCGGCAAACCCTCCACGGATATCACTCTGATGCCCGGCCAGCGGGTCCTGGTCCGCGATTGGCGCGCAAAGGCGCTCTGGGGCAAGGACATCGCCGCCGTGCCCGCCACACGTCTCGTCGATGGCAATTTCATCACGTCCGAAACCAGTGGCCGCCAGATCATGCTGTCGCTCTACTTCGGCGCACCGGAAATCCTGTATGCGGACGGGCTGGAACTGGCCTCCGCCGACAAGCCGAAGGTCTCGGCCAAGGCAAAGTAACGCCTCTGCGGCAGCTACACTCTTCTCCACCGTGGTCGGCGATGGCAGACCGCCACCACGGATCTCAAACGGCGCCCCGGGACGGGCGCCGTTTGTCTTTTCCAGACCGAGCGCACCGCTGTTTGATCAGTCAATTCCGAGATCTCGCAGAACCTGCGGGATCATGTCCGGCAGGTCCTCGGCGATCAGGCCCGGCCCGAACGCCCGCGCGGCCCCGGCATGCAGGACGACGGCGGATTGCGCGGCCTGGAACGCGCCGAAGCCGCGCGCCAGCAGGCCGGTGATGAGCCCGGCCAGCACATCGCCGGACCCTGCGGTCGCCAACCATGGCGCAGCCCGCTCATAGGCGGCGGCGTGGATCGCTACCTGCCCGTCCGGCGCGGCGATGACCGTATCCGCCCCCTTGAAAACCACCACGCAGCCCGCACGCAACGCCGCCGCGCGCGCCGCATCGAGTTTGGAGAAGGCAGGTCCGGTTGTGGCCCGGGCGCCAAGGCGCTCGGCGATATCCGGGAACACGCGGGCGAATTCCCCCCCGTGCGGCGTGATGACCGCCGCGCTTGGCAGATCGGCGACCAGGTCTTCCTCAGCCCCTTCGAAACACGACAGCGCATCGGCGTCCAATACCACCGACAGGCCGTGCCGGCCTGACCTCAACGCAGCCCGTACCAGATCGCGTCGATCCTGCCCCGCGCCCAATCCAGGCCCCATGCAAAGTGCGTTGATCCGGCGGTCCTCCAGCACCTCCAGGAGATCCTTCGCACCGTCGCAACGCCGCAGCATCAACGAGCTCACCTGCGACGCGCATTCCATCATCGCCGCGCCGGGGGCGGCCAGCGTCACCAGCCCTGCCCCGATCCGCAGCGCCGCCCGCGCCGCCAGTCGCGCGGCGCCGGTGCGCCCCATGCCACCGGTCAGCACGACGGCATGGCCGTGGTGGAATTTGTGCGCGCCCGCGGCGTTCTTCGAAAGGCTCGGCTCCGCCAGCAACGGATCGGGCAAACGCGCCGCCATGACCCCCTGCGACCGATCCTTCAATCCGATATCGACAACGACAAGCTCGCCGCAACAGCCCGGCCCATCCGCCAGCATGTGTCCCAGCTTGGGCTGGTGAAAAGTCACCGTCAGGTGCGCCGCGATTTCTCCGCACCATTGGTTTTCGGACCACAAGACGCGTCCGCTGTCCGCGTCGAGGCCAGAGGGCAGGTCCACCGCGACGACGCGAGGGGGCATCGCCAAATCGGTCGGTCCATCGGCGAAAAGGCCATGGAACAACGCGCCGAGCTGGTCAGGCGGCTCGAACGCGCGTGTCAGGCCGGTTCCGAAGAGGGCATCGACGATCAGGTCGGCACCCTCGGCTTCGACGGCTTCAAGCGGATGCACCGCCCCCAGCGCTTCCCATTTCCGGCGGTTCTCGCCTGCGTCGGCTGGCATCCTCTCGGCCACGCCCATGCCATGGACGGCCACATCCCACATCTGCGCATGCAGGAGACGCGCAATGACATAGCCGTCACCGCCATTGTTGCCCGGGCCGCACAGGATCACAGCCCGTCGCGGTCCGTCCCGCAACTCCGGCCAACGCGTCAGCGCAGCCTCGACCACCCCCTGCCCTGCCCGCTCCATCATGCCGGGTCCGGTGACGCGGCCCGAGGCGATGGCCTCACGCTCCAGGTTTTGCATTTCCGCTGCGGTGAGGAGCTTCATGGCACCGTGTTTCAACTTTGCTTACTTATTAGGCGCTTCGCCTATTCTTTTGTCGAGGCCTTTGGATTCTGCCCAAAGATTGGCCATGGACTTCCCTGTTGCATGGACGCCCTTCGCCCAAGATGGTGTCAGAACCGTGAAGAGATGGCGAGGGGAGTCGGACCGTGAAAAAAATCGAAGCAATCATCAAACCGTTCAAACTGGATGAGGTCAAAGAAGCTCTCCAGGAGATCGGCGTCCAGGGCCTGAGCGTGACCGAGGTCAAGGGCTTCGGCCGTCAGAAGGGCCACACCGAGCTGTACCGCGGCGCCGAATACGTGGTCGACTTCCTGCCGAAGGTGAAAATCGAGGTCGTCCTCAGCGAGGATCAGGCAGACGCCGCGATCGAGACGATCATCAACGCGGCCAAGACGGACAAGATCGGTGACGGCAAGATCTTCGTCTCCGACATCAGCCAGGCGATCCGCATCCGCACCGGCGAATCCGGTGACGACGCGCTCTGAGTCCACATCAAACGAAACACCCCCGACCGGGGCCGAACTGAATACAAAGGGAAGGTCAGTATGAGCACTAAAGACTTCTTGAAACTGATGAAGGACGAAGAAGCGGAATACGTCGATATCCGTTTCACCGACCCGCGTGGCAAGCTGCAGCACGTCACCGTGATGGCGGATCAGGTCGATGAGGACTTCCTCGAAGAAGGCTTCATGTTCGACGGCTCCTCCATCGCCGGCTGGAAAGGCATCGAGGCTTCGGACATGAAGCTGATGCCCGACACCGAAAGTGCCTATGTCGATCCGTTCTACGCGGAAAAGACGATCTGCGTGCACTGCACCGTGGTCGAGCCCGACACCGGCGAGGCCTACAACCGCGACCCGCGCGGCACGGCGCAACTGGCCGAAGCCTACCTGAAATCCTCCGGCATCGGCGACGCGGCCTACATGGGCCCGGAAGCAGAATTCTTCCTGTTCGACGACGTCCGCTTCTCGGTCAGCATGAACAAGGTCTCCTACGAGGTCGACGCCCAGGACGCGGCGTGGAACTCCGACAGTGACTACGAGATGGGCAACATGGGCCACCGTCCGGGCATCAAGGGCGGCTACTTCCCCGTGAACCCGACCGACGCGGCGCAGGACCTGCGGTCCGAGATGCTCTCGACGATGAAGCGCATCGGCATGAAGGTCGACAAGCACCACCACGAGGTGGCGTCGTGCCAGCACGAGCTTGGCCTGATCTTCGACAGCCTCACCAAGCAGGCGGACGAGCTTCAGAAATACAAGTACGTCATCCACAACGTCGCGCACGCCTACGGCAAGTCGGCCACGTTCATGCCGAAGCCGATCTCGGGCGACAACGGCACGGGCATGCACGTCAACATGTCGATCTGGAAGGACGGCAAGCCGCTCTTCGCGGGTGACAAGTACGCGGACCTGTCGGACGAGGCGCTGTGGTTCATCGGCGGCATCCTGAAGCACGCCAAGGCCCTGAACGCCTTCACGAACCCCTCGACCAACTCCTACAAGCGCCTGATCCCGGGCTTCGAAGCCCCTGTTCTGCGCGCCTATTCGGCCCGCAACCGTTCGGGCTGCGTGCGGATCCCGTGGACGGAGAGCCCCAAGGCGAAGCGCGTCGAGGCCCGCTTCCCCGATCCGTCGGCAAACCCCTACCTGTGCTTCGCGGCCCTGCTGATGGCTGGCCTCGACGGCATCCAGAACAAGATCAACCCGGGCGATCCGTCGGACAAGGACCTCTACGACCTGCCGCCGGAAGAGCTGGCCGAAATCCCGACCGTCTGCGCGTCGCTCCGCGAAGCGCTGGACGAGCTGGAAAAGGATCACGAGTTCCTGCTGAAGGGCAACGTCTTCACGAAGGACCAGATCGAGGGTTACTGCGCGCTCAAGTGGGAAGAGGTTTACGCCTACGAGCACACGCCGCACCCGATCGAGTACAAGATGTACTACAGCTGCTGACCTTCGGTCAGACCAATGGAAAGGGCGCCTCGCGGGGCGCCCTTTTTCTTCGTCAAACTCGTCGGGTCGCACGCGTGTGAATGGGGGCTACCTAATTGCCGCCGAACGATTTTCGCTTTCTCGTTAACCGAAAATTAAGCCGAACACCCCGCCTCAGCACCCGTCGTTGAAGATACCCGAAAGCTCCAGCCCCGGCGCGCAGAGCAACCCGCCCCACTGGTAGGCCTGCTGGCCGTTCTGCAACTGCACCACCCACCACGAGAAGCCGTTGAAGAAGACGCCCGTGTCGCTGACCAGCGTGAGCGGCTGACGCTCGACCGTGGAGCCGACATCGGCGAAGTTCGTGCCCGGACCGCCCCGCAAGTTCCCGCCGAAGGAGAAGCCGGGGAACGGGCCGACCTGCGGGTCGAAACCGCCGCCGCCACCGGCAGCGGCATTGCCGCCCGGCTCGGTCACGCCGGTCTGGGTGCAGTTGAACTGCGTCCCCGACGCCGTGAACAGCCGGAACGTGCCTTGGTGCTCGATCCACTCAAGGCCCGTCGAAGGATCGAAGAACCGCACGCCGCTGCCCGAGATCGCCGGGCTGAGAACCGAACGCTGCACCTGGCCGTTCGACAGGTTTCGCGCATCGACGCCGATCACGTCTTCTTCGTCGAAATAGGTGGCCGTGAAGGCAATGCCGTTCGCTGCGCCGCAATCGTAGGTAATGTTGGCCAACGCCGCCATGGGCGCGAGCGCGCCGACCGCGCAGGCCGTCACAAATGTCTTGGTTTTCATGCTGGTCCCCGGATTTGAATGGCGAAAGTCTTGCCCGAGCCGCGCCCACCCGCAAAGAAAAAAGCGCCCCGGAGGGCGCTTTTCAACGACACGTATGGGTTTCTACTTCTTCCCGCCACGCTTGCTGGCGAAGGTCGCGCCGTCCTGCTTGCTGGCGATGCGGGCCTGATCCGCCTTGAACGCCGCAAGCGCGCGGTCGTGGCTGCCGCCCATCGCGATGCGGTTGACGTGAATCTCGGTTCTCGGCGCGTCCACCGACTGGAAAAAGCGCATGACGCTGCTGACGATCCGCTCCATTGCTCTGCCTCATGATATGTTTTTATTGATCTTGAGACAGCGATGGCGGCGAAATGTGGCGAAATCTGGGCACGCCCTGCCCGGGTCAGCGGAGGGGCCGTAAGCTGTGGCCCCTCTGCCACTTTTTCGCCGTATTACGGGCAGTTGGCGAGCACACCGGGCACGCCGCCGCCGGGCACGCAGATCACCCCACCCCACTGGAATGCGACCTCGCCGTTGGGCAGCAGGATCTCCCACCAGGTGTAGCCGTCAAAGACAATGCCGCTGTCGGACAGAAGCGTGATGGTGGCGCCTTCCTCGGTGCCGCCGATATCGGGGAAGGCCGTTCCGGGGCCGGAGCGGACGTTGCCACCGAGTGTGACCGCCGCAATGTTGGCGGCACCGGCTGCGTCCGGGGTGGCTTCACCGGCGCCGGTGTCGGCCAGCGCAGGGACCGCGCCCTGCGCCGGGCAGGCGCCCGGATCGACGATGACGCCGCCGACGCCGCCGCCGGGCACGCAGATCACCCCGCCCCACTGGAAGGCAGAGCGCCCGTCCGGGAGAATGATCTCGAACCAATTGTACCCGTTGAACAAAACGCCGGTGTCGGCCTGAAGGATGATTTCGGCGCCTTCTTCCAGACTTCCGACATCCTCGAATTCGGTGCCGGGACCAGCGCGCAGGTTGCCACCGAGCGAGATGGCCGGAATGTTCGCGCCGCCTGCCGCGTCGGGGGTCGCCTCGCCCGCGCCGCTGTCACCGGAAAACGCAGGAGAGCCATTGTCCAATGGCTGGTCCTGAATAACTTCGCTGTCCTCGACGGGCTGAACGGGCTGCTCGACCGGGGCCGCGGAGGCGGTCTCCAGCGTGCAATGCACGGTCAGGTCGCCTGCCGTCAGGTCGGCGATATCGCCGGTCCCGCTGAGCGTCAGATCGCCTCCGGTATAAGTGAAGGCCTCCCCTCGCCGGGTGGCGCGCAGAGTCACGGGGTCGCTTCCGCCTGAGGGGCTGTCCACGCCGGTGATGAATTCGGCGACGGCCGCGTCGGTGCCTTCGATGAGCATGACGCGCACGTCCACATCGCCGAAACCAGGGCAGAGATAGGCTTCTGCCTGGGCGTTGGCGGCGCCGGAGGCGAGCAACAATATGCCCGCGGAAAGGGTCAATCTGGGGGTCATTATGGTGTGTTCCTCTTGAAGCGAGTGGCGCCACACTGCCGTGGTTTCCCGGCGGACCCAAGGGGCATTTTGCCCTCAGGCGGAACGGCGCTGCCGTGTCACAGATCGTCGTCGTCAAGCAGCTCGTCGTCGATCGCCGCCTCGGCATCGTCGTCGAACATATCGCCGGTGTCCTTGTCCCGGTCGCCGTCGGGGCCCTCTTCGGGGTCGCCATCGGGGGGGCGGCTTTCCAGCAGCCCCGCTTCGCGCAGCTCCTTGAGGCCCGGCAGATCGCGGGCATTCTCCAGCCCGAAATGATCGAGGAATTCAGTCGTCACGACATAGGTGACCGGTCGGCCTGGCGTCATCCGGCGGCGGCCGAACTTGATCCAGTCAAGCTCGATCAACTGGTCGACGGTGCCACGGCTGACCGACACGCCGCGGATCTCCTCGATTTCGGCGCGGGTGACGGGCTGATGATAGGCGACGATGGCCAGCGTTTCGATGGCCGCGCGGGAGAGTTTGCGCTGTTCGACCTGCTCGCGCGCCATGAGAAAGCCGAGGTCGGCGGCGGTGCGGAAGGCGTAGGCATCGCCCACCTTTGCGACCTGCACGCCGCGCCCCTCGTAGCGTTTGCGCAGAAGCACCAGCGCCTCGGCCGGGTCGGAGCCGTGGGGCATCCGCGCCTCCATCTCCGAGAGGCTGACCGGCTCGGCGGAGGCGAACAGAAGCGCCTCGATCATGCGCTCCTGTTCGGCCAGCGGGGGCGCGCGGAAGAGGCTTTCTTCCTTCTTATTGGGGGCGTCGCTCATGTGTCTTTCCGGCGCAGTTGGATCGGCTCGAACGTGTCGGATTGCCGGATTTCAACCTTTCCGGCCTTCGTCAACTCCAAAGCGGCGGCGAAATTGGCGGCGGTGGCGGACCGGCGCGCCTTGGGGTCCGTGGTCCAGCCGTCTGGCAGGTAGCTCATCAAATCGGCCCATTCCCCCATGTAACCCACCAGGTTGCGCAGGCGGTCGAGCGCCTCTTCCATGGTCAGGATCTTCTCGCGGTCCATCACGTAGGGACGGAAATCGTCCTTCGTGCGGATGCGGGCATAGGCCTGCATCAGGTCCAGAAGGCCGGCGGTATAGGTGATCTTGCGGTTGGTCGTCATCGCCTGCGGCGCGCCGCGCACGAAGCGGTCGCGGCCAAGCCGGTCGCGGGCCATCAGCTTGGCGGCGCAATCGCGCATCGCGGCAAGGCGTTCGAGCTGGAAGGCGAGATGCGCGGCGAGGTCTTCGCCCGATGGCCCCTCCTCGCCCGGTTCGGGGGGCAGCAGGAGCTTGGATTTCAGGAAGGCGAGCCAGGCGGCCATCACGAGGTAGTCGGCGGCCAGTTCGATGCGCAACTGGCGGGCCTGTTCGATGAAGGCAAGGTATTGCTCGGTCAGCGCAAGGATGGAGATCTTGCGCAGGTCGACCTTCTGGGTGCGCGACAGCGTCAAGAGCAGGTCGAGCGGACCTTCGAAGCCGTCGACATCGACGATCAGCGCCTCGGCCTCGCGGCGGGCGGTGACGCTGTCCCAATCGTCGGTGTTCGCGGGTTGTCCGGCTTCAGACATAAACCTCTCCGCCCAGAAGGGCTGAAAGGTCCCTCTCGGCGGCTTGGATGTCAAGCGGTTGAGGCTCCGGTCGGCGGGCAATGACCGTGTCCGCGCGGGCCTGGGCGGCACCGGAAAGCTGGCCGCAATTGGCGAGCACCTGCTCCATCTCGGCGCGGTCGCCGTTGCAATGCAGGATCATGTCGCAACCCGCCTTCCGGGCGGCGGCAGCGCGCTCGGCAATCGTGCCGGGAAGCGCGTTCATCGACAGGTCGTCTGTCATCAGAAGGCCATCGAAATCAATGTCTTCGCGGATGACCTTCATCACGTCAGGCGAGAGCGTCGCGGGGCGGTCGGGGTCGATCGCCTCGAAGACGACATGGGCGGTCATGCCCATCATGATGTGGTCCATCTCTGCGAAGACGGCGAAATCGGTGACGTCCAGCGTTTCGCGGTCCAGCGATACGCGCGGCAGGTCGTGGTGGCTGTCGACGGTGGCCGCGCCGTGGCCGGGGATGTGCTTGACCACCGGGTGGATGCCGCCGTCGGTCAACCCCTCGGCCACCGCGTTGCACAGGTCAATCACCGTGTCGGGGTCGGTGCCGTAAAGGCGGTTTTGCAGGAAGGGGTGGGTCTCGCTCCGGGCGACATCGGCGGTGGGGCCGCAGTGCACGTCGATGCCCACGGCACGCAATTCCTCGGCGATCAGGCGGTAGCGCAGGTAGAGTGCGCGCGCCGGGTCGGACGCGCGCGCAACCATGTCGAGCGGCGGGTGCCATTCACGCCAGTGGGGCGCGCGCAGGCGTTGCACGCGACCACCTTCCTGGTCGATCAGGACCGGCGCTTCCCACCCGACCGCATCCCGCAATTCTGCTGTCAGGGCAGCAACTTGCGCCGGGTCGTTGACGTTCCGCGCGAAGAGAATGAAGCCCCAGGGCTGCGCCTCAGCAAAGAACCGTTTCTCGTCCGGCGAGAGGCTCAGCCCCTCGCAGCCGAGGATGGTCGCGGCCTGTGTCACCTGACGGTCACCGGGATGCAGGCAGCCCCCTGCGCGACCAATGCAGCACAGAAGCGGCGCGAGGCGGAGAGATCACCGAAGCCATGGGCCCGCAGACGATAGAAGGTCTGTCCGCCGGAGGAGGCCTGTTCGATGACGCGCGCCCGACCGATGAAGAAATCCGGGAAGTTCTGCGACAGTCGCTGCCATTCGGCGCGGGCCAGATCCGCGGAGTCGAACGCGCCAAGCTGGACAAGGCGGGTGCCGGTTTCCAGATCGGCGGCGGCAATCTCGAAATCGTCGTTCACGGCAGGCGCCTCCCCTGCGGTCAGCGCGGCCTCGACAACCGGAACTGCGGTGGCCGCTTCGGCACGGGCCTGGATGCCGGCGGGGCGCAGGGCGGGACGGGGCGAGCGGCGCACGCCAGGGACCGAGATCGGGATGGTATCGGCGCGGGCCACCAGATCGGGCGCGTCCGCCGTGTTCGGAAGTGTACTTTCTTCCAATCCTTCAAGGGGTTGCGCTTCGGCCAGCAGACGCTCGATCAACGCTTCGGTGTCCTCGGGCGTCGCCAGGGCCATGGCCTCGGGCGCCGCATCGGCCACGATGTCAGCTTCGACTTCCGCGCCTTCCGCGACCTCTGCGACTTCGGGAGCTACCTCTTCAGCCTCGGCGGCAACGGAGGCATTCTGGAAGGCCTGCTCCAGCTCGGGCACGTCGTCGAAGTCGACGGGTTGCGGGGCCAGTACAAGCTGATCGGGGACCGGTGCAGCCTCGGCGCCTTCGGCCAGACGGTTGACGGCGAGGCCCTGGTTCTCGGCCACCGAGCCGCCAGGGTTTTCGGGCGCGACGCGCATCGGACCTTCCATGGCGCGAATTACCGGCACGTCCGTCACGTCGCGCATCAGAAGTTGCCACGCCCAGATTGCCATGCCGATCACAAGACCGATGGACACGACCGCCCCGGCCCAGTTCACAAGCAGGCTGACGCGGTTGACGTCTCCGGCCGTGTTCGTGTGCCCGTGGGAATAATGCTCAGGGGAATAGTCGTAACCAGACTCGCGGGTATGCTCCCCGGAATAATGGATATCTGCCATGCCTGCCTCATTCGCCCGGGCCGTTGCGGAGGCCCGTTGTCATCTGCTCGACCGGTGCGACAGGAGGTCTTGATGCCTCACATTTGTTCGACCGGAGTAACGCCCAAGATACCAAGACCGTTGGAAATGACAATCGCCACGGCGGAAATCAGGCAAAGTTTCCCGGATGTTGCCGATGAGTCATCCTCCTGGAAGAACCGCAGGTGCGGCTCGGCGTTGCCCTTGTTCCAGAGCGCGTGGAATTCCGAGGCGAGATCGTAGAGGTAGAAGGCGACGCGATGCGGCTCGTGCGTTGCTGCTGCCGCCTCGATCATGCGGGGGTATTCGGCGAGTTTCGCGGCCAGCGCCAGTTCGGCCGGATCGGAGATCGCGGAGAGGTTGGCCGGGTCCGCTTCGATCCCCGCCTCGGCGGCCTTGCGCAGCACCGAGTGGATGCGCGCATGGGCGTATTGCACATACCAGACGGGGTTGTCCTTGGATTGCTCGCGCACCTTGTCGACGTCGAAATCGAGCGGCGCGTCGTTCTTGCGGGTGAGCATGTGGAAGCGGGTGACATCGGCGCCCACCATCTCCACCACATCGCGCAGGGTCACGAAGGTCCCTGCCCGCTTGGACATCTTCAACTCCTTGTCGCCCTGCCGGAGCTTGACCAGCTGCGTCAGCTTGATGTCGAGCGGCACCTTGCCGTCGCTGAGGGCGGAGACCGCCGCCTTCATGCGCTTGACGTAGCCGCCGTGGTCGGCCCCGAACACGTCGATCAGTTCCTGGAAGCCCCTGGAAACCTTGTCGAAATGATACGCGATGTCGGGCGCGAAATAGGTCCAGGACCCGTCGGATTTCATCACCGGGCGGTCCACGTCGTCGCCGTGATCGGTGGATTTGAACAGCGTCTGTTCGCGCGGTTCCCAATCGTCGGGGGTCTTGCCTTTTGGTGGTTCCAGCACGCCTTCGTAGATCAGGCCCTTGCCGCGCAATTCGTCGATGGCGGCCTCGATCCGGCCAGTGCCGTAGAGCGATTTCTCGGAATAGAACACGTCCATCCTTACGCCCAGAAGCGCCAGGTCTTGGCGGATCAGCTCCATCATCCGCTCGGTCGCGAAGTCGCGCACCTCGTCCAGCCAGAATTGCTCCCCCTTGTCGACGAACTTGTCGCCGACCTTGTCCTTGAGCGCCTCACCCACCTCGATCAGGTAGTCGCCGGGATAGGTGCCATCCTCGAACGCGACCTCCTGCCCGTGGGCTTCGAGGTAGCGAAGATAGACGGAGCGGGCGAGCACATCGACCTGCGCGCCGCCGTCGTTGATGTAATACTCGCGGGTCACGTCATAGCCCGCCGCGTCGAGCAGGCTGGCCAGCGCATCGCCGAAGACCGCGCCACGAGTGTGACCGACATGCAACGGGCCTGTGGGGTTTGCGCTGACATATTCGACGTTTACGCGGCGACCTTCACCTGTTGCGCCGCGCCCGAAAGCGTCCCCCTTCTGCAACACCTCCGCCACGACGTTGTGCCAGACGGAGGCCGAAAGGCGCAGGTTGAGGAAACCCGGCCCGGCAACGTCCGCGCTGTCGATGCGATCATCATCGGCAAGCTTGGCGGCCAGCGCCTCGGCAATGTCGCGGGGCTTCATCCGGG
Organism: Rhodobacterales bacterium HKCCE4037; assembly: GCA_015689645.1. Classification (GTDB taxonomy): domain Bacteria; phylum Pseudomonadota; class Alphaproteobacteria; order Rhodobacterales; family Rhodobacteraceae; genus Gymnodinialimonas. The sequence continues at coordinate 49,135 of WVSM01000007.1, forward strand.
CGGGCTTCGCCAGCACCATCGCGGCGTTGGTCGCCATGTCGCCATGGGCCGCGTCACGGGGCGGTTCGACCGTGATGGCGCGGGTGTCCAGTCCCTCGGGCAAGGTGCCCTCGGCGGAAAGCGTGTCGATGGCGGCGAGAACGGCCTCGCGGATCTGGTCGAACAGGGTCATGGGCGTGTCCTTGGAAGGGTCACGCGCGGTGTATCATTACTGCCTGTGGCGTCAATCAGGGCGTCAGGGCGTGCAGCGCAGGTAATCGGTGACGATGCCGTCGTTGATCATCCGCATGACCTGCCCGTCCTGAAGCGGGATCAGGAACATGTTGGCAGTCCATTCCTGCCCCTCGCCGGCGCAATTGCCGATGTAGGAATAGCCGTCCGTGCCCTGGACGGGGACCGGGTTCGACAGGGTGCAGAGGCTCTCGTAGAAGGTCAGAACGTTGTTCTCGAGCCGGACGACCGTCTCCTCGGGGTGGGTGGTGCAGGCGCCGATCTGGTAGCGGCCATTGGCCACCTGGGCCTGCGCGGTGGCGGCTGCGGCCAGCAGGAGAACTGCGGAAATTGAAAAGGTTTTCAAGGACATGGGGGAAAGCTCCTCGCGTCGGAAATGGACGCGCGGAACCGGCCCGTCAGGGTTCGCACCGCGCGTAGGTATAGGCGTTATTGTTGATGACCACCACCATGCCGTCTATGGAGGCTTCCCCCACCAGCAGGCGGGCGTCGAAATCCACGCCTTCGGCGGTGCAGGCGCCATCGTAGAGGAAGATCTGGTCCATGTCGCGCACGTTGATCGGGTTCGACAATTCGCAGCATTGCTCGAACAAGCACAGCGTCGGGAAGGACAGCGAGGCGGTGCTTTCCGTGCCGGGTTCGAACCCCTCGGAGGGGCAGGTAAAGCCTTGATAGAATTGACCATCTTGCGGGAAAGCCTGCGCGATGGACAGGGACGCGAACAGGACCGCCGCCGGGGCGGCGAGGCGGAGAGCAAAGGACATCGTTCGGCTCCGGTAATTTGAGCTATAGGGGCGATTTCAGTGTGCCGCGATCCGGGCCACCGATCAACCTCTGGTGGCTCTCGAGCGCGAACCGGTCCGTCATGCCGGAGATGTAATCGGACACGATCCGCGCAAGGGCCGTCTCGTCACCGGCGATGTCTTCCACGTCCTTGCGCCACTGCTTGGGCAATTCGCCCGGGTTGGCCATGAAGAAGGGGAACAGGTCCTCGACGGCCTGCGTCACCTCACGGCGCATGACGATGACCGAGGGCGCGCGGTACATGCGGTTGAATAAAAATGTCCGGATGACCTTCAGGTCTTCGAACAAACCCTTGGAAAAGCGGATGATCGGACGACCTGCCAAGCGGATATCCACAGGGGTTTGTGGATCGATTTCAGCGAACGCAGCGCGGGCACAGGCCAGAACATCCTCCACCAGGACGCCGAAAAAGCGGCGCAGGGCCTCGTGACGGCGGCGGTAATAGTTCAGGCCCGGGTATTTCGCATCCACCGCCGCGAAACAGTCGCGCAGGATCGGCAATTCGGCCAGTTCGTCGGTCGAGAACAATTCAGCCCTCAAACCATCATGGAGATCGTGGTGATTGTAGGCGATGTCATCGGCCAGCGCGGCGACCTGCGCCTCGGCACTGGCGTGGGTGTCGAGCTCCAGGTCCAGCCCGTCGCAGGAGGCTTCAAGTGCCCAGGGATAAGGCGGCAGGACGGGGCCGTTGTGCTTGGCGATGCCTTCCAACGTCTCCCACGTCAGGTTCAGCCCGTCGAATTCCGCGTAATGCCGCTCCAGGTGGGTCACGATCCTGAGCGCCTGCGCGTTGTGGTCGAACCCGCCGTAGGGCGCCATGAGCGCCTGCAGCGCATCCTCGCCGGTATGCCCGAAGGGCGGATGGCCAAGGTCATGGGCCAGCGCCACCGTTTCGGTCAGGTCCTCGTCCAGCCCCAGCGCGCGGGCCATGGTGCGGGCGACCTGCGCCACTTCAAGCGAATGGGTCAGGCGGGTACGGAAATAATCGCCCTCGTGCTCCACGAAAACCTGCGTCTTGTGCTTGAGGCGGCGGAAGGCCGAGGAATGGATGATCCGGTCGCGGTCGCGCTGGAAGGGGGAGCGGTGGGCGCTCTCCTCTTCCGGCACGCGGCGGCCGCGCGTGTCCATCGGATCGCATGCGAAGGATGCCCGCATGTCATGCCTCCTTGCCGCCCGGCTCCGGCGCGGCACTCGTCTCGTTCATTTTCGCGCCAATGTTTCGGAAACCGGTTTCCCCGGTCCCGATCGCGCGCCTTGGGGGCTTCGTCTTGTCCCCGCCCCTGCCCCTTCATATATTTGCACCACGCTGAATGCGACAGGTGATCTGACATGCTGAATGTGCCCCCCAAAGTGACCGACCGCGCCTTCGCGCGCCTGGCGGAGATCAACGAAACCGCCGAGGCGCCGCAGGCCCTGCGCGTGGCCGTCGAGGGCGGCGGGTGTTCGGGCTTTCAATACGAGATCAAGCTGGATGCCCCGGCCGACGACGATCTGGTGCTGGAAGGCCAGGGCCAGAAGGTCGTGGTCGACAGCGTTTCGCTGCCGTTCCTGGCCGATGCGGTGATCGACTTCACCGAGGAGCTGATCGGCGCGCGGTTCACCATCGAGAACCCGAACGCCACGTCCTCCTGCGGCTGCGGCACGTCGTTCTCCATGTAAGCAGCGCTCGGCGCGGCGTTTTAACGTCGCGTTTTGCTGGCGCTGTCGTCCGCGAATGCTAGGCTCCCTTCCAAGCCAAGGGAGGGCGCCATGGATCTGAACTTTTCCCCCGAAGAACAAGCCTTTCAGGCCGAGGTGAAGGCCTTCCTGGCCGAACATCTGCCGAAGGAAATCGCCGACCGCGTAGGGCGCGGCGAAGAGCCGACGCGCGAGGACATGGACCGCTGGCACGCGATCCTGAACGACAAGGGATGGCTTGGGGGCTCGTGGCCCAAGGATTTTGGCGGACAGGCGTGGGGGCCGATCGAGCAGCATATCTTCGAGGAGGAATGCGCCAAGGCCAACGCGCCGCGGATCGTGCCCTTCGGCCTGAAGATGCTGGGGCCGGTGCTGATGAAATTCGGCTCGCCCGAGCAGCAGGCGGAGTATCTGCCGCGCATCCTCGATGGCCGCGACTGGTGGTGCCAGGGCTATTCCGAACCGGGGGCCGGGTCCGATCTTGCCTCGCTCAAGACGCGGGCGGAGCGCGACGGCGATCATTACATCGTCAACGGCCAGAAAACGTGGACGACGCTTGGCCAATACGCAAACCGCATCTTCTGCCTTGTCCGCACGAAGTTCGACGGCAAACCGCAGGAGGGGATTTCCTTCCTGCTGATCGACCTCGACACGCCGGGGATCGAGATGCGCCCGATCCGCCTGATCGAGGGCGGCTACGAGGTGAACGAGGTGTTCTTCACGGATGTGAAGGTGCCGGTCGAAAACCTTGTGGGCGAGGAGAACATGGGCTGGACCATCGCGAAATTCCTGCTGGGGCATGAACGGACGAATATCGCGGGCACCGGGTTTTCGGTACAGGCCCTGGCGCAGGTCAAGGCGCTGGCGCGGCAGGTCAAGCGGCGCGGCAAGCCGTTAATCGAGAACCCGCTTTTCGCCGCCCGGCTGGCGAGCGTGGAGGCAGAGCTGGAGGCGGTGAAGATCACCAACCTGCGGATGTTGTCGAAGGCGGCGGCGGGCGGGCGGCTTGGCGCGGAGCCTTCGATGCTCAAGATCAAGGGCACCGTGATCCGGCAGGAATTGAACGATCTGGCGCGCCGCGCGCTGGGTCCGGCGGCGGCCCCCTTCCCGTCCGAGGATCTCGACAACCTTGCCATAGCGCCGCAGGGCCATGCCCATAACGCGGGGAATTACTTCAACAACCGCAAGATCTCGATCTACGGCGGGTCGAACGAGATCCAGCGCAACATTCTGGCCAAGGGGATGATGCAGGGATGAATTTCGAGATGAGCGATGACCGCCGGATGCTGGCGGATTCCTTGGCGCGGTTCCTGGCGGATACCTGCCCGGTCGAGAAACGGGTGGACGTGGCCTATGCGGAGCCGTGGCATTCAGACGCGGCCTGGGCCGGGCTGGCCGAACTGGGCGCGCTCTATGCGCTGGCGCCCGAGGAGGCGGGCGGCATGGGCGGAACCGGTTTCGATATTGCCGTTGTCTTTGAAGAGCTTGGGAAGGCGCTTTGCCCGGAGCCGGTGCTTGCATCGCTCCTCGGCCTGCGGCTGTTGGCAGCGGCGGGGCAGGATCTGGAGCCGGTTCTGGCGGGCGAGCGTTTGGCCGTCGGCATCGGCGAATTGGACGCGCCCTATGATCTGGACGGGATCGCGACGCGGGCCGAGGGCAGCAGGCTGACCGGTCGGAAGTCCGTGGTCTACGGCGGTGCCGGGGCAGAACGGCTGCTGATCGCGGCGCAATCCGGTGGCAAACTGGCTCTTTTCGAGGTGAAGGCAGGGGACGCGCAGGTCACCGGCTACGGCATGATCGACGGCGGGCCGGCGGCTGAGGTGTTCCTCGACGACACGCCGGGCGAATTGCTGCTGGAGGATGCGCGCGGCGCGCTGGAAGAGGCGCTGGATGCGGGCGCGCTGGCGCTCTGTGCCGAGGCGCTTGGCGCGATGGAGGTCGTGCAGGGGATCCTGATCGACTACCTCAAGACCCGCAAGCAATTCGGCCAGCCCATCGGCGCGTTCCAGGCCTTGCAGCACCGGGCGATCGACGTCGGCATCGAGATCGAACAGGCGCGGTCCATCGTGATCCTCGCGGCCTCCGCCCTTGGCGGGCCGGAGGGGGCGAAGCGGGTCGCGCAGGCGAAGTTCCTCGTGGGCCGGATCGCGCGGCTGGTGGCCGAGGAGGCAATCCAGATGCATGGCGGGATCGGCATCACCTGGGAATATCCGATGGCCCATTACGCCAAGCGGCTGGTGATGATCGACGCACAACTCGGCGATACCGACTGGCACCTGGAACGGCTGACCGAGGCGCTGGCGGCGGAGTGAGGGACGCCTCCGGCGGGCAGATTTTCGGAACAAAGATGGGCAGGTTACGCCCGGGTCTCAGGTGCCGAGGCGGGCGGTGACGCTGTCGGGGGTGACGGTGCCGATGATCGTGCCGTTCTCCTCGACCGAAAGGGGCGCCGGGCTTTCGGCGAAGCGGGTCAGGATGTCTTTGACGGGGGTCTCGACATTGATCCGCGCGTGGTCCGAGGGCTCCTCCCGCATCACGTCGCGCGCCGTCAACACGCCGAGCGGGTTCATGTTGGCGACGAATTCGGCGACGTAATCGGTGGCGGGTTCCGAGAAGATCTGCCGCGGGGTGCCGACCTGCACGATGCGCCCGCCCTCCATGATCGCGATGCGGTTGCCGATCTTGAAGGCTTCGTCGAGGTCGTGGCTGACGAAGATGATCGTGCGCTTGAGGTCGCGTTGCAGGTCGAGAAGTTCGTCCTGCAGCTTGGTGCGGATGAGCGGATCGAGGGCGGAGAACGGCTCGTCCATCAGCAGGATCGGCGCGTCGGTGACGAAGGCGCGGGCGAGACCCACGCGCTGCTGCATGCCGCCCGAGAGCTCACCCACCTTGCGGTCGGCCCAGTCGCTGAGGCCGACGAGAGCCAGCTGTTTCTCCACCGCCGCGTTGCGTTTCGCCGCCCCCTGCCCTGCCAGCTCGAGGCCCAGGCCCACGTTCTCGCGCACCGTGCGCCATGGCAGCAGGCCGAATTGCTGGAACACCATGGAGACGCAATTCTGGCGCAGGTAGCGCAACTCGCTTGCGGGGGCGCCCGGCAGCGTCGTGGACCAGTCGCCGTCGTGGATGTGCACGCGGCCGCGCGCGACCGGGTTGAGGCCGTTGACCGCGCGCAGGAGGGTGGATTTGCCGGACCCCGAAAGACCCATGAGGACGAGAATCTCGCCCGCCTGCACGTCGAGGCTGCAGTTGTGGACGCCCAGGACGTGGCCGGTTTCGCGCTGGATTTCGGGCCGCTCCTTGCCATCGTCGGCCAGTTTCAGCGCCTGCGCGGGGCGCGGGCCGAACATGATGCAGACATTCTCGAACGAAACGGCGGTGCTCATCGGCGGGCCTCGTAGCGCAGGATGCCTGCGACGCCGTCCGACGCGCCGCCATCATTGGGGTGGTTCTGGCCGTCGTGGACGATGATCTCGGTCAGCTCGAACGGGGTGTGGCCGTCGAGGCAGGCCATGTTGACCCCGTATTCGTTCGGGTTCGAGCGACGGCGGTGATGGGTGTAGATGCCGCAGGTCTTGCAGAAGTAATGCTCTGCCGCGCGGGTGTTGAACTGGTAGAGCGTCAGGTTGTCCGCGCCTTGGGTGATCGTCAGCCCGTCGAGCGGCGTGGAGACCGCGACCGCGCCGCGCATGGTGCAGAAGCTACAATCGCAGCGGCGGGCCGACGCCATGCCGTCGGTGATCTCGGCGGTGAAGCGGACGGTGCCGCAGTGGCAGGAGGCGTTGTATTTCATGTTTTCACCCGCAGGGCGCGGTCGAGGACGATGGCCACGACGACGATGATGAACCCGCTCTCGAAGCCGAGGCCGGTGTCCACCCGGTTGAGCGCGCGCACGACCGGCACGCCGAGGCCGTCTGCGCCCACGAGGGCGGCGATCACAACCATGGAAAGCGACAGCATGATGGTCTGGTTCAGGCCGGTCATGATCTGCGGCGTGGCGTAGGGAAGCTCCACCTTCCAGAGTTTCTGGCGCCCCGTGGCGCCGAAGGCATCGGCGGCTTCCAGCAGCGACGTGGGGGTCGAGGAAATGCCGAGATGCGTCAGGCGGATCGGCGCGGGCAGGACGAAGATCACCGTGGCGATGAGGCCGGGGACCATGCCGATGCCGAAGAACACGATGGCCGGGATCAGATAGACGAAGGTCGGCAGCGTCTGCATCAGGTCGAGGACGGGCCGCATCCAGGCGTAGAGGCGCGGGCGGTGGGCGGCGGCGATGCCGATGGGTACGCCGAGGCCCATGCAGACGACGCAGGCCGACAGCACGAGGGTCAGGCTTTCCGTCGTCTCCTCGTAATAGCCCTGGTTGACGATGAAGAGGAAACCGATCGCCACCAGCGCCGGCACTTTCCAGCCGCGATGCAGCCACCAGGCGAGCGCGGTGAAGATCGCGATGATCAGGAACGGGTGCCAGTCGGGCGGGTAGAGAAACGTGGCCTCGCGCAGGCGGTCGTCGGAGATCCAGCTGGTGTTGGGGGGCTGCTGCAGAAGGGCGAGGATGGCGTCGATCATCAGCTCCAGCGCGACGGAGATGGCATCGAACACGCCGGAGAGGTTCTGCTGCAGCCAGGCGAAGACGGCCTCGGCGGCGTCGCCGATGCGGAGCTTGCATTCGGTGAGGAAAGTGATCGGGCCGGTGACGTCTGGGTCGTTGGGGAAGGTGCATTCGGCGATGCCGTCTTCGGCCCACCAGGCGCGCAGGTCGCTCCACCAACTCATTCCGGCATGTCCCCTCACTCGTTTCGCGCGATCATGGCGCGAGAGGGTCGGGATGGAAAGGGGGTGGGTTCCGGGGCATCCGGTGCAAGGTTGCACAAGAGGCGTAACACGTTGAAACCGCGCAAAAAATGAATTCTTGTTAAGGTTTTGTTAACCCGGCGGAAGGGGTGCACGGTGCGATTGGGCGAGATTTGCGACCGCCGTGGGATGGTGGGTTTCACCCACCCTACGCGTCATGGGTCCTCGCAGATCGCGGCGGTCCAGGTGCCGCCGAAGCTGCCAGTGTAGCCGATGCGGGACTCGGTCGGGATCTCGCCCGGCGCGCCGATGTCGTTCAGGCTGGGCATGTTGCGGCGGTGGTAGGGGCGCAGGAAGTCGAAGGCCTGCCCCTCGGTCTCCTGCCCGGGCAGGAACTGGATCGTCGCGCCGATATCCTCGGCCAGGCCGTAGGTCCACGAGCAGCAGGGCGCGGCGGGTATGATTTGCCAGAGCGCGCCGACATTCAGGCTTTCTGCCCCGGACGGGTCGTAATGCGTACCTGCGAGAAAGTAGATGTAGGACGGGCGGCTGCAATTGTCGCCGAGATACTCGGCATCCACCCAGCGGCCATTGCAGATGCCCCAGCCCATGCGGCTGACGAAATCGGCGCGGAAACTGTCGCCCGTGGTCTCATCCACCCAGCGCACGAGGTCCAGCGGGCAATCCATCACGTTCTGCGCGGCAACGGGGCCGGCGAGACCGAGGGCAAGGACGGCGGACAGGGTGCGTTTGGGCATGGCGGGACTTTCTCGTGATCTTTCAGGACCATGAGAGCGGTTGGGTGCCGTTGCGTCAAGATTCGGGAGCGTGACGCGGTGGTGGGTTTCACTCACCCTACGGGGCTGGGGTGGCGTTGGCGCCTGTGTCAGACGGCGATCAACTGATGGATCGCCGCGTGCAATTCGCGCGCCGTGTCGCGTTTGAGCAGGTAGCCGTCGACATGCAGGTCCTTGGCCAGTCCGATGTCGAAGGGGCTGTCGGAGGTCGTCCAGACCATGACCGGAAGGCTCCGAAGCTCGGGCGAATTGCGGATGAAGGACAGGACCTGGATGCCGCCGGCCCTTGGCATGTTCAGGTCGAGCACGACGAGGTCGGGAAACCGTCCGGTCTCGGCCGCCCGCATGAGCCATTTGACGGCGGCCTCGCCATCGGTGACGGAAGCGATCAGGGTGGGCGTCGTCCAGGTCGCGATCTTCCGCTCGAAATCGCGCAGGTCGAAGCGGCTGTCTTCGGCAATGAAGATCCGCAGGGGGCGGTTCGCCCCGAAGTGGATGGTCAAGGTGCGATCCTTTCTTGCGGAAAGCTGAATTCAAACCGCGCGCCGCGCGTATCGTCCCGGGCGGGGGACAGTCGCACCGCGCCGCCCATGTTTTCGACGACCTTCCGGACCATGGCGAGGCCCATGCCGCTGCCTTCGACCTCGTCCCGGGGGCGCAGGGTCGAGAACATCTCGAACACCTTCTCGGAGAAGCGGGCGGGCACGCCGGGGCCATCGTCGGAAATTTCGAAGGTCACGCGGCCATCGCGCCGCCGCGCCATGATGGTGATCTCGCCGGTGGCGCGGTCATGGTGCTTGATCGCATTGCAGACGAGGTTGCGGATCACGAGCGAGAACTCGGCCGGGATGCAGCGGATCATCCCGATGTCGCCGGGCAGGTTGATGCGAAAGCCCTCCGGCAGGCCGACGAGGCTGACGGCTTCGGCGATCAGGTCGTTGCCGTCCACCACCTTTTCGAGGTCGCCCGCCTTGCCGAGCCGCGCATAGGTCAGAAGATCGGTCAGGAGGTTGTCCATCCGCACGCTCTGGACCTTCATTTCATCGAGGTCGCGGGACACGTCGCCGGGCAGGACCTCCATCACCTTCTCCAGGTCCTCACGCAGCCAGTCGGGCAGCGTCATCAGGGCGCGCAGCGGCGCGCGCAGGTCGTGGGAGGCGATGTAGGCGAAGCGCTCAAGCTCCTCGTTCGCGCGCTTGAGGGCGATGGTGCGCTGCTCGACCCGGTCTTCGAGTTTCGCGTTCGCGTCGCGCAGGTCATCATGGGCCCGTTGCAGCTGTTTTTCGGCGATGCGGCGGCGCTTCACCTCCTGCCTAAGCTGGCGGTTGCGGGTGCGCATCTCGTCCGGTCCGGGAAGCGTGAGGGCGGCGGGCAAAAGCTTCCACACCTTGTAGGCGGTCAGGCCCGAGATGATGGCGCAGGCGACCTTGAAGAGGCCCTGGGCGGTGTAGACGGTGAACCACAGCGTCAGCATGCCGAAGATGTGGGTCACGGCGCAGAGCGCGATGAAGGCCGCGAACAGGATCGCGATGCCGGAATAGCGGATGTCGTCGCGGCCGCGCACCAGCCGCCAGATCGCGAAGGGGATCGTCAGGTAGCTGACCGCGATCACCAGGTCCGAGGTCAGATGCATGGCGATCAGGTCGGCGCGCCACAACATGCAATAGCCGTGCGGGATGAAGCCCTGTGCGACGAAGAAATCGAAGATGGCCTGAAGCATGGGGTTGCGATTGTCCGCCAAGGTTCCTGTGCGCGGCAGACTGCCCCGGGGGCGTTAAATTGTCGTGAAAGACCCCGGATTTTGCATGATCCGGCCATGGAAAAAAGGCCCCGCCGGGTGGGCGGGGCCGTTTCGGGATCAGGGGACAAGCCCGCGCGGGGTCACGCGGGCCGGTCGGGTGTCAGTGCTTGAACTTCCGGATCTCGCCCGATTTCAGGCGGGCGGAATAGGAATTCAGCTCGGCCTTCACGACGCGCATCAGGAAGTAGAGGCAGAAGATGTTGACCACCGCCATGGCGAAGATCGCGGCATCGGAGAAGTCGATGACCGGCCCGAGACTGGCCGCCGCGCCGATGACGACGAAGATGCAGAAGATCACCTTGAAGACCAGCTCCGTCGTCTTGCCCTCGCCGAAGAGGTAGGTCCACGCCTTGAGGCCGTAGTAGGACCACGAGATCATGGTGGAGAAGGCGAAGAGGATCACCGCCAGCGCCAGCACGTAGGGGAACCAGCCGATGGCCGAGCCGAAGGCCGCCGAGGTCAGCGCGACGCCGCCGTTGCCGTCGACGGTCGCGATGGCGGTTCCGGCCTCGTTCAGCATGTAGTTGCCCGTCTCGGCATCGACGATCAGCTGCTGGCTGATGATGATGACGAGCGCGGTCATGGTGCAGATCACGACGGTGTCGATCAGCGGCTCCAGCAGCGACACGAAGCCTTCGGTGATCGGCTCGTTGGTGCGGACCGCCGAGTGGGCGATGGCCGCGGAGCCGACGCCGGCCTCGTTTGAGAAGGCCGCGCGCCGGAAACCCTGGATCAGGGCACCGACAAAGCCGCCCGCCACGCCGAGGCCGGTGAAGGCGCCCGCGAAGATCTGCCCGAAGGCCCAGCCGATCAGGTCGTAGTTCACGATCAGCACGACCAGCGCCGCGCCGACGTAGAGGATGCCCATGAAGGGCACGACCTTCTCGGTCACGCGGGCGATGGACTTGATGCCGCCGATGATGACGGCAAAGACCAGGGCCGCGAAGATCAGGCCGGTGATCCAGCCGGGATATTCGCCGGTGATCTGGGTGATCTGCACATGCGCCTGGTTGGCCTGGAACATGTTGCCGCCGCCCAGCGCGCCGAGGATGCAGAAGATCGAGAACAGCACGGCGAGGATCTTGCCGCCGGGCAGCCCCAGTTCGGCAAAGCCCTTGGAGATGTAGTACATCGGGCCGCCCGAGACGTGTCCGTCCGGGAACTCGTTGCGGTATTTCACGCCGAGCGTGCATTCGGTGAACTTCGACGCCATGCCCAGCAGACCCGCGAGGATCATCCAGAACGTGGCCCCCGGCCCGCCGATGCCCACGGCCACCGCCACGCCGGCGATGTTGCCGAGGCCGACGGTGCCGGAAAGGGCCGTGGCGAGCGCCTGGAAATGGCTGACCTCACCGGCGTCGTTCGGATCGGAATAATCCCCCTTCACCAGCGCGATGGCATGGCCGAAGAAACGGAACTGCACGGCGGCGAAGTAGATGGTGAAGACCGTTGCGCCGATCACCAGCCACATCACGATCCACGGGAAGGTCGTGCCCGGGATGGGCGCGAAGATGAAGCTGACGAAGGGGCCGGTAAAGTTGGCGAAGGCTTCGTTCACGCGGGCGTCGAGGGACAGGGCTGCCTCTTCCTGGGCCTGCGCGGGGATCGCGAGCATCAGCAGGGCCGACATCGCGAGGAGCTTGGCAAACAGGTTTTTCATCGGTGAGACCCCTTCAGACGACGACGGTGACGGGAACGCGGGCGTTCATCACGAGGCTGGCGGTCGAGCTGCCGAAAAGCCGCGTGGTGAGACCGCCGGAACTGCTGCGCGCGACGATGATCTGGCTGGCGCCCTCGTCATGGGCGACGGCGTCGATCGTGTCGGCCACGTCGCCGTGCCGGACGATGGCCCGCGCGTTCAGGCCGGCCTCTTTCAGCGTGGCGATGGCGGGATTGACCACCCGCTCGGTGGCCACCGTGATCTCTTCCTCGCGCCGTTTGTGCCGCTCGGCGTTCTCTTCTGCGGTCTGGAAGGAGAAAGGCGACCATTCGATCACATAGACCACGATTAATTCGCAATCCGAGGTCTTGGCCGCGAGGTCCTTGGCGAAGGCCAAGGCCTTGTCCCCGGTGCCGTGGCCATCAAGGCCGATAACGAGTTTCATTGCTGCCGTCCCATATTGTTCCCTATTAACAGCGACTTATGCGACACGAGCCTGTCCACCCGGACGTATGAGTCCCTCTCAGCGTAGGCAGGGTTCGGGCAACGGTCCACAATATTGAAAGCTTGCAATTGGCGGATTCCGCCAATCCGCCCCGATTCTTCTAGATGAATAAGGGGTCGCGCGGCTTAATTTTTGACATATGCACAAAAAAGGGGCCCTGCATGTGCGGAGCCCCTGAAATGCTTGGACATTCGTGTGGTCAGAGACCCAGCGCCCCGCTCACGGCCGCCTGTGCGTCCCCGCCGTCGATGGTGGTCACACCGTCGAGCCATGCCATCACCGCATCGGGATTTGCGGCCATCCAGGCCGTCGCGGCCTCTGCCGGGTCCTGCCCGTCATCGAGGATCGCGCCCATGATCTCGTTCTCCATCTCGAGCGAGAAGACGAGGTTGTTGAGCAGCGCGCCGACGTTCGGGCAGGCCTCCACGTAACCGGCCGAGGTGTTGGTGTAGACCGTCGCACCGCCGAGGTCGGGGCCGAACCAGTCGTCGCCGCCGGTCAGGTAAGTAAGGTCGAAGTTCGCGTTCATCGGGTGCGGTTCCCAGCCGAGGAAGACGATGGGCTCGTCCCGGTCCGAGGCGCGCTCCACCTGTGCCAGCATCCCCTGCTCGGAGCTTTCGACCACTTCGAAGCCCCCGAGACCGAAGGCATCGGCCTCGATCATGTCCATGATCAGGCGGTTGCCGTCATTGCCCGGCTCGATGCCGTAGATCTGCGCGTCCAGCTCGTCGATGGCGGTCGCAATGGTGCCGAAATCGACGATGCCCAACTCGGCCCCGGCGGCGTTGGTCGCAAGCGTGTATTTCGCGCCTTCAAGGTTGGCGCGCACGGTGTCGACGGTGCCGGCCTCGCGATAGGGGGCGATGTCGGCCTCCATCGTGGGCATCCAGTTGCCGAGGAAGACGTCGACGTCGCCTTCGGCGAGCGAGGTGTAGGTCACCGGGACCGACAGGACGAGGATCTCGGTCTCGTAGCCCAGCGCTTCGAGCACGACTGTGGTGGCCGCCGTGGTGGCGGTGATGTCCGTCCAGCCCACGTCGGAGAAGGTCACGGTGCCGCATTCGGCATCTTGCGCCATGGCGCTGCCCGCGCTGACGGCAAGCGCAAGGGCGCTGACGGCTGTTTTCTTCATGAAAGTCATCTGGATCTCCCTGTCATTGATCGTTTGTTGATTGACCAGTCAATTAAAATCGGTTTTCTGGGGCAGACGCAACAGGAGACGCGACATGCCCCGCACGGGAATGATGGCTATACGGAAAGACGCACTTGTCAACGCGACGATTAGCGAGATCGGGCGCGCCGGGACGCTGGACGTGACCATGGGACAGATCGCGAAAAGCGCGGGCGTGTCGAGTGCGCTGGCCCATCATTACTTCGGATCGAAGGACGATCTGCTGCTGGCCGCGATGCGCCGGGTGCTGACCCAGTTCGGCGCGGAAACCCAGGTTTTGCTGGGCAAGGCGGATACGCCTCGCGCGCGCCTCAGTGCCATCGTGGCCGCCAGTTTCGGGCCGCAGAACTTCCGCGACGAGGTCGTTTCGGCCTGGCTGAATTTCTACGTGATGGCGCAGACCCAGCCGCAGGCCGCACGGCTTCTGCGGGTCTACCAGGGGCGGCTGAAATCCAACCTGACCCATGCGCTCCGGCCGCTCTGCCCGGACCCGACGCAGGTGGCGGCAACGGCGGCGGCGCTGATCGACGGGCTTTACATCCACGCCCTGAGCGGACCCGGCGCGCCCGACGCGGATGCCGCCATCGCGACGGTCGAAGCCTATCTTGACGGGGTGACCCAATGAACAAGCCCAATATCCTGATCCTGATGGTGGACCAGCTGAACGGGACGTTGTTCCCCGATGGCCCAGCGGACTGGCTCCATGCGCCGAACCTCAAGGCACTGGCCGAGCGGTCGACGCGGTTCGCCAATGCCTACACCGCCTCGCCCCTCTGCGCGCCGGGCCGGGCGAGCTTCATGTCGGGCCTCCTGCCCTCGCGCACCGGGGTCTATGACAATGCCGCCGAATTCCCCTCGAGCGTGCCGACCTACGCGCATCACCTGCGCCGGGCGGGCTATTACACCGGCCTCTCGGGCAAGATGCATTTCGTGGGCCCGGACCAGCTTCACGGCTTCGAGGAACGGCTGACGACCGACATCTACCCCGCCGATTTCGGCTGGACCCCTGATTACCGCAAACCGGGCGAGCGGATCGACTGGTGGTATCACAACATGGGGTCAGTGACCGGCGCGGGCGTGGCCGAGATCACCAACCAGATGGAATATGACGACGACGTCGCCCATCACGCCGAGCAGAAGCTTTACGACCTGTCGCGCGGCCATGATGAGCGTCCGTGGTGCCTGACCGTCAGCTTCACGCATCCCCATGACCCTTACGTGGCGCGCAAGCGGTTCTGGGACATGTACGAGGATTGCGAGCACCTTCTGCCGGAGGTGGGCGATCTGGGGTATGACGCACAAGACCCTCATTCCAAACGGATTTTCGATGCGAATGACTGGCGGTCCTTCGATATTTCCGAAGAGGATATCAAGCGGTCGCGCCGGGCGTATTTCGCCAACATCTCCTACCTCGACGAGAAGATCGGCGGGATCCTCGATGTGCTGGAGCGCACGCGGCAGGAGGCGGTGATCGTCTTCGTCTCGGACCATGGCGACATGCTGGGCGAGCGCGGGCTGTGGTTCAAGATGTGCTTCTACGAAGGGTCTTCGCGCGTGCCGCTAATGATCTCGGCCCCGGGGATGGAGCCGGGGCTGGTGGCGGCGCCGGTCTCCACCATCGACGTCTGCCCGACGCTCTGCGATCTCGCCGGGGTCGACATGGGCGCGGTGATGCCGTGGGTCGAGGGCGAAAGCCTCGCGCCGCTGGGCACAGGAGCGGAACGCGCCTCGCCCGTGGCGATGGAGTACGCGGCGGAGGCGTCCTATTCGCCGCTGGTGGCGCTGCGGCACGGGCGCTGGAAATACACCAACTGCGCCATCGACCCCGAGCAATTGTTCGACCTGGAGGCCGATCCGAAGGAGCTGGAGAACCGCGCCGAGGATCCCGGTTGCGCCGAGGTGCTGGAGACCTTCCGCATCACCGCCGCCGCCCGCTGGGACCTCGAACGCTTCGACGCGGATGTTCGGCAAAGCCAGGCCTGCCGCTGGGTCGTCTACGAGGCCTTGCGCAACGGGGCCTATTACCCGTGGGATTTCCAGCCCCTGCGCGATGCCTCCAACCGCTACATGCGCAACCACATGGACCTCAACGAGGTCGAGGAAAATCAACGGTTTCCCCGAGGCGAGTAGCCTCAAAAGTAAAGAAGGGGTGAAGGATGCAGCCCACAGCGTCTCATTTCGTGAACGGTGCCTATTTGGAAGACACCGACGGCACGCGGATGCCGGTGATCTTTCCCGCGACGGGCGAGGAAATCGCCGTGGTGCACGCGGCAACCCCTGCCGTGGTGGAGGCGGCCCTTGCTGCGGCTGCGGCAGCGCAGAAGGACTGGGCCGCGCTGATGCCGGTGGAGCGCGGCCGCGTACTGCGGCGGGCGGCGGACATCATGCGGGATCGCAACCGCGAGCTTTCGGAGCTGGAAACGCTGGACACCGGCAAGCCGATCCAGGAAACGCTGGTGGCCGATGCGACCTCCGCCGCCGATGCGCTGGAATATTTCGGCGGGTTGGCCGCGACGCTGACCGGTGAGCATGTGCCCCTGGGCGGTGACTGGGCCTACACGATGCGGGTGCCCTTGGGCGTCTGCGTGGGGATCGGGGCGTGGAACTACCCCACCCAGATCGCCGCGTGGAAAGGCGCGCCGGCGCTGGCCTGCGGCAACGCGATGATCTTCAAACCGTCTGAACAGACGCCGCTATGTGCCCTGAAAGTCGCGGAAATCCTGGTCGAGGCCGGGGCGCCCCCGGGCGTGTTCAACGTGGTGCAGGGCGCGGGCGACGTGGGGCGCGCACTGGTCGAAGATGCGCGGACGGCCAAGGTCTCGCTCACAGGCTCCGCGCCGACCGGCAAAAAGGTTTACGCGGCGGCGGCGGCGCAGATGAAACACGCAACGATGGAATTGGGCGGCAAGTCGCCCCTGATCATCTTCGACGATGCGGATCTGGAAAGCGCGGTTTCGGCCGCAATCAACGCGAATTTCTACGCGTCCGGGCAGGTCTGTTCGAATGGAACGCGGGTCTTCGTGCAGGGCGGGATCAAGGAGGCGTTCCTGGAGCGGCTGGCGGAGCGGACCGCCAAGGCCGTCATTGGCGACCCGCGAGATGAGGCCACGAATTTCGGCCCGATGGTGAGTGAAGATCAGCTCTCAATTACCTGTTCCTACATCGAAAAAGGCATCTCCGAAGGCGCGCGGCTGGTTCATGGCGGCAAGCGGCTGGACGGAGCCGGCTGGTTCATCGAGCCGACGATCTTTGCCGATGTGACCGACGACATGACCATCGCGCGGGAGGAGATTTTCGGGCCCGTCATGTCGGTGCTCGACTTCGACACCGAGGAAGAGGTCATCGCGCGCGCCAACGACACCGATCTGGGCCTGTCAGGCGCCGTTTTCACCGCCGATCTGACCCGCGCGCACCGGGTGGTTCATGCCATCGACGCAGGTTCCGTCTGGATCAACCAGTACAACCTGACCCCCGTCGAAGTGCCCTTCGGCGGCATGAAGGGCTCGGGCGTGGGGCGCGAGAATTCGAAGGCCGCGATCGAACATTACAGCCAACTCAAGACCGTATACGTCGGCATGTCCCCGGTGGAGGCCGCGTTCTGATGGTTAACACGATGGAAGCCGACTACATCGTTGTCGGAGCGGGATCAGCCGGTTGCGCGATGGCCTTCAGGTTAACGGAGGCCGGGAAATCCGTCCTCGTGATCGAACATGGCGGCAGCGATTGGGGGCCGTTCATCAACATGCCCGCGGCGCTCTCCTACCCGATGGGGATGAAGCGTTACGACTGGGGCTACGTGACCGAGCCCGAGCCGCATATGGACAACCGGGTGATGGCTTGCCCGCGTGGCAAGGTGATCGGCGGGTCATCCTCGATCAACGGAATGATCTACGTGCGCGGCCATGCGCGCGACTTCGACACCTGGGCCGAGATGGGGGCGGAGGGCTGGTCCTACGCGGACGTGCTGCCCTATTTCAAACGGGCCGAGACATGGCATGGCGATGCGGGCGACCCCGCGTACCGTGGCCATGATGGCCCGATGCACATCACCCGAGGCGGACGGAAAAACCCGCTTTTTCAGGCGTTTATCGAGTCCGGCACGGCGGCGGGTTACGGCGCGACCGACGATTACAACGGCTACCGGCAGGAAGGCTTCGGCGCATTCGAGATGAGCGTCTGGCAAGGCAAGCGCTGGTCGGCGGCGTCGGCCTACCTGAAGCCCGCGCTGCAACGTCCGAACTGCGCGATGGTCAACGGCCTCGTCGAAAAGGTCGAGATCGAGGAGGGCCGCGCCGTCGGCGTGCGGCTGGTCGACGGCCGGGTGATCCGGGCGCGCGCCGAAGTGGTGCTGGCCGCCGGTTCGATCAATTCGCCTAAAATTCTAATGATGAGTGGAATTGGACCCGCCAAGCATCTGGCAGAGCACGGAATTTCCGTCGTCGCGGACCGGGTGGGCGTGGGGCAAAACCTCCAGGACCACCTGGAACTCTACGTGCAATACGCGGCCTCGCAGCCGGTTTCCATCGCGCCCTATTGGTCGCTATGGGGCAAGGCCTTTGTCGGGGCGCAATGGCTCACCACCAAGACCGGGCTCGGGGCCACGAACAATTTCGAGGCCTGCGGTTTCATCCGCTCGAACAAGGGCGTGGAATACCCTGATATTCAATATCATTTCCTGCCCATCGCGATCCGCTACGACGGCACGATGCCCCCCGGTGGCCATGGGTTCCAGGCCCATGTCGGGCCGATGCGCTCCCCCTCGCGCGGGGATGTCACCCTGCGCTCGGCCAATCCGCTGGACGCGCCGCGCATCCGGTTCAACTACATGTCGACCGAACAGGATTGGCTGGATTTCCGCCGCGCGATCCGCCTCACGCGGGAGATTTTCGAGACCCACCCGATTGCCGGCTACGTGGATCACGAGATCCAGCCGGGCGCCGAGGCGCAATCGGATGAATCCCTCGACACGGTGATCCGCGAACACGCGGAATCGGCCTATCACCCCTGTGGCACCGCCCGGATGGGCCGACCGGATGACGCGGGCGCGGTGGTCGACCCGCTCAACCGTGTGATCGGGGTGGATGGGCTTCGGCTTGCGGATTCCTCGATTTTCCCATTGATTCCGAATGGTAACCTGAACGCCCCGTCGATCATGGTCGGGGAAAAGGCTGCCGATCACATCCTGGGCCGAAGCCTTCCGGCAGAAAACCTGGAGCCGTGGATCGCCCCCGATTGGCAAAACGCCCAACGCGAGAGGGAGGCTGTCGCGCAAGCGGCGGAATAGTTCAACCGTTGAGCAAACGCAGCGGGTCCGTTTCGGCTGGCCCGGCGCGAGCTTGCATCCTAGGGTCGGCACGATGACACGAGGTGCCCTAATGCAGCCGCTTGCCCGGCCCCTGACCTTTTTCAAGGCCTACGATATTCGTGGGCGGCTGGACGAGGACCTGACGGACCCCAATGCGGAGCGCGTGGGGCGTGCGTTTGCCGAGGGTCTCGGGGCACGACGCGTGGTCTTGGCGCGCGACGTGCGCCCGTCGTCGCGCGGTCTTTCGCAGGCCGTCGCGCGGGGCCTGATGGCCGCCGGGGCGGAGGTTCTGGATCTCGGGCTTGCGGGCACGGAAGAGATGTATTTCGCCGTGTCACACCTCGGTGCGGATGGCGGGATCTGCGTGACGGCGTCGCACAATCCGATCGAATACAACGGGATGAAAATGGTCGGCGCGGGCTCTGCCCCGTTGGGCGCGGAAAGCGGCCTGGCCGAGATCAAGGCGCTGGCCGAGCGCGGAGATTTCGCGGACGCGCGCGGCGGTGGACGGGTGGTCGATTCGTCGGGAACGCGGTCCGATTACGTGGAATGCGTGGCCGGGTTCGCGTCGGCGGCATCCCTCAAGCCTCTGAAAATACTCGTGAATGCCGGGAACGGCGCGGCAGGGCCAACGTTCGATGCCTTGGCAGGGCGGCTCCGCGCGAACGGTGTTCCGTGGGACTTCGTGCGCTTGCACCACGCGCCCGATGGCACTTTCCCGAACGGCATCCCGAACCCGATGCTGGAGGAGAACCAGCCTGCGACGGCCGCGATGGTGCGGCAGGCCGGGGCCGACATGGGCGTCGCCTGGGACGGGGATTTCGACCGCTGCTTCTTCTTCGATCACGAGGGGACGTTCATCCCCGGCGAATATGTCGTCAGCCTGCTTGCCGAGGCGTTTCTGGAGAAGGAGCCGGGTGCGACGATCGTGCAGGAGCCGCGTGTGATCTGGTGCACGCGCGACGTGGTCGAGCGCGCCGGCGGGCGCGTGGTCCTGTCGAAATGCGGGCACACCAACATCAAGCGGGTGCTGCGCGCGGAGGGTGCGGTCTATGGCGGCGAAATGTCGGCGCATCATTATTTTCGCGACTTCTTCCACTGCGACAGCGGGATGATCCCGTGGTTGCTGGTGGGCGAATTGATGGGTCGGCGGGGCGCCACGCTGAAGGACCTGGTGGCCGGGCGGCGGGCGGCGTTTCCGTCATCGGGCGAGATCAATTTCCGTGTCCCGGATGCGGAGGCGGCGATGGCGCGGGTGGAGAAAGACTACGGCAGCCGGGCGTTGGAGCGCGACGATGTCGACGGGTTGAGCCTGAGCTTCGGCGATTGGAGGTTCAACCTGCGGATGTCGAACACGGAGCCGCTCCTGCGGCTCAATGTCGAGGCAAAAGACAGCCCTGAGCGTGTGAGAACGGCGGTTGCCGCGCTGAGGGCGCTGATCGAGAAATGAATGTTGCAAATAGATAATGATGAGCAGGTTCGTGCCGTACTTTGCGACATTTAATGCATCTTATAGACAAGTAATTCTGAACGCTTTCTACGCGGAAAAGCATCTTATCCACAAGCTTATCCACAGATGTCCCGTGCCGTGATCTTGGTCGGGCCCACTTGTCCGGTGGCGAGGACTGCCAAGACACGCGGGTGGTGTCTTCCGCAAGCGTCGAAGAAATGCCGCCGACATCCCTGTGGGCCGTTGCGTTCGCATGCCTGTTCCAACAGGGTGCGGGATATGCGGCGGTGCGCCGCCCTGCCCTTCGACCGACACGATCAGGAGAGACCACATGCTCGATGCCAGCGCCGCCGGCGTCTTCACCATCGCCGCCACGCCATTCCTGCCGGACGGCGCCCTGGACCTTGAGAGCATCGACCGCATGGTCGACTTCTACGCCGAGCGTGGGGCGAACGGCCTAACGATCCTGGGGATCATGGGGGAAGCCGGGGAACTGACGCCGGACGAATCCGAGGCGGTGATCAAACGTGTGGCGGCGCGGACGGACCTGCCGGTGATCGTGGGCGTGTCGGCGCCGCGGATGGAGGCGATCGGCCGCATGGCGGAGATCGCGATGGAGAACGGTGCCGCAGGGGTCATGGTGGCTCCGCAGGCCCCCTCCCAGACCGAAGCGCAGACGCGCGACTATTTCCAGGACGTCGCCAAGGTGCTGGGTGACACGCCCTGGGTGCTGCAGGATTTTCCGCTGGTCACGAAAGTGTCGATCCAGACGGCGACCCTGCTGGAGATCTTCGAGACCTGCCCGAATTGCGTGATGCTCAAGCACGAGGATTGGCCGGGGCTGGAAAAGATCGCCGATCTGCGGAAGGCCGAGGCAGACGGGGCGCGGCGCGTGTCTATCCTGTGCGGCAACGGCGGGCAATTCCTGCCGGAGGAAATGGGCCGCGGCGCCGACGGGGCGATGACGGGTTTCGCCTTTCCCGAGATGATGCGCGACGTCGTAAGCCTCTGGAACAGCGGGGAAACCGACCGCGCCCAGGACGTGTTCGACGCCTATCTGCCGCTGGTGCGGTATGAATGTCAGCCGGGCCTCGGGCTGGCAGCGCGCAAGTACATCCTCGCGCGGCGCGGTGCGATCGCCAATCCGACCGCGCGCAAGGCGGGCGCAAGCCTGAGCCCGGCCGCGATGGCGGAGATCGACCGGCTGATCGCCCGGCAGGAGGCGCGGCTCGCCAGCCTCTAGCCCTCCGGTCCTGCCCCCCCTTTCGGAAGCCGCATGATTGGCCTAAAGCCCTTGGGACTGTCGCAAGGACCGCCCGATGACCGCGCCGCGTTTTACAATCGTGATCCCCATGCTGAATGAGGCCGAGACCGTGCCGCATCTGCTGGGCGGCTGCGTGGCGGCGGCCGATCCACTCGGGCCTTACGAGATCTGCGTGACGAACGACGGCTCGACCGACGACACCGATGCCGCCCTGCGCGCCTTCCGCGACGCGCATCCGCAAGCGAACCTGACGATCCTGACCCATCCGAAACCGGCCGGCCAGTCGGCGGCGGTGCATTCCGCGGTTCGCGCCGCGCGCGCGCCGGTCATCGGGATGCTGGACGGCGACGGGCAGAACCCGCCCGAGGAATTGCCGAAGCTGCTGGAGGTCCTGCTGGACGGGCCGGAAACCCTCGGTCTTGTCGCCGGGCAGCGGGTGAAACGCGACGACCCGCCCGCCAAACGCATCGCGTCGAAGGCCGCCAACGCCCTGCGCAAGGCGATGCTGAAGGACGGCACACGCGACACCGGCTGCGGGCTGAAGGCGTTCCGGCGCGATGCCTTCCTCGCCCTGCCCTATTTCAACCACATGCACCGCTACCTGCCCGCGCTGTTCCAGCGCGACGGCTGGCAGGTCGCCCACGTCGACGTCGCCCACAAGCCGCGCGTCGCGGGCGCATCGAAATACACCAACCTGGGCCGCGCCATCGTCGGCGCATGGGACCTTCTGGGCGTCGCCTGGCTGATCAAACGCAAGCGCGTGGTCACGCCGTCCGAGGTGCGGGTCGACAGGGGCGAGGCACGTTAGAATGCAACAATGGCTTTTCGATTTCCTGAACCTCGACAGCTGGCTGGAGTTCTGGTGGGTCACGCTGGGTTTCGTCGCGCAGGCGATCTTCGCGTCGCGCTTCATCGTGCAATGGATCGCGTCGGAACGGGCCGGCCGCTCCTACGTGCCGGTGGCGTTCTGGTACCTGTCGATCTCGGGCGGGCTGTTGATGCTGGCCTATGCGATCTACCGTGCCGACCCGGTCTTCATCCTCGGCCAATCGACGGGGGTGATCGTTTACGGACGCAACCTGATGCTGATCCACAAGGCCAAGCGTCTGGAGGCTGACGCGGCGCATGAGAAGCCCTGACATGGGGCTTCTGGCGCATCGGTTCGCGCCGCTGGCGCTGCTGCTGCTGGCGTTTCTGAGCTTCGGGATCGGGCTGGCCGAGCTTCCGGTGCAGGACCGCGACGAAGCGCGGTTCGCGCAGGCCGCGCGGCAGATGGCGGCAACCGGCGACCTGATCGACATCCGCTTCCTCGACCAGCCGCGCCACAACAAGCCCGCACTGATCTACTGGCTGCAGACGGCGGCGATCCAAGTGACGGGGGCGGATGGCGTGACACCGATCTGGATGCATCGCCTGCCGTCGTATCTGGCCGGGGTGCTGTCGGCGCTGGCGCTGGTCTGGGCGGTACGGCCCATGGTCGGGCGGCGCGCGGCGCTGCTGGCCGGCGTGATGTGCGCAACGATCTACATGCTGCATGCGGAGGCGCGGACGGCCAAGACCGATGCGGCTTTGCTGCTGTCGGTGATCCTGGCAATGGGCGCGCTGGGGCGGGTCTGGCTGGAGCAGGCGAAAGGCTGGTTGATCCCGGCGGTCTTCTGGACGGCATTGGCGGCGGGCTTCCTGTTGAAGGGGCCGATGGTGGCCTTGCCGGTTCTGGGCGCGATTGCGTGGTGCGGCTGGCAGGCGCGGTCGCTGCGCTGGCTGGGTGGGCTGCGACCCCTGCCCGGACTTGCGTGGTTCCTTCTGCTGTCCGCGCCGTGGTTCGTCGCAATCTCGATCGTCACCGAGGGGGCGTTCTGGGCCGGGTCGGTGGGCGGAGATCTGAGCGACAAGATCACGGCAACGGGCGAGCATTCGGGAAGCCCGCCGGGCCTTTACCTGCTGACGACATGGTTCACGTTCTGGCCGTGGACCATGCTCCTGCCGCTGGGTCTGGTCTACGGCTGGGTCACGCGGCAGAAGGCAGAGACCGCGTTCCTGCTCGGCTGGCTGGTGCCCGGCTGGATCGTGTTCGAGGCCGTGCCGGTGAAGCTGATCCATTACACCCTGCCGCTGTATCCCGCCCTTCTGGCGCTCTGCGCGGCGGCGCTGCTCCAACTGGCGGAGGGCAAGCGGTTCGGTGGCTGGCCCGCGTGGATCGGAAGCGTCGGGTTCGCCTTGGGCGCGGTGCTGTTCGCGGCGCTGATGGCGGGGTTGCCGGTGGTCAATGGCCCCGGATTGCATGGCCCGAGCGTCGCAGGGGCGGTGATAACGCTGACCCTGTCGGCCCTGGCGCTGTTCGCGTTCTGGACCGGGCGGGCCTTGCCAGGCATGGCTGCGCTGGCTGTGGCAGGCATCGCGATGGGCTGGACGCTGACCGCCGCGACCCTGCCCGCTGCGCGCGACCTGTGGATCGCGCCGATGCTGGCCGACGCGATGGACGCGCACACCTGCCTTGAGGGGCCGGTGTCGCTGGTCGGCTACCAGGAGCCGTCAGCGGCCTTCCTGCTTGGCGGCGACGTCCGGATGGACACCCGCGAGGACGCGCTGGCCTATCTGTCCGAGGGGGCGGGGCGCACGGCTTGGATCCAGATAGAGGCCGGTGATCCCGTGGGCGTGCCGGGTGTGACGCAGGTCACCGGCACGAACTCGGCCAACTTCCGCAAAGTGACCCTGCGCCTTTGGGTGTCGCCTGGGATACCGGCGGCGGAAAATCCATGCGGGTGATCCTGTTCCTTTTGCTGCTTGCCGGCGCCTTCGCGCTCGACGGAGCCGTGCACGGGGCGGTGCAATCCGCACCAGGCTGGGTCGCGGAGGCCGCGCGCCACGTGACGTGGATCGGCAAGACGGACTGGCAGGCCTTGGTATTGGTCACGTTGATGCTGGGGGCGGTCTTCGTCCCATCCTCGCCGACCGCGGAACGGGTTTTGCGGCTGGCCGTGGCGTGTTTCCTGCTGATCCTGCTGACCGGCATCGCCGTGCAACTTCTGAAACACGGGTTCGGACGGCCACGGCCCGCGCATGTCGGGGAGCTTTCGGTCTGGAGCTTCGCACCCTTCGGGTTCCAGTCGGGCTGGAATTCGTTTCCGTCGGGGCACTCGACCACGATGGGCGCGCTGGCGGTGATGGCTGGCCGGATCTGGCCACGGTGGACCGTCGTCGCATGGGGCGTCGCGGCGCTGGTGGGGGTCAGCCGGGTATTGGTGGGAGCACATTACCCCTCGGACGTGGTGGCCGGGTTGGCGCTCGGCGCGGTGCTGGCGGCGTGGCTCTTGGACCGGTGGGCGGTCACGGCGCCGTTCCCGGCGAATGAGGGCGCGCCGCAGAGGGTGGTGGAGATCCCCCGGACCTTCGGACGGCTGCTGGCATCCCTGTGGCCGCGCCGCACGTAAGGCGTTTCCGGTTTCCACTGTAACGGGTATCGCCGATGTCCCAAGAACGCCGAAGGCGTGCCAGGGTATCCGTGTCTCGTGTTCAAGATCGGGCGTTATCGGGTCACGCCGGAAAACTCCAGTTTTCCGTGAGGGATTTCTGCAGAAATCCCCGCCCGCGGCGGCGGGCGCGGAAAACGCGCGTTTTCCGGTCCGTTTTGCGCGCGCAAAACGCCCCGCGGCGCGCGTCGCGAGACGCGGGGGGCGGCAGATCGCGTAACTACAGGATAACTACGGGTTCACTACGGCTTCCTTACACGGTCGCAATCAGTCATTCGGCATGTCGCAAAGAGTCTGGACAGATATGTCCAGAGCTTCCTAATTTCGATCCAGACACCGGATTCGCACCCGCAGGAGGCTGCCCATGAAATCCCATTACCGCGTTGTCGTGATCGGCGGGGGCGTTGTCGGCTCCTCGGTTCTGTACCACTTGGCGAAACTTGGCTGGACCGATTGCGTCATGCTGGAACGCTCGGTCCTGACGGCCGGGTCAAGCTGGCACGCGGCGGGCGGCATCCACGCGCTGAACGCGGATCCGAACATGGCGGCGTTGCAGGCCTATACCATTGATTTGCTGAGCGAAGTGGAGGCCGAGAGCGGCCAGAACATCGGGCTTCACATGACCGGCGGGCTGACGCTGGCGGGCACACCGGAGCGCTGGGAATGGCTGCAATCGGCCTATCGCACGTTCCAGTCCATCGGCATCCACGACTGCCACCTGATGACCCCGGCAGAGGCACAGGCGGCCTGTCCGATCATGTCGACCGATGGCGTTCTCGGCGCGCTCTGGGCCGATCGGGAGGGCTACGTGGACACCACCGGCACCGTCCATGCCTATGCCATCGCTGCAAAAAAGCGCGGGGCGGAGTATTACGAACACACGAAGGTGGGGGAGCTGATCCAGACCGCCGATGGCTGGGAAGTGATCACGGACAAAGGGAAAATCACCTGCGAGCACGTGGTCAATGCGGGTGGCCTCTGGGCCAAGCAACTGGGCCGCATGGCGGGCATCGAATTGCCGGTCTCGCCGCTGAAGCACCACTACCTGATCTCGGACACGATCCCGGCGCTGGAGAGCCTCGATTTCGAAGTTCCGATGACCGTGGACCTCGAAGGATTCACCTATCTGCGGCAGGACCAGAAGGGCGTCCTGCTCGGCATTTACGAGGTCGAGCACGAGCATTGGGCGATGGACGGCGCGCCGTGGGACTACGGGATGGAGCTGTTCCAGGAGCAGACCGATCGTATTGAAAAAGAACTGATTTTGGGGTTCGAGCGCTATCCCGCCTTGCAGGAGGTGGGCGTCAAGACCTGGGTGAACGGGGCGTTCACCTTCTCGCCCGACGGCAACCCGCTGGTCGGGCCGGTGCCGGGCGTGAAGGGCTATTGGTGCGCCTGCGCCGTGATGGCGGGCTTCCTGCAAGGCGGCGGCGTCGGCAAGTCCTTGGCGGAATGGATGATCGAGGGCGAGACCGAGGCCGACACCTATTGCATGGACGTCGCCCGCTACGGGAAGTTCGCGGAGAACCGGGAATACATCAAGCAGACCACCGGCCAGTTCTATTCGCGCCGCTTCGTGATGTCCTACCCGAATGAACAGCTTCCGGCGGGGCGGCCCCTGAAGCGCGCGCCGGCCTATTCCGACATGACGGAGGCCGGGTGCCGCTGGGGGCAATCGTGGGATCTGGAAGTGCCGCTCTACTTCGCGCCGAGCACGGAGTTCGAGGAAAACCTGACGCTGAAGCGCTCCAACGCGCATGACATCGTGGCGGCGGAGTGCAAGGCGGTGCGCGAGAGCGTGGGCCTTCTGGACATCTCCGGCTTCTCCCGCTTCGAGGTGTCCGGGCCAAACGCGGAGGCATGGCTCGACAAGCTGATGGCGTCGAAACTGCCGAAGCCCGGACGCGCAAAGCTGGCCCCGATGCTGGCGCCTTCGGGGCGGCTGATGGGCGACCTGACGCTGTTCAACTGGGGCGACGGCACGTGGTGGATCATGGGATCCTACTACCTTCGGGCGTGGCACATGCGGTGGTTCAAGGACCACCTGGGCGACGGCGTGCAGGTGCGCGATCTGGGCGAGGAGGTCTGTGGCTTCTCGCTCTCCGGGCCGAAGTCGAAGGCCGTGATCGACAAGCTGGTGGAGGGCGGCGTGGACCTGCCCTTCATGGGCTGCGCCGCGCTGGACGTGGGGCTGATCCGAGCCAAGGTCGCGCGGATGAGCGTGACCGGCGAGACGGGATACGAGATCAACTGCCGCTACGGCGATCACATCACGCTGAGGCGGATGCTGCTGGAGTCGGGCGCGGACGAAGGCATCCGCGAGGTCGGCTTCAACGCGCTCCTGTCGACGCGGCTGGAGAAGAGCTTCGGCATCTGGTCGAAGGAATTCACCATGGGCTACACCGCCGCCCAGACCGGCATGGACCGCTGGATCGACTGGGACAAGGACTTCACCGGCAAGGCGGGCGCGATGGCCGAGAAGGTCGGGAACGGCCCGTCGCAACGGCTGGTGACGCTGGAGATCGCCGAGGGGGATTCCGATGCGATCGGGTACGAGCCGGTCTGGAAAGATGGCGAGATGGTCGGCTTCGTCACCTCGGGCGGATACGGGCACACCTTGGGCAAATCGCTCGCCATGGCGATGGTGAACGTGGAGGCGGCGGAGGACGGCACGGACCTATCGGTGCATGTCGTGGGCGTCGAGCGGGCGGCGAAGGTCATCCCGCCCTCACCCTACGATCCGGCCGGCAAAGCGATGCGGGCGTGAGGGCGCGGCAGTGGACCGGATACGGTTCGACGCGCTAAAGGTATGTATTGCCAAGACGCCCGCCATTTGCGGACCGAACCCCGAGAGAAACGACAATGCCCCGCCCTGCCCCCGTTCTCCACCGTGACGATCCGGCGAAAGACCCGCTGACGGGACATGTGAAGGTCACGCGCGAGGATTGGCTGAACGTGGCGCGCGAGGTGCTGATTGGGCAAGGCGCGGGCGAGGTGAAGGTGCTGGCGCTGGCCAACCGGCTGGGTGTGTCGCGGTCCAGTTTCTACTGGTATTTCGGCTCGCGCGCCGACTTGCTCGATGCGCTTCTGGCGGATTGGGAGGCGCGCAACACCGCGCCGATCCTGCATCATTGCGCCTTGCCGACCGAGACGATCACGGCGGCCCTGTGCAACTTTTTCCGCTGCTTCGTGGATGCCCGTATCTTCGACGCGCATCTGGATTTCGCCGTGCGGGAATGGGCGCGGCGCGACACGTCGGTGCGGCGGCGGATCGATGCCGCGGACGCCGCGCGGTTGCGCGCTGTCACGGAGATGTTCGAGGCGCATGGTTACGAGGCGGTGGAGGCCGACAGCCGGGCGCGCATCCTCTACTTCATGCAGATCGGCTATCACGCGCTGGAATTGCGCGAGACGATTGAGACGCGGATGACGCGGCTGCCCGGCTTCCTTGAGCATTTCACGGGGCGCCAACCCCGGGCCGAAGAGATCGCGGAGTTCACCGCTTTCGCCCTGACGGCCCGGACCTAGAGCGTCACGCGCTGCCCCGTGCGCACGCTTTCATCGGCAGCGAGGCAGATGGCGAGCGAGCGCACCGCGTCCTCCATGTGCCGCGTGAGGTCGATATCTTCGACAATCGCGCGGCGCAGGTAGGCCTGTTCGGCGTCACAGAGTTCCTGGTGGCCCGGTTCCTCGTCCAGCGCGATCATCTCGTCGCCGTCCTGGCGGTGCACCAGCAGGCCGCCGACCTTGGTGTGGCCGTCGATATCAGCGCTGTCGGTCTTGTCGGCATCGGTGATGGAGACCGAGCCGTTCGGGCTGACCACGTCCTTCACGAAGAAGGCCGTCTCGCTCATCATCGGGCCCCAGCCGGCCTCGTACCAGCCGACGGAGCCGTCGTCGAAGATCACCTGGAACTGACCGTAATTGTACATGTCCGGGGCGATTTCATCCGATAGACGCAGGCCCATGCCGTGCACGGCGACGGGTTTCGCGTCGGTGATCTGGCACCAGACATCGACGTAATGAACGCCGCAATCGACGATGGGCGCGGTGGTGTCCATCAGCGCCTTGTGGGTCTGCCACTCTGCGCCCTTGGACTGCTGGTTGAGGTTCATGCGGAAGACGTAGGGTCCGCCAAGGGCGCGGGCCTCGGCGATAAGGCGCTGCCACGACGGGTGGTGGCGCAGGATGTAGCCGACGGCGAGTTTGCGGCCGGTGGCCCGCGCCTTTTCCACGACGGCTTGTGCATCGGCGACATTGGTGGCGAGGGGTTTTTCGACGAAGACATGGGCCCCGGCCTCCATCGCCTTGATGGCCAGCGCGGCGTGGCTGTCGGAATAGGTGGCGACGACGACGAGGTCGGGCTTGAGCGCGAGGGCTTCGTCCACGTCCGAAAACCACGGGTAGCCTTGCAGGTCTGCGGGGAGGTCAGGCCGTGAGCGGCTGACCAGCCCGACGATCTCGGCATCCTCCGCCGCGTGGTGGGCGAGTGCGTGGCTGCGGCCCATATTGCCGAGGCCGATGATGACGACGCGGAGGGTCATGTCAGCTCTCCAGCCTGCGGGCGGCACCCACGGCGACTTCCTTGCCGGTCATGCGCGAGCGGACGGCGGCGAAGGCCATGGCGAGGCTGCGCAGGTTCTCGGCCGCGCCGTTCGACGGCTCGCGGTCATCCTCGATGGCGCAGAGAAGCTCACCCATCGTGCCCATGAAGCCGTCGTTGAACCACTGGCCTTCGATTTTGGGCCGGGCGATGCCGTCGGGCGTGGTCATGGTCACGCGCTGCTGGCTGAGGTCGGGGCCGTCAGACTGGATGCTTCCGGCGGTGCCGCCAAGGAAGGTCGTGTCGCGGGGGCCGTGGGGGATGCCGCCGTCGAAGACGAGCGAGGCCTGTGCGCCATCGGCCCGCACCATGGCTTGCGCCAGAAGCGGCACCTTGTTGGCCTGCCCCGCGCCGCGCAGGGCGGTGGCGAATACGGATTCGACCCGGTCGCCCAGAACCGAGTTCACGAAGTCGAACCAATGCACGCCGAAATCGTAGAGGATCAGGTCCTCGATCTCGTCAAAGGGCGTCCCGGCGGTCCAGCCGTGGTTCCAGTGCACGTTCAGATGCACCGAAAGCACCTGTCCGATATGGCCCGCGCGCGCGGCTTCCCGCATGAAGGCGAAATAGGGAGCCCACCGTGCGTTCTGGTTCACGGCCAGCTTCACGCCCTTGTCCTGCGCCAGTTTCACGAGGTCCATGCCGGTGTCGAGGTCGGTGACGAAGGGCTTCTGGCTGAGGACGTGCTTGCCCGCCTTCAACGCCGCTTCGATGATCTCGGTCCGGTGTTCGGGGTGGAGGGTGATGTCGACCACGTCGATATCGGGGTTCGACAGGATGGTTTGCCAGTCGTCCTCGATCCGCGCCTCGGGGCAATATTCCGCCGCTTTCTCCTCGGCCTTCGCGCGCGTGCGGTTCCACATCGCACCTACGGTCCAGCCTGCCTTGCGGTAGGCGTCGAGATGCGAGCCGGAGATGCCGCCGGTCCCGATCACGCCGATCCTGGGCCGCAGGTGTTGCGGCATCGGCGGCTTGTAGGCAACGTCAGGCGCGGCGATTTCGGGCAGGTCGGCGGCCTTCAGCGCGTAGGTGTCGCTGTCGCCCGCGTCCTTGGTCGTGTCACTCATGGCAGAAGCTCCAGCGTACGTTTCTGTTGTGCCGAGGCGGCGGCGGTGTCGACGATGCGCTGCGCGGTGAGGCAGAGCGCCGGGTCGAACGGCCCGTCCGGCTGCGCGCCCCGGTCGATCAGGTCGAGGATGTAGGCGATGGCGTCGGCGCGGACTTCGGAGAGCGGATCGACGGGGATGTCGTGTTTCTCAGGTTTCGTGCGGGTCTGGACAGTCACGGCCTCCGCATAATCGGGCGAGCAGATCGTGCCGTCGCCGCCCACGAAGACGAAGCCGCACATCGGTTGCGGGTTCTCCGTCCAGGGGTCCGTGAAGGTGCCCCAGCGGGTTTCCATCTTCGACAGGCCGCGGGCGTAGCGGACCACCGCGATGGCGTGCTGGTCGACTTCGATCCCCGGCACCTCGTCGATGGTACAGGTGACTTCCAGCGGGGCCTCGCCGCCCATGTACCAGGTGCCGAGCGTCGCGCCGTAGCCCATGTAGTCGAGCAGCGCGCCGCCGCCGGAAGACTTCTTGTACCACCACGAGTCGGGCTTCTGGCGCTCGACCTCTTCGGGCGACACCTCTACCTTGTCGGCAAGGTGGAAAAGCGGCCCGCGGTTGCCGTCGTAGAAATGCACCTCGCGCAGCTCGCCGATCATCCCCTCGTCGATCAGGCGCTTGGCGGTCAGGTGGCTTGGCACCCAGGCGAGCGGCCAGTTGATCGACATGATCCTGCCGGTGCCTTCCATCGCCGCGATCATCCGGCGCGCGTCGTCGGCGCTGGCGGCGAAGGGTTTCTCGACATGGATGTGCACGCCATGGGGCGCGAGGCGTTCGGTCATCTCCGCGTGGTCGGCCGTGGCGCAACAGAGGATGGCGAGGTCGTAGGGACCGGCCGCCATGCAGGCGTCGAAATCGGTGAACACGCGATGCTCGGGCACGTCGAACGTGTCGATGGCGGACTGCATCTTGGCGCGGTCCGGGTCGTAAAGGCCCGCGATCTCGGCCTCCGGGTGTGCGTCGACCATGCGCAGCAGGTCGCCCATGTGCATGTGGTCGAAGCTGATACCGACAACCTTGAACCGTGCCATTGAACCCTCCCCTCCCCGCGTTCGCGGGTCCGCGTTACCTCGTTCCGGTGATGCGCACGTAAAGCGCAGTGACCAGCAGGATGATCAGCCCGAACAGCGCGATCCGCGCGCCTTCGGGCATTTGCAGAAGCGTCAGCATCGTGTCGATCACGCGCAGGATCAAGGCCCCCACGATCGCCCCGGCAAAGCTGCCGCGCCCGCCGAAGATCGACGTGCCGCCGATCACCGCCGCCGCCACCGAGGGTAGCATCAACGGGTTGGCCAGTTGGAGCGACGGCGTGCGGATCATGCCGAGGTAGAGCAGCCCTGCCAGAGCCGCGATCAGGCCGGACAGCGCGTAGAGGGCAAGGAACACCTGCCAGCTTTTCACGCCGCTGAGCTTCGCCGCGTTCTCGTTCGAGCCGAGCGCGAAGAGCAGCCGCCCGAAGCCGGTGAACCGCATCAGCCAGAGCACGAACACCGCGAAGGGCACGAAGAGGAACAGGCCGTTCGGCAGGCCTGCCGTGCGCCCGGTGCCGAGCCAGATCAGGAAGTCAGGCACCAGCGTTCCGGTGGAGATCACGAAGCGCTGGTAGACCTGCAGGCAGCCCGTGGCGATCAGGCCTGTGCCGAGCGTCATGATGAGCGGATGCACCTTCACCACGCCGACGCCGAAGCCGTTGACCAGCCCCACGGCAAGGCCACAGGCCATGGACACCGCCACCGCGCCGGGCACGCCGATCAGCGGGGACAGCGTGGCGCAGACGAAGGCCGAAATCGTCGCGACGATCCCGGCGGACAGGTCGATGCCCGCCGTCAGCATGGTCAGCACCTGGCAGGCGGCCAGCATCGCAAGCGGGATCGCGAACTTGATCAGGTTGTTGACCCAGAACACCGAAAGCGCGCCGGTGCGGCCCGTTCGGAGCGGCATCACGACGTAGAAATGCGCGATGATCAGAAGGATCAGGAAAAAGATCAGCGGCACGACCGGGTTGTCGCGCAGGAAGCGGCCGAACCGGACCAGCCCGCGTTCCTCGGCCGCCTCCGCGTGGATGCGTGCGTCGCTCATGTCCGGGTCCCCCTGTAGGTCAGAACCGCGCCAAGCATCACCACGCCGACCATGACGACGCCCTCGACGATGGTGGTCACGTTCGGGTCCACGTTGGCGAGCGTCAGGATGGTGCGGATGATGCGCAGGATGAAGACCGCGATGATCGGTCCGATCAACCCGCCGCGCCCGCCGCCGAGCATCACGCCACCAAGCACGACCGCCGCGACGGCGGCCAGAAGATAAGGGCCGGGCACAGGCTCGCCGATGCCCGTCAGCATGATAAGGGAAAGGCCCCCCATCGCCGCCAGCACGCCTGCCAGCGCGTAGGCCGCGACCTTGGTCCAGCCGACGGACACGCCGGAGCGGAAGGCCGCCAGTTCATCGGAGCCGACCGCATAGATCGACAGGCCCAGTTTCGAGCGGCGCACGGGCACCCAGACGATCGCGATGGCGATGATGGTCACCAGAAGCGCGTTGGGCACGAAGGGGATGATGGAGCCCGCGATCAGCGACCGCAGGCCCGGGGCAACCGTGCCGCCGGGGCTTTCGAGGATCAGGAGCGCCGTGCCTTCCCAGACGAAGAGCATCGCCAGCGTCACCACGATATCGGGCACGCGCGTCACAACGATCAGCCCGCCGTTGATCGCGCCCATGATACCGCCGAGCGCCAGCGTCAGCGCGACCGCCGGCACCGCGCCCATGCTTTGCATCAGCACAGCCGCCGTCACGCCGCAGACCGCCATGATGGAGGCAATCGACAGGTCGATGCCGCCGACGATCACCACGATGGCCATGCCCGCCGTGGCGAAGGCGAACGGCAGCGCCGCGCGGGCGAGGCTTTCAAGGCCGTTGGCGCCGAAGCTCGGCTGGATCAGCTTGGTGACGCCCAGAAGGATCACCATCAGGACCAGCAGGCCCAGAACCCACGCGTTCTTGCGGATCATGCTCATGACGCGGCCTTTTCCTCGGTCAGCCCGTAGGCTGCGCGCATCAAGGTCTGTTCATCGGCATCGGCGGCGTCGATCACGTCGACGACCCGGCCATTGAAGATCACAACGGCGCGGTCGCAGGCGAGCGGCACCTCTTCGAGTTCGGAGGTGTAGAACAGCACCGCCGCGCCCTGTTCGGCCAGTTCGCGGACCAAAGGGTAGATCTGCCGCTTGGTGCGGACGTCGATGCCGCGTGTCGGGTCGAACAGGAGGAGCGTCTGCACCCCATGGGCCAGCCAGCGCCCGATGGTCACCTTCTGCTGGTTGCCGCCGGAAAGGCGCTGCACCTCACCCTGTGCGCGGGTGTCGATCTGGAGTTTCTCGATGGCATGGTTGACCCGGTCCCGCTCGTGCCGACCCTTCAGCGGGCCCCAGTCGCGGATGCGGGCCGAGAATGGCAGGGCTATGTTCTCGCGCACCGAACGCTCGCGCATCAGCGCCTCGGCCCGGTCGCCGGGCACAAGGGTCAGCCCCTTGGCGATGGCCTGCGAGGGGTGGTTGAAGCTGACCGCTTCGCCATCGACCGTCAGGCTGCCGCCGGTGGCCTTGCGGAAGCCCGCGAGCACGTCGAAGACTTCGTCCTGCCCCTGCCCTTCCAGCGCCACGACACCCAGCACTTCGCCGGGATAGAGGTCGAAGGACACATTCGTCACTTTGGGGGCCACGGCGAGGTTGCGGGCGCTGAGGCGCGGGGCGCCTTCGTTCACGTGTTTGGCGCGGGCGGCGGCCTTGCCGAGGTCGAGCTTCGCCCCCAGCATCAGCTCCACCACTTTCTCCTCGGCCCCCGGTTCGATCTTCAGATCGCCCACCGTGCGCCCGTCGCGCAGGACCGTGGCGCTATCGCAGAGCGCCTGGATTTCAGTGAAGCGGTGCGAGATGTAGATGACGCCCCGCCCCTCGTCCGCCTGCCCGCGCACGACCTTCAGGACCCGGTCCACGAGGTCGGTCGGCAGGGCGGCTGTCATTTCATCGAGCATCAGAACGTCCGGCTCCGCCGCGATGGCGCGGGCCAGGTCGAGAATGCGGAGGGTCGCCAGCGGCAGGTCCGAGATCATGTGATCGAGGCGCAGGCCCTTGATGCCAAGCTCTTCGACCCAGTGGCGGAACGGTTCCACCGGCGTGTCGCCGAGGCGCAGGTTATCGGACACGTCGAGATCGGGGATCAGCGAGGGTTCCTGGTAGACGGGCACAAGGCCCGAGCGTCGCGCCTGCGCGGGGCTGCCCACCTGCGCGGGCTTGCCACGGATCAGCACGCGGCCCGCATCCGGCGTCAGCGCGCCGGTGATGATCTTCACGAAGGTCGATTTGCCGGCGCCGTTCGCGCCCATCAGCGCCACGACTTCGCCCGGCGCCACGTGCAGGCTGGCGTCGGTCAGCGCGCGCACCGCGCCGAAGCTTTTGGCCACGCCGGTCGCGTCCAGCAACGCCTGTGTTTCGGTCCCGCTCATCGTGCCCCGGCCTTCGTCGTCTGGTCATGGAACCGCCCCGCACGAGGTGCGCGGGGCGGTCAGGTTCATGGGATCGGATCAGCCTTCGCAGGCGATGATCTCTTCCATCGTGTAGTCTGTCCATCCGGGGATGGAGACCGAAACCGGCCATTCCGGATCGAGGTTCGGGTTCAGCGCGCCCGCGATGGTTTCGCGGCCCTCTTCGGTGGTGTTTTCCCACAGAACCGGATCGACCAGCACAGTCGTTTCCGCCGGCGCTTCACCATTCAGGATGTCCACTGCCAGAGCGATGCCGGCACCGCCGACGGAGCCGGGGTTGGTCACCGCGGCACCTTCAAGGCCCTCGGTCTCGGCAAGGTACTGCACGAAGCCCGCGTTATCCGCGCCCACGATCGGCACCAGCGGCGCGCCGGATTCCACGAAGGCATCCACGATCACGTTGTCGATTCCGCTCGTCCAGACGCCGTCGAACGGGATGCCGGTGGCGAGGAAGTCGAACATCTGCTGCTTGCCCTGGTCCTGCTGCCAGCCGGTGAAGACCTCGTGCACCACGGTGATGCCGGGATATTCCGCCAGCGCGCGCTGGAAGCCGTTGTCGCGGTCGGTGTCGGCCGAGACGCCCGCGATGCCGCGCATGTAGACGACGTCGCCCTCGCCGCCGAGTTGTTCGAAAAGCCAGCGCGCGCCGAGGTAGGCGTATTCTTCCTGGTTGTTGGACAGGATGTAGGCGCCTTCCGCGGTCACGCCCGCGTCCACGGCCACCACGACGATGCCGGCTTCGATGGCCGCATCGAGTGCCGAGTTCAGCGCGTCGGGGTTGGCGGGGTTGAGCACGATGGCATCGACGCCCGCTTCGATCAGGTTGTTGAGGTCTTCAAGCTGGCCGGCCGCATCGGTGTTGCGGTGGGCAACAATCAGTTCGGCCACGTCATCTTCGGCAGCCGCCTGCGCGCGCATGGCGCAGATCATCTGCTCGCGCCAGCCGTTGCCCTGAACGGTGTTCGACACGCCGATCGTGTAGCCGCCATGGGCATCCGCGAAAGCCGCGCCGGGGGCCAGCATCGCAAGCGTGGCCGCGGTTGTCAGAAGTCTTTTCATTGGTAGTCCTCCCTTGAGGTGTTTTGAACTTGAGGTAACAGGGGCTTGGCACCCTCTACTTGATGAATGGGGTCAGCACGTCGCGCGCCAGCAGGAAGCCCCGCTTGATCTTGTCGTCCGTGCCTTCGAACAGGCGATCCTCGTGCTCGATGATCACCGGGCCATCGTAACCTGCCCGGTAGAGCCCGCTGAAGAAATTGCTCCAATCCACGTCGCCAAGGCCGCAGAGACGCGGGATCTGCCAGCCCATCCCAGCCGACATCACACCGTTCTCGTAAAGTCCGTCGTGGTCAACCATGACGTCCTTGGCGTGGACATGACCCATGTGGGGGCCGAATTCCTTGATGAAGCGGGTCTGATCGATGAATTGCCATATCAGGTGAGACGGGTCGAAGTTCATGCCGACCGCATCGCCCCATTGCTCGAAGATGCGCCGCCAGATCTTCGGGCTGTAGGCGATGTTATGGCCGCCGGGCCATTCATCGTAGCTGAAGATCATCGGGCAATTCTCGAAGCACAGCTGCACGCCCGAGGCCTGGGCATGGGCGACGACGGGGTTGAAGATCTCGACCGCGCGGGTCCAGTTCGCGTCGACGTTCAGGCTCCGGTCGCCGCCGACGAAGGTGTTGACCACCGGCACGCCCATGGTGCCCGCCGCCGTGATCACCTTCATCAGGTGCCCAATCACCTCGTCGCGGTGGCCCGCATCGGCGTGGAGCGGGTTGGGATAGTAGCCGAGACCGGAAATCTCGATGCCATGCTCGGCCAGACCGCCCTTGATCTCGTCGCCCTGCGCGGCGCTCAGCCCGTCCACGTCGATGTGTGACGTGCCAGCGTAGCGCCGCTTCTCGCCGCCCGAGGCCGGCCAGCAGGCGACCTCGAAGGCCGAGAAGCCGTTGGATCCCGCCCAGGAGGCGACATCCATCAGGTCGGTGTCTTCGAACGGTGCTGTCAGAATTCCAAGTTTCATCGCTTATCCCCCGATCTCATCGAGACGCACCCAACGGTTTTCGCGGGCGCTGAGCACCACCGCGTCGCAAAAGCGCATCTCGTAATCGCCATCCTCGAAGGTGGCCCAAGTGCTGGTGTCCTGCCGTCCGCCTGCGGCCACGTCGGTGTAGACGGCGCGGAAGAAGTTGAAGAACGTGTCCGCGAACCCCTCAACATGGCCGGGCGGCAGGCTCGCCGCCGCGACGCCGGTGTCGTTCATCAGGGTGAAATCGCGCATCAAGGTCTCGTTCGGCTTGTCGCGGTGACCGACGAACATGTGGTCGGGCGTTTCGCTGTTCCAAGCGGCTGAGGCCTTCGAGCCCGCGACGTCCCATTGCAGCGAGTTCTTGCGCCCGACGTTGATCTGCGAGGTCGACATCACGCCCCGTGCGCCGTTCTCGTACCGGATCACGATCATCGCGGCATCGTCGGTGTCTATCTCGACCGTTTCGGTCGCGCCCGCGCTGCTGCTGAAGGTCTCGACCGGGCCGACAGGCTTTTGGCGCTCGGGGATGAAGGTGGCGAGTTCGGCCATGACGGCCTCGGCCTTCAGGCCGGTCACGAAGCTGGTGAGGTCCGCCCAATGCGTCCCGATATCGCCAACCGAGCGCAGCGCGCCGCCCTGCTCGGCCACGAGACGCCAGTTCCAGTCGGTCTCCTTGGCGAGCCAGTCCTGGTGGTAATGACCGGTGACGAGGCGGATATCGCCAAGCTCGCCCGCCTTCACCATGCCATGGGCCTGCTGGTTCAGCGGGTAGAAGCGGATGTTGTAGCAGACGGCAGCGACCTTGCCGGACTGGCGTGCCATGTTCACCATCTCGGCGCTTTCGGCGCTGGTCATCGCCAAGGGCTTTTCACAGATCACGTGCTTCCCGGCGCCCAGAAGCGCCATGACCTGCGCGTAATGGGCGTGGTTGGGCGAGGTCACGTGCACGACGTCGACGGTTTCATCCGCGACAAGCTCCTCGATGGAGCCATAGGCATGGGGCACGCCGAGCGCCGAGGCCCGTTCCGCCGACCGTTCGGGCGAAGAGCCGAGCACACCCTTGACCTGCACGCCGAGACGTCGCAGCGCCTGAAGATGCACGGTGCCGATGAAGCCCGTGCCGATCACGGCGGCGGTGATGTTCGCGAAATTCGTCATGCAATCCTCTCAGACAACCGAATAGCCCCCGTCCACGGGAAGCGTGACGCCGGTGATGAATCCCGCCGCGTCGCTGGCCAGGAACAGGGCAGCCCCGGCGATGTCGCCCGGCTGGCCCCAACGGCCCATCGGTGTGCGCGCCTCGATGGCGCTGGTGAAACTTTGATCCTGCCGGGCGCGGGCCGATTGCTCGGTCACGATGAAGCCGGGCGCTATGGCGTTGACGCGGATGCCGTCACCCGCCCATGCGATGGCGAGCGACTTGGTCATCTGCTCCACCCCCGCCTTGCTGGCGCCATAGGCCGGGTTCCGGGGAGAGCCGAAGCGCGCGTACATCGACGCGATGTTGATGAGGGCCCCGCCCTTCAGAGCCCCATGCAACGCCTCGGCGCAGCGCAGGCTGCCCACGAGGTTCACGTTCAGCACGTGGTGGAAGAACTCGGGGTCCATCTCCTCACCCCGGCGGGTGATGGCGGCGCAATTCACGAGCACGTCGAGCTTGTCGATGCCACTGGCAAAGGCGCGCACGGCGGCGGTGTCGGTCACGTCGAGCTGGGTGTAGGCGAAGCCGTCGTCGGGGTCGGGAGCAGCCTCCACCCCCGTGATCGCGACCTGCGCGCCGGCATCGCGGAAGGCATGGGCAATCGCCGTGCCGATCCCGCCCCGGCTGGCGCCGACGACGAGCACCTCGGCACCCGCGAAGGCACCGGTGAAGTCGATGGTTTTCGTTGCGGCGGCCGTTATCGGCTTACCCTCCCTGTAATCGTTTTCAGATTGCTGCGATAAACGCTTTGCGAATACTGAAAACGATTACATACTCGATTGGGAATCAGTTTCATGTCAAGCGGTGATTTCGAACGACAGGGATGAAAATGCCCCCCAAGAGCGCAACAATCCAGGACGTGGCCCAGGCGGCGAAGGTGTCGACCGCGACGGTCAGCCGCGCCCTGTCGAACCCCGGGCTGTTGTCGGACACGACCCGTGAACAGGTGCTGGAGGCGATCCGGACCACCGGCTACCGCGTCAACCACGCGGCGCGGAACCTGCGCATGCAGCGGGCGGGCGCGATCCTGATCCTTGTGCCCAATCTCGGCAAGCCGTTCTACTCGGCGATCCTGCGCGGCATCAGTCAGGGCTTCGCGGGCAGCGATTATTCGGTGCTGATCACCGACACGGAAAACTCGCCCATGGCCGAGGGGGAGTTGGTGGGCAATTTCACTCAAGGGCGCGTCGATGGGGTGATTTCGCTGGACGGGTCGCTGACCGCCGAGACGCTCGACCAATGCCGGGCGCAGGGCCTCGACAAGCGGATCGTCTTCGCCTGCGAATGGGTCGATGGCTATGCCTTCCCTTCCATCCAGTCCGACAACCGCGACGGCGCGCGGCAGGCGATCCGCCATCTTGCCGACCTCGGCCACCGCAAGATCGCCCATATCACCGGCCCCATCGGCAATGTCCTGACCGCCGCGCGGCGCGACGGCGCGGTGGAGGAGCGGGAGCGCCTGGGCCTGCCCGCCTTGAAGGAATGGATCATCCGCGGCGATTTCTCGCTGGAATGCGGGCACGAGGCCGCCGACCGCATCCTCGCCATGGAAGACCGCCCCACTGCCGTCTTCTGTTCCGCCGACATGGTCGCCTTTGGCCTGATCGCCCGGCTGGCGTCCCACGGCGTGCGCGTGCCCGAGGATATCTCGGTCGTGGGGTTCGATGATATCGACATGGCCGAAAGCTACGTGCCGGCGCTCACCACCATCCGGCAGGACCGCGACCGCCTGGGCCGCACCGCGGCCGAGCAGCTTTTGTCGCGCCTGAACGGCACAGCCCCGCCCGGCCCGCCGGAGGAGGAGCTTCTGCCGGTCGAACTGGTGGTCCGCGGATCGACGGCCCCGCCCGGTTAACATGGCGGTGCCCCCGCAACCCATTGTTCGAGGTCGAGCGATACGCCCGTCATCGGCGCGGAGGCCTCCGACAGGAGCCACACCGCCTGCGCCGCGCATTCCTCCGCCGTCACGAAACGCCCCAGCGGTTGCGCGGCGGCTTGCGCGTCAAGCCACCCCGGCCCCTTTTCGGCGGCATGTAAAGCGGTCTCCGTCTCGGTCGCGACCCAACCGAGGTTGATCCCGTTTACCCGGATGCGATCCGCCACATGATGCTGCGCGGCGTTCTTCGTGAGCGTCTGCAACCCGCCCTTGGTGCCCGCATAGATCGCGAGGTCCGGCACGCCGCAATGGGCGTTCATCGACTGGATGTTGACGATGGCGCCCCCTGCCCCGCGCGCTTTCAAATGCCGGATCAACCCGGACATCAGGAAGAACGGCGCGCGCAGGTTCACTGCAACCAGCGTATCGAACCGGGCGACATCGGCATCCTCGAACGACGCGCGGGTGGTGAGGCCAGCGGCGTTCACCAGCCCATCGACGCGGCCCGCCTGTGCAATGGCCTCCGACAGGATCCGCTCAGGCGCATCCGGCTCGGACAGATCCGCGACGATCCCGCCGCAGGGGTCGCGGTCGGTGGGAATGACCTCCGCACCCTGGGCCAACGCGCCCTTCGCAATTGCCGCCCCGATGCCGCGCGCGGCACCGGTCACGACGATCACCTTGCCGGTCAGGTCGCTCATTCCGCCGCCGGAACCGCGTCCGCCCCGTGGAATTCCTCGCGATAGGGCCGCGCCGTCGGGGGCAACTCCCGCCGCAAGTAATAACCCGGCTCGTGCCGCATCCGCCTGAGCGCGCCGATCATCTCGGCATAGGCGTGGTACATCGACGGGTTCGGCGCGGGCAGGTCGTGCTTGATCGCCTCATGCAGGCGCGGCAGCGCGTGGTAGGGGATCACCGGGAACATGTGATGTTCGACGTGGTAATTCATGTTCCAGTAGATCCAGCG
This sequence comes from Rhodobacterales bacterium HKCCE4037, assembly GCA_015689645.1. GTDB lineage: Bacteria > Pseudomonadota > Alphaproteobacteria > Rhodobacterales > Rhodobacteraceae > Gymnodinialimonas. The sequence goes on from WVSM01000007.1 coordinate 90,389, forward strand.
GCTGACCGGGTTCATCAGAACGGTGCGCGAGTTCAGCCGGTGATCCAGCACGTCCTCGGCCAGTCCGCCATGCTGCAACAGGCCGGTCAGCACCATGTGCCATGTCCCGTAAATCCGTGGCCCGCCGATCAGCATCAGCGGCAGAAGCGACCATGTGACCAGTGCCAGCGCGATTGCCGCCAGATGCACCGCCACGAACAGTCGCGCCCAGAAGATGGCCTTGGGGATCTGGCTTTCGGGGATGTAGCCGCGCTCGGCCTCGTCGGGGCCGTGAATGGCCTGCCGCACAAGGATGCCGAAATGCTGGAACACGTCCGGGATGCCGATGAAATGCAGTGCCTTGCGGGCGATGTCGGGCGGGCGCATCACCGCGATTTCCGGGTCGCGCCCGACGATGATCGTATCGGCATGGTGGCGCATGTGGCTCCACCGCCAGGCCACCGGATTGCGCATCACCATGAAGCTGGCGAGGTTGTAGACCCAGCGGTTCTTCCATTGCGTCAGGAACGCCGTGCCGTGCCCGCATTCGTGCCAGCGCGAGTCGCAGGCCGAGCCGTAGAGCACCCCGTAGACGAGGAAGAACGGCACCGTCCACCATGTGCCCCATGTCAGAACGCCACCGACGCCGGTGACGATCAACAGACCGATCCAGATCAGGGTATCGCGGGTCGCGGGCCCGTCACTGCGCTGCATCAGCTCTTTCATCTGCGCGCGCGGGAGGTCCGAGTGATACCATTTGGCCGAGACTAGGCCCAGTTCCTGGGCCCGCGCGGCCTCCGGCCCGGTCAACGAATAGTCGCGTTTTTCGTAGGTGTCTTTCGGCATGGCGTCCTCTCCTCACGCCAAGCCTGAGCGGCGCGCGCGGGCCAAGTCAATCGAGCGGCGGGGGCTTTCGGGGCAATCCGCGCTTGCATGGAAAAATCACATCATTTTACATCATCGCCATGCGCCCCACCCTCAAGGATCTTGCCGAGGCGGCCGATGTCTCAACCGCCACCGCCGACCGGGCGCTGAACAACCGCGCCGGCGTCTCGCCGCGCACCCGCGCCCTTGTTCTGCAGGCGGCGCTGCGCATCGGCTACCTGCCGGAAAAGTCGGTTCCCAAGCCCGTGCATCTCGTCGTGCTGCTCCCCAAGGGGACCAATGCCTTCGTCGCGGAATTGCGCCGCCACATCGAAGCCCTTTCGCAGTCCGACCCGACGCTCAGTGTGGCATTCCCCGACCTGTCAGACCCGGCGCCGGAGGCGATGGCCCGCGCGCTCGACCGCGCCGCAGCTGCCGATGGTGTGGCGCTCCTGGCGCAGAGCCATCCCGCTGTGCATGACGCGATTGATCGCCTGGCACGCTCCGGCACGCCGGTCGTGACGCTCGCGAGCGACCTGCCCGAGAGCAGCCGCCTCGCCTATGTCGGGATCGACGACCGCCGCGCGGGGCGGCTGGCTGGGCAAGTGATCCTGCGGTTCCTCGGACCATCGGCCAAGGGCAAGATCGCCCTGTTCTCGGGGTCGCAGAGCTATCGCGGCCACCACGACCGCGAGATGGGATTGCGCCAGATCGTCGCCGAGAGTGCCCCGAACCTGACCGTGCTGGGGCGGCTTGAAAGCGGCGAGAACCGCAACCAGGCGCAGGCGCTCACGGAAGAGCTTCTGGCCACCCATCCCGACCTCGTGGCGGTCTACAACGCGGGCGGCGGCACACGTGGGATCGCCCGCGCCCTTCAGGCATCGGGTCGGGCGCGTGATATCGTGTTCGTCGCCCATGACCTGACCGAGCCGAACCGCGCCCACCTGATCGACGGCACGCTCGACGCGGTCATCGACCAATCCGCGCGGGACGAAGCGCAGGAGGCGCTGGCGATCCTGACGGCCGCCGCACGGGGCGAACATCACGACCCTGCACCCCCCCAGCATTCCCTGCTGTTCCTGCGGGAGAACCTGCCGCCTTGATCCGCGTCACCGCGCCTTGACCCAGATCAATGTGCGCGTGCGGCGGGCCCGATAACTTGGGCCTGCATGGATCAATCCCGAGGGCACCCGCATGTTTTTCGAGAAACTCGACCGCAGCGCCGACCTGGTGAAAGGCATGGCCGACCGCACCGGCACCGACCTGTCGAACCCGCAGACAGCCCAACAGTTCAAGCGGATGGTCCTGGCTTGCACCGGTTGCGTCGGACATGACGCCTGCGCGCATCTTCAGGCCGAGAACGACACGCTCGACGCCGCCCCGGTCTACTGCCGCAACGCCGAGCATTTCCGCACCTGATCCGCCTTGGGGGTTGTGGACCGGCAAGGGCACGCCGCCAGTCCATGACGGCCTAGACGCGCAGCCCGCAGCTTTCAAACGCCGCGCGCGTCGCCTCTTTCTCCGCATCGGTCAGGTCCAGCATCGGCGCGCGCACGCCGCCGCCGACCTGCCCCAGCAACTCCTGCCAGTATTTCCCATGGGCCTGCGGCTTGTCCGCCGGTTTCGTCCGCTTGATCGCCTCGCGCACCGGGTCGAGGCTGTCGCGCACCGCGCGCGCCTCGTCGAACCGCCCCTCGAACGCCAGCCGCGTATATTCATTCATCCGCTGATCGACTTTCGACTGAAGCTGATACGGTGGCGAGGAACAGAGGTAGAGCGTCCAGCCCAACTCCTCGATGTTGTCGAGCCATTCCGCCTCGGACGCTGTGGAGACGTGGATCCTGTCGCCCGCCAGCCGGGTCAGTTCCACGTACATCGGGCGGGGCACGGAATACTTGATCGCCACGATATTCGGCAGCTCCGCGATCCGCGCGCAAAGCTCCGGGCTCATCAGGTAGCCGCTGTCCGGATGGCTCCACATCGCGATGCCGATGTCCACGCGCTCGCACAGCGCCTTATAATACTGGTAGAGGATCTCGTCGGGATGGCTGACGAAATGCAGAACCGGGGCGTGAACGACGATGTAATCGGCCCCGCAATCCTGCGCATGCTGCGCCAGTTCGACCACCACGTCGAAATTCTGGTCGCTGGCCGAGAAGATCGTGCCCGCCGCGCCGTTGCATTCGTCGACCGCGACCTCGATGTTGCGCTTCCGCTCCTCAAGCGACATGGCGAAGAACTCGCCCTGCTTGCCCGCGATGAACAGGCCCGCGATGCCGAGGTCGTCGACCCAGTGCCGGATGTTGGCGCGGAACCCTTCCTCGTTGAAGGCGCCGTCCGGATGCCATGGGTTCAGGCAGGCAGCCCAGATCCCGCGCATGTGTTCCTTCGCGTGTTCCTTCGCGTCGAGGCGGCTGTATTTCATGGTTTTTCCTTCTCTGCGGCTTGCAGGGCCGTCCATATTTTCGAGGGCGTCAGCGGCATGTCGAGGTGGTCAATGCCCACAGGCGCCAAGGCATCCATGACCGCGTTCAGGATCGCGGCGGGCGCGCCGATCGTCCCGGCCTCGCCCACGCCTTTCACCCCGAGTGCATTCATGGCCGTGGGCGTCTCGGTTTTGTAGAGGGCAAGCGAAGGCAAGTCGGTGGCCCGCGGCAACGCGTAATCCATCAGCGATCCGGTCAGCAATTGCCCGTCGCCATAGACCACCTGTTCCATCAACGCCTCGCCGAAGCCCTGGGCAAAGCCGCCACGGATCTGCCCCTCGACGAAGGCCGGGTTCACCATGCGCCCCGCATCGTCGAGGCAGGTCACATGGGACAGCGTCGGAACCCCGGTCTCCCGGTCGATCTGCACCGCCACGACGTAGACGCCGAAGCCCCATGCTTGCCCCTCGTTCTCGTAGCGCACCGCCTCGGTGATCGGCAGCGCGTCGCCGCGCAATTGGCGCGCCCTCACCCGCTCCGCCGCGGAAAAGACCGCGCTTCCGCCGATGGCCGTCCCGCGCGAAGCCAGCGCGCCGATCCCATCGGGGCAAGTGGCAGTGTCGCCATGGGTCACGTCGATCAGGTCCAGCGGAATATCGAACACCTCGGCCGCGATCTGCGCGTAGGCGGTCTCGCGCGCCTGCCCCTGGCTGGACGATCCGCTGGCGATGTCCACGCGCCCGTTCGCGCCAAGCGTCACCCGGGCACTCTCGAAGCCATCGCCCGACGGTTCGAGGTAGAGGGCCACGCCGACACCGGACAATAGCCCGTCCGCCCGCGCCGCGTCGCGCTGTTCCAGAAGATCGACGTAGCCCGACAGTTTCGACGCCTGGAACAGCGCCGCCGGGTAATCGCCGGTATCGAGCAGCGCGCCTGTCGGGCTGCGCACCGGCAAGGCACCGGACGGATGGCTGTTGAGAACACGCAGTTCCATCTCGCAGCGTCCCAGCGCATCGGCGGCCCTGGCCACCAGACGCTCCATCAGGCAGGCGGCCTCCGGGCGACCGGCCCCGCGGTAGATGCCCATCGGGGCCTCCGCGATGGGCACTCCGCGGGTCTCGATGTCCACGGTGTCGATCTGGTAGGGCCCCGGCAGGATGCGCGCCGCGTTCCATGGCGGGATCAGCGCGGAATTGGGCAACCATGCGCCCGTGGGCGCCTCGATCCGCGCCTCCAACGCAAGAAACCGCCCATCCGCCGCAACAGCCAGCCGTCCCCGGGTCAGCAGCCCGCGGCCCTGGGTTGCGGCCAGCATGTCCTCGCTGCGCGTGGCGATCCAGCGGACCGACCGACGATGGTGCTGCGCGGCCCAGACCGCGAAGACCTCTTCCGGGTAGACCGAGCCTTTCATGCCGAAGGCTCCGCCCACGTCCGGCGCAATTACCCGCAGGTGCGCCGAGTCGATCCCCAGGATGCCGGCGAAGGCGTCGCGCGCGCGGTGCGGTGTCTGTGTCGACAGCCAGATCGTCAGCCCGTCCTCCGCCCATTCCACCGCGATGCCCCGCGTCTCCATCGGCGCGGGGAACAGGCGCGGGTGGCGGATCGTGGCCTCGATGACATGGTCGGCCTTGGCAAAAGCCGCGTCGGGATCGCCCGTGCGCCACGATTTCTCCGCGATTGGTGCGGGGTCGTCAGGGGCCACCACGTCTTCGACGTCCAGTCCGATCGCTTCCAGCCCATCGAGCGCAGCCGCCTGCGTTTCAGCCAGAACCGCAGCCAGCGGTTGACCAAGCGCCCCGATCCGTTCTTGTGCAAGAATGGGGAACTCAGGTGCATCCCGAAGGGGCAACACTTCCTTCACGTCGAGCGCCTTGATCTGGGAAATATCCTCCGCCCGGTGCACGGCCCGCACGCCGGGCTGCTTCAGAGCCTCATCAAACTCAAGCGAGCGCATCACGCCGGAGACCACCGGCGCCCGCAGGAACGCGATGTGCAAGGGATCACGCAACGCAACGTCCGCCACGAAACACCCCTGCCCTTTCAGCCGGGTCGCGGCGCGGCGGTCGACCGGGCTTGCCCCGATCTGCATTTTTCCCTCGTCAGACATACCGGCTTTGTCCCACGCGTCCGCCCCTCCCGGAAGCTGCACTTGCGTCGCCTGATATCCGTATTGTGGATACCCGGAAGATTTGATGTAAAGAAAACAGCATAGCCGCAAAAGGATAGACCATGCGACTCGGCATTATCGGAAAAGGCGCCATTGCGGGCTACGTGACCGCAGCGATCGCAAAACAGCCCGGCGTGACCCTGGCTGGCCGGGTCCTGCGCCAGGCGGATGGGGATGCCGTGGCCGACGTCGCCGATCTTCCGCCTGTCGACCTGCTGATCGACTGCGCGGGCCATGCCGGGTTGGCGCAGCACGGGGCGACGGCGCTGGCGCTCGGGGTCGACGTTCTGACCCTGTCGCTCGGCGCGCTGGCAGATGAGGATCTGGAACACGCCCTGGCACGGGCCGCCCGAGACGGCGGGGCACAACTGCACCTCGCCTCCGGTGCCATCGGCGCGCTCGATGCGTTGCGGGCCGGGGCCGTGGGCGGGCTTTCGAATGTCACCTACACCGGCCGCAAGCCCCCGGCAGGCTGGCGCGGATCACCGGCGGAAACGGCCCTTGACCTCGACGGCTTGACCGATGCCGCCGTTCATTTCACAGGCACCGCCCGCGCCGCCGCCCTGGCCTATCCGAAGAACGCCAATGTCGCCGCCGCCGTGGCGCTGGCGGGCGCGGGCTTCGATGACACGCAGGTCGCGCTGATCGCCGACCCCGCCGCCAGCGGCAACACCCACGAGATCATCGCCGAGGGCGCGTTCGGCAGCCTGTCCTTCCGCCTCACCGGCAACAGCCTGCCCGACAATCCACGCTCCTCCGCCCTTGCCGCCATGTCTGCCGTCGCGGCGATCCGTCAGGCTTCCGCGCCGATCCGGTTCGCCTGAGATGGGGCGGCTCTACAATCGCGCGCTGAACCGCCTGAAGCTCCGCCAGCTCAGCCTGCTGGTCGCCGTCGGTCGCCTCGGCAACATCCAGGCCGCCGCGCAGGCCGAGAACATCAGCCAGCCCGCCGCCACCCGCATGATCAAGGAGCTGGAGGCCGATTTCGACACGCTCCTGTTCGACCGCACCAATCGTGGCGCGATCCCGACCCCGCAGGGCGAGGCGCTGATCCGCCATGCGCAACTGATCTTCGCGCAATTGTCCAACGCGGCGCAGGAGGTGGAGGACATCACCGGCGGCAGCGCGGGTCGTGTCGTCGTCGGAACGCTCCTGGCCGGCGCGGCCGAGCTTGTGCCGCGCGCCATCCGGCACGTACTGGCGACTCGCCCGAACGTGCAGATCCGCGTGGTGGAAGGCACCAACGACGCCCTCATGCCGCGCGTCCAGACCGGTGAGATCGACATGGTGGTGGGCCGCCTGCCCCATCACCGCCACCGTCGCGGACTGGTTCAGGTGCCCCTGTCGACCGACGAGATCATCCTTGCCGTCGGTCAGTCGCACCCGCTGGCCGGGCAGAGCGCGCTGACCTTCGACGATCTCCGGCCCTTCGGCTGGGTGCTGCCGCCCTCCGAGACCACGCTGCGCCGCCAGATCGAGGAATTGTTCGTCGAACAGGGTCAATACCAGCCCGCTCAGGTGGTGGAGAGCGTGCATTACCTTGCGAACCGCGCGCTTCTGGCCTCCAGCGACCTGATCGGCGTCGCGCCACGCGCGGTCGCGGCCCATGACGTGGCGATGAAGGTGCTTGCGCCGCTGGACTACGCCCTTCCCTTCGGTTCGGGTCCGCTTGGCGTCACCCATCGCGGCGCGGATCGGCTGTCGCCCGCCGCGCGCCTGTTCCTGTCCGCCCTGCAGGACGTCGCCGCCCCCGTCAGCCGATAAGCGCCGTCGACAGGATCGGCGCATAGCTCAGCAGGATCAGCACCAGCGCCACGGCGATCAGGAACGGCCAGAGCTGGCGCAGGATCCGGCCCGTCGGCGTCTCGCCCATGGCGCTCGCGATGTAGAGGCCCACACCCACCGGCGGTGTCAGCAGACCGAGGACGAGGTTCAGCGAGATCACCACGCCGAACTGGTAGGGGCTGATGTCGTAGCTTTCGATGGCGATGGGCAGCAGGATCGGCGTCACCAGGATGATCGCGGCGATCCCGTCGATGACCATGCCGACGAACAGCAGGACCACGTTGACGATCAGAAGGAACAGGAACGGGTTCTCGGTGATCGTGGTGATGAAGGCCGCAAGCCTTTGCGGCACCGCCTCGTAGATGATGACCCATCCGAACACGTTCGCCGCCGCGATCATGAAGATGATCAGCGCCGCGTTCAGCGCCGTGCGCTTGAACATATCGAACAGCTTTTTCGGGTCCAACTCCCGGTAAAGCGCCCACCCCAGCACAAATGCCACCACGCTCGCCACGGCGGCGCTTTCGGTCGGCGACGCGACGCCGCCCAGGATCCCGCCGATGATCGCCGCCGGGATCAGCATCGCCGGCAGCGCGTAAAGCAGCGCCTTCCCGGCCTCGGAGGCCGCCATCCAGTCGCCCTTGGGGAATTGCTGTTTCAGCCCGATCAGCGCGATCACCAGCGCGAAACAGACCGACAGGATCAGCCCTGGAATGATGCCCGCAAGGAACATGTCGCCGATGGGGATCTGCGCCAGGACGCCGTAGATCACGAACAGCATCGAGGGCGGGATCACCGGCGCAAGAAGCCCGCCCGCCGCCGTCGTCGCCGCCGCGAATCCCCGGTCGTAGCCCTCCTCCTCCATCGCCGGCACCATGGCCCGGCTCATCACCGCGATCTGCGCGGCGGCCGATCCGACGATGGCGGCCATGAACATGTTGGCCAGCAGGTTGATATAGGCCAGCCCGCCCCGGAACCCGCCCACGAAGACACGCGCCGCGTTGATCAGGCGGCGCGTCATGCCGCCCTCGTTCATCAATTCGCCGGTCAGCATGAACAACGGGATCGCCAGCAGTCCGTAGGATTCTATCCCCGAGAACATCCGCTGCGCGAAACTGTCGTAGAGGATCGTGTTGTCACTCTCCCAGATGTACCACATCGCCGTCAGGGCGAGGACAATGGCCACCGGAACCGAAAGCAGCAGCTTGGTGAAGAAGATGACCGGGGTCATGTCGCGACCTCCGGGCCGTGGCGCTCGGGCGGGGTGAAGTTCAGCAGATGCGCCGTGGCATGCAGCAGCACGCCGAACGAGAAGACCGGCATCATCAGCCAGATGATCCACTTCGGAATGCCAAGCGTGCTGGTCGGCTCCGCGTAGATGAAGTTGAAGGTTGAACCCTGGAACGCCATCACGTCCCAGCCCGCCTGCGCCAGGGCCAAGGGGTTGAACCACCGCCAGCAGAACCAGACCATCGCGGCGGCGAAGACGAAGATCGCCACGTCCACCAGTTTCGCCGCCACCCTCTGAAGCCCGGCGGGCAAGGCATCGGTCAGGATCGTGATCGCCACCTGTTGCCGCATCTGTATCGCGGCGGACGCGCCGAAGAAGGTCATCCAGACCATCGTGTAGACCGCCGCTTCATCCACCCAGTAGATCGGCGCACCCGCCGTGCGGGTCACCACGTTCAGGAGGATCAGAAGCGTCACCCCCACCGCCAGCAAGGCGGCCAGGGCCAATTCGATCCGGGCCCAAACCCTCGAGATACGGCTCAACATCGCGTCCACCCAAACGAAACCCGGGCACCCTCGGGCGCCCGGGCCATGTCCTGTCCTAGATCGTCACTGACGGGTCGCGTCGGCGACACCGCGCAGGGTTTCCAGCGCCTCGGGGGCACGCTCTTCCCAGATGGCTTCCCACTCGGCCACGGCATCGCCGAAGAAATCGCGGCCCGCGTCGATGTAGGTTACGTCGAACGCGCGGATTTCCTCCTGCCAGACATCATCGCGCTCCACGTAGGTGTCGAGGACACCGTCAAGCGCCGCGCTCATGTGCTCGGTGATCAGCGCGCGGTCCTCCTCGGACAGGCCGGCCCAGACCCGGGCCGAGACGACGCCGACCATCGGGAACATCATGTGGTTGGTGCGCAGCATCGTGTCCGCATGCTCGTGGTAGCTTTGCAGAACGATCAGTTCGGCATCCATGTCGATCCCGTCGACCTGCCCGTTGGCGAGCGCGTCGAACACGGCCGGCAGCGGCATCGGCGTCGGGGCGGCGCCAAGGGCGTTGTAGAAATCGAGGTTGGCTTCGAACGGCGTGATGCGGATCTTCTGGCCCGACAGGCCCGCCGCGTCGGTCACGTCGCCGTTGGTCAGGATCTGGCGCATCCCGGCCGAGCCGAAGCCGATCCCCACGACACCCAGCGTGCCCGGAAGCTGGTCGAGCATCGCGCGCGCCTCGTCGGAGCGCAGGATCGCCGCCGCGTGGGCCATGTCATCGGCAAGGAAGGGCTGGTAGAACGCACCGAAATCCGTGGCGCGGTTGGAGACCTCTGCCACTGTCATGAACGCCATGTCGAGCGCGCCGGATTGCAGCTGCTGCAGCATGTCGGCCTCGTTGCCCAACTGCTGCGCCGGGAACACCGTGACGGTGTGTTCACCGCCCGACGCTTCGTTCAGCGCCGCGCCGAAATCTTCGGCGGCCAGCGTCCAGACGTGGGGCGGCGGGGTGATCAGGCCGAGCCGGAAATCATTGGCCTGCGCCGCGCCGGCCATCCCGGTGACGGCAATGGCGGCCGAGGCCATCAATGCGTTGAAATGCTTCATCTTGTCTTCTCCCTTTTCAGTCCGGCTCTTGTCGGCCCGACATGTTGATCGCACGGTAGCCGCAAATCGCTGCGGCACGCAACGGCGCGGACATGGCACAGCGGGGCGTCGCGCCCCCTAGAGCGTCACCCAGCCTTCGGGCGGCTCCTTGCCCGGATGCACCTCGCCGCAGGACGGACAGGTGCGGGCCTCGTCCGAGGCGTAGAACGCAGCGTAGACGGGGGGCAGATCCTCCACGATGGATTTCAGGTGCATTTCCGAGCGGTGCACCAGCGATCCGCAGTTGAAGCAATACCATTCGATCGCGTCCACCGCGCCCTCGGGCCGTTTCGGTTCGATCACGAGACCGACCGAGCCCTCCATCGGGCGTTGCGGCGAATGGCGCACATGGGGCGGCAACAGGAAGATCTCGCCCTGCCGGATCGGCACGTCGTAGAACTCCCCGCCCTCGTAGAGCTTCAGGACCATGTCGCCTTCCAGCTGATAGAAGAATTCCTCGACCGGGTCGTCGTGGTAATCGGTCCGCTTGTTCGGCCCGCCGACGACGGTGACCATCAGGTCCGCCTCCTCGAACACCATCTTGTTGCCGACCGGCGGCTTCAGGAGGTGGCGATGCTCGTCGATCCAGGCTTTGAAGTTGAAGGCCGAGAGCCGTCCCATCTTTTTCTCCCCATCTCTGTTTTCAGCCAGTTTGCCGTGCTCAGGTATAACCGCAAGGATTGATTGCCGCTCCCGCTATCCACAAAGCGAATATCAGAGCGTACTGAAATACTCCGCCTGCTCCCAATCCGAGATATGGGCAAGGTAGCGGTTCCATTCGTGTCGCTTGAGCGTGACGAGCCATTCATGCACCTCAGGCGTCAGCGCGTCGCGCAGCATGTCGGAGGCTGCGAAGGCCTCGATGGCTTCGCCCAGGGACGCTGGCAAAGCCTCGCCGGGATCGTCGTAGGGATTGGCCATCGGCGGGCGCAGCTGGGTGCGGCGATGGCGCGGAGCCCACCCGGCAAGCAATTGACCGGCCAGCGCAAGATATGGATTGGCCGAGCTGTCGGGGAGGCGGTTTTCGAGCCGCAGGGTTCCATCCGGCCCCGTGATCGTCCGGATCATGGCGCCACGATTGTCTCCGGACCATCCGATCCGGTTCGGTGCCAGCTGGTAGGCCGAAAAGCGTTTGTAGCTGTTCACGGTCGGGTTCGTCAGAAGACAGGTCGCACGCGCATGGGTGAGAAGGCTTTCGATGACGCCATTGGATTCGGGCGTGTATTCAGCATCGACGCCGACCCCGAAATTCCGTCCCTCCAGAGCGTAGCTTTGATGAATGTGCCATCCGTTCGCTACGGCGTTGGGAAGCGCGGGCTTGGGCATGAAGCTCGCGAGCATCCCGTGGCGGTGGCTCAGTTCCTTGGCCAGCATGCGGAAATTCACCGCCTGTTCGGCGACCTTCGACGGGCGGCCCGGCGCGAACGTGACCTCGTATTGCGATGGCCCCATCTCGATTTCGACCGAGCGGATGTCGATCCCGAACTCCTCCGCACCGCGCCGCAGGCGGTCGAGCATCGGCTCGACCTCCGCGTAGCGGGTTTCGGTCAGGTACTGGTAGCCCTGGGTCGTGTTCCCGACCTGCGGCGGCGCGCCGGGCATGCCCGATTGCCCGGGGGCCAGAGCTGCGTCCAGAACCCGGAAGACCTGGAATTCGATCTCCACGCCCATCGTGGCCTCCCACTGCCCGCCAAGCGCATGCTCCTCCGCCCGGCGCAGGATCGCGCGCGAACAGAAAGGGCTCTCGACATCGCAATGGACCATCGCCGAATGCGGCGACCACGGGATCACCCTGAACGTTTCGGGATCGGGCCGCAGGGTCACGTCCGACGCCCCCTGCATCGGCGCGCCCTCCCCTGCCCAGACCGGGAAAGCCGTGCGATGAGACAGGTCTTTCAGAAGCAGGGTCGACGGCACCTTTAGCCCATCGCGCAACACGCCTGGAAGCGCGGTTGCCGTCACCGTCTTGCCGCGCAGGATCCCATGCGGATCGGTGAAGACGACGCGGATCGTCTCGATCCCCTCCGCCTCGACCCGCTTGAGAATTTCCTCAATACTCAAACGCTTGCATCCCAGGGACAGCTATCGCGACGCTCGCGGTCAGCGGCAAGCGACGCCGCCTGCCAATCCGCATCCGGCGCGATGGCATCGTTCGACAGCGGCCCCCGGATCGCCTCGGTCCCGCCGTTCTGCATCTTCAGCCCGCTCGCCTCGCCCTCTTCCACCGCCTTGATCGCGGCCCGCAGCATGCGGCGATACTTGATGATGCCGACATCCGTCTTGCCCAGGTGCTCCTGCCGCCGATCCTGGATGCGACCCATCGATTCCACCGCCCACTGGTCATGCACGTTGATGTCGAGGCCCATGCCCGTGTAGGTCTCCCGCGCCTGTTCGTCGGCATTGTAGCCGTAATTGTTGCGGGCGTTCTTCAACGGCGCGTAATCGGGCAGCCGATGCTCGGCCAGCCTCTGGTCGCGCATCGTGGCCTTGTCGACCGGCGTCTTGAAGCTGGTGAACATCGAATACCAGTAGCAGGTCTCGTCATCGACGGGCACATGCCATTGGGTGATGGTCATCTCTCTGCTCATCGGAATGCAGATCGCCTGCGGGAAGATCTGGTTGGTCACGCGCACATGGGTGCGCCCGTCGTCGAGATGGCGAAGCGCGGTCAGCTTCAACCCGTAATCGGTTTCATCGACCATGATCTCGGGCCGAGGGTAATCCCTCAAAAGCTTCGTCATCGGCATCTCGGTATTGCCGGCCTTGTCGCGGAACTGCTTGCCGTAGCTCTCCGCCGGGTCCTCGTCCTGCAGGAACCGGTGCAGGAAACTCGCATGGGCCGGGTCGATGCCCACTTCCATCGCCTGCAGCCAGTTGCATTCCCACAGGCCCTTGAAGGCAAACACATGGCTCTCGGGCGCGCGGAAACAGTCGAACTGCGCCATCGGCGGCGGGTCGCCCTCGCCCATGTAGGCCCAGATGATGCCGTTCACCTCGCGCACCGGGTAGCTGACCGCCTTGATCTGCTCATGCATGCGCGAGCCTTCGGGCTCCCCCGGCTGCTCGACGCATTGCCCGGTGCAGTCGAAATGCCAGCCGTGGAACGGGCAGCGCAGACCGTTGTCCTCCAGCCGACCATAGGCAAGGTCCGCGCCGCGATGGGGGCAATGCCGCCCGATCAGGCCGAGCGTGCCGCTCTCGTCGCGGAACAGCACCAGCCGTTCCCCCAGCAGCGTCACCGGCACCACGGGCCGCGCGCCCATCAATTCGTCGCTCAGCGCGGCGGGCTGCCAATACTGGCGCAACACCCGCCCCGCGCCGGTGCCCGGCCCGATACGGGTGATCTGGTCGTTCATCTCCTGGCTCATCATCGGCTTGGCCCTCCCGGGCCACAGGCTTTCCCGGTTTTCGCGGGCTGTCAACAAAGCTGCGCGTCGATCCTGCCTGTAATCTCAACATGCTAGCGATCTGGTCATTTGCGCCATCTGGCCCTAGCGTCTGCGGGCATTGGCCGTATGGCCCGCCCGATGGCTGCGGGAATAAGGCGGGTGGACCGACCCGGGGAGGGGACGCATCACGATGGCACAACCGGAACTGAACCTGTCCCCCAAGGTCTCGGACGAGGTGCGCAAGACGACCTGCTACATGTGCGCCTGCCGCTGCGGCATCAACGTGCACATGAAGGACGGCCCCGACGGCAAGAAACGCGTCGCCTATATCGAGGGCAACCGTGACCACCCGGTCAACAAGGGCGTCCTATGCGCCAAGGGCTCGGCCGGGATCATGCAGGTCAACGCCCCCTCGCGCCTGCGCGCGCCCCTGAAACGGGTGGGTGAACGCGGCTCCGGCGAATTCGAGGAGATCAGCTGGGACGAGGCCTATGCCATCGCCGAAGGCTGGCTCCGCCCGATACGCGAGACCGACCCGTCGAAACTCGCCTTCTTCACCGGGCGCGACCAGTCGCAGTCCTTCACCTCCTTCTGGGCGCAGAATTTCGGCACGCCCAATTACGCGGCCCACGGCGGCTTCTGCTCGGTCAACATGGCCGCCGCAGGCATCTACACGATGGGCGGCGCCTTCTGGGAATTCGGTCAACCCGATTGGGACCACACGAAGCTCTTCCTGCTCTTCGGCGTGGCCGAGGATCACGACAGCAATCCGATCAAGATGGGCCTTGGCAAGATCAAGGCGCGGGGCGCGAAGGTCATCGGCGTGAACCCGATCCGCTCCGGCTACAACGCGATTGCCGACGAATGGGTTGGCATCACGCCCGGCACCGATGGTCTTTTCATCCTGAGCCTCGTGCATTGCCTGATGAAGGCCGGCAGGATCGACCTCGACTACCTTGCGCGCTGGACCAACGCGCCGGTGCTCGTGGACAAGGACACCGGCCTGATCCTGCGCGACGGTGACGGCAAGGAATTGGTGATCGACCGCGTGACGGGGGAACCCACCGCCTTCGACAAACCCGGCGTCCGCCCCGACCTGTCGGCAACCCACCCCGACGGCCACAAACCCGTTCTGCACCTGATGGCCGAACGGTATCTCTCCGACGACTACGCCCCCGAAGCCGTGGCCGGGCGCTGCGGCATCCCCGCCCCCCGCATCCGCGCCATCGCCTCCGAGCTTGCCCGCGTCGCCTTCGAGGAAAGCTTCGAGCTTCCGATCAAATGGACGGATTTCCGTGGCGAAACCCACGAGACCATGACCGCACGGCCCGTCTCCATGCACGCGATGCGGGGCATCTCGGCCCATGCCAATGGCTTCCAGACCTGCCGCGCCCTGCATGTTCTCCAGATCCTCCTCGGCACGGTCGAGGCCCCCGGCGGTTTCCGCTTCAAACCGCCCTACCCCAAACCGTCCAGGATCCACCCCAAGCCCCATTGCAAGGTCACCCCCGGCGAACCGCTCGACGGCCCGCACCTCGGCTTCGTGCATGGCCCCGAAGACCTCGCCCTGCGCGAAGACGGCAGCCCGGCGCGCATCGACAAGGCTTATACCTGGGAAAATCCCATGAGCGCCCACGGCCTCATGCACATGGTGATCTCAAACGCCCATGCGGGCGATCCCTACAAGATCGACACGCTCTTCATGTACATGGCCAACATGTCGTGGAATTCGTCGATGAACACGACCGGCACGATGAAGATGCTGACGGACAAGGACGAGAACGGCGATTACGTCATCCCGCACATCATCTATTCCGATGCCTATTCCTCCGAGATGGTCGCCTATGCCGACCTGATCCTGCCCGACACGACATACCTCGAACGCCACGATTGCATTTCGCTGCTCGACCGCCCGATCTGCGAGGCCGACGCCGCCGCCGACGCGATCCGCTGGCCGGTGGTGGAACCCGACCGCGACGTGAAAGGTTTCCAGTCCGCCCTCTGCGACCTCGGCGCGCGGCTCGGGCTTCCCGGCTTCGTGAACGAGGATGGCAGCCAGCGCTACGCCGATTACGGCGATTACATCACCAACCACATCCGCCGCCCCGGCATCGGCCCGCTGGCCGGATGGCGCGGCAATGGCGAGAGCCACGGGCGCGGCGAGGCCAACCCCAACCAGATCGACCGCTACATCGAGAATGGCGGCTTCTTCGTCGCCCACATCCCCGAGGGCGCGGAATACATGAAACCATGGAATGCCGCCTACCAGGATTGGGCGGTGGAAATTGGCCTCTACGATACCGTCCAGCCCTACCTCTTCACCCTCTACGTCGAGCCGATGCAGAAGTTCCGCCGCGCCGCCGAGGGCCACGGCCCGATCCAGCCGCCCGACCACCTGCGCGACCAGGTGGCGCGGAACATGGACCCGCTCCCGTTCTGGTCCGATCCCGCCCCCGCGAACCTCGCCGCCGATTACCCCATCACCGCGCTCACCCAGCGCCCGATGGCGATGTATCACTCCTGGGGCAGCCAGAACGCATGGCTGCGCCAGCTCCACGGCCACAACCCGCTCTACGTGCCTACGAAGCTGATGCGCGACCACGGGCTCAAGGACGGCGACTGGGCCCGCGTCACCTCCCGCCATGGCGAGATCACCGTGCCCGTCATGGAAATGGCCGCGCTGAACGAGAACACCGTCTGGACATGGAACGCCATCGGCAAGCGCAAGGGCGCCTGGGCGCTCGACAAGGACGCGCCAGAGGCCACGAAGGGCTTCCTCCTCAACCACTTGATCCACGAGCTTCTGCCCTCGAAAGGCGACGGCCACCGCTGGTCCAATTCCGATCCGATCACCGGCCAGGCCGCCTGGTTCGACCTCAAGGTCCGCCTCGAGAAAGTCCCTGCCCCGGCAGAGAGCAAACCCAGCCTTCCCCCGATCAAATCCCCCGTCGGCAAAGGCCCGAAAGACCTCGCCTGGAAGGTGGGCCAATGACCCTCCCGTGTCTCGCGCACGCCCCTCTTTGTTCCATGAAAATGCCGCGGGGTCCGGGGGGCTGGCCCCTCGCTCCCGCCCTCTCCGCCAGGCCAACCGCATGACCCAGCTTCCCGCCCAGACGCAAAAGAAACTCGGCCTCGTGATCGACCTCGACACCTGTGTCGGCTGCCATGCCTGCGTGATCTCCTGCAAGGGCTGGAACACCGAGAATTACGGCGCCCCGCTCTCCGACCAGGACGCCTACGGGGCCAACCCCTCCGGCACCTTCCTGAACCGGGTCCACTCCTATTCCGTCCAGCCGCTGGCCACCTCCGCCAAGCCGCACCCGGCGGCCCAGACGATTCACTTCCCCAAGTCCTGCCTGCATTGCGAGGACGCGCCATGCGTCACCGTCTGCCCCACCGGCGCCAGCTACAAGCGCACCGAAGACGGGATCGTTCTGGTCAATGAATCCGACTGCATCGGCTGCGGCCTCTGCGCCTGGGCCTGCCCCTACGGCGCGCGGGAACTGGATGCCGCCGAAGGGGTGATGAAGAAATGCACCCTCTGCGTCGACCGCATCTACAACGAGAACCTGCCCGAGGTGGACCGCACCCCGGCCTGCGTGCGCACCTGCCCGGCGGGCGCGCGCCACTTCGGCGATTTCGCGGACCCCGAGAGCAACGTCTCGCGCCTGACCGCCGAGCGTGGCGGCCTTGACCTGATGCCCGAGCAAGGCACGAAACCGGTCAACAAGTACCTGCCCCCGCGCCCGAAGGACGAGATGCCCGAATTCGACGTCCTCGCGCCCTACCTCGAACCGGTGGCCGAGAACCCCGGCGGCTTCATCGGCTGGCTCGACCGCGCGCTGGAGAAGCTCTGACATGCATCCGGCGCCCTCCGTCATCATCTTCACCACGCTCTCGGGCCTGGGCTTCGGCCTGCTGACCTTCCTCGGCCTCGGCCTGCCCGACGTCACCGGCTGGACCGCGTTCTGGTTCTTCGTGATCGGCTACGTCCTTGCCGTCGGCGGGCTTTCGGCCTCGGCCTTCCACCTCGGCCACCCGGAACGCGCGCTGAAGGCCTTCACCCAGTGGAAAACCTCGTGGCTGTCGCGCGAAGCGGTCACCTCCGTCGCCGCCCTGCTCACCATGGCGCTCTACGGCGCGGGCCTCGTGTTCTTCGATACCGCGTGGCAGCCCCTCGGCTGGATCGGTGCGGCGCTGTCGCTTCTCACCGTCTTCACCACCTCGATGATCTACACCCAGATGAAGACCGTGCCGCGCTGGCACATGGTGTGGACACCCGCCCATTTCCTGACGCTGTCTCTGGCGGGCGGCGCGCTTCTGGCGGGGCAAGCCTTCGCGTCCATCTTCCTCCTCCTGCTGGCGGGAATGACCACCGTCGCCATGTGGATCATCGGCGACACAAGATTCGCTCGCTCCGGCACCGACATGGCCACCGCCACCGGCCTCGGCCGCATCGGCACCGTCAAGGCCTTCGAACCGCCCCATACCGGCACCAACTACCTGCTGCGCGAATTCGTCCACGTCGTCGGCCGCAAACATGGCCGGAAACTGCGCCTGATCGCGGGCCTGCTGGCCTTCGTCGTGCCGATCCTCCTGATGCTGCTGCTCGTGACCCACGTCACCGCCGCCCTCGCGATCCTCAGCCACGTCGCCGGGGTCTTTGCCGCCCGCTGGCTGTTCTTCGCCGAAGCGGAACACGTCGTCGGCCTCTATTACGGCAAGCGTTAAGGTGCCGGTTTTCCGCCATTTCATTTGCATTCCGGATGCGGCACCCCAAATCTTGACGCACCCCGCCACCCGAAAAGGAGCCCCCATGCGCGCCCTCACCTTCGCCCTCGCCCTCGCCGTCACACCCCTTGCCGCCAACGCCCAGTCGGTCGAGGAACTGGCCCGCGAATACGCCGCCCTCCCCGCCGTGCAGGAGATGATGGCCGCGATGTTCTCGCCCGAGGCCTCCGCCGCCCAGATTGCCGCCACCCTGCCGCCGGGCATGGACCTCAGCGAGCAGCAGTTGACCGACCTCGGCAACCTGCTGTCGGAAGAGCTGACGGATTTTCAGCCCCGGCTTGAAGTGCTGATGATCGAAGGCATGGTCGAAACCTTCAACGAGGAGGAGATGCAGGCGATGATCGACTTCTATTCCTCGGACGTGGGTCGCTCGATCCTCGTGCAGACGCAGCCGATGTTCACCAACATCATGACCCAGCTCGCGCCCGAGATGCAGGCGCGCATGATGGGCCGTCAGAACGATATCATGGCGATCATCATGGGGCAGTAACGCCCGCCACCCGTGGCGGAAGGTCCTTGCAAGGACCTTCCGTCACGCGTTTTCGAAAACGCGTCCCCGCGCCCTACAGCCCCCGCCGCGCGATCTGTGCATCGAGCGCCGCGGCGAAGGTCTCCGCGTCCATCCCCTCGGCCAGCGCGCGCCGCAGCAGCGCCGCCATGCTTTCGGGCGCAAGCCCGCCAACCGGCGGGTCGGTGTCGAGGTTCGTGGGGAAGGCATAGCCCTCCGCCGTGCAGGCAATCGCCGCCTCGCGACGGTCTTCGGCCAGGTCCGGCAGCACCGGATAGATCAGCTTCGACATCCCCGCCCGGTCCACGCTCTCCATCGCGCGCCCGAAGGCCGACGAGACCTGCAACAGGTTCGCCATCCGGTGAATGTCTTCCGACGTGTTCGCCCCCGCCGCGTGGAACAGCGCCGGGTTGAAGAACAGCCCGTCGCCCTTCTCAAGCGGCATCTGCACGCAATGCGCCTCGAAATGCGCGGCGAACTCCGGGCGGCGATAGGCCATGTAACCGGCCGCGAACATCTGGCTGAACGGCAGCAGTTTCGTCGGCCCGCTTTCGACCGGCATGTCGCAATGCGCGATCGCGCCCTGCAGCGTCATGACCTGGCTCAGCGCGTGGACATGGGCGGGAAACTTCGCCGCCACCTCCGCCGTCTGGAACCCAAGGTGATAATCGCGATGCGCGGTCTGTGCCTGCCCGCCGGGCCGCACCACGTTGACCTGCGCCGTCATCTGGAAATCCGGGCCGAGCCATGCCTCCGACACCGCCGCCACCGCCGGCGCACCGTAATAGGCGGCATAACCCGCCGGGTCGGCTTTGCAGTGCTTTTCCAGCACGTTCCAGATCCGCGAATTGGCCCCGGCCGCCGCGAAGTGATCCGCGCCGCCACCGCCCTGCGCGGCCTCCTCCGCGATGATGCGGTTGAAGACCTCGCTTGCCGCGTCGATGGCCGCGTGATCGGGCTGCGCCTGTTTCAGGACGACGACACCTGCCGATTGCCCCAGGACCCAGGCCCATTCCGCCAACAGCTCCGGGCGCCTCGGGCCGTTCAGGACCTCGCCGAGGGCGGAGATGTCGTAGACCGGCACGTTCTTATCGACCCGATCCGCGAAGCTCAGATCCGACGGGTCGAGGCTCTGCGCCGTCAACGCCTCGAACTCCGCAAGCGTCCCGCTGTCCCTAGAGAAATAGCCCGTGTGTTTCATCGCTGCCTCCCCCGGCTCAGACGGTCCCGCCAAGCGAGCCTTCCAGCTCCGCCATTTCCTGGCCACCGGCCATCAAATCCTGCAATTCCTCCGGCGTGATCTCGCCGCGCCGCGCCGTGCCAAGCGTCTTGCCCCGGTTCAGCACCGTGAACCGGTCGCCCACTGCCATGGCATGGCGCACGTTGTGGGTGATGAAGACGACGCCGATACCGTTCTTGCGCACCTTGTCCACGGTCGCGAGCACGTTCGAGGTCTGCCTGACCCCCAGCGCCGAGGTCGGTTCGTCGAGGATCAGCACTTTCGCCCCGAAATAGACCGCCCGCGCGATCGCGACGGTCTGGCGTTCCCCGCCCGACAGCGTGCCGACCGCCTGGTCGGGCGAGCGCAGGTTGATGCCCATCTTCTTCATCTCGGACATGGTCGTCGAATTGGCCTTGTCGAAGTCGATGAAGAGGCCCTTCTTCGGCTCCCGCCCCATCCAGAAATTGCGCGTGACGCTCATCAGCGGGATCATCGCAAGATCCTGATAGACCGTTGCGATCCCCGCCTCCATCGCGTCGCGCGGGCTGGCGAAATTCATCTCGCGGCCCTCGAACAGGATCTTGCCAGCGGTCGGCTTGTGCACGCCCGACATCGTCTTGATGAAGGTCGATTTGCCCGCGCCGTTGTCGCCCAGAAGGCAATGGCACTCGCCCGCCTTCACGTCGAAGCTGACCCCGTTCAGCGCGATGACCGGCCCGAAATGCTTCTCGATGTCCCGCATCTCGACGATGGGCTTCTCGCTCATCGCGGCGTCGTGGTGGAAGGCCGTATCGGACATCAGCGTTCTCCCGTGATGATGCGGCGGATGTAGGTGTTCAGGATCACCGCGAACAGCAGGATGACCCCCAGGAACACCCGGAACAGGCTGCTTTCCACGTCCGCGAAGAACAGCCCCTGCTGCACGACCCCGAAGATCAGCGCCCCCAGCGCCGCCCCCACGACCGAGCCGTAGCCCCCGGTCAGAAGCGCGCCCCCGATCACCACCGCGATGATCGCCTCGAATTCCTTCAGGATGCCCCGGTCCGCGGCGGCCGAGCCGAACTCGAACACCTGGCAGCAGGCGAAGACGGTCGAACAGAAGGCCGTCGTCATGAACATCGAGATCTTCACCCGGTCCACCGGCACACCCACGTAGCGCGCGGCCTGCGCGTCACCGCCGGCGGCGAAGATCCAGTTGCCGAAGCGTGTGCGCGTCAGGATCAGGTGGCCGATCACCACCAGCACCAGCGCCCAGACGATCAGCATCGGGATGCCGCTGACCACCGGCTCGCCCTCGCGCGTCCCACGGGTAAACGTCTCTATGACGCCGATGTCGGCCAGCCAGACGAACAGCCACCCCATGATGTCGTTGGCGAAGATCGCGGCCAGCCAGTCGCCTTCCGCCGCCTCCTCGATGCCGCCGATGATCGTGCGGCTTTCCACCGTCTGCGGAATGAAGATCGTGAAGCCGCGCAGGATGAACAGGAACGCCAGCGTCACGATGAACGACGGCAGGCCGGTGCGCACCACGATCAGCCCGTTGAGCGCCCCGATCCCGATGCAGATCGCGAAGGTGATCAGGATGGCAAGCCACATCGGCAGCCCCCAGACCACGCCGAACATCGCGATGGAGATGCCCGCGAACCCGATCATCGAGCCGACCGACAGGTCGAACTCGCCCGCCACCATCAGCATGCAGGCCCCGACCGCGATGATCATGAACTGCGCCGAGACGACCGACCAGTTCAGGATGCCCTGCGCGTTGAACATGCCGCTGTCGCCGGCAAGGATGCCGAAGAAGACGAAGACGGCGATGGTGCCGACGATCCCGCCCAACTCGGGCCGCACCAGCCAGTTGCGCAGGCCCCCGATGTCCTTGATCCGCTCGTCCGCCCCGTCGGGCTGCGGTGTCGGCCCACCGGCCGCAGGTTGTGCCTCTGCCATCTGGTCTGTCCCTCCCCGTGGTTCCGCGCGATCCGTGCGGTTTGCGAAAGCCCCCGGTCCCGGGACTTGCGAAAGCCGCCTTGAAAAAGGGCAGGCAACGTTGCCGCCACCTGCCCCGATGTCTCAGGCGATCCCGTGGACCGCCCGCGCCTCAGCGGTATTCGCCGGCCAGCGCTTCCACCATCTCGAGGCCGTCGGCGGTGATGAACCCGGGGCCGGAGTTGATGTTGTTGCCGGGCAGAACGCCGTAGCGGTGGTAGTTGGTCAGAACCACGACCGGCAGGTAGGCCTGCAGGAACGGCTGCTGGTCGATGCCCCACTGGATCACGCCGTCACGGATGCCCTGCACGATGTTCTCGCCCAGGTCGAACGTGCCGAAGTAGATGTCGCCGGCAAGGCCCATCTCTTCCAGCGCCAGGATCGTCGGGTCGGCCGAGGTCGGCCCGAGGGTCAGGATACCGTCGGTTTCGGGGTTGGCGTTCAGGTAGGCCATCACCCGGTTCTGGATCTCCGCCGGGTCCTGGCCCGCGTCGATCATCGATTCGCCCAGTTCGACGCCCAGGCCGTCCGCGAAGCCCTGGCAGCGCTCGGCCACCACGGGGTTCGAGATGACGTGGTTCACGCACAGGAAGCTGGTCACGCCGTCGTCCGCGGCCCGCTGACCGGCGGCGAAGCCCGCGTCGTATTCCGGCTGGCCGACATACATCAGCGCGCCCACTTCACGCGCCTGCTCCGGCGTGCCGGAGTTCATGATGATGACGTCGATGCCCGCATCCACCGCGGCACTGATCGAATCGCCCAGAACGGTCGGGTCGGCGAGCGTCGTGATGATGCCGTCCGGTCCGCTTGCGGCGGCCTGCTCGATGATGCGCGCCATGTCGGCGATGTCGCCGGTCGGCGGGTTGCGGTATTCGACCTCGACGTTCATCTGCTCGCCCGCAAGCGTCAGCGCGTTGCGGATCGTGTTCCACCAGCTGTCGCTGTCGGGTGCGTGGCTGACGAGGATGTAACGCTCGCCCTCGGCCTGCACGGCGGTGGCGCCCATAAGCGCGGATGCGGCCACGGCGGTGACGGCAACCGTCTTCAGAAATGCTTTCATGATGTCCTCCCAAGTGATCATCGGACGGGTCGCGACGCCCGCCTTGACGAAACGGTAGCGGCGAATCTGATTCATTGCAACCGGTTGCAATTCGCGCTTTACTTTCTGTCATGAAGCCGACGGCACGGGAGTGTTCGCCGCCGGCATCCGAAGGAACGATTCATGGGCGTCACCCTCAAGGACGTGGCCGAGAAGGCCGGTGTCTCGACCTCGGCCGTGTCACGCACGTTCACCGAGGGCGCGTCCGTTTCCGCCAAGACCCGCGCCAAGGTGGAACGCGCGGCCAAGGCGCTCGGCTATTCACCCAACGCGCTGGCCTCCAGCCTGACGACCGGGCGCACCAAGCTGATCGGGCTGGTCTCCAACAACTTCCACAACCCGCTGTTCCTCGAAGTCTTCGACCGCTTCACCCGCGGCCTGCAGGACCGCGGCCTGCGCCCCCTTCTCGTGAACCTCACGCCGCAGGAAACCGACCCCGAGGCCACGATCCGCATGCTGCGCCAGTATTCCGTGGACGGCGCGATCGTCGCATCATCCACCCTGCCGCCCACCTATTCCGAGGCGTTCCGCGCCGCCGGCATTCCGGTGGTGAATTCCTTCGGCCGATTCTCCACCGCGCCGCAGGTCCATGTCGTCGGCATCGACAACGTCGCCTGTGGTCGGATGGCGGCCGAGGCCCTGATCGCACGCGGCTACAGGCGCGTGGCCTTTCTCGGCGGGCCCGAGAACGCGACCTCCACGCAGGACCGCGCCCTGGGATTCCTCGCCGCCCTGCGCGAACACCCCGAGATCGACGTCTCGGTCAGCTACGCGCGCGCCTATTCCTTCGATGCCGGACGGGTCGAGATGACCAAGCAATTGATGCAGGGCCGGGCCGAGGCGTATTTCTGCGGCGACGACGTGCTGTCCATCGGCGCGCTGTCCGCCGTGCAGGAGGCCGGGCTGCGCTGCCCGGAGGATGTCGGGATCATCGGCCTCAACGACATGGAGATGTCGAGTTGGCAGAACATCAACCTCACGACCATCCGCCAGCCGGTGGCCGAGATCATCGGGGCCTCCATCGACCTCGTGGTCGACACGGTCGAAAGCCCCGCACGCCACCCCGAAACGCGCCTCTTCCCCTGCCGCGTGATCGAGCGGGGCACCCTGCGCCCGGTCACAGAACCCCGCCAGACCTGACCGGACCGTTCGGAAATCTGTAACTACAGATTCACTACGGGATAACTACGGGTTCTTTATACCGCCTCGCGGAACATCGGAGGCCGCGCATCGACCCATTCGCCCCGCGCCTTTGCGGACGCCACGGCCCCGTAGACGGCCGCCATCGAACGCACCCCGTCGCGCGCCGTCGGGAAGGCCCCATGCGCCTCTCCGCGGATCGCGGCCGCGAGGTCGACATAGATATTCGCAACCGCCAGCGGAAAGCCTTCCGGATGCGCGATCGCGACCCGGCTGAGGCGTTGCGCCTCCTCCGAAAGCCCCGCCTCGCCCTTCTCCATGATCTGCGTCCGACCGCCCACCGGCGTGTAGAGAACCTGGTTCGGCTGCTCGCTGGCCCACCGGAATCCTCCAGTCTCTCCAAAGACTTGGATGTCGAACCCGTGCTGTCGCCCGATGGCGACCGATGATGTCCAGAGCCGCCCGACCGTGCCGCCTTCCATGCGGAAATTGACCATCGCGTCGTCTTCCAGCACGCGGCTGTCGATGGTGCTGGCGAAGTCGGCGCTCAGCTCGCGCACCTCGTCTCCGGTGATGAACGACGCCATGTGCAGCGCGTGAATCCCGCAATCCGCGAACTGTCCGGAGACCCCGGCCATCGCCGGATCATAGCGCCACCGCACACGCGGATTGTCCGCATCGGTCGCGTCGCCATGGTGGCCATGGCTGAAATTCGCCACCACGAGCCGGATTTTCCCGATAAATCCGTTACTTACCAGGTGCTTCATCTCCCGCACCATCGGGTAGGCGCTGTAGCAGTAATTCACCGCGCAGATCTTCCCGGACGCTTCCGCGATCTTCACGATCTCCTCGCCTTCCTCGACCGTCATGGTCATGGGCTTCTCGCACAAGACGTTGAAACCATTCTCCAAAAACGCCTTGGTGATCTCGAAGTGGGTGGCATTCGGCGTGGCCACGGTCACCAGGTCGACGCGGTCGTCCCGGTCCTTCTCGCCCGCCAGCATCTCGCGCCAGTCGCCATAGGCCCGGTCCGCATCCACGCCCAGTTGCTGCGCATAGGTGCGCCCCGCATCAGCATCGTGGTCCAACGCCCCAGCCGCCAACACGAAATTGCCATCCGCCTGCGCGCCCAACCGATGCGCCGGCCCGATCTGGGAGCCTTTGCCGCCCCCGACCATACCCCAGTTCAAACGCGCCATGCGTTCGGCCCTCCCGCCTTAAAAGCCAATTGATTCCAGGTAGTTGCGATTTGCGACGGCATCGTCCTTCGGCCGCACATCCAAGGTCGGGTCGCAATCCTGCTCGACCGTGCACCACCCCTCGAACCCGGCGTCCAGCAGCACCTGCCGCACCGCCGGGAAATCCACGTCGCCCTGTCCGAGGTTGCAGAAGATGCCCTGCCCGCAGGCGTCGTAGAAGCCGGTGCCTTTCGCGATGACAGCCGCCTTCACCACCGGGTCGATGTCCTTGAAATGCATATAGGAAATACGATCCATATGTCGCTTCATGAAGGCGACGGGGTCGAACCCGGCATAGGAATGGTGTCCGGTGTCGAAGCAGATCTTAAGGATATCTTCAGACACTTCGTCTAGGAGTCGTTCGAGTTCCGGCTCGAAATCAATGAACCCGGCGGCATGGGCGTGAATCCCGACCGTCAGGCCGTAGTCTTCCGCGCCCATGCGGGCGATCTGTTCGATCCGGTCGCGAAAGGCCGACCATTCCGCTGCGTCCATCTGCTCCGCCGCCTCGGCGCGGCCAGCGGTCGGCGCACGCCTTGGCGAGATCGAGTCAATCAGAACAAGGTGTTGCGCGCCATGCGCCCGAAGCGCCTTGCAGGTGCGCACCGCTCCGTCGAGCACGTCGTCCCAGGCATCCGGATCATGGAACGGGCGAAAGACAACGCCGCCGATCAGGTCCAGCCCATGTTCCGAGAGCGCCTCTCCCAGTTCTGCCGGATCCTCGGGCATGAACCCCACCGGCCCCAGCTCGATGCCGGTATATCCGGCCTGTGCACATTCCTTCAGAACATCGCGCCACGCCGGGTTGCGCGGATCGCCCGCGAATTCCACGCCCCACGAACACGGCGCATTTCCAATCCGAATCGTCATGCGTTTTCCTCTGCTTGGACGTCGACCCACCGGCCCTGCTCGGCCGATGCAAACCCCGCTTCGATCACCCGGCTCACGGCCAGCCCGTCTCGGAACGTGGGCCAGCGCGGTGTGCCGTCGGCAATCGCTTCGAGGAAGTCGCGCGCCTCGATGATGATCTGGTCCTGGTAGCCGGTGCCATGCCCCGGCCCCTGGCAGAACGGCAGGTAATCCGGATGCTCCGGACCGGTGAGGATCTTGGTGAAGCCGCGCGTCGCCTCCGGCCCCTCGGCCCGGTAGAGCCAGAGCGCGTTCTGATCCTCCTGATCGAAGCGGATCGCGCCTTTTGTGCCATGGATTTCATAGGCATAGCCCATCTTCCGCCCGGTCGCGACACGGCTGAAGAAAAGGTGGCCGATCGGTCCATTTTCAAACCGAACCATCATCTGCGCCTGGTCGTCGTTGTCGACGGCAACGCCGCCTCGGGCAGGATGAACGGTCTCGATCTCGGCCATGACGCGGGCAATCGGGCCCATCAGGGCAAGCGCGCAATTGACCATGTGCGGCGCGAGATCGCCCATGGTGCCATTCGCCCGGCCACTCGTCCTCCAATTGGCCGGCAGGTCCGGATCGGCGAGGAAATCCTCGGTATGCTCGCCCCTGAACCACGTGACGTCGCCAATGGCCCCTTCGGCCAACAACTGTCGCGCAAATTGCGTGGCGGGCGTGCGGACGTAGTTGAACCCGACCATGTTCACCTGCCCCGACGCCTCCGCCGCGGCCACCATCGCCTGCGCATCGTCGATGGACGCGCCCAACGGCTTTTCGCAGAAGACCGGCTTTCCATTCGCAAGGGCAGCCTCTGCAATGGCGCGATGCGTGGATTGCGGCGAGGCGATCACGATCGCTTCGACGGCGGGATCTTGGACCACGTCCTCCCACGAGGCGGCTGCGCGGTTGAAGCCATAGGCATCGCGATACCGCTCGGCCGACGCCTCCGATCCCGCGGCGATATTTTCCAGCCGGGGGCGAAGACGCGTGCCGAATACCGCGCCGACGGAGGCCATCGCGACCGCATGAGCCTTGCCCATGTACCCGCCGCCGATTAGGCCGATGCCGATGTCCGCCATGGTTCCCTCCCCTCCGGCTTGCCTGTTGCAACCGGTTGCAAAACACGTATCCTGAGAGTCGAAAACGCGCAACACGGAATTGTTCACGCGGGGCCACCCGACGCTGGACAAGCGGGGAGATCATGAACGCAACGCAAGACACCATCCGGCTGACCGTGGCACAGGCCATCGTGCGATACCTGATGAACCAGTTCATCGAGATCGACGGAGTGGAGACGCGGATTTGCGGCGGCGGTTTCGGGATTTTCGGCCATGGCAACGTGCCCTGCCTGGGCGAAGCGCTGTACCCGGTTCAGGACGAACTGCCCCTTTACCGCGGGCAGAACGAGCAGAGCATGGGCTTCGCCGCGGCGGCCTATGCGAAGTATCACCTGCGGCGCCGGTTCATGTTCTGCACCGCGTCGGCCGGGCCCGGCACGGCCAACCTGCTGACCGCATCCGCCCTTGCCCATGCCAACCGTCTGCCGATGTTGATGCTGTGCGGCGATACTTTCCTGACGCGCCTGCCCGATCCGGTGCTGCAGCAGTTGGAGCATTTCGGGAACCCGACGCTTGGCGTAAACGATGCGTTCAAGGCGGTGACGCGCTTCTGGGACCGGATCACGCATCCCGCGCAGATCATGCAGTCGCTTCCCGCGGCACTGAACACGATGCTCGACCCCGCAGATTGCGGGCCGGCCTTCCTCGGATTGCCGCAGGATCTGCAAGGATGGGCCCATGACTACCCGGTCGCCTTCTTCGCGCGGCGCGTGCACCGGATCCGCCGCCAGGCGCCGGATACAGCCGAAATCGCGGACGCCGCCGCCCTGATCGCGGGGGCCAAGCGGCCCATGATCATCGCGGGGGGTGGCGTGCAGTATTCGGGCGCAGTGGCGGACCTGACGGCCTTTGCCGAAACCCATGCCATCCCGGTCGTCGAGACCATCGCGGGGCGGGCGAACCTGTTGGATTCCCATGACCTGAACATCGGGCCGATCGGAGTGACAGGCTCGGACTCGGCGAACACGATTGCCGAGGAGGCCGACGTCATCCTCGCCATCGGCACGCGGCTTCAGGATTTCACCACCGGATCGTGGACCGCCTTCGCGAAGGACGCGAAGATCATCGCGGTCAACGTGGGTCGCCACGACGCCACCAAGCATTTGTCGCTGCCCGTCGTCGGGGACGCGAAACTGGCGCTGTCCGCGTTGGGCGCTGCACTCGCTGGATATGAGGCGCCGGCGGAGTGGACCGCCCGGGCGCGAGCCGAGCGCGCCAAGTGGGATGACTACGTCGCCCGCAACGTGGCTCATGGCAATCGTCCGAATTCCTACGCACAGGCCATCGGCGTCGTGAACGATCTGTGCGACGCGAAGGACCGGGTCGTGACCGCCGCAGGCGGCCTGCCGGCGGAAGTCACCGCGAACTGGCGCACCCTCGACATCGGAACGGTGGATGTGGAGTTCGGATTCAGCTGCATGGGCTATGAAATAGCCGGCGGATGGGGTGCGCGCATTGCACAAACCGAACGCGAGCCCACAGCCGATACGGTGGTTTTCGTGGGAGATGGCAGCTACCTGTTGATGAATTCCGACATCTACTCAAGTGTGCTCACTCAGAAGAAGCTGATCATCCTCGTGCTGGACAATGGCGGCTTCGCGGTCATCAACAAGCTTCAGAACAATACCGGGAACACCAGCTTCAACAACCTCATCAAGGATTGTCCGACCGTTCCCGAAGCCTTCGCGGTCGATTTCGAAGCGCATGCGCGCGCCATGGGGGCCGATGCCGTCACGGTCGCAAATCCGGCGGAACTGGGCGATGCCTTCCGCCGCGCCAAGGCGTCGGACAAGACCTGCGTGATCGTCATGCAGGTCGATCCTTATGACGGCTGGACAGAGGGGGGCCACGCCTGGTGGGAAGTGGGGACACCGGAAATTTCGGAGAACACAAAGGTGACCGAGAAACACGCAGAGATCGAAGCCGATCGCGTCAAGCAGCGGCAGGGCGTGTGATGGCGGATCATGTTCTGGACGGCATCCGCGAAGGCCGGTTCATCGTCGTCGGGCGTGTCGGCATGGACCTGTCCCCCGTGGACCGCACCCGCACGGAAGAGGCGGCCGAAATGACGGTCGGGATGGGCGGATCCAGCGCGAATATCGCGGCGGGACTCGTGAAGCTCGGCCTGTCGGCGGACCTCGTGACATGCGTATCCGACGATGCGGTCGGGCGTTACTGTCTCAACCAGCTCGATGCCTACGGCGTGGGGCGATCCCATGTTCGCACGATCCGGGGTGAGGAACGCACCTCTCTCGCGATTTACGAGACACGTGTGGAGGATCACCAATCGGTCATCTACCGCAACAATGCCGCCGATTTTCAGATGTCGGTCGACGATGTGGAGGCTGTCGATTACGGTGCCTTCTCGGCCTTGATCACCGCGGGCACGGTTTTCGCCGCCGAGCCGTCGCGCAGCGCGGCGTTCCGGGCTTTCGAGCTGGCGCGCGAGGCGGGCCTTCCGATCATCTTCGACGTGGATTACCGACCCTATTCCTGGCCCTCGCCCGAGGTCGCCGCCGATGTCCTGTCGCGCGCCGGAGCCCTGTCTGACATCATCGTCGGCAACGACGAGGAATTCGGCTTCATGGCCGGCTCCATCGACAAGGGCCTCGACAAGGCGCGGGAGCTTGCAGGCAGCAGCGCCTCCATCGTGGTCTACAAGATGGGGCCCGGTGGAGCGGTCACGTTTGCGGGCGGGGACGAAATCCGCACGGGCATCTACCCCGTCGACGCCGTGAAGCCCACGGGCGCGGGGGACAGCTTCATGGCCGGGTTCCTTGCCGGCCTCGCCGAGGAGCGCCCCTTGAAAGAAGCCGTCCTTCGCGGGTCTGCCTGCGCCTCCATCGTCGTGGCGCAGCCCGGTTGCGCCCCGGCCATGCCGAACCGCGACACGCTCGACCTGTTCCTTGCCGAACATCCCGGCCCCACAGCCCCCTGAAACGGAGCGCCTTCATGCACATCGCCCCCTATGACAACCAGAACAAGGCCATCGTGGACGTGGACGATGCTCATGTGCCGCTGACCTATTTCAACATCGTCAAGCTGAAGGCCGGTGAGGTTTTCGACTACAGGCTCGACGGGTACGAAACCTGCGTGGTGCCGGCCACGGGCACCGTCGACGTGGAAGCCGGTGGCGAGGTCTTCACGGAGATCGGCAACCGGGGAGCGGATGTCTGGGACGGCGAGCCGGAGGGGGTCTACGTCCCCACGGCGACCGGCGCGCGCATCACTGCGCGCACAGATACCGAGACGTTCATCGCAGGTGCGAAATTCGCCGAAACGCTGAAGCCCTTCGCGGTCCGCAGCGCCGAGCTCGACCTTGTGCAATACGGCTCGGACGACACCAAGACCCATCGCAAGATCAAGCACATCCTTGGCGCGGGCCACCATGACCGGGTGGGACGGCTCTTGGTGTCGGAACTGTTCACGGTGGGGGCTGGCGGCTGGTCCGGATTTCCGTCGCACAAGCACGACACGGACAGGCTGCCCGACGAGACGCGCCATGACGAATGCTACAACTTCCGGTTCAAGCCGAACTACGGCTCGGGCCTTCAGATGCTCCAGCGCGAGGACAACGAGCCGGGCGACGCCTATCACATCGTGGACGGCTCGACCGTTCTGATCGACAAGGGTTATCACCCCTGCTGTGTGCTTCCGGGATACGAGATGTATTACTTCACCATCCTCGGCGGCCTGACCCAGCGCAGCCTGAAGCAGTATTTCCAACCCACCCATGCCGAGCAGCTGCATACGATTCCGGGGATCATGGACATGGTGGCCAAGTTCAAATGACATTGGCGACGCTTTCAGAGGTCCTTCAGCCTGCCTTGAAGGGGGGCTATGCCGTGCCGGGGCTCGTGTGCCTCGGGTGGGAAGACATGCGCGCCTTCGCGATGGCCGCACAGGCCGAACGGGCGCCGGTTATCCTTCAGGCGGGGCCGTCCTGCCGGGAGCATACGCCCTTGCCGATCCTCGGCGCGATGTTCCGTCACCTGGCCGCGCAGGTCGATGTGCCGGTCGTCGCCCATCTCGACCACGGGTACACGATGGATGAGTGCGAGGCGGCGTTGGAGGCCGGCTTCACCTCGCTGATGTTCGACGGCTCGCGCAAGCCGCTCGACGAGAATATCCGCCAAACGCGCGCGGTCGCGGATCTCGCCCACGGGGCCGGGATTTCGGCCGAGGGCGAGATCGGCTTCGTTGGCTATTCCGGCGGCGAGGACAGTGCGGGGACCGACCCTGAGGAAGCGGCGCTTTTCGCGCGCGAAACCCAGGTCGACGCCTTGGCGATCAGCGTCGGCAACGTACATCTGCAACAGGACCACGAAGGCGGTCTGAACGAGGCGCGCATTCGCGCAATCGAGGCTGCGACCGACGTGCCGCTGGTCATTCACGGCGGGTCGGGCGTGCCCCATGCGCAGCGGCTGGCGCTGGCCCATGGCTCGTCGATCTGCAAGTTCAACATCGGAACCGAGCTTCGCATGGCCTTCGGCGCGGCCCTGCGCGCGGCGGTGAATGCAGATGCCGAGCGGTTCGACCGCGTCCAGATCTTGAAAGACACACATGACCCGGTCATGGAAGCGGCACGCGCCGCGATCCGGTCGACCGGCGCCTCAGGAAAGGTATGAGATGATCCGTATTGGTTTGCTGGGATGTGGCCGGATCGGCCAGGTCCATGCGCGCACGCTGAAATCGCTGGACACCGCGCGTATCGTCGCCGTTGCCGACGCCTTGCCTGATGCCGCGAAGGCTTTGGCCAATGCCACCGGCGCAGAGGTACGCGACACCGATGCCATCCTGAACGCGGGCGATATCGACGCGGTGGTCATCGGGACGCCGACCGACACGCATTTCGACTTGATCGAGGCCGCGACGAAGGCGTCGAAGGCCATCTTCTGCGAAAAGCCGGTGGACATGTCCGTCGCGAACATCCGCAAGCTGATGGAGGGCGTGGATGAGGCGGGTGTGCCGTTCCTGACCGCGTTCAACCGGCGGTTCGATCCCAATTTCGCCGCCCTGCAAGCCCGCCTGCGCGGCGGAGAGATTGGTGCGCTTGAGCTGATCCAGATCACTTCCCGCGATCCGTCGCCGCCGCCGGTCGGCTACATCAAAAGCTCCGGCGGCCTGTTCCGGGACATGATGATCCACGATTTCGACATGGCGCGGTTCCTGATGGGCGAGGAATTCACCCACGTTCATGCGGTGGGGTCGAGCCTCGTGGACCCTGAAATCGGCAGGGCCGGCGACGTCGATACCGCCGCGGTCACGCTGATGACCGCCTCCGGCCGCATCTGCCAGATCTCGAACTCCCGCCGGGCCGCCTACGGCTACGACCAGCGGGTCGAGGTGCACGGGGAAAAGGGCATGCTGCGGGCGGAGAACGTGCTGGAAACGACCGTCGAAAGTGCCACGGCAGAGGGGTTCAGACGCTCCCCGACGCTGAACTTCTTCCTTGAACGCTACGAAGCGGCTTACGCGGCGGAGATGAAGGCGTTCATCGCGGCTGTCACTGCGGGTGAGCAACCGACACCGTCGATCCGGGACGGCTTGCAGGCCCAGATCCTTGCCGATGCAGCGACGCAATCGTGCCAGTCGGGCCAGCCCGTAACGCTCTAGTCGCCTTCGGGCGGCTCGTTCCGGAAGGTGAATATCAGGTTGTAGGCAAGGTAGCCGCCGATCCCCGCGAAGAGGTAGGCCCAGATATCGTTATCCTGGCTCATCTCGAAGGTGGCCCAGGCAAAGCAGGCGGCGACAATCGCGTAGCGCCGCCAGGCCGGCCGGAAGAACGGGTGCGAGGCGTCGAGCAACTTCATCCGTCAGATCACCTTCTCGAACAGGGCGCGCAGGTTCTGTTCGGTCAACTCGACGGGGTTTCCGCCGCAGGATGGGTCCCGCAGCGCGCTCGCGACAAGGGCGTCCATCTGCTCCGTGGTGACGCCCATTTCCGACAGCCGCCGGGGAATGCCCAACCTGTCGTTGAAGGCCTGCACGAAGGCGCGGAAGCCGTCGAAACCGCCGTCGATCCCGAGGTAGCCAGCCGCGTGATCGAAGCGGTCGCGGATCGCGGGCGCGTTGAGGTCCAGAACGGCAGGCATGCAGACCGCGTTCGTCGTGCCGTGATGGGTGCCGAAGATCGCACCGACGGGATGGCTGAGCGCGTGGATCGCGCCGAGGCCCTTTTGGAAGGCCGTCGCACCCATGGCCGCGGCGCTCATCATCTGGGCGCGCGCTTCAATATCCGTGCCGTCCGCGAACGCGCGCGGCAGGTTGTCGATCACCAGCTTCATGCCCTCCAGCGCAATCCCTTGGCTCATCGGGTGGTAATGCGGGCTGGAGAAGGCTTCGACGCAATGGGCAAAGGCGTCGAGCCCGGTGCCCGCCGTGATCGCAGGCGGCATGCCTACGGTCAACTCCGGGTCGCAGATCACGACCGTCGGCAGGACCCTGGGGTGGAAGATGATCTTCTTTTCGTGGGTCGCGCTGTCGGTGAGGACCGAGGCGCGCCCAACCTCGGACCCCGTCCCTGCCGTCGTCGGCACCGCCACGATGGGGGCGATGGCATTGGCATCCGCCCGTGTCCACCAATCGCCGATATCCTCGAAATCCCAGACGGGCCGGGTCTGGCCGGCCATGAAGGCGACCATCTTGCCAAGGTCGAGACCGGACCCGCCGCCGAAGGCGATGACGCCGTCGTGGTCTCCGGCGCAATAGGCTTCGATCCCGGCGGCGAGGTTCTTGTCGTTCGGGTTCGGGTCGACCTCGGCGAAAAGCGCACGGCCAAGGCCGGCGTCCTCCAGCACGTCGAGTGCCTGCGCGGTGATCGGTAGACCTGCGAGCCCGCGATCCGTAACCAGAAGGGGCCGCGTTATCCCGGCCTGCGCACAGGCCTCGGCCAGTTCGGCAATCCGGCCCGCGCCGAAACGGATGGCGGTGGGGTAAGACCAATTGGCGGTGAAGGTCATGCTTTCTCGAATCCTCGCTGGATTTCGTAATCTGTGACCGCGCGGTCGAATTCGTCGATCTCCCACTTGGCGGCGTGGGCGTAATGGTCGATGACCGCGTCCCCCATCGCCGCGCGCAGCATGTCGGAGTCGAGCAGCGCGTCGCGGGCATCGCGCAGGGTGCGCGGAATTTCCGCCGCGCCGGTGTCGCCATAGGCATCGCCACCAAAGGCGTCGGGAAGCGACAGCCCTTCGTCGATCCCGGCGAGGCCCGCGGCCAGCATCGCGGCCTGCCCGAGATACGCGTTCATGTCCGAGCCCGGGATACGGCATTCGACGCGAATGCCCTTGGTTCCCTCGCCCACAAGACGGAACGCCGCTGTCCGGTTGTCGACAGACCAGACCAGCCGCGTGGGCGCGAAGGTGCCCGGCGCGAAGCGTTTGTAGCTGTTGATATAGGGGGCGAGGAAATACATCGCCTCGCCCGCGTATTTCAGAAGTCCCGCCATGTAGCTGTCCATCAGGGCAGATTTTCCCATCGGAGCGTCGGCGTCGTGGAAGGCGTTGGCGCCATCGCGGACCAGGGATTGATGGATGTGGGAGGCAGAGCCGACCGAATCCGGCGACAGCTTGGGCAGAAAGGTTGCCGCGTAGCCCTGCTGATGCGCGATCTCTTTCACCGCGTGCTTTGCGATCGTGTGATGATCGGCACAGGCCAGCGCGTCGGCGTAACGGATATTCAGCTCCTCCTGCCCGGCTTCGGCCTCGCCTTTCGTGCCTTCCACCGGCACCCCCATGGCGCGCAGGTGATTGCGGATCGGGCGCATCACCGGCTCTTCCTTGGAAGTCTGGAAGATATTGTAATCCTCGTTGTAGTGGCTGATCGGGCGCAGGGCGCGGAAACCCGAGGCAGCGATCTCGTCATGGGTGCCTTGGAAGAGGAAGAATTCCAGCTCGGTCGCCATCACGGGGCTCAGGCCCATCTTCTCGGCCCGCGCGATCTGGCGTTTCAGCATCTCGCGCGGGGCGTGTGGGACGGCTGCGTGGGTGGTGTGATCGATGATATCGCAGAGGACCATGGCGGTGCCGTCGAGCCATGGGACCGGGCGCAGAGTGGAGAGGTCGGGCTTTAGCGTGTAATCGCCGTAGCCCCTGCTCCAACTCGCCGCCGCGTAGCCATCGGGGGTCGCCATGGCGAGGTCGGTCGCCAGCAGGTAGGTGCAGCAATGGGTCTCGTCCTCGGCCATGTCGAGGAAGGCTTCGGCGTGGAAGCGTTTGCCCATCAGGCGGCCTTGCATGTCGACGAGGCACACAAGGACCGTGTCCACCGCGCCGGACTTGATCTGCGCCTTCAGCGCGTCGAAAGTGAGTGTCGTCATCGTGTCCCCTTTTCCCGTCACTGTGCCAAGCTCTGCCCGGCTAGGCGAGGGTCGAATTGACCTCGGCAATGACGTCGGCGGCCATCATGACATGGTCGCGCGTGGTGTCGAACTGGCCAACCTGGAAGCGGATGACCTTTCGACCGGCGTGCATCCCTTGGGTCAGGTAGATCCGCCCGTCGTCGTTCAGCGCATCGACAAGGCGCTGCTGACGTGCGTCGTCACCGGGGCAGCGGAACGAGAACAGGCTGAAAATGGGTTCGGTCACGATCTCGAACCCATCCATGGCACGGATCGCTTCGCAGATTTCAACGGCCCAGGTGATGTGGTTGCGAATGCGCTCGCGCAGTCCGTCGAGGCCATAGGAGCGGATCAGGAACCAGATCTTCAGGGCCCGGAACCGGCGGCCTAGGGGGATGGTCCATTCCGAGTAATTCGTCACAGGGTTTCCCGAGGTCTTGAGGTATTCCGGTTCGATCTTGAGCGTATTCAACTGCGGCTGCGGATCGCGCAGGAACTGGACGGAGCAGTCGAATTGCGCGCCCATCCACTTGTGCGGGTTGAAGACGATGCTGTCGAACCGCTCCACCCCCGGCCAGAAGTCGGCACGGAGTTCCGGGCAGATCATCGCGGCCCCGGCCCAGGCGGCGTCGAGATGGGTGTAGAGTCCTTCCCGTTCAGCAATGTCGGCAATCGGCGCAAGGTCATCGGCGGCACCGATGCCGGTCGCGCCGGTCACCGCGATCATGCCCGCCGGAACGTGACCCGCCGCGCGGTCGGCCTCGATGGCGGCTTGCAAGGCGTTCGGGTTCATCGCGTAGCGCGGCCCGTGGGTCGGCAGCTTCACGAGGTTTTCCTGCCCGATCCCGGCGACCCAGCAGGCGCGGTCGATCGACGAATGCACCTGGTCCGAGCAATAGATGCGCAGATTACCCTTGTTTGCCAGCCCCTCGCGATTGCCGGTGAAGCCTGTCGCCTTCTCACGCATCGTCAACACAGCGGAAAGCGTGGCGGACGACGCGCTATCCTGAATGACGCCGGTGAAGCCATCGGGCAGGCCCATCGCCTGGCGCAGCCAGTCGATCATCACGCCTTCCACCTCGGTCGCGGCGGGCGAGGTCTGCCACAACATGCATTGCGCGGCGATGGTCGTCACGAGGAACTCGGCCAGCATCGACGGCGGCGCGGCGTTGGCGGGGAAATAGGCGAAGAAACGCGGGTGCTGCCAATGGGTGATGCCGGGCATCACGATCCGCTCGAAATCGTCGAGGATGCGCGCCATGCCCTCGGGCGCGTCGGGCGGCGCGGTGGGCAGTTTCGCGGCGATCTCGCCCGGCTCGGTTTGGGCGCGGACCGGCTTTTCGGCCAATGTCTGGTGGTATTCGGCCGCCCATTCGCTGATCCGCGCGCCCCATTCGGCGAATTCGTCCCAATCCATCCTGGCCTCCTTGCTGACGTCCGGCGGACCGTATGCGCCCCCCGAGGGCTTGTCGATGGGACGCAATTGCGGCTTGCTTGCGAAGGTTCGGATGGGGGACAAGGCGGGCATGAAAAGCAGTTTTCGCCAGACCGAGATCCTCGACATCGCGCGCCGCGACGGCAAGGTGATGGTCGATGACCTGGCCGCGCATTTCGGCGTGACGGTGCAGACCATCCGACGGGACCTCAGCGATTTGGACGACGGCGGACTATTGGCCCGGGTGCACGGCGGGGCCGTGCTGAAGTCCGGCACGACGAACCTCGCCTACGGTGAACGTCAGAAGGTCCTGACCGAGGAGAAGCTGGCAATCGCGCGGATCTGTGCCGCAGAAATCCCCGACGATTGCTCGATCTTCCTGAACATCGGTACCAGCACGGAAGCCGTCGCCGCGGAATTGCTGAACCACAGGAACCTGCTGGTGGTGACCAACAACCTCAACATTGCTCATATCCTCGAACGAAATCCGGATTGCGAGGTCATCGTGACAGGTGGGACGCTGCGGCGCGGTGACGGCGGCTTGATTGGAGCGATCACGGTGGATGCAATCCGCCGGTTCAAGTTCGACGTGGCCGTGATGGGCTGCTCGGCACTGGATGCCGAGGGCGACGTGCTGGATTACGACATTCAGGAGGTGGGTGTGAGCCAGTCGATCATCGCGCAGGCCCGACGCGCCTTCCTGGTGGCGGATCATTCGAAATTCCAACGCTCCGCACCGGGGCGCATTTGCTCACTCGCGGATGTTGACGCCCTGTTCACTGACCGTGCCCTGCCCCGCGCCCTGTCCGCCGCGTGCCAAGACTGGGGCACGGAGGTGCACGTCGCCTTCGCCGCCGACAGGGCCACCTAGCCCGTTCAAAGATCGAGTTCGATCACGCCACCCGCATCGGCGGCGCGGGATTGGCAGGTAATGATCGCCGTCTTGCGCTGTGTGTTCGACAGGACAAAATCGCGGTGCTCGACCTCACCGGAGACGAGCCCACATTTGCACACGCCACAAATCCCATCCGAACACTTCAAATCCACCGGGATACCGTTCTCGATCAACACATCCGCGGCCGTCCGGTCGGCTGGAACCGGGAATTCCCGGCCCGATCTCGTCAGGCGGATGGTGAACGGGTGGTTCTCGTAATCCGGCAATTCGGGGACGGAGAAGTATTCGAGGTGCAGGTTGTCTTCGTCGAACCCCGCCGCGCGGGCGGTATCGAGAACGGCGGTCATGTAGGCTTCGGCGCCGCAGGTGTAGACATGGGCACCGTCGACCGGGCGAAGGATCGAGGCAAGATCCGCACGGGATCCTTCATCGGAGACGTGCAGCGTGGCGCGGTCCGACCACGGCGCATTCTTCAGCGTCTCGAGATACCCCATCGTCTTTCGCGACCGTCCGGAATAATGCATCTCGAACGGCTGGCCCAATGCATGCAGCCGATGTGCCATCGCGATCATCGGTGTGATGCCGATCCCGCCACCCATGAGGTAGGTCATCGGAGCCTCTTCGTGCAGCGGGAAATGGTTGATCGGCTTGGAGATGAAAACCTTGCGGCCCTCGTTGAAGATACGGTGAAGCAATGCGGAGCCGCCCCGCCCTGCCGCCTCCCGTAACACGCCGATCTGGTATTTCGTCCGGTCCGCCGGATCACCGGACATGGAATACTGGCGCAGGAATTCGGGGGCGACGACGATATCGAGATGCGCGCCGGCGTCCCATGCGGGCAAGTCACTGCCGTCGAGGCTGGCGAATTCGTAGATCGTTATGTCTTCGGCCGACCGTTCGGCCTTGGTGATCTCGACCCGCAGCACAGGGCTTTCATCATAATCGCGGGTCGTGTGGGCCGGCATCTCGCCCTTGGCAAGTCGCGCCTTGTATTCCTCTGCCGTGATCATGGCCTGGTAGGCCTCGATCCCGGCCTCGCGGTCCATCGGGTAAGGATAGGGATAGGGGTGCGGGACGAGGGGCGCGGGATAGACGGCAAGTGTCTGATCCTCGTAGCGCAGGTCCAGATCCTTTTGCAGTCCGCGCGCGTTCACCGGCTTTTTCGTCGGGCGATAACCGCCATCCTCGTCAAGTTCGAGGTCCCACCACCATTTCTTGACCGGGTTCAGGTCGCCCCGCCCCAGCATGTCGTCAAGCCTAGCCAGCGCCGGTGCGGAGCCGGGAACCTTCATCGCTGTCCAGCGGAACACCGCGTCGCCCAGAACCCCTTCGAGGTTCCACGGGCAGGTCTTCATGCAGCGCCCGCACATCGCGCCACCCTCGGTCGTGATCCGGTAGGTCGCGCATTTCTGGCTGTCGGATTTCCAGATTTCGTAGCCGTTGAACATGAGCTTCGGCCCCGCCGTGATCGCACCCGAAGGGCATTCGCGGGCGCATTTCAGGCAGGAGCCGCAGAAGTCCTGCAAGCCGAAATCGATGGGCTTGTCATGGGCCAGCGGCAGATCGGTTGTGACCACGCCGGATTTCAGGCGCGGCCCGAGATAGGGGTTCAGGATCACCTCGCCGATGCGACTGACCTCGCCTAGACCGCTCAGCAACAAAAGCGGCGGTTGAAGCACTTCGCCGTCCATGACCGTATGCGCCTTGGCCTTGTAGCCGAGATTGCGGAGTTGCCGCGCCACGACCCCGCCCAGAAGCGAGAAGCGAAGGTAGGCCCGCATGGATTGGGCGACGCTGATCCAGTCGTCACCGGATGCGCCCTCCATCGTCTCGTAGCCCTGGTCGATGATCATCGAGATGGCGTTATCGTGGGGCGGATCGATGGGCTCGCCTGCCGCATCGTGGGAATACCATGTCCAGTCGGGGCAACGGCTGAGACCGACCGCGTCGACGCCGAGGAAGTAGCTGGTCGCCTTTACGAGGTCGGCGGCCTTGCCGGGGTCGAGCGCGATTTTCTCTGGCGCCGCCTCTCCATCTTGTAGAAGAACGAAGGCCCCGAGCGCGCGCCGTTGCGCGGACGACGGCGCCGCCTTGCGGGCGTAGCGGCCGCCCGCCGCCCCGTCCTGCAATGGCTTGCCCATATCGCCGAACTGGGCGCGCGCGAACATGTCGGTGCGTTTGGGCACGCGCGGCACGTTGGCCTCGTCGATGAATGTCGTCGGTTCGTCCACGCGTTTCAGCTTTTCGAACGGGTGCGCGCCTTCGACGAATTTCCTCTTTGCATAGGGCTTCGACCCGACCGGCAGGATCGCGG
The DNA here is from genome assembly GCA_015689645.1 of Rhodobacterales bacterium HKCCE4037. GTDB lineage: Bacteria > Pseudomonadota > Alphaproteobacteria > Rhodobacterales > Rhodobacteraceae > Gymnodinialimonas. The sequence goes on from WVSM01000007.1 coordinate 130,845, forward strand.
AGGGATGCAGCGGCCGATCCGGCGCGATGTCGAAAGATGTCGTGATGGCCGCGATCCCGAAATCGGAACCGATGAAAGGGGCCAGCAGACCTCCCTGCCCCGGCACCGCGAGCCCCGCCGCGACAGCAAGGCGATTGAGGTCCACGTCGGACGACGAGGCCGTATGCGCCCGCGCATCGTGGCCCAGAAGCCGGATGTAATTGGCAATCACCACGGCCGTCTCAGCCGCCAGCAGACCGGAGCGATGGTCGGATGCCCCCATGATCCAGTCCGTTCCAGGCTCGGCAGCGTCCGGTGCGCGGGGGTGCTGGTAGAGGAAGACGATAGCGTGCGTATGGCCGTCGATCGTGGTCGGCGGCGCTTCCATCGATTCCTTCAGGTCCGCCATGATCATGTCGATACCCGAGGCCAGCGTCTTGGTCTGCCGAGTGCGCAAGTCCTGCGCGAGGCGCGCAATGTCCGGGTTAAGGTGCGGGGTATCCAGTACGGCCTCTCGCGGTAGGGCACAGGTTCCGATCAAGGAGGCATCGCAGAAATAGCCGAATGCTTTCAGGTGATTGGCCCGCTCCACCGGATCGTCCGGCGTCTCGGCCATTGCCTTGTTCACGAGACCGTTGCGGATCGCGTCGAGCATCGCGGCGTGATCGCGCATCGCGTTCACGATGGAGGCCGGATTGTTATGGTCGACAAAGGACAGCGGCCGAAATTCCGGAACACCGGAGAGATCGACCGCCTCCGTCCGTGCAAGCCGCTCAACCCTGTGGCGGCCAAGATGCACAGGGCGGGACTTGTCCGAGAAAATGCGAAATCCCATCGTGGCCTATCCATCCCTTGCCGTGCAGTGTCGCGAAGTCTCAACCGGAACTGCAGGCATTGGCAATGCCACGATTAAGGACGCGCCGCTTTCAGGGCATCGCGCAAGACGGCGCGGTCGCCGACGTGGTTTGCGAGGATCAGGATCAGTCTCGCGTTCAGGGCGTCGGATTGATCCTTTGTGAGGCCGTGGTGAGCGGCGATCAACTCGTCGTAGAAGCCGTCCGGCTCGGGGATGTTGGGCTGCGTGTTCAGGGTCATGACTGGCCTGTTGCGATGGCGAGGGCGGCGAGGATAGCGGCCGGGTCGGCTTCTGGCCAACGCGCCGCGACATGCTGGTCGGGACGGATCAGGTAAAGTGCCTGAGGCGCTTCCCCGAGGTAGCGCTCGCGCAGGGCATCGCTGAGGTCCGCGTCGGTCAGGGCGAGGTGATCCAGCGGGAGGGTGCTTTCAACCTCCGGCACCTCCGTTCCAAGCGCGAGCAGCGTGAATTTTCCCTTCAGATGATCGAGCAGAAACCCGTCGGCCAGCGGCGCGTCGGGGCATGGGCTGCCCGGTCTTGTGCGGGCTGGCCCGTCCAGAGCGTCGGGCCCGTTCAAGGCCATGCCGTCATAGGTGCACGGCACCGAAAGACGCCCGGAATTGACCATGGGTCGGGCAAAGGCATGATCCCTGGCGAGTGTCAGGACCGCGTTACGAAAGATCTTCGACATCTCGGATTTCGGCGTCAGGAAGTCCGTGGCGCGGGTGGAATTCAGGATGTTTTCGTCCGCCCCGTGGGCGCGTTCGTCATGATAGGTGTCGAGCAGGCTGTCGGGGGCCAGACCCTTGAGAACGAGATCCAGTTTCCACGCAAGATTGTCGGCGTCCTGGATCCCGGAATTCGCACCACGTGCGCCGAAGGGACTGACCTGATGCGCGCTGTCCCCGGCAAAGAGCACGCGGCCATGGCGGAAGCGTTCCATCCGACGACACTGGAAGGTATAGATCGAGGTCCAGACAAGCTCGTATTCGGTGCCGTCGGGCAGGAACTCGTCGATGCGTTTGCGGATGCGGGACTCGTCCAGCTCGGCTTTCCGGTCGATGTCCCAGCCAAGCTGGAAATCGATGCGCCAGACATCGTCGGGCTGCTTGTGGAGGAGCGCGGATTGCGGGGCCTCGGCCAGCGGCGGCTCGAACCAGAACCAGCGCTCGGTCGGGAAATCGGCCTTCATGCGGACATCGGCGATCAGGAAGTTGTCCTCGAACACGCGGCCTTCGAAGCTGAGCCCCATCATCGCGCGCGTGGGTGAGCGCGCCCCGTCACAGGCGATGACGTAATCGGCCGTCAACTGGTAGGGACCGTCAGGCGTGTCGATGTCGAGGGTAACGTGCTCGGCGGTCTGCGTGAGCCCGGTCACCACGTTGCGACCCCGAATTTCGATCGGCTTCCCCTCGCCTTCGGCACGCCGCAGGGCGTCGATCAGGAACTTCTCGAAATAAGGCTGCTGAAGATTGATGAAGGCCGGATTCCGATGGCCATCTTCTGGTAGAAGATTGAAATTGAACACTTCGCCGTCGCCGTGAAAGACCCGGCCGACATTCCAGACCACGCCCTTTTCGACCATGTCGCGACCGGCGCCGAGGCGATCGGCGATTTCCAGCGTGCGCTTGGCAAAACAGATCGCGCGAGACCCCTGCCCGACCCCGTCATGGTCATCAAGGATCAGCGTGGGCGTCCCCTTCTGCGCAAGATCGAGGCCCGTAGCGACGCCGATGGGACCGCCGCCGATGATGATGACGGGATGGTGCCCTTCGCGCGCGGCCTCCGGGCGGTAGGGGTAGAGTTCGTGGGCAAGGGCGTAGGTGGCGCCGACCATGGTGGCCGTCCTTTCAATCAAGTGCGTCGGCCAATAGAGGTGTCGTTCGGTTCATGGGGTTCTTTCACCAACTTGGCAGACTGTCCGGGTCAGTTCGGTAAGGACCATGAGGTGCTCACGATCCACACGGCGATGAGACTCCCTCCGGCCACGTATCGCCCGAGGTTACGTTTTCTTCGGCATGCGACGAGCCCGGGACGCGCCAACATTTGCGCCATGTCCTCGTCTCGGTAATATGGCCGGTCTGGGGTACCGAGGTTTTGCAATCTTCCAAGTTCACGTCCGTACAACGTCCAATATTCTCGTCCCCAATATCGCGAAAAGAACACCGCTCCGATCGCAACGAGAATGAGGCCGATGTTCAGGGCGACAGTCATCCCTGCAATTGTTCCCACATCTCTACATCGCGCTCGGCAGTCCAGATGCGCGGATGGTCGATTCCACGCGCTTCGTCATAGGCGCGGGCGACGTTGAACGGCAGGCAGTGTTCGTAGATCGCGTAGTCACTGAATTTCGGATCACAGGCTGCGCGCACCGCGTCCCACGCATCCTTGAGCGAGCCGTTCTTGGCGGCAACGCGCGCGGCCGGGCGGTATGTGCTGTCGACAAAATCGCGGGTGCTTTCGATCGCCCGGTTCACGGCTTCGGAGCCGATCAGCGCGCCGCCCCGCCCCGGTGCGATGGCATCGAGATCGTAGGCCTTGATCCTGTCCAGCGTGCCACCCCAATCGGCGAAGTGTCCATCGCCGCAGTAGCAGGCGGAGTGGTCTTCGACGATATCACCGGTGAACATGACGTTTGCATCCGGAACATGGATGACCGCATCACCGGCGGTGTGGGCACGGCCGATCTGGCGAATGTCGACGCGACGGCTGCCGAGGTAAACGGTCATGGAGTCAGAGAACGTCGTCGTAGGCCATGTCAGGCCAGGGATGCTTTCGTGGCCTTCGAAAAGGCGCGGGAACCGCTGGAATTCGCTTTCCCAATCCTCCTGTCCGCGTTCGACCACCATGGAGCGCGCGATGTCGGACATGATCACCTGCGGAGCCTCGTACGCGGACGCGCCAAGCACGCGCACGGCGTGGTAATGGGTCATCACGAGGTGGGAAATCGGCTTGTCGGTGACCGACCGCACGCATTCGATGACCTTGTTGGCAAGCCGCGGCGTCGCCTGCGCCTCGACAATCATCACGCTGTCATCACCGATGATGACGCCCGAATTCGGGTCGCCCTCGGCGGTGAAGGCATAGAGACCATCTCCGATCTCGTCGAAGGTGATGGTCTTTTCGGTCATGTCACCCTGGGAGGCGAAGGCTTTGGCCATGGTTAAGTATCCTTGTCGGTGGTGCGGGAGACAGCGTCGGTGGCCTCCGGCGGGAGTTTTTCTTGCAAGATGAAAGGGTCAGGTTGCGAATGGGTCTTCCGCGGCGGGGTGAACTGCACCGGTGCAGGGACCGAACCCGACACGGTAGCCGTTGCCGATCGCCGCACCGTGGAGCGATAGGGTATCACCATCCTCGATGAAAGTCCGCAGGCCGGACGCGGTCTGGAGTGGTTCTTTTCCGCCCCATGTCAGTTCCAGCAGGCTGCCGCGCTGATGCTTTTCGGGCCCGGAAATCGTGCCGGTGCCGAGCAGGTCTCCACTGCGCATCGGGCAACCCGACGAGGTATGATGGGCGAGTTGTTGCGCGGAAGAATAGTAGAGTTCATTCGCGTTCGTTTCGGCAATCGTCTCGCCATTCAGGATCACCGACAGGGCGATGTCATGGTTCATTGGCGTCGTGTCCTGCAAATGCGCAAGGAGTGGTCTCTCACGCTTCGGCGTGGCTGTCCGGAACGGTGCCAGCGCCTCGGCCGTGACAATCCATGGGCTGATCGTGGTTGCCGTTGCCTTGGCCTGGAACGGCCCAAGCGGCTGGTATTCCCAGGCCTGGATGTCACGGGCAGACCAGTCGTTCAGCAGCACGTAGCCGAAGATATTCTCGAACGCCTGATCGACGCTGATCGGGCCGTTCGATGCCACACCGACAATGGCACCCATCTCGAGTTCGATATCGAACCGGCGGGACGGTGCGAAAATCGGGGTCTCGTGCTCGGGCGATTTCAGCTGGCCCCAGGGGCGCCGGATCGCGGTGCCTGAAACAACCACCGAGGAGGCCCGACCATTGTAGCCGATGGGCATATGCAGCCAGTTCGGCGGCAGAGCATTCTCGGGGCCGCGGAACATCGTGCCCACGTTGCTGGCGTGATGGCGGCCGGCGTAGAAGTCGGTGTATTCCGCAACCCGGATAGGCAGATGCAGCGTGGCCTCTCCCATTGGCACCGAATAGATGGTGATCGCATCCTGTGCAGCCTCGTTCGCGCCCTCTTCGAGCATGGCGGTCAGGGCAGCACGATAGGCCGACCACGCCTTGGGCCCGAGTTCCATGAAGTCATTCCAGAACGGCGCGTCGAGCACATCGGCCTCCAGGTCGGCCCGCAGGATACCGGCGGCCTCAAGGCCGGTTGCGTCGATGATGCGGTCGCCCAGTGCCACGCCGCATCGCAGGTCGCCGTCCTCGACTGAAAACACCCCGTAAGGCAGGTTGTTCAGCGGGAAGTCGGCGTCGGGCGCATTGGCGCTCTCGAGCCAGGAACGTTTCAGGTCCGTCATCAGGTCTCCGTGGCGTCGGGTTGGTTTTCTGGCGCAGCGGCCAGGATTTCGGGAACGGCGAGGCAGGCCTGCTCGATCCGGGCGATCTTCGGATATGGATTGAGCGACAGGCCCCAACGATGAGCATTGACGCATTGCGCGACGATGCAGAGGTCGGCGAGGTCCGGCGCATCGCCGAAGGCAAAACCTTCCTTCTCGGGGAGCATCGCCTGGAGGGTGGCGAAGCCCTCGGCCATCCAATGCTGCATCCAGTCGCGCTTGCCTGCCACGTCGGCGCCGAAGCGAGCCTCCAGTTGACGGAGCAGGCGCAGATTGTTGACCGGGTGAATGTCGGTCGCCACGACGAGCGCGGCCGCGAGCTGCCTCGAACGCGTGATGGCATCGTTCGACACCATCGGCGGGTCCGGATAAGTCGCATCGAGATAATCGATGATCGCAAGGCTTTGGGTCAGGATCGTGCCGTCGTCGAGTTTCAACGCCGGCACGCCGTAACCGGCGTTGATCGCACGGTACGCGGCCTCGTGTTGTTCGCCGGTGTAGAGGTTCACGGAGATCTGCTCGTACTGCACGCCCTTAAGATTGAGCGCCGCACGCACGCGGTAGGAAGTGGTAGACCGCCAGTAGCCGTAAAGGATCATGAGCGCTCACCGTTCCGCTCACCGGTGTCGCGTGCCCGGGCTCCGGCCCGCCTTGCGATGGCAATCACCGCAAACGGTGCCGCCGTCGTGACGACGATGACCAGGCCGATGATGATCCAGGCGGTCGTTGTCATTTCTTGCCCGGTGTGCCGTCGAATTTCTTCTCCAGCGAGGTCCAGCAGTCGATGTAGTCATCCTGCAGCGGTGCTTCGGATGCCGCGAACGCGGTCAGGTGCTGCGGGAACCGGGTCTCGAACATGAAGGACATGGTGTTGTCGAGCTTGTCCGGCCCGAGGTTCGCATTCGACGCTTTCTCGAACGCTTCGCGGTCCGGACCATGGGGCAGCATCATGTTGTGCAGGCTCATGCCTCCGGGGATGAACCCCTGAGGCTTTGCGTCGTACTGGCCGTAGATGTTGCCCATCAGCTCGGACATTATGTTCTTGTGATACCACGGCGGGCGGAAGGTATCCTCGGCCACCATCCAGCGTTCGCGGAACAGGACGAAGTCGATATTGGCGACCCCCTCCTGACCGGAGGGCGCAGTCAGCACCGTGAAGATCGACGGGTCGGGATGGTCGAACAGGATCGCGCCGACGGGGCAATAGGTCTTCAAATCGTATTTCAGGGGTGCGTAGTTGCCGTGCCAAGCCACGACGTCGAGGGGCGACTGCCCGATCTCGGTCCGGTGAAATTGTCCGCACCATTTTACGGTGACGGTCGAGGGGACCTCGCGATCTTCATAGGCGGCCACCGGAGCCTTGAAGTCGCGCGGGTTGGCCATGCAATTCGCGCCGATGGGCCCCCTGCCCGGAAGCGCGAACTTGGCGCCGTAGTTTTCACAGACGAAGCCGCGCGCAGGACCATCGAGCACTTCAACCCGGTAGAGCAACCCGCGTGGGATGATAGCGATTTCTTGCGGCTCGATATCTATGATGCCAAGCTCGGTGCAGAACCGCAGCCGGCCTTCCTGCGGCACGATCAGCAACTCGCTGTCCGCGGAATAGAAGTAATCATCCACCATCGACGCAGTGACAAGGTAGATGTGGCTTGCCATGCCGACCTGGGTATTCACGTCACCGGCTGTCGTCATGGTGCGCATGCCCGTGAGCCATGTCAGCGGCGTCTCGGAATGCGGCACGGGCGACCAACGGTACTGGCCAAGCGACGTGACATCGGGATCGACGTTCGGCGCGGACTGCCAATACGGCAGGTCGATTTTCTCATAGCGATGCGAATGTTTGACCGAGGGTCGAATGCGGTAGCACCACGTCCGCTCAGGGCGCACATCGGTGAAGGCCGTGCCCGAAAGCTGTTCGCCATAGAGACCGTAATTCACCTTCTGGGGCGAATTCATGCCTTGTGGCAAGGCACCAGGCAGCGCCTCTGTTTCGAAATCGTTGCCGAAGCCGGGCATATAGCCCTCGTGCGCGCCGGGATGCGACGGGGCCTGCACCATGGGCCGGGGCGTGGATTGTTCTGTCATGGCATCCTCCCAAGTTGCCTTAATGCATAACGGTTACTTTTGTAACCAACAACCCCGATAGCTGGCGACGAAGTGTGCATGGATTGCGATACATGCGCAGTCGACTCTCCACGCGTCATGCAGTCGGGGCAGTCGGTTTCTCAGTTAGATCACTGTGGCACGCGTGACGCTCGATGCGGCTGCATGACCACTTTCGAATACCGACCACCGAGAGTGTTTGTGACCTTGGAAAATGTTCTTGAGCGGACTCTGGGTCGGCAGCGGAAGAAACCGTAGCGGCATTGGCGAGAGACGGATGGATGCCGCGAGCCCGAACCGTCGAAAGTTAGCCACTTGATCGGCGCACCAATCTTCGCCAACGCGCGCATTGCGAATTCACGTGCTTGCTCGGGCAAATGGGTATCCAGGACCCGTCCTGATTGGCCCGGGACTTTGGGAGGCGCGGGCTTCTGATCAACGCAGCGGGTTCAGAAAATCAGATCGTCCTCACGAGAGACAGTTGTATCTCCGTGATATCCATCCTGCGAACACCCCACGCGGACAGACTCCAACAAGACGCCGTCGACCAATGTCGACTTCTCTAAGGCGACCGTGTTCGGACCGAAGGGAACCGCGTTCTCTGTCACCCGCCGCACCGCCGACAACGATTGGTACAAAAGGTCGATCTTCTGCAGCGTGTGGTAATCCGGTTTGCCGGTAGCCCCCTTCGACAGTACCAGGTCTGCAACCGACCCGTCGACGTCGCCTGCCAGCGCCTCGAGTTCTCCCAGCATCTCGGCAAGATTGAGGAGAGCCTGGCGCATCGACAAGTGGCCTTTCATGTCATGTGATCCCGTCAAAGCGGCCCCACGACTTGCTGGATGCAGGTCTTGAGCGCATTGGGGGAAAACGGTTTCTTGAGAAAGTTGTTCATTTGTAGCCGGCGGCCTTCGTCGATGATTTTCGGGTCCACCGATCCGGTGATAAGGATGAATCCTATCCGTTCCGTCATCTTGTTCGTCCGCAATGCATGCAGCAGTTGCAGCCCATCCATGCCAGGCATGTTGTAGTCCGAAATCACCAGGTGCACCGGCGCCTTGCTGATCTTTGCGAGCGCGGTCTGACCATCGGCGCTGTAGTCGTATTTTTTGATCTGCATCCAGTCGAGCGCCTGCGTGATGAGACCGCGGCTTGTCGACATGTCGTCCACGACCATGACGTGCAGATTGTCCTTCGTGCTCATCAGAGCGTATCCTCATGTTGCTTTGCCCCTGAGGGCGCCTTGACGTAATGGGTGACCCCGCCGGCCCTGAACGTCGATTTCGCCGGGCCCGACACGCGTTCGGAGTGGCCGACGAACAGATGACCATCCGGCGACAGGGTTTCCGCGAAGCGGACCCACAAACGCTCCTGCGTCTGGCCGTCGAAATAGATGACCACGTTGCGGCAGAAGATGACGTCGAAAAGCCCCCTCATCGGCCAGTCGCGAAGCAGGTTGAGTTCGGTGCAATGGACCAGGGCGCGAACCTCCGGCTTGACGAGCAGCAGGTCGGGGGAGCCCTGCGCCGTTTCGAAATAGGTCCTGCGCGCGTTTGCCGGGATCTGGTCCGGCTCGGTCATCCGGTAGCGCCCGTCACGTGCGGCGGCGACCATGCGGGCGTCGATGTCGGTGGCGAGAATGCGCACGTCGCGGGACGCCGCCTCGGGCATGACGTCCAGCAGAGTCATCGCAATCGAATAGGGTTCCTCGCCGCTGGAGCAGCCCGCCGACCAGATGCGCACCCGCCCACCTTGCCGTGCCCGCGCGACGAGGGGCGGCAGAACGGTTTCCCGGAGCATGTCGAAATGATGCGGCTCCCGAAAAAACCGCGTGACGTTCGTGGTAAGCGAAAACAGCATCTCGCGACGCTCCTCCGCGCTATCGTCCCGCTCGAGAAGGTCACAGTAGCTGGAGAAATCAGGCAACTTGAGCTGACGAAGACGACGGGCAAGGCGTGAAACGGTCAGCGAACGCTTCCCTTCGCCGAGCACGATACCGCTCTCGGCGCGCATCAGATCGGCGATGCGTTGGAACGACCGCGTGTCGATCGCCGTCATCGGCGGCGACGCCACCTCGGGGTAACCGCCGTCCGTCATGCCGCAACCGACCGGGTCTGCGGCAGGACGCTGGACAGGTTCAGTTTTCGCACCATTGTATCCTTCAGCATCAGCACGCCCGAGATGAACGCACCGGACGAGGCCGCCGCCATTTCAGGAACGGGTTGCAGACCGTCATCGAGGATCGAGATGATATCGGACACGACATCGGCGAGCAGTCCCACGGTCTGGTCCTCCACCACAACGATGATGATCACGTTGCGCGGACCGGGTTCGGTCGTGCCCAATCCGAGGCGCGCCGAAAGGTCGATCACCGGCACAACCGAGCCGCGCAGGTTGATCACGCCCTTCACGAAGGCTTCGCAATGGGGCAGGATCGTCGTCTCCGACCAGCCGCGAATTTCCCGCACAGACATGATATCACAGCAGAAATCCTGACCGTTGACGCGGAAAGCAACGACCTCGTTATCGGAGCTGCGGGTTTTGTCGAAGGTGTCAGCCATGGAAGACCTCATACAGATGCGGCGGCAGGCTCAGGCGCCGGGACTACGGAAGGGCCGACGCGTGCTACGATGCTTTCCGGATCGATGATCAAAGCGATCCGTCCGTCGCCGAGAATTGTTGCTGCCGCTATGCCATCAATGTGCTGATAATTCGTTTCCAGGCTCTTGATGACCACCTGGCGCTGGTCGCGGATCGCGTCGACAAGCAGGGCGCAGCGGCGACGCGCCTCGGTTTCGACGATCAGCAGGATATGATTGTCGAGCGGATCCGGCGCGGATCGAAGGCCGAAGACGTTGCCCAGATCGATGATGGGCAGTAGCCCGTCGCGCGTCGCCAGGACCTGAGCGTTCGTACCTATGGCATGGACCGAAGACGCTTTGGGCTGTTGCGTCTCGTGTACGGCGGTGATCGGCACGACCATGGTCTCGCCTGCGACGTCGATGACCATACCTTCCAAGACTGCCAGCGTAAGCGGCAGGCTTATGGAAAAGGTGGTTCCGAAGCCGGGATTGGATTGGATGGTCAGCCGCCCGCCGAGAGACAGGATCTCGTTTCGCGCCACGTCCAGACCGACACCACGACCCGAAAGCTCGGACACTTCTTCTTTTGACGAGAAACCCGGCAGGAACAGAAGGGAATCGATTTCGGAGGGTGTCATTTCAGCATTCGGCGAGATTAGGCCCTTATCTTCGGCGATTTTGCGTACATTCGGACGGTTGATGCCGGCGCCGTCATCGCTGATCTCGATGACGACCCGGCCGGACCGGTGGGCCGCCGACAAGGTCACTGTGCCCTCCTCGGCCTTGCCTGCCGACTTGCGGCCTTCCGCATCCTCGAGGCCGTGATCGACCGCGTTTCGGATCATGTGAGTAAGGGGGTCGACAAGCCGTTCAAGGACGGTCTTGTCCACCTCGGTATACTCGCCGTGGGTCACGAGGTTCACCCGTTTGCCGGTGGCGAGGCTCGCGTCACGCACGGTGCGCGCCATGCGCTGGAAGACCGGTTTGATCGGCTGTGCGCGGATCGCCATCACGCCTTCCTGGATTTCGCTTGCCAGTTGTTTCAGGCTCGCAAGGCTTGAGGCGACGTCGCTTTGCGAAGGCAAGCCAAGCTCGGTGATGGATTGCGAGAGCATCGCCTCCTTGATCACCAATTCGCCTACGAGATTTATCAGCTTGTCGACCCGGTCGAGATCAACCCGGATCGTCGAGGGCGTGCGGTTGCGGGAATGCGCAGCCGGCGGCGCGGCGATTTTCCCGGACGAAGCGACTTCGGCATCCTCTGACGGGTCTTCGGCTGACGTGGGCCCCTTCTGCGTCTCCGGTTCATCGGCGTTCTCCGGTTCATCTTCGCCGGAAGCTGCGGGTCTGCCGCTGTCGCCCGGGTCAACTTGCCGGTCGATGAACGTCAGTGTCGCACAATCGTCGACGAACTCGAAAACCTCCCGCACATCCGCTTCGTCGACTGCGGCGTCGATCGTCACGATCCATGTCATATGCGGCACTTCAGGATGGAGACCCGAGAGCAGCGGCACCTCATCCAGGATTGCGCTGACACTGACGGGGCCGTAGCGCTCCAATGCTTTTAGCAGGGTTGCGGGTTCATTGCCGGTCTTGAAGAGATCTGCCGAGGCTTGGAACGTGAAACACGTGGCCTCTAGATGGCCTGTCTCCACCTCATCTTCGGAACCGATGTCACCGAACAAGCTGAAATCCAGCGTGGCCGGTTGGAAATCGGTCACCTCTTCGACGGCTTCGGGGCCGGTCGCACCGGTCATTTCGGTCAGGGTCTCGCACAAAGCATCCGATTGCGCGGCCTCGATTGCGCCATCTCCGCGAGCCGCGGCAACCTGGTCGGACAGATGGTCTCCACAGCGCTGGAAGAGGACCAGGAGATCGTCTGTGACACTCACTTCACCGGAGCGCACCGCGTCCAATCCGGTTTCGAACCGATGCGCGAAGGCGACGAGGTTGTCGAGACCGAACGCACTCGCGCCCCCCTTGATCGAATGAACGGCACGAAAGATCGCGTGCAGCGTCTCGATGTCATCGAAATCCGTGCCCAGGGCAGAAAAGCCGTCGTTCAGGGTTTCGAGAAGTTCGTCACATTCCTGGAAAAAGGTTTCCCGGAAATCTTCGCTGCTGGTCTGGTTCATTGTGCGGCCTCTCCGGTTCCCGCGACCCGCTGAATGGCCCAGACCAGTTTCTCCTCGTCAAAGGGCTTCACGATCCAGCCTGTTGCCCCTGCCGACCGCGCGCGGGCTTTCATCTCCGGGGCGCTTTCCGTGGTCAGAACAAGGATCGGAACGATGCGGTCGCGGGTGAGGGCGCGGGCCCCTTCAATGAATCCGAAGCCATCTAGGTGCGGCATGTTGATATCGGTGATCACGACGTCCGGATCGCTCTCTTCGAACTGTCGCAAGCCATCGGCGCCGTCTTCGGCGAGCGTACAATCGAAGCCTGCGTTGGAGAGCGCGGCCTTCAGCAGGTTTCTCATCGTGCGCGAGTCGTCGATGGCAAGGATGTTCAATGTCATTGTCTATTTCGCTTCCGCCGTTGCGTAACCGATGTCGGCTGGTGTGATGCCGAGGGTGTGACACGAGGCCAAAAGGGCGTCGCTTGCATTTACGATCGCGTAATCGCAGCAGTCTTTTTCCCATTGCCGCGCAGCGGCGATGAGCACCTGAAGCCCCAGCGTTCCGGCGCTTTCGACCCCTGCACCGTCCAGCATTATCGGCGCATTCATCCGCGCGCGCAGTGCTTCGGCGAGGCCCGGGGCTGCTGTGGTGTCGAGGCGGTCTGGCAAAATGTAGCTTTGTGTCATGTCTATAACTCTCTGACCCGAACGGCTTGGTTGAAGTCAGTTGTACAATTGAAAGCGGTCGACCTGAGACGACATGCCCCGCGATTCCGACGCCAGCGACGCGCTTGCAGCCGATGTCTGTTCCACCATGGCCGCGTTCTGTTGGGTCATCTGGTCGAGGTATTCGATCGCTGTGTTGATTTCAGCGATGGCGCTGGATTGGCTGCCCGCTGACTCACTGATCATGCGGACCTTCTCTCCGATCTCCTCGAAGGCTGCGACGGCCTCGGTCAGTACGGTCGACGTCTTGCGAACGAGATCGACCCCGATCGCAACGTTGCCGTTGCTTGCCCCGATCAGGGACTTGATGTTCTTGGCCGCCTCGGCTGAGCGTTGGGCCAGCGACCGGACCTCGGATGCGACAACCGCGAACCCTTTGCCAGCCTCCCCGGCGCGTGCGGCTTCGACCCCGGCATTGAGCGCAAGAAGGTTGGTCTGGAAGGCGATCTCGTCGATGACACCGATGATCTGACTCATCTCCTCGGCGGAGGTTGAAATCCGGACCATCGCGTCGTCCGTTTCCTGCACGACTTCGGTCCCGGATTTCGCTTTCTTGAGCGCTCCGTCCAGGGTCGCATCGGTCTGCCTTGCCAGATCCGCGGTTTCAGCGACGCTGTTCGTCAGGGACGCGACGGCGGCACTCGTTTCCTCGAGGCTCGCGGCCTGTTGCTCGGTCCGCCGCGCCATGTCGTCGGAGGCATGGGCCATCTCGGTCGATCCGGTCAGGATCCCATCGGCCGCACCCTTCGTTTCTTCGATGATCTCACGCAGGCTGTTCACTGTCGCGTTGAACGCATCGTTGAGGCGCGCGCTGTCATAGCCGGACACCTGGTCGACAGACACGCGCAGATCGCCGGCTCCAAGGCGCTCGAGTGCCTCCGTGAACACATCCAGCGTATCCTGGACAGCCTTTGCGTCATCCTGGCGCAGCTGCTCGATGCGATCGATATAGGTGCTGATCGACAATTCGATGTCCAGAAGCGCGGCCCCGACGACGGCCGAAATCCGACCACCCAGTGCATCCGCACTGCCTCCTAATCGACGAAACGGTCGTCCATGCTTGCCGCCGCCCGCGACGATTGAGCGTATCAACCGGTCCAGCACGACGGCGTAGCCGCTGACATACCATGTGGGTTTCAGGCCGATCCGGGCATGGGCATGACCGATCGCCCTGACCCCCCGGGCATAGGTCTCGTCGAATTCGCCTGAAAGTATGCGACTCCAATGTTCCAATTGCTTCTGCTTTGCGCCCTGCATGTGCGCCTCGTCACGGAACATGTCGCGCAGGGAAGGACGTTTGCGGATTTTCTCGTAAAGATCCTCGAGCGCGGGCTGCATCTCGCGTTCCACCAGCGGCTTGCAGGACCGCAAGGTGGCGCGCATTTCCTCATCGATCCCCGCGAAGTTCAGAAGCGTGGCAAAATCTTCTCCGGAATTGATATCAACGTCCATCTCGGGGCTCCAAATCAACACAAGAGAGACATCGCATGCTGGCGGACGTCTCGTTGCGATCAGGCATAGACCGCAGGAAGTGAATTGGACGTTAAGGTGCGAAGGCACCGGTTCGGGGTGAATCATTAAAACTCGAAATATCCGGAGGGCGTTTCATTAACGCATGCCCATTAAGCACGGATCATTCCCTGCCCGCGCGCCATTCGCGTGCCATCGAAGGACCTGCACACGTGCCCCCTGCCCTACCCGCCTTGATCAAGGTCGCCATCGTGGACGAGGTCAGATCGCGCGCTCAGCGCCTGACAGATGAAATCTCGCATCACGATCGGTTCGACGCGCCGGTGTGGTACTCGACGCTCAATGAGGCCTTCGTAACGATCGAAGCGGCGCCACCCGATATCGTCCTTGTCTCACCCGGCCTGGCTTGCCGCAGCGAATATCCGATGTTCGATGCGTTGCTTGAAATGTTGAAGGTCCGGCGGCTTTACCTCGTCGGTCGTCTCGGTCAATCGGACTTCGGAGGCGCGCAGGCGCCGGTGCGCACCGATGCGGAGGTACGGGAATTCTGCGCGTCGCTCCTCCACCTTCTGGGCCTTGCCCCAGCGGCGATGCCGCCGAAACCGCCGACGGACAAGTCCCGCCTTGTCGTGATCGGAAGCTCGACCGGCGGGATCGAAGCACTGCTCAAGGTTCTTCCCTGCTTTCCCATCGATTGCCCTCCGACACTCATCGTGCAGCACATCAAGGCAGATTTTCTGCCCGGGCTCGTCAAACGGCTGGATACCGCATGCGCAGCGCAGGTGCGCGAAGCCAAAGAGCGGGACGTCGCAACGCCAGGTGTTGTGCTTGTCGCTCCGGGGAACGAGGCGCATCTGGTCCTCCGCCCCAGCGGCAGGAGGTGCCTGCTGGTGGCCGAACCTCAGGAATCCGGCCATCGTCCGTCAGTTGACCGCCTTTTTCATTCGGCCGTTCCCTACGGCCCCGACGTCGTGGCCGCGCTGTTGACGGGAATGGGCCGCGATGGTGCACGGGGCATGTGCGCGATCCGGGAGGCCGGCGGATGGACCATTGCCCAGGATGAGGCGACCTGTGTTGTCTACGGAATGCCACAGGTGGCCAAATCAATGGGCGGCGTCTGCGAACAACTCCCGGTCGATCGCATCGGCCCCGCAATTCTCAAGGCCGCAACCCAGGAAATGGCGCAATCTGCATGACGTTTCAAACTCCATTCCGCACCAAGCACATCATTCAGGGTGAGTATTTCGTCACAGATGATCCGAACTTGGTGCTATCCACCCTTCTCGGGTCCTGCGTGGCAGCCTGCTTTCGCGATCCGGCTTTGGGCATGGGAGGGATCAATCATTTTCTTCTGCCCGGAAATGATCCAGGCGTATCGAGCAGCATTCGATACGGCGCCCATGCCATGGAGCAACTGATCAACGCGATGCTGCGCCGTGGCGCCCGGCGACACGGGATGGAGGTCTGGCTGTTCGGCGGGGCAAACGTGCTGAGCGGCATGACGCAAATCGGTGACTCGAACGCCAAGTTCGCGCGGAAGTTCGTGCATGACGAGGGCTTCAAGCTGCGCGGAGAGGATCTCGGCGGCACACGCGGCCGCAAGGTTCGCTTCCATCCCGCGACAGGTCGGTTTGAAGTCACGCCACTGGCAGAAGCCATCGCGGAAAAGCCGCGTCCGCGTCCAGCCAGCACCGGCGGCGAGATCGAGCTTTTCTGAATTGACTAGCGTTTTAGCGACCCGGTGCGAAAGAAACCTGGCATTAGCAATTGCCCGCATAGGTTCGTCCTACGGGTCCCGGGCCGACCTGCACCCGCACGGATAGGAGTTCTCGATGTTCAGGTGGAAAACAATTCGGGCGCAGGTTCTGACTGCCGTTCTCCTCATATTCGCGCTCGGCATGGGATCACTTGCCACTGTCCTCACGCTCAAGGAACGTTGGCTCATCGCGGAAGATGCAAAACATCGTCAGAATATCATGCTCAGCGTGCTGAGCTTCGATCTGGAGTCACAGTTCGGCGCCCAGGGCTTTGAACGCAGTCTCGAGCCCGATGGCCGTCTCGCCGGTGTGACCTGGCCGGAAATACCCGAATTCGAAAGCCACTCCATAGCCGACAACTCGGCGACACGGACCTTCGGGCTGGTGTCCGTATTACGCTGGGATCCCGTCACCAGCCGGTTCACGCGCGCCAGTACGTCGGCAATGGATGCAGCCGGTCAGCGTGTCACGACCGCGGAGCTCTCGAGCGAGACGGTCGCCGCCCTGCGCGAAGGCGAAGCAGTCACGGCGCGCCACGTCATAGGCGAGTCAGAGTTCGATCAGCTGTTGATACCGGTTTTCGGTTCTGATCGGTCTGTCGTGGGCGCTTTGGAAGCGGCCATTCCAGCGACGGACTTGAGCGGCAAGACCTGGACAACGATCCTGATCAGTTTGGTTGCAACCCTTGTTTGCTTGGGAAGCGCCAGCATTCTGCTCGTCGTCGCGGTTGCCCGAGCATTGCGTCCGGTCGCAAGATTGAATGCGTCCATGAGCAAGATCGCGGACGGCGAGTACACCACCGAAGTGCCGCACACGACCATGCGCGACGCGGTCGGTGACATGGCCCGCACACTGAAGGTTTTCGCCCAGGATCTCGACACCGGGAAAAGGGCCCGCGACCTGCAATCTAGCGCCGAGCAAGAGGCATTGGCGCGCGCCGAAAAGGAGCGTGACATTCAGATGCGCGTCGTGGAGGAGATTTCCGACGGGCTGACCCGACTGGCGGACGGCGACCTGATGAAAGCAATCGAAAGCCCCGCCGACAACCCCTTCCCCGAGCAATACGACGGACTGCGACTGCGCTTCAACGCGGCGTTGGAACAACTGAGCCATGCCATGACAACGGTCCTTGCCTCGGCCGACAATGTGCGCACAGGGGCCAAAGAAATCGACCAGGTCGCTGGAGACCTGTCGAGCCGGGCGGAAACCCAGGCCGCAACGCTCGAGGAATCTGCGGCTGCCCTGAACGAGCTGTCGACCTCGGTCCGTCAGGCCAGCGAAAGCGCCGGTCAGGCCGAGCAGGCCGGCCGATCTGCCCGCAATCAGGCAGAAGAAGGGGCAGAGGTGATGCGGCAGGCCATCGAAGCGATGGAAAAGATCGCCGAAAGCAGCGACAACGTGAGCCGCATCATCGGCGTGATTGATGACATCGCCTTCCAGACCAACCTCTTGGCGTTGAATGCCGGGGTCGAGGCCGCTCGTGCTGGCGAGGCCGGGAAAGGTTTCGCGGTGGTTGCATCCGAAGTGCGTGGATTGGCGCAGCGCGCCTCGGAATCCGCGCGCCAAATCAAGGAATTGGTCAGCGCCAGCACGTCGCAGGTCAACGAAGGAACGAAACTGGTGCACGCCACCAGTGATCATCTCGATGGCATTCTTGACCAGGCTCGCACCCTGCAGGAGCTGATGAGTGCGATCGCTGCAGCCGCAAGGGATCAGGCCACTGGCCTCGACGAGATCAGCGCGGGCGTCAACCAGCTCGACTCGGTGACGCAACAGAATGCAGCAATGGCCGAACAAACCAATGCCGCGGCCTCCGGGCTTGCGAGCGCCTCGGACGAGTTGACGCAGGCCCTGGCAATGTTCCGTCTGCCCGGTGGCAAGATTGTTGCTATGAAGAAAGCGCGTGACCCTGCGCCAATACCGATACCCGCCACTGACAATTGGGTGAGCCGCAGCGAGCGTGCACCCATCGCCGTGAACGATTTTGAAGGCTTCTGAAGGCCAGGGATCGGAGGAACGCGACGGCTACCTCGTTCGATACTCGAAACCGCCCCGACACAGTGTTTTTATCGGTGCGTGCAGAGCCTCCACATACGCCTAGAGCGGTGGAGTAGTGTCCTGAGTCGAGGCGCCTGCCGCTGCACCGGCGATCCTTGAAGGACGTCAGAGACGATACTCCGGATCTGCATGTGTCAGGTGATCCCACATGCGTTCGAATATCCCGCCGGACGAGGTTGCGCGACGTTCGGCTTCTGCCACGTCAATCGTGGGCGCGTCCTCGGCAAGTCCGGCTGAAAGCGCGGCCAATTCGACCCGTGCCGCATCCTCCAGGTACCACGCCAACACCAGTGCCTGCTTCAGATCCCGCGCCCGAACGACGGCCCCGTTGCCTCGCATGACCACCCCGGCACTCGTCCCCATCGCGTCAATCACGCCAATCGCCCGATCCTCGTCGCGCACAAGTTGTGGGTCGTTCCAGTACCCCGCCCCGGGATGAAAGTAGCACCCGAAACCATGCCGCATTTTCGGTACACGCCCGAGCGCCCCAAGTGCTATCAGGTTCGGCCCCATGAAGCGGATCACGCCTCCAATTTCGAAATCCCTCGCGTAAATCTGCTGATGCAGTCGCACCTCGCCCAGGACGCCCTCCGGCAGTTGCCCTGAAACCGGCACCTCGGTGCAGGCCGCCCCCACCGGCGTCAGACCCATGGGCATTGGCGGGCAGACACGAAATGACGTGTCGTTCAGCCGCGCAGAGCAATGGCCATAGGCATGAACCAACCCATGCCGCGAAAGCGACCGCGCGGTGATCCGGATGATCGTATCAAGGTCCATCGGATCAGCTGAACGCCGCGATGTTGGGCTTTGCGCCCCAGTGGCAGAATCCACGCGGCTCGGCGTGGAACTGGCGATCGCGCCAGAGCGGCTCGTCATGGATTTCGCAAACGCCCGTCGAGTACTCGTAGGTCATCCCGTCCGGACCGGTGAAATACAGGAAATGCGCGGACGAGGTGGGGTGCGCGCCCGGCCCGAATGTCACGTCGATCTGGTTGTCGCGGACAAAATTGAAGGCACGCTGGATATCGTCGGTGCTCGCCACCTGGTGGTTGATATGCTGGATACCCGCCTTCTTGAACGGAAACAGCGCAAGCGAGTGGTGGATCGTGCCAAGCCGCAGCAAAGGCGCATCGCCGATCCTGTCGGACACCCGCGCGTTGCAGACCTGGGTCCAGAACGCTTCATCCCGCTCGGCATTGGTGGTGCAGAGGCCGACATGGCTGAACCCGGTGATACCGGCGTCACGGTTGCCGTGGTAACGCGTTCCGGTCATCTCGGGCCCGACAACGAATTCGATGCGATTGCCGGTCGGGTCGCGGAACGAGATGAAGGCACGCACCATGCGCATGTCACATTCGTCTGTGGTGCCGACATGCACCTCGTGGCCCAGGTCTTCAAGCGTGGCTGCAACCTGATCGAGGTCCGCCTTGCGACCCAATTCGAATGCCGTCGCCTGATCCTCCGGATCGCCCTCGAAATAGCACAGTGTCTGGGCCCGATCGTCGGATTTGAAGTAGATCGTACCGCGCCGGCGCTCGGCCACTTCCAACCCAAGCACGTTGGTCGCGAACCACTCCGCCCCTGCCAGGTCGCGTGTGCCAAGGCGGCAATAGACGACGTCTTTCAGGTCGATCATGATCTCTCTCCTTTGAATTCCGGCATCTCCGCGGGCGAGCCCCACTGGCAGTGAGATCGCGCCTCGTCCCGGAATTGTCGCGGCCCAAGCTCCGGCGGGGCTGACATCTCGGTGGCGTAGCTCATCAGGAAGCCTGCGGGTGTGCGCAGTGACAAGAATACCGCGTCCGACGTGGGCTGTCGCCCCGGCCCGTGAGCAATCGGCACCTGCCGATCGCGCATGTAATGCCAATGGCGCATGACGTTATCGAGCGTCTCGACCTGCCAGATCGCCCCGAGCACACCGTCTTCGTCAGATGGATAAAGCGCGACCTGGTGATGTGAACCGCCGATCGTCATGAACTGTGCCCTGCCGGCGTAGTCGCTTACGTCGAGCCCCGGCACATTCTCCCAGAAGGCCGTGTTGGCGTCGATATCTGCGCAAGCCAGTTGGACGGCTGAAAACCCGTTCAAACCCGTGTGGCGACCCCCATGGAACGGTTGGCCGCTTTCCATATGTCGCCAGACGATCTCCAAGCGCACGCCGTTCGGAGTCGGGACAGAGATGCCGCGCTTGATGATCCGGCGCGACGCGTCATCACCGTCCAACCACGTGACGTCATGGCCCGCATCCCCGAATGCTTGGGCATATTCGTCGAGGTCGGCGGCCCGGCCCACGCTGAACCCGATGGCGGAAGGCATATCTGTCGCGATGCACAGGGAGTAAAATCGCTTGTCGGCTCGGAACAAAGCACCGGTCTCGGTTCGGCCTTCGCACATCATTCCGAACATCTGCTCGGCGAAATCCGCGGTCGTCGCGATGTCATCCACCTTGCAGCGGACGTATCTCAATTCGCGAAAGGCAAGTGTCATTTGGTCTTGTCCCGTTCATTACGTGAGCGACATTGCGCGCCGCGCCGTAGTCCTTCACGCCCTTCCCCAAACGTGCGCGAGAAGGGGCAAAATGCTGCTTGGCAGAGCGCGTGTCGGCACACCTTCTCCCGCCGGCTGCGCTTGTGCTTTGGTATGTATACTTTCTAATTAGCGGCCCGATTACCAATACTTTTTCGGGCGATCGAAAATTATCGGCTCGGCCTGCCCTCCCGCCGAAAGCTGCACCAATGTCGCTCGTACGTATGCGGAAGGGTAGTCAGAAATCGTTCGAGAGGCTCTTCACCGGCGCTTGGGTCCTTTGGCACAATGGAACCGCCAGGTGCAGCGGTGCGAGATGGCCCAAAACACAGCGAATCACAGGAGAACGAAGCCCCGTTAGGAGGAGGCCATAGGACCGAAGAGTATCCTCAACAAACGAAAACACGCCGCCCGTCGTCCGGGCGGCGTGGCAAATTAAATTCTCACGTCCAGTGGTTTACAGCTTCGCGAGAATGTCGTCGACGGTCTGCCGAGCTTCGGCTTTCGACTGGCCAAGCCGCTGCTGAAGCTGGCCTTCCAGCTGCTCGCGGTCACCTTTGGCCTGCTCGAGATCGTCGTCGGTCAGGTCGCCATAGGCCTCGCGCAATTTGCCCTTGATTTCAGTCCACTTGCCTTGGATCTGGTCGCTGTTCATGACGGAACTCCTTTCGCGTCCGATTTGATCGTTTCTCTGCAAATGAAACGCGACAGGAGGTGATTGGTTCCTGACAGCCGACCCCGCACTAACCGAGGTTCAGCGGGCCAGAGCGTGATGGTCCGAGGTTGAGTGACCCGCGTAAAAAAGGGCAGCGAGTCGGTGCGACCTGCTGCCCTCGAGAAAAGTTTCTGGACTTCCACACGCGCTTCAGGATGACCTGCCAACCACGCGCATGATCAGCGTGATCACGAAAAGCGCGATGAAAATGAAAAACAGGATCTGCGCGATGCCAGCAGAAGCGCTGGCGATTCCGCCGAAGCCAAACAAGGCCGCGACGAGCGCGATTATCAAGAATGTGAGTGCCCAACCGAGCATGATGTGCCTCCTTCGATAGCGGTTTCAGCAGGTCAACCCTCTTGCCCTAACGCAGGTTCCCGACTGGCCTAGAAAACCTTCAGCTGTCGCAGGAGAGCGATCACATGCTCTGACCGAAAGGGCTGTTCCAGGATGTGGACACCGGGTTGCACCTCCGCCTCACCGTTCGAACCATCCAGCGCAACAACAGGCGTTTCGAGTGCAAGCCACGCGGCAACGCTGGGTTGAGTTGGGATCTCGCGGGCGTCGCCTTCGATGAAGACCACCGCGTCAACGCCCGCGGCAACGTCCGCAAGTTTTGAGGAGATAACCACCTCGTCAGCCCCCTCGGCCAGAAGCGTTTGCTTCAGGTCCTCGGCGATCAGTCGGTTCGAATGTATGATGACACACCTTCTCCGAACCTTGTCGACCATGCGATCCATTTTCTTGCCCTACTTGAACTGGAATGGAACCGGCCCCATCCGCACGCGTTTCAAGCGGAAGGTCATCGCATGAATATGAGGTTCGTGCATTAAACTACGACATAGCTGACGCAGGGACACATGGTAACAAATTGCGCGAACTGCCCGCTTCGAAAGATTGATGTATTCAAGGATCTTGACCGCGATGAACTCGCCTACATGCAACGGTTCAAACACGGTGAGCTGAAAATCGACTCGCAATCCACGGTCTTGATGGAAGGCTCCAACAGCCCGCAATTATTCACCGCCCTCAAAGGCATGGGCCTGCGCTACAAGACACTCGAAGACGGCCGCAGGCAGGTGGTGAATTTCGTCCTGCCCGGCGATTTCATCGGCCTGCAGGCCGGGGTGATGGGAGAAATGAAGCATTCGGTCGAGGCAACGACGCCGATGGTCCTTTGCGTCTTTGACCGCTCCGAACTGTGGTCACTTTTCAAGACACAACCCGAACGTGCTTTCGACCTCACCTGGGCTGCGGCGATCGAAGAGCATTTCCTCGGAGAGGCGCTGGCGACGCTAGGACAAATGGATGCCATCGAACGGATGAGTTGGGGTCTCATCCGGTTTTTCATGCGGTGCGAGTCCCTGGGCCTGGTCGATGGCGACCGATGCCCCTTCCCCTACAGACAACAGGATCTCGCCGACACGCTCGGCTTGTCGCTGGTTCATACGAACAAGACGCTGATGAAATTGCGGCAACGCCAGTTGCTTTCACTGGAAGCCGGTATCCTGACCCTCCACGATCCCGAAGCGCTGAAAGAACTCGCCGCTCTGGAGATCGAGCCTGTGGTACAGCGCCCCCTCATCTAATGAAAAAGCCCGGCGCTTCGGCCGGGCTTGGATCGTGTGTCGTGTCGTAAGACGCTGGACATCGCATTTTTCAGACTCTGGCGTCTGACGGAAAGCGGTGTCAAATGCGTCAACCCGTTTGCGCGTTCGGCGTAGGTTCGAACCGGCGCGTTCCGACGGATCAGCCGCCGGAGATCGTTACTGGGAGTCTTCCACCAGAGCAGGAGCTGCCTGCTCTCCGTCCGGAGCGGCGTCCCAGCCGATGAAAAATACCGCTGCCACGCCCGCAATGATCAGCGCCAGCGCAATTCCGATCAGAGATGGACGATGGTTGCGCGCCTGCTTTTCAACGTTGGTGTCGGGTGCCGACATGATTGTTCTCCTTTTCGTCGTTCATCCCGCCAACGTTTGGCCGGCGGGTCGGTTCCAAACTTTTTTTGAGCTTAGCCCGCAGTGTCCGGTTCGGTTGCAGGCTCGACTTCGTCCTTGACCTGCCCCCACGCGAGCAGCGCGAAAACCAGAGTGCCGCCGACAATGTTGCCCGCTAGGACCGGGATGAAAAACCGGAACACCGCCGGACCAACTCCAAGATCTCCACGCAGGGCGAGGAACCACATTTCGACGGAACCGGCGATGATATGGGTGAAGTCGCCCGCTGCGATGAGCCAGGTAAACAGGACGATCAACAACAACTCACCGCCCTTTTGACCCGGCAACATCCAGACGATGGATGCCACCAGCACGCCCGCAGGGATCGCCTTGAAGAACGCCTGACCGGCGGGGAAGCCCGTCGCATGATGCGACAGGTCGGAGATGACCGAAAGAAGCCCGGGTTCAAATGCTCCGCTGAAGGCCATGAAAGCGGCAGCCCCGGCCGCACCGATGATGTTCGCGGTAAGAACGATTGTCCAAAGCCGCATGACCGACATCAGGCACGTCATGGATCGTTCAGCCGCCAGAGGCAGGATCGTGGTGATGGTATTCTCGGTGAACAATTGCATCCGCCCGAGAATCACGAGCAGAAATCCAAAGCTGTAACCGAGATTCTCGATGATATAGCGCCACGGCGTATCCGGCAGGTGCGTGCGCAGCACAGCCTCTCCGAGGACCGAGAAGGCGATCAGCACGCCGGCGGCGATACCGGACCAGACCAGAGACCTGAACGGACGTTCCAGTTCTTCGTCGCCGTCGCGACGGATCACCTCGTATATCAACTTCGAGCTGAGCCGCGTTGCGTCGCGGACGGCTATTTCATCATGCATCAAGGAGCTCCTTCAACAGACGCAGCAACGCTTGGATCGCGAATAGGTTCCCCCATTGGCAGATCACCGAACTTATTGTCGTTGTAGATCAGGTTCGAAGCGAAAAAAGGCCTCGCGACAAGCGCGAGGCCCGCTCCGTGCTTCGTCTTACGTTCACTCAGACGGCGACGTGCATTTCTTCCGTGGTCGCGAAGAACATTGCCTGGCTGACGGCTGCGCGCACCTGTTCCTCGGAATAGGGTTTGGTGATGAGGAACGCAGGTTCAGGCCGGTCCCCTGTCAGCAAACGTTCAGGGAACGCCGTTATGAAGATGACCGGACGATCGCCAAGGTCGGCCAACAGCGCGTTCACCGCGTCGATGCCCGACGATTTGTCGGCAAGCTGAATGTCCGCAAGGATGAGATCCGGGACATCACCCTTGCCCATCTTGATGGCTTCGTCCCGCGTGCGGGCGATGTTGGTAACATTGTGGCCCATGCCGGACACGATGGACTTGAGATCCATCGCGATGATTCCTTCGTCCTCGATGATCAGAACGTCGCCAGTCACCAGTTTGCCCATCTCGTCCATGGCACGGGCATATAGTTCTTCGACCTCTGATTGAGGGAGGTCCATGATCTCGGCAATTGCACTGAACCCGAAGCCTTCAACCGCGCGAAGCAGAAGCACTTCGCGAGAGTTCTCGGTCAGGTGCTTCAGGCGCCACTGGGCCTGCCGTTCGAGCAGGTCGGAATCTGCCTGGCCCTCCAGCACACCGCCAGAAGACGCCCAGATACCGTGGAAAGTCCGGAACAGGTTCACCCGACTGTCGGGCCCCGATGTCACAAGGCTTGGGTCTGCGACAATGGTTTCAAGCGTCGCGATTGCGTATTGGTCGCCACTTGTCTGACCACCTGTCAGAGCGCGTGCGTACCGACGCAGATACGGCAGATCGGCAGCCACGATCGACCCCACATCCACCGGGTTTTTCGCGTCATCCATAAGTTTTCTCCTGTCCATGCTTTTTCATGGAACCTTTTCTGGTTTAGTTGGTTCCACCTTGAACGAAAAATTTCCTGGTTGCGAGCACATGGACAATAATCCCAAAGACGCAAGCCGCGGCGCCGAAGCGGTGGCGCGGCAAATTGACGAAAATTTGAGGCGTGTCTACGACGCCGCCATCAACGAAGACCTGCCCGACAGGTTCAAGGATCTCCTGGCTCAATTGAAGTCCAGTGACGGAGATCACGCGAATGGCAAATGATCCCCGCGATGAAATTGTCGAGCATCTGCCGTCAATGCGGGCCTTTGCCCGATCGCTGACGCGCAACGCTGCGACCGCCGACGACCTCGTGCAGGACACGGTCGTGAAGGCGTGGTCCAACATCGACAAGTTCGAGCCAGGCACCAACATGCGCGCATGGCTGTTCACCATCTTGCGCAACACCTACTACTCGTTGCACCGCAAACGGTCCCGCGAAGTTGCGGATGTGGACGGCGTCATGGCCGGTCGGTTGTCTGAAAAGCCCGCCCATGACGGGCGCCTGGTCATGAAGGATTTCACCGCCGCATTCGCACTGCTCCCCGATGAACAGCGTGAGGCGCTTCTGCTCGTGGGCGCGTCAGGGTTCTCGTACGAAGAAGCCGCGGAAATGTGTAAATGTGCCGTCGGCACGATCAAAAGCCGCGCCAACCGCGGACGCAAGCGGCTGGCGGAACTGATGTCTCTGGATGAGAACGAACCGCTGGAAATCACCGATCAGGCCACCATGGCCGTGGTGAACAGCGGATCCGCTGCATGATGACAAAACATCGGCGCCAAGAGGGGTTTTGGTCCTCTTTACGGGCGCGTCTTGCCGTATTGCTGAGTATCGCGATCCTGCCTCTTGGCGTGGTCGCGGTGCTGCAAACGGCAGACGTCGTCGCAAAGGCGCAACGGTTGGAACGGAGTGACCTGCTGGAGCGGACGCAGCGCGCGGTGAACGCCGAACGGGCGCTTCTGCGCCATGCGCTCGGCGCAGCGGAAGCCTTGGGGATCTCGGCGGCGACCGTCGGATCCGAAAGTCCGGCGTGTTCGCAATTGATGGAGGACTACGTCGCCCGGAACGCCTCGATCGTTTTCGCTGGTTATAGTGACGCCGATGGTATTCTGCGGTGTGCCAGCAACGGAAGGGTTGTTGACATCAACGGTCGGCCGACCTGGGAGAACGTCTCCGGCAACCCACGTCCGCTGATCACTTACAGCGCTGTTGGAGCCGCATCCGGGCAGGAAGTACTGGTTGCGACCATGCCCGTGCTGGATCCTGAAAACGGCAGCCTGCGCGGCGCTGCGTTCGTCTCACTGCCCGGTGCGTTGTTCGATACCCTGCTCGGCCCCGGCCTCGATGGCGTGGAACTGGCGCTGCTTGATCATGACGGTACGGTGCTGGCGACGTCCGCCGAGAACGCAGAGCGGATTGAGGCGTTGGGAATCATTCCAAGCGAGCTGGAGATCATCAATGGCGGATATACGCGGGACCTCGAGGATACAGCCACCGCTGAACTCGCCGTTCTGGTCCCGCTGATCTCCGATCGTGTCTATGTCCTGGGCATCTGGGAAGGCATGCGCGGCAATTTTTCCGTCTCGCCCTTCGGCCTGAGCGCGCCGTTGTTCCCATTGGTGATGTGGGCGGTTGCGATGGGCGTGGCGATCCTTGCCGTCGACAGGCTGGTGTTGCGGCACCTTCGTAGCGTCCGGAGTCACATGGCGCGTTTTTCTTTTGACGATCCGGGCGACAGCTTCGCAACGCTCGATGATCCGCCGCGCGAGATTGCCGATATCGCAGACACCTATAATCGCATGGTCGACCGCATCCTGGGCGATCGTACCGTTTTGGCTGAAGCCTTGCAGGAGAAGGAATTGCTTCTGCGAGAAGTCCACCACCGTGTAAAAAACAACCTGCAACTCATCGCGTCGATCCTGAACATCCAGATCCGCTCCGCCCCGCCGGCATCGCGTCATATCCTGCGCCGCATGCAGGATCGGGTCATGGGCCTGTCGTCGATCCACAAGGCGCTGTACTCCGGGAATACGCTGTCGGAAGTGCGTGTCGACCGCCTGTTGGACGAACTTCTTCAGTCGACGATCTCGATCGGCCTGCCGGCCGGATCGACCGTCAAGATCGAATTCGATCTCGATCCGATCTCGCTTGACCCGGACCAGGCTGTGCCGTTGACGCTGCTGGCGCTGGAACTGGCAACCAACGCGGTGAAATACGTGGGGCGCAGACCGGACGGAGACGCCTATATCCGCGTTTCCCTGGACCTGCAGGGCAAAGATGTTCTGCTGAGTATCGAGAACACGCTCGGCCTTCCGATCCAGGACCAGGAAGTCACGGAGGGGACGGGCCTGGGCCACCAGTTGATCGAAGCCTTCGTATCGCAGCTCGGTGGGAAGATGGAAACCGAGGCATCTGACGCGCTGCATTCTGTCCGCGTCCATTGCGCGGACCTGCTGGTGGGCGAAATCGAAGAAGCCGAACCGGCGGGTGAAGAGGAACCAGATGAGCAGCGCGGCGTTGGAAACCGTCGCGCAAGCTGAAACTGGGGCCTCGAAATGACGAACGAAACCGATCCAATCCAGACGTTCAAGCTGCTTATAACGGCAGACGAAGGGTTTGTTGCATTCGAGAACCTTATCCTCGACGCGCAGGATAGCGTGATCGGCGGGTTCCGCGTGTTCGATCTCACCACGAAGCTGCACGGTGAGCGCGCGAAGGCGATCGGCACAACGTGGTTCGACCTTCTCCTGGACGCGCTGAACCGTGGCGTGTCCATCGAGATCACCGTCACCGACTTCGACCCCGTTGCCGCTACCTTGGATCACCGCCGCAGCTGGATGAGCGCGCGCCAATTCGCGGGCCTGAACGAGCTTTCAACCGGCGCGCAGATCAAGTGGTCGATCGCAACCCACGCCGCCCGAGTGGGCGTGCTGGCCAGAACCGTCCTGCAAGTCAAATCTCGCGCCAAGATGGCGGCGCAGAAACCGGATGAACTTTCGCCCGGCCTGAAGGAACGCATGAAGGGGGTTGATCTGCCCCTGGTGCCCACGACGCACCACCACAAGCTGGCGGTGGTAGACGGCAAGACACTTTATATCGGCGGGCTGGATTTGAACGATCGCCGGTATGACACCTGGGAACACGACCGCGATGCCGACCAGACGTGGCAGGATATTCAGGCCATCGTCACCGGACCCGTGGTCGATGCAGCGGCACGGCACCTCAGGTGCTTCCAGGCTGTCACCGCTGGAGAGGTCGAGCCATCCGATCCGGCACCGGGCTTCCTGCGGACGTTATCGACACGGCGAACCGTCGAATTGACCAACCTCGGTCCTCGTGAATACATCCACGAGCTTGAGGAGGCGCACCTTGCCCTGATCGAGAAAACCGAAGGCCCGATCTATCTGGAGACCCAGTTTTTCCGTCACAAGGCGCTGGCGAATGCTTTGGCAAAGGCTGCGGAGAACAATGCTGCCCTGACCTGCACGCTGGTACTTCCCGCCGCCCCGGAAGACGTTGCGTTCGAGGGGAACCGTGCGGAAGATGCCAAGCTCGGCGCGCAGCTTCAGATGGATTGTATCGACATCGTAACGGAAGCGTTCGGCAAACGGGTCGCAATCGCGTCCCCCGCTCGTCCGGTGAAGGCGCCGCCCGAGACCAACGGATACGCCCGCCTGTTCGACGCGCCGATCATCTACGTGCATTCGAAGCTGTCACTCTTCGGAATGCACGATGCAATCCTTTCGTCGGCGAACCTGAACGGTCGCAGTATGAAATGGGACACGGAGGCTGGAATTCACCTGACCAATCCCGACCACATCCGAACCTGCTGGAACCGCGCACTGAAACACTGGCTGCATGATGTGCCGGTCGATCCGAATGAAGATCAGTTGGGGTTCGTGGAGTGGCTGAACGAGGATCTTGCCCGCAACCGCGCGGCAATCCCCTCGGAGCGCAAGCACTTCCTGTTGCCCTACCCGATGGGACGGGAAGCGGATCTTGCGTCGCCCCTGCCCGGCGTTCCCGATGCGATGGTTTGAATCACATGACGGGCCGATCATCGGGCCTGTCCGCTTTCCGAGCGATTTGCATTAGGTCAACAGGTCGAGAAGCCCACCCTCTCCCGCCCGCATTTTCGGCCTGTTTTTCCCGTCATTGGGCAAGGCTTTGCCCTCGCGGACAGTTGCGATGATAGCCGGATGAATGTAGCTCGACCGCGCGATGGCAGGCGTATTGTGCAATTCCTGCGCTGCGGCTTCGGATACGGACTTGAGCGTTGCGTTCTCCACGCCACGGGCGGCGAGAAAGGCAGCGCGACTTCCATTCCAGGTCCTTAGCAGGCGCGGTGTGACGTCCAATCCGACAATGTCGCTCAACCGCTCTCTTACTGCTGCGGGCGACACGGCACGCCACTTGCCCTGCCCGTCCCGCCAACCTGCCAGAACGGAGCCCGGAGAGTCCGGACCTTGGCCCAAGCGCTCTATAAGCGTGCGTCCTCGCAACGGCTTTTCCACGTCGCGTCCGCCCTTGGCCGTGTAAATCAAGGTGCCTTTCGTACCCTTGATGTGAAGGTGACGGCGCTTGAGCGTGGTCGCGGCGAAGCTTCCGTTCTCGAGGCTGTATTTACGGTTACCCACCCTGAGCGAATGACGCTCCATCAGGCCAATCACGGCGGCAACCGCGCCATCATGACCCTCTGCGTCCTCGCTCAATCGACGCGCCACCCACGATCGCAGTTTCGGCAGGCGCTCACCCAACTCGGCGAGGCTCGCGAATTTGCGAGACTGTTGGAAGCTGGTCCATTTCGGATGATAGCGGTACTGCTTGCGCTCCGCCTCATCGAGGCCCGTTGCGATCAGATGGCCGTCGTCAAACGGGCAGATCCAGACATCGGCATATGCGGGCGGGATCGCGAGGGCGTTCAGGGCGTCGCGCTTTGTCGCGTCGGTGATCCGAGCCCCATCTGGCGCGATGTACGAGAAGCCGCGTCCGCGCCGTTCCCGGCGTATACCCGGCTCACAATCGGGGTAGTGGCGCAGCCCAATCTGGCGGCAGACAATCGCGGCCATGTCTGAAGTGCCGCCTGCGGCCGAGCGAACCATCTTCAGTGATCACGCAGAGCGTCGATCAGCTCATCCTTGGTCATGTCGGAGCGACCGGTGATATCCAGCTCCCGTGCACGCTCCATAAGCTCCTCTTTCGTCCAATCCTCATACGGCGGTTGCGATCCGCCCTTTTTCGAAGGTGAGCTGTCTGGGTCTGCCTGCGCGTTGGCGATGCGCGCCGCTTTTTCCTTGCTGGCGCCATCTTCACGCAGGGCCTCATAGGTTTCTTCGTCTT
Source organism: Rhodobacterales bacterium HKCCE4037 (assembly GCA_015689645.1). Classification (GTDB taxonomy): domain Bacteria; phylum Pseudomonadota; class Alphaproteobacteria; order Rhodobacterales; family Rhodobacteraceae; genus Gymnodinialimonas. The sequence continues at coordinate 161,452 of WVSM01000007.1, forward strand.
TGATGCTGGGACGGGCGGACATTGCGGCTCTCCTCACAAATCTCGTGATAAATCTCAGCCTCAACCCGTCAGGGGCGCGCTCAGTTCCCGCCGAAATCGTCGTGAACGGATGGAACTCAAAAGGGGCTCAATCGTTTTCCTCGCAAGAACGAACCGAACTGTCAGCGGAAGGAGAAAATTCATGACCGCTCAGAATACGAACCCGAAAGACGTCGCCCAAGATGTGGCCGCGAAAGCGAAGGCAGAAGCTGTAAACGCTGCCGAACACGTCAAGGACACCGCCGCGGCAACAGCCGAGGATCAGGCCGCCAAGCTGCGCGAAGCCGGTGCAGCTTTCGACGACAACCCGTACGCTCGTCAGGCTGCCGAGCAGATTTCGGACAGCCTAAGCCATCTGGCGGACAATATCCGCGACGCCGATTTTGGCACGTTGCACCAGGACGTGTCCGACTTTGCACGGCGCAATCCGCTCCTTTTCTTTGGGGGCGCCGCAGCACTTGGCTTCGTCGTCGGGCGCGTTCTGAAAGCGTCTGAACGGGCGGAAGGCGCCGCGCAGCCGGTGGCACGTGCGCCTCGCACGACACCCCCTGTCGATCATGCACCGGCTTATTCCGGCCACGCGCGCTGGGGTCATGTGTAATGGCACTCGACGGCTCCCCTTCCGCACGCACGAAGGTCGCTCGACTCGTTGACCTGGTGCTGAGGCTGGCCAGCGATGAATGGCGATTGGCCAAGGCGGAAGTGTCCGAAAACCTCGGACACGCCCGTCTCGGCGCGACGCTTCTGGCTTGTGCCTTTGGACTTGGTCTGGTGGCTGTCTTCGTCCTGTCCGGCGCTGCCGTCGCAGGACTGGCCGCCGCCGGGCTGGAGCTTTGGCTGTCAGCCCTGATCGTAGGCGGGGCGCTGGCAATGATTGCAGCCATTCTGATTGCAATCGGTGTCTCGAACCTCAAGGCCAAGCGGCTGGTTCCCGATCGGACGCTGTCGAATATCCAACGCGACATGGAGATGGTGAAGGAGGCTCTGAATGCCTGACCTGAAAACGATCGAAAGCGAACTGGAACGCGACCGCGCTGCCCTGCGTGCGGAGATCGCCGCAGTGGGTGAGGAACTTCGGCCCGCACGCATCGTGGAAACGGTGGCAAGTCAAATTGGACTCGGTCGCTCCGGCGTGGGGCCCATCCTGAGCGATCCCAAGATGCCCATGGCGCTGACAGGGCTTGGCCTAAGCTGGCTAACGGCAAACTTGCTGACCCGGCGGCCCGCGCCACGCCCCGCCGCCGTCTACGACGATCGTCCGACGCACACCGCGCCCGGCTTTCGCGATACCCGACCCGAACCCGCCAGCATTGCAAATTTCGATGCACGTGTCCGTGCAGCGGATGCCGCCGACACGGCTGGACGGTTCGGCACCGAAACATACAATTCTGAAGGAGAACCCCTCATGAGTACCGACATCCAAGCAACCAACCCGACCCTTCGCGACCGCGCCTACGCATCCGTCGACAGCCTGAAATCGCGGATCGAGGACGGCCTGGAACATCTGCCCGACGCCGCCAAGTCGCGGATCCGCGCGGCCCGAGAGGCTGCAATCGAGGCGCATGGCCAAGTCGAGTATCACGCTCGTCGCACCGCTACGGCTGCACGTCAGACAGCGCGCGAGAACCCGCTTCTGGTCGGTGCCTTGGCATTTGCGGCCGGTGCACTCGTTGCAGCAACCCTGCCCCGCACTTCGGCCGAGAACCGCGCCGTGGGCGCTCACCGAGACCGCCTGTTCGACGAGGCCGACCGTGTCTTCCGCGAGGAAGTCGAAAAGGCGAAGCTGGCGGCACGGGACGCCGTGGCCAAGGGCGAAGAGCACGTGAAGGAGCAGATCGAAGCTGCCGCCGATTCCGTCGGTGAAGCGGCCAAGAACGCGAAGAGCGGCTCCTCGTCGTCGACCCGCAATGGCTCTGCGCACGCCTGACACCCAAGCATAGCGAAAATCAAACAGGCCCCCGGGATCATTTCCCGGGGGCTTTTTTGTTCTGCGAAGTACAGGCGGCCTTACAATGCTCGGGACTTGCTTCAGTTTGCTGCTTGGATGGTGGTGCACGGCGCGCCGGTCCGGCCGCGGCCAGCGATAGCACGACCCGAACCTTTTGTAATTCGAGGGTGTCGCTTCGGGGTGCTACTACGCATCGCCGACCGGCGGCAGCGGGCAACCTTTGTTCGGGGGGCTCACCTATCGCTCAAGCCGACAAACCTCGGGCCAACAGGCGTCAGGCCCCGGCCTGATCGCTCCGGTATTTGCTTGCAAACATGACCAGTGCCCAGACCAGCACCGGAATGGCCACGAGCCCGCCGACCGGTCCCCAAAGCCAGAGCCAGGCGATCAGCGACAGGAAGACCAGCAATGGGTTCAATTTCATGTGTTGCCCGACCAGCGTCGGCGTCGCGAACTGCGCTTCGATCATGTTGAACGTCAGGAAAATGGCCACAGGTGCAAAACTGATGGCGCCCTCGAATGTCACAAGGCCGACGATCAAAAGCGCCAGAGCCAGTACGGCCGGTCCAAGGTAGAGGATGAAGTTCATCAGGAACGTGGCGATCCCCCAGACCCCGGGCTGTGGCATGCCGAGGAGCATCATCGCAACGGTCACGAGAATTCCGAAGGTCGCGTTGATGCAGGTGATCGTCAGGAAATAGCGTGCGACCTGCCGCTCCGCCGCATGAAGACGTTCGGTGCGCCAGCTCGGGATGGTGCGCGCGACTTGGCGATAAAGGCCAGTGCGGCTTGCCAGGAAGAAGTACAGCGTCCCAAGGAACATGAGGATCGCCCCAAGCACCGCTGGCCCGTAGGAGAGCGCATCGAAAAGACTGGGGATCGGAAGTTCCTCCTCGTCCGCACCTCCGCCACCGGCATCACCGCCGCTGTCACCAGTCGCCACAACGCCCTGAGCCGCCGGTTCCAGCGCGTCTTGCACGGATTCCTGCAGGTTGCGGAGGCCAGAGCTTGCGTCTTGCGCCAGTTCCACGAGGCTTTGGAGTTCGGCCCAGATCAAAGGGGCCTGCGCTATTGCGGCAGAGATGCTCGGTTCCAGGGCGACGATGAGGGCGAGCGCAAAAATAAGGAACAACAGCAAGGTCGCTGCCGCCGCGACCGTTGACTTGACACCCAATCGACAGAACAGGTCGACAATGGGTGACAGCACGACGCCGATGACGATGGCGCTCAGGATCGGAGCGATCAAAGGTTGTGCAAGTTCGAGCGCCGCGATCACCAGCAGGGCACAAATGATGTAGATTGCGATGCGGGTGTGGTCAGACGACGAATTTTCCATAGAGCGCGAACGCGTGGTAACGCGATTTTGTTCCCGGCACCGGCGCGAAATCGGGAACGGAAAACAAGGGAACCATCGCCTTGGGAACGCGTTTATTTCCAGATACGTCGATCGGTTCGGTCGACCCACTTAATACGGAGGCGCGCCCGGATGGCCCACATCTCGAAAGACGAAAACCTCGATAAGCTTCGCGGATCAGAGTTGCACCACGACCTGAAGAACCGGCCCGGCGAAGAAGGTAACCCGAACCACATGAATGACGGAAAGACCCTAAAGCCGAAAAGCGACGAAAAAGACGCTGACAAGGCCTGAATGATTTTTCGAAGGGGTCGCGGCGGCCAATCTTGGCCTCTGCGCCCCCTCCCGTTTCAAGCGAACGTATCGCTGACCAAGTCATGAAAGAAAGGCGGGGGCAAGGTCCTCCGCGGCCGAACCGATCGCCTCGCCCACATCACCACGCTGCGTGCCGATTCAGGCGATTACAGCTGTTTGGTGGTTCGTTCCCCTCACCTGTTCGACGGCACTCTTCCCGCATTACCTCTGCAGCGGCCGATCCAAGCACCACTTCGGCCCGTGGTCCGCCTCCCGACCCGAATTTCCGGCATTTTCAAGCTGCGGACGGGGCGGCGCTTCGGTGGGCGGTGATGGCGTGGAGCGCGATCACACAAACGGCAAGGCCGACACCGACCAGCATGACAGGCACCGTTTTCCAAAGAACCAGCACGGCCAGAAACAAGCGAAGGGCGGATTCCCATCGCGGCATCGGGCCTCTGTCGAACCGTGTGAGGGCCGATGAGATCAAGTAAAGCGCAAGGATCAGCCTCAACGTCAGCAGACCCAGGGCGCCCCATTCCACTTCACCGCTGTAGCCTTCGATCAGGGTGGCCGCCCCGGTGTCGCTTGTGACCGTCACGGCCTGTTCGATGAGCAGGAGTTCAGGATACCACGCAAAAACAAAGGGAATGGTAAACAGCACGATGCCGACGCGCACGGCTGCGATGCCGGTACGCATCGGCTCGGTCTTGGTGATGGAGGCGGCGGCAAATGCCGCGATGGCGACCGGTGGCGTGATGGCCGACGCCACGGCGAAGTAGAAGACGAACATATGCGCGGTGAACATGCTGACGCCGAGATTGGTCAGCAGCGGCCCCAACAACAGCGCTACGTTCACGTAGGCCGGAACCGTGGGCATCCCCATCCCCAGAAGGATCGCACATAGCATCGCGCAGAACAGGGCCAGCATGAGGTAGACCCCGCCGACGATCTGGACCTCCAGACCGAACAGCGAAATGACCTGTGCATTTTCGAGCCACGTCGTGACAGCGCGTGTCAATTCGCCGGTCAGGCCGCTCTCGTTCAGGAAGGCCGAGATGATCGACACCGCGAAAAGCAGCAGGAACAGGCCAGAGATAAGGATGCCACCATCCGCCAGCGCATGCAGTACCTTGCGCGGCCGCTCGCGTGTCTCGCGGTCGAGGAACATGAGCGGCACAAGAATGGCGACCGCCCACCACCCGGCGGATACAGCATCACCAGTGGCGTTGACGATGGTTTGCAATACGGCGTCGGGCAGGATGTAGGACAGGATGCCCCCGCTCACTGCATCCTTGTTTCCCAACAACAGGAACAGGATCGTCAGGATCGGCACGAAGATGATGACCAGGTTCAGCCTGTCCTGCCGGTTCATCACCAGGTCTTCCGGGATCTCCGTCATCGGTTCGACCTTGTCGCGCCGCGCCTGGAATACGACCGCAAGGAAGATCGAGAAGAAGAAGAACATCGCGGGCAGGAACGCCGCCGTGATGACATCGGTGTAAGGCACGGCAGTCAGTGCCACGAGAACGAAGGCGGCCACGCCCATGACCGGGGGCATGATCTGCCCGCCGGAGGAGGCCGCCGCCTCGACCCCGCCCGCGAATTGTGGCGAGAAGCCGTTGCGCTGCATCATCGGGATGGTCAGTCGCCCGGTCGACAGAACGTTGGTCACCGGTCCGCCGGTGATCGTCCCGAACATGGCAGAAGAGACGATGGCGGCATGGGCCGGCCCGCCGCGCAACCGCCGAGTCAATCGCACCGCCAGCTTGATGAGCGATTTGCCCCCGGCGCTGTTGCCGAAAAGTGCGCCAAGGATCACGTAGGGAAAGACCTGGTTCACGACGATATCCATGAACCGGCCCATGAAGCCGTCCGGCGTGATGAAGACGTTGGTTGCCTTCTGGATCGCCGCCGCACGCGCGTCGCCCCCATCGGCCCCCAGCTTGGTGAGCAGGAAATTATTGTCGCTGAGGTCGAACATCCAGATCAGCGCCGTGCCAACCGTGTAAAGAACCACAACGCTGGCCACGACCACCAGCGGCAGGCCCCAGACCCGAACGTTGTAGAGGAAGAACAACGTAATGATGGTGAACAGAAGCGGGATGATCCAGATGCCGAACCGCGCCTGACATGCTGGCACTTCGGCCTCGAACGAGATGCCGGGTATGGCACCCTGCGAGCGCTCCAATGCTTCGGCGATCAGCCGCGCTCGTTCTCCGGTGATCTGGTCGATCAAGCAGATCGAGTCATTCTCGACGAGGTAGCCGAAGGCGCCTAGGAACGCCGCGAGGATCAAACCGCAGTCCAGCAGCAGCCCCTGCCATGCACGGCCCGTGCCCTTTGCCTTCATGTCGCGGTAAACACTGGAATTCAGCGCCACGATCAGCATCATCGTGAAGAAGACAGGCGGGTAGAAGAATTGCGGCGGAAATCCCGAGATACGGAAGAACGGGCGCCCCGTAACCTCCCTTGCCCAATCCTGTAGCCCCTCGATCTCGGGCATCGTGTTGATCATGCCCACGACCACCAGGATGAAGGCGAGCACATAGGCGATCTTCTGGCCAAGCGGTACGGAGCCGGATTGAACGGTCATGTCAGGATGTCCTCGACAGTGGCGCGATGCGGCCACGACACTGGCCGCATCGCGTTAGGGTCATGGATCAGGGACGCAGGCAGTCCGCGACACTGTGCCCGGCATCCTCGAAGGCACGAATGGCACCGGGATGCATCGCGATCTGAACCGCCCCGCAGACGCCTTGGGACACACCATCCAGATCACCGAAGCTCAGGAACAGGTACGGACCGCGCGGCGAGCCGGTCAGGAATCGATCCTCGGCGTTCAGGTAAGCGGTGACGATGTCGTAGGCGAGTTGCTCATCCATCGACGCGGACACGATTTGGCCGAACGCCGTGGCAAAGCTATCGAAGCTGTCATCATCGACTACGACCGTGATGTCGTTGCCCGCATAGGCTGCACGGAACTCTTCGATCGGCATCGAGAATGGCGCATGTCCCGGGGCTGCGACGATCTGCTGGCCAAGCTCGCTGTTCAAAAGGTCCGCCGGGACGTCATGGATCGTGATCCCGCCCGCGGCCGCGATGGAGATCTGGCGACCGGAGGGCAGCCCCTCGGGTATCGTCCATGCGTCCACACCGCCACCGGTGATGGTGGAAACCGTATCGGGCCACTCGTTCTGAACGCCTTCATAGCCTTCTCCGTCCTGCAGACCGGACAGAAGCTGGATCATCGCACGGCCCGATGTTAGCGCGGCACCGCGCGGCGGGCCGTTCCAGATGCGCAGACCTTCGAGCTCGGTGATGTCTTCGACCGGGTTCGAGTTGTAATAGCCGAACATCTGCGCCGACCCGGCGTTGAAGAAGAGCACTCGAATGTTTGCGGCGAGTTCCGCGCCCTGCTCCGGCCCGATACCGCTGTAGGGGCCGATGCCGCGTGACAGAAGGAATGGCAGGATCAGCGGTGCCGGCGCCATGTCCAGCCGGCCCTCGGCGACCGCCTGAACCGAATTGGTGAGCGTGGCACCTTCGGTGATCTGAAGGGTTGCAACCCCTGCGCTGTCCAGCACGGCGGCAAGCGTGGTGTCGATGTAATGCGGGGTCGAGCCCGGCGTCGTGGTCTCCGCCGTCAGCGTGGTCTGAGCCCCGGCAGCAAGTGGCGCCAACGCCAGCAGACCGCCGCAAAGTGTCTTGCGAAGCATGATAGTCCTCCCGTTGTTCTTCGCCCTCCTCCAAAGGCGACCACCCGCTCGAGCAGGTGTAGGCAAAACGATCCCAGAAATTATATGACTTGTCACGCAATTTTTTTTCGGTTTCTATCAAGCGCATGGAGGAGCGTTATGACCGCAAGTGCCAAGGTTGATCCCGAACGGATCCGCGACAGACGCGCGCATGAAGACCTGAACGTTTTCTCGCGCCTGCCCGCTGTCTACGCAGCGTCCCGCACACAGGGCTTGCAGTTCCTGAAAGCTGGCGGCGGGCTGTCGATTGTCGAATGGCGTACGCTATGGGATCTGTCCGAAGGTGGGCCGATGACGATCCGCGACCTTGCCGCGATCCAGCGTGCCGATCATTCGCTTCTCAGCCGCGCGCTTCCCGCGATGCGGGACAAGGGATACATCACCATGCGGCGCGACGAGACGGACAAACGTCAGACGTTGGTGGAGATCACCTCCAAAGGACGCGACGCCTATCGCAAAGCCGCCCCGATCATGGCGCGCCGCCGCGCCGCGCTGCGCGAGGCCATGGGCGAAGACGATCTCCGGACATTGATCATGCTTCTCAATAGGTTGGACGCCTTCCTTCATGTGCCGGCCGAACATATCCTGGAAACGGAGACCACCCGATGACGGATCGCCCCAACGTTCTGTGGATCATGGCCGACCAATTGCGGTTCGATTACCTGAGCTGTTACGGCCATCCGCATCTGCACACGCCCCACATCGACGCTCTTGCAGCGCGCGGGGTCCGGTTCACGAACGCCTACGTGCAGTCGCCGGTTTGCGGGCCTTCTCGGATGTCGGCCTACACCGGGCGCTACGTGCGCAGCCATGGCTCGACCTGGAACGGCATGCCCCTGCGCGTCGGCGAACCGACGCTCGGCGATCATCTGCGCGAGGTCGGGGCGCGTGCGGTTCTGGTCGGAAAGACCCACATGACCGCCGATGCGGAAGGCATGGCTTGGCTTGGCATCGACCCGAAAAGCGAAATCGGTGTGCGGGTGTCCGAATGCGGGTTCGAGCCTTTCGAACGGGATGATGGTCTTCACCCCGACAGCGCCCGCCAGCAATGGTCGGCCTATGACGATTACCTCGTATCCCATGGCTTCGAAAGCGAGAACCCATGGGAAGATTTCGCAAATTCCGGCCTCGATGCAGACGGGGTGCTGCTCTCGGCCTGGCTTCTGAAGAATTCACGGCTCGCGGCAAACGTGCCCGAAGAGCATTCGGAAACCGCCTACATGACGAACCGGGCCATCGACTTCATGAAGGAGGCTACCGCAGATGGCCGCCCATGGATGTGCCACCTGTCCTATATCAAGCCGCATTGGCCCTACATCGTGCCCGCGCCTTATCACGACATGTATGACGAGCGGCATATCGTTCCGCCGGTCCGATCCGACGCCGAGCGGCAGACCGACAATCCCCTTGTGCGGGCCTACCAGGAATCCCGGGTGTCTCGCAGCTTCAGCCGGGATCATGTCCGCGAACACGTGATCCCGGCCTACATGGGCCTGATCAAGCAACTCGACGACAACCTCGGTCGCCTTTTTGCCTGGATGGACGAGACGGGCCTGAGTGAGACGACCATCGTCGCCGTCACGTCGGACCACGGCGATTACATGGGCGACCACTGGATGGGCGACAAGGATTTCTACCACGAGATGGCCGTGAAGGTGCCGCTGATCATCTGCGACCCGCGGCCCGAGGCGGAGACGGCCCGTGGCAGCGTCTCTGACGCGCTGGTCGAGATGATCGACCTTGCACCTACGTTCATGAATGCCCTTGGTTGCAAGCCGAAGCCACATGTCATCGAAGGCCGCGACCTGACGCCGATCCTGCACGGAACAGGCGGATTTTCCCGCCGCTACGTGATCAGCGAGCATGATTACCACTGGTCGGACATGGCCCGTACATTGGGGCAGCCGCAGGAAGACGCCCACACCACGATGATCTTTGACGGGCGCTGGAAATACGTGCGCTGCGAAGGCTTCGCGCCGGTGCTTTTCGATCTGGAAACCGACCCCGACGAACTCGTCGATCTGGGCGGCTCGGACGACCCCGACCATGTGGCCGTACGCGACCGCATGGCGGCGGCGCTGCTCGATTGGGCAACGCGCCACCATACAAGGATCACGGCCACTCCCGAGGTGCTGGCACGTCAGAAAATCGCCGCGGAAAACGGAATCCTGATCGGGTTCTGGGACGAGGCGGAATACGAGGCGGCGACCGGCAAGGCTTTCAGTGCCTTGCAGCCCGTGGGCAATCCCGCAAATCGTCGATAGAACCGTCGGCAAGCTCGGCCGCCCGCGTGGCCGAGCTTGCACCTGACAGGAGACACGACATGAAAATCACCAGAGCCGGCACGGCCCCTTCCCGCCCGGGCCCCGAGGAGTGGTTCACGGGCCGCGTCCGTGTCGACCCCCTCTTCGAAGCCGAGGACCCCGGACGCGTGGCAGGTGCCCATGTCACCTTCGAGCCCGGCGCCCGCACCGCCTGGCACACACATCCCGCAGGCCAGACCCTGATCGTCACCTTCGGACGCGGCCGCGTCCAGCGCGAGGGCGGGCCGGTCGAAGAGATCTCGCAAGGCGATGTGGTCTGGTTTCCGGCGGGCGAGAAGCACTGGCACGGCGCCGCGCCCGATACGGCGATGAGCCATATCGCCATCCACGAAAGCATCGACGGCTCCGCCGTCACCTGGATGGAAAAGGTCACGGACGAGGATTACCAGCCCTGTTCCCTGACGCACGGCGTTGGAAAGTGCACGTGACAGCAAGCCGCCGCCGTTGACATCACACCTGACAATCCTTTGACCCGCTTGGACTTGTATCTCGTCACTCTACATTCCATCGTAGCTTTTTTCGGGGGGTCTGCGGAGATGCATGCGTCTCACGCGCGTTCGGCGATCAGCGAACGCGGTCGATATTCCAGCCTGATCGGGTGCCCGGTATGCGACGCGCTATACCAAATGCCCGAGGATCGCGCCGGCAGGCCAACGCGATGCCGCCGGTGTGGTCATTGGCTCACCTACGGGAAGTCCACCGCGCTGACCTGGATCGTCAGCCTGTCCGTCACGAATGTCGCGCTGCTTGTCGCGATCGTCTTCTTGCCGTTCCTCGAATTGCGTGCGGGGCAATTCGACAATGCCGTTTCCGTCATCGACGTTGTTCTGGGGTTCAGCTCCGGGATCATGGTGCCTTTGGCGCTTGCAGTCCTGGCCTTCATCCTGATGCTGCCGCTCTGCCGGTTGCTCCTGGTTCTTTACGCGCTGACACCCGTCGTTCTGGGACGCCAGAACTTGCCGGGCGCAGAGCGTGCCCTGGCCTGGTCGTTCCTCCTCAAACCTTGGGCGATGGCAGAGATTTTCATGCTCGGGGTCGCGGTCGCGTTGGTGAAACTCGCCGATCTTGCAACAATTTCCATTGGCGCTGCGTTCTGGATGTTCGTGGTGATCGTATTGTTGAACGCGTATCAGGACACTCTCGTGAACCGACACTCGCTTTGGACGGCCCTGACATGGCAGCGATGATCTCGGCACGGGAGGCAGGGTGCGTCGTATGCCAGACCTGCGGCAATGTCGCCTCGATACACGAGGAGCGTTGTCCACGCTGCACACATCGTCTGTCCAGCCGCGATACGTTGAGCGAACAGAAGGTCTGGGCTTGGCTGATCGCGGGGCTCATCGCGTACATCCCTGCCAACATCTACCCAATGCTTCTGACGACGCAGAATTTCCGGACGACGGAAAGCACGATCATCGCCGGCGTCATAGATCTGTATGACCATCACGCCTACGCGGTTGCGATCATCGTCTTCGTGGCGAGTATCCTGATTCCTGTCGGGAAATTCGTGGTTATCGGTTATCTGGCCATACTTACGCGCAGCGCGCACAGAACCGATCCGCATCGCCTTCTGCGTTTCTACGAGATCGTGGAATTCATCGGTCGTTGGTCGATGATCGACGTGTTCGTGGTTGCGATCCTGACGGCACTGGTCCAATTCGATGTTCTGGCGTCGATCAACCCCGGCATCGCCGCCGTGTGTTTCGCGTTGTCGGTTGTATTCACCATGCTGGCTGCTCAAAGCTTTGACTCCAGGCAGATTTGGGACCGTTTGGAGGATGGGGCACACCATGGATGAACGCGATTTGCCGGAACCTGAGCAGGCAGAGCCTCGGCGCAGCCGTGTCTCCTGGGTATGGCTTGTCCCGGTGGTGGCGCTTGCGATTTCGGTGCTGGTCGTCTGGCAGACCTACAGCAACCAAGGGCCGGTGATCATCGTGAGCCTTCCGTCCGCCTCGGGCGTGGAAGCCGGGGAAACCCCCCTGCGGTTCCGCGATGTCGAGGTCGGCCTGGTCGAGGACGTGACCTTCGCCACCGGCCTCGAAGCGGTGGAAGCCCACATACGCCTCGATAGCGAGGTGGCCCAGTATGTCGATGCGGATGCCCAGTTCTGGCTGGTCGAACCGCAAGTGACGACACGTGGGGTGTCGGGGCTGTCGACGGTCCTGTCCGGTGTGTATCTCGAAGGCACGTGGGACGGCGAGATCGGCAGGCCCGCCGTGCGGTTCGAGGCCCTCGAAAACACGCCCTTGTCCCGCCCAGGCGAAGAGGGAACGCGGATCGTTCTGCGGTCCCGCGATGGCGGCCAGCTCTCCCCCGGCGCTCCGGTTCTCTACAACGGGATCGAGGTCGGGCGGCTGGGTGAGGCCGAGTTGTCCGAGGATGGAACTCTCATCACGATGGACGCCTTCATCGAAGCCCCCCACGATCAGCGCCTGACGACCAACACGCGGTTCTGGGATATCTCGGGCATTTCCATCGACCTCAACACGAGCGGACTATCGGTGAATTTCGAAAGCCTCGCGTCGCTGGTGGAAGGCGGTGTTGCCTTTGAAGCACTGGTGACCGGCGGCGAAAGCATCGAACCTGGACAGGCCTACAACGTCTACACCAGTCGCGCGGAAGCGCAGCGCAGCGTGTTCGAAGCCCCGGTGGATCAGGCCCTGGACCTGGCCGTGATCCTGCCTGCGGACGATCTGCGCCTCGTTCTCGGGGCACTGGTGCGATACGGCGGCATCCGAGTGGGCGAAGTCACGAATATCGTGGGCTATACAGATCCGCGCAATCCGGATGCAGGCGTTCAGGCGCTGGTGAATTTCACCGTCTCGCCGGCCCGCATCGGGCTGCGCGATGCTGAAACGCCCGAGGCCCTCATCGAGGCGCTGGAGCGTCGGGTGGAAAACGGCCTGCGCGTGCGCGTCGCGTCCGAGGGTCTTCTTGGAACCACGCTGATCCTGGAAGTATTCGAGGATGAAGACCACGACGACCGCCAACTGGAAACGGAGCTGGTCGAGAATCCCCTCCTGCCGGCAGCAGCAGCCGATATCGCGCAATCCTCGACCGATCTCGATGCCATCGTCTCCCGCGTGGCCGCCCTTCCGATCGAGGATCTCATGGCCTCCGCCATCGACACACTCGACGGGATCACGGCGCTGGCGACGGGTGAAGACATCCGCGCGCTGCCCGGCAACGTCAACGATCTCGTTGCCGAAATCCGATCCGTCGTTGCCGCAGAAGAGATCGGCCAGGCCCTGACCGACCTATCCGGTGCGGCAGAGGCGCTCGAAACGCTGGTCACGGGCATCTCTGAAAGCGAGGGTCTCAGCACGACGCTAACCGCGCTGGAAAACAGCGAGACGATCATCAGCAACGTGCAGACCTTCACAGCCGGTCTGCCAGGTGTCCTGACCTCGGTCGAGGAACTGGTGGCCGAGTTGGACGCGACGCCCGTAACCGCCGCCGCGTCCTCCGCCGACCGTGTGCTGCGGCGGCTGGAACGTATCCTTTCCGCCGAGGCGGCGACGGATCTTCCAGACTCGCTCAACAGTTCATTGGAAGAACTGGCCGGGCTACTGACGGAACTCCGCGAAGGTGGCGCGGCCGCGAACCTGAACGGCACGCTCGCCTCTGCCGATAGCGCTTTCACCTCGCTCGAAGCGGCGGCTGGACAGGTGCCCGCCATCGTGGAGCGCCTGAATTCCCTGGTTGCGTCGCTTCAGGGTGTCGCCGCGGATTATGACGACGGCTCGGCCGTCTATGGCGAGCTGCGCGCGGCCATAAACGATATATCGCAGGCCGCCGACGCTTTCCGGTCGCTTGCGCGCGCGATCGAGCGCAACCCGAACTCACTTATCACTGGACGTTGAAATGCGATTTTTCTGGATAGCGTGCGCCTTCATCCTGACCCTTGCCGGTTGCGGCGGTGACCCTTCACGGCTGACGGTCACGCACGCCCCTTCGGTCTTGCAGGAAAGCGTGTCAGTTCGCTCCGTCGTTCTGGCCGATATATCGCTGCCGGAATATGCGAACGGCTCGGATGTCGTTCGCCAGGCGGAAGACGGGTTGATCGAACCGCTCCCCGGCCTGATCTGGGCCGATATCCCAGAAGACGCCATGGCCAACGACATCGTGCGCCACCTGTCGCGGATCACGAACGTGCCGGTGGCGCGCGCGCCTTGGCCGCTGAGCTCTTTCCCGGATGCGGAGCTGACGATCCGGGCAGACGAAATGCTGCTGCGGGCCGATGGTTTGCTCCACCTCACCGGTCAATTCGCCATCAGCCGCGATGACAACCCGTGGGCCGACCGCATCCGGTCCTTCGATGTCACCGTTCCGGTCACCGGGACCGAACTGTCTGACATCGCCGATGCCCATGCGCAGGCATGGCGGCAATTGTCAGAGCAAATCGCAGGGGCGCTTTGAACGGACCACGGGTTCGGGGATTAGCGTTCCCACCGACGTGTAACGAGCGCCGCGCAAAGGCTCAGAACCGCGGCACAGAACTGCAGCGCGACAAGTTTGATTGCACCGTTTACCGGATCCAGGAAGGTGCCCGCCCAACTTACCAAAACGGCGCCGCCCCCGATCATCAGCGCGCCGCCGATCCCGCTGGCGGTTCCGGCAAGGTGCGGCCGGACTGACAGGAATCCGGCCGTGGCATTCGGCACGATCAGACCGTTGCCGAGGCTCACAAGGATCATGAGGCCGAAGAACGTCCACGCGCTGCCATACCCCGACAGCAAGACGATCAGGGATATACCGAGCGAGAGGCTTTGCACCAATGCCCCGGCCAACAGCATCATGTTGATCCCGAACCGGCCCGAGTATCGCCCCGACAGGAAATTGCCCGTCACGTAGCCGAAGGATGCCGAGCCGAAGAACAGCCCAAGCGTCGGCGGGTCGAGCCCGAAGACCTGGCTGCCGACATAAGGCGCACCGCCGAGGAAGGTGAAAAAGGTGGCGCCGCCAAACGCGCCGGCCGCCGCATAGCCCCAGAAGCGCCGCGACCGAAATAACTCGGGGTAATGGCCGGCCTGTTCGGCAAAGCTGGCGCTTCGGGTGACATGGGTTTCCCCCACCGCCAGAATTGCCAGCGCGCAGGCGAAGACCCCAAGGATGGCAACCAGCACGAAACTCGCCTGCCAGCCATAGGCGGCGTCCAGCAACCCTCCGATCGTCGGGCTGACCATGGGCACGACCGCCATGCCCATCGTCACGTAGCCGATCATCGAGGCCGCCTTGGTACCAGGCACCATATCGCGGATGATCGCCCGCGAAAGCACGACCGACGCGAACCCCGTGGCCTGAAAGGTGCGGAAGATCAGAAAGACCTCGACGCTCTTGGCCAGGGCGCAGCCGATGCTGGACACCGCGAAGATGGCAAACGCCGAGACCATCAGCGGGCGCCGCCCGAAGCGATCCGACAAGGGGCCGAGCATCAATTGCAGAACGGCGTTGATCGCAAGAAACAGCGCCACGGCCAGCTGCATCACCGCGTAATCGGTCTCGAAATAGTCGGCCATCCCGGCCAGCGACGGCAGGAAGATATTGGCCGACATGGCGGCGATCCCGGTCAACACGACCAGCGTGAACAGTCGTGGCGGGGGAACGCTCTGCAGGGACGGGATCATGTGGCGGCGCCTAGATGGTCAAAACGACATAATCCTCTTCAGTCGCGATCTGGTAGACGTCGATCTTGTAAGGACCTTCGGACAACCCCTCCCCCGGTGCGACATCCACGTCGAAGGCGCGCACCCGCACACGGGCCGGATCGACATAGGATTGCCCCGTCGAGAGGTCGAATTCCCAGCCGTGCCATGGGCAGCGCAGCATCCGCTTTCCAGTGCCCTCGTATTCGCCCGCTCCTTCGGCGGCGAAGAATTGGCGGATCAGCCCGTGGCATAGCTCCGCACCCTCGTGCGGGCAGCGATTGCCAAGCGCGGCAAGCCGTCCCTCATCGTTGAACACCGCGATTTCCCGGCCCTCGATATCCACCCTGCGAGAGCTTCCCGGCGGCAGCTCCTCAAGCCTGCAAATGACGTGTTTGCCCATGTGCCCTCTCAGAACCCGTAAACCGCGCGGGCATTGTCACGCAGGATCGCGCTTTTTTCTTCCGGCTTCAGGCCGATCCGGAAGGCGCGGTGCGGATCGTCGAAGTCCCAATGGGGATAATCGGACGAGAACATGATCCTGTCGGCCCCAAGCCACCGGATCAGGTGTTTGAGGTCGGCATTCCTTGGCGGCTCTTCCACCGGCTGGGTTGTCAGCCAGACCTGACGGCGGACATAGTCCGAGGGCGCGCGCCTGACCGCCGGGATCTCGTCGCGCATCCGCGCCCATTCGCGGTCCATCCGCCACATCAGCGGCGCGGCCCAGGCAAACCCGCCTTCCACCAGAACCAGCTTGAGGTTGGGCAGACGCTCGAACACGCCTTCGAAGATCAGCGAGGTCATCGCGGACTGGATCGGATTGGCGACGGCGTAGTGCTCTTCCAGGTAGAACGACGCATTGCCGGCACCGGTATTTTCCCGCCAACCGTAGGGTGCAGTATGCATCGCAACCGGAAGACCGTGCTTGGCGGCGGCCTCGTAGATCGGCCAATAGCGGCGGCGGCCCGATGGCTCGATCCCACGCGGTACGAATGCCACCTGCACGAAGCGCGGATCGGTCGCGCGCGCCTCGATCTCGGCCACGGCGGCGGCGGTGTCCTCCTGCGGGATGACGATGGTTCCCCGCAGCCGCGGCTCCTGCGACAGCCAGCGGTCCACCTGCCAATCGTTCATCGCCGCGCAATAGGCGGCGGAGAAGTCGAGATCCATCAGCGACGGCCCGGGATTGAGGCAATGCAGGATGCCGACCTCGATATTCAACGGGTCCAGATGCTGCGCGCGCATGAACTCAAGGTCCGAGGCGGGAGGGCCGCCCGTGGGCGGCCAAGCATCCTGCCGCATGCCGCCGCCCATCCTCGGATAGGCCAGTGCACCGGTCATCGAATTGGGCGGCCGGATGCCGAACGCCCGGGCATGGTCCCGCCAGCGCGATGGTAAGTAATCGAGGATTTCGGTCGGTGTCCGGAACGAGGGGTGGATGTCGCAATCCACGACCTTCGTCGCGGTCTCGGCCGCCGTTTCGGGTCTCGGGTCGGTCAGCACGTCGCTCATGGTCACAGCTCCAGCCGGGGATAGGTCGCGATCACGTTGTTTCGGGCCACGTCTGCGGCCCAGTCCTGTGGCAGCTCCTTCGGCCAGACTCCGAGATCTCCACCGTGATCATGCGGGAAATCCGTCGCGAACAGCAGCTGATCCGAGCTGCCCGTACAGGCCATCAGCGCCGCCATCTCCTCGGGTCCGCCGGGGGGCGCATCGAGCGGCGCGGTCGTCATGCGGATCTGGCGCTCGATGACTATCTCCGGGCTTTCCTTGAGCCAAGGCACTTCCAGCCGTATGCCGCGCCATTCCTTGCAGAGCCGCCAGATCGTGGCGAACAACCACGAAACGCCACTTTCGGCCATGACCACTTTCAGTTCCGGATGCCGGGTCAGAACGCCCTCTGACAGAAGGCTCGCCACCGAGTTGGCGGCGGCTTGCGACCAATGCACCATTTCCTCGGTCAGACTCGACGGCCACCCTGATTGGGTCGGTGCGTGGCGGAACACACTGCCGCCATGGACACACAACGAGAAGCCATTCTCGACTGCTGCGTCGTATATAGGCCAGAAGGTGCGCCGCCCGAGGGGTTCCTCCCCCATCCCCATCGCCAGCACCTGCACGAACCGCTTGTCATCGCGATAGCGGCGGATCTCCTCCACTGCCGCTTCCGGGTGGCGAAACGGCACCAGAAGCGAGGCACGCAGGCGCGGGTCCCTGTCCAGCCATTCCGCGGCGATCCATCGGTTGGTCGCTTCGCACGCGGCCGCCTGAAGGTACGGGTCGTAAAAACCCTGCGCGCCGGACACGACGTTCAGGATCGCCCCCGACAGGTCCAGTGGATCGAGATGGGCCTTGGCCAGCGCCGAAACGTCCTTGTTGCCGCCCTCGCAATCAGGCCGGTTGAACGGCTGTGTGCCGACCGGATAGCCCACAAGCTCCATCCGGTCGATCGCGCGGTAAGGGAACATGTCCTGCCAGTAGTCGGAGAGGTAGGGCATGAGATCGGCGCGCATCGGTAAACGCGGGTGCACGTCACAATCAACGGCCCCCAGCCCCGCGATGCGAAGGTCCTGTTTCGGCTGATCAATGGTCAGAGTAGACATGTCACTCCTCCTGACAGGCGTGCCGGGCGGAACCGGGCAGGTATTTCGTGCAATCCGCGAAAGAATAGTGAAGTCTCGTTACTGATCCTTCGCGATTTGCGAAGGCAGGAAAGGAGCGGAGATGCCGCAACTGATCGACATCGAGGCGTTTCTTGTGACCGCCCGGACGGGGAGTTTTTCGGCCGCCGCGCGTGACCTGAGTGTCGCCCCGTCGGTGATCACCAAGCGTGTCGGACGGCTGGAAGACGAAATCGGCTCGAAACTTTTCGTGCGCTCCACGCGCCGGCTGACCCTGACCGCCGAGGCGGAGCGGATGCGTCCGCGTCTGCAACTGCTTTTGGGCGAGCTGGATGAAGCGTTGAGCGGCGCGGCCCCTCCCGAACGCGGCATTCGCGGACATCTTCGGATCAAGTCGCCCACCACGGTCGGCACGCTGTTCGTCGGCCAGTCCATCGTTCGATTCCTGTCCGAGAACCCCGCGATCACAGCCGATCTTCAATTGGTCGACAAGTCGCTCAACCCGCTCGAAGAGGGGCTCGACATCGCACTTGGGGCGCTGCCGCAATCCTATGCGAGCGTGATCGAGACACCACTGTGCCCCTATCCGCGTGTGCTGGTCGCTTCGCCCGGCTACCTTGCGCGGAACGGAACGCCGACCACGCCCAATGAACTGGTCGAACATCGCTGCCTCGCCTTCCTGCCGGTCGGACTGAGCTGGTCGTTCGAAAGCAACCGGGGGCCGATCGTGGTGGACCTGCACGCGACCTTCACGGTCAACGACAGCCGCGCGCTGGTCTCCGCGGCCTGCGAGGGCCTCGGCGTGACGTCGGTGCCGATCTTCCTTGTCCAGGATCAGCTCGGCAGCGGCGAACTGGTGCTCGTTCTTGAGGATTTCCCGATCTCGCCCTTCTGGTTCAAGGCCATGGTCCCGCGCAACAAGGCCCATCGCCCCGAGGTGGTCGCGATGCTGGAGCATTTGAAAGCGGAATTCGACGTGCCGCCGTGGGAACGGGCCTGACGTCATTTCAGCTGGCCATTTCAAGTTCCGGTGCGCGGTCATCGAGCGTCGTTGTCCGGCGTAGCTCCCGCGGTTCGTCCAGATCGTAGTGCCGTCCACGATGCAGCGTCTGGCGGTTGTCCCAGATCAGCGTATCGCCCACCTCCCATTCGTGGCGGTAGATGAATTGCGGCTGCGTCGCATGTTCCAGCAGATCCATCAGGATCATTCGGCCCTCTGGCACCGTCATCCCCTCGATTGAGCGGGCATGGACGCCGATGAACAGGTGCTTGCGTCCCGTTGCCGGGTTCTCTCGCACCACCGGCCAATGGGCCGGCGGTATCGCCGCGATCTGCTCCGTGGAATAGCTGTCGTCGCCAAGCAGGAACCGAGAATGCAGCGCGAAATGCTCGGCGATCTTGCCGTCCAGGAAGTCCTTCATCCGATCCGGCAAAGCGTCATAGGCGGCCCGCAGATCGGTGTATTCCGTCTCGCCGCCCCAGGACGGGTTCCGCACCGAATGCAGCATCGAGTATTTCGCCGCCGGTTTCTGGAAGGAACTGTCGGAATGCCAAAGCTGGTTGGCGATGTTGTTGAGGATGCGCTTGTCCGTGCGTGCCGCGACCTGGCCGTCCTTCGACAGGTTCGAGATATCACCCACTTCGTCGTATTTCTGCGGCGTGCTGCCCTTGGCGATGACTTTCTTGAAGCCTTGGTCCAGCGGCCCGAATTGCCGCGTCCAGGTCAGTTGCTGGTCCACATCCATCGGCTGGTTGCGGATCAGGACAAGGGCGTTTTCATCCATCAGCCGGTCGATCTCGGCGATCTGCGCCGGGGTCAGCGGCGTGAGCACGTCGAGCCCGCCGGTGATTTCCACGCCGAACGCGCCGTTCAGGGGTCTGGTCTCAAACATCGTCATCTCCTTCAGTCAGGGGCCACGCCATCCGTGCGGTTGAGGTTGTCGGACACACGGTCCTGCAAGCTGCTTATGTCGATCTGATGGACCGATCCGGAGCCAGCCAGGTCGAGCGCATTGGCCGCCGCCATACCCTGCGCCATGCAGGGGCCCATCACGCGGACCGAGCTGAGCGCCGCCGGATCGCCGTCGATACAACGCCCCACGGCCACGAGATTGTCGGCCTCTGGCGAGATCATCGACGAGAACGGGATATAGTGGGTGTGGTCTTCATCGAAGACGTCCCACACGAAGCCTTCCGGCGCGTTGTGCAACTCGATCGGCCAGGCCGTCCGCCCGATGGCGTCATCGAACTTCTTCTCGCTGACAACTTCGTCGACCACCAGGTGATGCTTGGCCTTGATCCACCGGGTTTGCCGGATACCGGGGAAGCCATAGGAGCGCACCTTGATGTTGCCGAACGCCTCCGGCCATTGCTCGCGCAACAGCTTGATGCCGCGATCGACCTGTTCCTTGCCGATATGCGATGTCCGCGATGCCTCGATCGGGTCGAGCGGCGTTTCGACATGGGTCATGTTCATCACCGCCACTTCCTTGCCGGGGAAGTAGAACATCAGCCCGTTCTTGCGGATCAGACCATAATCTTCAGCCTTTTCGGCGATCCGTTCCGAGAGTTCCTCGCGCTGCGGCAACTCGACGTTGATGTCGATGCCCTCGACCACGGCCTGCTGGCTGCCATAAACCTTCTCATCCGGTTCGCGACATTCAAAACCCGCAAGATAGGTCAGCGCCGCGTCGCCGGAGCAATCGGCAAAGCCCTCGGCCCGGATCGTCACGTCGCCGTAGCGGGTTACCAGCTTGACCGACTTGATACGGCGTCCGTCGGTTTCGGCTTCGCGCAGGATAGCCCCGGTCACCGGGATCACGCCTGCGGTGTCGAGCGAGGTTTCTACCCAACGGCTGAGTGCGATCTCGTTGTAATGCACGACAGTCGTTGTCGGCCCGTGACGGTAATAGCTGGCATCGTTCCGATCGAGATAGTCGAGCATGTCGTCGACGATCCCGAAGGTGAACCGGTGACCATGGGTCCCGTTCCGGTAAAGGCCGCAGAACGTGCCGATAATCGAATTCACGGCTTGGCCGCCAAGCGTCGGCAGCCCGTCGACAATGGCCACCGTCTTTCCGAGCCGGGCGGCCTCCAGTGCAGTGGTCGTGCCCGAGATGCCGGCACCGATGACGCAAAGATCGACATCGAGTTCACGGTGAAGCACCTCGCCCGAATGGCGCACGATGGTGGTCGCAGGGTTGATCGGCCGTCCGTGGGACATGCAGTATTCTCCTATTTCGTAATTGGGCTTGCAGCCGCGACTTCCGCCTCGGACGTGTCGTCCGCATCAGGCTCGTCGGATTGCGATTGGGGGAAAATGGACGCCGGGATGGCGATCACCAGAAGGGCCAGGACCAGGCCGCCGACGGTGCTCGTCCATTCGGGAAAGCCGATCAGAAGACCGCAACCGAACAGGATCGGGCGCGCCCACATCCTGAGCTTGCCGCGATACCACAGCTGCCCTTCGGAGGCCGCCGCGATGATGATGATCGCAAGCACGTTGAGCAGCGTCCAGATGACGGTCAGGTAGAATGGCCCCTGGAGGATCAGGGCGGGCTCGAAGAGGAAGAAGATCGGCACGAAGTAGAGCACGATACCCAGCCGGGCGGCGTGGACACTTGTGTAGATCGGGTCCGACCCGCTGATCCTCGACGCGAGGAACGCGGCCAGTGCCACAGGCGGCGTGATCGCGGCAAGCGAGGCGTAATAGGCAATGAAGAGGTGGATCGCGACGGTATTCAGGCCGGCGATCTGCTCCAGGGCCGGGGCCAATGTCAGGGCCAGCATCAGGTAGGCCGCCACGATCATCCCCAACATCCCGAAGATGATGCAGACGGCAATCCCGATCAGCAGCACCGGCACAACCGCGTCGCCGCCCATCCGCACCAGGCTGGCCGCGATGACGGGCGCAACGCCGGTCGCCATCAGCCCGCCGAGAATGAAACTGGTCGGCAACAGAAGGCCCATCGTCTGGCTGAGGAGCTTCGAGATCTGGTAGAACATCTCGGGGATCGCCGAGAGCTTCAGACGCAACTTCGGGCTGAAGAAGGTCAGCGCCAGCAGAAGCGCCGAGGCATAGAACGGTGTCAGCCTTTCCCACCGCATGACCACGAGGCCCCAGACCAGGAAAGCGAGGACCACGATGAATGGCCACCCTTCCTTGATAGTTTCGCGCACCGACGGAAGCTCGGACTTCTTCATGCCCTTCAGGTCGTTGCGCGCGGCGAAGCCGTCGACGTGGCAATAAAGGCCGAAGTAATACAGAACCGACGGGATAAGCGCAGCGAGAACGATGACGCGGTATTCGGTGTTGGTGAAGTCGGCCATGATGAAGGCCACGGCGCCCATGACCGGAGGCATCAGCATGCCGCCGGTCGAGGCACAGGCCTCGAGCGCACCGGCATAGTGCTTCGGGAAGCCCGCCTTCTTCATCGCCGGGATCGTGACCGAGCCGGTCGAGACCACGTTCCCGAAGATCGAGCCTGACAGCGATCCGAAGAAGCCCGAGGCCAGCACCGAGACCTTGGCCGCACCGCCACGGGACGTGCCCATCAGTGACAGCGCCAGCTTGAGGAAGAAATCCGCCGCCCCGGTGGAGACCATGAGAGCCGCGAGGATGAGAAAGCCGATGATCGTCTCGGCCACGACCCGTGTGACGACGCCAAGCATGGCATCCCCGGAGAAGATGTTGAAAGCGATCGTGCGGCCAAGCGTCGTGGGCGGCCCCCAGAGGATACCGGGCATGTAGAAGGCGAAGACGGGGTAAAGCCCGAGAAACAGCACGATGGAGAGGAAGATGTTCCCCCCTGCCCTGCGCGCGGCCTCAAGCACCAGAATGAAGATCCCGCTGGCCACCCACAGCTGCCAAGGCTCGTTGACCGGCACCCATGTGCCGAAGACCAGATCGCGGGAATTCCACGCCATGGTGAGCATCAGTGCAAGCGTGGCAAGCGCCGGGGCGTAGCTGGCCCAGGTGACCCCGTTTTCGGTGCGCCATGCCGGCAGCAGCAGGAACACGACGGGCAGGAAGGCCGCCATCAGCAGGAAGTAATACGTGATGTCGAGCATCGGGACGAGCGAGAAGATGTAGCACACCGACAGGCAGACACCCGCCGCCGACGCGCCCAGGACTGCCATGCGCATCGCGAGCGGCATCGAGGCGAAACGGCTGCGGTCATGTTCCTGGTAAGCGTCAGGCACGGCATCGCTTACGGCCGGGTCCTGGCCATCGTGGGTCATGGTCATGACATCCCTCTTGGGTTCGCGCGTCAAAGATTGATGGTCTTGATGGGGGCCGGGCGATACCTGCGATACCGCCCGGCTTCAGGGTTCACGTCACTCGTCGATCGCGAGAACCAGCTCACCATAGGTCATGTCGCCAACGGCCGCGGTGCGGTTCGCATCCCAGAGCGCGCGGAACTCCTCGCTTTCCGGGCCGATGTCGAGCCCTTGCTCCCGCGCCTGAGCAAGCGTTTCCTGCCAAAGCGCCACGCGATCGGTGGCAAGCTGCACCAGCGTGTCATTGCGCGCCTGATATTCTTCGTTCCAGACACCGATCTCGTCGAGGTAACGGATCGCGCCGTCATGGATCGGCTGCAGATGACCGGCCTCGAGGAAACGCACCATGCTGTCGACGCTCATCATCGGGGCGTGAACAAAATCGTCGGCAAAGTCCTCGTAGTGCTCGTCGAGCCACCGCGCCAGCTGATAGACGAACTCCGGATCCTCTTCCGCCCGCACGTGGTTTGCCTGGAACGCGTGATCCACGTTCAACCCAAGCGCCGACTCGGTGCCAGAGACGGTCGTCAGGGGTGTGTATCCGGGCATCAGCGCGCGGTAGCGGGCATAGGCCTCGGGGTCTTCGTCGCGTGTCGGCAGCGGCAGCCAGCGGATGCCGTTGGGATTGGCCTCCGCCTCGTAGGAGGTGCCGGAAATCGGGCCAGTAAAGGCCACGTCAGCGCGCCCCTCGACCACAACGCTGGTATTGGGCCCGTACCCGCCGACCTCGACGACCTGGACATCGTCCTGTGTCAGCCCGTTGTAGGCCAGAAGCGCATCGATGCCGGTCACAAGGAAGGCCGAGGACGCAGCGACCGCAACCCGTGTATCGGGCCCGATATCCGTAAACGACTCGATGTCGCTGTCGCCGCGGACCATGTAGCTCCACGGCGTGACGAGGTTCATCACCGCCACGCGCGTGTCATAGGGCCCGCCCTGCTCGTTGAGGAAGCCCGAGACGGCATCCATCTGGTCGAAGTAGTCCGACGCCTGAAGCATGGCGATGCGACCTTCGCCGGTGGCCAGCCATTCGGCGCGGGCAAAGCCGTTCGGCGCCGGAAGCACGCGCGACCGGCTGCTGGTCTGTGCGCTGAACTCGGACGTCCACGCGACGCCGAGCGAGTGGTTCGCGGTTCCGACCACAGGTGTGACGACGGTGAAGAAGTCGGGCCATTCATAATCCTGTGCCTTCGCAGCGCCCGAGGCGGACAGGCCAAGTGCTAATGCTGCGCCGATCGTGAAATTCCAACGGGTCTTGGTCATGTTGGTCGTTCCTCCCTGGATACGTTTCGTGGTCTTTCCCGCGGCACTCCTCCTGCCACGGGTCGTTCAGGTTTCGTGTTTCGTTATGGTCACGATCCCCTCATCGGCATCGACCTCCACGAGGTCGCCGGTCTCGATCATCTCGAACGGGTCGCCGTCGAGATCCGTGATGGCGGGCACACGCGTGACAACCGCGCCGAGCGCCATCTTTGTCGTCATACGGGTGAAGATCATGGCGGCCGGCGCGGTGCCGTTCAGCCGGCACATGTGGAAATAGGCGGACCAGCCGGACGACCCCTTCGCACCGGGAAACACCAGCACCTTGCCGGCGAAAGACTGCCCCCGCAGCTCGTGCCGCAGCTCGATCACAGAGCCTTCGCGTTCGTTGATGCCACCCCAGCCCGATATCGTCTGACGGGTCACGAGGGCTTCGGCGCGGGCCTTGCCCGGAACGACACCCCGTCCGCGCATCACGATCTTTGATGTCGACTGTCCGTCCGGCATCACGGACCTCCCCGCCATTTCCCGGTGATCGCTGCGTCGATGCAGTGCTCGAGCGATCCGAACCAGCCGTCGACCCCGGCAATGGCCGGCAGGTAATGGGCCTGCTTTGCACTGTCGGTCGCGATGACGCGCACGCCTTTCGGAAGCCTGCGCGAAATCGCAGGACAGGTGTCAGACATGACCACGCCGCCGGCCTCCCGGATGATATCGGTATAGCCTGAACGCTTGGACACCTCGGCAAGTGCGCGCGGCGTGTGGACCCATAGGGCGACGTCAGCGTGCACTTTGCGTCCTTCAAGCAGCTCGGCCACGCGAGACATCTGCTCGATGGAATTGTGTGGACACCCCAGCATGATGAAATCGACGCTGCGGTCCTCGGCCGATTGCAGCCGCTCCCAGGTCGCAACCCGCTCCCGTTCGCCGAAGACGATGGGATCCGGCATCGGGTTGCCGCCGAAGGCCGCTTCGAGCGTCGGCGCCTCGGGCGTCACGCCGGGAATGTGGTAGATTTCCACGCCACCGGAGGAGGCCGCCGCCGCGCCGAAATGTTTGAGCTCCCACAGCGTCGGGGTCGCCGAAATGCCGTTCAGGGCAGGTTGAGCTTCCTCGACCTGAAGGCCAGTGAAATAGCCCAGAACACCCCAGCCGGCCATGTCCTCCACCGGGACCTGCACGTCGATAAGCCGGTCGGCGAGGCGATTTTCCGGAAGATGCAGACCCCAATAGGGGATGCGCCCCGTCAGTCCCGCCGCCCCGGTGCTTTCCTTGCCTTCGACATTGGTACGCGCCCCGAGAACGGAGTTCGCATAGATCACCGCCGAACTTTCCATCCACGCCAGATGCTCGCCCCGGACAGGCACATTCCCCACCTGATAGGGCGTGCAGGTGCACATCATGTTGATCCCGCGCTGACCGAAAAACCTTTCGCCGTCCTTCTGCATATCGACCAGGCCGGGATCGGCGCCTTGCAGGGCGTGGTTTTCTATGTCGATGCCGGTGATGAGCTGGCACGTCGGCACGGCCATGTGCGGAATGTCGACGACATCGTCGGAATCGAGATTCAGTTCGGAATACACGCGGTCAAAGCCGTCCTCGGCCATCGACCGGATCGACGGTGTCGATGCGTTGAACGCCCCCGCCACATTCCGGGTCTCGACCAGGCGCTCGGCGCCAAGGGCCTCTCCGTACCGCACAAGCAAGTCCATCGCACGGGCCACGGCCGGTCCGTTTTCGCCACCGAGCATCTGTTTCTCGTAGTCGGTCAGTTGCAAGTGACGCTCCCCCCTTCTGCCCGCGATGTGCAGACAATTTCCTCACCTGTGAAAAGTTGACATGGATACCTTTATGGATAAACCACCCGATCGGACTTTCAGCTTTCTCGATTCGCGAAAGATTGATCCAAGGGCGAATGGAAGCCGTCGACCGCCAGAAGGCCCCGAAGTGCTGACCTGAGCCCGGGAAGGCTTGGCATGGGGAAAGGAGGTAGGGGACCGGGACCGTCCCCGGCCCGGTTCATTACGATACGAGTGACCGGAGATTGGCCGGTGGGCTATTCCAACGCGAAGAGCGACACTTTGACTGCGGACGCGAACCGCGCTCCGGTGCCGACGAACAGGGTCCGGTTCACCCACGCATACCGGGCGTCGCCGGTCTCCAGCCGGGCATGCGTGCGCATGTAATATGCGTCCGGCGGGACGTCCTTTCCGGCCGCAACATCCGCAAGAACCTCCGCAGGGCCGTGCCGAAGCCCGTAGTTCAAGACTTCGATGATCGCGCCATCGTCGGTCTCGATCGCGTAACGTGTGTCGAGCTCGGCCAGTCCGTCGGCAAAGATCGTCTGCCAGTCGGCACCCAGATTCAGCACCTGCCCCGAGATTTCGGGGCCTTCCACGCGCCCGCCGATGATGGGAATGATCCGGCGTTGACCGGCGCGCCCTGGCCCCATCTCTCGGATTGGCCCAAGTTCCACGTTCAGATCGCAAAAGTGGCGAAGTGCTGGCGTTTCTAGCGTCATGTGGCGACACCCTCCCCGGTCACGAATTCAGGCCCCGGGGACACTAGCCTGCAATCAGCCCGTCTGAAAGCCGATGTCATCAGAGCAGACTGTGCGTCATCTCACCCAAGGGCGCGAAGGTCCCGTGCCCACGACGATTGTAGGGCGCATCCCTTACCGCGTTCCCGCTGCCGCAGCGAATTCAGTGCGCTGGACAGCGGCCGCCGGTATACGGCTGCTTCAACGTTTCGACTCCTGATGCGCGATGTGAACGCCCCTTTCCAAGTCCGTGATACTGCGCGGAACGACATCTTGCCGAAATGCGCCTTTCCCATGTTAGCCTGTCGGCAAATCCCCAAGGTCATCCAGTCGCCACCAGAGAGACATCATGCAAAGACTTCTGACCCGTACCATGCGCTCCGCCGCGGTAATCTGCCTGCTGCTCGGCACACCCGTCGCTTCCATGGCTGCCACCTGCGGCAATGACGCCTCCGGTTTCTCGCGCTGGCAGCAGGAATTCGCAGCGGAGGCCGCCGCCGCGGGCATTGGCCCTGCCGGTTTGCAGGCCCTGGCCGGCACGACCTACGCCACGCGCACGATTTCGGCGGACCGCAACCAGCGCTCCTTCGGTTATTCGCTCGAAGAATTCATGCGCGTTCGAGGGGCCGATACGATTGTGCGGCAAGGACGGCAGCGGATTGCAGCCAACCCTGCATTCTACGACTCGCTCGAGCGTGCCTACGGTGTTCCCGCTTCGGTGATCGTCGCCATTCACGGGATGGAGACGGGTTTTGGCAACTTCATGGGCGATGCAATTGTTCTCTCGGCCATTGCAACGCTGGCCTACGACTGCCGCCGCTCTGCCTTCTTCAGCGAACACGCGCTGGCCGCGCTGACGCTCGTGGATCGCGGTATCATCAGCCCCAACCAGATCGGCGCGATGCATGGTGAGCTGGGACATACGCAATTCCTGCCGGGCAACGTTCTGCGGTACGGCGTCGATGGGAACGGCGACGGGCGCATCGACCTGAACAATCTGACCGATGCCCTCGCGTCGACCGCAAATTTTCTGCGCCAGAATGGCTGGCGGCCGGGACAGGGTTACCAAGAGGGGCAGCGCAATTTCAGGGCGATCCAGGCATGGAATGCGGCGCCGGTCTACCAGCGCGCGATCGCGATCATGGCGAGCCAGATCGAAGGCTAGTCTTGTATTTGGATTGCCCCTGAAACGATCGCCAGCGCGCCGCGAAGGGCACGCTTTCGTTGCCGGGCCTCATCAGGATGACGCGCGGTCCGTGCCCGCCCGGAACCCGCGTATCACTCAGCCTTCCGTCAGGCGCTCGGACTTTGCCTGACGGTGGTCGCGGACAGCGATCCAGACAGACAGCGCGAGAAAAAACACCGTGAGGATGTAAAGGCTTATGGAAATCGGGCTGGCGATCAGGATGGACCAATCACCGTCCGAGATGGACATCGCGCGGCGCAGGTTGCGCTCCATGTCGCCGCCGAGCAGCAGCCCGAGGACCAGCGGCACGAGGCTCACATCCATCTTTCGCAGGACGTAGCCCAGGACACCGAAGAACACCATCATCTCGAGATCGAAGATCGAGTTCGAGATGCTGTAGACGCCGACGAAGGTGACCGCGGCAACGATCGGCATGAGCGCCCAGGTCGGGGTCATCATCAGCCGCGTGAAGATTCCGATCATCGGCAGGTTCAGGATCAGAAGCGCGATATTCGCCATGTAGAGCGATGCGACGAGGCCCCAGACGAGATCCGGCTGACGCTCGAACAGCAGCGGACCCGGCTGCACGTTGAGCGAGATCAGCATGGCGAGCAGAACTGCGGTCGTTCCCGACCCCGGCACGCCGAGGCTCAGCATCGGGATAAGCGCACCGCCCGAAGCCGCATTGTTGCCTGCCTCTGGCGCCGCCACGCCGCGCGGGTCGCCCTTGCCGAAGGTGCCCTTCTTGTTCGATGTCTGCTTCTCCGCGACATAGGCCATGAACGACCCGAGCGACGCGCCTGCGCCCGGCAGGACACCCGCGACGAACCCGACACCCGAGCCACGCAGCATCGCCCAACGGGTTTTCCAGATGGCGCCCCATTGGGGAAGCCAGGAGCCCACGGGGATCGCCTTTGGCCGGTCCTTGAACTCCTTTTCGAGCAACATCAGGATTTCCGAAATCGCGAAAAGGCCCACCAGCGCCACGATCGGCTCGACCCCGTCGAAGAGGTGGAAACTGTCGAACGTGTAGCGCGGCACGCCCGAGATCGGGTCGATCCCGACGGTCGCGAGCATCAGGCCGATCAGCGCGGAGAGGAGCGTCTTGCGCGGGTCCACGCCGGCAATGCCGCCAATGGTTGCAAAGGCGAGGATGTAGAGGGCGAAGTAGTCCGCCGGTCCGAAATGGATCGCGGCGCGCGCGAGCACCGGGGCGAACAGTGACAGGCCGATCACGGCGATCGTGGCCCCCACGAAGGAGGCGACGCCGGAGATCGCAAGCGCGTTCGTGGCCTGGCCCTGCACTGCCATCGGGTACCCGTCGAGCGTGGTCATGATCGCCGGCTCGTCGCCCGGAATATTGAGCAGGATCGAACTGATCCGCCCGCCGTACATGCAACCAAAATAGACCGCGCAGAGCAGGATCATCGACGAGGTGGGATCAAAGCCGAAAGCGAAGGTCAGCGGGATCAGCACCGCGACGCCGTTGACCGGCCCCAGCCCCGGCAGCGCGCCAAGAAGCGTGCCGATGAAGCAGCCCATCAGCAAAAGGCCGATGTTCAGCGGCGACAGCGCGACCGTGAAGCCTTGGCCTAGGAGCGACAGAATTTCCATGCTTGCTTGCGTCCCCTGCCCTTCCCGCCGTCAGTCGGCGACGAAGAGCTCTCCCAGAAAATCCAGAGGCAGACCCAGAACCTGATCGAACAGGGCCCACAGCGCGGGCGCCATGACCGCACCCAACAGGACCGCACGCCAGGGCGCACCGCCCAGGATGATCCCGATCAGCGCCACCAGCGCGAAGGTCGCCAGCGGAAAGCCCAACGGCTCCAGCGTCATGGTGTATCCAACCAGCACGGCCAGCGCCGCCAGTTGGCGCCAGATCCGTTGCGGGGCGGGCCAATCGACCTGCCCCGCGGGAAACACCACCAGCGAAGCGGAAAGGATCATCGTGGGGATGCCCACGATGACCGGGAACACCGTCGGACCGAGCACGTCACCGAAGGTGATCGCGTAGGTCCCTGCCTGCCACGTGTAGAGTGCCGCGATCACGAAGATCGCGACACCCAGGATCCTTATGCTCATTCAATAACGCCGATATCGCGCGAGATCTGCTCCATCACGTCGGCCTGTTCGCGGACGAACGCCTCGAACTCTTCGCCACCGCGCCAGATCGGCACGAGGCCGGATTCGGTCGCCGCTTGCTGCCATTCTTCCGAGTTGTAGAGCGTTTCCAGCCGTTCGACCCACGAGGCGTATTCCTCGTCGGTGATGTCACCGCCGGAATAAAGCCCGCGCCAGTTGTAGCCGGTCACGTCGACGCCCTGCGAAATCGCGGTCGGGATGTCGGGGAAGGCGGGGATCGGATCGTCGCTCAGCGCCGCCAGGATGCGGATGTCGCCCGATTCAACGAAACCGGCGATCTCGCCGAGGTCGGTGGACACCACGTCGATCTGGCCACCCATCATCTGCGTCACCGCGTCGGTGCCGCCGTCGAACTGCACCCAGCGGATTGCCGACAGGTCTTCGACACCGGCCTCGTCCGCGACCATCAGCAGGCGGATGTGGTCCCAGCCGCCGGCGCCGGAGGAACCAGCGGTGACCAGTGCGGTCGGATCCTCGACCATCGCGGCGTTGAGCTCGGCAAGGGTCTGGATCGGGCTTTCGTCGTCAACCGCGATCACGCCGACATCGGCACCCAGCATGGCAAGGTAGCGCATCGTGTCGAGCGGGGCGGGATAGCGGCCCTGCGCGATCTGGGTGATGCCCACGGTCGACGTGGCGACGATCAGCTCGGCATCGTCCGCGCGCTCGGAGGCGACCATCGCGAACGTTACTGCGCCCACGCCGCCCGGCATGTTCGTAATCTGCACGTTGCCGTCCACGAGGTCGAGTTCGGTCAGGATGCGACCGATCGTGCGGCAGGTGAAGTCCCAGCCGCCGCCGGGGTTAGAGGGCGCAATGCACTCGTTCGCGGTCGCCGGAACTGCGGTCATGGAGACGGCAGCGGCAGTCAGCGCCGCCAGCTTTGCAGTCGTGATTGTACGAAAGATCATAGGTTTGTCCTCCCAGTTAAACCTTGGCGCAGAATGATGCGAACCGTTCCCGATTTGCAAGATACGATCCGTATTGCGCCATCGACACCCGTTCGGAACGGCCACCGTCCGCCACCCATCACGGATGCCCGACACCCCCTTGCAGCCGGGAATCTCCGCAGGGCATGATGCGCTCCGGGACAGTCACGTCCGAGGGAGGAATTCGCCATGTCGCGCCTGCAATCGCCCACCGATGCCGTGCCTGAGGGGGCGCAGATCACCGTCTGCGAAGTCGGGCCGCGCGACGGGTTCCAGAACGAGAAGACGTTCATTCCCACGGATCGCAAGATCGACATCGTCAACGCGCTTTTCGCGTCGGGCCTGCGGCATATGCAGGTGACTTCCTTCGTCAGCCCGCGTGCCGTGCCGCAACTCGCCGACGCCGAAGAAGTCCTTGCCGGCATCGACCGTCCGGACGGCGCGTATGTGACGGCGCTTGTTCCCAACCTGCGCGGCGCGGAGCGTGCGGCCACCTGCGCGCTCGACGCGGTGCACACGGTCGTCTCTGCTTCCGAGACGCACAACCGCAAGAACGTGAACCGCCCCATCGCGCAATCCCTTTCGGAATTCGAGGCGGTGTTCGACACGCTGAAAACGGCCGGTATCGCGGTGGAAGGGGGGATCGCGACGGCATTCGGCTGCCCTTTTGAAGGTGTCGTACCGCCCGAACAGGTCGCCCGGATCGCCCGCCGCTACCAGGAGCTTGGCGCCGACAGCGTCTCACTCGGGGACACCACCGGCATGGCCACCCCGCTGACCGTGCGGGCCGCGATCCGCGCGATCCGCGAGGCGGCCCCGGGCCTCGACATCCACCTGCATTTCCACAACACGCGGGGTGTCGGCCTCGCCTGCGTTATGACGGGGCTGGCCGAGGGGGTGACCCATTACGACGCCGCCGTGGGCGGCCTTGGCGGGTGCCCCTTCGCTGCCGGGGCAACCGGCAACATCTGCACCGAGGACCTGATCTACCTGTTGCAGGAAAGCGGCTATGCCACCGGCGTCGACCTCGAAGCGCTGATCTCCGCAGCGCAACTCGCGCAGGATGTGATCGGCCGCAGCCTGCCCGGGCAGGTCATGAAGGCAGGGCCGCGTCTGAAGCGGCACGATCCTGAACTGACCGTCACGGCCGCCGGATGAGCGACCTTCCCCTTTCGGGCGTCCGCGTCATCGACCTGACGCGTATCCTGTCCGGTCCGTTCTGCTCGATGCTGCTCGCCGATCTGGGGGCGGATGTCCTCAAGATCGAAGCGCCGGGCGGCGACCCGGTCCGTGGACAGGGGCACAAGGTGGACGGACTGTCTTGGTATTTCGCGGGCTTCAACCGCAACAAGAAGTCGATCGAACTCGACCTCCGCGCCCCCGAAGGTATCGCGGTTCTGGAACGCTTGCTGGCCGATGCCGACATCCTGACCGAGAACTTCCGCCCCGGCATACTGGACAAGATGGGCCTCACGGAGGCCCGCCTGAACGAGATCAATCCCGGTCTGATCGTCGTCAGCGTCAACGGCTATGGCAGCACCGGTCCCTACGCCGACCGCCCGGCGTTCGACTTCATCGCGCAGGCCATGTCGGGCTACATGGCCACGAACGGAACGCCGGAGACCGGTCCCCTTCGCACCGCGCCGCCGATCACGGACTTGGTCGCTGGCCTCTACGCGGCGCTCGGCGCCGTGGCCGCGCTCCGCGGACGCGAAAACGGAGGGCCCGGTCAGCGGGTCGAAGCGTCGATGATGATGTCGATGATGTCGATGCTGGCCTACCTCACGTCGAACGCGCTGGCCACCGGCCGTGACCCGGTTCCCACCGGCAACGATCACCCGATCGCGTCACCCTACGGCCTGTTCCGTGCGGCGGACGGCGATATCGCCGTCGCGCCGTCGACGGAAACCATCGTGCGGCGTTTCCTGCGGGAACTGGGCCTTGAAAAGCTTTTGTCCGAGCCGCGTTTCGAAACAAACGAGATGCGGCTTCGCAATCGCGCCGAACTCAATGCGCTGATCAACGACGCGTTGTCGACGAAGACACAGGACGAGTGGATCGAGCGCCTGAACGCCGCAGGCGTCCCTTCCGGGCGCGTCCAGTCCCTGACCGAGGCGCTTGCGGATCCCCAGGTCGCGGCGCAGGACATGGTCATGCACGTTCCGCACGCAAATCATGGCGATGTCGGCATGACCGGTTTTCCGGTGAAATTCTCCAGGACGCCGCTCACCGTTCGCCATCCGGCTCCCGATCTCGGCGCAGACAACAGGACGGCCCTGAAGAACGCCGGGTTGGATGACGCGGAGATTGATGGGTTGATCGAGAGGGGCATTCTTGGTGCGGGCAGATCCGACGGCGGCGCATAAACCCCCGTGTCATCCACGTCCGGCAGTTGTCCGAGGGCAAAGAGCCCGATAATCGGCGCAACCCGCGATTGCCCGTCGATCAAGTCGCCTCGGACCGATCCGTCGCAGGTGGCGGCGTTGGCGTCAGGGCCGAGAGGCGCGCATATGTCTCGTCATCCAGCTCGAAGCCGATGGCGTCCAACGATGGCGTCAACTGGTCGGACCGGCTGGCACTCAGGATAGGGGCGGTCACGGCAGGATTGCGGGCCACCCATGCGATGGCGAGCGTGATGGCGGAAACGCCGCGTTCCGCTGCAAGCTCCTGCAACGCCTTCGCCGCCTCGTGCATCCAGTGCTGACCGTAGCGGGACTTGTACATCGGATCATGGGTCAGACGACCTTCTTGTCCAAGATTGTACTTGCCCGTCAGAAGCCCGCCCCCAAGCGGCGAATAGGGAGCAACGGCGATGTGCTCCGCCCGGCACATCGGCAGGATTTCCACCTCGGCCTGCCGTTTGACGAGGTTGTACATCGGCTGCAGCATGTCGATCCTAAGGCCGAGGGACGACGCGACACCGGCGGCTTTCATCACCTGCCAGGCGGCGTAGTTCGAGACACCGATATGCCGCACGCGCCCGGCTTCGACCATCTCGGCAAGCGCCTCGTAGGTTGCCTCCAGCGGTACGTCGTCGGACCAACGATGCATGTAGAGCATGTCAACGAAGTCCAGGTTGAGACGCGTCAGGCTTTCTTCGAGGTCCTTCGTGATCGCCTCCGGAGCGCAGTTCCCGCTCGACGCGCATTTGGTGGCAATAAACAGATCGTCACGCTCATGGGCGATGAACTCGCCAAGCAACGTCTCCGACGCGCCACCGGTGTAGCCGTTGGCCGTATCGAAGAAGTTGATTCCTGCACCACGGGCCGCATAATACATGGCCCGACTGTCCGTCGGGTCCGCCTTGCCACCCCACTGCATCGTGCCGAAGCAATACGCGGAAATCGGGGTTCCGCCTGGCGTGCGAAGATCTGGTTCCATCGCGGCAGCATCACATGCCTTCAGCGCCAAGAACAAGTGCCTCTGGCAGGCGTCCAAAGCTCCAAGCCCTGTCCGCTTCGGCTCATGAGTAGTCGGAACTTCCGGCGGTGTTGCATCAGGCCAGACACGAGTGGAGGGCAACCGTTTGAATTCAGTTCAAACTAGCGGACCGCGACCAGCATCGTCGTGTACCGCCCAACGCGTGGGAAAATTCCACGACTTTTGATCGCAAACCAACTCAGTGCCCCATTTGCGCGGGGTTGCGGTAGAAAGATTAGTCGATGCGATAGGCGTCGTCCCGACCTCCCGGCGCAAGCGCAGCGTCCAAACGCCCTCTGCCGTTTCGCACCAAGGATCAGGTGTCGTCCACCGCCGCGCGGTATGCGCTGCGGGAGCGATCACCGGTGAGGTGTTGCCCACATCATCTTCACGGATTCATCCGCATCTTTTTTGCCGTTCATGCGTTCTGCTCACGTGGTTCATGAGACGCCAAGGCGCACGAAAGGGGCATTGTGACAGATATTGAAGGTAAGCCGCTGGTCGTGATCACCGGTGCCGCGGGAAACATTGGCCGCGAACTGGCACAGGCCATGCAAGCCGACTACACCGTTGTCGGGCTGGATACGGATACCGACAGCGATCAATTCGACATCATCGAAATCGACCTGACCGAGGACAGTTCCGTTGCCAGCGCCCTCAACACGCTTGCTGAAAAGCACGGCCGCAGCATCGCATCGGTCATCCATCTCGCGGCCTACTTCGATTTCTCGGGTGAGGAAAATGACCTTTATCGCGAGGTGAACGAAGAGGGGACGCGGCGCCTGCTCGACGGGTTGCAGGCGTTCGACGTCGGCCAATTCGTCTATTCGAGCACCATGCTCGTTCATGCCCCGGTCCAACCCGGCGAGGTCATCGACGAGGACAGTCCGATCGACCCCGGTTGGGCCTATCCCGCCTCGAAAGCCCGCACCGAGGAGGTCATCCGCCAGGCATCGGGCGATATTCCTTACGTTCTGCTGCGGCTCGCGGGCCTCTATGACGAGACGACAGCCGTTCCGACCCTGAGCCAGCAGATCGCCCGCATCTACGAGCGCGACCTGAAAAGCCACGTCTATTCCGGCGATCTCAATGCCGGGCAGGCCTTCGTGCATCGCGAGGACATGATCGACGCCTTCAAGCGGACGGTCGACCGGCGCGACCGGCTCGACCCCGATATCGCGATCCTTGTCGGAGAGCAGCGCGGGCTCGGATACCAGGCGCTCCAGACCAAGATCGGCGAAGCCATCCACGGGGCCGAGGAATGGGAGACGTTGGTCGCCCCGGGCCCTGCCGCGAAGCTTGGCGCATGGGTGCAGACGCAGGCCGAGCCGCTCATTCCCGACGCGTTCGACGAGGGCGAGAAGCCGTTCATCCGTCCGTTCATGATCGACCTCGCCTCGGATCATTACGCGCTCGACACGCGTCGGGCCGAGGCTTTGCTGGACTGGTCGCCGCGCCACAGCATCGGGGACGGCATCATGTCGCTGGTGGAGGCCCTGAAAGACGATCCGCACGCCTGGTACGAGGCGAACGGCATTCACGAGCCGCCGTGGATGCGCGCTGCGGAGGAGCGGGACCGTGATGCCGAACACATCCGGGTGTCTCACGAGGCCAAGTACCGCCGCGCCCACCAATCGTACCTCTGGGCGCATTGGGCGAACCTGGGGCTGGCGCTCTGGCTGCTGACGTCCCCTCCCCTGTTGGGCTATGGCGGCTGGATGGCGCTAAGCGATTTCGCGACCGGTGCCCTGCTGATCCCGTTTTCA
Organism: Rhodobacterales bacterium HKCCE4037; assembly: GCA_015689645.1. Lineage (GTDB taxonomy): Bacteria > Pseudomonadota > Alphaproteobacteria > Rhodobacterales > Rhodobacteraceae > Gymnodinialimonas. The sequence goes on from WVSM01000007.1 coordinate 197,960, forward strand.
TTCCTTGCCATGTCGTGGCGGTTGCCATGGGCACGCTACGCCTGTGCCTTGATCGGCATCTGGCTGCTGATGTCGCCACTGGTGACGTGGACGGACAGTTCGGCGGCTTACTTGAACGCAACGATCTGCGGTATATTGGTCGTCGCCTTCGCGCTGGCTTTGCCGCCTGCGCCTGGGGTGTCGCCAACCGCCGACCAGACGGGGCCGATGATCCCCAAGGGATGGGATTACAACCCGTCCTCGTGGCTGCAACGCATCCCGCTGATCGCGCTGGCGGTCGTGGGTCTGCTGGGATCCCGCTACATGACCGCCTACCAGCTCGACGCGCTGCCGGCGGTGTGGGACCCGTTCTTCGGCGGCGTGCCGAACAATGGGCAGAACGGCACTGAAGAGGTCATCACCTCGGACATCTCCGAGGCATGGCCGGTTCCCGACGCCGGCATCGGCGCGGTGACCTACGCGCTGGAGATCATCGTCGGCCTGATCGGGGCGCAGAACCGCTGGCGCACGATGCCGTGGCTGACCCTGCTCTTCGGCCTGATGATCGTGCCACTGGGCGCGGTGTCGATCTTCTTCATCATCATCCAGCCGATCCTGATCGGCACCTATTGCACCGTGTGCCTGATCCTCGCAGCCGCGATGCTGATCCAGATCCCCTATTCGGTGGACGAAATCGTCGCGACCTGCCAGTTCCTTCTGCGCCGCAAGCGGGCGGGCCAGCCGTGGCTCCGCGTCTTCTTCACCGGCGACACCGACGAGGGCGAGACATCGCACAAGGGGGACGATTTCGAACAATCGCCGAGCGTTCTGATCAAGGACATGGTGACAGGCGGCATGCATATCACGTGGTCGCTCGGCGCGATGGCCGTGATCTCGATATGGCTGATGATGAGCCCGTTGGCCATCGAATTGAACGACGGCATGCTCTCGGTCAATCACATGGTCGGTGCGCTGGCCCTGACCGTGACGGTCACGGCCACGGCCACTGTCACCCGGGCGTTCCGGTTCCTGAACATCATCCTCGGGCTCGTTCTTCTGGCCGCACCGTTCTTTTTCGAGGTGTCGTGGATCACCCTAGGCAATTCCGTGCTCTGCGGTGTCGCGCTGATCGTGCTCTCGATTCCGCGCGGGCCGGTGCGGTCGAGCTACGGGTCGTGGGACCGGATGATCTTCTAGGCGCAGCCGCTGTTCAGCAGCAGAGGGAACAGCGACCAGAGCATCGCGCCAAGGGCGGTCCATCCGGCGACCAAGCTGACCCGCTGCACGAACGCGGATGCCGCGGGGCGGAGGTGAAGCATCACCAGTATCGCGGACTGGATCGCAATTGCCATTCCCCACGCCGCGAGCGGTGCGGCGGCAGCGCTGAGGCCAAACCCTCCCAGAACATCGGACTGCCGGGAACAGGCTAACCCGTGCAACCCGTAGATCGCACTGAACGCCGCCAGCCAGAACAGCAGCGGGGCGAGGATGCGAAGCAGGTCCCTCACGTCAGCCACGCCGGAACATGGGCGACGAGCAGGCAAAGCGTACCGGCCCCCGCTGTGTAGTCGACCCAGAGCCGGGCGATTGCCGGTTCCCCGGACCGCGCGGCCGAGACATAGCCGCGTCTCATGCGAACGATGACGAAGGCCAGCATGATGCCGGTCAGAACCGCGTGAAACAGGCCGTAGCTTCCCAGAACCAGCAACGTCGCGCCGTAGGCGTGCTCGGTCGGCGACGGAGCGCGCAAGATGAGGGACACAAGGCAGACCGCCAGAAGCACGATTGTCCCGAGTGTCGCCGCACTAGCAGGCGTTGCGGGGCGCGATGCATTCACACGCGCGTTCGCCACTCGGATCAACACCGGTGCCGCCAGCGCGGCGCCGATGCCGATTGCAACTTCCAGTATCGAGAATGTCAGCCACTCGGGCGGGGGCCACCCAGGCGCGATGGACCACAGAAAGGCATACCCGAACAGCAACGACCCGAAGAACGTCGCGTTTGCCACCAGCAGGAACGCGGAGCCCCACCAGCCCGGCGGCTTCTCCGTCTCGATCGCCAGCGGCACTTGCATGTCTCGCCCGATCAGCTGGGGTCCTGCGTCACGCGTCGCGCCCAGGCTCCAGGCCCACCGCACGGCAAATGCCGCCACAGCGATGACCGCGAAAGGCGTGAGCCAGTAGACCTTGAGCAAAAGCGACAGGAAGAACACGCCCGTCACCGCCGCCATCCGGATCGGAAGAGTGGTATTCGACGGATAGACTGCCAACGCCTCGGGCCGGCCACTGGCGATGTCCACCATCAGCGTCTCGCGGCGGTCACCCTGCGGGTCGCCCAAGTATCCGGTGCCGCGCGCCAGATCGGATGGCAGCGTGGGGGTATCGGAATAGGGCTCCCGCGACGTGATGTGCGGCAGGCTCGCGAAATTGTACGACGGTGGCGGCGACATCGTGGCCCATTCGAGCGTTCCCGCGCCCCAGGGGCTCCGCTTGCCGCGCACCGCCACGAACAGGTGGATGATGATGTCGATCAGCGCCAGCGCCAGCCCGATGGCCATGATGAAACTGGCGATTGAAGCGATGAGATTGATCGCGGTCCATCCCGCGTCGGCGTCGTAGGTGTGGATGCGGCGACGCTGACCCAGAAGGCCCAGAACGTGCATGGCCAGGAACGTACCGTGGAAGCCGAGGAAGGTCAGGACGAAGGCGCTTTCGCCCAGTTTGAAGAACCGCCTGCACCCTGTGACAAGCGGCAGCCAATAGTAGACCCCGGCGAGGATCGGAAAGACGAAGCCGCCGAACAGCACGTAGTGCAGATGCGCGGTGATGAAGGCGGTGTCGTGCACCTGCCAGTCGAAGGGCACGATGGCTACCATGACGCCGGTGAGGCCGCCGATCACGAAGGTGAAGAAGAAGCCGAGGATATGCAGCATCGGCAGGCGCAGGTCCGGTCGGCCCTTCCACATCGTGCCGATCCACGCGAAGACTTGCACCGCGGTCGGAACCGCCACCAGCGTCGACGCGGCGGAGAAGAACGCGACACCCATGTGCGGAATGCCGGTCGTGAACATGTGATGCACCCACAGCCCGAAGCTGAGAAACGCCAGCGCCACGATGCTCGCCACGATCCAGCCGTAGCCAAGCAACGTCGTGCGCGCCATCACGGGGATCACGGTCGACAGGATGCCGGCGGCGGGCAGGAAGATGATGTAGACCTCCGGGTGCCCGAACAGCCAGAACAGGTGCTGCCACAGCAGGCTGTCGCCCCCCAGGTCCGCCTGGAAGAACGGCAGACCGAACGCCCGTTCCAGCTCCAGCAGGATCGAGCCCAGGATCAGCGGCGGAAAGCCGGTCAGGATCATCAGCGCGGTGACCAGAATGTACCACGCGAAGATCGGCATCTTGTCGAGGCTCATGCCCGGCGCGCGGTATTTCAGGATCGAGACGCAAAGCTCGACCGCCGCGCAGATCGCGGAAATCTCGACGAAAGTGATCCCGATCAGCCAGAAATCCGTGTTGATCCCGGGCGCGTGAATCCCGCCGCTCAGCGGTGGATACATGAACCAGCCGCCGTCGGGCGCGAGGCCGAGAGCCAGCGATGACAGCATCATCGCGCCGCCGAAGGCGTAGCACCAGAAGCCGTAGGCCGTCAGGCGCGGATAGGCCAGGTCGCGGGTCCCGAGCATCTTGGGGATCAGGTACACCGCCATGCCCTCGATCGCCGGGATGGCGAAGAGGAACATCATGATCGTGCCATGCATGGTGAATAGCTGCGCGTAGACCTCCTCGCTGGCCCAGGCCGAGTGCGGCGTGGCCAGCTGCGCGCGGATCAGCATCGCGAGGATGCCTGCCACACCGAAGTAGAAGAACGAGGTGAACAGGAACATTCGCCCAAGGTCGGAATGGCTGACGGTGCTGAACCAGCCGCGAAAGCCTTTCTCGGAGGCCCAGATCGCCTCCAGCCGGCGATGGCGTTTGAGGGCGGTCATGGCATCTCTCCGCTGAGGAAGGCCTGCCAGTCCGCCGGATCGAGCGCGCGCACCTCGAAGCGCCGGTCCAGATAGCCGGGACCGCTGTATTCCGCGCTGACGCCTTGATAGGTGCCCGGCAAGTCGGCGCGGATGGTGAGCGTGTTCACATGGCCAGGGATGGCGTCGATCTTGCCGGCCAGCCGTGGCACCCAGAAGCTGTGGATGACGTCCCGCGTCGTGATCGACACCACCACGTCCTGTCCTGCAGGAATATGCAGCACATCCGCTGTCTGACCCCGCGCGGCATCTCCCGGATAGCCGAAGGTCCATCCCTCCAGTGACGCCTCGGCCGTGACCTCCACCGCGTCGGCAACCGGTGCGGTGAGGCGCGCGCCCGTGGCGATGCCGTAAGCGAGCAGGGCCGCAAGCACCGCCATCGAGAACCCGAGCCCCATCCCGAGGATCCACGTCCGTTCAAGGCGGGCTTCGTCAGGAACCTGCGCTCTCTTGCGGAACGACAACGCGGTCAGGACAGTTACCAGTGCAAGGATAAGAACCGAACCGGTCAGCATCACCCACCAGAGCGCGGCGATGTCGCGCGCCGCCGGGCCGGCCGGGTCAAGGATCGACAACGTGCCATTGCAACCGCTACAAACGACAACCGCTCCAAGCGACAGGACCCCCGGATGACGGATGCGACCAACGAGCGGCCTGATCAGCAAGACACGGACGAGCGCCCTGAGCTGATCGACCCGATCGCGGAACTGCCCGGTCACGACCTGACCCAATCGCGTGTCGCGATATTCGGTCATCCGATCCACGCCATGAGCGTCGCCTTTCCGGTCGCACTGACCTTCTGCGGGTTCGGAGCGGACCTGCTCTACTGGTTCACGGGCGAGGCTTTCTGGGCACGCGCCGCCCTCTGGGCGATTGGCACGGGCTTCATCTTCGGCATGTTCTCGGGCTTTTCCGGAACGGCCGAAATTCTCTTCGTGCCGGGCATCCGGGCCCGCGCGCCAGCCTGGACGCATTTCATCATCGCGGTGGTGGCGCTCGCTCTCATGGGCGCGAACTGGGGGCACAGGCTCTCTGGCTACGAGTCGGCCGTACTGCCGTGGGGCATCACCTTGTCGGCGATCAGCGTGTTCATGGTCATGGTGACGGGCTGGCATGGCGGCAAGTTGGTCTTCGATTACAATCTGGGCACGGCGAGAGGCAGTTCGGACTCAAGCGGCTCCTGAAGCCACTCGGGAAAACGGATCCAGCCGAGGTCGGGCTTTGCCAGCACAAGCGTGAGGATCACGAGGACCGGCAGGCAGACCGCCGCGACGGGCAACCAGGGGCGCGGCGGCTTCTTTCGGCCCGCGCTTTCTGCGACCGAGACCAGCACCTCCCCGATCCACATATGCGCCATGACCAGCAGCACGACGGCAGCCAGCTTTGCATAGAACCACTCCACGAATGTGCCGCGCATGAAGATGAGCCACGTGCCGGCGACAACCGTGAGGACCGCCGCGGGTGTGATCGCCAGCGTATAGGACAGGTGGGCCGCCCGGCGGATGCGGTGGTAATCCACCTGCCCGATGGTCGGGTCGTGGCGGGCCAGCATCAGCGGCATCGCGATCAGGCCGCCACACCAGAAGACCAGCCCGAAGATGTGCCCGGCCTTGAAGACCGGGATCAACCAGGTCAGCCAATCGCTCATGTACCCGCCCGCCGCAGGTCCGCCCATGCGTTTCGCGCCACCATGATCGCGACAATGGCAGAGGCGAGGCCTGCCGGTCCCCACATGATCAGACCGCCAAGCTGCTGATCCGCCAGCGGGGTGATGCCCCACTGGAGCGGCGCGATCATGTGGGCCGCGTAGAACGGGTCGGGGGCAAAGGTCAGGATCGCCCCGAGCATCCCCATCTGGGCGTAGCCAAGAATGATGAAGGAGATCGCGTCGACCGTCGTGCAGTCCGGTGCCAGAACCGATCTCCAGAACCAGACGGCGGAGGCGAGCAGGCTGATCTGCATGAGCCAGTAGACCGCGACGTTCGAAAGCGCGAGGTCATAGGCGGCCGGCAAGTGCCAGACCCAAAGGACGATGGCCGAGACGGTTAGTGGCACCGCACGCTGCGTGGTCGTCCGAGCGGGCCAGACGAGGGCCAGCAACGGCGCCGCAACCGCGATCAGGAGGACGTGGTGCACGATCCGCGCCGAGAACAGGGCCGAAGACAAGGCGCAGAGCGGCGAGACGAAAGCTACGAACAGCGCGACGACGGCCCAACGTCCGGGCCTGCTGGACCTGAGGTGCCACGCCAGACCAGCGAGGACCAGAAGCACCACGGGGTCGAGGTTCCAGCTTTGCCAGAGTTGCGCAGGGTTCGGGGCGGGACCACAGTAAACGGTGTTCCAGAACGGCTCAGCCACGGTGTTCATCTCCCGTCCGGGGCGGTGGTCTCCGGCTGTCGGCCGCGCGCCGGTCCGGGCATTGCGCGGTCAGCATTGGCGCAACGCGCCGCGCAGGGCCCGCGCCTGCAACGGCTCGAACAGGCTGGCGGATGCGGCGTAGCCCATCCGGTCCATGGACGCGGCCTCCGCCGGATGTGGCCGACCCGTGAACGAACTGGCGATCATCGACACGAGGCCGAACCTGCGCTCCGAAGCTTGCGACAGTTTTGCCAGGGCAGGCAACAGGGCTTTCTCGGTCTCGTCGAAATCGGTGCCAAGCGGGAAATCCGGCAGCAACTCGCCGCGATAGGGCCCAAGCCAGTCGCCGATCGTTCCGGGCACATTCGCGCGCCGCTCCTGCGGAATCTGCCAGTCCCGTGCCAGCTTGCCCGCTGCCTTTGCCTCGTCGGCCAGTCCATCCTGAAACCGGCTGTCGGCGATGCAGATCAGCCGCTTGATGGCCTCTTCATCGGTCTGTCCGCGCAAATAGGCCGAGCCGTATTCCGTCACCACGATATCGCGCATGTGACGCGGCACAGTCGTCAGGGGCAGTTGCCAGACGATGTTCGACGTGGTCTCGCCATCGCTGGTCCGGGTCGAGGGCAGCGTCAGGACGGCATGGGCCCCGTCGAGCGCGTAGGCCTGTTCGAAGAAGTTGAATTGGCCGCCAACCCCGCTGACGACCTGTCCGGGCTTGGCGGCATCCGACATCGCGTCGCCCAACAGGCTGACCTGCATGGCACCGTTCACGAAACGGGCGTCCACGCGGGCTGCGCGCTTCGCCTGCTCATCCTGGTAGAGCGCGTTGGTGAAACTGACCGGCATCATGTGGATTTTCGCGCGCCTCTCTGCCGGCATGGCCCGCAGACGTTCGTACATGTCGCGCGCATCGACAAAAAATCCGGCGTGGATCACGGCGCCATCGACCTCGCGGCGCAGGATGCCGGCCTCGAACAGCGCGAGAAGACCACCGACCAGCATCTCGCTCACCGCGTAGAGGCCCTTGTCGAACGGGTCGGTCTCCTCGCCGCTCAGCGGAATGGGCGCAGTGCGCCAGATATCGTCCAGCTTGCCCCGATCGCGCAACATCAAAGCCTGCGCCACCGCGTCGCCGATCGCGCCAATGCCGATCTGCAGCGTGCCGCCATCGCGAACCAGGCGTGAGACATGCAGGCCGATCGCATGCTGCGCGTCCGAAACGGGGCGGCGCACGACGGAGAACAGGTCGATCTCCTCGGCCGGTTCCAGCACCATCTCGATCTCGCCTGCCTTCAGCGCGGCGGGGCCGTCCATGAAGGGCAGCGCCTCGTTGATCTCGGCCACGGCGATGAAATCCATCTCGCCTCTGCCACGCAGGTCGAACAAGTCCGCGGAAATGTCGGTGTTGCACGACATGCTGAACCGGTCGCCCTCGCGCGGCATCAGCTGTGCAAGCACGTTTGGCCGCTGGTCGATCAGCACATCACGGGCGTGGGTGTAGTTGGCCGAGATGTAATGGCGCTGCGCATAGCCATTGCCCAACCAGCTTCCCGCCTGGAAGAAGAACTCCGAGACCGAGATGTTGTCGGGCACCGCGTCGCGGTGGATCAGCTCGGCGAACAGCAGCTCCGGATATCTGCCGAACAGCCGATCCATGGCCGGTTCGAGAAATCGACGCTCCATGTCGGAGGACGGCTTCGGTCGTTGCAGCGTCAGTGCGGTGAAAATGCTCAGCCGCAGCGACGGATCGGCCATGGCGGCGCGGGTCAGCGCGTTGACCAGGGTGACCGGTTTGCCCAACCCGAGCGGAAGGGCAAGGCGCACGTCGCCGTCGACCCGCTCGTAGATCGCCCGGGCCATCGCGTCGGCGTCGACATACCGCGTCGGTCCGTCGTCAGCCAATGTCATCCCATCCGGCGTCCGGTCCGAACCGGGGCCCATGTTCCGTCTCCAGCTTGCGAAGCGCCTCGGTGATCTCGGCCACGCCGCGCGACTTCGCGTAATGCATCGGCCCGCCGCGGAACGGCGCCCATCCGGTCGCGAAGATCATCGCAGCGTCCAGCTGGTCGGCGTCCTTCGCGATGCCCTTGCGCAGCACTTCGACACAGGCGTTCAGCATCGGCAGGATCAGGCGATCGGTCAGGTCCTCCGGCGCATTGCCGAGGTCTGCATCAGGGTGCGGCGTGCCGCCGGACCAGTCGTAGAACCCGCGTCCCGTCTTCTTGCCGAGATCGCCCGCCTCGACCTTCTTCCTGAGGTCCTCGCTGATCGGCGGGATCTTGTTGTCCAACGCGTCGGACAGGCTTTCCGCGACATACAGACCGATGTCGAGTCCAACCTGGTCGGCCAGTGCGACGGGGCCCATCGGCATCCCGAAGCGGAGGGCGGCGGTGTCGATCACGGCCTTGTCCACGCCTTCGTCCATCAGAACCATCGCCTCGACCATGTAAGGAACGAGCGCGCGGTTCACCACGAAACCGGGATAATCCTCGAACCGCGCGGGCAGTTTCCCGATCTCGCCGCAGAAGGCGGCCAGCCGCTGCACAGTGTCATCCCCGGCAGTTTTGCTGCGGATGACCTCGACGAGGTCGATTTTCGAGACCGGGTTGAAGAAATGCAGGCCCGCGAACCGGGATTTGTCCGGCGCTTCAGACCCCAGGTCGTCAACCGAGAGGCTCGAGGTATTCGTGGCGAGGATCGCGTCGGGTTTCATCTTGTCCTTCAGGCCGCTGAAGATCTTGGCCTTGACCTCGCGGTCCTCGCTGGCGGCCTCGATCACCAGATCGGCCCGCGCGATGCCGTAGCCGCGTGGATCGGGCATCAGCCGGTCGAGCGCGTCGCGGGTTTCGATCCCGCTCAGATGCTTGTCCTCGCAAATCTGCGCTGCGTGCTTCACCGCCTTGCCCAAGGCTTTGGTGTCGATGTCGCCGAGCGTCACCGCCTTGCCGCGGATCGCGGTCATCGCGGCGATCTCCGTGCCCATCGCTCCGGCGCCAATCACGTGCACATGGGCGATGCCGTCATCGCCACGGCCGCCCTCCTTCAATCGCTGGCGAAGGAAAAAGACCCGGCGCAGGTTCCTGGACGTTTCGGTATCGAGCAGCCGCGCGAAGCTTTCGATCTCGCCCTTCTGCATGGCCTCACGGTCATCGCCATGCTCTTCCCACAGGTCGATCAACGCGTAGGGCGCGGGATAATGCTCGCTCGGAGCCTTCTCCTCCGTCTTCTTGCGCATCTCCCGCGCGGCAAGGCTGCGGGCCTGTTCCAACCCGAACGCGCGGGCTTTCAGGCCGGGGCTGTGCCGGTCGATCTTGCCGTTGACCGCGGCGGTTACGGCAGCGGCGACGTGCCGTTCCTCGACCACCGCATCGACGATGCCCTGCGACTTCGCGCGCTTCGTGTGCGCGGTCTTGCCTGTCAGCATCATCGTCATGGCATCGGTCGGCCCGATCAGTGCTGGCAGGCGGAACGTGCCGCCAAGACCGGGATGCAGACCAAGCTGCACCTCGGGAAAGCCGAAGGATGCGCCGGGCGTGGCGATGCGGTAATCGCAGGCAAGGGCCAGTTCGAACCCCGCGCCCAGGGCCGCGCCATGCACGACGCAGATGGTCGGACAGTTCAACTTCTCGATCCGGTCCAGCACGTCATGGGCTTGCCGCAGCAATTCGACCGCCGCGTCGTCGGTCATCTTCTCGAAACCCGTGATGTCCGCGCCGGCCGCGAAACCCGCCTGCTTGGCTGACCGGATGACCAGTGCGGCGGGAAGGTCGGCTTCGGTGGCGGCGATGTGCTCGCCCAGTTCGCGGATCACGTCCTCGCCGATGGTGTTGACGCTGCCGCCGTCCTTGTCGAGCACGAGCCACAGCACGTTCGCATCATCCCGACCGGAGCGCCAATTGCCTTCGGCCTCGCCGACCGGGCCAAGTTCCAGCTTGGTTTCGCCCAGATATTCAAGCACATGCCCTGTCATCGCGCGACCTCCAGCATCATCGCGCCGCCAAGGCCGCCACCGATGCACTCGGTCGCGATCCCGCGCTTCGCGCCGCGGTCCTTCATTGCATTGGCAAGGTGCAGGACAATCCGGTTGCCGCTTGTGCCGACGGGGTGACCAAGCGAGATCGCCCCGCCATCGACGTTCAGCCGATCCCGGTCGATCCGGCCGAACGCGCCGTCCAGCCCAAGCACCTCGCGGCAGAAATCCGCGTCGTTCCAGGCCGCGAGACAGGAGAGAACCTGCGCCGCGAAGGCCTCGTTCAACTCCCACAGGTCGATGTCTTCGACCCCCAGCCCGTGACGCTGCACGATGGGCGTCGAGGACAGGACAGGACCCAGCCCCATGATCGACGGGTCGAGCCCCGCCCATTCGCTGTCGACGATCTCCGCCAGAGGTTCCAGCCCATGCGCCTCGACCGCCTGTTCGGAGGCGAGGATGCACCAGCTTGCGCCATCGGTGATCTGGCTGGAATTGCCGGCCGTCACCTTGCCATAGGGCGGCTCGAACACCGGTTTCGGCTTGGACAGGCCTTCCATGTCGCTGTCCGGGCGAACCCCGTCATCGTGATCGTAGACAGTGCCGTCACGATCGAAGGACGGCATCAATTCGTCTTTCAGACGCCCTTCGCTCTGCGCCGCCGCAAGGCGGTGGTGGCTTTGCATCGCATAGGTATCCGCGGTTTCCCGGTCGATGCCGAAATGATGGGCGAGAACCTCTGCCGTCTGCCCCATGCTCAGCGTCGTGATCGGGTCGGTCAGGCCGCGCTCCAACCCGACGACGGGCTTGAAGAACTCCGGCCGGATCCCGGCCATGGCCTTCGCCTGGTCCAGCGGCCCCTTCGCGGCATTCATCCGCCCGAACCACTGGACCGCAGACTGGCGCAGGGTCAGCGGTGCGTGGCTGAGGGCCTCCGTTCCGCCTGCGAGGATCATCTGGTGGCTGCCATCGCGGATGTAGCGGTAGGCGGTGTCGATGCTCTGCATGCCCGAACCGCAGTTGATCTGCACGGAGAAGGCGACAGTCCGTTCCGGAAGGCCCAGGCGCAGGCCCGCGACCCGCGCCGGGTTCATCTCGTCGGCGATGACGTTGACGCAACCCAGGATGACCAGGTCGAACGCGTCGCGTTCAAACGTTTGCCGCGCCAGCAGCGGGCGGCCGCATTGAACCGCCAGATCAACCGGGGTGAACGGCCCCGGCTCCCCGCGCGCTTTCAGGAACGGCGTGCGTGCGCCGTCGACAAGGAAGACGCGTTGTCTTGATGTGCTGGTCATTCCGCCGCCTCCCGGGGCCGCTGTTCGACAGACTTCGGCTCCGGAAACAGCGCGGCGAAGTCCTCGGGCGCGTACTCATCGACGGCGACGACTTCGTCGATCAGCGACGTCATCTCCTCGATATCCGCCATTTCGGCCTCCGACAGGATTCCGGCCTCCAGCGCCTGCTGCGGGGTCTTTCCGGCATCGCGCAGCCGCTTCATGACCGGCGCCATCTCGGTGACCTTCGCGAAGCATTCGTTCAGCACCTCAACGCCGTCGCGATTGCATCCCGGCGCGATACGACCGACGATCCGGTCCCGCGTCTCGGACGGCGTGTAGAGCAGATCGCTGCATGCCGCGACGAGGCGGTCGTCCGGCTTGCGCTCGTGGGCGCCGGGCCAGGTGATGGCGCGCAGGATCCAGGCCGCCCAACGGGCAGGCATGTTCGCCACGACCTCGTCAAGGGCCCTCTGGATCTTGTTGAATGCATCGGCAGCAACATATTCCAGAACAGGCAGGTCGGCCTTCTGACGCCCCTCGTCCTCCCACCGCTTCAAGGCGGCGGACAGGATGTACATCTCCGACAACGCATCGCCCATCCGGCCCGAGATCATTTCCTTCCGTTTGAGGTTACCCCCAAGCGTCAGGAACAGCACATCGGCCGTCAGCGCATAGGCGGCGGACCAGCGCGACAGCTTGCCGTAGATCGGCGTCGCCTTGCCCGCCGTGGGAACGGGCGCGAACCGGCCACCCGTCACCGCCCTGCCGAAGGCGCGGAAGATGGTTTTGGTCGTGTGGCCGACATGGGCCCAGAAGCTGCGGTCGAACTGGTCGAGCGATTTTTCCGGGTCGTCCTCCTGCAGGGCAAGGATGTTGTCGAGCATGTGGGGATGCGCGCGGATGGACCCCTGGCCGAAAATGATCAGGCTGCGGGTGACGATGTTGGCACCTTCCACGGTGATCCCGATGGGCACCGCGCGATAGAGGGGCAGCAGGTAATTCGACGGCCCGTCGATCACCGCCTTGCCGGAATGCACGTCCATCGCGTCGTTCAGGGCCTCCCGCATGCGGAAGGTGGCATGGGCCTTCATGATGGCGGAAATCACCGACAGAGCGCGCCCCTCGTCGAGGCCCGCGCAGGTCAGGTGACGGGCCGCGTCCATCGCGTAGGCGTCGGCGGCCAGGCGACCAAGGCGATGCTGCACGCCGCCGAACTTGCCGATCGGCAGGTTGAACTGCTGGCGGATGCGCGCATAGGCCCCGGTCGCGTGGGCCGACAGGGCGATGGCGGCGCAGCCCATCGACGGCAACGAGATTCCCCGGCCCGCGGCAAGCGCGCTCATCAGCATCATCCAGCCCTTGCCGGCATAATCCGGTCCGCCGATGATGTTCTCGAGCGGGATGAACACATCGTGCCCCGTCGTCGGGCCGTTCATGAACATGGTCGAGGACGGAATGTGCCGGCGCCCGGTTTCAACTCCCTCCAGATCGGTCGGCACGAGCGCGCAGGTAATGCCGATGTCCTCGGTATCGCCCATCAGGCCGTCTGGATCGCGCAGCTTGAACGCCAGCCCCAGCACCGTGCAGACCGGCGAGAGGGTGATGTAGCGCTTGGCCCAGTTGAGCCGGATGCCCAACACTTCTTCGCCGTTCCACTGGCCCTTGCAGACCACGCCTTCGTCCACCATCGCACCGGCGTCCGATCCGGCCTCTGCGCTGGTCAGGCCGAAGGCGGGCAATTCGCGCCCATCGGCCAGGCGCGGCAGCCAGTGATCCTTCTGCGCATCGGTGCCGAACTGGTGCAGCAACTCACCCGGTCCCAGCGAGTTCGGCACCATCACGGTGACGGCGGCGGCGACCGACCGGGTGGAAATGTAGCGCACGATCTCGGAATGGGCGAAGGCCGAGAACGCGCGGCCGCCGTATTTCTTCGGAATGATCATTCCGAAGAAGCCCTCGTCGCGCAGGAATTGCCAGACCTCGGGCGGCAGGTCGCCGTCCTCGTGGTTGATCTTCCAGTCGTCGATCATGCCGCACAAGTCCTGAAGCGGCCCGTCGAAGAACGCCTGTTCCTCTTCAGACAGCTTCGGGGTCTCGATGGCACGCAGCTTCTTCCAGTCCGGATTGCCCGAGAACAACTCCGCTTCCCACCAGACTTCGCCGGCGTTCAGAGCCTCGCTTTCGGTGTCGGAGAGGGCAGGCAGCGCCCCCTTCGCCCATGAGTGGATCGGCTTGGTAATCGTCCGTGCGCGGAAACTAGACATGACGGTCCTCCTGCAGGCCGAACGTCCCGTCGCCCGGAAGGTTCCGACGCGCCTGGTCTCCGTGGCGTCAAGCACGACGACGTTGGCGCATCACAGAGCTTGCGGCCAGGTGTCGGTCCCGGTTTCGGTCGATGGCGATGGAAACACGGCGCGAACTTTTGTCGGGGGTGCGAGACAGGTCATCGGAACGGCGACGAGACTTCCGACCGACCCTAGGTCGGCGCGGTTCGCCCGCACAGGGACGGAACTGGCTGTGCGCCGCCGTCTCAGCGGTTCGCACCCAACGGTCAAACCCGTTGAAACTAGGAAAAAATCCGCCAATGGCGGGCCGGTCTGAACGGGTTCGACAGGGCTCGGTGGCGGAGGAGGTGGGATTCGAACCCACGGTACGCTTTCACGCACGCCGGTTTTCAAGACCGGTGCATTCGACCACTCTGCCACTCCTCCGGCGGGTCGGTCTTCTGGCGATACTGTGACATGTGTGATTCTGAAACCCGCCCCGTTCGCCCAAGTTTCACAAGCCATCTTTTCAGACGCGAATCACTGCGCTATCCTCTCGACAATACAGGTGCGCCCGCAAAAAGGGACGCGTCCCGGCAACGACCGGTCGAAACGATAAAACACCGTGCCGGAAGACGCGCGGGATGAGAGCAGAGATGAGCAGTATGACACAAAAACGCCCCACGCCCCGATTCCGTCTGGCGCTTGCGCTTGTGCCGCTGATGGCCCTCTCGGCCTGTGTCGGCGAGGACGGCGAATTCTTCGGCTCCCGCAACGCCGATGCCGACGGTCCCGCGCCGATCGGGGCGACGCGCCTTGTCGAACGCGACGTCGAGGCGCCCGAGGTGTTCGAGGAAACCGCCGAAGGCCTCTGGGATGGCCGCCCCTCGCTCGGCGGTGTCTGGGTTGCGCATCCCGACGTGGGCGACCCCGAGCGTGTCATCATCCGCAACGATGAAAACGGCCGCTTCGTGATCGGCGCGCTGTTCCGCCGCGAACGCGACCATCCCGGCCCGACCCTGCAGGTGTCCTCCGACGCCGCCGCCGCCCTGGGCATCCTGGCCGGGGATCCGACGCTGCTCAACGTGACCGCGCTCCGCCGCGAGGAAGTGGCGGAAGGTGCCGAAGGCGCGCCCGATGCGCTTGCACCGGGCGAAGACGTCGCCGCCTCGGCCGCGGCGGGCGAGATCACCGCGACCGCGCTCGACGGGCCCCAGGACATCGCCAGCGCCGCCGCAGCGGCCATCGACGCCGCCGCGCCCAGCCCGCAACCATCCGCCGCACGGACCCCGGCGGCCAGCGATCTCGACCGCGCCTATGTCCAGATCGGCATCTTCTCTGTGCAAGAAAACGCCACCAATACCGGGCAGGCCTTGCGCGGCGTCGGTCTAGAGCCCACAATCTATGACCAGTCGAGCAACGGTCGCCAGTTCTGGCGTGTTGTGGTCGGGCCCGCGACTTCCGCCGCCGACCGCGATGCGATCCTCGCGAACGTCAGGGAGCTCGGCTTCGACGATGCCTTTTTCGTAAGCCGATAGGACGCCATGCACATCGCAATTCTGACCAGACCCGCCGCGACCCTCCTCGCGGCGGTTCTGTTTCTGCTCACCGCCGTCAGCCAGCTTGCGGCGCAAGGATACGACACCGAGGCCCGCGCGGCCTATGTCTACGACCATGCCTCCGGCCAGGTCCTGCTGGAGCTGAACGCCGACGAGGCGCTGCCGCCCGCCTCCATGTCGAAGCTGATGACGCTTCTGATGACCTTCGAGGCCCTGCGCGACGGGCGCCTGACGCTCGACACCCGCGTGCCGGTCTCCGCCCACGCGATGAGCTTCGGCGGCTCCACCATGTTCCTCAACACCGAGGATCGGCCGACGATCGAGGAACTGATCCGCGGCGTGGTGATCGTCTCGGGCAACGACGCCGCCGTGGTGCTGGGTGAGGCGCTAAGCCCCGATGGCACGGAAGAAGGCTTCGCCGAGATGATGACCCAGCGCGCGCAGCAGCTCGGGATGAACAATTCCACCTTCCGCAACGCGTCCGGCTGGCCCGCCGACGGCCACCGCATGTCCATGCGCGACCTCGGCATCCTCGCCCGCCGCCTGATCGAGGAATTCCCGGAATATTACGGCTACTTCCAGGAAACCGAATTCGATTACGAGAACCGCTCTCCCGCGAACCGCTTCAACCGCAACCCGCTTCTGGGCCTGGGGATCGGCGCCGATGGCCTGAAAACCGGCCACACGCAGGAGGCGGGCTACGGGCTGGTAGGCTCGGCCATGCAGGGCGACCGCCGCGTGACCTTCGTGCTGACCGGCCTGCCCTCGGCCGAGGCGCGGGCGGCGGAAGCCGAACGTGTCGTGACATGGGCCTTCCGCCAGTTCGTCATGCAGGACATCGTGGAGCCGGGGATCGAGATCGCGCGCGCCCGCGTCTTCATGGGTGCGGAGGACAGCGTCGGCCTTGCGCCGGCGGAGGGGGTCCAGATGCTCGTCCCGGCGCTGCTGGACCCGGAAATCGAGGCGACCGTCACCTTCACCAGCCCCCTGCCCTCGCCTGTCGCTGCCGGTGACGTGGTGGGCGAACTGCACATCGTTCAGGGCGTGTTGGGCTTCGAGGCCCGCGTTCCTGTCGTGGCCATGTCCGACGTGGACCGCGGCGGCCCGATGGTCCGCCTGCGGACCGCCTGGGCCGACGTCATGGGCCTCGTCGGGCGCGGAAGCGACGCGGAGGTCGTGTCGGAAGGCGCGTCTAACTGAACCGGAGCACCCGGATCGGTCCCGGGGCGCTCCCGCCAGGGCGGCGATTGCAGGGCAATCGCGCCCTGTTGTGCGTGGCGCGCGTTCCGCGCGCGGATGGCGCTTCGGATTGACGTGAGTGCCTGAGGCAGGCGGCCCGCAGTTTTGCATTTTCATGAAACAAAGATGGGCAGGGCGGAGCAACGGAGCCTGCGTCTTGCCCTGCCGCGCCGGTCGTGCAAGGTCTGGCTTCCGATGATGCAAGAGGATCAGGGCGTTCGATGCCGCAGGCCAAGGGTCTATTCATCAGCCTCGAGGGGATCGACGGCTCGGGCAAATCCACGCAGGCGCGGCGGCTGGCCGACTGGCTGCGCGCGCGCGGGCGCGACGCCGTCCTGACGCGCGAGCCCGGCGGCGCGCCGGGGGCCGAGGAAATCCGTCGCCTGCTGGTGGAAGGCGACCCCGACCGCTGGAGCCCCGAGACCGAGATCCTGCTGTTCACCGCCGCGCGGCGCGACCACCTTGAGCGGACGATCCGGCCTGCGCTAGAGGCGGGGCGCGACGTGGTGACGGATCGCTTCGCGGATTCCACCCGGGTCTACCAGGGCGCGACGCGCGGTGACCTGCGCAGCCTTGTCGACCGCATCCATGCCGAGGCGATCGGCGTGGAGCCGGACCTAACCCTGGTGCTCGACATGGACCCGGAGGTGGCCCTGCAGCGCGGCCTGGCCCGGCAAAGCGGCGAGGACCGGTTCGAGGAGTTCGGCCTGCCCTTCCAGCAGAAGCTGCGCGCGGGCTTCCTCGCTCTGGCTGGGTACTATCCCGATCGTTGCGTCGTGATCGACGCGAGCCGTTCGCCGGACGAGATCGCCGAAGCCGTATCCGGAGCGGTGGCGCACCGACTGGGCTGACCGTGCTGCTTTTCGCCTGCCCCTCGCGCGCGCCCGTGTTACATCCACCCCATGTCCGATGACCTGCCCCTCGAATCCGACCGCCTCGACGGAGCGCCGCACCCGCGCGAGACGGCGCGGCTGTTCGGCCATGCGGGGCCGGAGGCGGAGTTTCTTGCCGCGGCCTCCACCGGCCGCCTGCCCCATGGCTGGCTGCTGACCGGACCCAAGGGCATCGGCAAGGCCACCTTCGCTTGGCGCGCGGCGCGGTTCCTGCTGGCGACGCCTCCGCCGGGAGGCGACGACATGTTCGGTGCGCCGCCACCGCCCGAAAGCCTCGACATCGACCCGGAGCATCCCGTCGCCCGCCGCATGCTGGCGCTGAGCGAGCCGGGCCTGTTCCTGCTGCGCCGCCCGGTGGATGACAAGGACCCGAAGAAGCTCAAGACCGTGATCACCGTGGACGAGGTGCGCGGGCTCAAGGGGTTCTTCCACATGTCGGCCGGCGACCACCGGCGGGTGGTGATCGTGGATTCGGCCGACGAGATGAACCCGTCCGCCGCCAACGCACTTCTGAAGGAGCTGGAGGAACCGCCCAGGGGCGCCGTCCTGTTCCTGATCTCGCACCGCCCCTCGGGCCTCTTGCCGACGATCCGCTCGCGCTGCCGCACCCTGCGGTTCAGCCCGCTCGAAGATGCCGATCTCGCCGCCGCGCTGATGCAGGCCGGGGCGGAACCGCCCGAGGGCGCGGCGCTGGCGACGCTGGCGCAAGGCTCCGTCGGGGCGGCGATCACGCTGGCCGAACAGGGCGGCCCGGCGCTTTACGCCGATATCGCCCGGCTGCTGGACAGCCTGCCCAACATGGACCGTGCGCTGGCCCTGAAGCTGGCCGAGGCCACCGCCGGCAAGGCCAACGAGGCGCGCTTCGACCTGACGCTGTCGCTCTTGGAGACCGCGCTCTCCCGCGCCGCGCGCATGGGCGCCACCGGCCAGGCCCCGCCCGAGATCGTGCCGGGAGAGGCGCAAAGCCTCGCCCGCCTTGCCCCCACGCCAGCGAAAGCCCGCGACTGGGCCAACCTCGCGCAATCCCTCACCGCCCGCGCACGGCGCGGCAAGGCGGTCAACCTTGACCCTGCCGCGCTCATCTTCGATATCTTCCTCGACCTGGACCGCACCGCGGCCCGCCTTGCCGCATAGAGCTTCATGACCCAGCCACAGATCGTCGACAGCCATTGCCACCTCGATTTCGAGGGCCTCGTGGAAGAGGTGCCCGACGTCATCGACCGCGCCGTCGCGGCGGGCGTGACGCGCATGGTCACGATCTGTACGCGGCTGCAGAACGCGCCGAATGTCCAGGCCATCGCCGAGGCGCACGACCCGGTGTTCTGGGCCGCCGGCACCCACCCGATGCGCGCGGGCGAAGAGCCTCTGATCGCCGTCGAGACGCTGGAAACCCTCGCCCGACACCCGAAATTCGTCGGCATCGGCGAGACCGGGCTCGACTACCACTACACCGCGGAGACCAAGGCCATCCAACAGGACAGCCTCCGCATCCATATCGAAGCCGCGCGCCGCACCGGCCTGCCGCTCATAATCCACGCACGCGACGCCGATGACGACATGGCCCGCATCCTGACCGAGGAACACCGCGCCGGCGCCTATTCCTGCGTCATGCATTGCTTCTCCAGCTCCGCCGCGCTGGCCGAAGCCGCCCTCGATCTCGGCTTCTACCTGTCGATGTCCGGCATCGCCGCCTTCCCGAAATCGCAGGCGCTGCGCGATATCTTCGCCAGCGCGCCCATCGACCGCATCCTCGTGGAAACCGACAGCCCCTACCTCGCGCCCCCGCCCCATCGCGGCAAGCGCAACGAGCCCGCCTTCACCGCCCATACCGCCCGCGTCGGCGCCGAGGTGTTCGACCTCAGCTACGAGGATTTTGCCGCCCAGACCTCCGCCAATTTCGACCGGCTGTTCTGGAAAGCCGCGGACTACAGGGACGCCGCCTGAATGGCCGAGCTGCGCTTCACTATCCTTGGCTGTGGCTCCTCCGGCGGTGTGCCGCGCCTTGGCGGACATTGGGGCGATTGCGACCCCGACAACCCGAAGAACACGCGCCGCCGCTGTTCCCTGCTGGTCGAGCGGGTGGCCGACGCGGGCACCACCACCGTCCTGATCGACACCTCCCCCGACCTGCGCGCGCAGCTTCTGGGCACCGGCACCGGGCGGCTCGACGCGGTGATCTATACCCATTCCCATGCCGACCACGTCCATGGCCTCGACGACCTGCGGATGATCGTCTTCAACATGCGCGCGCGCCTGCCGGTCTATGCCGATGGGGCCACGACCAACGACCTGCTGAACCGCTTCGGCTATGCCTTCGTGCAACCGCCCGGCTCCGCCTATCCGCCGATCCTCGACATCAACGGGATCGACGGCGACGTGGTGATCGACGGCCCCGGCGGCGCGATCACCTTCACGCCGTTCGAAGTCATCCACGGCAATATCGACGCGCTCGGCTTCCGCGTGGGCGACGTGGCCTACCTGCCCGACGTCTCGGACATCCCCGAGGCCACGTGGCCGGTGCTCGAAGGCCTCGACACCTGGATACTCGACGCGCTCCGCCGCGACCCGCACCCCAGCCACTCGCACCTCGCGAACTCGCTGGAATGGATCGAACGCGCCGCCCCGAGGCGCGCGGTGCTGACCAACATGCACATCGACCTCGATTACGAGACGGTGGCGGCAGAGACGCCCGACCACGTGACGCCGGCCTACGACGGGATGTGCATCACGGTCGCTGATTGAGGGCACATCCCCCCAAACGCATGGCACCCTTGCAATCCCCCTGCATTCCCTTCGCCCCGCCAACGCGTTAAGCCGCTGACATGCTCGATCTTCTCGCCATCGTCCTGCCCGTCTTCCTTGTCGTGGGTGCGGGCTATGCCGCCGTCTGGCGCGGCCTGTTCAAGGACAGCGCCGTCGACGGGCTGATGATCTTCACCCAGAAATTCGCGATCCCCTGCCTGCTGTTTTCGGCCATCGCCACCATCGACCTCGACGTGGTGTTCGATCTGCGCATCCTGATCTCGTTCTATACCGGCTCGACCCTCTGTTTCTTCGCCGGGATGTTCGGCGCACGGCTGATCTTCGGACGCCCCTGGACCGACAGCGTCGCCATCGGCTTCTCGGCGCTTTTCGCCAACACCGTGCTTCTGGGCCTGCCGATTTCGGAACGCGCCTACGGGGCCGACGCGCTTGGGCCGAACTTCACGATCATCGCTTTCCATGCCCCCTTCTGCTACCTGCTCGGCATCACCACGATGGAGATTGTCCGGGCCGAGACGCGCGGCCCGAAACTGGCCGGAACGGTCGCCAAGGCGATGTTCCAGAACGCCCTGATGATCGGCATCATGCTCGGCTTCGCGGTGAACTTCAGCGGCGTTCCGATCCCGGGTGTGCTGCGCGAGGCGCTCGACTTGATGATCCGCGCCGCCCTGCCTGCTGCTCTCTTCGGGCTCGGCGGCGTGCTCTACCGCTACAAGCCCGAGGGTGACGTGGGCGTTGTCATCATGGTTTGCGTCCTGTCGCTGATCCTGCACCCGGCAGTGGCCTTCGGCCTGGGCACAGGCTTCGGCCTCAGCCAGATGCAGTTGCAATCGGCGGTTGTAACTGCGGCCATGGCCCCCGGCGTGAACACCTACATCTTCGCCGACATGTACGGCTGCGCCCGGCGCGTGGCGGCAACCTCGCTTCTGGTCGGAACGGCGCTGACGGTGCTGACGGCGGCGGCCTGGATCGCGGTGCTGGGGTAGCCGGCCGGCAGCCCTGTCCGGGTGCCGCGCGGCGATCCCGGGCTATGCGGTCACGGAGACTGTCTGCTCCATCAGCGTGGTCGATCCGAAAACGCTGAGAAACGCGACACCCGCGGCGTCCGGCCCAACACCGATCCGCGCGATCGTGTCGGCCGGTGCCATGCCCGTGGCATCGACCAGATGCCACGTTCCGTCGAGATAAACTTCGGCCACGGCATGAAAGTCCGGCGGCGTCACACCGGGGGCGTAGACGCTCGCGAACCTGGCCGGGATGGCCGATGCGCGCGCGAGCGCGATCATGACGTGCGCATAATCGCGGCAGACGCCCTCGCGTTGGACGAAGCTTTCCAGCGCCGTTGTCTGAGAGTCGCTTGAACCGGGGACATAGCTGAAGGCGTTGTTGATCCAGTCGCGCATTGCGACAATCCTGGCTCCCCCTTGGCAGTCTCCGAATTCCGCCTCCACGAAGGAGTGGAACCGGTCGGACGGGCAATATCTCGACGGCATCAGGTAGCGAACGGCGTCCCCCGGCAGCAGGTGGGGTGGCACGGCGGCCAACGCCCCGACATCAAGCACCGGTCGGTCGATGACCACACGCGCGGCGTAATCACAGGAAAATTCGCCATCCGCCCGCAGCCAGGTGCGCTCGCCAAGTCCATCGTCCGCCGCAACCCGAGCCAGGTGATCCACTTCGGACGTGTCGAGTTTTGACGATTGCAGCCTCTGGTCGGCCAGGTCGGCGACCTCGATCTGCAGCAGCATGTCCGTCGGACCGGACAATTGGTATTTCAGGTGAACATTGACTTCGAGTTCCATCAAGGCCGTCCAAGCGAGAGAATTATGTGACGCTGACGAGACCTCGACCGCTGATGCCGCTCGCTGCATTGGTGAACCTGTGAAGCGGTCATCGGTTCCGCCGCCCTCGAAGGAAAGGTCCACGCCCCTGAACGCACATTCATAAGGTTTCATCCCGGCGCAGAGGGAAGCGGGCGTCACCCGTCTGACAGTCGCGCCGTCAAAGACAGGCGTGGCGGGTTAAGATTGGGTTAACAGGAAACGGAAAACCGTTTCCTGTCAGTTACATGGCCTATGTGTGCAAGCTTGCACACCGCCTCAGCTCGGGCTGAGGCCTCGCAGACGCTCGGACCGCCGCCTGAGCAGTTCCACCACCGTCAGCAGTATGATCGAGATCGTCACGAGAATCGTCGCAGCCGCCAGGATGACCGGGCTGATCTGCTCGCGCAGGCCGGTGAACATCTGCCACGGCAACGTCTGCTGCCCGGCGGAGCCCACGAAGATCACCACCACGACCTCGTCGAACGAGGTGATGAAGGCGAACAGCCCGCCCGAGATCACACCCGGCAGGATCAGCGGCATCTGGATGCGGAAGAAGGTCGTGACCGGGTTGGCCCCCAGGTTCGCCGCCGCCCGCGTCAGCGACCGGTCGAAGCCGACCAGCGTCGCCGTGACGGTGATGATGACGAAAGGAATACCCAGCGCCGCGTGGGCCAGCACCACACCCCAGTAGGTGCCCTGAAGCCCGATGCGGCTGTAGAAGAAATACATGCCCGCGGCCGAGATGATCAGCGGCACGATCATGGGCGAGATCAGGATCGCCATGATCGCCCCCTTGAACGGCACGTGGGTCTGGCTCAGCCCGATGGCCGCCAGCGTCCCGAAGCCCACCGACAGCATCGTCGCCACCGGCGCGATCGCCAGCGAGTTTCTCAGCGGCGTCATCCATTCCTCACCCTCAAGCCCCCAGAGCTTGCCGACGATCACGCCCAGAATGGCGCCGATCAGGATGGGAAACAGATTGAGATTGCCCTTCCAAAGTTTCAGGACCACCGTGATGACGGCGCCGATCACCAGACCGATCAGCAGGCCCCGCCACGGGTTTCCGGTTTGGCCGAAGAACTCCTCGTAATGCTGCAGGCTGTAGGCCTCGGGATCGAGCGCCAGCATCCCCGGCGTGAAGGTGAAGAAGTTCTCGGCGTTGAAGCTGAGCGGGATGATGATCAGGATCGGGGCGATCAGGAAGAAGAAGATCAGCCCGCACAGCACCCGGAACCCGTAGAACCAGACGCGCTGCCCGAAGGTGGCATAGGGGGGAAGTTTGGTGTCC
Organism: Rhodobacterales bacterium HKCCE4037; assembly: GCA_015689645.1. Lineage (GTDB taxonomy): Bacteria > Pseudomonadota > Alphaproteobacteria > Rhodobacterales > Rhodobacteraceae > Gymnodinialimonas. The sequence continues at coordinate 221,400 of WVSM01000007.1, forward strand.
ATGTCTGCTTACCCCAGCTTCACGTTGTCGATGCCCACGATCCGGTCGTAGAGCCAGTAGAGGATGAGAACCACCGCCAGCAGGATCGAGCCGAGCGCGGCCGCGAGACCCCAGTTCAGGCTGGACGAGATGTGGAAGGCGATCCGGTTCGAGATGAACGTGCCCGTCCGTCCGCCCACCAGTTCCGGCGTGATGTAGTAACCGATGGCGAGGATGAAGACGAGGATACAGCCCGCGCCGATCCCCGGGATCGACTGGGGGAAATAGACCCGCCAGAAGGCCGTCCAGTTCGTCGCGCCAAGCGATTTCGCCGCCCGCACGTAACTGGGCGGGATCGTCTTCATCACCGAGAACATCGGCAGGATCATGAACGGCAACAGGATGTGCGTCATCGCGATGATTGTGCCGAGCTGGTTGTTGATCAGCGCCAACCGCGCATCGTCGGCGACCAGCCCGATCCAGACGAGGATATCGTTGATCACCCCCTGCTGTTGCAGCAGCACCTTCCAGGCGGAGGTCCGCACCAGCAGCGAGGTCCAGAACGGCAGAAGCACGAGGATCAGCAACAGGTTGGATGAGCGCGTCGGCAGGTTCGAAAGCAGGTAGGCAATCGGGTAGGCCAGCAGGATGCAGCTGATCGTGATGACACCCGACATGAACAGCGTGCGCCAGAACAGCAGGCGATAGATGCGCTGCTCCTCGGGCTGCTGCTCAACGCCCTGCGGCGTCAGTTGCAAGTCGACGGAGGTCAGGAAATAGCCGGCGGTGAATGGGTCCGAAAAGGCCTCAATCGTGCCCCATATCTGCAGGTTCATCCATTCTTCGTCGATGGCCTCGAAAGCCTCGCGCGGGGTCATCCCCTCGAAATCGGCGACCGCCGGGATCGCCTCGGCGATCAGCTCGGCCATCGGGCCGTCGTATTCTGTCGCGTATCCGGCCGACAGGTCGCGGTAGAGCGCAAGGTAGACCGTGTTCCACGGCTCTTCGGCCATGGGGCTGTCGTCATCCTCGCTCTGGATCGTGCGGGCGAAGGAGCGATAGGCATCGGCAGCCTCGGGGAAGGCGTCGCGGGCGGTGGGCGACAGCTGGAACAACGTCCCTGCCCCCTCGACCTCGCCGGAATTCTCTTCGACCCAACTGGCCGCGCCCATCAGCGTGGCCCATGTCTCGGGCTCTTCCCAGGCGGCGTTCAGCGCGATGAACTGCTCGGCATATTCCTCGCCCACGTCGTCCACGCTGCGTCCGGTCTGGCGGAACAGCGAAGAAATGCCGGTCGTTTCATAGTTCAAGCGGCTGCCGAGGCGCGTGTGCTCGCGCCGCTCTGCGGCCGCCATGAAATCATAGGCCAGCGCGGCAAAGGTCGCGTTGTCCGGCACGTCCGACGGGTCCCATTCCTCCAGCGCCACAACGGTGCGCGGCAGGGTCTCGGACACGATCTGGTTCTCGACCGAGCGGAACAGCATGTCCACGATCGGCGCGATGAAGGTGACCAGGATAAACACGAGAAGCGGCGCGATCAGCATCAGTGCCCGCATCTTCTGGGCACGCAAGGCACGAGCAAGCGATCGCTTCAGCGGGCGGCCATCGGCGGCAAGCATCGGTCCATCGGACCGCTCGGCATTGCGGATCGCGTTGTCCGGCGTCGCGCCTGTGAACTGGTCTGGGCCTGTTGCGTCACTCATGCTGGGTCTCCGGCGCGCTGACGCTCTTCGGCGCGGGCGCGGGTTTCGATTTCGTCGGGGGACAGCGTTTCGCGATGCGTGCCGATCCACCAGATATTGCCGCCCATGTCTTCCACGCCGCCGTCGTAATCGCCGTAGAACTGCATCGTGGGGGCCATGAATTCGGTGCCACCATTCTCGAGCGCCTTGCGGAACGTGGCGTCGGTGTCGGGCACGTGGACGTAGATGAAGGCGGGCCGCTCGAACCCGTCCGAGGCCTCGCCGATCAGCACCGACCCCTCGCCGATGCGCAATTCCGCGTTCCACACCTTGCCGTCGTGATGATGAAGGACCGGACGCACGAGGCGTGCATCGAACACGGTCTCGGCAAAGGCGATCACCTCTTCCGGCTTGCGGCAGATGGCAAAGGGCGTCACTTGCGCCCGATCGGGTGCGATCCAGTCGGGGCGGCTCATTCCACGCCCTCGACGACAAGGATCACGCTGTCGGCGGTGCGGCGGCGGATCTCGGCGACTTGCTGGTATTCGGGATCGTTGTAGGCGGCCATCGCGGCCTCGTAGCTTTCGAATTCGAAGACGACGTGGCGCTGGTGGGTCTCGCCCTCCATGACCTCGGCCTTGCCGCCGCGCACGATCGGTTTCGCACCGTGGCTCAGCAGGATCGGCGTGTCCTTCTCGACGTATTCCTTGTACGCCTCGGGATCGTTCACCGTGATGTGGCCGATGATATAGCCTTTTGGCATGTGCCCCTCTGCCCCTCGTCGGTCGTCAGGTTGCCGGGGCGGACGACCCCGCCCCGGCGTTTGTGACGGATGGGCGCGCGAAGCGCCCTACCCCGCGATTACTGGGCCAGCCACGCTTGGAAGCGTGCGTCCAGATCGTCACGATAGTCTGCCCACCAGAGGTAGTTGAACAGGATCGTGCGCTCGGCGTTTGCCGGATCGGTCGGCATGTGCGGCGCCATCTCGATGCCGAGATCGGCGTGGGTGCCAACCAGCGGCGCCGAGGAGGCGCGGGCCGGACCATACGAGATGTAGGCGGCCTGGTCGGCCAGACGCTGGGTGTCGGTCGCGAAATAGATGAAGTCCATCGCGCGGGCCAGACGATCCTCGGGCAGACCTTCGGGGATGACCCAGCCGTCGAGGTCGAACACCTGCGCGTCCCACAGCATCGCAATCGGCTGATCCTGCTCCTCAATGGCGGAGAACAGACGGCCATTGTAGGTCGAGCCGATCACGGCTTCGCCGTCGGCCAGCGCCTGGATGGCTTCTGCAGCGGAGTTCCACCAGATCGTCTCGTCACGGATGGTGTCGAGCATTGCGAACGCCTGCTCGATGCCTTCCTCGGTTTCGAGCGTGTCGTAGAGGTCTTCCATTGCAACACCCGAGCACAGCAGCGCCCATTCGAGGTTGTTGATCGGACGACGTTCCAGCGTGCGCTGACCCGGGAAGTTCTCCAGATCGAAGATCGCGCAGATGTCGCTCGGCGTGTTGCCGTTCCACTCTTCCACGTCGGTCCGGTAGCCGGCGGTCGTCGAGTAGACGATCTGCGGGATGAAGCAGTCGGAGACGATCAGATCGCCGAAATCTTCGGTCGGCGTGGAGCCGTCGTCGCCGGGTGCCAGCATCTCGTCGTGGTCGATTTCCATCGCCAGGCCTTCGTCGCACAGACGGATGGCGTCGGATGCGACGACGTCGACGACGTCCCAGGTCACGTTGCCGGCTTCATCCATGGCGCGCATGCGCGCAACGGCTTCGGGCGAGCTTTCGTCCCAGATGATTTCCAGGCCTTCGTTCATTTCGGCGTAGGGCTCGGAATAGGCGCGCTGCTGGCTGGTCTGGTAGGCGCCGCCCCAGGATACGAGGGTCATGGAATCCGCCATTTCCTGTGCGTGCGCGGAGGTGACGGCCAGTGCCGCACCGGTGGTCAGGAGCATAAGGCTCTTGAGTTTCATAGTCAGTCTCTCCTTGGTTGGACTTCCGTTGAACGGGTTTGTCGGCCCCCTACGGGGCTCTATGCATCGAGAGCGCGGCAATCCTGCGGACGCCAGCCGATCTCGATCTGCTCCCCCGGTGTCAGCCTGCGCTGGTCGGGGGCATTTCGTGTCTTGATGATGAAGTCGTCCACGCCGGCGACGGACAGCCGGGTCCGGTAGATATCGCCCATGTAGACGAATTCCTTCACCTCGGCCTTCAGCGTGTGGGCACCGGGCGTCAGGCGATTGGGGTCCATCTCGACCCGCTCGGGCCGGATCGACACCTGCGTCTTCTCGCCCACGGCGCTGACGTTGACCGGCACCGCGTCGATAAGCGAGCCGTCGGCGAGCGTCACTTCGCACATGTCGCCATTCATCTTCGAGACCGTGCCCTGAAGCGTGTTGTTCTCGCCGATGAACTGCGCGACGAAGCTGTTTTGCGGCTCCTCGTAGAGCGTGTCGGGCGCGGCAAGCTGCTGGATGCGGCCATCGTCGAACACGGCGACGCGGTCCGACATGGTCAGCGCCTCGGTCTGGTCGTGGGTCACGTAGACCGTGGTGATCCCAAGCTCGTGCGCAAGGTTGGTGATCTCGAACTGCAGCGTCTCGCGAAGCTGCTTGTCGAGCGCGCCGAGAGGTTCGTCCATCAGGACAAGCTCAGGCTCGAACACCAGCGCGCGGGCCAGCGCGATGCGCTGCTGCTGACCGCCCGAAAGCTGCGCCGGGCGGCGGTTGATGAAATCGCCCATCTGGACCATGTCCAGCGCGCGCTTGATCTTCCCCTCGCGCTCGGACTTGCCGATCTTGCGCACTTCCAGCGGGAACGACAGGTTCTCGCCCACCGTCATGTGCGGGAACAGCGCGTAGTTCTGGAACACCATGCCGATGCCGCGCTTGTGGGGCGGGATGTTGTTGATGGGTTTGCCGTCGAGCGTGATCTCGCCATGGGTGGCGGTCTCGAACCCGGCCAGCATCATCAGGCAGGTGGTCTTGCCGGAGCCGGACGGCCCAAGCATGGTCAGGAATTCGCCCCGCCCGATGTGAAGGTTGAGATCTTTGACGACGAGAACCTCGCCATCATAACTTTTCTGCACACGGTCAAAGGCGACGAATGCGTCCGTCTGGTCCGAGGTCAAACCCCACTCCCCTGTTGTCTTTCGCAGTGTCTCCGGGATTGCCCCGTGCCTGCTTTATCGGGCCAAAGACTAATCGCGGATCACCCCGAGGTGCAACCAAAGCCTTTTGGATGGTACAGTTCAAACCCAGATTTCCTGAATTTTAAGGGCAAATCCGGCCAATCAGGTGCGGAAAACGGCATTTTCGGAGGATTTGCCCCCGTCTTGTGCGCATGCTGCAAACGGCGTAACCCTTGCGCCAAGGCATGCACAGACCCGCGAGGATGACCTCCATTGCCGAATTTCCCCCAGAAGCCGGACCGCGCGTGACCGACACTTCCGTTTCGAAAGGCCCCGACGTTCGCCTCTGGCGCCGGCTGTGGTCCGAGCACATCCGGCGATTCTGGCCGCTGCTGGTGCTGGCCGTCGTGCTGATGAGCGTCGAGGGTGCCGCGATCGGCGCGTTTGCCTGGGCCGTGCAGCCACTCTTCGACACGCTCTTTTCCGCGGGCTCGATGGACGGCGTGGTCTGGGTCGCGCTGCTGATCGGCGGGCTGTTCGTGCTGCGCGCCACGGCGGGCTTCTTGCAGCGCATCCTCGTCGTGGGCGTTGGAATGCGGGTGGTCGCCAGCCTTCAGACCCGTCTGCTGAGCCACCTTCTGACGCTGGACTTGGCCTTTTTTCAGACGAATCCGCCCGGCGCCCTGATCGAACGGGTCAGGGGTGATACCACGGCGCTGCAGAACGTGTCGTCGAACGCCCTGATGTCGCTGGGACGGGACGCGATCACGCTGATCTCGCTCCTCGCGGTCATGCTGTACACCGATTGGCGCTGGACCCTGTTCGCAATGCTGGGTGTGCCGGTCCTGATCCTGCCGCTTCTGGCAGTGCAGGCCTTCATCAAGCGGACCTCGCGAATGGCGCGCGCGGCGGCGGCGGACCTTTCGACACGGCTCGACGAGATCTTCCATGGCGTGCAGACCATCAAGCTCAACCGATTGGAGACCACCGAGCAAAACCGGTTCCACGCTGCCGTGCAGGCCTTCCTTCGCCCGTCGATGCGCACGCGGATCGGCAGCGCGGCCAACCCGGCGATGATCGACATCGTCGCGGCACTCGGGTTCGTGGCCGTCCTCTACGTCGGAGGGCAGGACATCATCGCGGGCGAGAAGACGCTCGGCGAGTTCATGTCTTTCTTCACCGCCCTTGGCCTTCTGTTCGAACCCTTGCGCCGCCTGTCGGGCATCGCCGCGCAGGTGCAGGCCGCCGGGGCCTCGCTGGAACGGCTCTACGACGTGCTGGAGACACACCCCACGATCCTGTCGCCCGATCCGGCCGAGCCGTTGGAGCCGGGCGATATCGTGTTCGAGGATGTGCATTTCGGATATGGGGACGCGCCGGTTCTCAACGGTCTCAGCTTCACCGCGAAGGCAGGCCAGACCACCGCGCTTGTGGGCGCGTCCGGGGCGGGCAAGACAACCGTCTTCGCGGCGCTGACCCGGCTGGTCGAGGCGCAATCGGGCCAGATCCGTATCGGCGCGGTGCCCGTGAGCCAGGCCGACCTTGCCATATTGCGCAGCACCATCGCAGTGGTGGGGCAGGAAACCGCGCTGTTCGATGAAAGCATCCGGGCCAATATCCGCATGGGTGCGCTCGACGCGACGGACGCCGCCGTCGAGGATGCTGCGCGCGATGCCGAAGTGATGGATTTCGCGCAGGCCTTTCCGCAGGGCCTCGACACGGTGGTCGGGCCGCGCGGTTCGGCGCTTTCGGGCGGCCAGCGCCAGCGCGTGGTGATCGCACGCGCGATGCTGAAGGCCGCGCCGATCCTGCTGCTGGACGAGCCGACCTCGGCGCTGGATGCCCAGTCCGAGCGACTGGTGGGCGCGGCCCTCGACCGACTGTCGGAGGGCCGCACGACCCTTGTCATCGCGCACAGGCTTTCGACCATCCGCGATGCCGACAAGATCGTCGTGATGGACCATGGCCGCGTCGTCGAGGAAGGCACCCATGACGGCCTGCTGGCGGAGGGCGGTACTTACGCGCGGCTTCACGCGATGCAGATAACCGGCGCCGAGGTTTCCTGAACCGTCTGCACGAAACCTGCACGCAATGCCCTCACCCCCTGCACGGGCTGCGCCAACCCTGCGCAATCGGCCTTGCGATCTTCTCTGCAACGAAACCCCTTCGAGCGGAGAAAAACGACATGAGCGGACAGTTTACCATTCGCGGCCTTCCCCGGCGCCTGACCCAGGACGCCTGGTGGCTGACAGATACGCCGAACCCGGCCCGCATCGACGCGCGCCCTATCCGCGGCCTTGGCGCGAAGATCTCGGACGGCAAGGCGGCGCTTCTGACGCTGCTGATCCTGATCGCGCTGGCCGATGTCAGCTTCTGGGGCCAGACACCCGGACTGTCGGTCGCCGTCTTCTGCCTCGGCCTGTCGGCGGCCATGGTGGCCTTCAAGCCTGTCAGGGCAACGCCCCGCGAATGGGCCTTTGCCATGGGCTTCGCACTGATCTGCAACCTGCCGGTGATCGAACAGGCGCAGCCCGTTTCGCTGGCCTTCAGCCTCGGTGGCATCGTGGTACTGCTGGGTTGGGTCGCACAGGGCCGCGTGATGCAATGGGGCGGCACGGCACGGCTTTTTGCCCGCGCCTCCGGCGCCGGCCTCGCGCTGCTGCCGCGCCGCATCAACGGCAAGGTGCGGGCGTGCCACACGCGGTCAGACTGGCAGGCCTTTGCCCGCGCCTACGCCCTTCCCGCAGCTCTGGCGCTGGTTTTCGTTGCGCTTTTCGCGATGGCCAACCCGCTGGCCGGTCGCGCCCTGTCGGGCATGGCCGAGGTCGGACCGCTCCGCCTGGACGCGATCCTGCGGATGCTGTTCTGGGGCGGGCTGGCCTGCGTGCTCTGGCCCTACCTCAACACCCATGCCCTGCGGCGGGACCCGTCGGCCTTCACCCTGCCCGACCACGACCTCAGCGCCGGGTTCCTCAACCGCCGCTCGCTGCGCCTGTCGCTGGTCCTGTTCAATGCCATCTTCGCCGTGCAGACCCTGTCGGACCTGTCGATCCTGACCGGCGGTGTCAGCCTGCCCGAGGGGATGAGTTATGCCGAGTATGCCCATCGCGGCGCCTATCCGCTGATGGTGACGGCGCTTCTGGCGGGCCTTTTCGCCGCGCTGACCCACCGGCTGGTGGCCGAGGACAAACGCCTGCGCTGGCTGGTCTACGGCTGGCTCGGGCAGACGCTGGTTCTGGTCTGTACCGCTGCAATCCGGCTGGACCTCTACGTCGGGGCCTACGGTCTGACCCACCTGCGGCTCGCATCCTTCATCTGGATGGGCCTGATCGCCCTCGGCCTGGTGCTGGTGCTGTTCCAGGTGGCGCAATCCCGCCCGCTCGGCTGGCTGGTCCGCTGGAACGCGGCGGCCGCGGTGGCAACCCTCTACCTCTGCTGCTTCGTGAACTTCACCCATATCATCGCCGACCATAACCTCTCGGCGGACCTGCCGGACGGCCGCCTCGACATGCATTACCTGTGTGGCCTCGGCGAACAGGTGATCCCCGCGATGTGGGATTACGGCCCGGTCAATGACGCGGTCACTTGCGGCGCCGATGGCCGGCCCGCCGTCACCTTCCAGCCGATCGAGAGCTGGCAGGAATGGGGCTTTCGCCGCTGGCGCCTTGATGCGTATCTTACCGCCCACCACGACCTGTGAGGCCGCGTCCCATGCCCGCCACCCTGCTGATCGTCGATGACGATCCCAATATCCGCGACGTGATCGGCTTTGCCGTCGAGGCCGCAGGGTTTCAGGCGGACTTCGCCGCCGATGGCGCGGCGGGGCTGGCCAAGGCGCAGGGCGGCGCGCCCGATCTTGTCGTGCTCGACGTGGGCCTGCCCGAGATGGACGGCTTCGACGTCTGCAAGGAACTCCGCAAGACCTCGGATGTGCCGATCCTGTTCCTGACCGCGCGCGATGACGAGATCGACCGTATCCTCGGCATGGAGATCGGCGGTGACGATTACGTCACCAAGCCCTTTTCGCCGCGCGAACTGGTGGCCCGGATCAAGGCGATCCTGAAGCGGTCTGCGGGCCGCGCGGCACCGGCGGAGACGCTGACCCATGGCGCGCTGACCCTCGACCCCGACCGGCACCAGTGCAGTTTCGCGGGCGCACAGGTGGCGCTGACACAATCGGAGTTCAACCTGCTCGAGGCGTTGCTGACCCACCCCGACAAGGTCGCCAAGCGCAACGCGCTGGTCGATGCCGTCTACGGCCACAACATCCATGTCTCCGACCGCACCATCGACAGCCACATCCGGAATATCCGCAAGAAACTGGCGGATGCAGGCTGCGCCGACAGCATCGTGACGGTCCACGGCATCGGCCTGCGGATGGGCCCGTGCCTGCCCGCATGAGGCCGCGCCTGACCACCCGCGTGAATCGCCGGAAGTGGCGCCCCGGACTTGGCGGCGTGATCCTCGCCATGCTGGTGCTGGTCCTTTGCTTGCCCTTCGCGGGCCTGACGCTGTTCCGGTTCTACGCCAACCAGCTTGTGCAGCAGACCGAGGAAAGCCTGCTGATGCAGGCCGCCGTTCTGACCGCCACCTATGAGGAGCTTTACCGCGACGCCGCCGGCCTGCCGTCCGAGCCGATCCCCGGCACCGGCCGCCGCGCGTTCCAGCCGCTGTTCCCGGCGGTCACCGTGAACCCGCAGACGATCCTCGGCCCCCGGCCCGACGGACTTCCGGCAACCGAGGAAATCGCCGCCCCCTACCGGGAGATCGCGCCCGCGCTCTCCCACATCGCCATCGGCGCGCAGGAGCAGACGCTGGCGGGCTACCGCTTCCTCGACCGCTTCGGCACCGTCATCGCGGGCTCGGCGGAAACCGGGGTCTACCTCGGCCATGTGCAGGAGGTCGCGCTGGCGCTGAACGGCGAAGTCGCCTCCGTCCCGCGCCGCCGGATCCGTTCGACGGCCGAGCCGCTGATCTACCGCACGAGCCAGGGCACGCGCGTGCGGATCTTCGTGGCCATGCCCGTGATGGTCGACGAGGATATCGTCGGCGTCGTCTACCTCAACCGCACGCCCAACCACATCTTCCGCTTCCTCTACGGCGAACGCCTCAACCTCGTGAGCGCGGCGGTCTTCGTGCTGATGTCGACGTTCCTGATCGGCTACCTGTTCTGGCGCTTCGTCTCGCGCCCGATCCGCAGGCTCGCCGCCCGGACCGAGACCTTCGGCGCCTCCGATGCGCGCTGGGAGCCGCTGGATCACTACGGCACCCGCGAGATCGAGACGCTGGCCACCAGCTTCGGCACCATGGCGAACCGGTTGCAGGACCAGCAGACGACGCTGAAGACCTATACCGCCCATGTCAGCCACGAGATGAAATCGCCCCTGACCGCGATCAAGGGCGCGGTGGAGTTGATGCAGGACAGCGACATGCCCCCAGAACGGCAGGCGAAGTTCCTTGAGAACATCGCGCGCGATGCAGATCGGATGGAGCATCTGCTGGCAAGGATGCGCGAATATTCCGCCGTCGGGCAGCTGGCCGCGGACGGGACCAGCGATCTTGGTGACACGCTGAAGGACATCGAACCGCTCTTTCCGCGCCTGACCCTTTCGATGGACGGGCCGGGCCGCAGCGTGCCCCTGTCGTCCGAGGCGCTGTCGATCGTGCTGCGTCACCTGATCGAGAATGCCGAAGGTCACGGGGCCAGCGAGGTGCGCGTGTCGGCGACCGACACGGGCTTCACCTTGTCCGACAACGGCACCGGCATCAGCCCCGGCAACCGCGACCGCATCTTCGAGCCCTTCTTCACCTCCCGCCGGAGCGAGGGCGGCACCGGCATGGGCCTCAGCATCGTGAAGTCGGTTCTCGCGCAGTCCGGGGCGACCATCGCCCTTGCGGAGTCGGATCGAGGTACCGCCTTTGAAATCCGGTTCGACGCCTGAACGCGGGCGCACATACACGATGCGCCGCCCACCGGGCCGCAGGAAAACAAGTCGCGATTTCAGGGAGTGATTGGTGCGGTCGAGAAGACTCGAACTTCCACGGGAGTTACCCCACAGCGACCTCAACGCTGCGCGTCTACCAATTCCGCCACGACCGCACGTGATCAGGTAGTGCGCCGCTCTCTAGCCGCTCCGATTGCGGTTGTGAAGGGGGCGCGAGGCACTGAAACGCACTTTTTTGGAGCGACCGAAATGCAGGACGGCGCGCCCTTTCGGACGCGCCGTCTGCGATGGACAGGTTCCGGCTTACTGCTGGACCTGGAACTGCTGCACACCCAAGGCGCCGATGTTGGGCTCCACGATGATCGGCTCGATCGTGACGACATCCTGGGCCAGCGGCGACTGCGGCGCGATCACCGGGGCGGGCTGGATGCCGGCGACCGGCTGCGGCACCGGCGAGGGCGCGATGGCGGGCGCGATGTTCGGCACCGGGGCC
>WVSM01000008.1 GCA_015689645.1 Rhodobacterales bacterium HKCCE4037
TGTTCACATGCGGCTTGTTACGTTGAAACTTTTCCTTTGCCATGATGGCCTCCTTCGCGCGTGGCGGGCCATCTGGCCCGACGGCACCCCGTAATTTGCGGTCTGCGCACCTGAAGTATCGCAGACCGGTTTCATCATCGCGCGCCACCTATTCGGGCGGCGCGGGAAAATCAAGTCATGTTGGTGATCGAACAGACGATCATTCGCTCGCGGCGGCACCATTTTCGGCTTCACCGACGGCCTGCTCCACGGCCGCAGCCTCCTCCGCGGCTTCGGCAAGCGCACCGACGTTGCTCAGTGCCTCTTCCGCTTCCGCATCGGTGATATTGAACCACTCGGGGTTCTGCAGCATGAAAAGCTGGACACGGCGCGCCGCGTTGCGGGCGAGGATCTGCATCTGTTCGTTGCGGTTTCGGGCGATGCCCGAGCCCACCAGAAGCGTCTCCGGCGAAGCGCCTTCGAAGACGATGATCTGCTCGGGTTCATCGTGCAGCTTGCGGCCAAGGGCGTCGTCCCAGATGTTCACCGACAAAACCAGCACGGAGCGCGGGCTGAGGATGATCGGAATGCCCGGAGGGGCCAGCGAGTAGCCATCCACGGCGATCCCGATGTGATAGAGGCGGTCACCCTCGTATCCGCCGAAGCGGCGGTCGATCTCGGCCACGAGAATCTCTTCCCATTCCTCGGGCGTGGCGTTCCGGGACGGCGGAACCTGCTGCATGTTCTCGGCGACGACGATGTTGTGGGCGAGGCGGAAATCGCCCATCGGCGGCAATTCTTCATCGAGCGGGTCACCGGCGGCGCAGGCCATCAGGGCGAGTACCGGCGCGAGAACCGCGAATCTTGCAATGCGAAGCATCAAATATCTCCCGAAGGGGCATTCTGGGTCAGGCGGCAGGATAGGTCGCCCGACGCAGAGGGTAAAGCCGCCGATTGACCGTTGACGCGGAAGTGTGCCTACAGCGCCAAGCGCGGCAATCCTCAGGTGAACCGATTGTCGCGCGGGAAGCCGCGTGGTGCCATGCGGCCAGCGGAAGCGCGGCGCGATGTCCATTCGGCAAGCTCCACCTCGGTGCGGGTCCGCCCTGCCGGATCGAGCCATGTCAGGCCGTCGGCAAGCGAGAAGGTCCGCGCATCACTCAGCCCGCCATCCTTGAACTTCTGGAGCCGCACGCCCTTGCCACGCCCCATCTCCGGCAATTCGTCCAGCGGGAAAATGAGCAGCTTGCGATTCTCTCCGACCGTGGCGACATGGGTGTCGCCCTCGGCGATCGCGCGGCACACCAGCGCGGTCACACCGTCCCGGACGTTGAGCACCTGCTTGCCCGAGCGGGTCTGGGCCAGAATCTCCTCCTCGGCCACCACGAAGCCGTCGCCCGCGCTGGACGCCATGAGGCGCCTGGTGCCCGGCGTGTGGACGAACAGGTCGACGATCTGAACCTCGTTGGGCAGATCGACCATGAGGCGCACCGGTTCACCCAACCCCCGCCCGCCCGGCAGGGCATTGGCCGAAAGCGTGTACACCCGGCCCTGCGATCCGAGGATCAGGATCTTGTCGGTCGTTTGCGCGTGGAAGGCGAAGCGCGGGCCGTCGCCGTCGCGGAACTTCATCTCGGCGGCAAGGTCGACGTGACCCTTCATCGCCCGAATCCAGCCCATCTGCGAACAGACCACGGTGATCGGTTCCTTCTCGATCATTGCCTCAATCGGCACGTCCTCGACCTCGCCGGCCTCGGCGAAGATCGTGCGTCGCGCACCGCCTTCGGATTTCGCGCCGAACTTGGTGCGGACCTCGCGCAACTCGTCGGCGATACGCGCCCATTGCAGACCTTCTTCCGAAAGCAGGTCGTCGAGGTCGGCGCGTTCCTCCATCAGGCGGTCGCGCTCGGCCTGAAGCTCCATCTCCTCCAGTCGGCGCAGGCTGCGCAGACGCATGTTGAGGATCGCTTCGGCCTGCACCTCGGTCAGTTCGCCTTCGCCCTCTGCCGGGCTGACGTAATCGGCCTCGGAGGTCGCGCGGACGAAATCCTGATCCCAGGTCTCGCGCATCAGCGCTGCCTTGGGCGCGTCATCATACCGGATGATGTCGATCACACGGTCAAGGTTCAGGAAGGCAATCAGGAAGCCTTCCAGCACTTCGAGCCGGTGGTCGATCTGCGCCATGCGGTGCCTCGAGCGCCGGATCAGCACATCGCGGCGATGGTCGAGGAAGGCGCGCAGGACCTCTTTCAGCGAACAGACCTTGGGCGTGCGTCCGTCGATCAGCACGTTCATGTTGAGCGCGAAGCGATTCTCCAGATCGGACTGCCGGAACAGCATGCCCATCATGACCTCGGGGTCGACGGTCTTGGCGCGCGGTTCCAGCACGATGCGGATATCATCGGCGGATTCGTCACGGACGTCCGCGAGGATCGGCATTTTCTTGAGCTGGATGAGTTCGGCCAGCTTCTCGATCAGCTTGGATTTCTGAACCTGGTAGGGGATTTCGGTCACGACGACCTGCCATTGGCCGCGGCCCAGATCCTCGATCTCCCACTTGGCGCGGACACGGAAGCCGCCCTTTCCCGTGCGGTAGGTCTCGGCGATGGATTCGGGCGGCTCCACGATCACGCCGCCGGTGGGGAAATCCGGCCCCTTCACGTAATTCAGCAACGTGTCATCGCGGGCGTCCGGCGTCTTGATGAGATGCAGGCAGGCAGCGATGAGTTCATCGAGATTGTGGGGCGGGATGTTGGTGGCCATGCCAACCGCGATACCCGACGAGCCATTGGCCAGAAGGTTCGGCACCTGGGCGGGCAGAACCTCGGGCTCTTTCAGGGTGCCATCGTAATTGTCGCGGAAATCGACGGCATCCTCGGCGAGGCCTTCCAGCAGCGCCTCGGCCATCTCGGTCATGCGCGCTTCGGTGTAGCGGCTCGCAGCGGGGTTATCGCCGTCGATATTGCCGAAGTTCCCCTGTCCGTCCACGAGCGGGTAACGGATGACGAAATCCTGCGCGAGGCGGGCCATCGCGTCGTAGATCGCCGCATCGCCGTGGGGATGGTAGTTGCCCATCACGTCGCCCGAGATTTTCGCGGATTTGCGGAATCCACCGTTCGAGGCGAGTCGCAATTCACGCATGGCGAACAGAATCCGGCGGTGGACCGGCTTCAGCCCGTCGCGCGCATCCGGCAGGGCGCGGTGCATGATCGTCGACAGGGCATATTGCAGGTATCGCGAGCCGATTGCGCGGCTGAGCGATACCTGCTCCTGACGGTCATCTTGTGTGTCGTTGTCGCTGCTCATCTAGATCATGGGCATATCCCGCAGGCCGATGCGACGGCAAGGGAACAAAGCGGCGGGTGCCGGGTTTTTCCCCCAAGAATTCACTATTTTCGAATCGGACGAGCGCTTATCCACAGACTCTCCGGGTAAAATGCGAAGACGGGAGCGAGTGATGATCCGCTTGGGGATTATTCTGAGTTTTGTGCTTTACGCCGGAATGATCATCATTCCCGGGGCCGATCATGGCGACGACATCGAGGTGACCCGCGGGGCCGGACAAAACTGGCTCGTGTCGATCATCAGCGGTGCCGAGGCAGAGGCCCGCACTCCGCCCGCCGCGATCACGGATCTTGCAGCACGCTCGTACATTGACGAACTCACCGAGGGCCTTGTGACAACCGATGACGGCTATGCGCTTGAAACGGCAGATGGCGAATTGCTCCAGATCACCGCGATCATCAACCCCGTTGATCTTTTGCCCGACGAGGGCAGCACCGAGATTGCCGCCGTGTCGGTTGTCGATCCGAGCGTTGTCGCCCCTGTGGAGCAGGAGGTTGCCGACGCTCGTGTTTTCTGGCGGGTGACCGGCAGCAACGTGAATTTCCGGGCCGGGCCGTCGACCAATACGGCCATCCTTGCGGGTCTCGTGCAAGGCGACGAGGTCGAATATATCGGCGATGCGGCCGATGGCTGGGCGCACCTTCGTGTGCCGGACAGCGGGCTTGAGGGCTACATGGCTGCCCGGTTCCTCGAACCCGTCAACTGACTTGCGCCGCAAGCGCGACCTGTCCTACGCAGGATCAAGCGAAACGTGCGGGCCGGGCCCTTGTCGAAAACCATACTGATTACAGGATGTTCCTCGGGCATCGGCTACGCGGCGGCGCATGGACTGAGGGCCCGTGGCTGGCGTGTCTTCGCGGCCGTGCGCACGCAGGATGACCGATCACGCATGGAAGCCGAAGGGCTGGAGAGCGCGATCATCGACCACGGGGATGGGGCCAGCATCGAGAGTGGCCTTGGCGAGGTTCTTGACCGCACCGGCGGAACGCTTGATGCGCTGTTCAATAATGGCGCGCATGGTCTGTCCGGCGCGGTGGAGGACCTGCCCCCCGGTGCCCTGCGGGAGATTTTTGAGGCCAATGTCATCGGCCTGCATGACCTGACCACGCGGGTGATCCCGGTCATGCGGGCGCAAGGCCACGGTCGGATCGTGAACCACTCGTCGGTCCTCGGGCTCGTCCCACTCAAATGGCGCGGGGCATATGCAACGTCAAAGCATGCGCTTGAAGGCCTGACGGATTGCCTGCGGATCGAGATGGCGGGAACGGGTATCCACGTCAGCACGCTGAACACGGGGCCTGTCACCTCGATGATCCGCATCAAGTCGATCCCGCATTTCGAGAAATGGATCGACTGGGAAAATTCCGTTCGGGTCGAAGAATATCGCAATACGCTCGTGAAGCGACTCTACGAGGAGCGGGGGCCGGACAAATTCGAACTGCCGCCCGAAGCGGTGGTCAGAAAGCTGGTTCACGCGTTGGAAAGCCCGCGGCCGCGACCCCGCTATTACATCACCTTCCCGGCCCACTTGGCGGCGTTTCTAAAACGTATCCTGCCGCAGAGAACCCAGGATTGGATCACGACCCGCTACTGAGCCGGGTCGCCGCATTGGCCTTTTGCGACGGAACACCTAGGTAGACCGCAGTATCGAGCGGAGAAATTATGACAGACGATCCCCTCCTCCTTTTCGCGTTGCTGGCCTGTGCCGCAGTGCTCGTGATCCTGCTTCTGGGCGTCAATTCGTTTCGAAAGGGCGGCGCGGACTCGGGCAAGGAAAGCAACAAGTTCATGCGCTGGCGGATCGGGGCACAATTCGTGGCCATCCTGCTGATCCTCGCCGTAATCTATTTTCGCCGCCAATCCGGAGGGTGATCCATGGTTGTCCTGAACAAGATCTACACGCGCACCGGCGATACCGGTGAGACGGCATTGGGCGACGGCAGCCGGGTCGCGAAACACTCGGTTCGCGTCACGGCCTACGGCACGGTCGACGAGCTGAACGCGACGCTCGGCGTGGCGAAACTCCATGCCGAGGGGCAGATGGCCGAGCGCCTGGCGATGATCCAGAACGACCTGTTCGACCTGGGCGCGGATCTGTGCACGCCGAACATGGAGAAGGATGGCGAGCGGGAATACCCGCCGCTGCGGATCGCCGAGGCGCAGGTCGACCGGCTGGAAGCCGAGATCGACGAGATGAACAAGGCTCTGGAGCCGTTGCGCTCGTTCATCCTGCCGGGCGGGTCGGCGCTTGCAGCGCATCTGCACATCTGCCGGACGGTGGCGCGGCGGGCCGAGCGGATGAGCGTGGAACTCGGCGGGTTCGAATCGATCAACCCGGCAGGCGTGAAATACCTCAACCGCCTGTCCGACTGGTTTTTCGTCGCGGGTCGCATCGCCAACAACAACGGCAAGGACGACGTGTTGTGGGTTCCCGGAGCGAATCGGTAAGGGACGAAACGGCGAGAGCATGGCTATAAGCGACGGGACGAGCGAACCGTCGATCAGAACCGGTCGACCTCTCCGCGCGTAGCCTCTGCGCGGTTCGACCGGCTCCGCATGATGGTGTTCTCCCGCCACGCCACCAGGCGCGAGAGATAGCCGAGCCAATCCGCGTCGCGTGCTGCGAATGCGTAGCGTTCCAAGAGGGCGCCGCTTCCCGGATCGGCCAGCGCATCTTCGAGGAAGATACGGTCCTCGGGCTTCATGAACGAAAAACTGCGCCGGAAATCGCTGACCCCGTTGTTCTGACGACCGGCGGGCGAGTTTGGCGTCCATCCGGCCACGGCCACCCAAAAGGCCAGATGCCGCCGGGGCGGGCCGTGCAGGAAACTGTCCACGACCATGCGGAAACGGTCGGTCGCAAGGGACAGGTAGATCAGAACATCGGGCAGCCGGGCGTGGTTGCGGGCCACGCCGAGTTCGGTCAGATCGGTCAGCAGACGCGTGATTTTGTCCGCGGCAGCGGGATCGAGCGCATCGATCAGTCCGGTGGCGTAAAGCGGTTCCAGCCAGTAACTCGGTTCAACGAAGGAATGAACGCGGGTGTAGGCGCGCTCCAGGTCCCGACTGGCGAGAACCGCATCCGCAAGGTGATCAAGCACATGCAGGTAGATCGCGAAGGCTTCCGTCCGGGCCTCGTCCGTTTCGGGCGCATCCACCACGCCGGCACCGCCGAAATAGGCGCCGATATCTCTCCCTGTGAACGTCGTAGGCGACAGGGAGACCAACCGCCGATAATCCGCGTCCGCAATGCAGTCGGAACACCCGCAGACGAGGTCGAGCTCGCCAAGCGGCTCGTTCGGCACGAATGCGCGCAAGGCCTGCCTTGTCTGCCCGATCCGGGTGCAGAGCGCCTCGATCTGCGCCGGGTCATATCCGGTTGTCAGCGCCATGACGCAACGATACCAAACTGTTTATCAATCTATACGTGGTTGTTTACCAATCATGGCTTACATTGAACCTCATGTCGCACGTCAAACCCAATCGAACCTATAGCCGGGCCGAGTATATCTCGGACGCGGTGGTGCATGGCCTCGGCATCGGAACCGCGCTGATCGCGGGGCCGATCCTCGTGACGCTTGTCGCGGTTCGGGTTGGCGGCTTCGGACCAATCGCGGCGGCGGTGGTCTATGCCATGACGATGCTGGCCATGTGGGTCTGTTCGGCCCTCTACAATCTCGTGCTGAAGGAAGACTGGGTGCCGCGCCTTCGGCGGTTCGACCAATCGGCCATCTCCCTGAAGATCGCGGGAACCTACACGCCGTTCATCGCACTTGCGTCCGGGTCGCTTGGGTTTCTTGTCGGCATCTGGGCCGTGGCCATCGCGGGCGCGCTGGTGATCCTGCTGTCCCGCCACGAATACAACGTTCTGACCACGCTGCTCTATCTTGGGCTTGGATGGGCCGGGGCCGTCTTGGGCGGCCCCCTGGTCAGCATGTTGTCGCCCGTCGCCTTCTGGCTCCTGGTTGCCGGTGGCCTGACCTATTCGGTCGGCGTAGTGTTCAATGCCTGGGGCAGTCTGCCCTTTCACAACACGATCTGGCACATCTTCGTGCTGGCGGGGACGGGGCTTTGCTATGCTGCCATCACCGCCGAATTGGCCGGTATGACCTGATCGAATCTTGAGAATGCGTCCGCGGACGCCTCCCGACGCGCACCAAACCCCGTTGACGTGAACGTAACGCGGCGTCGGAACGCCATGCCGCGTCGATTTTGACCTGTTTTCCCCCGGCGCGAGCGTCTATCTCTCGGCGCAAGATAATTGCTTGGGTCCGCCCCGGCTTGTGACAGAGGGAGAACGCCATGAAGGTCCTGGTGCCTGTAAAGCGCGTGATCGACTACAACGTGAAGGTTCGTGTGAAAGCGGACGGGTCCGGGGTTGATCTTGCGAACGTGAAGATGTCGATGAACCCGTTCGACGAGATTGCCGTCGAAGAGGCCATCCGCCTGAAGGAGGCCGGGAAGGCCGAGGAAGTGGTTGCCGTGTCCATCGGCGTGAAGCAGGCGCAGGAGACGCTGCGCACCGCGCTGGCGATGGGGGCCGACCGCGCGATCCTCGTGGTTGCCGCCGATGACGTGCACACCGATATCGAGCCGCTGGCGGTCGCCAAGATCCTCAAGGCCGTGATCGACGAAGAGCAGCCGGGCCTCGTGCTGGCGGGCAAGCAGGCGATCGACAACGACATGAACGCGACGGGGCAGATGCTTTCGGCGCTTCTGGGCTGGAGCCAGGCGACGTTCGCCTCGAAGCTCGACATCGACGGCGACAGCGCCAAGGTGACCCGCGAAGTGGACGGCGGTCTGCAGACGATCGAGGTGATTATGCCCGCCATCGTCACCGTTGACCTGCGCCTGAACGAGCCGCGGTACGCATCACTGCCCAACATCATGAAGGCGAAGAAGAAGCCGCTGGACGAGAAGACCGCCGCCGATTACGGCGTCGACGTCACGCCGCGTCTTGAAATCCTCAAGACCTCCGAGCCCGAGGCCCGCGCCGCCGGCGTGAAGGTCGGCTCGGTCGACGAACTGATCACGAAACTCAAAGACGAAGCGGGGGTCATCTGATGGCTGTTCTTCTCCTTGCCGAAGTGAACTCGGGTGAGCTGTCGATGGACTCCACCGCGAAGGCCGTGACGGCGGCCAAGCAACTGGGCGACGTGACGGTGCTGTGCGCCGGTGCATCCGCCAAGGCCGCTGCCGACGAGGCCGCGACGATCGAGGGCGTATCCAAGGTGCTTTGCGCCGAAGATGACAGCCTCGGTCACCGCCTGGCCGAGCCGACCGCCGCGCTGATGGCCTCGCTTGCCGGTGACTACGACCACATCGTCGCGCCTGCCACCACCGACGCCAAGAACGTCATGCCCCGCGTGGCCGCGCTGCTGGACGTGATGGTGATCTCGGACGCCTCCGCCGTGATCGACGCCGATACGTTCGAGCGCCCGATCTACGCGGGCAACGCGATCCAGACGGTGAAATCGTCGGATGCGAAAAAGGTCGTGACCTTCCGCACCTCCACCTTCGATGCCGCCGGCACCGGTGGCTCCGCCTCCGTCGAGATGATCGACGCGGTGGCGAACCCCGGCCTGTCGAGCTGGGTCGAGGACAAGGTTGCCGCAACCGACCGGCCCGAGCTGACCTCAGCCGGGATCGTCGTCTCCGGCGGTCGTGGCGTCGGCTCGGAAGAGCAGTTCGCCCTGATCGAGGGCCTTGCGGACAAGCTTGGCGCTGCCGTGGGCGCCT
Source organism: Rhodobacterales bacterium HKCCE4037 (assembly GCA_015689645.1). Classification (GTDB taxonomy): domain Bacteria; phylum Pseudomonadota; class Alphaproteobacteria; order Rhodobacterales; family Rhodobacteraceae; genus Gymnodinialimonas. The sequence continues at coordinate 9,064 of WVSM01000008.1, forward strand.
CGCGGGCCGCGGTCGACTCGGGCTACGCGCCGAACGACTGGCAGGTGGGCCAGACCGGCAAGGTCGTGGCGCCCGAGCTCTACGTGGCCGTCGGCATCTCGGGGGCGATCCAGCACCTCGCCGGCATGAAGGACTCCAAGGTCATCGTCGCGATCAACAAGGACGAGGAGGCCCCGATCTTCCAGGTCGCCGATTACGGCCTCGTCGCAGACCTCTTCGACGCCGTCCCGGAACTGACCGAAAAGCTCTGAGCCTTTCGGACAAGCAATCGAAACGCCCCGCCCGAGACATCGGCGCGGGGCTTTTCCTTGCGATCAGAGCTTTTTCAGAAGCTCGCGCGTGGCGTAGTCGTGCAAGCCCGGCCCCGGCAGAAGGCGCGCGGCGGCCTCTTCCTTCGGACCGAAGAACTTGCCGGTCAGCTCGTCGTTCTCCAGGACCGTGTCCGGCGTCACGATGGTCAGACTCTCGGCATGGCGCGCCACGTGTTCGAGCATCCGCGAGGTCACGAACAGCGGGTCCATCGACATGTCGCCGACGTCGTCGTCTGGTGCACGGTTGGAAAGCCACAAAAGATGCACCGGCGCGACGATCTGGTCGAGAAAGCGGATCATCCGGGCGATCCACGCAGCCTCGAGCTCGTTGCGGATAATCTCGAACCGATCCGCCGACAGGTCATGCAGATGGGTCAGCATGTGCCGCGTGAAGTTGAACTCGGTGAAATCGACCTGGGGATAGATGGTCCGCAGGATCGCGCTGGCCGTCAGGAAGCGATCGTTGCGGCGCGGATGCACGGTGTAGAACCGGTTCGACATGTTGTGCGCCGAGATGATCTGCAGCACGACCGCCTCTGCATCGTCGAGTGCGCCGAGGATCGCCGGGTCGGTCATCAGGACATCGAGGCCCGCGTTCATGACACCGAGATTCAGGACCGGACCGTCACATGCCTCGTTCAGTTGCGCCGGGAAAGGCGCATTGATGAAACGGCCAAAGGTCTCGGAACCGCCGATACAGACGACCGACGGCTGCCGATCCGTCGCCAGGGGCCCGCGAAAGCGCAAGGCCGAGCCTGGCAAGGCCACAGGATGATAGTCGAGGGGCATGCGCCCCCGTTGTTCGATACTCATGATTTCTCGCTCCGACTCGTTGGAGACTCACCCGACGTCCGATTTGGAGCAGAAACCTTTATGTGAGGCTAACTGTCTGATTTGAATAAATTTTTCTGATGCATTTCCGAGAATGCCCGGCAATTCCTCATCAGTCGAGATGGCTTTTCATTGCCCGCTCGCGCGCTTAACCTGCGCCCGGAATACGGAAAAAGGAAAGGTCCGGATATGGCTATCCAAAGCATCGGAATCGTCGGCGCGGGCCAGATGGGCAACGGGATCGCCCATGTCTGCGCCCTGGCGGGCTACGACGTGGTCCTGTCCGATGTCAGCCAAGATGCCCTCAATGCAGCCACCGCTCTGATCGACAAGAACCTCGAACGGCAGGTCGGCCGCGAGAAGATCGACGCGGCCGAGAAGGATGCCGCGATGGGGCGCATCCGCACGACCCTCAAGCTGGCCGATGTCGGGCCGACAGACCTCATCATCGAGGCCGCGACCGAGCGCGAAACCGTGAAGCAGGCGATTTTCGAAGACCTGCTGCCGCACCTGAAGCCGAATACGATCCTGACCTCGAACACCTCTTCCATCTCGATCACACGGCTTGCCAGCCGTACTGACCGGCCGGAAAAGTTCATGGGCTTCCACTTCATGAACCCTGTGCCGGTGATGCAGCTGGTCGAGCTGATCCGCGGGATCGCCACCGACGAGGAGACGTTTCAGGCCTGCAAGTCAGTCGTCGACGCGCTCGGCAAGACAGCCGCTACGGCGGAGGATTTCCCGGCCTTCATCGTCAACCGCATCCTGATGCCGATGATCAACGAGGCGGTCTACACGCTTTATGAAGGGGTCGGAAACGTCACCTCCATCGACATGGCGATGAAACTGGGCACGAACCACCCGATGGGGCCGCTGGAACTGGCTGACTTCATCGGCCTCGATACCTGCCTGGCGATCATGAACGTTCTGCATGACGGGCTGGCTGACACGAAGTACCGGCCTTGCCCCCTGCTGACGAAATACGTCGAGGCCGGTTGGCTTGGCCGCAAGACCCAGCGCGGTTTCTATGACTATCGCGGTGAGGAGCCTGTGCCCACCCGCTGAGGGAAACGGCAGGAAAACGGGCGTTTTCCGGGCGCGCTACTGGTCGGGGTTTTCGCCAAGTGACAGCGTGCGTGCGCGCAACCACGCCATAAATTCACGCGGCTTGCCGATCCGGTCGGCCCAGTCCTCGGGCGGGATCGGCTTGCCGATGATCGGCGCCTGCGGCTTGTCGAAGCTGCGCACGACTTCGTGGATCAGAAGACCCTGACGGATCACCGGGCTGATGCGGTTGGCGATCTGGTAGGCGCGGCTGTTCGAGCCGGTGAAGAAACACGGCACGATGGTCGCGCCCGACGTGCGGATCATCTTGGCGGTAAAGACGTTCCACTCCCCCTCGATGGGTTGGCCCATCATCCGGTCCGAAGCGGCCACGGCGCCGGACGGGAAAAGTGCGATCAGCCCGCCCTCTTTCAGGTGGTCCATCGCCTTTGCGCGCATATCCAGCATCTTCTGCTGTGCGTCTTCCTCGTGCGGGAAGGGCACCGAAATCATGTAGCTCGACGCAGATTCGTCGATTCCCGTCAGCAACGCGCGCGTGAGGATGCGATAATCGTCGCGCCGCCGCCCGATCAGATCGGCGAGGATCATCCCGTCGACCAGCCCATGCGGATGGTTGGCCACGAACACCACCGGACCCTTTTCGGGAATGCGATCCAGTTGGTATTGCGGCGTCTGCAGGTCGATCCCCATGACCTTCATGGTCGCAGGCCAGAAGGCCTGCCCCTTGAATTCGCCTAGGCTCTCGAACTTGCGGACCCGGTTTATGATGGTGATCTTACCCGTCATCCACTCGATCGCCTTGATCGTGAATCGAACGAACGGGTTCGGAAAGGAATTGGAATAGGTCAGGGAGCGGCGGTCATAGACGCCGTTCGGCCCGGTTGCCCGGGTCGGTGCTGGTGCCGAGATGTTTCGGGACCCCAAATCGGTCAAATGCCCCTGTCCCCTCCTATGTGCCCGTGCAGGGCAAGCGGCCCCCGGAACGGACGATCAGGTTTCTTCGCCAAACTTGTCGGCGACCAGAGCCTCCAATGCATCGGCCAGGCGTTCCGCCTCGGCCCCGCTGGTTTCGACCTCAATAGAGGTTCCCTTGGAGGCTGCCAACATCAAAAGGCCCATGATGCTGTCCCCGGCGGCGCTCAGCCCATCCTTGCGGACCTCTGCGGTGGCGTCATGTTCCTCCACAACTTCGACGAAACGGGCAGATGCGCGTGCATGCAGACCCTTCGTGTTCACGATCTTGAGAGTTCGGGTGGTGGCAGAGTTGGTCATCGGGTTCTTCTACATTATTCAGGGGCGCCGTCGAAGCTGTTGATGTAGCGCCTGCCCGCCTCAGCGGCACGCGAAACCGCATCTTCCACGCTCAACCGGCGGGATTTGGCAAGTTTCACCAGCATCGGAAGGTTCATTCCTGTCAGGATCTTGCGATTGGCCGGTCGACATGCGCGAAGCGAGAGGTTCGAAGGGCTTCCGCCATACATATCGGTAACGACAACCACGCCGTCGCCTGTATCGACCGCATCGGCGGCGTCACAGATCTCGCGGGTGCGAGCGCTTCGGTCATCCTCGGGACCGATTGAAATCGCGATCATGCCCTGCTGCGGCCCCACGACATGCTCCGTGGCGCGTTTCAGCTCCGTCGCAAGGCCACCATGGGCCACGATGACGATGCCAATCACGGTTTGGCCGTCCCTTCCGCCTCGATTGCCGTCGCACCGCCCGGTCGGGTGCGATCGCTGTCTACGTCTCTGTGACGTATAGACACCTGCCAGCCCTGCTCTGCAAGGCTCTGACCGGTGATCTCGGTCAACGCCACGGATCGATGTTTGCCGCCCGTGCAGCCGAACGCGACCGTCAGGTGGCTTTTGCCCTCTTCCTGGAACGCGGGGAGCAGCAAGTCGAGCAGTCCCAGAACCTGGTCGCGGAACGCCGCAAACCGAGGATCTTGAGCGATATACTCACGCACATCGTCCGAGCGACCATCCTGCGCCCGCAGGCTCTCGTCCCAGTGGGGATTCCTCAGGAAGCGACAGTCGAACACCATGTCGGCGGCTTGCGGTACACCCCGCCGGAACGAGAACGACGTAAGCTGGATGGCCAGCCGAGCATTGCCGGTGTCGGCGAAGACATGTTCGATCCTGGCACGGGTGTCGTGCACGCTGAGCGTCGTGGTGTCGATCAGCACATCCGCACGGTCCCGCAGCGGGCTAAGCATCTCGCGTTCCAGCGCGATTCCATCGGCGGGGTCGGCGTCGGGCGCCTTCGGGTGTCGGCGGCGGGTCTCGGAAAAGCGGCGCAGTAGCGTACCCGGCTCGCAGTCGAGATAGACAAGGTCGACCGTGTATTCGGAGTTTGCGCGCAGGCTGTCATAAGCGGCCAGAAGCTCCGCCACGCCAAAATCTCGGGTGCGGGGGTCGATCCCGAGGGCGAGCGGCCGTTCCGGTGGTGTGCCCTTGAGCAGCCTCGGAAGCAGGCGGATCGGCAGATTGTCGATGGCCTCGAACCCGAGGTCTTCCAGCGCGTTGATCGCCGTGCTGCGGCCCGCACCGGCAGGGCCGGTTACGATGACGACATGGGCGGTCGGGCCGGGCATGGAAACTCTCTTATGTCACAGGTCGGCGAGTCCGTGCCGCAAAAGCTGCAGGATCGCAGGAACAAGGGTGGGGCCGAGACCGGGCCGGATCAACGTCACTTTTTCGTCAGGTATCGTTACGTAAAGCCGAGGAGGCAGGCGCTCAGGCTCTGCCGGTGCAAGGTCTACGACCAGCGCCAAAGGTGCCGACGGACACAGAGGACCCGCGTTCAGAAGCCCGATCCCGCGCGCCTCGATTGCGGCGGGGGCAGTGGCGGGCGGCATCAGCGCCCCACCGCGGAGCCAGACCCCATCGTCGGCGATCAGGGCAGCGCGATGGGCCATCAATGCAAGCGCCGTGCCTGACTTGCCGCTTCCGGAGGGACCCAAAAGCAAGACGCCGCGCCCTTCGTAGGCCACGGCGCTTGCGTTGAAGTACAGGTCGTCTCCGTCGTAGGCGGCCGCTGATGCCGCGAGGGGCGCGACATTCTCCACGGGTCAGATAGGCAAGCCGACGACGAACCGTGCGCCCAATGGCTCAGACGTGACGTCTGCCTCGGTCGGGCGGATGTTCTCGGCCCATATCACGCCGCCATGTGCCTCGACGATCTGTTTGGAAATGGCGAGCCCGAGGCCGGAATGGTTGCCGAACTGCTTCACGGGTCGTTCCGAATAGAAGCGGTTGAATACCTTGGTCAGAGCCTCTTCCGGGATGCCTGGGCCGGTATCCTCGACCACGATCAGCACGCGGTTTTCGCGCTGCCGCGTCCATAGGCGAACGGCGTCGCCCTCCTCGCAGAAGGAAATCGCGTTGCCGATCAGGTTAACGAAAACCTGCGCCAAACGCCCCTCCAGGCCCGCGATCGTGATCGCGCGATCAGGCAGATCCGTGATGAATTCCACGCCTTTCTTGGCCGCTTCCTCCGCATGGTAGTGACTGATGTTATCGAGGGTGCGGACGAGATCGAATTCCTCCTCCTCTTCCTTGACCAGTTCGGAATCCAGGCGCGAGGCGTTGGAAATATCGCTCACCAAACGGTCCAGCCGCTGCACGTCGTGTTCGATCACCTCGATCAGGCGGGCACGCTGTTCATCGGTCTTGGCGACGTTGAGCGTGCCGACGGCCGAGCGAAGGGACGCGAGCGGGTTCTTGATCTCGTGGCTGACATCCGCAGCGAATTGCTCGTTTGAGTCGATCCTGTCGTAGAGCGCCGCGACCATGCCGCGCAGCGCACCGGAGAGGCGACCGATCTCGTCCGGGCGACCCGTAAGGTCGGGAATCCGCACCCGTATCGGCGACATCTTGCGGGCATTCTTGTCCCTGCCGAGCTCCGCTGCGGCGGAAAGGTCAGCGAGGGGGTTGGCGATGGTCGAGGCCAGAACAAGCGACAAGGCAATCGACACGATGAGGGCGACGACGAACAGTTGCAGCAACTGTTCCTGCTCAACGCGGACCAGCTGATCGATCTCGCCGGCAGCAGTGGTCACGACCACGACGCCCATCGGGCCGCCCGGGGCATCAATCGGCGTCGCGGCCGCGAAGATCGAGCCGGTTTCGTCCACGCCGCGCTGCAAAATCGTGGCGCCGCCCAACGCGGCTTCGACGATCGAGCGGTGTACTTCGGGTCCGGACGGAACACTTGCGGGGTCTGAGGGTCGCCCGAGAAGGCCGAAGAACCCATCCCAGATGGAAATCAGGAAATCGGTAATCAGAAGTGTCTCGCCCGAGCTCTGGTCAAGCCCGCGCACGGGCCGGGCAGAACTGCGGCCTGAGCCCTGCGTCGACGTGACCGGCGTGCCATCCGCCGCGAAGACGAAGATATCGACGCCTTCCGTCAGGCCGATCCGCGACAGGATGGCAACGGCGTTGCCCCCTTCGCCGGCGGTCAGGGCGTCAGGCTCAGGGTCGGGAAGGTTGGCCTCGAAAATATCGGCGATCAGTTGCGCTTCGACGGCCAGACCACGTTCCCGCTGCGCGACAAGACTGTCGTGAAACGGGTTCATCCAGAGAAAACCGATCCCGAGGATCAGGATGGCCAGAAGGTTGAACAGGATGATCTTGCGCGCAAGCGGCGAGGAGTTCAGCGAAATCAGGGACCTGCGCGCGCGCGCTGCCCGAATTTCGCTTTCGAGATTGGCCTGTGGGCGATCCCAATCCTCGCCCAAGACGATATCCGCGCGCGCTGCGGCGCGGCGGTTGGTCATCGAGACGTCGGCTGGCACGAGAAGCGCCCCCTATTCTTCGTTGTAGCGGTAGCCGATGCCGTAAAGCGTTTCGATGGCCGAGAAATCATCATCGACCGACCGCATCTTCTTGCGCAGACGCTTGATGTGGCTGTCGATGGTGCGGTCATCGACATAGACCTGCTCATCGTAGGCGACATCCATTAGCTGATCGCGGGATTTCACGAAACCGGGTCGTTGAGCCAGCGCCTGTAGCAGAAGGAACTCGGTGACTGTCAGCGTCACGTCCTTGCCTTTCCAGGTCACCGCGTGGCGCAGCGGGTCCATCTGTAGATCGCCACGATCCAGTACCGCGCTTTCCTCGGGCGAGCCGGTCGCGTCCGACGCGATCGCATCCTGTCGACGCAGGATCGACCGGATGCGTTCGACGAGAAGGCGCTGCGAGAACGGCTTTCTGACATAGTCATCCGCGCCCATGCGCAGGCCCATCAGTTCGTCGATCTCGTCATCCTTGGAGGTGAGGAAGATCACCGGCATCTGCGATTTCTGGCGCAGGCGCTGCAGCAGATCCATGCCGTCCATGCGCGGCATCTTGATGTCGAAGACACCCAGATCCGGCAATTTGCGGTTGAAGGCGTCCAGCGCGGACTGCCCATCGTTGTACGTTTCAACGTCGAAACCCTCTGCCTCAAGGGTCATCGACACAGACGTCAGGATATTCCTGTCGTCGTCGACAAGTGCGATGCGGGCCATATTTTCATGTCCTCGATTACTGCTCGATGCATTGTTTTTTCGGGCAGCTTCCAGATTTTACGCCGAAGAATCAATCGCAAATGTCCCGAGCGACTCACCGGCGTGGCAAAAGTGTGGCCATTTTGCGTTAACGGCCCGTGAAGCAATGTGGCGAATTCGGGGCAATTGCGCAGCAAAGCGGCGATTTCGGCGAAAAGCTGCGCCGCGCAACATTATTTCGTGGTGATTGCGCTAATGGTTGCGCTAACTGTGCGGACGCGTCCTGTTCAGTCTCAAAAACGTCATGTTATAGCTCGGATCAGGGACGGCAGATCGGCCGCCCCGGCACAATGAATACGGGCGAAGCCAGCCCATCAGGAGCATTCCAGCCATGACCCATGGACGCGTGAACCCCGCACACACGCTCGATCAACAAGGCATCACGGGGCTCGGCTCGGTCTATTACAACCTGCTGGAACCCGCGCTGATCGAGGCCGCGGTGAAACGTGACGAAGGCCGGATCGGCCTGGGCGGAACGTTTCTCGTGTCGACCGGCCAGTTCACCGGCCGCTCCCCCAACGACAAGTTCGTTGTCCGTACGCCGTCGGTCGAGAACGATATCTGGTGGGACAACAACGCCCCCATGACGCCCGAGGCGTTCGACCAGCTGCATGCCGACATGCTGGAGCACATGAAGGGTGGCGACTATTTCGTGCAGGATCTCTACGCCGGCGCCGACCCCGAGCATCGCCTCGACGTGCGGGTGGTCTCCGAGCTGGCCTGGCACAACCTCTTCATCCGCCACCTGCTGCGTCGCCCCGATGCAGAGGAGCTGGCGTCGTTCGTCCCGGAATTCACGATCATCAACTGCCCGTCGTTCAAGGCGGACCCTGAGCGTCACGGTTGCCGCACCGAGACGGTGATCGCGCTGAACTTCGACAAGAAGCTGATCCTGATCGGCAACACGGAATACGCGGGCGAGAACAAGAAATCCGTCTTCACGCTGTTGAACTACATCCTGCCCGCGAAGGGCGTCATGGCGATGCATTGCTCGGCCAACCACGCCATCGGCGACCCGGAAGATGCCGCCGTGTTCTTCGGCTTGTCAGGCACCGGCAAGACGACGCTGAGTGCCGATCCGTCGCGCACGCTGATCGGAGATGACGAACACGGCTGGTCCGGCAATGGCACCTTCAACTTCGAAGGAGGTTGCTACGCGAAGACGATCAACCTGCGTGAAGAGGCGGAGCCGGAAATCTACGCCACCACCCGCAAGTTCGGCACGGTGATCGAGAACATGGTCTACGATCCCGACACGCTGGAGCTCGACTTCGATGACGACAGCCTGACCGCGAACACCCGTTGCGCCTACCCGCTCGAGATGATCTCGAACGCATCGGAAACCGGGCTCGGCGGGCATCCGAAGAATATCGTCATGTTGACCTGTGATGCGTTCGGCGTTCTGCCTCCGATCGCGCGGCTGACCCCGGCGCAGGCGATGTATCACTTCCTGAGCGGCTTTACCGCCAAGGTGGCCGGGACCGAGCGCGGCGTCACCGAGCCGACCCCGACCTTCTCCACCTGCTTCGGCGCACCGTTCATGCCGCGCCGGCCCGAGGTCTACGGCGACCTGCTGCGGGCGAAAATCGCGGAAAACGGCGCGACCTGCTGGCTGGTCAATACCGGCTGGACCGGCGGCTCGTTCGGCACCGGTTCACGGATGCCGATCAAGTCGACCCGGGCGCTTCTGACGGCGGCACTCGACGGCACGCTGAACCGTGGCAAGTTCCGCAAGGATCCGAATTTCGGCTTCGAAGTGCCCACCACCTGCCCCGGCTGCGACGACGATCTGCTCGACCCGCGCAGCACCTGGGCCGATGGCGCGGCCTACGACAAGCAGGCGCAGAAACTGGTTCAGATGTTCGCCGACAATTTTGCGCAATACGCCGCCCATATCGACGAGGATGTGCGCGCCGCCGCCGTCTGAGCCGCGCTCGAAGTCCTTGCCTTGAGAATGAAGGGCTGGTGGTTATCTAACCATCAGCCCTTTTCCTTTGCCGGAGCTGCCATGTTGGCTCGAATCCTGTTTGTAATCGCCCTGATCGTTCCGGCCTCGGCATTCGCACAATCAGAGGGCGGAAATCCCCGCGTCGGTCCCGGCATCGGCGAACTGGTCTACGGCATCTATTGCGCGCAGGAGCCTGAACGCCAGGATCCTGCACCGGAAACCGCATCCGGCGTGCTCAACATCGTGCCGATCCTGCCGGACTTCCAGTTCCGCCAGAAGATCGTGCCTGCCGAGGTGGGGATCGGCTTCGGCGTCCTCGCCACAGCAGCGCCAGGCCTTCTGCATGACCCGGTCACCGTCACGGTCACGCACCCGCCCTATCCGGAAAGCGGGATCGAGGTTGAGCGCTGGATCAGCGATATCGAGGATCTGAGCCCCAGCCTCATGGGGTTCAGTTTCGATCATCCCGAAGAGTTGGTGCTTGGCGAGTGGACCTTTTCGGCCCATACGGCAACCGGGGACGAGCTGTTTCACATCGCCTTCGAGGTCGTCTCACCCGATATCATGCCGCAGGTCATATCCACCTGTTTCGGCGCTTTCCTGTCCTGACGGGTCTTCTTAACCGAATAGCCCACGCCGCACGAGGTTGGCGCCGGCGATGACCAGGACAATCAGCGTGATCTTGCGGAAAAGCGCAGCATCGAGCCGGTCCCCCAGCCAGAAGCCGATCAGCATGCCGCCGAAAACCGGCACCAGCAAAAGCCCCGAGAACACCGCCGTTGTCGCGTTCAGGATACCGGACTGGATATGTCCGCCAAGCAGGCTGACCGACCCGAGCGAATAGACCACGCCCTGCACCAGAAGCTGCCGCTTCTTGGGCGTCTCAAGCGCGATCAGGTACAGCACCGTAGGAGGGCCCCACGTGCCCGTGAACCCGCCAAGCGCCCCCGCGAACCCACCGATGCTCCACTCCGCGACGCGCCGCCGCTCGGGCGGAATGTGAAAGGTCACACCGAACAACTGGATAAGCGACAGCGCGACGACCGGCACGCCGAGGATCAGGTAGAAGGCCTGTTCCGGCACCATCGTCACGATCTGCGCGACCAGCACGATCATGATGCAGACAATCAGGATGTAGCGCCAATGCTCCGCCGCCGCGTCCTTGATGTCCGGCCATGAATGCCGGAACACCTGCAGGATGTTGGAGAAAAGGGCGGGAAGGATCACCCCCGCGACTGCGATGAACGGATCAAGGAACAGGGACAAGCCCGACATGATGATCAGCGGCAGTGCAAAGCCGATCGCCCCTTTCACCACACCGGCCGCGAATGCGACCGCGCAGCCGGTCAGGACGGCCCAGAGCGGGACGAGAGTGAGCATGTCGGATATCATGAATGCCTTCTAAGCGCTTGTTTCGGCGGCTGCATTCGAAAAGAGCCGCGACATTTTCGTGCGCTGATTGACGCGTTGCAGCATTTTTGTTGCGCTGCACCTGCAAACACAATAGGAACCCAAGGACGCGCTATCCTGCCAAGCCATCCGCTATTGCTGAGAGGTGATTCCATGCCCCGTGACGGCCAAATCGACGCTGAACTCGTAGTCATCCTGCCCGACCTTCTTTCCTTGACGGGCGCGGCGGTGACCCCTGCGGAAGCGCTTCTCGACAAGGCAAAGTCCCGTGTGCGCGACATGGTCACGGACGGCGACCGCGTCTCGGCTGCGTTGATCGACGCGAACCAGACGGCAGCCCACGGGCTTGCGTGGCTCGCGACCTACGTCGAGGCCCTACGGCAGATGCACAAATGGGCCGAACGCCTGCACGGCGACGACAAGTTCGGCGAGGTCGAGCAATTGATCCTGCAGATCGCCTTCGGGGAATACCTCTGGCAGATCTACGGCGGCTTGCAGATGAACCAGGGCGAGATGCTGCGCCCGCAAGACATGGGCCTGACGCAGGACGACCAGCGTGCGCTCATGGACGACGCGGTGATGACGCTCACCCAGAACGGCAACACCCAGGCCGCCCGCACCCGGCTGGTGGAGCTGATGCGCGAACGCTTGGCCGAGATCACAGTGGGCAACTGCGGCCTCGACGACGAGCTCGAGATGATCCGCGAGCAGTTCCGCCGTTACAGCGTCGATCGCATCATCCCCGAGGCCCATGAGTGGCACCTGAAGGACGAGTTGATCCCGATGGATGTCATCAACGAACTGGCCGAAATGGGCGTGTTTGGCCTGACGATCCCCGAGGAACATGGCGGTTTCGGTCTGACCAAGGCCTCCATGGTCGTGGTGTCCGAGGAACTCAGCCGTGGCTATATCGGTGTCGGTTCCCTCGGCACCCGGTCCGAGATTGCGGCGGAACTGATCCTGTGCGGCGGCACGGACGAGCAGAAGGCCAAGTGGCTGCCCGGCCTCGCCTCAGGTGAAATCCTGCCGACCGCCGTCTTCACCGAACCGAACACCGGCTCGGACCTCGGTTCGCTCCGCACGCGTGGCGTGAAGGACGAGAACGGCGATTGGGTTTTGAACGGCAACAAGACGTGGATCACCCATGCCGCCCGCACCCACGTGATGACGGTTCTGGCCCGCACCGTGCCCGACACGACCGATTATCGCGGCCTCAGCATGTTCCTCGCCGAGAAGACCCCCGGCACGGACGGGCAGCCGTGGCAGGACCCCGGCATTTCCGGCGGCGAGATCGAGGTGCTCGGCTATCGCGGCATGAAGGAATACACGGTCAATTTCGACGACTTCAAAGTGAAGGGCGAAAACCTTCTAGGGGGCGAAGAAGGCCAGGGCTTCAAGCAGCTCATGCAGACCTTCGAGTCGGCCCGCATCCAGACCGCCGCGCGGGCCATCGGCGTGGCACAATCCGCGCTCGATGCGGGCATGGCCTATGCCGAGGACCGAAAGCAGTTCGGCAAGTCCCTGATCGAATTCCCGCGTGTGTCCGGCAAGCTCGCCATGATGGCGGTCGAGATCATGGTGGCGCGCCAGCTCACTTATTTCTCTGCGTGGGAAAAGGACCATGACCGCCGTTGCGACCTGGAAGCTGGGATGGCCAAGCTCCTCGGCGCACGGGTCGCTTGGGCCTGCGCCGACAATGCCCTGCAAATCCACGGCGGCAACGGCTTCGCGATGGAATATCAGATCAGCCGCATCTTGTGTGACGCCCGCATCCTGAACATCTTCGAGGGTGCGGCGGAGATCCAGGCGCAGGTCATCGCGCGTCGCCTGTTGGGCTAGTCTCGGCTCGATCCCTTGACGCAATCCGGCGAGCTTCTACATCCAAAGTGAACCAACCAGTTCACTTTGGATCGCGGAGGCTCAATGCCCAAGACAGTATTCCTCACCGGTGTCACCGGCTTCATTGCGAAACGCATCGCGCTTGATTTGCTGGAGGCCGGGCACAGCGTGACCGGCTCCCTCCGCAGCACCAAGCGCGCGGACGAGGTGCGCGATGCGATCCGCCCGCATCTAAGCGATCCCTCTGCACTGGACAGGCTGTCCTTTACCGAGCTTGACCTGACCCGCGACGATGGCTGGACCGTGGCACTGACGGGCCACGAGGTTCTGATGCACACCGCCTCCCCCTTCCCGATGGCGCAGCCCAAGAACGAAGAGGATGTAATCCGCCCCGCCGTCGACGGCACGCTGCGCGCGTTGAAGGCCGCCCAGGTCGCTGGCATCACCCGCGTGATCCTGACGTCGTCGGTCGTTGCGATCGAAGCGAATGACCGCCCCAATCCGCGCACTCCGGCGGACTGGACCGACCTGGACCACCCGAAGGCGAGCGCCTACTACAAGTCGAAGACACTCGCCGAAAAGGCCGCGTGGGATTTCGTCGCCGAACACCCCGAGATGAAGCTGACGACGGTCCACCCGGCCCTCGTCCTCGGAGCCCCGCTCGATGAGCATTACGGCACCTCGCTCAGCCTCGTTGAACGGATCATGGACGGCAAGGACCCGGCCCTTCCAAACGTGGGCTTCTGTGTGGTCGATGTCGCGGATATCTCCGCCATGCATATCGCGGCGATGGACCGACCGGAAAGCGCCGGCAACCGCTACATCGGGTCCGCCGGGTCGATGACCATGCCACAGATCGCGAAACATCTGAAAGGCCGGTACCCGGACCGCAAGATCGCGACGGCAACCGCGCCCAAATTCCTGCTGAAGGTGCTGGCGCTTTTCGACTCCTCGCTGAAATCCGTCCTTCCCGGTATCAACGACATTCCGGAGTTCGACACATCGGCGACCGAGCAGGACCTCGGCATCACCTTCACGCCGGCGACCACCGCCATCGACCGCGCCGCCGCCGCAGTGGCCTGATGCGGGCCTTCGTCGCCCTTCCGATCGAGGAGGAGGCTATCGCCGCCCTGATCGCGGCGCAGGGCGTGCTGCCGTTCGGCAGGCCGGTCCCCGAAGAGAACCTGCACCTCACGCTGGCCTATCTGGGCGAGGTTTCGGAGCGAGTTCTGGAGACGCTTCACGACCTGCTGTCCAGCGCACGGCTGCCCGCGCCGGAAATCATTTTCGGCCAGCTCGGAACGTTCGCCGAAATGGAGCGTGGTCTGGTCTTCGCAGAGGTGAAGCAAAACGACACGCTCTCCGCCCTTCAAGGCAAGGTGGCACAGGCCGCCCGACAGGCGGGCGCCGACCTTCCGCGCCGCCGGTTCCGGCCCCATGTCACTCTGATGCGCGCCAATCGACAGCCGCGTGGCCCCGAACGGGACCGTCTTGCCCGTGCCTTGGGCGAGCCATGCAATGTTCCCGGTTTCACCGCGCGCCGCATGAGCCTCTACCAGTCGACCCTGACGCCCCACGGCGCTGTGCACGAGGTCATGGCGGACTACTCGCTCGGCTAATCAGGTCTACATACCGTTGCCGCGCGGCAGGCAAGGGCCGGTCGCCGAGGCTGGGGACCAGGTGATGCGCAAGGAAATGGCCGGTGGTCTGAAGCGCAATCGGAACCTCCGAGGTGTTCCCAGCCGCCCCGCGCAGCACCGGCGGAAGCGGCAGAAGGCGATCCGCCCATTCCCCCGCAGCCCCGCGTGACACCGCGCGACCGGTCTTGGGGGAAACGTAGGCGAGGTCTTGGGTCGACCCTGTTGCCGCGCAGGCGGACAGGTCAAGGCCAAAGCCCATCTCGTCCAAAAGCGCCAGTTCCCACCGCAAATAGGCTTCCGACCATCTTTCTGCCCCCAACCCATCGAGAAGCGCGAGGCTGCGGGCGTAGAGGCCCGGGTACGGCGCGCGTTCCGGCAGGGTAAACGAGAGAAGCGCGCATACGGCAGAAAGCCCGGCAAGTGCAGTGCGATCTCCCAGCACCTCCGCCGCGCGGCTCTGTTTCAGCTCCACCGTGTAGCTGCCGATATGGTCGGACAACCGCGCCTTCCACGTCGCATCGAGCTGCGCGCCCGTCTGCAACAGCGGCGCCATCCTGCGCGAGGCCCCGCCACGCACCACGCCGAGGTGCCGTCCATGCTCGGCCGTGAAAAGCTCCACGATCGCCGCGGATTCACCGTGGCGGCGCAGGGCTATCAGGATGCCATCGGACCGCCATTCCATCCCGCGACTATCCGCAACATGGGTGCGGTTGTCGATCCACACCCTGTGGATAAAATTCCGCGGCCCGCTGGAAAGTGGACCGGACAAGTGGCATGCAGAGTCATGTTTCCCGCGCTCCCCTTCCGCGCCCGCGTGACGGCCTTCCTGATCGCCTGCCTCTCGGCGGCGTCGCTGGTGGGGATCTACGTCTACAACCTGCAATCGGGCCGCTATGGCTCCGAAGCGGAGACGCTCTGGGCGATGGCGCGGTTCTTCACGATCCTCAGCCATGTCCTGATCGTCCTGACCTTCCTTGCCGCCGCGTTCCGCCGAGAAGGGATCGGTGCGCCTTGGGGTGCAGCGCTGACCCTTACAATCGTGTTGGTGGGGGCGGTTTATCACACGCTTCTGCGCGGGATCGTCGATTTTACCGGGCTGGGGCACTGGGCCGATGTCGGCCTGCACACGGTGGTACCGATCGCGGTGCTTCTGTGGTGGCTGGCCTTCGCGCCGAAACGCAGCCTTCGCTACGGCGACCTTCCCATGTTCATCATGTGGCCCTGTGTCTACGTCGCCTACGCGCTGGGGCGGGGGGCAGCGGATGGCACTTACCCCTATCCGTTCATGGACGTCGGCGACCTCGGCCCCGCAATCGTGGCGACCAACCTCGCGGGTTTATTGCTGGTCCTGCTCATCGGCGGCGTGATCTTCGTGATGATCGGGCGTTTCGCGGATCGCTGACGGGATTGCGCCTAGCAGGGATTTCGCGATGCCTCGGCGTTTGCTCCGGTGGCTGAGGCCGGGATGTGCATTTTCATGGAACAAAGATGGGCAGGGATCACTCCAGACCGGGCGCGTCCAGCAGATGGCGACCGGCGCGGTCCTCCACCTCTATGACCCAAAGGTCGGGGTCGAAGTCCCGCTGGCGGCGGATCGCGGCGTCGACCTCACCCTCCTGCCCCTCTGACAGGACCATCCACATGCGTGCCCCGCTCAGCGGATCGAAGCTGCGCTGGTAGAGCGTGGCGGAGCCGTCGAGCGGCGATTGCTTGATCAGGATCGCGCCCGCCGTGCCGTCGCCGCGGGCGACCACGAAGGCCGGGATATCCTCGGCCCTGAGCCGAGCAAGGTAGGCTGCGACCCAGAACTCCGCCGTCAGGCGCGGACCGCTCATGTATTCCCGTCTTTGAAGTCGAGGCCCATCTCGGAATAGCGTTCCGATTCCTCGAGCCAGTTGGGCCGTACCTTCACCTGGAGGAACAGGTGCACCGGGTGTCCCGCAAACTCGGCGATTTCCTCGCGCGCGGCCTTGGACACCGACTTGATCGTCTCCCCGCCCTTGCCAAGGATGATGCCCTTGTGCCCGTCGCGCGCGACGTAGATCACCTGGTCGATCCGGGCGGAGCCGTCCTTGCGCGTTTCCCAGCTCTCCGTCTCGACCGTGAGCTGGTAGGGCAACTCCTGGTGCAGCCGCAAGGTCAGCTTCTCGCGCGTCATCTCGGCGGCGATCATCCGCATCGGCAGGTCGGCGATCTGGTCCTCGGGGTAGAGGAACGGGCCTTCGGGAAGCACGCCTGCCAGCCATTCGCGCAAGTCTTCCACGCCGTGGCCCTTTTCGGCGGAGATCATGAAGGTCTCGGCGAAGTCGAAGGCCGCGTTCAGATCCTCGGTCAGTTTCAGCAGCGCCTTGGCTTCCACGCGGTCGATCTTGTTGATCGCCAGCGCGATCTTGGGCGCCTGGGTGCGCTCGGACAGACCGTCGAGGATCGCCTGCACGCCCTCGGTCAGGCCGCGATGCGCCTCGACCAGCAGGACAACCACGTCGGCATCGGCAGCACCTGTCCAGGCGGCGGCGACCATGGCGCGATCCAGCCTTCGGCGCGGTCGGAACAGGCCGGGCGTGTCGACAAAGATCAGCTGGCTGTCGCCTTCCATGGCCACACCGCGAATCCGGGCGCGCGTGGTCTGCACCTTGTGCGTGACGATCGAGACCTTGGCCCCCACCATCCGGTTCAACAGGGTGGATTTGCCCGCGTTGGGCTCTCCGATCAGGGCAATGAAACCGGCACGGGTCGACATGGGCGTTCCTTGAAGCGTTGGGCTCTGCGCGGCATAGCGGCATTTCCGCTGTGCCGTAAAGGGGCGGCTACTCCAGCCGACCCAGCAGATCCTTGGCTGCCGCCTGCTCGGCTTGTCGCTTCGCCTTCGCTTCCGCCTCGGCGTGTTCGCCGTTTTCCAGCGTCACCCGGATGCGGAAGACGGGGGCGTGGTCGGGACCGGAGCGGGAAATCTCCGCATAGGCCGGCGGTGCCATGCCCCGCGCCTGTGCCCATTCCTGCAAGGCGGTCTTGGCATCCCGTGCGTCTTCCTCGACCGTCGCGATCCGTTCGCCCCAGAGCCGCAGGACAAGGTCCTTTGCCGCAACAAACCCGGCGTCGAGATAGACCGCCGCGATCACCGCCTCCATCGCGTCGCCCAGAAGCGCCACGCGCCGTCGACCGCCCGCACTCATTTCGGATTTGCCTAGGCGCATGGCGGCACCCAGATCGATGGATTTCGCCACGTCGGCACAGGTTTCCTTGCGCACCAAGGCGTTGAACCGCGGCGCAAGCGTGCCTTCGCTGGCCTCCCTGTCGGCGGCCAGAACGGCCTCCGCCATCACGAGACCAAGCACCCGGTCGCCGAGGAACTCGAGCCGCTGGTTGTCGGGCCGGGTGGGCGAGGACAGGGAAGAATGGGTCAGCGCGCGCTGCAAAAGGGCCGGGTCCGAGAAATCGTGCCCCAGCCGATCCATGAAATCCGTCAGGTCCCTGCCCGGCTTCACTCGATTTCCCGGAAGAACCGGTCCGACCGCCATGTCCAGAAGTAGACCATGCGGCGCCCGGCGGAGGAGAAGATCACCCGATCCGCGCGCCCCAGAAGGTTCTCGTACGGGACAAAGCCGACGCCGCCGATGTTCTGCGGGAACCGCGAGTCGATAGAATTGTCGCGGTTATCGCCCATCACGAAGTAATGCCCCTCCGGCACCACGAATTCCGGCGTGTTGTCGCCCCGTGCACCGTCCTCGATGTTCAGGATCGAGTGAGACACGCCGCCCGGCAAGGTTTCGGTCGCGCGCTCCTTCGAGCAGATGCCACCCTCGCCCACCGGCGCGTTGCTGCACCGCGGCTGGTGGCCCTGCGGACCCTGCGGGCCGACCACCTCTTCGAACGGAGCCTCGGGCGTGACTTCGACCGGCTCGCCATTCAGGTGAAGCACACCGTCGATCATCTGGACCCGGTCGCCTGGCAGGCCGATCACCCGCTTGATGAAATCGGTGCCGTTGGTCGGATGCCGGAAGACGACCACATCACCGCGTTCCGGCTCCGAGCCGAAGATGCGGCCTTCGAACGGGCACATCGAGAACGGGCAGGAATGGCGCGAATAGCCGTAGGCCATCTTGTTGACGAAGAGGAAATCCCCGATCAGCAACGTGTCTTTCATCGACCCCGACGGGATCCAGAACGGCTGGAAGAACAGCGTGCGGAAGATGCCCGCGATCAACAGGGCCCAGAACACGGTTTTCACCGTCTCCATGATCCCGCCTTCGGATTTCGCCATGGCCTGGCACTCCTGCCGTTCGTTAACGTCCGGGCGGTTCTCGCCCGCGCCCCTCCGCTAGTCAAGCAAGGCGGCAACACTTTCCTGTACCGCGCGTCCTGCTCATTTCATCTTGCCAGAAAAACTCATCGCTCAACGAGCATGCCAGTCGACGATTCTTGAACCGGGGCACCTCCACGGGACGGCGGGAGGGGCGAGGCCGCAAGGCGAGCGTCTCCCCGCCCGTCACGACATCCGACGCGGGCTCTGCCGCCCGGGAACGGGCCGCAAATCCTCGACCTCGGCAGGCAGCGCTTCGATCACCACCATGGCCTGTGCCCAGGGGTGGTCGTCGGTCAGCGTCACGTGGATCACCGCGACATGGCCCTCCGGCGTCATCTGGTCGAGCCGGTCCTTGGCCCATCCCGTGACCTCCATCACCGGCTGACCCGTCCGCAGGTTCCGCACCGCCATGTCCTTCCACGCGATTCCCATGCGCAGCCCGGTCCCCAGCGCCTTGGAACACGCCTCTTTCGCCGCCCACCGCTTGGCATAGACGGCCGGCGGTTCAGGTGTCCTCTCGGCCCGGGCCTGCTCGATTTCGGTATAGACACGGTTGCGGAACCGGTCGCCAAAGCGTTCCAGCGTGCGTTCGATCCGCTCGATGTTGGCGAGGTCCGTGCCGATGCCGAGGATCATAGAAGGGTCACGGTCCCGGTCGCCTGGTTCACGGCAAAACTGACGATGCGGCGACCCGTCTCGGAAAGCACCTGGACCGGAACCGAGATCACCAGCCCCAAGGCCGGATCGTAGCGCGCCTCGGCCTCCGCGATGAAGGCCTGCCCGAAAAAGCGGAACTCATCGCTGAAATAGATCGCGCTGCACCGCCGGTAGGGCCCGCCCGGCTCATCCGGCAGGGGGTGCAGGATACCGATAGCGGCCCCGCTCGCCACGTTCGGGTCGATGAACATCTCGAAGATGCGGATCGCGCCCTCGGCATAGGTGCGGGAATACTCTTCCCACGGCTCGGTGATGGTGAGCGGGGTGAACTCCGGCCCGCACTCGCGCACGACAAAGGCATTTGCAGAGGTGGCAAACGAAATGGCGGCGACGGCAGCGGCTACTAAGCGTTTCATGAAATTCTCCAGGGGTTCAAAGGCGTGCCCCGAACCTTCCCGCATTCCGCTCAGGCCTGCAACCGCGCGGCATCCATCCGCGCGCGCATGCCCCTGATCGACGCCTCCAACCCGACGAACAGCGCCTCGCCCATCAGGAAATGCCCGATGTTGAGCTCCCGCACCTCCGGCAGGGCGGCGACCGGGCCAACGGTGTCGTAGTTCAGTCCATGACCCACATGCACTTCGAGCCCGAGGTCATGCCCGAGCTTCACGCCCTCGACGATCCGCGCGAACTCCGCATCGCGGGCCTCGATGTTTCCCTCGCTGTCGAAATCCGTATAGGCGCCTGAATGGATCTCGATGACCGGCGCGCCGATCCGCGCTGCCGCCTCGATCTGCGCTCGGTCCGCGGCGATGAACAGCGAAACCCGGATGCCGGCGTCGCGCAGCGGCCCGATGAACTGCGCCAACCGGTTCTGGTCGCCCGCAACTTCCAGCCCACCTTCCGTCGTCCGTTCTTCCCGCTTCTCGGGCACGATGCAGGCCGCGTGGGGACGGTGGCCGAGGGCGATCCTCTGCATCTCGTCCGTCGCCGCCATCTCGAAATTCAGCGGAATGGAAATCGCCTCCATGATCGCGGCGATATCGGCATCACGGATATGCCGGCGGTCTTCGCGCAGATGCGCCGTGATCCCGTCGGCCCCGGCGGTCTCGGCCAGCACGGCAGCCCGAACCGGGTCAGGTGTCGCGCCGCCGCGTGCGTTGCGCAGGGTGGCCACGTGGTCGATGTTCACGCCGAGACGCAGTTTTTCCATGGGGATCACTCCGCTGCTTCCGCCTGCTGGCGGAGCTTTTTCATCTTCTTGCGCAGCCGCGCCGCGCGTCGGTTCTGGTAGGCCCGGATCACCGGTACGCTGAGGTAGTAGCAAACAATTCCGCAGATGATGCCCGGAATAATGCCGCCCACGGTCCAGGGCCAGACGACCGTATCCCAGAACACCTTGAGCTCATGCCATTGCGCCCTTTCGTCAGTGAAGATCGCCAGAAAGTTGTGCCAAAGATCCCCAGCAGCAGCGCCGAAGCGCGCGAAAAGGCTGTCGTTGATCTCCGTATGCGCGCGGGAACCAAGCAGGAAGTGCCCCGTTTGCAACGAGATGAACGCGATCGGGATGTAGGTCAGCGGATTTCCGATGAAGGTCGCCAGAAGCGACGCGATGATCGACCCGCGCATCATCTTCGCAAGCAAAGCCGCGATGACGAAATGCAGTCCGAAATAGGGAGTGAACACGACGAAAGCACCTGCCATGATCCCGCGCGCAATCTGCTCGGGCGTTCCCGGCAGCCGGCGCATCCGATGCTTGACGTATTGCGCGGCACGCACCCAACCGCCCCGGGGCCAGAGCACCTCGAGGATAACACGGTACCAGGGTCTGTAATCACGGCGTCTGAACACGCGCCGTCCCTTCCATCAAGGTGCTGTCCCTGGGGACAGATATGGACTGCTTGCCCTCGTTGAACAACTCTTGATCCCGGGGCTTGCTGCGATGTCGCGCCGCGCGCGGAGCGCGGACCGGATCTTTGCAAAGATCCAGGCGAAGCACATGCAGTCTCCGCCCCGTCCCGGGCAGCCCTAGGGCCGCCTTTCCAGGTCGCGGAACCGGTCCATCGTGGCCACGTCCGCCTCGGCCTCCACGGCGATCATGACCGCATGAAGATGCTCCGCATCGCGCACGTCGACGTCGATCAGCAGACGGAAGAAATCCGGTTTCCGGTCAACGAAATGAAGGTCGGAGATATTTGCATTCTGTTCCCCGATCAGGGTGCAGATACGACCCAGAACCCCATTCTCGTTCGAAACGGTGACATCCAGCGTGACATTGTGAACCGCCGCATGGCGGCCTTCGGTCCAATGCAGGTCGATCCAGCGGTCGGGCTGGTCATCGAAGGCCGCAAGCGCACCGCAGTCGATCGAATGCACCAGCGGGCCTTTGCCCGGATAGGTGATCCCGATGATCCGTTCGCCGGGGACGGCCTGGCAGCACTGCGCCCGTTGGGTGCGCGCGCCCGGCGGGAGGCCGATGACCGCACGGGTATCGTCGATCACGGTCTCGTCGCCTGTGTGCGACAACTCGGGGTACAGCTCCCGTACCACCTCACGGGCGCTCAGTTCGGCCGAGCCGATACGTGCCAGGACTTCTTCGCCACTCTTCAGCGACAGCGCCTTCGCAGCTGTCGCCAGTGCACGGTCAGTGGCTTTCTTGCCGTATTGCTCGAAGGCGACCCGTGCCAGCTCGCGCCCCAGCTTCACGTAACGATCCCGGTCCACCTCGCGCAGCGACCGGCGGATCGCGGCCTTGGCCCGGCCGGTCGTGGCGATGTCGATCCAGGTGGCCTGCGGGGTCTGCCCCTCGGCCGTGATGATGTCGACCGACTGGCCGTTCTTCAGCCGGGTCCAGAGTGGCACCCGCAGACCGTCGACCTTCGCGCCAACGCAGGAATGACCGATCCGCGTATGGATCGAATAGGCGAAGTCGATCGGTGTCGCCCCGCGCGGCAGCTTCACCACGTCGCCCTTGGGCGTGAAGCAGAACACCTGGTCGGAATACATCTCGAGCTTCACATGCTCGAGGAATTCGTCGTGATCGTCGGCGTTCTCGAAGCGCTCGTTCAGGCTCTCCAGCCATTTCGCGGGATCCACGGCAAAAGGGTTCTCGACCCGCACACCATCGCGGTAGGCCCAGTGCGCAGCGACACCCGCCTCGGCCACCTCATGCATCTGCTGCGTGCGTATCTGCACCTCGACCCGCTTGCCGTCCCGGCCGGACACCGTGGTGTGGATCGAACGATAGCCGTTGGATTTCGGCTGGCTGATGTAATCCTTGAAGCGGCCCGGCACGGACTTCCACCGCTGATGGATCGCGCCGAGGATCCGGTAACATTCGTCCTCGGTCTGGGTGATGACGCGGAAGCCGTAGATGTCGGACAGGCGGCTGAACGCCAGCTTCTTGTCCTGCATCTTGCGCCAGATGGAATAGGGCTTCTTGGCGCGCCCGTAGACCCGCGCCTTTACACCATGTTTTTCCAGCACGGCTTCGATATCGTCGGTGATCTTGGGGATCACGTCGCCGGTTTCGCGCTGCAGCGTGATGAATCTTCGCAGGATCGACGAACGCGCTTCGGGGTTCACTACGCGGAAGGCGAGGTCTTCCAGCTCCTCGCGCATCCAGTGCATCCCCATCCGGCCCGCCAGGGGCGCGAAGATGTCCATGGTCTCCTGCGCCTTTTGGCGCTGCTTGTCGGGGCGCATGTGGCGGATCGTGCGCATGTTGTGGAGCCGGTCCGCCAGCTTCACGAGGATCACGCGCAGATCCTTGGACATCGCCATGAAGAGCTTGCGGAAATTCTCGGCCTGCTTGCTCTCGCGATTGCTGAGTTGCAGGTTCGTCAGCTTGGTCACGCCATCCACCATCTCGGCGATTTCCGCGCCGAAGCGTTCCGAGACCTCGGAATAGGTGGAGCGTGTGTCCTCGATCGTGTCGTGCAGAAGGGCCGTGACGATGGTGGCATCGTCCAGCTGCTGCTCGGTCAGGATCGCGGCGACCGCAACGGGATGGGTGAAGTAGGGCTCACCGGAATGCCGCGTCTGCCCCTCGTGCATCGCGCGGCCGTATTCGAAGGCGCCGCGGATCAGCGCCTCGTTGGTGTTCGGATTGTAGTTGCGGATCAGGCTCAGCAGATCGTCGGCGTCGATGGCATCGTCGGCACCGGGAATATGATCAAGCGCTGCCGACCCCGTCACATCCGCCCCGACGTTACTTCTGGCCCTGGGCTTCCATGAGCGCGCGGAGCATCTGCTCTTCGCTCATGTCGTCCTGTGCCGGGCGATCCTGCTCGACACCCTGCAGAAGCGCCATCGCATCTTCTTCGGGTTCGTCGACCTCGATCTGGGTCTGGTGGCTTTCGATCAGGCGTTCGCGCAGATCGTCAGCCTGCTGGGTCTCTTCCGCGATCTCGCGCAGGGCCACGACCGGGTTCTTGTCGTTGTCGCGGTCGATGGTCAGCGGATCGCCAGATGAAATCTCGCGCGCGCGATGCGACGCAAGCATCACCAGCTCGAACCGGTTCGGAACCTTATCGACGCAATCTTCAACCGTGACGCGGGCCATGGAGCACTCCAGACGTGAAATAGATGGATCAGAAAGCGCTACATAAGGGTCAATCCCCTTATTGACAACCGGATTCGCGCCTTATTCGAGCGGACGGATCGTTTCCAGCTCCGCCGGGTCCAGTGCCGTCAGCATCTCGCGCACCGAACGACCGGTGGCGGGGTCGACCCAATCGGGTGCAACATCCGCCAATGGCACGAGGACAAAGCCCCGCTCGGCCAGCCTTGGATGCGGCAGGATCAACTGATCGGGGACAACTTCGGCAGCTTCGTCCGGGGTCAGCTTCGCCCAATCGGCCCGCGTCTGTGCATCCGGCAAGATCGCATCGCCCAGGCCGATCAGGTCGAGGTCCATCACCCGCGCCTCCCAGCGTGTCGCCCGAGTGCGACCGAACGCCGTTTCGATCCCGTGTAGAATGTCCAGCAGCGACCCGGCCGATCCGGACCAGTCGACCCGCATCGCGGCGTTCACGAAATCCGGTCCCGACCCTGCCGGAAACGCCGGGGTGGAGAACAATCGGCTGCCCTCCGCCTGCCCCGGGCAAGCCTCCGCCACCATCTCCATTGCCCTTGCAACACTGGCTTTGGGTGGCATTCCCTGCGCGGGCAGGTTGGCGCCAAGGGCGATCAGCCCGGTCTGAGGGTTCCCCGAAGTCATGCCGTATTGCCTCCGCCAATACTAACCTACATATTGGCCCCTATCCCGTGCCGCGGGCGCTCCGGTCTCACTCTCCGGACATTTATGCGCAGGCGGTGCATTACACTCACTCACGGGTTTTGGACATATCATGTTTTATCGTGACGAACGTCTGGCGCTGTTTATTGACGGCTCCAATCTCTACGCCGCAGCGAAGGCGCTCGGTTTTGACATAGACTACAAGTTGCTGCGGCAGGAGTTCATGCAGCGCGGCAAACTGCTGCGCGCGTACTACTATACCGCGCTCCTGGAAAACGATGACTATTCGCCGATCCGGCCCCTCGTGGACTGGCTGCACTACAACGGCTTCACCATGGTGACCAAGCCCGCCAAGGAATTCACCGACAGCCAGGGACGCCGCAAGGTGAAGGGCAACATGGATATCGAACTGACCGTCGATGCCATGGAGACCGCCGAACATGTCGATCACATCGTCCTGTTTTCCGGCGATGGCGATTTCCGGCCGCTGGTCGAGGCGCTGCAGCGCAAGGGCTGCCGGGTTTCCGTGGTCTCCACGATCCGCTCCCAGCCGCCGATGATCGCCGATGATCTGCGCCGCCAGGCGGACAATTTCATCGAGCTGGACGATCTGAAAGACGTCGTCGGCCGCCCCCCGCGGGAGCCGCGCATCGACGACCGCGCCCCGGCAAACGCCGAGGCGGATTGACGGTATCACTTGATCCAAACAACAAGAAGGGCCCGCGATCGGGCCCTTTTTTTCTGTCTGCCCGTCTCAGCGGCCGAACCACATTCTCCGCAGCGTCCGGTCCCGGACGACGAAATGGTGGTAAAATGCCGCGCCTGCGTGAAGCAGGACCGCCGGAAGGATCAGGCGCGCCCCGATGCCGTGGGGCGCGCGCGGCGGCAATTCGGACAGGTCCGGCAACGGCGCTGTCCCGAACAGGGCATCGGGCAGGCCACCGATCACCGACATCGCGATGCCGCTGCCCAGAAGCACGAAAATCAGAAGGTAAAGCGCCCGGTGCATCCATCGCGCAAGCGCCTCCTGCCAGGCCGGAACCGCCCCCAACGGCGCGGGCTTCGACTGAACCCACAACCACCATAGAAGGCGGAACACGGTCAGGATCAGGACCAGGAACGCCACCGGAAGGTGGATGCGCAACATCGCGACCTTTACGGTCTCCTCCACCGAGAACCCTGCCCTGAAACCCGTGACAAGAAGAACCAGGATCAGCAGCGCGCTGGCCCAATGGACCAGTTTCGCGGTGCGGCTGTAACTGGCGGCGGGATCTGGACCGGACGGTATCGACATGGCTGGCCTCCAACGGAATCGCTCTATACAGTTTGATTACCTGATAATAAATTACATGGCAATTAATATCATGTCACCTAAATCTCTTTCGATCCCGAAGTCCATTGGCAGGCAGCTCATTTTTGCAGCCTCCGCGGCCTCGGCTGTCGGCAACAGAATACTGGAAGACCATGGGCTGACGCTGGCGCAATGGGCGGTCCTGCAATGCCTTTGGCGGAATGGAGAGCTCAGCGTGAAGGACATCGCCCGACTGACCGGTAACACGCCGCCTGCTGCGTCTCGTATCGTGGATCGGATGGTCGCCGCCGGCCTGCTCCTGCGTCGGCAAAATACCGCGGACCGCCGCGGCGTGACCATTGCCTTGTCTGAACGGGCCGAAGGCATGCGCGAGCTGACAGAGGTCTTTCAGCAGGTCAACGATATCCTCCTCTCCGACCTGACGGAAACGGAAGCCGAACAGCTGTTCGACCTCCTTGCCCGGACGGAACGCGCGGGGCGTGACTGGCTCGACGGCGCCTAGCCGCGCGCCAACACAGCCAGACCCACACCCGACAGCACCAGTGTCACGCCGGAGAACACCGTCCGGATCACATTGAACACCTGCCAGCGCGGCGAATAGTCCGCCCAGATGTCGCGCGCCGCTTCGATATCCTCGGGCACTTCGACCAAGGCCAACGCCTCATTCATCGGCACGTTGACCGCCATGGTCAGGATCAGGCCACCGCCGAGGTAAACCAGCCCTGCAATCGCGAACGCCAGTGCCGCACCCCGCGCGCCGCCAGAATACGCCAGTGCAGCCGTGATGAGGCACGCAAACGGCGTGCCGAAGAACGCCGGTGCAAAGACCGCGTTGCGCACGCTGGCGTTCATGCCCTGCATCGCCTCGATGGCAATACGTGGGTCGATCGCATCCAGCCCCCACATGGTCGAGCAGACCCAGGCATAGAAGAACCCGAAAATCGCTCCTGACAGGAGCAGCGACAGGAATGCGAAGGCGTAAGTAGCGCGGATCATGACGGCCTCCGCACGGGACCGGGTCCGGTTTGCATGGCTTGTTTCCTCTGTTGAACGCATTGACGGCAGAAACCGTAATTAATATTACGGCTTGCCAGAATCCGTAACCGTAATTACGATTACCAGTCAAGTGGAGAGGCCATGAAATCTGAAAAGCAAGAAGAACGCCGCGCCGAGATCGAGGAGGCCGCCTACCGGATGCTCGGCGAAAAGGGCTATGCGGGCACGTCGGTGCAGGCGATTGCAAAGGCCGCGAAGGCCTCGAATGAAACGCTCTACAACTGGTACGGCGACAAGAAGGGGCTGATGGCGGCCCTCGTGGCGCGGAACACCGAAACGGTGCGCGCAGCGCTGGCGGAGACTGCCGGAACCGACCCGTTTGACCAGTTGTCCCGCCTCGGGCCGGTGCTCCTCGGCATGGTCCTAGGGCCCCGCGCCGTGGCGCTGAACCGCGCCGCCGCCGCTGACACGTCCGGCGATCTGGGGCGCGCGATTTCCGAAGGCGGGCGCGAGGTTGTGGCCCCGCTGATTTCAGACGTCATGTCCCGCGCCATCGAAGGGGGTGACCTGTCAGGAGACCCCGGCGACCTCACCCAACTCTACCTCACCCTGCTGATCGGCGACCTCCAGATCCGCCGCGTCATCGGCGCGATAGAGCCGCCCGACGCGGACTTCTGCACGACCCGCGCGGAAACCGCACTTGCGCAATTGAAGGACTTCGCCGCGCCCTAGCCCCCAACTAACCGCCGTAAGCCGCGTTGATCTCGTTGTGGATCTCGATGGCCTCTTCCGGCCAGGTCGACTTGATGTAGCTGAGGACCGCGATGATCTCGTCTTCTGTCATCACCTCGCCGAAGCCCATCATGTTGCTCCGGTAGTCGCCGCCGACAAGGGCCGCTGTCCCGTGCGTCGTGATCGCGATCAGGATCTCGTCTGCATGGTGCCACGTGTGGCCGGTCTCATCATGGGGCGGCGCGGGCAGATAGCCTTCGGCGTCACGTTCCCGCCAATTCGGCGCGCCTTCCAGGTCGGCCCCATGGCAAGACGCGCAATGCTGGTCGTAGAGCGTGGCCCCTTCCGCAACCACGTCGGCGTCCTGCCATCTCAGCAAACCCACCGCGGCATGTTCATCCGCAAATCCGGCCTTCGCACCCAAGAGCAGCAGCGCGACTCCGAACGAACGCACGAGATTTTTCTGCATTGTATCCTCCTGTTCGCAGCCTCTTCTGCCACCTTCCCCCTGCTGGAAGGCAAGCCCCCTCTGGACCTATTCGGACAAGGTGCTTACCTCTGACACGACAGGAGAGTGCCATGACCAAGCCCCCCCTCACGATCTATCTCGCCGCCCCGCGCGGCTTCTGCGCCGGTGTGGACCGGGCCATCAAGATCGTCGAAATGGCCTTGGCCAAATGGGGCGCGCCCGTCTATGTCCGCCATGAAATCGTGCACAACAAGTACGTGGTCGACGATCTGCGCGCCAAGGGTGCCGTCTTCGTCGAGGAGCTGTCCGAATGCCCCGACGACCGCCCCGTCATCTTCTCCGCCCACGGCGTCCCGAAATCCGTCCCCGCCGCCGCCGAGGCGCGCGAGATGATCTATGTCGACGCCACCTGCCCGCTTGTCTCCAAGGTTCATATCGAGGCCGCCCGCCACGCCGAGAATGGCCTACAGATGATCATGATCGGCCACGCGGGCCACCCCGAAACGCTTGGCACAATGGGCCAGCTGCCCGAGGGCGAAGTGCTGCTGGTCGAAACGGTCGAGGATGTGGCAACGGTCAAGGTCCGCGACCCCGAGCGCCTCGCCTTCGTGACCCAGACCACCCTCAGCGTCGATGACACCGCCGACATCGTCGCGGCCCTTCAGGATCGCTTCCCCGCCATCATCGGCCCCCACAGGGAAGACATCTGCTACGCCACCACCAACCGGCAGGAGGCCGTTAAGGCCGCCGCCCCGAACTGCGACGCGATGCTGGTGGTGGGCGCGCCGAACTCCTCCAACTCCAAACGCCTGGTCGAAGTCGCCGCCCGCGCCGGATGCAGCTATTCGCAACTCGTGCAGCGGGCCGACGACATCGACTGGCGCGCGCTGGAAGGGATCACCACCCTCGGCATCACCGCCGGCGCCTCCGCCCCCGAAGTCCTGATCGAGGAGGTCATCGGTGCCTTCGAAGACCGCTTCGACGTGACCCGCGAATTGGTGGAAACCGCCGTCGAGAACGTCGAATTCAAGGTGCCGCGGGTGCTGCGCGAACCGGCCTGACACGGCGCACGCCCGCTACGGCCGCGCCCCTTTTCTCCACGGCTTCAGGCGGATCAGCACGACGGCCAGTGCAACCGCAACAATCCCGCAGAGCGCGACTTTCGTCACCGGCTCCATCGTACCGTCGATAAGAAGTGCGTGGAGGATTGTCCCGGCCACCGCCACCGATACGAGCGCCGAATGCCCTGCCCGCCAGACCCGCAGCCGCAAACGGCGCCGAAAGACGGCCAGAAGCGCAGCACCAAAAACCGCCCACATCGCCAGCACACCCCAGACCGAGAATGGCGTGGGCGACCGTAGAAGCAGGACGTCCACCACGTCCGGCGGGCTGAAGATCCACAGGCCCGCAACATGCACCACGACCATGGCCACGAGTGCCATGCCCACGATTCGATGCACCCTCCGCCCACGGAACCGTTCCAATCCCGGCAAGACCCCGCCAGCGAGCAAAGGTTGCACCAGCATCAGGCAGAGCCCGGCGATCCCTGCAAAGCCCGCGACAATGTAGATCGGTTGGCGATATTGCAGCAGCGGGCTGATTCCGGCGGCGACCAGAGGGGCCGCGACGGCCAGACCCACCGCCGCCCAGATCAAGACTGCCCTCACGCTTCAGACCGGTTGCAGCACGAAATGCGCCTCCAGCCTCGTCTGGTCCGGGCTGTCCATCAGTGGGCGCAGAAAGACGGTCTGGAAGTCTGGGCTGTCATAGGCAAGGTGCCCGTGGGCCTGCCCGAAGGCCGGCACGATCTGCGGCATGTCCATGGTGAAGACCCCGTTCTCGTCGGTCAGCGTCGCGCCGTGGCTGGCGGCGTCGCGTTCATGGCCCTCCGTCGTGTGCGCCCAGATCTGGATGCGCTGCCCGGCCAGCGGGGCACCGTCGCCCGCGCGCCGGACGGTGCCCGTCATGGTGAACCCGCCACCGCCGATCCGTTCCACGACGGGCGCGCCGGGGCGGTAATTGTTGGCCCCGCCGCGCATGGTCTCGGTCGGGGCGAGGGCTTGGGCGCGGGCCGGTACCGTGCCAATCAGCCCTGACGCCATCAAGGCTCCACCGCCCGCAAGCAAGGTTCGTCTTTCGATCCGTCCAATCTTCATTGCGTCGGCCTCCACTAGGTTCTGTCTGGCTCGAAGGGAAATGTAGGCCGGAACTGCCATGACCCCAAATCACGATGACCGGATCGCACCCTTGGCTCCCCCGCCGTTCCGGCGCATCCTGCGGCCATGCCGACGCCTTTCGATCCTATGGAGGTTCTTGCCCTCCCGCTGATGGCCAACCTCGCCACGGTCAGCGCCGATGGTGCGCCCCGAAATGCCCCGGTCTGGTTCGCGTGGGAAGCTGACGCCCTCTGGATGCTGTCTGACCGGTCTTCGTCCTCCGCGCGCCGGATCGAGGCCGACCCGCGCGTAGCGGTCGAGATCGTCCATTACGACAATGCCGCCGGACTTCTCCGCCATGTCGGCCTGCGGGGCGCGGCGACCATCGAACCGATGGATCGGGACCTGTTCCGTCGCCTACTGCGCCGCTACCTCGGGCCCGAAGAGGACCAGAATCCTTGGTTCATCGAGACTGTCGCACGGATAGACGACCCCGATGGCCGGCTCATCCGGCTGGAACCAGAGGGAATTTTCACCAATGATGTGAGTTTCTTCCGAACTGGTCCGGCGCTTGCCACCGACACGCGGTGAACCCGACGCTTGCGACCCGTGTCGAAACCTGCAAAGCTACCGTAACCATCGTTACGGATAATGCCAATGCTCTCGACCCAATTCCTCCTCACAGCCTTCGTCGTCGTGATCGCCCCCGGAACGGGCGTGCTCTACACGCTGGCGCTCGGCCTTGGCCGGGGCCGCCGCGCGGCGCTCTGGGCGGCCTTGGGGTGCACCTTCGGCATCATTCCACATCTGCTCGCGGCCACGCTTGGCCTCGCCGCCGTGCTCCACACCTCGGCGCTGCTGTTCAACGTGGTGAAATTCGCGGGCGTGGCCTACCTTCTCTACCTCGCCTACAGCGCCCTGAGCTCCGGTGGGGCACTGGCCGTGGAGCCGTCCACCAACACCGAGCCCGGCTTCGCCATCGCCCGGCGCGGCGCGCTCATCAACATCCTCAACCCGAAACTCTCGATCTTCTTCCTGTCGCTGCTCACGCCCTTCCTGTCCGGCAACCCCGAGACCGTCACGCAGGAGATCGTGACCCTCGGGTCCGTCTTCATGGCGATGACCTTCGTTGTATTCGTACTCTACGGTCTCTTCGCGGCACAGGCGCGGGCCCGCATCCTCGCCTCCGCCCGGATCATGGCATGGCTCAACCGCTCCTTCGCGGCGATCTTCGCGCTTCTCGCAGGACGCCTGGCGCTGGAGCGGGCCTGATCCATCTTTGTTCAACAAATATGCAAACTCCACGGCAGCCACAGGCGCACCGGTCCCGGCGGGCCTGCCATGGCGCGACGGGGTGGGCGAGCGGGCGGCGCGGCATGCCAGGCCCTTGCCCATCATCGCCACCCGCGCCAAATAGAGCTCCATGTCCCGTATCCCCGCCTCTGCCCTTGTCCTCGGCCTCGCAGGCCTGATCCCCTTCCTTTGGGGTGCCGCAACGGCCGTCGCGATCACCGTCACCTATCTCCAGCTTCCGATCATCCTCCTGATCTACAGCGGCGTCCCGATCCTCGTGCATTACGGCATGATCATCCTGTGTTTCATGGCGGGCGTGATCTGGGGCTTCGCGGCGAAGGAGGGCGGTCCGTGGATGCCGATCGGCCTGACCCTTTCCGTGTTGCCCGCGCTCTTGATGTTCTTCGTGTTCAGCCTGCCGATGGTCACGCAACTCCTTGCGTTGATCCTCGGGTTCGTCGGCCTTCTCGCGGTGGACTGGGCCTGCCAGCGCAAGGGGCTCGCGCCGGAATGGTGGATGTCGCTGCGCCTGATCCTGACGACGGTGGTGGTCTTCTGCCTCGGCATCGGCGCGGCGTTCGCGCCGTGATGGACCGGCAGACCATCAACATCTACGAGGCTGAAGCGGCGCGATATGCCGGGCTGCCGATCACCGGGACGCAGCGCGCTGCGATCACGCGGTTCCTGTCGATGCTGCCGCAGAAGGCGACGATCCTCGATGCGGGCTGCGGGCCCGGGATCCATGCCGAAGCGATGCTCTCCGCCGGCCATGATGTCCACGGGATCGACCCGACGCGGGCCTTCGTGACCGACGCACTCTCGCGGGGCGTCAATGCGCGGCTGGGGACGTTCGACGATATCTCCGGCGAGGCGATCTTCGACGGGATCTTCGCCAGCTTCAGCCTGCTTCACGCGCCGCGGGCCGATCTGCCGCGGCATCTGGCGGCGATGGTCACGGCGCTGAAACCGAAGGGCGCGCTGTTTGTCGGCATGAAATCCGGCTCGGGCGAGAGCCGGGACCGGATCGGGCGGCGCTATACTTACGTGACCGAGCTTGAAATGCGCCGCCTTCTGCGCGATCTGGGCGCGGACGTGATCCATGTCGATACGGGCGAGGAGGCTGGCCTGTCCGGCGAGGTCGCGCCCTATTTCCTGATGTTTGCCCGAGGACCCGCCGATGCCTGATCTCTACGCCTATACCGATGGCGCCTGCTCCGGAAACCCGGGGCCGGGCGGGTGGGGGGCGCTGTTGCAGGCGAAGGAGGGCGAGACCGTTCTGAAGGAGCGGGAGCTGAAGGGCGGCGAGGCGGAGACGACGAACAACCGGATGGAACTTCTTGCCGCGATCCACGCGCTGGAGGCGCTGGACCGGCCGTCTAGCCTGACGGTGGTGACCGACAGCGCCTACGTGAAGAACGGGATTACCGGCTGGCTGCATGGGTGGAAGCGGAACGGGTGGAAAACCTCGACCAAGAAGCCCGTCAAGAACGTGGAGCTGTGGCAGCGCCTCGACGAGGCCGCCGCCCGGCATGACGTGACGTGGGAGTGGGTGAAGGGCCATGCGGGGCACCCGGAGAACGAGCGGGCGGACGAGCTGGCGCGGGCGGGCATGGCGCCGTTCAAGTAGGGAGAACGCGGGTTTGTGCAAGCTTGCACACCCATATCAAGTATTTGAAAAGAATATATAATGACGATTCCGTTAGGATTTCGTTTACCAAGATTTCCGGGTAAAAGACCCCTATGACCCTGACCCTCACCCTCGACTATGCCTCGGCCCTGATCTTCGCCCTGACCGGAGCCCTGGCGGCGTCGCGGGCGCAGCTCGACATCGTGGGGTTCATCTTTTTCGCCGCCCTGACGGCGGTGGGCGGCGGCACGTTGCGCGACCTGCTCCTGGACCGCGACCCGGTGTTCTGGATCGCCGACCCGTCCCCGCTCGGCATTGCCGCCGCTGCCGCCGTGCTGGTCTTCTTCACGGCGCACCTGCTGGAAAGCCGCCTTAAGTGGCTCGTGTGGCTCGACGCCGCCGCGCTGGCCGTGGCGGTGGCCGCTGGCGTCGACGTGGCCCGCGACCTTGGCGCGAGCACGCCGGTGATCCTCGTGATGGGGGTGGCGACCGGGACCGTCGGAGGCCTGACCCGCGACGTCATCGCCAACGAGGTGCCGCTGGTCCTGAAACAGGGCGAGCTTTACGTCACCGCCGCGTTCGGCGGGGCGGCGGCGTCGCTTCTCGGCCTGCGCCTGTTCGACGTCGATCCGATCTGGGCCACGGTGATCTGCGTGGCCGTGACCTTCGGGCTGCGGGCGGGCTCGCTGCTGTTCGGGTGGCAGTTGCCGGTTTACAGGAGCCGTCCGCCAAGGGCGTGAGGGGGTGTACAGGTTGGTTTGGCGAACCAACCCGTACGTTGCGATCCGGACGGTCAGTTCCCTTCAGGTGAGCGTTCAGGGGCCGTTCAGGTCTCTTGCCGGCCTTCTTCGACCGGCAAGGCTTCGCTCCACTTCCGCAGTTCATCGAGGAAGCCGAGAGCAGTTCGCCCGAAATCGGTGGCCTCGTACAAGACGGACACCGGCTTCGTGTCGGCCACTTCGCGAGACACCAATCCCTGCGCCTCCAACTCGCGAAGCCTCACCGTGATCATTTTCTTGCTTGCTCCGCCGATCATCCGTGAAAGGTCATTGAAGCGCACCGGACCATCCTTGAGATGCCACAGGATCGAGCCGGTCCACTTTCCGCCGATGATCCGCATTCCGCGTTCAATCGCGCAGGGCGTCACGCAGGGTCTTTCAACACTTTTGCGGCCGCTCTCGTCCTGACTGACATGGGCGTCCATCGCTCCAGTCCTCCGGTTTCACAAGGTTACGAAAAGTATACTAGTTGATTTTCCACGCCTCGTCCGCAGCTTTGAGCATGACCTAACAGACTCTCTTTCACATTGGAGACCGATGGTGACCCAACCCGCAATCCACCTCTACACCGCTGCCACGATGAACGGATACAAGCCGGTCATCTTCCTTGAAGAGGCCGGCGTGCCCTACGAGCTTACTGCCGTGAATTTCGCGGAACAGGAGCAGAAAGCTCCAGACTACCTGCGGCTCAATCCGAATGGAAAGATTCCGACCATCGTGGACCGCGACGAGGATCGCGCCATCTTCGAGAGCGGGGCAATCCTCTGGCACCTGGCAGAGAAGTACGGACAATTCCTTCCGGATGATCCGATCAAACGCTCCGAGGTCTTGCAGTGGATGTTCTTCCAGGTCGGGCACGTCGGTCCGATGATGGGACAAGCCATGTATTTCCAGCACATCGCGGCACCGAACGGGCATGAGGAGCCGTTTTCCATCAAGCGCTACGTGGATGAAACGCGCCGCCTGCTCGAAGTGCTGGACAGGCATCTTGAAGGGCGCGATTGGCTTGCGGCGAATGAATACACGATCGCCGACATGATAACCTACCCCTGGGCCCGCGCGTACGTCTGGGCGCGCGCAAGCGTGGACGGCCTGCCAAACCTGCAAAGGTGGTTTGACCGGATCGACGCACGTCCGGCCGTCAAGAAGGCCCTCACCATTCCCGAGCCCAACCCGCAATTCTGGGATGCGGATGCCGACGCGGCCACGTTCGCAAAAGAGAACGCTGCGCGCTTCGCAAGCGACGTGAAGTCCTGAACGAGGATAGGGGCGCTTAATGCCCGATGACCCGGCAGGGACCCCAGCCCGCGCCGCAAAGGATCGGCGCCGGGCTGTCGGCGCTCCCCGCAAACTCGCCGCTGGTTCGGTGGCCTCTCCCGGTCTAGAAGGGGCGTCCGGCGGGCACCCATGTGCCGCCTCTCGGGGCCAGAGGCCTCCACCAGATGACGGGAACCAGCATGACCGACGATGCCAAATCGCTCGCCACCAAGGGGATGCTTGCGGACCCCGGCGACCATTTCCGGGGGCGTTACGAGGTGGAGCGCAAGCTGCGGGTGGAGGATATCGAGCCGGTGCGCCAGAGGCTGGAGGCCGCCCGCGCGGTGCCGTTCACGCTCGGCAACACGGAGACGGACGTGTTCCTCGACCTTGCCGATGGCAGGCTGGAGGCCAACAACCAGTCCCACACGTTGCGCGTGATGGAGCCGTCCGGCCGGGTCTTGTGGATTTCCAAGGGGCCGCGCCCGGATGAATGCGTGGCGATGGACCTTGCGGAGTACGACAAGGCGCTTGCGATGCTGACCTCGCTCGGCTTTGCGGAGGTGCGGCGGATCACCAAGCGGCGGGATATCTATTTCCTCGGAGACCTACACGTGACGCTGGACCGGGTCGATGGCCTTGGCGATTTCGTGGAGGTCGCCGCGATGACCGATGACGAGGCGGACTTGCCGCGCCTGCGGGACAAGATCGCGGAGGCCGTGGCCGGGCTGGGGCTGGACCCGCGCGGGGAGGAGAGCCGGTCGTACCGGGAGATGCTGTTCGGTTAGGAGGGGTCTGCCGGGGCGCGGCGGCGGAGGCCGTTCCCGTGCATGCGCCCCTCAGTCAAAGGTGCCGGTCACCCGGCCCAGAAGCATGAAGGCGCGGGCGGTGCGGGTGTCGGCGAGCGCCGCGATCTCGCTGTCGGAGGCGTTCTTCTCGAATTCCATGAAGGTGCGGTCGAAGTGGCGCAGGAAGTGGTGCACGGCGTCGCGGAACACCGGGTCCTTGCGCATCCGGCCTGCCGCAAGGACGAGCGACGAGCGGTCGTGGATGCCGCCCAATGCCGCGATGGGGCGGCCACGCTCGCCCTTGGCGAAGCGGCGCCAGACCTCGGGGCGGGAGCGGTCGGGGCGCAGGTCGTCCATGTAGATGCCGTCCTGGCTGAGCAGGGTCAGCACGTCCTGGCTGGCGCGGATCAGGCGTTCGGTCGACCGGTCTTCCAACGCGCGGCGGAGGGTGCGGAACCCCTCCTTGTCGTGCTCGTTCTCGGGGAAGTTCAGGGCCTTGATGAAATCGGCGACGGAAATCGGCTCGGCCTGGGCGGGCTGCGCGAGGCCCAGCATCGGCTCGGGCTGCGCGGGGTCGAGCGGGGCGGCGGCAGTGACGGCGGCGCGTTCCTCGGGCGGGGCGGCGTTGCGCAGCGAGGTGAAGGTGGCGAGCTTGGTTTCGGCGGCGGCCTGCGCGGCGACCAGGTCGTCGAGCTTCTGGAGAAGTTCGGGCTTCATCTCGAGGCTCTGGCGCTGCTGCTGTTCGACATAGGCCGCGCGCATCGCGTCGATGGAGGCCTGCAGTCGCGCCGCTTCCAGCCGCAGGGCACGGGCGGTGCGGGCGGCCATGGCGGCGACCCAGATCAACGCAAGCGGCAGGATCACGGCGAGGAAGGACAGGATCAGGCTGAGGCCTGATTGGGTGCCTTCATCGTCGGACCCGCCAAGCCCGAGAACCGCGACCGCCCCGATCCAGATCAGCGACACGACCAGCGCGATGATTTCGATGGCGGTGACGCGCGGCCCGGCTTCGGCACGTGCGTAGAGACCGAGGTCCAGCGCCGTTGGGATGGGCCGGGCCTTTGTCCGTTCCTGTGGAGTGTCCGAGGACGGCATCTGCGGCCTCAACCTGTGTTGGTTCGACGTTTCGTTGGCGCGGCCTTCGCCCTGTCAGACATAGGAAATCTTGACGATCTCGTAATCCTTGGAGCCGCCGGGCGTGCGCACTTCGACGCTATCGCCCTCCTCCTTGCCGATCAAGGCGCGCGCGAGTGGAGACTTGATATTCAGGAGACCCTTCTCGATATCAGCCTCGGCTTCGCCCACGATCATGTAGGTCTTCTCTTCCTCGGTTTCCTCGTCGACGAGGTCCACCGTGGCGCCGAACTTGATCGGGCCGGAGAGGGTCTTGGGGTCGATGACCTGCGCCAGCGAGATCATGCCCTCGAGCTCCTTGATGCGGCCCTCGATGAAGGACTGCTTTTCCTTGGCCGAATGATATTCCGCGTTCTCCGACAGGTCGCCATGCTCGCGCGCCTCGGCAATCGCCTTGATGATGGCGGGCCGCTCCACGCTCTTGAGCTGCTTGAGTTCACTGTTCAGGGCCTCGAGGCCCCTGGGTGTCATCGGGATCTTTTCCATGGGTCGGAACCTTGGTCGAGAGCTGCAAACAAACACCCGGCCAAGGCAGGTGCCAGCCGGGTGAGACATGGACGTTAGGCGCGAACGGGCGCGGGATCAACTGGGTTTGCGGCGCTGTGCGGCGCGCTTCCTAGAGCGACCCGCCGATGCCGACCGAAACGCTTCCCGTCACGCTGACGCCCGTGGTGGCGCGGTCAGGCCGTTCGGGCTCCCCGTCGACGCCACAGGCGGCAAGGGCAAGAACAAGGGCCAGGGCTGCAAGAACCGGTTTCATGGGAGTCCCTCCGTTGGGTTGGTCCGAGGCTAGCTTACCCGAGCCGTTCACGCCAGAGCGCAACCTGTTCGCGCACCCGCACCGGCGCGGTGCCGCCGTAGGAGGTGCGAGAGGCCACCGAGTTGTGCACGCCGAGGACGTCGAACACGTCCTCGGTGATCGCAGAATGCACGCCCTGCATCTCGTCCAGCGACAGATCCGGCAGGTCGCAGCCCTTGTCCTCGGCCAGCTTCACGAGGGAGCCGGTGACATGGTGGGCATCGCGGAACGGCATGTCGAGGGCGCGCACCAGCCAGTCGGCAAGGTCCGTCGCGGTGGAAAAGCCGCTGGAGGCCGCGGCTTCGAGCGCGGGCACGTTGGCTTCCATGTCGCGCACCATCCCCTCCATCGCCGCGAGCGCCAGCATCAGGTTGTCGGCAGCATCGAAGACCTGTTCCTTGTCCTCCTGCATGTCCTTGGAATAGGCGAGCGGCAGTCCCTTCATCACCGTCATCAGCGCCACGTTGGCCCCGAAGATGCGCCCGATCTTGGCGCGGATCAGCTCGGCCGCGTCGGGGTTCTTCTTCTGCGGCATGATCGAGGAGCCGGTGGAGAACCGGTCGCTCAACGCCACGAAGCGGAACTGGGCGGAGGACCAGATCACCAGCTCTTCCGCGAGGCGGCTGAGGTGCATGGCGCAGATGCTTGCCGCCGAGAGGAACTCCAGCGCGAAATCCCGGTCGCTCACGGCATCGAGGCTGTTGGCGCAGGGCCGGTCGAAGCCGAGCGCCTGTGCCGTCATCTCCCGGTCGATGGGGAAGGACGTGCCCGCCAGCGCCGCCGCGCCAAGGGGAGACTCGTTCATCCGCACCCGCGCATCGCGGAACCGGGACGCGTCGCGTCCGAACATCTCGACATAGGCCATCATGTGATGGCCCCATGTCACCGGCTGCGCGGTCTGGAGGTGGGTGAAGCCCGGCATGACCCAATCGGCCCCGGCCTCCGCCTGCCCCAGAAGCGCACGTTGCAGCGCCTCCAGCCCGGCAATCGCGGCATCCATCTGGTCGCGCACCCAGAGCCGGAAATCCGTCGCCACCTGGTCATTGCGCGAGCGGCCCGTGTGCAGACGGCCAGCAGGCTCGCCCACAACCTCCTTCAGGCGTGCCTCTACATTCATGTGGATGTCTTCCAGTGCCGTGGAAAAGGCGAAGTCACCGGCCTCGATCTCTGACAAGACCGTGAGCAGGCCTTCCCGGATCGCCTCGGCATCGTTATCCCTGACGATGCCTGTTGCGGCCAACATCGCCGCATGGGCGCGGGAGCCTTCGATATCCTGCCGCGCCATCCGCTTGTCGAACCCGATCGAGGCATTGATCGCCTCCATGATCGCGTCCGGCCCGGCGGCGAAGCGTCCGCCCCACATGGCGTTCGCGGTGCTGGTCGTGGTGTCGTCGGAGCCTTTATTGGTCATGTGCATCTGCCTTGCTGCGAAAGGAACCGCGAATGGTCCGCAAAATCCTGGTCACCGCCGCTTACCTTGCCCTTGGCCTCGGTGCAAATGCTGCCCACGCGCAGGACCTGTCGGCGCTGCTGACCGGCGAGATGCGCGGGCTGGTGGTGCATGACGAACCGGTTGCGGCCTCGGCCCTGCCCTTCGAGCAGGTCGACGGGACCGAGATGTCTCTGGCCGATTACGAGGGGCAATATGTCCTGCTGAACTTCTGGGCCACGTGGTGCGCGCCCTGCCGCGAGGAAATGCCCTCGCTGCAGACATTGCAAAACACGCTCGGCGGCGAGGATTTCCAGGTCGTGACGCTGGCCACCGGCCGCAACCGGCCGCAGGCGATCCAGCGGTTCTTCGACGAGATCGGCGTGACGGACCTGCCGCAGCACCGCGACATCAACCAGCAGATCGCCCGCGAGATGGGGATTTTCGGCCTGCCGATCACCGTGATCCTCGACCCGTCGGGA
The DNA here is from genome assembly GCA_015689645.1 of Rhodobacterales bacterium HKCCE4037. Lineage (GTDB taxonomy): Bacteria > Pseudomonadota > Alphaproteobacteria > Rhodobacterales > Rhodobacteraceae > Gymnodinialimonas. The sequence goes on from WVSM01000008.1 coordinate 49,108, forward strand.
CAGGAGATCGCGCGTCTGAGGGGCGACGCCCATTGGGACAGCCCCGAGGCCATGGCAGTGATCGAGGCGCTGCTCGCCGCTGAGGGCTGAGGCGCACCCCCCTCATCTTTGTTCCTCAAATATGCCGGGGGATTCCGCAGGACGGGGGCAGCGCCCCCACCTTGCGGGACGGCGGGCGGGGCGACGTGCGGGCCCGCCCGCACAAGCGTCGTCCCCGTCCTAACGCGCCAGCCGCGCCACTTCGGCATGGCGGAAACAGGTGACGAGGTGATCGTTGACCACGCCCGTCGCTTCCAGCCAGGCGTAGACGATGGTCGGGCCGCAGAACTTGAACCCGGCCTTTTTCATGTCCTTCGACATCCGCTCGGACAGCGGCGTTTTCGGCGGCACGTCGGCCTGCGTCCGGAAGGTGTTCTGTAACGGCTTGCCGTCGAAATACTCCCAGACGAAGGCGTCGAAGCCGCCGCGGGCCTCCATCTCCTGCCAGGCCCGCGCATTGCCGATCGCCGCCTCGATCTTGCCGCGATGGCGCACGATCCCCGGGTTCTGCAGCAGGCGGTCCACGTCGCGCGCGCCCCACGTGGCGATGACGTTTGGGTCGAACCCCTCGAAGGCCGCGCGGAAGGCGTCGCGCTTGCGCAGGATGGTGATCCACGCCAGCCCCGCCTGGAATCCGTCGAGCACCAGCTTTTCCCACAACGCGCGGCTGTCGTATTCCGGCACGCCCCATTCGGTGTCGTGGTAGGCCACGTAATCGGGGTCCGTGCCGCACCAGAGGCAGCGCTGCTGTTCGTCCCGTTCCATCGCCATTTCCCCCGATTTTTAAGCGAAAGCCGTGCTTCACCGTTCCTTAATCGCTGGCCGCCAAAACACCAGCAGGATTGTGAGACCCTTTCGGAGCGCGAGAATGTCCGACGCACGTGCAGAGCCGGCCGAACCGGGCCTGGAAAGCCCGCTCGCCGCCGCGATTTCGCAGCGCGACCGCGGCACCCTTGCCATGGTCGAACAGGCGCTGGACCGTGGCGACACGCGGCTGGCCTTCCAGCCGGTGCTGCGGGCCGATGGCCGTGGCATCGCGTTTTTCGAGGGGCTGATCCGGATTCTCGACGAAACCGGCCGGGTGATTCCCGCGCGCGATTTCATGGGCGCGGTGGAAGACAGCGATATCGGCCGCCGGATCGATTGCGCGTCGCTGCGCATCGGCCTCGACACGTTGCGCGCCAACCCGACCCTGCGCCTGTCGATCAACATGTCCGCCCGTTCGGTCGGCTATCCGCGCTGGATGCAGATCCTGCGCGGCTACCTGCGCGATTTCCCGCAGGTGGTCGAACGGCTGATCCTCGAGATCACCGAAAGCTCGGTCATGATCATGCCAGAGATCGTGGCAATCTTCATGGAGGACCTTCAGGACAAGGGCATCACCTTCGCGCTGGACGATTTCGGCTCGGGCTACACGGCGTTCCGCTACTTCAAGACCTTCTATTTCGACATCCTGAAGATCGACGGCCAGTTCTCGCGCAACGTGGCCTTCGACGCCGACAACCAGGTTTTGACCGAGGCGCTGATCTCGCTCGGGCGGCATTTCGACATGCTCGTCGTCTCCGAATCCGTTGAAAGCGCGGAGGATGCGGCGTGGCTGACCCGCGCGGGGGTCGACGGGTTGCAGGGCTATTACTACGGCGCGCCGCGCATGAGGCTGCCAGACCTGACCGGTGGCCAGATGGCGAAATCCGCCTGAGCGCCTTGCCGCGCCCTTCCGCACCCGTCCGTGCAGCGCCAATTCGTCCGTTCGCGCTGCCTGAGACACCCTGTCTGTTGCCCTTGCCCACTTGACACCCGTAAGACCCAGCCCTGAAAACGAATGCGGCCGGACCTTCCCAAACTCCCGGCCCGGACAGGAAAGGACGTCCCCCATGACCAATGTCGTCATCGCCTCCGCCGCCCGCACGCCGGTCGGCAGCTTCCTCGGCTCCTTCGCCAATACCCCCGCCCACGACCTCGGCAAGACCGTGATCGAAGCGGTGGTCGAGCGCGCCGGTGTCGACAAGGCGGAGGTTTCGGAGACCATTCTCGGGCAGGTCCTGACCGCCGCGCAGGGCCAGAACCCCGCGCGCCAGGCCCACATCAACGCGGGCCTCCCGCAGGAAGCCGCCGCCTGGGGCATCAACCAGGTCTGCGGCTCGGGCCTGCGTGCCGTCGCACTGGGTGCACAGCACATCCAGCTTGGCGATGCGGCCATCGTCGTTGCCGGCGGGCAGGAAAACATGTCCATGTCCCCCCATGCCGCCACGCTGCGCCAGGGCCAGAAGATGGGCGACATGAAGTACATCGACACGATGATCCGCGACGGTCTGTGGGATGCGTTCAACGGCTACCACATGGGCCAGACCGCCGAGAACGTCGCCGAGAAGTGGCAGATCAGCCGCGAACAGCAGGACGAATTCGCCGTCGCCTCGCAGAACAAGGCCGAAGCCGCCCAGAAGGCCGGCAAGTTTGCCGATGAGATCGTTTCCGTCACCATCCCGGGCCGGAAAGGCGACACCGTGGTCGACAGCGACGAATACATCCGCCACGGCGCGACCATCGAAGCCATGCAGAAGCTGCGCCCGGCCTTCACCAAGGACGGCTCGGTCACCGCGGCCAACGCCTCGGGCCTGAACGACGGCGCCGCCGCCACGCTGCTGATGAGCGCCGCCGACGCCGAGAAGCGTGGCATCCAGCCGCTTGCGCGCATCGCCTCCTACGCTACGGCGGGCCTCGACCCGTCGATCATGGGCGTCGGCCCGATCTACGCCTCGCGCAAGGCGCTGGAAAAGGCGGGCTGGTCCGTCAACGACCTCGACCTCGTGGAAGCCAACGAAGCCTTCGCCGCGCAGGCCTGCGCCGTGAACAAGGACATGGGCTGGGATCCGGAGATCGTGAACGTGAACGGCGGCGCCATCGCCATCGGTCACCCGATCGGCGCGTCCGGCTGCCGTGTCCTGAACACGCTGCTGTTCGAGATGCAGCGCCGCGACGCCAAGAAAGGCCTCGCCACGCTCTGCATCGGCGGCGGCATGGGCGTTGCCCTCTGCGTCGAGCGCGACTGACGTCTGGAACGGAAACGGGCCACGGTCCGTTTCCCCACCATGTCCGCGGCCGACGACATATCCCGCGACCTCCCCGTCGCCCCATACGAGCAACTGGTCTTCTCGGGTGGCGGCCTGCGTTGTTTCTGGCATGGCGGCTGGATGGAGGTGGTCAGCGACGTGACCACCTTCCAGCCGGCCCGTGTCACCGGCTCGTCCGGCGGCGCATTGTCGGCGGCGGCGTTCCTGGCGGGGCGCGAGACGCACCTGCTCGAACGGTTCAAACATGCGCTGGAAAGCAACGATACCAACCTGACGCTGGACGACATCCAATCGGACGATGACGGCCGCAGTGCGCACCAGCGCATCTACGACGCCATCGTGCATGACGTGATCGACGCCACCGCGCAGGCCCGTATCGCCGATGGTCCCGCCTTCCAGATCAGCGTCTCGACCCCCGGCGACACCAGCGGCGCCGCGCTGCGCGCGCTTCTGGGCGGCGCGATCTACCAGCTTGAACAGATCGTGGCCCCGACCCCGCGCCCGCGCCTGTCGTCGATCGCCGGGGTGGAGCAGCGCCTGATCGATGCGCGCGAGGCGGCGCGAAAGGGCCTTTTGCCCGACCTCATCCGCATGGCCGCCACCGTCCCCCCGGCCTTCCGGGCCGACACATGGGACGGCGAGCCGATTTTCGACGGCGGCATGGTCGACAAGGCGCCGCTGCCCGAACCAGACGAGGGGCGCACGCTGGTCCTGCTGACCAAGCGGTTCCACGCGCTCCCCTCGGATCAGGACGACGACCGTATCACCTACATCCAGCCTTCGGAGACGGTTCTGTCCGGCTCCAAACTGGATTTCACCGACCCCACCCTGCTCGAAGAAGCCTGGGCCCAAGGACGAAAAGATGGACGGGACTGGCTTGAGCAGAGAGACTGAACACAATCACCAAGGAGGAGAGAACACATGGGACGAGTCGCATTGGTCACCGGAGGCAGCCGCGGCATCGGCGAAGCCATTTCCAAGGCATTGAAGGCGGAAGGCTACACGGTCGCCGCCACCTATGCCGGAAATGACGAGGCCGCCGCCAAGTTCACCGAGGAGACCGGCATCAAGACCTACAAGTGGAACGTCGCCGATTACGACAGTTCCAAGGCGGGCATCGAACAGGTCGAAGCCGACCTCGGCCCGATCGAGGTTGTTGTCGCCAATGCCGGCATCACCCGCGATGCGCCGTTCCACAAGATGACGCCCGAACAGTGGAAAGAGGTGATCGACACCAACTTGACCGGCGTGTTCAACACCGTGCACCCGGTCTGGCCCGGCATGCGTGAACGCAAGTTCGGCCGTGTCATCGTGATCTCGTCGATCAACGGCCAGAAGGGCCAGTTCGCGCAGGTCAACTACGCCGCCACCAAGGCGGGCGACCTCGGCATCATCAAGTCGTTGGCGCAGGAAGGCGCGCGCGCGGGCATCACCGCGAACGCGATCTGCCCCGGCTACATCGCGACCGAGATGGTCATGGCGATCCCGGAAAAGGTGCGCGACAGCATCGTCGCCGGCATCCCCGCAGGCCGCCTTGGTGAGCCGGACGAAATCGCGCGCTGCGTGTGTTTCCTCGCCTCCGACGACAGCGGCTTCATCAACGGCTCCACCATTTCGGCCAACGGCGCGCAGTTCTTCGTCTGACCGCCGGACCGACCGAGCCTCAAGGCCTCCGCAGATGCGCGGGGGCCTTTTTCCTTGGCGCGCCTGCCCCTTTCATCTTGCCGGAAAAACCTCCGCCGGAGGCTGCGCAACGCCAAGGCTTGCGCAGCGCCTGACGGGTGCCAGTCCGGCAAGGCTTTCCCGCTCCCCGGAATTCCCCTAACGCTGCGGCCATGACACGTCGCGCCGCCACGTTCACCGGGTTCATCGCCATCCTGCTCTGGGCGCTGCTGGCGCTGTTCACCATCGGCACGGCACCGGTGCCGCCGTTCCAGCTCAACGCGATGAGCTTCGCGGTGGGCGGGGCCATCGGGCTGGTCTGGGTGTCAAGGACCGGGGGCTGGCGGCGCCTGGCGCTGGTACCGACGCGGGTCTATATCCTCGGCACCCTGGGCCTCTTCGGCTACCACGCGCTCTATTTCAGCGCCCTGCGCCTGGCGCCGCCGGCGGAGGCGAGCCTGATCGCCTATCTCTGGCCGCTGTTCATCGTGCTGTTCTCGGGCCTTCTGCCGGGGGAACGGCTTGGCGCCCTGCACATCCTCGGCGCGGTTGTCGCCTTCGCGGGGGCGGCGATTCTAGTCGCGCCGCAGGGCGGGCAGTTCACCGGCGGGGCCGGACTTGCGCTGGCGGGGCTCTGCGCTTTGACATGGTCGAGCTATTCGGTGCTGTCGCGGTCCTTCGGGACGGTGCCCACGGACAGTGTCGCGGTGTTCTGCGTGCTGACGGCGATCCTGTCGGTGCCGCCGCATCTTCTGCTGGAGCAGACGCAATGGCCCACGGACGCGCTCGGCTGGGGCGCGGTTCTGGCGCTTGGCCTTGGGCCGGTCGGCCTTGCGTTCTATGTCTGGGATATCGGGGTCAAGGCAGGGGACATACAGCTATTGGGCGTCGCGAGCTACGCAGCCCCGCTGTTGTCGACCCTGATCCTTGTCGTCGTGGGGGTGGCCGAAGCCTCCATCACGCTTCTTTTGGCCGCCGCATTGATCGCGGGCGGCGCGGGACTGGCCGCGTACGGCTCGGCCCGGGCTCAGCGCAGGGCGCAGAGGTAGCCCATCAGGCGCGCCCGTTCCTGGGCTTCGGCTGCGAGACGGGCAGCGGTGCGTGCCGAAACACGGCGGACATAAGTAAAGAGCATCTTAATCGACCTTTCTCGAGCTTCAAAATGCATTGGGTGAGGGCTGCCCCTTACACCCGCCTGCGCGGGAACCCAATTGCGAATTCGGAATAGCCGCTATCAGCTGGCAGCAACACGTGCGGGGAGGGTCCAGACGCGGCGGGCGAGACCCGACCAGAACCCGCGGATCGCGGCGCTGCGGGCCGCGCGGGCTTTGGAGAGGATCCGGTTGATTTCGGGGTCATGGCTGAATTGATACATAGCGCACCTGGGTCATATCTGTTCCGTTTCGCGCGTTATGTAAGGCCGCGAGCGCCGGGGTTGAATTGCAATCTGTGCAACCCCGCGTCCCGGTTCGGGCCGATCATCGGCGGCGGGTGAGGAAATCCCAGACCTCGCCCAGGATCTTGCCCCGTTCGGCATGGGCGCGGGCGATGGCGTTGCGGACGGCGGGGCTGGTTGTATTGTCGAAGAACATCGGAACCTCAAACGGCTTGGGATTGGATGAGGGGAATGTGGCGGGTGGACCGGTTTTGCACAAACGAGACTTCCCCTCGGCTCACATAAGGGATACTTAAGTGAAATGTCTGATCGCCTGCCGCCCCTCACCGCCCTGCGCGCCTTCGATGCCGCCGCCCGCCACATGAGCTTTTCCAAGGCCGCGGCGGAGCTGAACGTGACGCCCGCCGCCCTGTCGTTCCAGATCAAGTCGCTGGAGGAGCACCTGGAGGCGCCGCTGTTCCGCCGGCTGAACCGCGCTGTAGAGCTGACCGATGCGGGCCGCGCGCTGGCCCCCGGCGCGGCCGACGGGTTCACCGCGCTGTCAGCCGCGTGGCGCGCGGCGCGGCGGACCGTGGACCAGACGACGCTGACCGTCACCGCCGGGCCTGCGTTCACGGCAAAATGGCTCGCCCCGCGGCTGTTCACCTTCGCCGAGCAGCATCCGGGGATCGAGTTGCGCTTCTCCGCCACGCTGAGGCTGATGGACTTCACCCGCGATGACGTGGACGTCGCGATCCGCTTCGGCTTCCCGCGCGAGGAGGAGGGGCTGTTCAGCCGCAAGATCATCGACGAATGGCTGACCCCGATGATGAGCCCGGCACTGGCCGAGCAATACCCGACGCCCGCCGACCTAGCCCGCGCGCCGTTGCTGCACCAGGTGGATACGGCCATGTTCAAGCCGTCTTTCGACTGGCCCGCCTGGTTCCGCGCCGCCGGCCTTCCGCCGCGCTTTGCGTCCGGCACGCAATTCAGCCAGGCCGATCATGCGCTCGACGCGGCGGTTGCCGGGGGCGGCGTGGTGCTGGCCCGGATTTCACTGGCGGAGGGGGATCTGCGCGAAGGGCGCCTTGTGATGCCTTACAAGATCGCCCTCACGACACAGGCGCAATATCGCTTCGTCTGCCCGGACGGGGTAGAGAACCGCCCCCAGGTCAAAGCCTTCCTTGGCTTCCTGGAGGAGCAGACGCAGGCGCTGAGCGGCTACGGCCAGGACATGACCTTCGTGGACGCCGCCGAGGTGGCCGATTAGCGACCCCCGGCGGACGTCAGTGAAGCATGTCGGATTGACGCTATATCGCCCGACCTTGAACTTGAGACACGAATACCCTGCCACGCCTGCGGCGCTCTCGGGACATTCGTGTCACACGATGCGGCATGATGAGGTCGGGCGCTTTAGATCAGCTGTCGAGCCGCGCGATTTCTTCTTTCAGGCGAAGCTTCTCTTTCTTCAGCTCCCGGATCATCAGATCGTCCGTGGCGGGGCTTCGCTGGCTTTCCTCGACCTTGGCCGAGAGGTGGGCGTGTTTCTTCTTGAGTTCCTGAAGATGGGCGCCAAGCGACATTTGAGTCTCCTCTCGTTGTTGGTGTGAACCCCATGAGTGCAGCACAAAATCAGCTTCATGTCACGCGTGCCGAACGGGGCATATAAAAAGCTTCGTATAAAATAGGTTAATCGAAGGTTAAGGCCGCACCATCTCGAAGAATGGCGCGCGCCCGAGAGGTGAAATCATCCCCGTCCTGCAGGTGCTTGGGACCTTCATGTATAAGAAAGGGCGCAAGCAGGCGGAAAGCCGCTTTCCCACCCTTGCGAGCCCGGACAACGACTCGCCCCGCTGGTCGTCCGTCCCGCGCGGCAAGCGGCAGGACGGTGACCGACCCGAAACCGGCCATTCCGCCAAGAATATCCGGCAGACGCTCGGCCAAGTGGATCATCGTCAGCCAGCCGCCGGGTTTGAGTCGCGCCTTCGCGACCGAGCACCACGCCGAGAGGGGCGTTTCCTCGCGAAAGGCCTCCTCGCGCCCAAGGTCCAGCGCGGGCGTTCCGGCCTCTGGCAGCAGGTAGGGCGGGTTGGCGATCACGTGATCGAAAGACCGCTGGCGCAACTCGGACGGCAGGGCCGTGAGGTCGGCCTCGACCACCTCGACACCGTTGCGCCGGGCAAGGTCGGCGTAAAGCGCCTGCCGTTCCACCCCTGTCACCGTGCAATCCACGCGCGCGGCGAGGCATAGGGACGCCACGCCCGCGCCGCAGCCGAGGTCCAGCACGGTCTCGCCAGACTTCGCAGGGCAGGCCGCCGCGAGAAAGACGGGGTCCGTTGCCGCTCGGTAGCCCTGTTTCGGCTGCCATGCCATGACGCGGCCGCCAAGGAAGCCGTCGTTGGTCAAATCCGCCGTCACTCGCTGACCGTAAGGTCGTTGTCGCGCAGGGCGGCCCGGGCCGAGAAGGCATCTTCCCGGCGCACCAGCAGGCGACGCGGCAAAATGCCGATGCTGCCTTCGAGGGCGCTCATATGGACGTCCATCTCGAACACCTCTATACCCTCGCCCGACAGAAGCGCCGAGGCGAAGGCGATTACGGTCGGGTCGTTGCTGCGCAGAACTTCAAGCATATCCGACAGCTAAGCAGCCGCCGCCCGGATGTCGAGACAGGGGAAGCCGACATGAGCCTCGATCACGCCGAGACCAAGCCGCATGAGCGCCTGAGCACCCTGCTGGCCGACGATCTGGCCGGCGTGAACGCCCTGATCCGCGAGCGCATGGCCTCGGAACACGCGCCGCGCATTCCCGAAGTGACGGCCCACTTGGTCGAAGCCGGGGGCAAGCGGGTGCGCCCGATGCTGACGCTGGCCTGCGCGCGGCTGTGCGGATACGAGGGCACGGATCATGTGAAGCTCGCCGCGACGGTCGAGTTCATTCACACCGCCACGCTGCTGCATGACGACGTGGTCGACGAAAGCGCAAAGCGGCGCGGGCGGCCCACGGCGAACCTGCTGTGGGACAACAAGTCGAGCGTTCTCGTGGGCGACTACCTGTTCGCGCGGGCGTTCCAGATGATGGTTGAGCCGGGGAACCTGCGGGTCCTGACGATCCTGTCGAACGCGGCCGCCACGATCGCCGAGGGCGAGGTGCTGCAACTGTCGGCGTCGATGAACATCGACACGTCGGAAGCGACGTATCTGCAGGTGATCCGGGGCAAGACCGCCGCGCTGTTCCAAGCGGCCTGCGAGGTGGGCGGCGTAATCTCCGACAGTGACGAGAGCGTCGTGCAGGCGCTGGCCGCGTTCGGAGACGGGCTTGGGGTGGCGTTCCAGATGGCGGACGACCTGCTTGATTGGGGCGGCGTCGACGCCGCCAGCGCAGGCACGCTCGACAAGAACATCGGCGACGATTTCCGGGAGCGGAAGCTGACCCTGCCGGTGATCCGGGCGATTGCCGCCGGGGACGAAGATCAGCGGGCGTTCTGGAAGCGGACCATCGGCAAGGGCGACCAGCGCGACGGCGACCTGGAGGAGGCGCTGCGCCTGCTGACGGTGCACGGTACGCTGGCACAGACGCGGGACGAGGCGAACAGCCACGTCGCGCGGGCGAAAGCGGCTTTGGAGGCTCTGCCGGATGATCCGATCCGGGGGCTGTTGAGCGATCTGGCGGATTACGTCGTGGCGCGGCTGAACTGAGGGCCACCCTCACCCTTGCAGCACGAAGGCGTCCGTCGCCCACCATTCGTCGGGCATCGCCTTGGCAGCGGCCACGGCCTCCGCTTCCGTCCGGTATAGTCCGAAACATGTCCCGCCGGAGCCGCTCATGCGGGCAAAGGCGCAGCCGCTGGTCGCGCGAATGCGCTCCAGAACCTCGTCGATCACGGGCGAGATTTTTCGCGCTGCCTCTTCCAGATCGTTCCGCGTGCCCTCGAGCCACGCGATCATGCTGTCGAAATCGTGCCACTCGGGCGTCGGCATCGGCGCGTTTTCCGCCGTCTCCAACAAGTCGAAGACCAGGCCGGTGGGCACCGGCTGCCGCCCGTTCACGAGCACCATCCACATCATCGGTAGACCGGGCACATTCTCACGCACCTCGCCAATCCCGGACATACGGCAAGGGGTCCGATACCAGCACACGGGCACATCCGCGCCCAATGCCTCCGTCCCCTTCGGCCCCTGGCCGAGCGCCACCAGAACCGCCGCCGCGTCGGACGAGGCGCTGCCGATACCCGCAGCCGAGGGCAGCGTCTTGGTAAGGGTAAGCCGCGCGGTCTTGCCCGCGAATTCGACTGCCTTCCACACGAGGTTGCGTCGGTCGGCCGGAACGCCTTCGGCCATCGGCCCCTTCACGACGAGCGAAATCTCGTCGGCCGGTTCCACCTTGATCCAGTCCATGGCCGACGCGAAGACCACCAGCGAGTCGAGCAGGTGGTAGCCATCCGTGCGGCGGCCCGTGATGTGCAAGGCAAGATTGACCTTCGCTGCCGCGAACACATCCATCGTCATCAAACTATTCTTCGACCAGTGGCCCAACGTCGCCTTCTTCTTCGAGCACCACGTCCAGCCCGACCTCCAGCTTGCGCCTGATGCGCTCGGCCTCGGCCTCGTCATCGGGGTCGAAACTCAGCGCGCGTTCCCACTGGAACTCGGCCTCGCGGTAGCGGCCCACCATCCAGTAGACGTCGCCGAGATGGTCGTTGAGGATCCAGTCGTTCGGCTCAAGCTCCACCGCGCGTTCCATCGGCGCGACCGCATCCTCGAACCGTCCGAGGCGGTAGTAGACCCAGCCGAGGCTGTCGACGATATAGCCGCTTTCGGGCCGGGCGGCGACGGCGCGCTGGATCATGTCGAGCGCCTCGTCATAATCCCGGCGCTGCTCCACGAGCGAATAGCCGAGGTAATTCAGAACGTTGGGCTGTTCCGGATTGAGTTCGAGCGCGCGGCGGAAATCGGCTTCGGCCGGGGGCCACTCGTCGATCTGGTGATAGGAGATCGCGCGGGCGTAGTAGATGAACCAGTAACGCGGCAGGTCGGAATCGACGAGGTCGAGGACCTCCGTGTAGGCGGCGATCGCCTCTTCGAACCGTTCGGTGCGACGCAGGATATCGCCATAGGCCGCTTGCAGCGAGGCAAGGTCCGGGCGCGCCTCGACCAGCGCGGCGAGGGTTGCGACCGCTTCGTCGACATGGCCCATCTCTTCGAGCGCGGTGGCCCGGCCCATCTGCGCCTCGATGTAATTCGGATCGTCCTCGCCCACGGAGGAGAGGGTCGTCGCCGCCAGTTCGGGCTGGCCTTCTTCGGCCATCAGTTCGGCGGCCAGAAGGGCGGCATCGGTGTGGGTCGGGTCGATCCCGCGCGCGGCCTGCGCCATCAGGAGCGGCAGGGTGCGGTTGCGGTCACCCGAGAGCAATTGCGCGACGGTGAAGAAGACCTCGGCCACGCCGTCCTGCGCGGTGGTCACGAAATCATAAGGGGTCTCGGCGCCGCTGCCGATCTCGGCCTGAAGGGCCAGAAGGCCCGGGTCGGGCACGCGCTGGGTATAGCTGTCCAGCAGGTCGAGCGCTTCGCCACGCAGGCCAAGCTGCACCATGATCTGCGCATGGGCGCGGATCACGCGTTCGGTGCTGGTGATCTGGACGCCGGTCTCGCCCGACAGGATCTCGTGCGCCGCTTCGAAATCGCCGACGGCCGCGCGGGCCAGCGCAAGGTGCAGAGCCGACAATTCCTCGAGCCCGCGTTCGCTGGCCATCGCCTCGAACGTTTCAACGGCGCCGGTCATGTCGCCTTGCCCAAAGGTCAGCCACGCCAGCGCGAGGTCGTCGGCCAATGGTCCGGGACCGTCGCCAGCGGCAATCATCGCCTCGGCTTCGGCCAGTTCGTCCAGCGCGACGTGGCGCACGAACCGGACCAGTTCAGCAAGTTCCTGCCCCTCGGCATCGGCGGGCAATGCGGCGGCGATTTCGGCGGCGCGTTCCCATCGCGCGAGCGAGGCATTGGCAAAAATGGCGTTGGAGATCAGGAAGGCATTGCCCGGATCCATCGCAAGCGCCCGGTCGAAATAGAACGCCGCCTGCTCGTGATTGCCGGAAATTGCCGCTGATCGCGCCGCGAGGTAGGCCCCCGCCAATCCGTCCGCTGCAGCGGGCCCGGTGAGGCCCGCCAGAACGGCAAGTGCGGAAAGGCTGTGTCTGAAACCCATTGGATGCTCTCCCATGACGCGCGGCATTCGTCGCAGAGACTAGGCCGCACCCCCCGGAAGGGCAATCGCAGCGCGGTCACATGTTCGGGTAATTCGGCCCATCGCCGCCCTGCGGCACCGTCCAGTTGATGTTCTGCTTGGGATCCTTGATGTCACAGGTCTTGCAGTGCACGCAGTTCTGGAAGTTGATGACGAATTTCGGCGCCTTCCCGTCTTCCTGCACGAATTCGTAAACGCCTGCCGGGCAATAGCGCTGCGACGGGCCAGCATAGGTCGGCAGGTTGACGGAGGTCGGCACCTCGGCGTCCTTCAGCTTCAGGTGGGCGGGCTGGCTTTCCTCGTGGTTGGTGAAGGAGAACGCCACGTTGGTCAGCCGGTCGAAGGACAGGACACCATCGGGCTTCGGATAGTCGATGGGCTTGTGCTTCGACGCAGGCTCGGTCGCCTCGGCATCGGATTTTCCGTGCCCGAGGGTGCCCAGAACGCTGAAGCCGAAGGTATTGGTCCACATGTCGAAGCCGCCCACGGCGAGCGACGCCAGAAGGCCCTTCTTCGACCACAGCGGTTTGACGTTGCGCACCTTCTTCAGGTCCTTGCCGATGGCGCCGTTGCGCACCTCGGTCTCGTAATCGCTCAGTTCGTCGGAGGCGCGTCCATCCTGGATGGCGGCATAGGCGGCCTCTGCCGCAGCCTTGCCGGACAGCATCGCGTTATGGTTGCCCTTGATCCGCGGCACGTTGACCATGCCGACCGAACAGCCGAGCAGCGCCACGCCCGGCGCCACCATCTTGGGCATCGACTGGTAGCCGCCCTCGGTGATGGCGCGGGCGCCGTAGGCCACGCGTTTGCCGCCCTTCAGAAGCTCCGCCACCATCGGGTGATGCTTGAAGCGCTGGAATTCCATGTAGGGGAACAGGTAGGGGTTCTTGTAGTTCAGGTGGACGACGAAACCGACGTAAACCTGATTGTTCTCAAGATGATAGATGAACGATCCGCCGCCCGCGTTCTTGCCGAGCGGCCAGCCCATCGTGTGGGTGACGGTGCCTTCGCGGTGCTTCTCGGGGTCGATTTCCCAGATTTCCTTCATGCCGAGGCCGTATTTCTGCGGCTCGCTGTCGGCGGCGAGGTCGTATTTCGCGATCACCTCCTTCGAGAGGGACCCGCGCACGCCTTCGCCGAGAAAAACGTATTTGCCCAGAAGCTCCATTCCCGGCTCGGTGTTCTCTCCGTAGGAGCCGTCGGCCTCCAGCCCGAAGACACCGGCCACCACGCCTTTGACTTCGCCGTTCTCGCCGTAGACGAGTTCGGAGCACGCCATGCCGGGGAAGATCTCCACGCCCAGTTCCTCGGCCTGTTCGGCCATCCAGCGGCATACATTGCCCATCGAGACGATGTAATTGCCGTGGTTGTTCATCAGCGGCGGCATCGGGAAGTTCGGCACGCGGATCTGGCCCGCTTCGCCGAGCATGTAGAAGTTGTCTTCCTTGACCGGCACGTTCAGCGGCGCGCCTTTTTCCTTCCAGTCGGGGATCAGCGCGTCGAGGCCGACAGGATCAAGCACCGCGCCTGACAGGATATGCGCGCCAACTTCGGAGCCTTTTTCGAGGACCACGACACTCAGGTCGGCATCCAGTTGTTTCAGCCGGATCGCCGCGGACAGGCCCGCAGGCCCCGCGCCCACGATGACCACATCGTATTCCATGCTTTCGCGTTCGATCTCGGACATGAACCCTCGTCCCTCTCAAGCTGTCATCAGGCCATATGGATATAGCCCGGAAATGGCGTCCGGAGAGAGGTAGCGCGGGGGTGACGCAGGCGTCAATTGTGACGCAGCATCATTTTCGCGGCGCTGCGGCGTGGACGCTTAAGTATCTCGGCGCTAGTTGGCCCTTCGAACCGGAACCGGAGGTCCGCCATGATCCGTATCGCTTATGCCCTCACCTTCCTTGCAGGCATCTATTTCCCCTGGCGCCATTTCTACGCGTGGTTCCAGGAAAACGGATGGGACCTCGGGCCGATGATCGACGCGTGGTACGTGAACGAGGCGACGACGGCGCTGACGTGGGACCTGACCATCGCCGCGATTGCCCTGATGATCTGGGTCGCGGTCGAGGTGTTTCGCAACCGGGACTGGTGGTTCCTGCTGGTGGTGCCCGTCACCTTCGGGATCGGCGTGTCGGCGGGGCTGCCGCTGGCGCTGTTCCTCGCCGCCCGCCGGATGAACCCGCGCGCCGAAGGGCTTTGAACAATCTGCATTTCTTGCTAGGTGCGCGCTGACAGAAGCCAAGGACGCGCCCGGATGGACCATTTCCTGTACAAAGACGGCATTCTCCATGCCGAAGACGTGGCCATCCCCGAGATCGCGGCCTCTGTCGGCACGCCCTTCTACGTCTATTCGACGGCCACCCTGACGCGCCATTTCGACGTGTTCACCGAGGCGCTTTCGGGCATGGATCACCTGATCTGCTATGCCATGAAAAGCAATTCGAACCAGGCGGTTATCGCGCATATGGCCGCGCTTGGCGCGGGGATGGACGTGGTGTCAGGCGGCGAATACCTGCGTGCGAAGGCGGCGGGCGTGCCGGGTGACAAGATCGTCTTTTCCGGGGTCGGCAAGACGGCGGAGGAAATGCGGATGGCGCTGGATGGCGGCATCCGGCAATTCAACGTCGAAAGCGAGCCCGAGATGGAGCGGCTCAGCCAGGTTGCCAGAAGCCTGGGGAAGGTCGCGCCGATCACCATCCGCGTGAACCCGGACGTGGACGCGAAAACCCACGAGAAGATCAGCACCGGTCGCAAGGAAGACAAGTTCGGCATCCCGATCGGTCGCGCGCGTGAGGTCTATGCCCGTGCCGCCGCCCTGCCCGGCGTGAAGGTCGTGGGCATCGACGTGCATATCGGCAGCCAGTTGACCAATCTCGAGCCGTTCGAGCTGGCTTACGGGAAAGTCGCCGACCTGACCCGCCAGTTGCGGGAGGACGGGCACGAGATCACGCGGCTGGACCTCGGCGGCGGGCTTGGCATTCCCTATGAACGGTCGAACTCCGCGCCGCCGCTGCCGCTCGACTACGGCGACGTGATCCGCCGCACCGTGGGCGACCTCGGCTGCGAGATCGAGATCGAGCCGGGGCGGCTGATCTCCGGCAACGCGGGGCTGCTTGTCGCCTCGACGATCTACGTGAAGCATGGGGAAGGCCGCGATTTCCTGATCCTCGATGCCGCGATGAACGACCTGATCCGCCCCGCGATGTACGGCGCGTGGCACGATATCATCCCGGTGCGCGAGGCCGAGGCGGGGGCGGAACAGCAGCCCTACGACATCGTCGGCCCGGTCTGTGAAAGCGGCGACACCTTCGCCAGGCAGCGCAACCTGCCCG
This sequence comes from Rhodobacterales bacterium HKCCE4037, assembly GCA_015689645.1. Classification (GTDB taxonomy): domain Bacteria; phylum Pseudomonadota; class Alphaproteobacteria; order Rhodobacterales; family Rhodobacteraceae; genus Gymnodinialimonas. Next base: position 64,830 of record WVSM01000008.1, read on the forward strand.
AAATCCGCGAGGACGACCTGATCGCCTTCCGCTCCGCAGGGGCCTATGGCGCGGTAATGAGCAGCGAGTACAACTCTCGCCCGCTGATCCCCGAAGTCATGGTCAAGGGCGATCAATTCGCCGTCATCCGGGCCCGTCCATCGTTTGACGACATGATAAACCGCGATACACTCCCTCAATGGGCGTAACGCCCGCCGGGCACCGCCCGGGAAAGGGAAAATGACCGAGCGCGACCCGAAAACATCCGCCATTCAACGCCTGATCTGGCCGCTTCGCCTGACCCGTCTGGGCATGGTGGCCGAACGGATCGTGCGCAGCTTCTGGCCGGTCTGGACACTGGTCTTCGTGGTGCTGGCCGCACTCGCCTTCGGTGCCGGAAGCCTGTTGCAGCCGGGCTGGGTCTGGCCGGTCATCGGCTTGGTATCGCTTGGTTTTGTCGGACTTCTGGGCCGCGGCATCCAGACCTATCGCCACCCGTCACGGGACGAGGCGCTGCTGCGGCTGGACCGCACCATGCCGGGCCGGCCGATCACCACGCTGATGGATACGCCTGCCGTCGGCGGCAGCGATCCGGCGGGGCGTTCGGTATGGGCCGCCCACTTGCGGCGCATGGCCGATCGCGCGTCTGCCGCCCGCGCGCCCGCGCCGGACCTGAACCTGTCGCGCCGCGACCCCTATGCGCTGCGTTACATCGGTGCCACTGCAATCGCCATGGCGCTGCTTTTCGGGGCATTCTCGCGCGTCGGCGAAGTCGGCGAGGTTCCGCTTGGGCCGGGCAGCGCCACGGCCTCCTCCGGTCCGACCTGGGAAGGCTGGGTCGAGCCGCCGCTCTACACCGGTTTGCCGTCTCTCTACCTCAACGACATCACGGCGGAGTCCTTCGAGGCCCCGCTCGGCTCAGAGGTGACGCTGCGCACCTATGGCGCGCCCGGCGACATCACCCTGCGCACCGATATCGGCCCCCTCCCCGAGCCGGACCCGGAGGCCTATGCGCAGACCGTGATCATGGAACGCGGCGGCACTTTGGCCGTCGACGGCGCCAACGGGCGCGAATGGCAGGTTGTCGTGCGCCCGGACCAGCCGCCAACCGTGGCGCTTGAGGGGGAAGTCGAGGGCGAGCCGCCCGGCGCGATGCAGTTCAGCTTTACCGCCTCCGATGACTACGGCGTGACGTCTGGCACCGCCACGATCCGCCTGAACCTGCCCGCCGTGGACCGCCGCTTCGGCCTGATCCCCGACCCCGAGCCGCGTGAGCCCGTGGTGATCGACCTGCCGATGCCGTTCCGGGGCAACCGCGACGAATTCACCGAGGTCGTGCTCGAGGATCTGTCGCAGCACCCGTTCGCCAACCTGCCGATCACGCTGACCCTGACCGTCACCGACGACGCGGGACAGATCGCCACCGTCAGCTACGACGTGGACCGACTGCCCGGACAGCGCTTCTTCGATCCGCTCGCCAATGCACTGATCGAGATGCGGCGAGATATCCTGTGGAACCGCGACAATGCCGACCGGTCCGCCCGGCTGCTGCGCGCGATGACCCACCTGCCCGAGCCGGGCCTGCCCGAGCCGGTCTACCTTGCACTCCGTTCGGCCATCCAGCGGCTGGAAAGCGCCGTCGACATGGTCTCGCTGGCGACGCAGGAGGATGTGGCCGAGATCCTTTGGGAAGCCGCTCTGGAGCTGGAATTCGGTGATCTGGACAGCGCGCTGGAGCGTCTGCGCCGCGCGCAGGAGCGGTTGGCCGAGGCCATGCGGCAAGGCGCCAGCCCCGAGGAGATCGCCGAGCTGATGCAGGAAATGCGCGAGGCGATGGATGAGTACATGCAGGAGTTGGCCGACAATACCGAGTTCGGCGACGACACCGACCAGCCCGACCAAGGCGAGGGCGAAGGCATGGAAATGTCCATGGCCGACCTCGACGCGATGCTGGAGCGCATCCAGGAGCTGATGGAAGAAGGCCGCATGGCCGAGGCGATGGAGATGCTGCAACAGCTTCAGCAGATGCTGGAGAACATGGAAATCACCCAAGGGGAAGGCAGCGGCGACGGCCCACAGACGCCCGGTCAGGAAGCCATGGAAGGGCTTCAGGACACGCTGCGCGGCCAGCAGGACCTGAGCGACGACAGCTTCCAGGAGCTGCAGGACCAGTTCAACCCGAACCGCCCCGGCCAGCAGAGTGGCCAGGAAGGGCAGGCTCAGCAGGGCAACCAGCCCGGACAGGATGGTCAGAACCCCGGACAGGGCCAGGGTGGCGAGAATGACGAACGCGGCGGCGGCTCGCTGGCCCAACGCCAGGAAGAGTTGCGCCGTCAGCTGGAGGAACAGGCCCGCCGCCTGCCCGGCACCGGGACGGAAGCGGGTGACGAGGCGCTGGACCAGTTGGAAGGCGCGGGCCGCGCCATGGACGAGGCAGCCGAAGCGCTGGAGCGTGGCGATATCGCCGAAGCGCTCGACCTGCAATCGGAAGCCATGGAAGCGATCCGGGAAGGCATGACGCAACTGGGTGAGGCGCTGGCGCAGGAGCAAGGCGCAGAGCCGGGGCAGGGTCAGGCCGAAGGCAACATGCCGGAGGGGCAGCCGCTCCAGGATCCACTCGGGCGGCAAGCCGGGAACAATGGCGCGTTCGGTTCGGACGACGGGCTGGAAGGCAGCGAAGAGGCGCGGCGGCGGGCCCGCGAATTGCTGGACCTGCTGCGTGATCGCGCCGCCGAGCAGGGCCGCCCCGAGGTGGAGCTGGATTACCTGCGGCGGCTGCTCGACCAGTTCTGAGGTGGCTTATTCGCCAGAGCCGATGGCCCCGCCAGCCAGGGACCGGGCCATGTCGTCAAGCCAGAAGCGTGCGGAATTCACCGTTTCCACGTAGCGGTCCAGGTAGGGGGCGGCCTGCGGAACCGACGTGGCAATCTGCCCGGCATAGGCATAGATGCCCGCCCCGATTGCCGCGAGAAGCAGCACCAGGAAGAAACCGCGGCGCACGGCCCCACGACGGCGCGCGCTTTCGACAATCGTGTCGATGTCGGTTGCATCCGCCTCGGACCCGCTGCGGTCACCCGTGGCACGCAGGGTCGAATTGATTTCCTCGATATCCGGCAGAAGCTCGCTGCGCGACCCGGTGGCCGTGACGGTGGCTGCTCCGGCCTCGGTGTCGAAGGCATCCTCGGCGGCGTCCAGTTCGGCCAGACGCCGCGCCCGCGCGCGGTCCTCGTCGCTTTCGAGGGGCATTTCCGACTGCGTTTCGACCGGATCGGGTGTTGAACCGCCCCGCCGCAGCCGCGCTTCGCGTTCGGCCTCCTCGCGCAGGATATCCGCGACACCCGCATCCACCTGTCGCCGCGCGGGACGCGGTTGAGCTCCGGCGCGTGTTTCCTGACCCGGCGCTCCGGTCGGGCCGTCGACGGCGATTTCCTCGAGGTGGCGTTCGACCTCGGGTTCAGGCGTTGGCGTTGGCGTGGGCTCGGGCGCAGGAGGTTCGGGCGCAGGGACGCGGGGACCGGGCTGAAACCATGTCGTCGAACAGTTCGAGCATTGCACATCCCGCCCGCCGGCAGGGATCATGCTTTCGTCGACTTCGTATCGGGCGCCGCAATTCGGGCATGTCAGCCGCATGTGTACTGCTCTCGTGGCTTGGCCGAACACCGGCCCTGATGGCCCGAGAAATTCTGGGCCAACTTCTTTTCTTCGGCAAATCCTAACAACCCGGTGGCGTGTTTCCAATCCCCGCAGGATAACAGGCGCTTGGCCGTTGCATCTGCGTGTCACGTCGCCGATGGACCGCCCGCCACGATTGCAAGTGGCGCGCCAAGGGTGCAAGAGAGTGCGCGAGAAAAAGGCGCGGGGGGCCGGGGCCAGATGATCGAGATGCAGGACGCCGCCTACGGCTACGGGACAGAGCCGCTTCTGTCCGACCTGACGCTGCAATTGGCCCCCGGCTCGTTCCATTTCCTGACCGGGCCATCCGGCGCGGGCAAGACGACGTTCCTGAAACTCTGCTACGCCGAATTGCTGCCGACCGGCGGAAGTATAAGCCTGTTCGGACAAACCGCGCGCGGTCTCAGCCGCGACGGCATCGCCGACATTCGCCAGAAGATCGGCGTGGTGCACCAGGATTGCCGGTTCCTCGACCATCTGCCGGTGTCCGAGAACATCGCCCTGCCGCTTTCGGTGACCGGCAAGGGCGGCCTGGCCCAAGACGCCAACCTCTCGGAACTGATCGGCTGGGTCGGCCTTTCTGCGCGGGCGGAGGCTTTGCCGCCGGAACTCTCGGGCGGGGAACGCCAACGCGCCGCGCTCGCTCGTGCGATCATCATGGACCCCGAGTTGATCCTTGCGGATGAGCCCACGGGCAACGTCGATTGGGAGATGTCGCTGCGGCTGCTGAACCTGCTGGTCGAGTTGAACAAGCTGGGAAAGACCGTGGTGATCGCCACCCATGATCTTGCCCTGATCCGGGCCGCCAAGCAGCGTGTGCAGGCCCGTGTGCTGCGGATCGGCGGCGGTCGCATCATGGCCGCGGGGGCGGACCTATGAGCATCCGGGACGACCTGATGGCGCTGGTGCGCGGCGACCGGGGCGCGGACCGCGTGGTGCCACGCAGCGGGCAATCGGCGCGGCTGACCTTTGCGACCTCCGCCGCGATGGCGTTTCTTGCCGTCTTCGCCATGGCCTTGTCGATGGCTGCCGGACGCCTTGCCGACCGCTGGTCGGACGCGCTGGCGCAATCGTCCACGATCCGCATCTCTGCCCCGCCGGCCGAGATGGAGTCGCAGACATGGGCCGTGCTCACGGTGCTGGAACAGACGCCGGGCGTCGACAGTGCCCGTGCGCTCAGCGACGAGGATCAACAGGCACTTCTCGCGCCTTGGTTCGGACCCGACTTGCCGCTGGAAGACCTGCCGGTGCCCCGCCTCATCGAGATCACCGAAACACGGCAGGGCTACGACGCCGACGGCTTGCGGCAACGGCTGGCTGCCGAAGCGCCGGGCGCGGTGCTGGACGATCACAACCGCTGGCGTCGCCCGCTGGCCGAAGCTGCGGGGCGACTGCGACTGTTGGGCTGGCTGGCGCTGATCCTGATCCTTGGCGCCACGGGGGCGATGGTCACGCTGGCCGCGCAGTCGGCGCTCAGCGCGAATGAACAGGTGATCCGCGTCATGCGGCTCGTGGGCGCGCGCGACAGCTATATCGCCGGAGCCTTCGTGCGCCGATTCACCATCCGCGCGCTGACCGGGGCGACCGTTGGCGTGGCCGTGGGGCTTGCGGCCGTCGCGATCCTGCCCTCGGCCCGCGACACGGCGGCGATCCTGACTGGCCTCAGCTTCTCGGGCGCGGGCTGGCTCTGGCCGCTGATCATTCCGCCGTTGGCCGCCGCCACGGCCTATGCGGCGACCCGCATCGCGGCCTTCCGCACGCTGAAGGGGCTGCAATGATGCAACTGATCCGGTCCTTCATCCACATCGTGCAGATGTACCTCGCCATGGCCGTACTGGCGATCGTCTACTTCCCCTTCGCGCTGGCCAGTGCCGCCGGAGCCCATGCTGCCTGCCACGCGTTCTGCCGCTGGACGCTCTGGACGTTGGACTGGATGGTCGGGCTGAAGACCGAGGTGCGCGGTACACCCCCCACGGACGAGGTGATGATCGCCGCGAAACACCAGAGTTTCCTCGACATCATCCTGATCTACAACGCGGTTCCGCGCGGCAAGTTCATCATGAAACGGCAGCTCATGTTCTCGCCCATCCTCGGGCAATACGCCCTGAGGATTGGCTGCGTGCCGGTGAACCGGGGCAAGCGCGGGCTGGCGATCAAGAAGATGCTGCATGACGTTAAGAGCGGCAAGCAGCAGGGCGGGCAGTTGATCATCTACCCGCAGGGCACGCGCGTCGCCCCGGGTGTGAGCGTCCCGTTCAAGGTCGGCACGGCGGCGCTTTACGAGCAGCTCGGGCAGCCCTGCGTGCCGGTCGCCACGAATGTCGGCGTGTTCTGGCCGCGCCACGGCATCCTGCGGAAACAGGGGTTGGGCGTGGTCGAGTTCCTGCCGCGGATCGAACCGGGGCTGGGGACCGCCGCCTTCATGAAACGGATGGAAACCGAAATCGAAACGGCCAGCGAGGCATTGCTGGTCGAGGCCGGGTTCGTACGGAGGGGCTGATGCGGAAGATAACGGATCTTGACACGCTTCAGGCGCTTTACGGTGCGCCGGTTCAGACCTCTCTCGACAAGGTCGTGACACGGGTGACGCCGCTTTACCGGAGATGGATCGAGGCCGCGCGCTTCGTGATCCTGTCCACGGTCGGACCGGAAGGCACGGATTCGACTCCACGTGGCGATGATGGGCCCGTGGTGAAGATCGTCGATGCGCGCACGATCTGGCTGCCGGACTGGCGGGGCAACAACCGGATCGACAATTTGCGCAACATCGTGCGCGATCCGCGCGTGTCGCTGATGTTCATGGTGCCGGGGTCCAACAACGTGGTGCGGGTGAACGGCACAGCTTTCGTGACCGATGATCCGCAGGCGACCGGGGCTTTCGAGCAGCGTGGAATGCACCCGAAGACGGTGGTCGTTGTGCAGGTCGAAGAGGTCTACTTCCAATGTGCCAAGGCGCTGATGCGGTCCGGGCTGTGGACCCGCGACGATTCCGAAGGCCTGCCGAGCGCCGGGGATCTCATCAAGGCCGTCGATGACGGTTTCGACGGCGCGGCCTATGACGAGGGCTACGAGAATTACGCGCGGGAGCGGATGTGGTGAGAGCGCTCGGCTATCTCTTCTTCGTGCTCGCGGTGGGGATGGGCACCGTGGCCGGGTTCGTCTTCTTCGCGGCACTCACCGACTTTCGCGCGCGCGGCTGTCCGGGGGCCGAGCAATGTTCGGACGCGGTCAGCGTCATGGTGCTGACCGGCTGCGCGCTGGTTGCGTCGCTGGTGATGGCCTTCGCCGGGATGGTCTTCGTCCGGCGCTAGGCGGCGAGACCCTTCGACCCCAGATCAAGGAACTTGCGGCGGCGGTTGGCGACGATCTCTTCCCGCGACGGCGTGCCGATGTCGGCCAGCAGCCCTTCGATCGCCTTGCCCACCGCTTCGATCGTCGCGGGCTTGTCGCGCTGTGCGCCGCCGAGCGGTTCCTTGATGATGTGGTCGCACACGCCGAGCTTGTTGAGGTCCTGCGCGGTCAGGCGCAGGGCCTCGGCGGCTTCGCGCATCTTCTCGGCATCCTTCCACAGGATCGAGGCGCAGCCTTCGGGGCTGATGACCGAATAGATCGAGTGTTCCAGCATGGCGAGCCGGTCCGCGGTCGCAAACGCCACCGCCCCGCCCGAGCCGCCTTCGCCGATGATGACGGCCACCAGCGGCACGCCGATCTGCAGGCATTTCTCGGTGGAGCGCGCAATCGCCTCGGATTGCCCGCGTTCTTCGGCGCCCTTGCCGGGATAGGCGCCGGGCGTGTCGACAAGGCTGATGACCGGCAGGTTGAAGCGGTCGGCCAGGTCCATCAGGCGCACGGCCTTGCGGTAGCCTTCGGGCCGGGCCATGCCGAAATTGCGCTCGATCCGCGTCTTGGTGTCGTGGCCTTTCTCGTGGCCGATCACGACCACAGGCTTGTCGTTGAACCGCGCGAGTCCACCCATGATGGATTGGTCGTCGGCGAAATTCCGGTCACCGGCCAGCGGCGTGTACTCGGTGAACAGCCGTTCGATGTAATCGCGGCAATGGGGCCGGTCGGGGTGGCGGGCGATCTGGCATTTCCGCCAAGGCGTCAGGTCCTTGTAGAGGTCGCGGAGCATGTCCGCGGCCTTCTTGTCGAGCGCCTTGGCCTGATCCTCGACATCCATACCCTCTTCGCGGCGGGCCATCGCCCGCAATTCTTCGGCCTTGCCTTCGATCTCGGCGAGGGGCTTTTCGAAGTCGAGGTAGTTCATCGCCCGTATCCTGTTTCGCAACACTCGGGCGTATATGGACCCGTGCCGCGGGCGATGCAACAAAGCGGCTTAGCGGCGATCCGCTTCCATCAGCAGATCGGCCTTGGTGAACAGGCCGTCATGCTCCTTCGGGTTGAAGATCTGCGCCTTGCGCGGTTTGCCCCTGCGCCAGCCATCCATGAACCCGGCCCCGATGATCTGGCCTGCGGACCAGTCGCTTTGCGTGGATTGCGCAATGCATTTCACGATGCGGAGAAATTGCGACGGGCTGTGAACCGGCAGGACCTGGGCATGGCAATTGAGCCGGCGGAGGGGGCGGGCACCCCTTTCGGGGCAATTCAGGCTGCACATCCGGCACAGGTCGTGGGTCAGATGGCGGCCCTTCCTGACCTCCGCCTCGGTCAGGGGAATGAAGTTCCTTCCATCGGCGGAGCGGCCGGCAAGGTCATGGTGTTCGACCAATCGGGCCAGGTTGATCGGCGGCGTTTTCGGCTGGCCTTCCTCAACCGGAAAGATCTTGCGAAGCAGGCCTGCAAGCCCGGTGCGTTTCGGCCCGAGGATCAGGAACCCACCAAATTTCCCGAAGGGCTTGGCGGCAAAAGCGCTTTTCACGGCGTCGGCAAAGGCCTGTCCCTCGAGCGGCGTGAAATTCGGCGCCTCGGCCACGATCCGGGACAGCCGCCGTTCCTGTGCGATCTGCTTTTTCTTCCGCTCCATGATCGCCGCCAGAAGCGGGACCATCAGCAAATTCATCAGGAGAATCGGGCCCGCGGCCGTGGTGAAGAACCAGATGGAGATGTCCCGCGGCAGCAGCAGCCCGGCGAACAGGTGGGTCGACATTGCAAGCGCGAGGCCGACCAGCACGAGGTAGGACCGGCGCTCCAGGATCGCGGTTTTCTGACCCCAGATCCAACCTGCCGTTCCGGCGAAGACGATCCCCACGACACCTGCATGGGCCCCGATCCCGCCCTGGTCCAGCCGCGCCAGAACGGCGATGATCACCGCAGGCAGGACACCGCGCCAGCCAAGGTAAGCGCCGGCCAGCGCGATGGGAACGTTGCGAAGATCGGTGATGACCCCGTCGATCGCCTCGAACGGGCGGGCCATCTGCAGAACGGCAAGGCCGCCGAACAGGATGCCCAAGGCGACGGGGGCAAGGATCATGCCGTCAAAGTTGCGGCGAATGACGCCGTAAACCTCGGACAACAGACCGAGCATCGCGACGGACACCGCGAAATCGACGACGGACAGCAAGCTCATCTATCAGCCCCGGATTGTTTTCGTCCGGAGCCTCTAGCACGCCATTGGTATATCGAGGTTTAACGGGCGGCGATCATCTCGGATTGCTTCACGATGACTTCGGCCTGCTTGATCGAGGCGATGTCAACGAGCCGCCCCTTGTAGACCGTCGCGCCGGCACCTTCGGCCTTGGCCTGCTCCATCGCGGCGAGGATCTCGCGCGCCTCCGAGACGGCCGCTTCGGAAGGCGTAAACACCTGATTTGCAAGGGCAATCTGCTTGGGGTGGATGGCCCATTTTCCGACCATTCCAAGCGTGGCAGAGCGCATGGCCTGCGCGATGTAGCCGTCGTCGTCGGAGAAGTCGCCAAAGGGCCCATCGACAGGCAGGACACCATGGGTGCGGCAGGCGGCAACGATGGCCGTCTGCGCCCAGTGCCACGGGTCAGGCCAGTGTTTCTGGCCGTCGTGGAGCATGTAGTAATTCTCCTGCGTGCCGCCGATTCCGGTGGTCTGCATGCCCATGGACGCGGCGAAATCGGCCGCGCCGAGGCTCATGGCCTGAAGGCGCGGCGAGGCGGCGGCGATCTCTTCGACATGGGCGATGCCGGCGGCGCTTTCGATGATGACCTCGAAGCCGATGGGCTTGTCGCGGCCCTGCGCCCTCTCGATCGCCGTGACCAGCGCGTCGACCGCGTAAATGTCTGACGCACAACCGACTTTCGGGATCATGATGATATCGAGCCGGGGCGTATCGGCCTCCAGGATCTCCACCACGTCGCGATACCAATAGGGTGTATCGAGGCCGTTGATCCGCACGCTGAGGGTCTTGTTGCCCCAGTCCACGGTCCGGATCGCCTCGATGATATTGGCGCGCGCCTGCGCCTTGTCGGAGGGTGCGACGCTGTCTTCGAGATCGAGGTTGATCACGTCCGCCTCGGACGCCGCCATCTTGGCGAACAGCTTGGTGTTCGAGCCGGGCCCGAACAGCTGGCAACGGTTCGGACGGGCAACGGGAGCGGGTTGCAGGCGGAAGCTCATGGGCGGACCTCGACGAAAGGATGTTTCATTTCATTTCGGGTCACGGTTAGAATATTGCGTCGCGGCGTGCAAGTGCTGCGGCGCAGAAACGCCGGGGAGATCGCAAAGCGACGTGTAACTTTCCCGTAGTGATCCTGTAGTGAATCCGTAGTTACCAAAACTCGCACAGAAAATCCGAGCTGTTGCGAATTCTGTGCGCGCGAAATCAGCGGCGGCGATCGTTCCGCTTGCGGCGATGCGTGGCGTATTCAGTGGGGATCAGGATCAGCGCCGCGGCGGAGGCGACGATGGCGTCAAGGCCCGCCGAGCCGAGGCTGAAGTTGAACAGCGACCGAATGAAATAGAACACCAGCACCGCGCCCCATGCGATGAAGATCGAGGGCACGATGCCGTTATGGGTCCACCCCCATTTCTCGAAGATGAAGGCGACGATCCCGGCGATCATCAGCGAGCCGAAAAACGAAAACAGGATCATGCGTCTTCTCCCAACCTGTCACCCGGTGCGATCCGGGCCCCGCGCAGCCAGTCGGCGGCCTCCATCGGGCCTTTGCCTTCGGGCTGCACCCTCGTGATTTCGACCGCGCCGTCACCGCAGGCAATTGTCAAACCGTCCAGAACCTCCCCCGGTGGTCCCGCGCCGTCGGCCAGGCGCGACAGCAGAAGCTTCAGCCGCTTGCCGCCCGCGATGGTCCATGCGCCCGGAAACGGGGAGAGGCCCCGTATCTGCGCATCAATATGGGTGGCGGGGGAGGTCCAATCCACCTTCGCCTCGGATTTGTCGATCTTCGTGGCGTAAGTGACACCCTCGTCGGGCTGCGGCCGGGGCGTGAGCGTTTCGAGCTGCGGCAGACCGCGCCGCACGATGTCTGCGCCCGCGAGGGACAGCTTGTCGTGCAGGGTGGCCGCGGTTTCGTCCGGCGCGATGGCGACGGGTTCGCGCAGGAGGACCGGGCCGGTATCCAGCCCCGCCTCCATCTGCATGAGGCAGACGGCCGTCCTCAAATCGCCCGCCATGATCGCGCGCTGGATCGGGGCGGCCCCGCGCCAGCGCGGCAGGTCGGAGGCATGGACATTCACGCAGCCGAGGCGCGGCGCGTCGAGCACCGCTTGCGGCAACAGCAGGCCATAGGCGACGACCACGGCGACATCGGCGTTGAGCGCGGCGAAGGCCGCCTGCTCCTCCTCGCCTTTCAGGCTGGTCGGGTGGCGCACCTCAAGTCCCAGGGCCTCGGCGTGCTGATGCACGGGGCCGGGGCGTTCCTTCTTTCCGCGTCCGGCGGGGCGTGGCGGCTGGGTATAGACGGCGGCAATCTCGTTCCCGCCGTCGAAGATCGCGTCGAGTACCGGGACGGAGAAATCGGGCGTTCCCATGAAAATCACGCGCATCAGCGGGCCTTCCGTGCCTTCTTGAGAAGCATATCGCGCTTCACCTTGCCGAGATTGTCGAAATACATCCGCCCGTTCAGGTGGTCGATCTGGTGCTGCACCGAGGTGGCCCAGAGGTCGACGAAGTCCTGTTGAACGCGCTTGCCGAGTTGGTTGGTAAACGCCACGGTCACGCGCGCGGGGCGGGCGATCTTCGCCGAAACGCCGGGCAGGTTGGGCGAGGCTTCGGGGTAGGTGCTGAGGTCCTCGGATGCGGCGACAAGCTCCGGGTCGGCCATGCGGATCGCGCGGCCGCGTTCGTCACTGGCATCGACGACGGCAAGGCGCAGCATGACGCCGATCTGTGGCGCGGCAAGGCCGACACCGGGCATCGCGTCCATCGTTTCGATCATGTCGTCCCAGATCGCGCGGTGTTCGTCCGTGACCGTTCCGACAGGCTCGGCGGCGGTGCGCAGGCGTTTGTCGGGCCAGGCGACGAAGGGTTTAACCGCCATAGGCGGCTTCCAGCTTCGCGCGGGCCTCGGGCGCCTGGTGGTCGAAGATCACGATCCCGTCGAGGTGGTCGTATTCGTGCGCGATGCATCGGGCGTGGCTGCCGGTAAAGGTGGCCGACACGCGCTGCCCGTCGAGGTCCGTCCATTCCACGTCGAGGGTCGCGGCGCGGTCCACCTGCATCGGAAGGCCGGGGATCGAAAGGCATTGCTCGGTGCCCGTTTCGCTTTCGGCCCCCCGGTGGCGGATGATGGGGTTGAGGAAGGCGATGGGCGTAGGCTCCCCCTCCTTCCAGGTCACGTCGATGACGAAGGCGCGCCGCATGACGCCGATCTGCGGGGCGGCGAGGCCACGGCCGGGGGCGTCGTACATCGTGTCGAACAGGTCCGCGATCAGCGCGGGATCGGGCGCGTCCAGCGGGTCGCAGACCTGCGTCAGGCGCTTGTCCGGCCACTGGAGGATCGGCCGGACGCTCACGCCTTCTCGGTCGCCTTGTTGCGCTTGAACTTGACCATCTTGCGGGTGATGAGCTGGCGCTTCAGGGGGCTGAGATAGTCGATGAAGAGCTTGCCATCGAGATGGTCGATCTCGTGCTGCACGCAGGTGGCCCAGAGGCCGTCGAAGGTCTCTTCCTGCTCGTTGCCGTTCACGTCGATCCAGCGCACGGTGACTTCCTCGGGGCGGGTGACGTCGGCGTAGATCTCGGGGATCGAGAGGCAGCCTTCCTCGTAGACGTTGGTCTCGTCCGACGAGGCGATCACCTCGGGGTTGAACATCGCCATCGGGCGCGGGGCGGCCCCCTCCTCCTTCACGCAATCGAGGACGATCAGGCGCTTGAGGACGCCGACCTGCGGACCGGCCAGGCCGATGCCGGGCGCGTCATACATGGTCGCCAGCATGTCGTCGGCCAGAACGCGCAATTCGTCCGACAGGTCGTCGACCGGTTGAGCCACCTTCTTCAGGCGCGGATCGGGGTGCAGGATGATGGGTCGTTTCATGGCGCCCATGTAAGGGAAAGTTTTGCGCGAATAAAGGCCTTGAGGGCGCATGGGAGGGTATGACTGCCGAACCGGGGTTGCGGCTGGCGCGGTGCAGGCTAGGGTCCGTCCAAGACACGAAGGAGAGCCCGATGTCATTCGACGAGATCATCGACCGCCGCGGAACACATTGCGTGAAATGGGACATGATGGAGAGCCTTTACGGCGTGTCTCCCGACGATGGCATTTCGATGTGGGTGGCGGATATGGATTTCCGCCCGCCCGACTGCGTGCAGGACGCCGTTCGGACGATGCTCGACCACGGTGTCTACGGTTATTTCGGCGACGACAGCAAATACCGCGCCGCGATCTGCTGGTGGATGGCGGAGCGTCATGGGTGGGAGGTCGACCCCTCGCATATCTTCTCGACCCACGGGCTGGTGAACGGCACGGCGATGTGTGTCGATACCTATACGAACGAGGGCGACGCGGTGGTGCTGTTCACCCCGGTCTACCACGCCTTCGCGCGCGTGATCGCTGCTGCCAACCGGGAGGTACGGGAACTGGAGATGCCGGTGACGGATGGCCGGTACGTTCTCGATTTCGAGGCTTATGACGCGCAGATGACGGGCACCGAGAAGCTGCTGGTGCTGTGCTCGCCCCACAACCCCGGCGGGCGGGTCTGGACGCGGGCGGAACTCGAAGGCATCGCGGAATTCGCGAAACGCCACGACCTGATCATCGTCTCGGACGAAATTCATCATGACCTCGTCATGCCCGGCCAGACGCATATCCCCATGACGAAGATCGACGGGATCGCGGACCGGCTGGTGATGATGACCGCAGCCACCAAGACCTTCAACATCGCGGGATCGCATATCGGGAACGTCATCATCGCCGACGACGATCTGCGGGCGCGCTTCGCGGCGCGGATGGCGGGGCTGGGGCTATCGCCCAATTCGTTCGGGTTGCACATGGTTACAGCCGCCTATTCTCCAGACGGGGCCGCGTGGGTGGACGACCTGTGTGAGTACCTCGCTGAAAACGCGCGTATTTTCGACGAGGGGATCAACGCGATTCCGGGCCTGCGCTCGATGCCGCTTGAGGCGACGTACCTCGCCTGGGTCGATTTCGATGGCACCGGAATGGGCCGCGAGGAATTCACCGACCGCGTCACCAATGCCGCGAAGATCGCTGCGAATTACGGGCCGACCTTCGGCAAGGGCGGCGAGAGCTTCCTGCGGTTCAACATCGCCACGCCGCGGTCGCGGGTGGAGGAGGCCGTCGCGCGGATGCAGGCGGCCTTCGGCGATCTTCAGTAGGCACGGCGCCGCTGCCACAGAAGATAAAGGGCGAGGCTGCCGATGACGATGGCCCCGCCCACGAGCATCAGGGGCGTCGGGGCCTCGCCGATGGCCAGCCAGACCCAGAGCGGCCCCAGCACCGTTTCCAGCAGCAGAAGCAGGCTGACATTGGCGGCCGCCGTGTGGCGTGAGGCCAGCGACAGGCAATAGAAACTGAGCGGCAGGACCACGGCGCTGGTCAGCACGATCGGCCAGACGGTTATGCCGTCGAGGCTCTGCGCCGATCCGGTGAGAACAAGTCCGATTGTTCCGGCAAGCCCCGCGCCAAGGCCGACCGCGAGGGGGATCGGCACCTCCGCGAACCGGCGGATCAGCACGAAGGACAGCGCGAGGCAGAGCGCCACGCCAAGCCCGAACAGCGCGCCGCGCAGGGAACTCGCGTCGAAGCCCACGCCGCCGGATTTGCCGAAGATCGCGATGGCGATGCCGATCAGCACCGCCACGATGGTGGCCCATGTGGCGCGGCTGGTGCGTTCGCCCGAGATCAGCCGGGCGAGGATCGCGGAGAGGACCGGGACGGTCGCCACCCCCAGCAGCACCGGCGTCACCGGGGAACCGACGATGCCGAAGGTGAACAGCGTTCCGTTGACGGCCTGGCAGAGCGCGATGGCGATCCCGCCCAGGCCGAACGTCACCCGCAGATCGGCGGCTTTCGCGCGGCTGGTGACAGCCCAGGCCCCGAGCATGACGAGGGCCATCAGCGAGGACCGCCAGCCGAGCATCTGCACGGCCTCCATCCCCGACAGGCGCATCAGCATGGCATCGGGCGTCAGGACAAGCGCGCCGAAGGTGGCCAGACCCAGCCCGTAGAACCCGCTGCGCGCCATTCAGTCGAGCCCCGCGATCAGGGCGTTTTCGGCACCGAGTCCGAGAATCCAGCCCTCCTCCGCGTCGCCCTCCTGCAAGAGGGTGGCGAGATGCGCGGCCGGAAGCCGCGAGAAGGCGCGGGCCACCAGCCGCACTTGCGCGCGGTCGAGGATTTCGCCGTCGCGCACCCGCCGTTTGATCGCGGCGTCGATCAGGCCGGGATAGATTTCGGCGAGGACGATGGGCGTGTCGGCGGGCTGGAAGGGGCTGACGCTGAGCGCGTCGCCGTAGTGGACGCGCAGGGCGTGGAGGTGGGGAAGGCCAAGGAGCACCTGCGAGCCGACGGAGCCGGTGGTAAACAGCTTCCAGCACGGCTGCGCGCGGGGCAATTCTCGCTCGACCACGCGGCGTTCCGCCATCCCGTGACCGTGGCGGAGGGAGCCTTTGGCCGGTAGAACTTCGGTCTCGCGCGTGGGCGGGCAGCCCCAGAACGGACCGACACCGGGGAAAAGGCGGTTGAAGTCCTCGGCCACGTCGAAGCGGTTGTTGCGGTTGCGGTCGTCGTCTTCGATCACCTCTGCCAGATGCGCCCAGAGGGTCAGAGGATCGTCGGAGCCGGTGACAGCGCGGGCGAAGCCGCGCGGGTAGCCGAAAGGGAAGTCGAAGCCTGCGAGGACGCGGCGGCCTGCGCGCAGCTCTCCGTCCAACAGGCCGGTCAGAAAGCGCATCGCGGCGTGGCGGGTGCGTTGGTAGCTGCTGGCGAGGAAGCCGTCGCGGGCGATGCCGATGAAGATCGCGTCCTTGGTGGGTTTCGCGGGCGACGGGGCGGAGCGCGCCGACCAGTCGACCATGACGATGGTATCGAACCCGCTCACGCCAGCCATTTCTCCGCTTGAGACAGGTCGTCCTCGGTATTCACGTTGAAGAAGGACGGCGGCGTGGTGTCCTCGAACCTCACGCGGGAAACGGGATGCGACGCCGCCCATTCCGTCACCTTGCGCGTGCCGCTGGCCAGCGCCTGCATCAGGTCCACCGACAGGTGCACGGGCCAGAGCGCGGTGGTGCCGTGCAGGCCGTCCTCCGTCTCGGCAATGGCGATGCCGTCCGCCGATACCAGCCGCACCACGAGATCGTGGGGCAGGAAGGGCGTGTCGACGGCGACGGTCAGCACCCGCTCCGCCCCCTGCCCCTGCGCCCAGAGCATCGCGGCGAGGATGCCGCCAAGCGGGCCGAGGCCGGGCCTGCCATCGGGCACCGCCTGCAACAGGCCGAGGGGTTCCGCCGCGTTGACCGCCAGCACCGAGACCTGCGGCGCGACCCGGTCCGCGACGTGCTGCCAGAGCGGTTTGCCCGCCAGCATCCGGAGCGGTTTGTCGCCGCCGATGCGCCGCCCCGCCCCGCCGGCGAGAATCACGCCGGGCAGGCTTGGCGACGTGCCTGATGTGGAGCCTTCCATCTGTCCCCCGTTGATCCGCCACATGACAAAGCATGAATTGCATCCCCTCCGCCTCGGGCGTATCTGCGGAGGGCTTCAATCGACTTACGGGTAACCATGTCATCTGCCAACACTTCTCGCCCTGCCTTCTGGCGCGGGGCGCGCGATGCCGGGCCGTTCCTGTTCGTCGCGGGGCCATTCGGCGCGCTCTTCGGCGTTGTCGCGACCGAGGCCGGCCTGAACCTTGCTCAGGTCATGGGGTTCTCGGTCGTGGTGATCGCCGGGGCCTCGCAACTGGCCGCCTTGCAACTGATGCTGGACCAGGCGCCCGCGGTGATCGTGCTGCTGTCCGCGGTGGCGGTGAACCTGCGCATGGCGATGTATTCGGCCTCGCTTGCGCCCTACCTCGGGGCCGCGCCGCTGTGGAAGCGCGCGCTGGTGGCCTACATGAACGTCGACCAGACCTATGCCGTGTCGGTCCTGACGTTCGAGGATCAGCCGCAGATGACCTTGGCCGAGCGGCTGTCTTATTTCTTCGGCACCTGCCTGCCGATCATCCCGGTCTGGATCATCACCACCTATATCGGCGCGCTACTGGGTGAGGCGATCCCGAGCGACTGGGACATCACCTTTGCCGTGCCGGTGGCCTTCCTTGCCATGGTCGCGCCCGCCTTGCGCACCCCGGCGCATATCGCGGCGGCCGCAGCCTCGGTCGTGCTGGCCATCGTCTTCGGCGGCTTGCCCTACAACCTCGGCCTGATGCCCGCCGGGATCGGCGCGATGATCGTCGGGGCCGAGGTCGAACGGCGCATGGGCGCGCGGTTCACGCCGCCGTCGGGAGGCGCGAAATGACCGGGTGGAGCGATACGAGCATCTGGCTGATCATCGTGGCGTTGGGTGTGGCGACCTACACGATCCGCTTCTCGTTCCTCGGGCTGATCGGCAACCGGGAATTGCCCGACTGGCTGTTGCGGCACCTGCGCTATACGCCGGTGGCGATCCTGCCCGCGCTGGTGACGCCCGGTGTGCTCTGGCCCGCGAGCGCGGAGGGGAGCCTGAGCCTGCCGCATATCGCGGCGGCGCTTGTCGCGGTGGGCGTCGGGTACTGGCGCAAGAGCGCGGTGCTGGCGGCTGTGTGTGGCGTGGGCGCGTATCTGGCGGTGAACGCAGTGGTGTGATTCATAGCGTGCAATTTGATCCGAAAACCGGTTCCCACTTTTCGGATTGCGCTTCAGACCGGCAGCGCCGTCGTCTTGAACACGGTCTTGAGCGCGAAGCTCGATTGCATCTGCGCCACGCCCGGCAGGCGCGAGAGGTGCTGGCGGTGGATGCGGGCGAAATCCTCGCTGTCGCGGGCCACCACCTTCAGCAGGTAATCCGCCGTTCCGGCCATCAGGTGACATTCCAGAACATCCGGCACCCGCGCGACGGCCTTCTCGAACGCGTCAAGCACCTCGTCCGACTGGCTTTGCAGCTTGATCTCGACGAAGACGGTGGTGACCCGGCCCACGGCGCGCGGGTTCAGCAGGGCCACGTAGTCGCGGATCACGCCCGCCGCCTCGAGCCGCTGCACCCGGCGATGACAGGCCGACGGCGAGAGGTTCACCTTCTCGGACAGCTCCGCATGGGTCATGCGCCCCTGCCGTTGTAACGCCCTGAGAATCGCGGCGTCCGTTTCGTCCAATGCCGGTTCGACGCTCATTTCCGCCACCTTTCGTCAATCTCTTGCAAGTTTCGTGCAGGAATTACCGTGAACCCGCGCAAAGTTTCAAAGCAATTTCATCGCGTCGGGCGCAGACTCCGCGCAATTCAGAACCCGTCCAGAGGAGGAATGGACCCATGCAAATCGGTTGCCCGAAAGAGATCAAGCCGCAGGAATTCCGTGTCGGCCTGACGCCCGCCGCCGCGCGGGAGGCGATCGGTCACGGCCATCGCGTCACGATGCAGACAGGCGCTGGCGTCGGCGCGGGGTTCTCGGACGACGATTACCGTGCCGTGGGGGCAGAGATTGCCGACACGGCGGAGGCGGTTTTCGCCGAGGCTGAGATGATCGTGAAGGTGAAGGAGCCGCAGGCCGTCGAGCGCAAGCAATTGCGCGAGGGGCAGATCCTGTTCACCTACCTCCACCTTGCGCCGGACCCGGAGCAGACCCGCGACCTGCTCGACAGCGGCGTCACCGCCATCGCCTACGAGACGGTGACCGACCCGTTGGGCGGCCTGCCCTTGCTGGCACCGATGTCCGAGGTTGCGGGACGCCTTGCGCCGCAGGTCGGATCCTGGGCGCTGCAGAAGGCCAATGGCGGGCGCGGTGTGCTGATGGGCGGTGTGCCCGGCGTCGGCCCCGCCGAGGTGGTGGTGATCGGCGGCGGTGTCGTCGGCACGCAGGCCGCGCGCGTCGCCGCCGGAATGGGCGCGGACGTGACCATCCTCGACCGCTCCCTGCCGCGCCTGCGCTACCTCGACGATACCTATCGCGGCGTGTTCAAGACGCGCTATGCCAGCGCGGACGCCACCGCCACCCTGATCCAGAGCGCCGACATGGTCGTGGGCGCGGTGCTGATCCCCGGCGCGGCGGCCCCGAAGCTGGTGACCAAGGCACAGCTTTCCACGATGAAACCCGGCGCGGTGATCGTGGATGTCGCCATCGACCAGGGCGGCTGTTTCGAGACCTCGAAGGCCACCACCCACCAGGATCCGATCTACGAGGTCGACGGGATCGTGCATTACTGCGTCGCCAACATGCCGGGCGCCGTGGCCCGCACGTCGACGCTCGCGCTCGGCAATGCCACGATGCCCTTCATGCTGGCGCTGGCCGACAAGGGCTGGCGGCAGGCCTGCACCGACGACCTGCACCTGATGGAGGGGCTGAACACCCATGCGGGACGGCTCACCAACTACGCCGTGGGTCGCGCGCTGGAGATCGACGTGACGTCGCCGTCGGTGATCGTGCGGAGCTGAGGCGACGGAAACGGGCCGAGGGGTCGTGTAACCGGGTATCGTTCACTCACGGAGGCCCGTCATGATCTCTCGCCTGTCACCCTACTGGCTCTGGGTGCTGCTTGCCCTGCCGCCCGTCTATTGGACCTACGAGGCCATGACCTCGACCAATGAGCGGATCTTCCACATCCTCGTGCATCCGACCGGCGAATGGTCGGCGCGGCTGCTGATTGTCACGATGCTGGCAAGCCCGCTTGTCCTGCTTTTCAAAGGGTCGCGGGTGACGCGCTGGCTGAAGAAGAACCGCCGCTATCTCGGCGTTGCCAGCTTCGGCTACGCGGCGTTGCACCTGGTCTTCTACGTGGGCGACAAGGGCAGCCTCGACCGGATCCTGGGCGAGCTTGACCGCACCTATATCTGGACCGGGTGGGTGGCCTTCGCGATCTTCGTGCCCCTTGCCCTGACCTCGATGGACGCGGCGCAACGGGTCATGGGGCGGCATTGGAAAACGCTTCAGCGCACGACCTACGCGGCGGCGGTCTTCACCCTGCTGCACTGGGCGGCGCTGCACGATTGGGGAAATCCGGTCGCAGCGATCGTGCATTTCGCCCCGCTGGCCCTGCTGGAGGCCTACCGCGTCTGGTACTGGTACCTGCGGCCCCGGCCCCTGTCCCGGTCACCCGCCTGAGACGGGGCGTCAAATGCGGAACGGCCCGTGCAGATCGCACGGGCCGCCCGCGTCGGGTCGTTGCCCGGACCTGTCAGCCGTTGCGCGCCACCAGCGCGTCGCGGATCTCGACCAGGAGGTCCTTCTCGCTCGGGCCGGTGTCGACCTCAGGTGCCACGTCATCGGGCTTTTCGGCGGCCGACTTGATGCGGTTGACCATCTTGACCAGCATGAACACCACGAAGGCGATGATCAGGAAGTTGATCACGGCCATCAGGAAATTGCCGATGGCGAAGACAGATATTCCCGCCTCGGTGCAGGCCTCGACCGAGGCGCATTCACCCTCACCCAGCACGTAGAACCAGCCCGAGAAGTCGATCCCGCCCGTAAACAGCGCGATGATCGGGTTGATGAGGTCGCCCACCAGCGAGGTGACGATGGCCGTAAAGGCCGCGCCGACGATGATGCCGACGGCCATATCCATGACATTGCCCTTGGCAATGAAGTCCTTGAATTCCGAGATCATGAGGTTGCTCCACCCAGTCCTGTTCCAATGCGCGGCTGGCATCCATTGGTGCGGATCCGCACAGGCCACCCTATCGCCCGCGTAGAAGGCCTCCACTGGCGATCCGATTCAAGGGGAACTATCTCAAAGGACACACATTCCGACACGAGGACCGTCATGACCACGCTCGAGACCTTCCCGATCAACAAACGCTGGCCCGCCGAAGACCCCTCGGTCATCCAGCTCTATTCCTTCCCGACGCCCAACGGCGTGAAGGCGTCCATCGCGCTCGAGGAAATGGAGCTGCCCTATGAGGCGCATCGCGTCACGCTGTCCGATGACGATGTCAAAAGCGACGAATTCCTGTCGCTCAACCCCAACAACAA
Source organism: Rhodobacterales bacterium HKCCE4037 (assembly GCA_015689645.1). Lineage (GTDB taxonomy): Bacteria > Pseudomonadota > Alphaproteobacteria > Rhodobacterales > Rhodobacteraceae > Gymnodinialimonas. Next base: position 85,983 of record WVSM01000008.1, read on the forward strand.
GATCCCCGCGCTGATCGACCCGAACGGCCCCGATGGCGCGCCCATCGCCCTGTGGGAAAGCGGCGCGATCCTGATCTACCTCGCCGAGAAGACCGGCAAGTTCATCGGCAAGACCGAGGCCGACAAGTACGAGATCATCAAGTGGCTGATGTTCCAGATGGGCGGCGTCGGCCCGATGTTCGGGCAACTCGGCTTCTTCGTGAAATTCGCGGGCTCCAAGATCGAAGACCCGCTGCCGCGGGACCGCTATGTCGGAGAGGCGAAGCGGCTACTGAACGTGCTGGAGGGTGAACTCGACGGCAAGGATTGGATCGCGGGCGAGTATTCCATCGCGGACATGGCCCTTGCGCCGTGGCTGAATGCGCTGGAGTTCTACGGTGCAAAAGACCTGGTCGGTTATTCCGATCTGAAGAACGTGCCGGCTTACGTCGACCGGTTCTACGCCCGTCCGGCGGTGGACAGGGCCAAGAACATTCCGCCGCGCGAAGGCTGAACCCTGCGGGGGCCCGGTGCCAGGGGCCGGGCCCTGCCTGACTTATTCCGGCAGCGCCCCGGTCAGCACGTAGCGCAGCATCTGCACCACCTGCTCGGGCTCTTCCGCCACCGCCAGCGCCGCCGCGTGTACCTCCTTCAGGGCATGCTGATGATCGGGCATCGACAGCACGATGATCGGCTTGCCGAGGGCCGCGGCATAGCCCGCGTCGAAGGCTGCGTTCCATTGCTTGTATTTCTCGCCGAAGCGCACGACGACCACGTCGGCCTTCTCGATTCCGCGCCGGGTGCGGATGGCATTGAGCTTGGCGCCCTTGTGATCGTGCCAGAATTTGTCCGGCTCTTCGCCCATGATCGCCACACCGCAATCGTCGCTCGCCGCGTGATCGGTGACCGGGCCCGAGAACGTCACCTCCAGCCCGGCGGAGCCTGCGACGATCCGCTCGCGCCAATCGGTGTGAATTTCTCCCGAGAGGTAAACAGTCAACGCCATCCCTTGCCCTTTCATCTTGCCAGAAAAACCTAATCGGTCCGGTGCAACCCGGCTTAATCTAGCCCATGGCGCACAGACGCCCACCACGGGCGGGATGCAAATTTTCGTCCGAAAATTTGCCCCCGGCGATGCCGGAGGCAGCGCAATCCTTTTTCTAACGCATGTCCGGGAAGCTCAAAACCGGTTCCCACTTTTGAGCGACATGCTTCAACCGCGCAACGTGCCGCCCGTGGCCTTCTCGACCTTCTCCACGATCTTCGCGCCCACGGCTTCGATCTCGTCCTCGGTCAGCGTCTTGTCGGTCGGCTGCATCCGCACGGTGATCGCCAGCGACTTCTGGCCGTCGCCAAGCGAGCCGCCGATGAACTCGTCGAACACGCGGACCTCTTCGATCAGGGCCTTGTCGGCGCCGGCGGCTGCGTTCACGAGGTCGAGTGCAGCCACATCCGCCGCCACGACGAAGGCGAAGTCGCGTTCCACTGCCTGCAGGCCCGCCATCGTCACGGCGCCCCGGCTGGCCGAGGTGCTGCGCGGCATCGGGATCTCTTCGGGGTAGAGCGTGAAGGCCATCGCGGGCCCCTTCACATCCATGGCCTTCAGCACCTTGGGATGCACTTCGCCGAACACGCCCAGAACCTTCTTCGGCCCGAGGCAGATCACCCCGTGGCGGCCGGGGTGCCACCAGTCCGGGCCATTCCTCATGATCTGCACCTTTGCGGGCGCGCCCATGGCGGCGAGAGCCGCCTCTGCATCGGCCTTGGCGTCGAACACGTCCACCGCGCGGCGTGCGCCGTGGGGGTCGCGCGGGCCGGTGTGGCCGGTGACGAGGCCGGTGACGGCAAGGTGCTGTTCGCCCGGCTCACCGCCCTGGAAGGCCGCGCCGACCTCGAACAGGGCGAGGTCCAACATGCCGCGCGCCTGGTTGCGGGCGGCGGCCTGCAGCAGGCCGGGCAGCAGCGCGGGGCGCATGTGGCTCATCTCCGAGGAGATCGGGTTCTCCAGCATCACGTCGTCGCTTCCGCCGCCGAACAGTTCGGCCGAGGCCTTGTCGATGAAGCTGTAGGTCACGCATTCGTTGTAGCCGAGCGCCGCCATCGTCCGCCGCGCCGCGCGTTCGCGCAATTGCATCGGCGTCAGCACCGGCGCGGGCACGCCCGGCACGCGCGGCAGCGGTGCGGGTTGCAGCCCGGTCAGCGAGGACACGCGCGCGACCTCTTCCACCAGGTCGGCCTCGCCCTGCACGTCGCGGCGCCATGACGGCACCCAGACCTCCAGCGTGTCGCCGGAGCCCGAGGCGCTGAAGCCGAGCGCGGTCAGGATACGCACCTGCTCGTCGCGTGGAATGCTCATGCCGACGAGGCTTTCGACCCGCGCGGGGTCGAGCGTGTAGCTGCGCGCGGTCTGCGGGGCCTTGCCGGCCTCCACCACCTCGGACGCCTCGCCGCCGCAGAGGTCGAGCACCATCTGCGTCGCCGCCTCTAGGCCGGGGCGGGTATACTCGGGGTCCACGCCGCGCTCGAACCGGTAGCGGGCGTCGGAATTGATCTTCAGCTCGCGGCCCGTGTAGGCGATGCGGATCGGTTCCCACCACGCGCTTTCGAGGAAGACGTTGACCGTCTCGTCCGTGCAGCCGCTTGCGGCGCCACCCATGACGCCCGCGATGCTTTCCGGACCCTTGTCGTCGGAAATCACCACCTGCCCGGCGACCAGCGTGTAGTCCTTGTCATCGAGCGCGGTGATCGTCTCGCCGCCCGCCGCGCGGTGCACACGCAGGTTGCCCGTGACCTTGTCGGCGTCGAAGACGTGCAGGGGGCGGTTCTGGTCGAAGGTGAAGAAGTTCGTGATATCCACCAGCGCCGAGATCGGGCGCAGGCCGATGGCGCGCAGACGGTCCTGCAGCCATTGCGGGCTGGGGCCGTTCTTCACGCCGCGGATCAGGCGACCGGTGAAATGCGGCGCATCGTCGAGCGTATCGGCGTCGATCGTCACGTCGATAGGGCTTTTGAAGCTTCCCGGCACCGGCTGCGGATCATGGTCCTTCAGCCGCCCGAGGCCACGGGCCGCCAGGTCCCGCGCGATACCGCGCACGCCAAGCGCATCCTGCCGGTTCGGCGTGATCGCGATTTCGATCACTGGATCGACCTTGGCCGGGTCGTTCTCGGCCAGCCAGTCGACGAAGCGGTCGCCGACCTCGCCCGAGGGCAATTCGATGATGCCGGTATGCTCGTCGGAAAGCTCCAGCTCCCGCTCGGAGGCCATCATGCCGTAGCTCTCGATGCCGCGGATCTTGCCGACGCCGATGGTCGTGTCGATGCCGGGCACATATGTGCCGGGCTTGGCGAGGACCACGGTGATCCCCTCCCGTGCGTTGGGGGCGCCGCAGATGATCTGCTGCACGCCTTCGTCGGTCTCGACCTGGCAAACCTTCAGCTTGTCGGCATCGGGGTGCTTCTCGGCCGATTTCACCTTGGCGATGGTAAAATCCTTCAGCCGCGCGGCGCGGTCCTCCACCTCTTCGACCTCCAGCCCGAGGTCGGTCAGGGCGTAGAGGATTTCGTCAAGCGTCGCCTCGGTATCGAGGTGATCTTTCAGCCAGGAGAGGGTGAACTTCATAACAAGCCCCAAGGGTCAAATTCATCGGCCCCGGACATGGCAAGAAACGGCGTTGGGGGCAAGGCCAGAGCATGCCGCTCAAAAGTGGGAACCGGTTTTGAGCTTCCCGGGCATGCGGGAGTCAGGGGTAGGTATTTGGGAGTCCGAGCAGTTCATCCAATTGCCGCGCAATCCAGCCATGGGGGATGAAATGCCCGCCCGGATGGGTGTCGAGCGTTACGCGGCCCTCGGCGCAGTCCCATTCGGTGCGCGACAGCGTCAACCACGGGCGCTGCTGCCAGTCGCCGGTTGGCGTGCCCCGATCGCAGCCCATCGCCTCGCGCCAGAGGGCGACGGGATGGTCCGCCTCGCCGTTCCGGCCGAAGGGGTAGCGCTGCACGGGGTCGGCGAAGCCGTGGACATGGCGCGCCTCTCGCGGGTGGGTGGGGCAATCGGTGTCCTGCGGCAGCGCGCCTGAGATCGCGAGAAGGGCCACGATGTCGGTGCCGTCTTCGCAGGCGAAGCGCCAAGCCATGATCGCGCCGAAGCTGTAGCCGGAGACGAAGATGTGATCGGTGTCGACGGGATAGCGGCTGGCGATGTCGTCGAGGACGGCGCGGGCGAAGGCGGTGTCGGGCGAATTGGCCGCACGGTAGGCCCACGTCCCGTTGGTGCCGTTCGGCGCAACCAGCAGGACGCCCCGCCGCGCGGTGGCGCTGGCGATGCGATTGTGGCGGACAATGAGGCTACCCTGACGCCCCCAGCCGTGGAAATGCAGCAGGACGGGAAGCGGGGTCTCACCGTCCCACCCCTCGGGTTCGAGGACGTGGTAGGAGCGGTCGCCGATCTGGCACGGGGTTGTGCCGGTGCAGGCATGGGCTTGGGTGGTTAGCAGGAGAAGGCAGAGGGTCAGCAGGGCTTTCATAATGCCGATCCTGCGGGGTGGGGGTGTGGTGTCAATTCACGGGTTGGTTAGAAACGCACAAGGCCCTGCCGAAGCAGAGCCTTGGGACGCTGACAATATTTAGGCTACTCTGACCTTGTCATCGGTCGGTGAGCAACCTGCCCAGTAGTCTGGGTCTTAAGCCCGACAAGCGGGGTACAGCACCAATATACTGCGGCAATCGTGAAGTTTCAATGAGTGAGCCAACCGAGACCCGCCAAGACAGCCTGCCTGACCGCCTTCAGATCCTCAGGCGTTAGGCGAGGCGTCTCGAATTTTCGGCGACCCACCTTGAAGGCCTGCAACCTCGCGAGACCGACATTCATGACCATGTCGCACTTGGCCCATGTCGGCTGATCCGGCTCCCCCCACGGCGCATAGTTCCTGCTGAGTTGGTGAACATATGGAACATCATGCTTTGGCGGCGTAGTACTGATCGGAACGATAGCAACAAGCTGCGAACGGTGGGGCAGACGCGGGGAGATCGCGATCACCGGCCTGGATTTGTTAAGCTCCGGCGCCTCAAATCCGCGAAAGTCGGCGACGAGCACCGAACCAGCATGTGGGTAGAAGGGAAGCGGCTTAGCCAAAAAGTCCCCTCACACCCCCGCGTGGACCGCCGGGACTTGCAGCGCCGCGAAGCCGTAGTGGCGCAGCCAGCGCAGGTCGCTGGCGAAGAAATCGCGCAGGTCGGGGATGCCGTATTTCAGCATGGCGATGCGATCGATGCCCATGCCGAAGGCGAAGCCCTGCCATTGGTCCGGGTCGATCTTGCCCGCGCGCAGCACGTTCGGGTGCACCATGCCGGAGCCGAGCACTTCGAGCCAGCCGTCGCCCTCACCCACCTTCACGGTGCCGCCCTCGAACGAGCACTGGATATCGACCTCCGCCCCCGGTTCGGTGAACGGGAAGTGGGACGACCGGAAGCGGGTCTTGACCTTGGTGCCGAAGAAGGCGGTGAAGAATTCCTCAAGCACCCATTTCAGGTTCGCCATCGAGATGTCGCGGTCGATCGCCAGCCCCTCGACCTGGTGGAACATCGGCGTGTGGGTCTGGTCGAAATCGGCGCGGTAGACGCGGCCGGGCGCGATGATGCGGCAGGGCGCGCCGTGCGCCTCCATGTGCCGGATCTGCACCGGGCTGGTGTGGGTGCGCAGCACGTGGGGCGGGCGGTTATCGCCGTCCTTCCGGTGGGTGTAGAACGTGTCCATCTCCGCCCGCGCCGGGTGGTGGCCGGGAATGTTGAGCGCGTCGAAATTGTAGAAGTCGGTCTCGATCTGCGGGCCTTCCGCAACCGAGAAGCCCATGTCGGCGAAGATCGCGGTGACTTCCTCCGTCACCTGGCTGACCGGGTGGATGGTGCCCTGCCGCCGGTGCCGCGAGGGCAGCGTCACGTCGAGCCACTCGGCCTTCAGCCGTTCATCCAGCGCCGCATCGGCCAGACCGGCCTTCTTGGCGACGATGGCCGCGTTGACCTCGTCCTTGAGCGCATTCAGCGCGGGGCCAGCGGTCTGGCGTTCCTCGGGGCTCATCTTGCCCAACTCGCGCATCTTCAGGCTGATCTCGCCCTTCTTGCCGAGCGCGGCGACGCGAAACTCTTCCAGCGTGCCTTCGTCCGAGGCCCCGCCGATGCGGTCCAGCCAGCTTTTACGCAGCTCGTCCAAGCCGTCCATGATGCACGCTCCATGCTCAGAAAGTCCGCCTGTCCGATACCAGAGCCGCCCCGGAATGCAAGCCGGGGCCCCTCGCGGGGCGGATACTCAAAGAAAAACGCGCGCCGGTGAGGGCGCGCGTTCGAAGTCTGCCATTGCGAGGGGCGCGGCCCTTACAGTGCGGCTTTCGCCTGGTCGACGATGGCACCGAACGCGTCCGGCTCGTGCACGGCCAGGTCGGCCAGAACCTTGCGGTCCACCTCGATCCCGGCTTTCGCCAAGCCGTTGATGAAACGCGAATAGGTCAGCGCTTCGTCATGGGCGCGGACGGCTGCGTTGATGCGCTGGATCCACAGGGCGCGGAACTGACGCTTGCGGGCCTTGCGGTCGCGCGTGGCGTACTGGTTGGCCTTGTCGACAGCCTGGGTCGCGGTGCGGAAGTTGCGCGAGCGCGAGCCATAATACCCTTTGGCCGCGTCAAGAACCTTCTTGTGGCGGCGATGGGTGACGGTTCCACCTTTGGTACGGGACATATCCGGTTCTCCTTAGCGGTCGTAGGGCATGTAGGATTTGACGATCTTCGTGTCGGGGGCAGACAGCTCCTGCGTCCCGCGCGCGTTGCGGAGGAACTTGTTCGTCCGCTTGATCATCCCGTGCCGCTTACCGGCCTGACCGGCGAGCACCTTGCCGGTGCCCGTCACCTTGAAGCGCTTCTTGGCGCTCGACTTCGTCTTCATCTTCGGCATTTCCAGCTCCTGTCTTTCGAGTGGTTCGGGCGCGCAGCGGCATGCCGTTTCTGGCCGGACGCACCGTTCGAGAGGTGCCGCATAAAGCCAATCGCTGTGCCTTGCAAGAGGCGGCGTCATGCACGATGTGTTCTTGATGAACGCGGCGTTGCCGCCTAGGTGCGGACGCCATGGAAGAGACTCAAGACAAACCGGGTAACAGTTCGCCCGCCTCCCTGCCGGAGATCATCGACCGCGTGCTGGATGCGGCGGAAGACGAAACCACGGACATCCGCACGATCCTGAAGTCCTTCGGGCGGGCCAGCTTCACGCCGGTTCTTCTTCTGCCTGCCATCGCGGTGGCGACGCCGCTGTCGGGTATCCCGTTCTTCTCGTCGCTGATGGGCATCTTCATCGCCATCGTCTCGGCGCAGATGCTGGCGCGGCGCGGGCACCTGTGGCTTCCCGATTTCATCCTGTCGCGCGAGATCAAGGGCGAGAAGCTGAAATCGGCTTTCACGAAGATCCGCCCCGTTGCGAACTGGATCGACCGGCGCACGGCGAAGCGGCTTCAGATCCTCTCCCATCGCCCGCTGATCTTCATCCCGCAGCTGGTCTGTCTCGTGTCGGGACTGATGATGCCGTTCCTCGAATTCGTGCCGTTCTCGTCGTCGGTCGTGGGAATCGGTGTCACGATCCTCGCGCTTGGCATGCTGGCGCGCGACGGCGTGGTGATCCTGTTGGGGTTGCTGCCCTATGCCGGCGTCGCCTGGCTCATCTTTCGCTTCTTCAGCGGCGGCTGATCAGTTCAGCAGCCGGGCCGCGACCGAGATGAAGGCGTTGGGAATATCCAGCGGCTCCAGCCCGTCCGTGACTTCCAGGTGGACGTAGACAAAGAGGCCTACGGCAATCGCGAAGGAGATCATCGCGATCCACGGCCAGCGCTTCATCGTCCAGGCCGCGACAATCGAGGACAGCGAGAACACGGCGACGATCGACGCGATCACCAGCAGGATGTCCGCGCTGACCTGGAAGTCCATTACAGCTCCGAGGCGAAGATCAGCCGCTCGTCACAGGGCGCGATCCGCAGGATGTTGGTCGATCCCGACTGGCCGAAGGGCACGCCCGCCGTCACCACGATCAGGTCGGACTTGTCGGCGAGCTTCTCCTCGGTCGCGGCGCGCACGGCGTTCACCACTGCCTCCTTGAAGCGGCCGACCGTGCCGACCTTCACGCAATGACAGCCCCAGGTCAGGCACATGCGCCGCGCGGTGGCCTGGCGGCTGGTCAGGGCGAGGATCGGAACGTTCGGACGCTCCCGCGCCGTCAGCGCGGCGGTCGAGCCCGATTCGGAGAAACAGCAGATCACCTTGATGTTCGTCGTTTCGGCGATTTCGCGGGCGGCGGAGACGATGGCGTCGGCCACGGTTTCCTTGTCGCCGCCGCGCGAGGCCTCGATCACGTCGCGGTAGGTCGGGTCGTTCTCGACCTCCAGGGCCACGTTGTTCATCGTGGTGACCGCTTCGACCGGGTAATCGCCCGCCGCCGATTCGGCGCTGAGCATCACTGCGTCCGCGCCCTCGTAGATGGCGGCGGCCACGTCCGAGACCTCAGCGCGGGTCGGCATCGGGCTTTCGATCATCGATTCCAGCATCTGGGTCGCCACGATCACCGGCTTGGCGGCATGGCGGCACTTGCGCACGAGGCGCTTCTGGATCGGCGGCACCGCCTGCACCGGGCATTCAACGCCGAGGTCGCCGCGCGCCACCATGATGCCGTCGGAGGCCTTGAGGATGGCGTCGAAATTCGTCACGGCGGCCGGTTTCTCGATCTTCGACAGGATCGCCGCGCGCCCCTTGGCCAGCGTCCGGGCTTCTTCCACGTCCTCCGGGCGCTGCACGAAGGACAGGGCCAGCCAGTCGACGCCCAGTTCGCAGACGAATTCGAGGTCCTTGCGGTCCTTCTCGGACAGCGCGGCCAGCGGCAGCACGACGTCGGGCACGTTCACGCCCTTGCGGTTCGAGATGCGCCCGCCCGCCAGAACCTCGCAATTCGCGTAATCCTCGCCGCACTCCAGCACCTTCACGCGGATCTTGCCGTCGTTGACGAGCAGCGTCGCACCCGGTTCGAGCGCGTCGAAGATCTCCTTGTGCGGGAGCTGCACGCGGGTCGCGTCGCCGGGCGTGTCGTCGAGGTCGAAGCGGAACGTCGCGCCGTCTTCCAGGTCATGCCCCTCGTCATTGGCGAAGACGCCGCAGCGCAGTTTCGGGCCCTGGAGGTCGGCGAGGATCGCGATCGGACGGCCAAGGTCGGCCTCGATCTGGCGGATGATCGCGTGGCGTGCTTCGATCTCGGAATGGTCACCATGGGACATGTTGAGCCGGAACACATCGGCCCCTGCTTCGTGCAGCGCACGGATCATCTTGTAATCGTTCGAGGCCGGGCCGAGCGTGGCGACGATCTTGACGTTGCGGTCGCGTTTCATGGTCTGTGCTCTCCAAGTCCCGTGTATCCGCCTGAAAACAGGCATGTTGGCGCTATCATATCTCTGTGGCGCTTCTCTAGACGCAAAACCGTGTCCGGAACAACCGCTGACGCTCTGGTCATTGGTCGCGCGGCGATTTACGCACAGTCCAAGCACCATAACGCAACAGGGGTATGAAGCGCGAGATGGCAGATGCCTTCAAGGTGACCGGCGCGGATCGGGGCGGGCGCTGGGTCGTGACCTGCGACCACGCCAGCAATCGCGTCCCCGACAGCGTCGCCGGCGGCGACCTTGGCCTGCCACCTGCCGACATGGCCCGCCACATCGCCTATGACGTGGGCGCGGAGGGCGTGGCGCTGGCGCTTGGCGAGGCGCTGAACGCGCCGGTCGCGGCCTCCACCTTCTCGCGCCTCGTCATCGACCCGAACCGGGGCGAGGATGATCCGACGCTGATCATGCAGCTCTACGACGGGTCGATCATCCCCGCCAATCGCGGCATCACGCCGGACGAGATCGAGCGGAGGCTGGATCTGTTTCACCGCCCCTACCACCGCGCGGTGAGCGAGCTTCTGGCGGCCCGCGCGGATCCGCTCATCATCTCGATCCACAGTTTCACGCGGCAATTCGTCGGCCGTCCGCCCCGGCCATGGCACGTCGGCGTGCTCTATGCCGAGGATCGGCGGCTGGCCATGCCGCTGATCGACCGGCTGGTGGTGGAAGGCGATCTCTGTGTTGGTGACAACCAGCCCTATTCCGGCCACCTGCCCGGTGACGCGCTGGACCGCCACGGCGTGCAGCCGGGCCGGAAGCACGTGCTGATCGAGGTCCGCAACGACCTGATCGAAACGGCAGAGCAACAGGTGGAATGGGGCAAGCGGCTCGCCCGCGTGCTTGAAGACACGCTCGCCCATGCCGATGTCTGAGATCACAGAACAGGAGGATCCCATGTCCGAGCCGACCAAGACCGAACTGGAAGCCGCTGCGTTCCGGCGCCTGCTGGCGCATCTCGACGAACGCAAGGACGTGCAGAACATCGACCTGATGAACCTTGCCGGCTTCTGCCGCAACTGCCTGAGCCGCTGGTACGCCGAGGAAGCCGCCGAGCGGGGCGTGGAGATCGACAAGGAAGAGGCGCGGGAAATCGTCTACGGCATGCCCTATTCCGAATGGAAGGCGAAGTACCAGACCGAGGCGAATGCCGATCAGAAGGCGGCGTTCGAAGAGAACAAGCCCGACCATTGAGGCGGCGTTGAGGGGCGTCGCCAGTGGTTGCTCGAACCAGTGGCGCAACTCACTGGCAACTCCCCGTCGCCAGGGGCGACTCCCCCGGAGGTTTTTCTGGCAAGATGAAGGAGCGGGTTGCGCTCAGGCGGCCTGCGCTTTCGCTTCCGAACGTATGAAGGCCGGTTTTCCCGGCTCGCTCAGCTTGGGATAGTGTTCGTAGCCGCCAGTGTCGAAATCGAGGATCTGGTCGGGCGTGGTCAGGCGGCGTTCCATGATGAACCGCGTCATCGCGCCGCGGGCCTTCTTGGCGAAGAAGCTGACGATCTTCGGGCCGTTCGGTTTTTCTTCGAAGAACTGCGGCGTGACGATCTGCAGGCCGAGGGCCTTTTCGTCCACGGCGGAGAAATATTCCACCGAGGCGCAATTGACGAGCGTGTCGGCACCGATGCTGCGCGCCTGTTCGGTCAGCGCCTCGGCCAGGCGCGGGCCCCAATAGGCATAGAGGTTCGGGCCTTTGCGGGTCTTCAGACGGCTGCCCATTTCAAGACGGTAGGGCCGGATCGCGTCGAGCGGGCGCAGCAGGCCATAAAGGCCGGACAGGATGCGCAGATGATCCTGCGCATAGGCCAGCGTTTCAGGCTCGAGGCTCGCGGCCTCCAGCCCCATGTAGGTGTCGCCGGCAAAGGCCAGCGCGGCAGGGCGTTCGCCCTCGGGCGCGTCTTCGAAGGCCTTGAACCGGTCGGCGTTCAGCTTGGCGAGGTCGGGGCTGATATCCATCAGCTTCGCGAGGTCCTTCTGCGACAGGCGTTTGGCCACGCGCGCCAGTTTCACCGCGTCCTCGGCGAAGGCGGGGGCGGTCATGGCGATGTCGCGGTCGCTCCAGTCCAGCCGCTTGGCGGGCGAGATCACGGTCAGCATGTCGTCTCCTTCTGTCTTGGCGCAGATGTAAGGCGTGGGTTGGGCTTATCCAGCCTCCCTCAGCACCTCGAGGAACGCCTCGCCGAAGCGGTCGAGCTTCTGCTCGCCCATGCCGCCGATGCGGGCCATGGCGTCCAGGCTGTCGGGTTTGCGCTCGGCGATCTTTCGCAGGGTGGAATGGGTTATGGAGAGGTATTTGCCGGTGCCGTCGTCGCCGCGCATCAGCTCCTGGCTGATTTCCATCAGCCGGTCGAAGACATCGCCGGCCTCGCGCCCGGCCAGAGCGCGGCGGGCGGGGTGGACAGGCTCAGGCGCGTCGCCGGTGATGATCTGAAGGAACGCAGCTCCATAACGGTCGAGCTTCGTCGCCCCGACACCGGAAATCCGCGCCATGGCGTCGAGCGTCGCGGGCCGCGTCTCGGCCATCTCGATCAGGGTCTTGTCGGTGAAGATGACGTAGGCCGGCACGCCTGCCTCTTCCGCCAGCGCGCGGCGTTTCGCTTTCAGTGCCGACAGCAGTGGCGCGTCTTCTTCGCTGACCAGCATCTTCACCGCGGGGCGGCGCGGGGCGCTGGTGATGGTGTCCTTCCTGAGCGTGATGGAGGCTTCGCCGCGCAGGATCGGGCGCGCGGCCTCGGTCATGCGGAAGGCGCCGTGGCGCGCCGGGTCGGGGCGGACGAGGTCACGGCCCATCATCTGCCGGAACACCGCCTGCCAGCCGCGCCGGTCAAACTCCGTGCCGATCCCGTAGACCGAAAGCTGATCGTGTCCGCGCTGGCGGATCTTGTCGTTCTCCGCGCCCAGAAGGACGTCGATCAGGTGGCCCGCGCCGAAATATTCGCCCGTGCGCAGCATGGCCGACAGCGCCTTCTGCACGGCGACCGAGGCATCGAAAAGTTCCGGCGGCTTTTCGCAGAGGTCGCAATTGCCGCACTCCTCCGCCGCTTCGCCGAAATACCCGAGCAGCACCTTGCGGCGGCAGCCCTGCGCCTCGGCCAGACCGAGCAGCGCGTTCAGCCGTGCGTGGTCGGCGTCTTTCCGTTCCGGGGGCGCGAGGCCCTCGTCGATCTGCTGGCGGCGGAAGCGGATGTCGTCGGGACCATACAGCGTCAGCGTATCGGCAGGCGCACCGTCGCGGCCCGCGCGGCCGATCTCCTGATAATAGCCTTCGATGCTTTTCGGCAGGTCGGCATGGGCGACCCAGCGGATATCGGGTTTGTCCACGCCCATCCCGAAGGCGATGGTGGCGCAGACGATCAGCCCGTCCTCGGCGTTGAAGCGCCCTTCGACGATGCGCCTGTCCTCCGCCTCCATCCCGCCGTGGTAATGGCAGGCGGTATGACCGGCCTCGCGCAGGGCCTGCGCCAGCGTTTCGGTCTTGGCGCGGGTGCCGCAATAGACGATGCCGGACTGGCCCTTGCGGGCGGCGGCGTAGCTGAGGATCTGCTGGCGGGGCTGGTTCTTGACCTCGAAGGCGAGGCTCAGGTTCGGGCGGTCGAAGCCGCGCAGGAAGGTCTCGGGCGGCTGGTCATCGAACAGGCGGTGGCAGATCTCGGCCCGCGTTTCGGCATCGGCGGTCGCGGTGAAGGCGGCGAGCGGCACGTTGAGCGACCGGCGCAGCGCCCCGATGCGCAGGTAATCGGGGCGGAAATCGTGGCCCCATTGGCTGACGCAATGGGCCTCGTCCACCGCGATAAGCGAGACACCGGCGCGCGAGAGCATCCGTTCGGTGCCCGAGGACGCCAGCCGTTCCGGCGCGATATAGAGAAGCTTCAGCGTGCCCTGTTCCAGCCCGTGCCAGACGGCGTCGGTTTCCTCGGGCGTATTGCCGGAGGTCAGCGCGCCCGCCTCCACCCCCGCTTCGCGCAGGCCCCGCACCTGGTCGCGCATCAGGGCGATCAGCGGCGAGATGACGACGGTCACGCCCTCGCGCAGCAGCGCGGGCAACTGGAAGCAGAGCGACTTGCCGCCGCCCGTCGGCATGATGGCCAGCACGTTGCGGCCTGCGGCGACGGCTTCCACGATCTCGGCCTGGCCGGGACGGAAGGCATCGAAGCCGAAGGTCGATTTCAGCAACGCGGATGGATCAGGGTGAGTGACCATCATGGGGCGGGGGCCTGTCGGATTTGTTTTAAATGCTCGTTATGGGGTGAAGGTCCCATATTGAGATTCGGTAAACAAGACCCACAGGATGTGGTTTTTGTGGATTAAAGCGTTTCTGGTTTTCGTTGAAACAGCGCGTCGCCAATGTCCCGAGAGCGCCGAAGGCGTGGCAGGGTATTGGCGAGTCAAGGACTAACCGGGAACGCCTTATCTGGTCAGGTTCAGCGTGTCGCGCGGTGCGGGGCCGGCGGTCAGCGGTTCGGCCACCACGCCGCCGAAGCGTGCCTCGCGCACCAGAACCGGGCGGCCATCCAGCAGGCAGGTGATCGGGCCGGTCTCCGCGCTCCACTCCGTCTCGCCCACGCGGCGGAAGGCAAGACCGCCGGAGACGCTGACGTTGGTGAACTCAAGGCGGCGGCCGTCGGCATCTTCGCAGCGGGCGAGGCAGTCGTCGCAGACGTGCCAGGGGTAGCGCAGGAAAGCCTCCATCGCCTTGCCACAGGCGGGGCAATGGTGATCGGGGACCTGATCCATCACAGGCCCAGCAGGGCGGGCAAGTCCGCCATGTCCCTGAACAGATGTGCCCCTTGGGCGGCCAGTTTCGCGCCGTCATCATGGGCGGCGTAGCCAAAGCAGCGCATGCCGGCGCGTTTCGCGGCGAGCGCGCCGGTGGCGCTGTCCTCGACCACCACGGTCCGGGCCGGATCATGGCCCATCTCGCGCGCGGCGATCAGGAACAGCTCGGGGTCCGGTTTCGCCACACCCAGTTCGTGCGCCGAGAAGCGGGCCCCTTCGAAGCGCGGTGCCAGGCCGGTGCTGCCCAGCGTGATGTCCATCTTCACCTGCGAGCCGTTGGAGCCGACGCAATAGGGCACGCCCGCTGCATCCAGCCGGTCGAGCACGTCGAAAATGCCGGGGATCGGGTCCACGCCGTCGCGCAGGCGGGCGTAGCCTTCCGCGTAGATCTCCTCGATCCACTCGGAATCGGGCGCGGGGTTGTCGGCCCCCATCTCGCGGGCGCGGGCGATGAGGTCCGGCATCGCCTTGCCCATGAAGGCCTCCACCACGTCCGCGTGGCTCAACGTCAGCCCGTAGCGGACGAGATTGTCGGAGACGACCGCATTGAACGGCGGCTCGCTGTCCACCAGCACGCCGTCGCAATCGAAGATGACAAGGTCAGGTTTCATGCGTGGTGCCTCAGAATGGTGATCGTCGTGTTGCCGTATCGGCGCTGGTCCAGCACCTCGAAGCCGGCCGGGACGATCGGCGCGGCGGCCTCCTCCCAGACGACGGTGGCACCCGGCGCGAGCCAGCCTTCGGCGGCCAGCACCGGGAGAACCTCTTCACCCAGCCCTTGCCCGTAGGGCGGGTCCAGGAACACCAGGTCGCAGGGCCGTTGCGCCGGGCCGATCTGGCGGGCGTCCTTGCGGAACACCTTGGTGATGCCCTGCGCGGCGCAAGCGGCGATGTTCTCGCGCAGCAGGGCCCGCGCGGCGGTGCCGTTGTCGACGAAGGTCGCTTGGACCGCCCCCCGGCTCAGGGCCTCAATCCCCAGTGCGCCGGTACCCGCGAACAGGTCGAGCACCCGCGTGCCGCTCACCAGGTCGCCGTTGCGCCCGTTGGTCAGCAGGTTGAACAGGCTCTCGCGCACGCGGTCGGTGGTGGGCCGCAGATGCGCGCTCTCATCGCCTGCGCCGAGATCGGCCAGCTTCTTGCCGCGCAGGCGACCGCCGACGATCCTCATGAAATCTGCCTGCCGCTCATGCCTTCAGCAGCGGTTTCAGATCGGCCTCCGGATCGCCCACCACCTCGGGCGCGGGCGATTTCCCGGCCTCGATCAGGCGCTTGCCGATCATGTAGGCGCGGGGGTCGTTCATCGCGT
The DNA here is from genome assembly GCA_015689645.1 of Rhodobacterales bacterium HKCCE4037. Classification (GTDB taxonomy): domain Bacteria; phylum Pseudomonadota; class Alphaproteobacteria; order Rhodobacterales; family Rhodobacteraceae; genus Gymnodinialimonas. Next base: position 101,492 of record WVSM01000008.1, read on the forward strand.
CCACCGCCAGCAGCGTATCGCCCTGGTAATACCAATGCGACCGGGCCGCGCCGCCGTCGCGAACCACGACCCTGTCATAGCCGAGGTTCAGGCCCGCGATCTGCAGCTTCACGTCGTACTGGTCCGACCAGAACCACACTTTCGGGTCGTAGGTCTCATCGGCGCCGAGGATGTTCTTCGCCACAAGCTCCGCCTGGTCGATTGCGTTCTGCACGCTCTCCAGCCGGATGCGCTGGCCGCGATAGGGCAGCGACGCACAATCGCCCGCCGCCCAGATCGCCGCGTCGGAGGTGCGCCCTTGCGCATCGGTCGCGATCCCGTTGTCGAGCAGCACGCCGGCATCGGCGGCCAGCGCCACGTTCGGCTCGATCCCGATCCCGGCGATCACGATGTCATAGGGATGCTCTTCCCCGTTGTTGAACATCGCGCCCACGACATGCCCATCGGCCGCGTTCAGGCATTCCAGTCCCACGCCCTCGCGGATCGAAACGCCGTGGCTTTCATGCAGAGCGCGGAAGTAGTCCGAGGTCTCGGGGGCCGCGACCCGGCCAAGGATGCGCGGCGCGGCCTCGATCAGCGTCACGTCCATGCCGCGCTTGGAGGCGACGGCGGCCGCTTCCAGCCCGATGTATCCGCCACCCACGATCAGCGCGCGGCCATTGGCACGCACCTCCGGCTCCATCGCGTCCACATCGGCCAGCGTCCGCACGACATGCACGCCCCTCAGGCCGCCGCCGATTTCGGGCGGCAACTTGCGCGGGGTGGAACCGGTGGCAAGGACCAGCGCATCGTAGGGCATCGTCTCACCGGCGACCGTGACGGTCCTGGCCGTCGCATCGACCGCCTCGACAGGCTGGCCCAGACGCAGGTCGACCGTGTGCTCGGCATACCAGTCCAGCGGCCGCAGGTAGAGCCGCTCGAGCGCCATCTCGCCCAGCAGATAGGCCTTCGACAGCGGCGGGCGCTGGTAGGGTGGCGCAGTCTCTTCGCCGATCAGGGTGATGTTGCCCTCGAACCCTTCGGCCCGCAGCTTTGCGACACAGGCAGCCCCGCCCTGCCCTGCCCCGATGACAATGATCCGATCCATGGCGCTTTCCTGTTGGCGAGTTTCGGGCGGACCCTATATCCGTATCGAACCAATCGACAAGCAGGAGAGACCGCTCATGTCCATTTCCACCGGCGACACGCTGCCCAATGCCAAAGTCCTTCGTCTTGGGGCCAACGGCCCGGAGGCCGTCGAGATGGAAAGCCTCACCAAGGGACGAAAGGTCGTGATCTTCGGCCTGCCCGGCGCCTACACCGGCACCTGCACCTCGGCCCATGTGCCGTCGTTCATCCGCACCAAAAGCGGCTTCGACGACAAGGGCGTGGACGAAATCATCTGCGTCTCGGTCAACGACCCCTTCGTGATGGACGCCTGGGGCAAGAGCACCGGCGCCACCGACGCGGGCATCACGTTCCTGGGCGACGCGGGCGCGGAATTCACCAAGGCCATCGGCATGAACTGGACGGCGGAGCCCGCGGGCTTCTACGACCGCTCGCGCCGCTACGCGCTTTATGCCGAGGATGGCGTGGTCAAGGTTCTGAACGTCGAGGAAGGCCCCGGCGTCTGCGAGGTTTCGGCAGGCGAAACGCTGCTGGAGCAGATCTGATAGGGTCAGTCCCCTGAAATTGCCCGAAGCGTCCGGAGAAATTCGGACGCTTCGCCATTCTCCAGATAGGTCTGCAGGCCGATCACCATCTGCATCTGCTTGGCAAGGTAGGCCAGCCGCCGGTGATCCGCCTCGATCTGCTGGGTGATGATATTGGTGTCGATGGCCTCGATCTCGGCCAGGATCTTCCGGGTCTCGGCCACCAGCTTCTCGTTGCTGAACCCTTTCCCGTCCAGATGCGCGCGCACCGCGCCGAGGCTCTTGTTCAGAACCGCGCGCCCTTCCTCGCGCACCGTGGTGCCTTCTTCATCATTGGCAATCGTGTCGAGGATACGCTCGATCATGCCGGATGCACGCCGCGCCAAGGCCCGGCCCTTGCCGTCCTCGCCCGTCTGGTCCAGCAGATCGCCCATCGGCACGGTCACCGGCAGGTTCGCCCCGTCCGGATGGGCAGCGGCGGCCCGGCGCGCGGCGACGAAGGTCCGCACGATCAGGCGCGAGGCGGCAATCGCAGCATCCGATTTCAGCAATGTCGCCGCCATGACCACACCGTGTTCGGTCAGCACCCAAGGCGGTTTCCTTCGCCCGCCGTGGCCACTTGATATCGCAGTTTGCGATTTCAAGTTTTCCCATTCTTCGGGCGTCAGCTGGAAGGCGAAATCGTCCGAGAACCGTTCGGCATTGCGCTTGATCGCCTCATTAAACCGTCCGGTTTTTACCCCGAAGCGCGCGGCAATGTCCTCGTCCAGTGCGACGCTCAGGCCACGGATGGTATGGACGGGAATGGGCGCGGGGTCAGACACGTCAGCGGCCTCTTGCGATCACAAATTGTGATTTCAAGAGACCGCCGCCATGCCGTGCTGTCAATTGCAGCCCTATTCCGCCGCGTCGGCGGACTGGGCCGCCAGCCGGATCGGCGCGTTGTCGTGAACGACGGTGCGCGTCGGGAACGGGATGTTGATGCCTTGATCGTCAAACGCCTCTTTGACCTTGCGCTTGATGTCGGCCTGGTAGTCCCAGAACTTCGGCTGGTCGACCCAGGCCCGGACAAGGAAATCGACCGAGGAATCGTTGAGGTTGTTGACCTGCACCCAAGGCGCCGGGTCGGCATGGGTGCGCTCGTCACCCGACAGCACGTCGCGGATGATCCGCTCTGCATCGGCGAGATTCACGCCATAACCCACGCCGAAGGTCCATTCCGCGCGGCGGGTCGGGTAGCCCGAGTAATTCTTGATCTCGTTGCCCCAGACATCGGAATTCGGCACGAAGATCTGCACGTTCCCGATGGAGGCCAGCTCCGTCATGTTGAGCGAGATGTTCTTCACCGTCCCGCTTTCGTCGCCGACCTCCACGAAGTCGCCGATCTTGATGGGGCGGAACAGGATGATCATGATCCCCGCCGCCACGTTCGACAGCGTGCCCTGCAATGCGAGACCCACGGCAAGGCCGACCGCACCCAGCGCCGCGATGATCGAGGTGGTCTGCACGCCGAAAGTGTTCAGCACGAACAGCAGCGCGAACCCGAGGATCACGTAGCGCGCGATGTTGCCGAGGAAGGTGAACAGCGTATCGTCGAGATGCCGCTTGCCCTGGCTGATCCCCTGGATGCGGTTGCGCACCCAGCCGGCGAAAAAGATCGCGGCGACGATGATCAGGATGGCGGCCACCACATTCCCGAGAATGCTGGCCATGAATTCGATCGTGAAGATATCGCCGACGGTCGTTCCGGCGGCGATCTCGGTGTTCAGCAGGCTTTCAAAGTCCATCAGGGCCCCTTGTCTTGTCGTCCCGTATTATTCCCCCGGCTCGCGGTTCTCAGTCCGCGAGCCGATCCATCTTTGACGCCATGGCGATATCGAGGGTCGAAAGGCCATCGACGTCATGGGTGGTCAAGGTCACGTCCACACTCTTGTAGACATTCGACCACTCCGGGTGGTGGTTCATCTGCTCCGCCACCATCGCCACGCGGGTCATCCACCCGAAGGCTTCCGAGAAATCCGTGAAGGTGAAGGTCTTGGAAATCGCATCCCGGTCCGTGTCATGGCTCCAGCCACGTTCCGTGACTTCGGCCAAGGCCGCTTCGCGATCACTACCTTGCAGGTTCTCCGCCGTCATTCCGGCTCCTCCACTTGCGCTTTCCTGAACGGGCCGTAACCCGTCAGGACTTCGATTTCTTCATCCACCGCGGCGTGTTCGGCTTCGAGGTACTTCCCGATCGCCTCGGCGAATCCCGCATCACGCACCCAATGCAAGGAATGCGTGGTGACGGGCATGTAACCCCGGGCGAGCTTGTGGGTTCCCTGCGCCCCCGCTTCGACGCGCGAAAGGCCGTGGGCGATGGCGTAATCAATGGCCTGGTAGTAGCAGAGTTCGAAATGCAGGCAGGGGTGATCCTCGATACAACCCCAGTATCGGCCATAAAGAGTATCGGCCCCGATGAAGTTCAGCGCACCGGCCACCGGCACGCCGTCGCGGATGGCGAGGCACAGCAGCATATCGTCGGCCATCGTGGCATGCGCCCGGTCGAAGAAATCGCGCGTCAGGTAGGGGCTGCCCCACTTCCGCGCGCCGGTGTCCTGGTAGAAGCGCCAGAAGGCATCCCAATGCTCGGGCCGCAGGTCTCCTCCGCTCAGCGCCACGATCTCGCCGCCGAAGCCTTGCGCCTGCGCGCGTTCCTTGCGGATGTTCTTGCGCTTGCGGCTCGACAGGTTGGCGAGGAAATCGTCGAAACTGCCGTAGCCGTCGTTGAACCAGTGAAACTGCTGGCTCCACCGCCGCATCAGGCCGATCTGCTCACCGGCGATCGCCTCCGCCTCCGTGCAGAACGTCGCGTGGAGCGACGACAGATCGTTTTCGGCGGCCACCTGTACCGCACCCTGGATCAGCGCGGAAATCCCCACCGCCTCCCAGCCCGGGCGGGTCAGGAACCGCCGCCCGGTGGCAGGCGTGAAGGGCACCGCGATCTGCAGCTTGGGGTAATACGCGCCGCCCGCGTTCTCGTAGGCATGGGCCCAGTTGTGGTCGAAGATATATTCGCCCTGGCTATGGCCCTTGGCATACATCGGCGCGCAGGCGATCGCCTGATCCTCGTGCCGCGCCACGAGGTAGCGCGGCTGCCAGCCGGTGCCCGGCCCGACGCTGCCCGATTGCTCCAGCGCATTCAGGAACCGATGGGTCGTGAACGGGTCGCGGGGCCGCCCCTCTTCCGGGCAGGCGCAGGCATCCCATTCCTCCGCGGCGATCTGCGAAAGCGAGCCGAGAAGATCAATGGTGATGGGGGTATCGCCGTCCATGGGGGGACTCCTTCGCGTTGCCCCTAAGATGGGGCCACGCCTGCGCGGGTCAACGGATCACGCCGGGAACGGCGCGCGATATCCCTCGAAGGTGATATTGTCGGCGACCTTGCGCGCCATCGCCTCGTCAGCGGGCGATTTCACTGTCCAGCACAGGATCGGCACGCCGCGCCGCTTAAGGTCCAGCACCCGCGGCGCGTTCAGGTCGTGGCAATCGTGGCTGATGAAACTCGCGCCCACCTCGTCGAAAGCCGCGATCTCGCGCAGGTACTGCAACGTGTCCGAGGTCATGTCGGGCCATTCCTTCTCGGAATAGCCATCGGTGGTGATCCCCCGCGCCACGCCCGGCGCGCGTCTGGCCAAGTTGGCGACCATGAAGGGGTTGAACGACATCACCGCGACGGGGCCGTGGTAGCCATCCAGTGCCCGCGCCACCGCGCGCTCCAGGTCGTCCGGCGCGGTACCCGCCCCGCCGGACTGGTCCTTCAATTCGATCAGCAGGGGCACACGGCCCGCGACTTCCTCCAACACGATCGGCAGCGTCGGCACCGTCTCGTCGCTTCCGGTCAGCTTCAGCTTCACAAGGTCGCGCGACGCCCAGCCCCGGATCGGCCCGCTTTCCGCCGTCAACCGGTCGAGCCTTTCGTCGTGGAACACCATCGCCGCGTTGTCCGAGGCGAGCTGCACGTCGATCTCGATCCCGTAGCCCGCCGCGATGGCCGCGCGCACCGACCCCATCGAATTCTCGATCACGCCGGCGGCGCGGTCATGCAGGCCGCGATGGGCCAGCGGGATCGTCAGGAACTCGGGCGCGAGGCTCATGGTCAGGCTCAGGGATTGATCTGGAAGATGCCTTCGATCTCGACAGCCACGTTGAACGGCAGCGCACCCGCGCTGACGGCCGAACGGGAATGCCGACCCGCGTCGCCCAACGCCTCGACAAGGAAATCGGAACAGCCGTTGATGACCTGCGGCTGCTGGCCGAAATCCGGAGTCGAGTTGACGAAACCGGTCAGCTTCACCACCCGCACCAGGCGGTCCAGGTCACCGCCACAGGCTGCCTTGACCTGCGCCAGAAGGTTGATCGCGCAGACCCGCGCAGCGGCGGCCCCTTCCTCGACGCTCAGGTCGGCGCCGACCTTGCCGGTGATCATCTCGCCGTTTTCCATCGAGATCTGGCCCGAAACGAACAGTGTCTCGCCGACCTGTACGAAGGGCACGTAATTGGCCGCAGGCGCGGTGGCCTCGCCTAGGGCCACACCCAGTTCCGCCAGCCGTGCTTCGATTGTCCCGCTCATATCGAGCCTCCCGTTCCATTGGATTCGGGCGCGACCCTACGGCGCTCGGGGCACAAGGGAAAGAGGCGACGAGGCGGCACCGCAACGGCGCCGAGCAGCTCAGTTCAGCTGGTATTCCAGCGGGTAGAAACCGTTCTCGAAATCGCCGAACAGATCCGGAAGATCGGGGTGCCCGACCGGCTCGCCGGTTTCGTCGGGCACGAGGTTCTGCTCCGAGACATAGGCCACGTAATAGGTCTGATCGTTCTCGGCCAGCAGGTGGTAGTACGGCTGGTCCTTGCAAGGCCGGACCTCTTCGGGAATCGCCTCGTACCATTCCTCGGTATTCGCGAATTCGGGGTCGATGTCGAAAACAACCCCGCGAAACGGGTGTTTACGGTGCCGAACGACCTGGCCGATATTGAATTTGGCGTATGTCTCAAGCATGGCTTGCCCCCGGTAGTAACCCGCTTGTTAACGAAAACGCGCGCGGGTTGTCCATGCCACCGTGCCGAATCCATGGGAAACAGTCTGTGAACCTCGCCCTGACAGTGCTCGAGATCACCGCGCCGGTCTTTCTGCTGGGCGCGGCGGGCTTCGGCTGGGTCCGGCTCGGCTACGACTACCCGGTCCAGTTCGTGACCCGCCTCGCGATGACCTTCGCGGTGCCCTGCCTGATTTTCTCCGCCCTCGTCACCGCCGAGATCGAGCCTGCCGCCCTTCTTTCGCTGGGTCTGGCCACCGCGCTGGCCTATGCCGTGGCGGCGCTGCTGCTCCTGGGCCTGTTGCGGCTGACGGGGCAGAACCTGCGCGCCTTCTGGGCGCCGCTGACCTTCGGCAACACCGGCAATCTCGGCCTGCCGCTTGCGCTGTTCGCCTTCGGAGATGCCGGGCTCGGGCTGGCGGTCGTGGTGTTCGCGATCATGGCCATCGCCATGTTCACCTTCGGCCTCTGGATGGTCGCAGGCGCCGCCAACCCGCTCCGCGTGGTGAAAGAGCCGATCCTCTGGGCCTCGGTCCTCGGCGTGGCTTTCCTGTCCCTCGACATCACCCCGCCCGAGGTCGCCATGAATGCGCTCGGCCTGATGGGTCAACTGGCGATCCCCCTGATGCTCCTGACGCTCGGCGCTGCCGTGGCTCGGCTGAAACCCGCCGGTGCCCTGCCCGCCATCGGCCTGTCGCTGGCCAAGCTTGCGATCGGGCTGGCGGCGGCCCTTCTGGCGGTCTGGGCGCTGGGGCTGACCGGCCTGCCCGCGTCCGTTCTGATCCTGCAAATGGTAACGCCCGTTGGCGTCACGTCCTACCTTCTGGCCGAACGCTACCGGCAGGAGCCCGAGGCCGTCGCGGGCCTTGTCGTGCTTTCCACGCTTCTGGCCATCGCGGTGCTTCCGGTCACATTGTCGTTCCTGATCGGAAGCTGAGGCATTCCGACCGTTTTCCTTTCCGGAAATTTCCGCTATACTCCTTGGAAACGCCGGAAAACCGGCACCAGAGGCAGAGCAGGCCCATGCATAGAAGAACATTTTCACTGGGCCTCGTGGCCCTTGTCGGCGCGTGTGGATCGCGCGAATTCGAATCCCCCCGCAATCTCGAAAACGCCTGTGCGTTGATCGACGAGCGGCCCCATTACGGGCGCGCCATGCGCCGGGCCGAGCGGCGCTGGAACGTGCCGGTGCACGTGCAGATGGCGATCATCCACCAGGAAAGCCGGTTCGACGGCGATATCCGCCCGCCCTTCCGCTACGCGCTCGGCGTGATCCCGATGGGCCGCCAAAGCTCCGCCATCGGCTATTCGCAGGCGCTCGACGGCACGTGGGAGGAATACCAGGTGGCGCAGGGACGCCGCCGCGCCAACCGGACCGATATCGACGACGCCACCGATTTCATGGGCTGGTACATGAACCTCACGCTGGAGCGGAACGGCATCCCGCTCGACGACACGCGTCGCCAGTACCTCGCCTACCACGAAGGCCACACCGGCTACGCGCGCGGGTCCTACAACTCCAAGCCGTGGCTGCTCGACGTGGCCGAGCGTGTGGAACGCCGGGCCGAGATGTATCGCCTGCAGCTGCTGGCCTGCTGATCCGTCAGCCGAGCCACTGGCTCAGCCGTCGGCTCAGCCGTTGCGCGCCGTGATCTCCTGCGGGATCGAGAAATACCGCGCCGGGATCGATCCGCCGACCTGAAGCCCGCCAAGCACCACCGTCGTGCGCTGACCGCCCTCGTCGGTGATGATCCACTGGCGCAGCTCGATCGGGTTCGGCGTGAACACCAGCGTTATCGACCCTATGTTGGGCCGCTCGGGATCGCGGGCGACCACGCGCGTCGACGTGCCGTCGAACGAATGCTCGCTGACCATGCCGGACTGGCCCAGGTTCACGTTGCGCTGAAGGATGATCCGCAGCGGCGTCTCCGACAACGGGTATTGCTCCGGCGGCCCCGACGCCCGGCCATCGAAGATCGCGACCTGGCTGCCGCCGGCCATCACCAGCAGATCCTCGCCGTCATATTCGAACCGCACCCGGCCCGGGCGATGGATGTAGACGGTCCCGGTGGACACGCTGCCGTCCGAGTTGATCTGCGTGAACGGGCTCTGCGCCGTCTGGATTCCATTGAGGTAACCGGACAGGTCGCCAAGGGGGATCGCATTGGCATGGGCCGCGCGCACGCCCAGCAGCGAGGCGGAGGTTGCGGCGGCGGTGGCACCCAACAGGGCGCGGCGTGTGATCGGCATTTGGGTTCGTCTCCGATTCGAATGTCTTGCCAAGGATGTAGGCATAGCCGGTCTGCTATACGATATCAGCGGCGGATAACCGGCAGTCACAGGCTGGTGAACCGCTAGGACCCGTCCCCGGTTCCCGGGTTCAGACGCCGCGACAGCGCGCGGTCGACCCATGTCAGCGCGGTCAGGGACAGGCCAAGCAGCAACAGCGACATCACCCGCATCAACCCGGTCAGCTCAGACGCATCGACAAGGAACACCTTCGCCACCGTCAGCCCAAGGATCGCAAGGCCCACCCGGCGCAGCACGGTCTGCCCGCCGAATCCGCTCGCGATGCGGGGCGCGGCGACCAGCACCAGCGTCACCGCCCCGGTGACCAGCATCAGGGCGGAATAGGCATATTGCTCCCCGTCGAAGATCATCGGCGCCGACAGGTCCGGCCCGTGCCAGATGTGCCGCAACACCAGCGCAGCCCAGATCACGCCGAATGCCGCCCCGAGGTACCGCATTGCGACCGGCACGCCGTCTTCAGCAACGCCAAACCGCCCCACACGTCCCGCCAGAACGATCAGCAGCACCCCGGGCAGCAGGTACGTCACAGCCAACGAGTTGAAGAGCATGGGGCCAAGCACACGCTCGGTCGGATCGAACAGCGGCGATAGTGCGGCGGAACCGTACAAGATCGCAAATCCACCGATCCCCAATAGGACAACGCCAACGCCACGCAAGGCATTGCCCGACCATCCCGACCCGGCCTCCCGCGCCCAGAGCGACCCACCCGAGAAGGCGAAGCCCAACCCGACCAGCACCGCCGACCAATGCGACGCACCGGGCCAGTCCGGGCCGGGGGCCTCCAGCCGGAAGATCACAAGCGCCACGAACACCGGCACGAGCAGCGCCAAAGCGGCCCGCGCCACGTCACGCAGGTATTGCCGCACCGGCGGGCCGACCCGCACCATCGGTAGCGCGCAGGCCAAGGCGACCGACCCGAAGGCCAGCGCCATCTGCGCCCATTCGGCCTCCCACGCCCAGGACAGGCCGGGATAGATCACCAGCCGCGTCACAAGCCCACCGATGGCCAGCGCCACGGCCCCCGGCACGAAGGGCAGACCCAGGCGCCGGTCGATCAGGTGCGCCACGATCACGGTCGCCGCCAGCGCCACGGTCAGCGCCGCGTCGGTCAGCACCACGCTCAGTGCCAAGGCGATCAGGCCGCTGGCCGAGATCACGAACAGCCCTGCGCGTCTCCTGTCCGCGTCCCTTCGCCCCGCCAATACGGCGGCCAAGGTCATCAGCGCCGCCGCCGCGATCACCGCATAGGCCCATGGAAAAGCCCCGATCCGGTCGGCGGGCGGGTCGGTCCACTCCAGCCCCCCGAACAGGACACCGGGCAGAAGCGCCGTGGCGAAGGCGGGCAAGTCCCCGCTCGCCCGCTTCGACAGGCCATAGAAGACACCCAGCACGCTCGCTGCGCCCGCAAGCGCGATCAACGTCCAGTCCTCGGGACCGTCGAAAAGGTTCTCTGCAAGGATGAAGACGACCACCGCCACAAGCGGCCATGCCGGAAGATCAAGCAGACGCGCCTCGCCCGAGCGCGCGGTCACGGCGGCGAGAAGCACCGACAGGGCCAGCAGACCGCCACCGGCAAGCGCGGGCGAAACCGCGTCCGCTCCGCTGACGAAGACGTAGATGCCCAGTTCGGCGGCGAACAGTACAAGGCTCACCAGCATCAGGCTCGACAGTCCTGCCCCCTTAACGCCGATCTTGCCGATTCCTTCGGCCAGACCGCGCACAGCCCAGGTCGGCGCGTCCGCGCTGCGCAGAACCGGCAACAGCCCCAACGCCATCAACCACCCGAGGTAGACCAGCCGCATCACCCCGTCGCCATCGGTCGCCAGAACCGCGGGCAGGCCGAGGCCAAGGCACAGCGCCCCGCCCCAGATCACCAGCGACCACCAGCCCCGGAACAGGCCGACCGCCGTGGCGACAACCATGATCGCACCGTAGAAGGCGGGCATGATGAAGGGATTGTCCGTCTCTCCGCCGACCAGCCAGGGGGCCAGCGTCGCGCCGAGAATGCCGAAATGTGACAGGAAGGCCGCGTAGCGCCCGCCCAGCGCCATGGCGAGCAGCGAGACGGCGACAAGCCCGGCCAGCGCGGTCGCCGCGCCGATCAGGGCATAAAGGATCAGCGACCCCAGCACCGCGGCATAGAGGGTTATCAACCCGCCCGACGACAGGATTGCCGCCAGCAGGCCAAGGTCGGTCTTGGCCCCGCGCCGCCGAAGCACCTCGCCGCCTGCGACCAGCGCAGCACCAAGGGCCAGCGCAAGCACGACGCGCAGGGTCGGCGTGATGATCCCCTGCTCGATCCCGTAGTTCACAAGGTAGATGCCCGCGAGCGCCAGCGAGACCACGGCCGCCACCGCCACCCAGTTTGCCGTCAGCCACGCCGCGGCCTTGCCCGGCCAAGGGTTTGGCGGTTTCGGCGCGGGTGCCGCCTTACGCGGCGGGGTGGCGTCATCAAGGGGTTTCATCCCGCTCCAAGGCGCATTGGCTACCGGGTCCGGCGCGGTCTCGTCGGCTATTGTCGGGACCGGTGGCGGCGTGCCGGTTTCGGGCGGCGCGGCGACTGGTGGCGTCTCGGGCCGCTTTTCCTTGCCCGCCGTCCGCGGAGCCTCGCCTGCAGCCAGACTCTCCAGCCGCGCGACAAGGTCAGAGACCTGCCGTTCCAGATTGCGTATTTTGCCAAGGGCGATGAACCCGCAGACGGCCCCAGTAACGATGAATGCTCCGGTCAGAAGCAGAAGCGCAAATATACCTTCCAACCTGGCCTCGCTTGGCTGCTTGCCACGCCGTCACTCAGACCTAAGGCTCTGGAGTGTTGCGCCGGTTACCGACCGGTGCCAGAAAAACCTTTCCAGAATCTTAACCAGAAAAAGAATTCTCTTATCTTTCAATTCCTTGAACCCCTTGTGCAAGCTTGCACAAACCCCTCAATCCTGCTCCGGCACCAGGATCTCGCGTTTGCCCACGTGGTTCGCGGCGCTCACGAGGCCCTGCTCCTCCATCTGCTCCACCAGCCGAGCGGCCTTGTTGTAGCCGATGCCGAGCTTGCGCTGGATGTAGCTGGTCGAGCACTTGCGGTCCTTGATGACGACGGCCACTGCCTGATCGTAAAGCGCATCCTCACCGGTCGTGTTGCCGCCCGTGTTCAGCCCCAGCACCGCGTCGATATCCGCCTCGCGGTCATCGTCCGGCCCGTCCAGCACGCTGGAGGCATATTCCGGCGGTCCGAAGCTTTTCAGGTGGCGCACGATCTCCTCGACCTCCTCGTCGGAGCAGAACGGCCCGTGCACGCGGGTGATTTTCGACCCGCCCGCCATGTAAAGCATGTCACCCATGCCCAGAAGCTGCTCGGCCCCCATCTCGCCAAGGATCGTGCGGCTGTCGACCTTCGAGGTGACGTGGAAGCTGATCCGTGTCGGGAAGTTCGCCTTGATCGTGCCGGTGATCACGTCCACCGACGGCCGCTGCGTCGCCATCACAAGGTGAATGCCCGACGCCCGCGCCATCTGCGCAAGGCGCTGGATGCAGGCCTCGATCTCCTTGCCCGCGACCATCATCAGGTCGGCCATCTCGTCCACGACGACGACGATGTAGGGCATCTTCTCGGGCAGGTATTCCTCGGTCTCGAACACCGGCTCGCCGGTCTCGTCGTCGAAACCCGTCTGGAACGTGCGCGAGAACATCTCGCCCTTGCCAAGCGCGTCCTTCACCCGGCCATTGTAGCCGTCGATGTTCCGCACGCCCATCTTGGACATCTTGCGGTAACGCTCTTCCATTTCGCCCACGACCCATTTCAGCGCCACAACAGCCTTCTTCGGATCGGTCACAACCGGACTGAGCAGGTGCGGAATGCCGTCGTAGACGCTGAGTTCCAGCATCTTCGGGTCGATCATGATCATCCGGCAATCTTCCGGCTTCAGCTTGTAAAGCAGCGACAGGATCATCGTGTTGATCGCAACCGACTTGCCCGAGCCCGTTGTCCCCGCGATCAGCAGGTGGGGCATCTTGGCGAGGTTGGCGATGATCGGCTCGCCGCCGATATCCTTGCCGAGCGCGAGCGGCAGCTTGTGATTGCCGTCCCCGAAATCGCGGTGGCTGAGGATTTCGCGCAGCACCACCATCTCGCGGTTCTGGTTCGGCAGCTCGATCCCGATCACGGTGCGCCCCGGAACGGTGGAGACACGGGCCGACAGCGCGCTCATCGACCGCGCGATATCGTCGGCAAGGCCGATCACGCGCGAGGCCTTGAGGCCCGGCGCAGGCTCCAACTCGTACATGGTGACAACGGGGCCGGGGCGGACGGAAACGATTTCTCCCTTCACGCCGTAATCATCTAGCACGTTCTCCAGCATCCGCGCATTCTCTTCCAGAGCCTCGTCGGAGAGGTGATGACGCTCGATCGTCGACGGGTTGGTCAGCAGCGTCAGCGGCGGGAACTCATAGGGCTCCGGCTCGGACAGCGGCAGCGACGGCTGGCTGTCGGCCCGCGCCTGACGCGATTGCGCAGCGGGTTTCCGAGTGGGTTGATGGACGATGCCGCGGTCGGAGCGTGCCTCCGGCATGACGCGACGCTGGAGACCGGGCTGCACCTGCGGCGCGGCGGGGATCGGCTCCGGCTCCGGCTCATACAGGTCGACCGGTTCGACCTCGGCCATCGGGGCCTCGGCATGCGGCTCCTGCGCAGCGGCCGCATGGGCGGCGGTCAAGGGCGGCTCGGCCCGGTTGAGGCCCGGCACCTTCGACGGCGTGCCGGGCGTGACGCGGGCACGGGCCGCGATCTCGGCAATGGAGCGTCCGCCGGTATCGGGCTGGCTCGGGCGCACGCGGGCGCGGATCGCATCGGAAATCCGCGACCGGACACGCTCTTCGCCGTAGGGTGAATCATGCAGGTCTTCCGACAGAACCGGGTCAGCCTCGGGCAGCGGAGCCTCGAACGTCGGTTCGGCATCCCGCATCAGACGCGGCATGCGCGAAAACAGCCCGCCGGAACTTTGCTGCGGAGGGGCAGGCGGCTCGGCGTAGGGATCGTCGACCAAGTCGAACTCTTCGTCATCGTAGGACATCGCTGCGCGGCGCACGCGCGGCTCTGAGGTCAGTGGGGCAACGGCGGGCACGGGCGCATTCACACGCGCCTCCGCCCGTGCGGCGCGGGCCGCCTGGATCGCACCGGCGGTGACGGCCGTCCCCTGCCCCACTCCGCGCCCGACACCGCGCATCATCGTCATGACGGCGGAGCCGGTGGCGACCATCCCGATCAGCAGGAACCGCAGGGTCAGGCCGAATTCGCGCTTCGAGACACCGAGGACGTAAGCGACGAGGATTGCCGTCGCGACAAAGGCGAAGACGGCGGCAAACTTGATGCCGACCTGCGGGGCGAAAGGCATCGCATTGAGGAGCGCGCCAAGGATCGTGTCTCCGAACAGGCCTCCAGCGCCGAAGCTGTGCGGCCAGACCTGCGGCGGCAGATGGGTGGCGGCGTAGATCGCGGCCAATGCGATGGCGATCGGCAGGAAGAGAACACGGCCAAGCGCACGCTCATGCCCCCGGTGCAACAGGAAACGTGCCCCCCAAGTCAGGGCTGCGGCGGGCAGTACCCAAGCGGCATATCCCATGATCATGATCAGCACCGCGGCAACCGACGCCCCGGTGCGCCCCAACAGGTTTTCCGGCTGCGCATCGGTGGCGGCCATCCAGTTGGGGTCTTCGGGAACATAACTCCACAGCAGGGCCGACAGCGCCAGACCCAGACCGATCAACGTCATGCCGATCATCTCCTGCCCACGGCGGGCGAGGATTTCCTGCATGTGTCCGTCCAGAAGCGGTTCACGTCCGCTGCGGGTCTGATAGGCCATCTGTTGCCTCCTCAATCGTAAAGCGTCTCGCGGAGCGTTTGCAGCCCGCGGCGCATTTCTTCTTGTTCTGCCACCATCGCCACGCGGATGCGGTCATGGCCGGGCGTCACCCCGTCGACCTCGCGGGCAAGATAGGCGCCGGGCAGAACCCGCACGCCGGTTTCGCGCCACAGCTTCAGCGTGGCTTCTTCTGCGTCATCTACCGGAAGCCACAGGAAAAACCCGGCTTCGGGGCCCTTGTATCCGGGCACATCGGCGAAGATCTCATCGGCGATCTTGTATTTCGCCTGGTAGAGCGCGCGGTTCTCCTCGACATGGGTCTCGTCGGACCAGACCCGCTCGGCCACCGCCTGAAGCGGCATGGGAAGCGGCGCACCTGAATAGGCACGAAGCTGTCGGATCCGCGCGATGCTTTCCGGCCCACCGGCGCAGAAACCGGACCGCAGGCCGGGGAGGTTCGAGCGTTTCGACAGCGAGTGGAAGATCACCACGCGCTCCGGGTCCGCGCCCATCCTCTGCGCCACCTGCAACGCGCCCGGCGGCGGGGCGTCGCGGTAGATCTCGGAATAGCATTCGTCGGCGAAGATGCGGAAATCGTGCTTTTCGGCCAGTGCGATCAGCGCTTCCCAATAGGCCTCGGACGCGACCGCGCCCTGCGGGTTGGCGGGCGAGCAGATATAGGCAATCGCCGTGCGGTCGAGGATAGCGGGATCGACGGCGTGGAAATCCGGCAGATCGCCGGTTTCCGCCGTGGCGGGCAGGTAGACCGGCTCGGCCCCCACCGACAGCGCGGCCACCGCGTAGACCTGGTAGAAGGGGTTCGGCGTCAATACGACCGGCTGCTGGCCGTTCTTCTGCTCGGGACAAAGCGCCATGCAGGCGTTGTAAAGCCCCTCGCGCGTGCCGTTCAGAACCATGATCTGCGTCTCGGGGTCGACGGTCACGCCATAGCGCCGGTTGAGCCATGCGGCCTGCGCCTCCCGCACGCCGGGCGAGCCGTCGTTGTCGGGGTATCTGCCGAAACCCGCGAGGTTTTCCGCAAGGATATCAGCGATCCACGGGGGGAACGCGTGGCGCGGCTCACCGATTGTCATCGCAATGGGCTCGCCCCCCGGCGCATGCACGTCGAGCAACTTCCGCAGGCGCGGAAACGCGTAATCCGGAAGGTTCGAAAACCGCTTCGGGAAATCCATAACTGCCTCAGGTTCAGGGTCGTTTGCGCCCTGTTTGGAGGCAGGATAGCGAACCTCTGCGTCCCGGTCCAGAAAAACGCGAGGAGTCTCAAAGGGGTGTGGCGGTTAGGACAATGCCTTCTCCGCCGCCGCCGCCAGCCGCAGCAGCCGCGCGTCCTGGCCAGGATGGCCCATGAGCATGATGCCGGTCGATGGCACGCCGGTCGGCAAGGTGATCGCGCAGAGACCCATCAGGTTGCCGACCCGCGTGTTGCGCAGGGTCAGAAGGTTCTCGGTCACGAAATAATCGTCTTCGCTGCCCAGTCTCTCGACATTCGGCGGCATGTTGGCGGCGGACGGGATCAGCACCGCGTCATACTGCGCCGTGGCCTTGCGATACTCGGCGCGCAATTCGATCAGGCGCCGCCAGAGGGCGACGTAATCGGCGGCTTTCACCTCCGCGCCCTGCCGGAACCGGTCACGGATGCGGGCGAACATCTTGTCGGGATCGGCCTCGATCACCTTGCCCCAGATGCCGTAGGCCTCGGCGGTATAGAGCGACAGCGTGGTTTCCATCGCCTCGTTCACAGCCGGGATTTCACCAGTTTCGATCAGAGCCCCGGCGTTGTTCAGCCGCTCGACCGCGGATTGGAACGCTGCCTTCGGCGCGTCGCGCACGTCGCTCGACCACGGTTTCAGCACCATGAACCGTTTGCCTTCGAGCGTGGCTTCCCGCAGGTCGGGGGCGGGCGTGTTGCCCATGACGGCGAACAATTCGGCACAATCCTCCACTGTGCGGCAGAGCGGGCCGACCGTGTCGAACCGCGCGGCAAGCGGCACGACGCCTTTCAATGATAGCGCGTCGTGGGTCGGTTTGAACCCCACGAGATCATTCCAGGCGGCCGGCAGGCGGATCGACCCGCCGGTGTCGGACCCGATCCCGGCTGCGGCCAACCCGAAAGCGACGGAGGTCGCGGCCCCGGAGGACGAGCCGCCCGGCGCAAGGTCTGGGTCGAAGAAATTGGGCGGCGTGGCGGTCGACGGGTTCACGCCAAGGCCCGAGAAAGCGAGTTCCGTCATGTGTGTCTTGCCAAGACAGACCAGCCCCGCATGGGTCGCGTTGGCCAGAACCTCGGCATCCTCATCGGGAACGCGCCCTTCCAGCAGTTTCGACCCCGCCTCCGTTCCGACACCGGCCGTATCGAACAGGTCTTTCCAGCTGATCGGCACGCCATCGAGCAACCCGCGCCTTACACCGTGTTTCGCGCGGTCATGGGCGGCAATCGCCTCGGACAGGGCGCGGCCCCGGGTGCGGCGGGCATAGATGCGGTCGCCGTAGGGATGCGCCTTGGCGGCGTCGAGATAGGCCTCGGTCACTTCCACCGGGTCGACACGGCCTTCGCCAATGGCGCGCCCGATCTCGCAGGCGCTTTTGTGCATCCAGTCCATAGGCTTGTCCCTTTTTGCCGCAGCGCGAAGCTAACGGCGGAGCGCGGCATGGACAATCCCCGGCGCGCGCCCAATATCACAGGCATGGCACAGCCAGACACGGATATCCTGATCGTCGGTGGCGGTCTGAACGGCCCCTGCCTCGCGCTGGCCTGCGCGCAGGCCGGATTGCGGAGCGTGGTTCTGGACGCGCTGCCGGTGGATACACGCAGCGGCGACACGTTCGACGGGCGTGCCTATGCGCTGGCGCTGGCCTCTGTCCGGATGCTCGACGCCCTCGGCCTGTGGGACGAGATCGCCGATCACGCGCAGCCGATCCTCGAGATCAAGGCCTCCGACGGGCGCGCGGGCGAAGGTGCCGCGCCCTTCTTCCTGCATTTCGACCATGCCGAGATCGAGGAAGGCCCGATGGGCCACATGCTGGAGGACCGCTACCTGCGCCGCGCGCTGCTGGATGCGATGGAGGCCGAGACGCTGGTCACCCACCGCCCCGGCACGCGGGTCGTTGGGCAGGGCGTCGGCTCCGTCACGCTGGAGGGCGGCGAGGTTCTGATCGCGCGGCTCCTGGTCGGCGCGGACGGGCGACGCTCCGGCGTGGCCGAGCGGGCCGGCATCAAGCGCATGGGCTGGGGCTACGATCAGACCGCGCTGGTCTGCGCCGTGGATCACGAGAAACCGCATAACGGCATCGCCCACCAGTTCTTCATGCCCGGCGGGCCGCTGGCGATCCTGCCGCTGCCGGGCAACCGCTCGTCGATCGTCTGGTCCGAAAGCGAGCTGCGCGCAGGTGAGCTGGCGGCAGCGGATGACGAGACCTTCCTCGCCGCCCTGCGCCCCGCCTTCGGCGATTTCCTCGGCGAGATCTCCCTGTCCGGCGCGCGGTTCAGCTACCCGCTCGGCCTGTCGCTGGCGCAGGGGTTCATTGCCGAACGGCTGGCCCTTGTCGGCGACGCGGCCCATGGCGTGCACCCGATTGCGGGGCAGGGACTGAACCTCGGCCTGCGGGATGTGGGCGCGCTGGCGGAGGTTCTGGCGGACGCCAAACGGCGTGGCGAGGATATCGCCGCAAGCAACGTTCTGGCCCGCTACCAGCAATGGCGGCGCTTCGACACGGCAGCGCTTGCTGTCGGCACCGATGCAGTCAACCGGCTGTTTTCCAACGATAACGGCGCGCTTCGCGCGATCCGCGACCTCGGTATGGGGGCAATCACTGCCCTGCCCGGCCTGCGCCGTGGCTTCATTCGCGAGGCGGCGGGCCTGACCGGCGACCTGCCCCGCCTGATGCAGGGTCGGGCGCTTTAGCACCACGGGAAATCCCGACTTGCCGGACATGGTGCCTTTCGCGCTACACTCGCGCGCACCCGTGCCAAGCCAAGGAAACCAACCCGTGACCGGATCGAAACTGACCGCCCTCATCATCTTCGGCGCGCTTGCGCTTCTGTTCGGCTTCATCCTCAGCGTCGGGATCGTCGGCGGCTTCGGCGCCTTCGCCGTCGGTGTGATCTGCGCGGCGGGAACGGGGGCGCTGATCTGGTTCGCCGATAGCGGCAAGATCGCCGTCGCGCGCGGGTTCCTCGGCCTCGGCGCGGTGTTGATCGTCGTGCCCATCGTCGGCTTCGCGGGACTGGGCGAGCAGGTGAGCGACGCCGCCGTGCAGGCCATCGGCAACGAACAGACCCTGACCGACGAGCAACTCGGAACGCTTGCCGTGCAATCCATCTTCGCCTCGGCCGGGTTCGCCTTCGGACTGATCGTCGGCCTGATCCTGGTTCTGATCGGCGGGCTCATGCACCGCCGCCCGGCAAACCCGCCGGTGCCGCCGACCCCACCCAATGGCTGACCGTCACCCGATCATCCTTATCGGCACGGCGCTGGCGGTGGCGGCGATCTGCATCCTCGTCGTCGGCCAGCTGACCTATCCGTGGCGTGGGGTGGCTGCGGGCATCGTGCTGGCGTTGTGCAGCGCGGCGTTCATCTGGTTCGCGGGATCACGTCGCAAGGCGATGGCCCGTTCGGTCTTTTCACTCGGGGCAACCGCCCTCGCGGCCCCTGCGGCGGGGCTGGCGGCAGCGCAGAACGATCTTCTGTACAACCTCTTTGTCGAAAACGGGCTGAATGACGACGCGCCGTTCGTGGCCTATGACCGCGCCATCGCGATTGGGCTGCCCATGCTGGGGATCGGAGCGATCTTGGCCATCGTGCTGTTCCTCATCGGCTGGCGCATGCACCGCACGCCCGCCGCCTGATCCGCGCCTCAGTCGAGCTTGCGCGCCTCGTCTTCCAGCATGATCGGGATACCGCCCCGGATCGGGTAGGCCAGATGCGCCGCTTTCGAGATCAGCTCCTGCGCCTCCGCATCATAGGTCAGCACCGCCTGCGTGACGGGGCAGACCAGCGCTTCCAGCATCCGGCGGTCGATCTTTGTCTTGTTGGGCGTGTCGTCGCTCATTGCATCCGCTCCTCGTCGCTGCCCGCGCGCAGGGCGAATTCCAGAAGCGTCACGATGGTTTCCCGCCGCGTGCTGAGCGATGGCGCCTCCAACAGCGCCTGCTTTTCTTCCGGGTCGAAGGGGCACAGCATCGACAGCGAGTTGATCAGCAATTCGTCGTCGGCTTCCTTCAGCGAATCCCAGTCGGTCGACAGGTCCATCGCCGCGAAATAGCGGCCGAGCAGGTCAAGAAACCTGTCCCGGTCGAAGTCCCTGTCCACTTCCGCCGCGCCAAGGTCGGCGCCGAACCC
The DNA here is from genome assembly GCA_015689645.1 of Rhodobacterales bacterium HKCCE4037. Taxonomy (GTDB): domain Bacteria; phylum Pseudomonadota; class Alphaproteobacteria; order Rhodobacterales; family Rhodobacteraceae; genus Gymnodinialimonas. The sequence continues at coordinate 121,717 of WVSM01000008.1, forward strand.
GTCCCACGACACGTCACAGCGGCGATAGGGGGTGAAGCCCGTCACCTCCTGCTGGATGCGGTAGCGCGAGATGCCGGACAGCGTGATCATGTAGCGCCCGTCCTCGGTCTCCGAGAATTGCGTGACCCGCCCGGCACAGCCGATGGTGTGCAGCTTCCGCTCGCCACCGCCCGGCGCATCGTAGGGCTGCACCATGCCGATCAGGCGGTGCGAGGTCTTGAGCGTATCGTCGAGCATCTGCAGGTAGCGCGGCTCGAACAGGTGCAGGGGCAACCGTGCGCGCGGAAGCATCAGCGCGCCCGGAAGCGGGAAGACCGGAATGGTCTTGGGAAGGTCGGCCGCAGACATCATCCCCATGCACCTAGCCTCTCACATGCCTTTGGCAACGACCTTGCCGATCTTCTTACATGAAAATCATCGAGCTCAGGCGACGCCGTCCGTTCAGCGCCACCGGGTCCTGCGGCTTGAGGGCGTCGAAGATGGTGAAAAGCTGCGTTTTCGCGGCCCCATCGTTCCATTCCCGGTCCCGCTTGAACAGGTCGAGAAGCTGGTCGACGGCCTCTTCCACCTTGCCCGACGCATGCAGCGCCTGCGCATAGTCGAAGCGCGCCTGGTGATCGTCGGGATTGGCCTCCACCGCCGCCTGCAACTCGGCGAGCGGACCGGCCCCGGCGGCTTGGCGCGCCAGCGCGATCTGCGCCCGGGCAGCTTCCAGTTCCGGGGCGTTGAAGATCGAGTCCGGCGCGGTGTTCAGAAGCGCCTCGGCCTCGTCGATCTGGCCCATCGCGATCTGCGCGCGGGCCAAGCCACCCATCGCGGCGGCATTCTCGGGGTCCTCGCCAAGGATGGCGGCAAAGGTCTGCGCGGCGTCATCCAGTTCGCCTTGGGCGAGCATCTCCTCCGCGGCTTCCAGCGCCTCGCCAAGGCCGTCATCGCCGCCGGCCATGTTGGCCAATTTCTTGATGAAGTCCTTGATCTGGCTTTCCGGAACGGCGCCCTGGAACAGGTCCACCGGGCGGCCCTGAACGAAGCCGACGACCGTCGGGATCGATTGCAACGGCAGTCCCTGCTGCGCCAGCGCGCTGGCCAGCCGCTGTTCCTTGTCGACGTCGATCTTGACCATCTTCACCTTGCCCTTGGCTTCGGTGACGGCCTTTTCCAGCATCGGTCCCAGCGTCTTGCAGGGCCCGCACCACGTGGCCCAGAAGTCGACGATCACGGGCACGTCTGCGCTGCCCTCGATCACGTCGGCCATGAAGGTGGCTTCCGTCCCGTCCTTGATCAGGTCGGTGGAGGCGGCGGCGGTCGTATCGGTTCCGAATTCGAGCATGTCTCGCTCCGTCTGCTGAGGCGTGTTGGCGTTTATATGCGGGCGCACGGCAACGTGAACAAGGTCAGAGGTCAAATGTCGCAAAGACCGGCGCGTGGTCCGAGGGCTTTTCCCAGCCGCGCACGTGGCGCAGCACGCGGCTGGAATGGCCCGCGTTGGAAATGTCGGGCGTGGCCCAGATATGGTCGAGTCTGCGGCCCTTGTCCGCCGAGTCCCAATCGGGCGAGCGGTAGGACCACCAGCTGTAGAGGTTCCCCTCGGGGATATCCTGCCGCGTGATGTCGACCCATTTGCCGGCATCCTGCGCCTCGGCCAGATGCTCCACCTCGACCGGCGTGTGCGAGACGACCTTGAGAAGCTGCTTGTGGTTCCACACGTCATCCTCGCGCGGGGCGATGTTCAGATCGCCCACGAGAATGGATTTCTCGGGCTTCTCGGCATGCGCCCAGTCCCGCATGTCCGTCAGGTAATCGAGCTTCTGCCCGAACTTGATGTTCTTTTCGCGGTCCGGTTCATCCCCGCCCGCGGGCACGTAGAAATTGTGGATCGTCACGCCGTTTTCCAGCCGCGCCGCAACGTGGCGCGCATGATCGAGCTGCGCGAAGGCATGGCTGCCCACTTCCTCGATCGGTCGTTTCGACAGGATGGCGACGCCGTTGTAGCCCTTTTGCCCGCGCGCGACCATGTGAGTGTAGCCAAGCGCCTGGAACACGTCGAAGGGGATCTTGTCGACCGGGCTCTTGCATTCCTGAAGGCAGAGCACATCCGGGGCCTCCTCGCTCATCAACTGCGACACGAGCCCCTGCCGCAGGCGGACCGAATTGATGTTCCAGGTGGCGAGGGTAAAGGGCATGGGCAGGGCTCCGACGTTGATGGAGCGCGGAGGATAGGGACATGGCCGGGCGTGTCCAGTGGAAGCAGCCATCCGGTCCGGTCCAATTGCGGCCGGACCCCCGGAATACCGCTTCCGCGAAACCGGCTCGGCGGCGCGGCACGCTTTGGCCATTGTGCCGGTTCGCAGGCTCTGCGCAAGCTTGCGCCATGGCCGCCCTGATCCGAGAAAACCGAAACTTCCGCCTGCTGATCTCCGGCGCCGGCCTTGCGAACCTGTCCGACGGGATCGGCGTTCTGGCCTTTCCGTGGCTCGCGACCCTCATCACCACCGACCCGCGCGCGCTGGCGCTGGTGGCCTTCGCCACCCGGGTGCCGTGGTTCCTGTGGTCCCTGCCCGTGGGCGTTCTGACCGACCGGGCCGACCGGCAGCGCATGATGGTGCGCGCCGACCTTGCGCGGATGGGGCTGGCGCTGGCGGTCGTGGCGCTGATCCTCGCCGGTCCGTCCGAGGGCGCGGTCGCGGCCCAGATCATCGGGCTGTCCGTGCTGGCCTTCCTGATGGGCACGGCGGAGGTCTTCCGCGACAACGCCGCGCAAACCGCATTGCCCAGCCTCGTGCACAAGGACCGGCTGGAAGAGGCGAACGGCCAGATCTGGTCGGTGGAGCAGGTCATGGGCCAGTTCGTCGGCCCGCCCTTGGCCGGTTTCCTGATCGCGCTGACCGTCCCCGCACCCTTCCTGTTCGAAGCGCTCGGTTTCGCGCTGGCCGCCTGGGCCGTCTGGGCCATCGCCTTCCCGGTGAGGGCCGTGACGGACCAACGCGACGGCTTCTGGCGCGAGATGCGGGCGGGATGGGACTGGATCCGACAGCACAGGGTGATCCTGCAGCTGGCCCTGATCCTCGGCGGGTTGAACGCGGCCCACATGGCGGGCTTCACCATCCTCGTTCTCTATTCGCAGGAGGTGCTTGGCCTCGACGCCGTGGGCTACGGCCTGCTCCTGACGGCCGGCGCGGCGGGCGGCGTCGCGGGCGGTCTGCTCTGCCCCGCGCTCGCCAGACGCCTCGGGTCGGAACGCAGCCTCTGGACAGCGCTCGCCCTGATGCCGGTGCCGTTCATCGGCCTCTATCTTTTCGCGTCCGTGCCGCTGACCGTGGCCCTGCTGTTCCTCGAAACCTTCATCGCGGTGCTCTGGAACGTCGTCACCGTCTCCTACCGGCAGCGGGTCATCCCCGATGCGCTCCTTGGCCGGGTCAACGCGATCTACCGCTTCTTCGGCTGGGGCATGATGCCCGTCGGCGCGCTGGCGGGCGGCTGGATCATGGCGCTGGCCGAGCCGTCCATGGGCCGCGAGGACGCGCTCAGGCTCGTCTTCCTCGCCGGCGCAGGGGCGTTCGTGGCGCTGTTCCTCTACGGCCTCGCCCGCCTCCGCCTTCCGAAAGCGTGACGGGTCGCGTTCAGTACTGAACCACCTCGATTTCCAGCCCGTTTTCCTCGTGGAAGTAGAACCGCCGACCGGGCTCGTAATCGGCATGGCTGTGGGGCTCGTAACCGCGTTCTTTGACCTTGGCTTCGATGGCGTCGAGGTCATCCACGACAACGGCCATGTGGTTCAGGCCCACGACCCTCGTGTAGCTGTCCCCGGCCTCGGTCAGGTCTTTCCTGGGATTGTAGAGGGCGACATAGGTGTCCTCCGTTCCGACATGGATCGTGAAGCCCGCCCCCTTGGCATCCCCCTGCCACCGAATGCGCCAGCCGAAAATCTCCGTCAGCATGTCGGCGGTGGCCGCAGGATCCGCGACGGTGATGTTGAGGTGTTCGAGTTGCGCTGGCATGGCCGCCTCCTTTTCAAGTTGAGCGACTCACCTTCTAGTGCCTCAAGCCCACTTGAGGTAAAGCGATTTCCCGATGCCCCGCCAAAAAAAAGACCCGGGCGCGATGCCCGGGCCAAGTCCATCAGGGAGAGATGGCGCCATAACCCGGGCGCCGGCGGGGACTGCTGAAATCTTTACGCAACCAGACGATAACCGCCGGATTCGGTCACAAGAAGGCGCGCATTGGACGGATCTGGTTCGATTTTCTGGCGAAGCCGGTAGATATGCGTCTCCAGCGTGTGGGTGGTGACACCGGCGTTGTAGCCCCAGACTTCATGTAGAAGAATGTCGCGGGCCACCACGCCATCCTGCGCACGGTAGAGGAACTTGAGAATGTTCGTCTCTTTCTCGGTCAGGCGGATTTTCTTCTCGTCCTCGGTGATCAGCATCTTCATCGCGGGCTTGAAGGTATACGGCCCAAGCTGGAACACGGCGTCTTCGCTTTGCTCATGCTGGCGCAGCTGCGCACGGATGCGCGCCAGAAGCACCGGGAAGCGGAACGGCTTGGTCACGTAGTCATTCGCACCGGCATCGAGGCCAAGGATCGTATCGGCATCGCTGTCATGGCCCGTCAGCATCAAGACCGGGCATTTCACGCCCTGCTTGCGCATCAGGCGGCACAGCTCGCGTCCATCGGTATCGGGCAGGCCAACGTCCAGGATCACCAGATCATAGATGCCTTCCTTGGCCCTCTCCATCGCCTGCGCGCCGTTCGCGGCTTCGAACACGTCGAAGTCCTCGGTCATCACGAGTTGCTCGCTCAGCGCCTCGCGCAGATCGTCGTCATCGTCGACGAGAAGGATTTTCTTGAGGTTTGCCATGTCATGCACCCCGTGCTGTCGTGTTTGATTGCACAGACATGAGCGTTTGCCCCCGGTCTTGTCTACGGATGTAACCCCGTTTCACGCGCGTGTGTGCTGAGGAGAGGGAATGTTTCAATTTCTGACAGGAGCAGGTTATAGCGTTTCCAGTTTTTGTTGGATCGCCAATACCCTGCCACGCCTCCGGCGTACCCGGGACATCGGCGATGACGTGTTTCAACGACAACTGGAAACGATCTAAGTGACCCGGTGATGAGTCTTCTGCCCTCCCCTTCCGACCTCGTGGCCCGCGCGCGCAGCGATCTGCGCGTCGGATTGCCCGTCGTGCTGCGCGGCCCCAACGGCCTGCTGGTTGTCGCGGCGGCGGAATCCGTGCGGCCCGAACGGCTCGACGCGATGCGGAACATCGGGCCGGTCGTGGCCGCCATCACCGGACGCCGGGCCGCCACCTTGAAAGTGCGCGTCTACGACGGCGACATCGCCCGCATTGCGCTCCCGTCCGAGGCGGCGTGCGACTGGCTGCGCGAACTGGCCGATCCGGCGTTCGATCTCGTCACTCCCCTGCGCGGCCCGTTCCGCGAGATGCGTGAAGGCGACGCGGGCCTGCATCGTCTGGCGCTGGTGCTGGTGAAATCCGCGCAGCTTCTTCCGGCTGTCGTGGCGGTCGAGGGCGATACACCCCCCGAGGGGCTGACCCTTCTGGAAGCAGGGCCGACCGCCGATGTTCTCGCCGCCGCCCCCGATCTTGCCCCCGTCGCCGCCGCGCGCCTTCCGATGGACGCGAGCGAGGCCGGGCGGCTCCATATCTTCCGCCCCGACGACGGCGAGACCGAGCATTACGCGATCGAGATCGGGCGTCCCGACCGATCGCAACCGGTTCTGACGCGCCTGCATTCGGCGTGCTTCACCGGCGATGTTCTTGGCTCGCTGAAATGCGATTGCGGCCCGCAATTGCGCACCGCGCTGGCCGAGATGGGCAAGGCGGGCGCGGGCGTGCTGCTCTACCTCAACCAGGAAGGGCGCGGCATCGGCCTCGCCAACAAGATGCGTGCCTATGCGTTGCAGGACCAGGGGTTCGACACGGTCGAGGCCAACCACCGGCTTGGCTTCGAGGATGACGAACGCGATTTCCGCTTGGGCGCGAGCCTGCTGCGCCGGATGGGCTTCGGCGCGGCCCGCCTGATGACGAACAACCCCCGCAAGGTCGCGATGATGGAGGCCGAAGGCATCGACGTCGTCGAACGGGTGCCCCTGATCACGCCGACGAACCGCTTCAATGCCCATTACCTCGACGTGAAGCGCGAGAAGTCGGGGCACCTGCTCTGAATGCGCCGTCCAGCCGGCCCTTCCGATACGGGCGATTTTCGCGTTAGACTTCGCCACATTGTTCATTGTCACGATTTGAAAGGCATCAGGTTATGGCCAAGGGATACGTCGTTGCAAACATTCGCGCGCGGGACCAGGACGGGATGCGGCGCTTCGCAGAGGCCTCGGCTCCGGTCATCGCGGAATACGGCGGGCGGGTTCTGGCCCGCGACACAGGCGCCGAGACGCGGGAAGGCGACCTGCAAGGCACCGTCGTGATCGTGGAGTTCGATGATTTCGAAACCGCGCGGAATTTCTACGAATCGCAGGGCTATACCGAGGCGAAGGCTATTCGCGAGGCAATCGCAGACACCGATCTGCGGCTTGTGCACGGCGTTTGACGACTCGTTTCACCCATGGCCCCGAAGACATGGTGCTGACCCCGTCGGGCCTGCGGTTCTGGGGCGCGCGGCTGCCCTTCACCGTGGGCCACGGCGGTGTCACCCGCGACAAGCGCGAGGGCGACGGCGCAACCCCGGTGGGCGTGCACCGCATCGTCGGCTGCCTTTACCGCCCCGACCGGGTGGCAAAGCCCTGCGACTGGGCGGTCCCCATCGGGCCGGGCGACCTGTGGTCGGACGATTCGGACCAGCCGGATTACAACACGATGGTCCGCGCGCCCTATCCCGGCTCGGCCGAGCGGCTGATGCGCGGCGACCGGCTTTACGACATCGTTCTCATCACCGACTGGAACTGGCCCGATGCGGAGCCGGGACGCGGCTCGGCGATCTTCATCCATCGCTGGCGCGGGCCGGGCCGCCCGACCGAGGGCTGCGTCGGCCTGAAACCCGCCCACCTGCGCTGGATCGTGCCCCGCATCAGCTACGCCACGCGGCTGATCGTGCCGGAGGAACTGGCCGGGTAATGGACGCGCTTCAGGAATAATCCCGCTCACCGAAGATCGCAGAGCCGACGCGGATATGGGTCGCCCCCTGTGCGATGGCCGATTCGAAATCCGACGACATCCCCATCGACAGGCCCTTCAGCCCGTTCCGCGCGGCGATTTTCGCCAAAAGCGCGAAATGCAGGCTCGGCTCTTCCTCCACCGGCGGGATGCACATCAGCCCTTTGAGCGGCAGGTCCAGCGCCCGCACCTCCGCGATGAACGCGTCGGCCTCGGACGGCAGGCACCCCGCTTTCTGCGGCTCTTCCCCGGTGTTGATCTGAACGAAGACCTCCGGGCTTTCACCCCGCTCCTGCGCCAGCCGCGCGAGGGTGGTGGCGAGTTTCGGTCGGTCGACCGTGTGGATGGTCGAAAATATCTCGACCGCCTGCCGCGCCTTGTTGGTCTGCAAGGGGCCGATCAGATGCAGGTCGATGCCGTTGAACTGTTCCTGGAACGCGGGCCAGCGCCCCTGCGCCTCCTGCACGCGATTCTCGCCATAGACGCGGTGCCCCTGTTCCAGCACGGCCTGCACCCGCTCGGGCGGCTGGACCTTGGACACGGCAATCAGCGTGATGTCCCCCAAATCGCGGCCATGGGCCTGCGCGGCGGAGGTAAGGCGGGAGGTGATCTCGGTCAGCGACATGAAACCCTATCCACCAAAAGAAAAGAGCGGGCACAAGGCCCGCTCTCTCCGTATCCGATAATCCGTGAGGATTAGAAGGACATTGCAACGCCGAGCGACCAGGTCGCGATGGAGCCATCTACATCGTTAATCACAACCGAGCCATTGTAGTCGTAGTCCGACAAGCCGTAGCCAGCGTGAACCGACAGACCGCCACCGAGGTCGTAGGCTGCCGACAGACCGTAGCCGTAGAAGTCACCCAGGTTGTCGATTTCAACGGTGCCGTAGTTGGCGGCAACGGTGATCGCATCGAAGGTGTAGCTTGCGCCGATCGCCATGTGAGTTGCGTCGAAGCTGACGCCTTCAACGCCGAGGTCGTTACCGGTGGCTTCGTACATGGTGTAAGCAGCTGTCACCGTCAGACCAGCGTCCAGTGCGACCGACCCGCTGATGCCCGTTGCCGTCACTTCGCCAATGGCTTCGCCCATCGCGATGCTCTCAACGCCGTCACCATCCGTATCGGAGTCGATGCCGTCACCGCCAATTGCGAAGTCGAAAGCAGACGCATTGAAGTTACCGAGCATCCAGCTGTCACGCGGGGTGGCAACCTGATAGCCTGCGCCAACGGTGTAGGAACCGCCGCCGAAGTCGCCGGTGTAACGTGCGCCGATGGCGTAGCCGTTGTCACGTGCGCCGGTGTCGTCCATCTCGATCGAGCCGATGATGGTGAAGCCTGCAACGGTGTAGCTGTAGCTCAGGATCTGGCCATCATAGGCACCGTCGAGGTACGAGTTGACCAGGCCGACGTGGCTGGTTTCGTCGTCGTTGATCGAGCCTGCGGTGACGTTCGGATCCTGCATTGCGGCATCGAGTGCGCCGTCGGTGTCACCCATGGTGAGCGTGCCGAAGTCGCCGGAAATGAAGATCGCAACGCCAGCGTCGTCGGTGCCAACGGAGCCAGCAGATTCGTCGAGATCAACGGCCGCGCCGAAGGTCAGGCCGCCGTCGGTTTCGCCCGACAGGGTGAAGGTGACGTCGATGTCCTGAACAAACTGAGTTTCCTGGTCAACGATGCCGGGGACATCCGCGTCGAATTCCTCGCCGCCCTGGACGCCCATTTGTGCAGAGCCGCTCAGCGAGACGTCTGCGTATGCGAAGCCTGCCGACGCAACAAGCGCGGTGGTCGCAAAGAGAACCTTTTTCATGGTTTTTCCCTCGTGTGTTCACTTTAGAAGGTGCACCCCAAGACGGGATATCCGAATTGAGTATGCCCTTGTCTCTCTCTTTGCCCCTTCGATTGCAAGAAACGGTCCCCGGTGCAGGGAAGGTTGGCCGCCGCATGGTGCAGACATGCCACAGTCCGGTGGGCGGCGACGGCGGAAAGATCCGCCTGCGCGGGGGGCTTCCAGCGAAACAGGCGCGGTAGGTCATGTTATTGCAGGAAGATTCGCGTCCGCTCCGAATCCATGGCTCGCCCGCAAAGCGCCCACCGACCGACAGTTATACAAGTACGCGATGCGGAATGCGTCGTGCCAACCGGGATTCGCGCGGACGGCATCGCAGCGACCACACTTTATATAGGACCAGTCTCGAGCGCCTCGTTGCGAACGATTCCCTGCATCCGCCTTCGGAGTCCTATGCGATCTTTTTCTGCGGCCTTGCCGCACTTCGCCCGCTTGGTTAGAACGTCTCAACATTTCTGGGCAGGGCAATCATCATGGTAATGCGTTTGAGAACCTTTGTAAGCGTCGCGGCGACCGCAGCATTGCTCGCCGGCTGCGGCGGCAACGGCAATTTCGCAAACGACACCGACGCCTCGACCGAGCGCCTTCGGGAACAGGGCCTGCTGCGCGATCCCAACCGTGAAACGATCTTCGATCTCTTCGGCGACAATGCCGACCCCTCCACCACGGTGGAGGTCAACGCCTACCTCTGGCAGGCCTCCCAGGAGATCCTCGATTTCATGCCGTTGGAGGCCGCCGATCCCTTCACCGGTATTCTCGCCTTCGGCTACGCGACGCCCCCCGGCGGCAGCCAGGCCTACCGCGCCACCGTCTACGTGACCGACCCCGCGCTCGAGGCGCGGTCCCTGCGCGTCGCCCTGCAGGGCCGCGGCGGCACCGCCGTCAGCCGCGCGACCGCCCGCCAGGTCGAAGATGCGATCCTGACCCGTGCGCGCCAGCTACGGGTTGCGGACGGACGCCTCTAGACACGCTTGTCGGGGGCAGATCGTCCGCTTAAACACGCGCCGGGCCATGCCCGGCGTTTTCATGTCCGCACACCCGTTTAGGAAGAACCAGATGTCCCGCTACACCCCGTCCGAGATCGAGCCGAAGTGGCAGAAAGCCTGGGAAGAGGCCGGGACGTTCCTTGCGCAGATGAGCGCGGACAAGCCCAAGTATTACGTGCTCGAGATGTTCCCCTACCCTTCGGGCCGCATCCATATCGGGCATGTGCGCAACTACACGATGGGCGACGTCATCGCACGCTACAAGCTCAGCACCGGCCACAACGTGCTGCACCCGATGGGCTTCGACGCCTTCGGTATGCCCGCCGAGAACGCCGCGATGGCGCAGGGCGGGCACCCGGCGGACTGGACCTACCAGAACATCGACACGATGGTCGCGCAGATGAAGCCGCTCGGTTTCGGGATCGATTGGTCGCGCATGTTCGCCACCTGCGACCCGGAATATTACGGCCAGCAGCAGGCGCTGTTCCTCGACATGCTGGAGGCCGGCTTCATCGACCGCAAGAACGCGGTGGTGAACTGGGACCCGGTCGACATGACGGTTCTCGCCAACGAGCAGGTGATCGACGGCAAGGGCTGGCGGTCGGGTGCTGAGGTCGAGCGCAAGGAACTCACCCAGTGGTTCTTCAAGATCTCCGACATGGCCGACGAACTCCTGGAGGCGCTGGACGGCCTCGACGACTGGCCCGCCAAGGTCAAGCTGATGCAGGAGAACTGGATCGGCAAATCGCGCGGCCTGCAATTCGCCTTCGGCCTGGTCGAACCGCTCGGCGGCCATGACCGCGTGGAGGTCTACACCACCCGCCCCGACACGCTGCTGGGGGCAAGCTTCGTGGGCATCTCTCCAGACCATCCGATTGCGAAGGAGCTCGAAGCCAAGAACGAGGCCATCGCCGCCTTCTGCGCAGACTGCCGGAAGGGCGGTACCACCGCCGAGGCGATCGAGAAGGCCGAGAAACTGGGCTACGACACCGGCCTGCGCGTGCGTCACCCCTTCGACACCTCCGCCGAACTGCCGGTCTACATCGCCAACTTCATCCTGATGGATTACGGCACCGGCGCGATCTTCGGTTGCCCCGCCCATGACGAGCGCGACCTCGACTTCGCCCGCAAATACGACCTGCCCGTTGTCACCACCTTCGTGCCGGAAGCAGGCGAAGACGACTTCACCCGGCCCGAGGACGGCGGCGCAGCCTACGTGCCCCCGAAAACCGAACACGTGCGGTATGTCGCGGGATTCGCGGGCGACGAGGTTCAGACCGGCAACGACGCCATCGACGCCGCCATCGCCTTCTGCGAGGCGCAGGGCGTCGGCCATGGCGTGACCAAGTTCCGCCTCCGCGACTGGGGCCTTTCCCGCCAGCGCTACTGGGGCGCGCCGATCCCGGTCGTGCATTGCGAGGCCTGCGGCGTGGTGCCCGAGAAGAAGGAAAACCTGCCCGTCGAGCTGCCCCGCGACGTGTCTTTCGACATCCCCGGCAACCCGCTCGACCGGCACCCGACCTGGCGCGACGTCCCCTGCCCCGCCTGCGGTGCGCCGGCCAAGCGCGAGACCGACACGATGGATACCTTCGTGGATTCCAGCTGGTATTTCGCCCGCTTCACCGCGCCGCGCGCCGACACGCCCACCAGCCGGGAAGAGGCCGAGTACTGGATGAACGTCGACCAGTATATCGGCGGCATCGAACACGCGATCCTGCACCTGCTCTACTCGCGCTTCTTCGCCCGTGCGATGCACGCCACCGGCCACCTGCCCGCGAAATGCATCGAGCCATTCAACGCGCTGTTCACCCAAGGCATGGTCACCCACGCGATCTTCCAGACCAAGGGGGCGGATGGCCGCGCGGTCTACCACTACCCCGAAACCGTGGACCTGCGTGACGGCAAGGGCTTCCTCGAAGACGGCACCGAGGTGGAGATCATCCCGTCCGCCAAGATGTCGAAATCCAAGAACAACGTCGTCGATCCCGTCGCGATCATCGAGCAATACGGCGCCGACACCGCGCGCTGGTTCGTCCTGAGCGACTCACCGCCCGAGCGGGACGTCGAATGGACCGCCGCCGGGGCCGAGGCCGCCAGCAAGCACCTTGGCCGGGTCTGGTCGCTGTCTGACCGCATCGCGCAGATGGACGACACTGCGGGCGAAGGCGATGCCGACCTCCTGCGCGCCATGCACAAGGCGATCCATGACGTGACGATGGGTGTCGAATCCTTCGGCTTCAACGCCGCCATCGCCAAGCTCTACGGCTTCACCAACATTCTGTCGAAATCGAAGGCCTCCAAACCCGCGCAGCGGCAGGCGGTGATGACGCTGGCACAGCTCATGTCGCCCTTCACACCGCACCTGGCCGAAGACATCTGGGCCATGCAGGGCGGCGAAGGCCTGATCGCCAACGCGCCCTGGCCCAAGGCCGACGAGGCGATGCTGGTGGAAGACACCGTCACCATGCCGATCCAGATCAACGGCAAACGCCGGTCCGAAATCTCCGTCGCGAAGGACGCCACGAAGGAAGAGGTTGAAAAGATCGCGCTGGCAGACGACGCTGTCGTGAAGGCTCTCGCCGGGGGAAGCCCGAAGAAACTCATCGTTGTGCCCGGCCGGATCGTGAATGTCGTCGTTTAATCGCCGCCTTGCCCTGACACTTCTGCTGACCGCCCCGCTGGCGGCCTGCAACTTCCAGCCTGTCTACGGGCCCGAAGGCTCGGGAAACCAGATCCGCAACCAGATCCGCGTCGCCGATCCCGACACGCGGCTGGAGTTCGAGGTTCTGTCGCGGCTCGAAGACCGCATCGGAACCGGCTCCACCTACGAGCTGAGCTACACGATCGAAACCGGCCAGCGCGACCTCGCCATCAACGAGGCTGACAATATCGACCGGATCAACGTGGTCGGGTCCCTCGCCTTCACCCTGCGCGAAGCCGGGTCGGGCCGGGTGCTCGATCAGGGGGAGGTCGCGACCTTCACCGCCTACGCCACGACCGAGTCGCCCGTCGCCACCGCCTCGGCGCGCCGCGACGCGGAGGATCGTCTGGCCGTCGCATTGGCCGACCAGCTTGTCACCCGCCTGATCGCGGGCGCGCCCGGCTGGTCATGAAGCTCAGCACACGCGACGCGAACGCCTATTTCAAACGCCCCGACCAATCCGCAGCGGGTTGCCTGATCTTCGGGGAAGACGCCATGCGCGTGTCCCTCAAGCGGCAGGACCTGGTGGCCGCCCTCCTCGGCCCGAATGCCGAGGAAGAGATGCGCCTGACCCGCCTCAGCGGCGCCGACCTGCGCTCGGACGGCGCGGCACTTGTGGATGCGGTCAAGGCCGTGGGCTTCTTCCCCGGCCCGCGCGCGGTTCTGGTCGACGGCGCGACCGATGGCCTCTCCAAGACCTTCGCCGCCGCGTTCGAGGATTGGGCCGACGGCGACGCGCAGATCATCGCCACCGCTGGCCGCCTGACGCCCAAATCGGCGCTTCGCAAGGTCTTCGAAGGTTCCAAGCGCGCCTATGCCGCCGCGATTTACGACGATCCGCCCGACCGCGCGCAGATCGAGGATTGGCTGAAGGAGGCCGGCGTTACCGCCCCCGACCGCAATGCCATGGCCGATCTGGAAGGGCTCGCCCGCTCGGTCCCGCCCGGCGACTTCCGGCAGATGATCGACAAGCTCGGCCTCTACAAGCGCGGCGACGGGACGCCTGTATCGCCCGCCGATATCGAGGCCGTCGCCCCGCTGACCCGCGAGGCGGAACTTGACGACATCATCCACGCCACCGCCGAGGCCGAGACCGGCGCGATTGGCCCGATCCTCAATCGCCTCAAGCAGCAGGGCACGACGCCCGTGTCCCTCTGCATCGCCGCCCTGCGCCATTTCCGGGCCTTGCACATGGCCGCGAGCCACCCCGGCGGACCGGCGGCGGGGCTACAGGCAATGCGCCCGCCGGTGTTCGGCCCGCGCCGCGACCGCATGTTGCGACAGGCCAGCCGCTGGGGCCGCGACGCGCTGGAGTCGGCGCTCTCGATGCTGGTGGAAACCGATCTCACCTTGCGCTCAAGCAGCGCCGCGCCACAGATGGCGGTGATGGAACGCACATTGATCCGGCTCGCCATGTTGCCCGGACGCGGAGGACGACAATGACCTACAAGATCTACGGCAACCTGCGCACCCGCGCGACCCGCGTGATCTGGACGCTGGAGGAACTCGGCGTCGACTATGAGCTGGTCGAGGCGGGCGCCCGCTCGGACGAGGCGAAGGCCGTGAACCCCTCGGGCAAGGTGCCCTTCCTCGTGGTCGACGGCGAGGTGATCCCCGATTCCGTCGCCATCATGACCTTCCTCGCCGACAAGCACGGCGCGCTGACCGCGCCCGCCGGAACCATCGCCCGCGCGAAACAGGATTCCTTCGTGCAGATGGTGAATGACGAGATCGACGGCGTGCTCTGGGCCGCCGCGCGCCACAGCTTCATCCTGCCGGAGGAGCATCGCGTCCCTGCCGTGAAGGACTCCCTGAAATGGGAATTCGCGCGCAATCAGGATGCCGTCGCGAAAAGGATGAGCGCCGATGGCCCCTTCGTCGCCGGTGAGGAGATGTCGATTGCCGACATCCTGCTCAGCCATTGCATAGGGTGGGCCGCTGCCGCGAAATTCGACGTCACGAACGAGAAGCTGATCGACCACAACGCGATGATGCGGGCCCGTCCGGCCTTCAAAGCGGCACTCGCCAAGGGCAGTTGAGCGCGCGAACGTGTAACTACGGAATAACTACGGGATCACTACAGGTTCTTTACACGCGTTTCAGGGCCAATACCGCGCTGCATGCACCCCGGCCCAGAGGCCCGTCGCAAGGCAGGCCGAGATCAGGTAGCCACCCGTCGGCGCCTCCCAATCCAGCATCTCACCCGCAACGAAAACGCCTGGAATCTCGCGAAGCATAAGGCCAGGTGTGACGGCGCTTTGCGTGACGCCGCCAGCCGTGGAGATCGCCTCGTCCATCGGCCGCGGCCCTTGGTGCTTTATGGGCAAAGCCTTGATAAGATTGGCCAATTCAGCGGCATCCTCCGGCAACGGCCGCGCGAATTCCTGAAGCAGCGCGCGCTTCGCATCATCCAGCCCAAGCTTGGTCAGGGCCTTGGTGATCGTCTGCTTTTTCGGACGTCCTTTCAGACGCCGCGCAAGCTCCGCCTCGTCTCGCCCCGGCAGCAAATCCATTGTCAATTCGGCCCCATCCCGCACCGCCGCCGAGACCGCGTAAATCCCGCCGCCTTCCAGCCCGCGCTTCGACAGAACCGCTTCGCCCGGCACGGATTTTCCGTTCACGATCAATGCGATATTCTTCAGCGGCGCGCCGAAGAACGGCTCCATATACTCCGACCAGTCGACCACGAACCCCATGTTCGCCGGCGTGAACGGCGCGATTTCCACGCCCCGCTCCGCCAGCCACGGCGCCCATGCCCCGTCGCTCCCCAGCCGCTTCCACGACGCTCCGCCAAGGGCCAGAACCGTCACGTCGGCGTGCAGAACCCGCCGCCCCTCCGGCGTGTCGAACACCAGCCCTTCGCCGTCGAACCCCGTCCACCGCCAGCGCAACCGCATCTCGGCCTCGATGCGTTGCAACCACGCGCGCAGCAGCGGCGAGGCCTTCATCGCACGCGGGAAGACGCGCCCGGTGGACCCGGTAAACACCGGCTGCCCAAGGTCCTCCGCGAAGGCCATGACCTCAACCGGGTCGAGCTTCGCGACCATCGGATAGAGCCAGTCCGCAGCGTCTCCATAAGCGCGGACAAATCGCCCGATGTCCTCGTCCTTGGTCAGGTTCAGCCCCGACTTCCCCGCCATCAGGAACTTGCGCCCCGCCGAGGGTTTCCCCTCGCAGATCAACACCTTGCGTCCCGCCCGCGCCAGTGTTTCCGCCGCCATCAACCCCGCGGGACCGGCGCCCACGACCAGAGCATCGACCTTGCCATCCGCGCCGATCACGCCATCCTCATCCGCCATGGACACCGCTCCCATTTGCCCGCTCTGCGACCGCCCGATTCCGCCGGACGCACCGCAAAGCCTGCACCACCTTGTGCCGAAACTGCGCGGCGGCAAGGGCGGGCCGACCGTGCTGATCCACCAGATTTGCCATAACGAGATCCACGCCACCCTGTCCGAAGCCGAACTGGCCCGCGTCTACAACACGCCCGAGGCGCTGCGCAGCCATCCGCGGCTTGGGAAGTTCTTCAAATGGGTCGCCAAACGCCCGCCCGATTTCCATTCAAAGACCTCCGGCGGCCGCCGCGCTTGGAAGAACCGGTAAAGCCGTCAGGGCACCATCGCCTTGATTGCAGGGACATTCCCGGTCTCGTCCGCCAGCGCCGCGGCACACAGCGCCGTCGCGGTTTCCACCAGCGTATCCCGCTCCACGATCCGGTCGACGAGGCCGAAGGTCCATGCCTCTCCCGCACTCCACCGCGCGCCCGCCATCAGCAGAAGCTTCGCCCGCGCCGGCCCGACCAGCGCCGCCAGCCGCCCCGGATCGGACGGCTGCGGCAGGAAGCCGAGCTTCGCCACCGGGTAGAAAAACGACGCCTCCGGCACGCTTATCCGCAGGTCACAGGCCAATGCCATCCCGAAGGCCCCGCCCGCCAGCGTGCCGTTCAACGCGGCAATGGTCGGGCAAGGCAAGGCTGCCAGCGCGCCGGAGACCCGCTCCCACAACGGAGACGTCGCAAGACCCGCCCGCGCCTCGTCCAGATCGGCACCCGCCGAGAACACCTTGTCGCCCGAGCCGGTGAGTATCAGGGCCTTCGGCGTGGCCCCTTCGAACAGCGCGGCCAGCTCTTCCAGCATCGCCCCGGTCAGGGAATTCGCCTTGTCGGGCCGGTTCAACGTGACCGTCAGCAGCCCGCCTGCCTCGGATACGTCGATCAAATCAGGCCCACCTTCGCCCGGATGCCTTCGTCCCGGAGCGAAATGTCACCGCCGAGGTGGTCATCCGCCTCGGACGTGCACATCCAGGCCAGCGCCTTGGCGGGCCATTCGGGGGGAATGTGATCCTCCCACTCCAATTGGCTGACCGGGTTCACGCCCGAGGCCTTGATCTCCCGTTGCATCTGCGTGGCCACCGTGCCGGGGCTGAGCCCGAGCGCGCGGATACCCTTGTCGCCCATTTCCTTGTGCAGGCAGCGGGTCAGCATCAGTGCAGCCGCCTTCGACGAGCAATAATGCGACCACCCCTCCAGCGCATTTGTCGCCGCGCCGGATGAAATTCCGATGATGGTGCCGCCACGGCCCGCCATGTACGGCAGGGCAGCGCGGGCGCCGTTGAACGTGCCTTTGAGGTTGATGTCGATCACCTGCCCCCAGGCGCCGGGATCGGTGTTCTCGATGCGCGCGACCGGCTCGATCACGCCAGCGTTGTTGATGACAACGTCCAGCGATCCGAAGGTTTCGACTGCGGCCTTGTAGGCGGCCTCGACCTCCCAGTAGCGGGTCACGTCGCAGGGCACGGCAAGGGCGTTGGTGCCGATTTCACCGGCGAGGTCGGCAATCGCCTCCCGCCCCCGCGCCATGAGCACGACCTTTGCGCCAAGCGAAGCGAATTCGCGGGCCGCCGCCGCGCCGATGCCGCGGCTGGCACCAGTGATCGCAACGACCTTTCCCGATACGACATGGGTCATGGGCCTGTTCCCTTTCCTGGAGTTCGACATTGACCAAAGCCCTAACGCCCCTTCGCGTTGGGGGCCAGACCCCTGCGATTTTCCTGCTGTGGCGATCCATACTTGACCCAGCGCCATTCGCGTCCGACCCTGCACCCAACGCTTTCCCTTTGATGGAGCAATCACCCTGATGACCCGTTTTTGTTTTTCCCTTTCCACATTGGCGATTGTCGCCGCGACCCCGGCATTTTCGCAGACCCTGGCCACCGACATCTGGGCCGAGTGGCAGGCACAGGCTGAAATGTCCGGCCAGACAATCAGTGCGACCGTCACCGAAACCGACACCGGCCTGACCCTGACGAACTTCACCACGCTCATGGAAGACGAGGATTTCTCCGTTCGCGGAGCGATCGACGAAATCCAGTTGATCGAGAACCCCGATGGCACGTTGTCCATGACGTTCTCGGAATTGTATTCGGCCACCTTCACCTTCGACGTCGGTGACGGCGACCCGCCGGGCAACATCGAGATCCTGATGGAGCACGAGGGGCTCGATGTGCAGGTCTCGGGCGATCCGGGCAACCGCACCTATAACTATTCAGCCGATCGGCTGATGCTGAGCGACGGGGCAATCTGGGGTGGCGGAGCCGAGCCACCGGTCATCGACCTCGACCTGGTCATGACCGATCTCGCCTCGACCTATTCGGTCACAGGTGACACGCCCGAGACCATGCGGTTCGAAAGCACAGGGTCGGCCGGTGGCATGCAGATGTCGCTGGAGCTGAGCCCGCCAGCCGGGGAATCGGGCTACGCGAAAGCTGGCATCGTGATGGGCGCAATCGAAGGCACCAGTTCGGGCACGCTTCTGTCGCTCGCCGCCATGAACCAGGGGGCGGGGACCATTCCCGAAGGCTTCGAACTCAACGGGTCCACCAGCTACGAGTCCTTCGCGATGGAATTCCAGTTCGAGGATACAGGCGACATGTTCGCCTTCGAATATGGCAACGATGGCGGCTCGATCGGGTTCGGTTTCAACGAAGCGGAAGTTTCCTACGATATCGCGGGGCGCGGCATGCAGACTGAGATCCGGGTCGCGGATCTGCCGATTCCGGTTCAGGTCGCAACGGACGCGACCGAGATTTCGCTGGCGATTCCTTTGGCCGCCGGGGAAGAGCCGCAAGACATGTCGCTGCGCATTGCGGTCGAAAACCTCGTGGCTGGGGATGGCATCTGGGCAATGATGGACCCGACGAATTCCATTCCGCGCGATCCGGCCAGCCTTGTGCTTGATGCCACCGGGCAGGTGCGTCTGTTCATGAACCTTCTCGAGATGGACCCGGAAGAGATGGACACTCCGCCGGGCGAGTTGCGCGCGCTCAACATCAGCGAGTTGCGCCTAGGCGCGGGAGGTGCGGAACTGACCGGCACGGCCGAGTTGACCTTCGCCCCGAACCAGCTGATGCCGATCCCGGTCGGGGCTGCCAACCTTCAGCTGTCCGGTGGCAACGCGCTGCTCGACGCGTTGATGGCCGGTGGCCTTCTTCCGGCAGAGCAGGGTGCCTTCGTGCGCGGCATGGTCAATGTCTTCGCGCGGCCCGGTGCGGCGCCCGACACGCTGGAAACCACCGTGGAGTTCGGCGCGGACGGGTCGATCACGGCGAACGGCATTCCGCTGCAGTAAGGTTGCGCGACCCCGCACTCCCACGGCCCGCCCGATCCCGGAGCGGGCCGTTTCACTTGCATGCCCCCGACCTGCGCCCTAGGTCGGATGCAAGACAAATCCCCGGAGACCTGCATGAGCGACATCGAGATTGCGCCACTGACCGAGGCCCTCCTGGCCGCGGCCAAATCCGCCGGGGCTGACGCCGCCGACGCCATCGCAGTGGACGGCACTTCGATCCGCATCGAGGTGTTGAAGGGCGCGCTGGAAATGGCGGAACGCTCGGAAGGCGTAGAGCTTGGGCTGCGCGTGATGGTCGGGAAGCGGCAGGCCTGCGTTTCGGCCTCCGATATCGAGCCCGCGACCATCGCCGAGATGGCCGAGCGTGCTGTCGCCATGGCGCGGCTGGCACCGGAAGACCCCTACATCGGGCTCGCCGAGCCGGAGGCGCTGTCGTCGCTGCGAGACGGCGACGCGCTTGACCTTGTCGACCCCGGCGAGGACCCGGACCCGGCGGGGCTCGAGGCACGGGCGCTAGAGGCCGAGGCCGCAGCTCTGGCCGTGGAGGGCATCAGCCAAGTCTCAACGGCGGGCGCAGGCTACAGCCGCCGCCGCATCCACTTGTCCGCCAGCAACGGCTTTTCCGGAGGCTACGCGCGCAGCGATCATGGCGTGTTCTGCGTGGCGATCACCGGCGAAGGCACGGGGATGGAGCGCGATTACTTCGGCGACAGCCGCAACCATCTTTCGGACCTTCTGCCGGCTGCCGAGATCGGACGCATCGCCGCCGAGCGCACGGTGGAACGCGCCGGTGCCCGCAAGCCGAAGACCGGCGCCTACCCGGTCATCTACGACGAGCGCATCTCATCCGCGCTGATCGGACACCTCCTGTCGGCCACCAACGGCACCTCCATCGCGCGCGGATCATCCTGGGCGCGGGATCTTTTGGGCGAACAGGTTCTGCCGTCGCATCTGTCGCTGATCGAAGAGCCACACCGCCCCCGCACATCCGGAAGCCGCCCGTTCGATGCAGAGGGCCTGCCGACGCAAACCCGCGCCATCGTCGACAACGGCGTCCTGACCGGCTGGACGCTGGACCTTGCCACGGGGCGCAAGCTCGGGATGCCGTCGACCGGCAACGCCAGCCGGGGCACGGGCGGCCCGCCGTCGCCGAGCGTCGGCAATGCGCGCCTGACGGACGGGGGACACAGCCGCGAGGACCTGATTGCGCAGATGGGTACAGGCCTTCTGATCACCTCGATGATCGGCTCGTCGATCAACCCGACGACCGGCGATTATTCGCGGGGGGCTTCGGGCTTCTGGGTGGAGAATGGCGAGATCGCCTATCCGGTCAATGAATGCACGGTCGCGGGCAACCTCAAGGACATGCTGCTGTCCATCGTGCCCGCCAACGACGCACGCCCGCATCTGAGCCGCGTGGTGCCGTCCCTGCTGGTCGAAGGGCTGACGATTGCCGGGGCCTGAGGACGATCTGGCACTCCTCATCTCCGCCGCCGAACGCGCGGGCGAGATTGCGGGGCGCTACTTCCGACAGGACCCGCAGATCTGGGACAAGGGCGTCGACGGGCCGGTCACCGAGGCCGATTTCGAGATCGACGCCATGCTGCGTGACACGCTTCTGGGTGCGCGTCGCGAGTACGGGTGGCTGTCCGAAGAGACCGAGGACGATCCCGCCCGCCTGTCCGCCGAGACCTTGTTTATCTGCGACCCGATCGACGGCACGCGGGCCTTCATCGACGGCGAGCCGAGTTTTTCGCATTCGCTGGCCGTGGTGCACCAGGGGCAGGTGACGGCTGGTGTCGTGTTCCTGCCGATGCGAGACAAGCTCTACGCCGCTGCAAGCGGCAAGGGCAGCACGCTCAACGGTGTTCCGGTGCGCGTGACCGGGGCGCAGGACCTCGCGCAATCCACCTTCCTCGCCACGAAAGGGGCGCTCAAGCCCGAGCATTGGCTGGGCGGCATTCCCGAGATCAACCGGGCCTACCGCCCCTCGCTCGCCTATCGCATGTCGCTGGTGGGCGAAGGACGTTTCGATGGCATGATGACCTTCCGCCCGACTTGGGAATGGGACATAGCGGCCGGAACCCTCATTATCGAAGAGGCCGGGGGGCGAGTCACAACGGGCCGCGGCGCACCTTTGGTGTTCAATGGACCGACGGCGCAGGTGGACGGGGTTTTGGCAGGTTCTTCGACTGTTCACGGCGCCTTGGTGGCGCAGAGACGTTAACGACCGGACAGAACGATCACATTCAGCGGCCCGGTTGCCATCAGCTCGGTCGAGGACAGCGTGTCCTCGACTTCGGGCAGGACGGCATAGGCATTGGCGGGATGGGACAGGGTCGCAAGCACGGTAACGAGCAGAAGCGAGGCCAGCAGAACAAGGGATATGCGAACGGTCATGGCAGCTATCTTTTGGCTTTGAATGGGAGGTGGCGAAATCTTCCGCCCGTCCTCCGTGCTTGCCCAATGAAATTAACCCTTGCGCGCAATCCCTGCGAGTAAGGCTCTCCTTACCCCGAGCCCGAAAAAGGTGACCCCCGGCGCGGAAGGGGAGGACGCGCACGGGGGTCGGGGGGAGACGGACAAGGTATTTGGCGGAGCGGCCCCCGGGAGAGAGGGAGGGAGAGGGGCAAGGGCCGCTCCGCTGTGGATCGGTCGGAGAGTTAGCGACCCGATCCGAGGTCAGTGCCGGACAGACGGCCAGAGCCGAGATCAAGTCCGGAAACACTCGAAATGGAGGGGGCTTGAGTGGAATGCGCAGCCGCCGGTGCGGAAATCGCGGCCAGCGAGGCGGTAATTGCCAAAGCTGCGGTCAGGGCGGAAAAGGTCTTGGTCATGAAGAATGGCCTCCGTTTCGATGAAAGGAATATGCGCCGTCCGACATCGCGGCGCGAGGCGGGGAAACCCGACTCTCACGTTCGCGTCAGGCCGATGAAACACGCGCCTTGCTTGACGCCCCCGCCCCACGGCTTAAGGGTGCGGGCACAATCCAGCCCGACGCGGAGAGCCACCATGCCCCAACGCCTGCACCTTGTCTTCGGCGGAGAACTCGTCGACCCTCAGCGCACGGAATTCGAGAACGTCGACGACATCCATATCGTCGGAATGTTCGGCGACTACGAGAGCGCCTACAACGCCTGGAAGTCCGAAGCGCAGCGCACCGTCGACAATGCCCACATGCGCTATTTCATCGCCCATATCCACCGTCTGCGGGATGAAGAGGCCGAAGCCTCGTCGACCGAGGAACTCGGGAACTGAGGCGGTAAAAGCCAGATGAAACGCTCGATCTTTCTGGGCCTCTACCTCGCGTGGTCCGCGCGCGGTGCCCGTGCGTTTGCCGAGCGCAAGCTGCGCGAGCGCGTGGCCGAGGGGAAGGAAGACGCCGAGCGTCTCGATGAGCGGCGCGGGATCGCCAGCATTCCGCGCCCCGAGGGTCCGCTGATCTGGTTCCATGCAGCCTCGGTCGGTGAGTCGGTTGCGATCCTCGAACTTGTCCGGCGGGTGCTTGAAGAACGGGAAGATGCCCATGTTCTTGTGACCACGGGCACCGTGACGTCCGCCGATGTCATGGCCGACCGTCTGCCCGACCGTGCCATTCACCATTACGCCCCGCTCGATGCGCTCGCGTACGTCAGGGCTTTTCTCGACCATTGGCGACCGGACGTTGCGATCTGGACGGAAAGCGAGCTTTGGCCGGCGCTCGTGGTCGAAACCGATGCGCGCGGGATCCCGATGTTGATGCTCAATGCGCGCATGTCGAAAGCCAGTCATGACAAATGGCGGTTCGCCCGGGGTGTGGTCCGCAACCTGTTGCAGCGTTTCCAGACCGCCCTGGTGCAGGATAACCTTACGCAAGGCTATCTGCGCCGGTTGGGAATGCCGGCCGACCGCATGAAGGTTCTTGGCACATTGAAAGAGGGCGCCGCCGCGCTGCCATGCAACGAGGATGAGCGGTCCAGCATCGCGGGCAACCTGGCGGGGCGTCCAGTCTGGCTGGCGGCCTCGACCCATGACGGCGAAGAGAAAATGGTGCTGCGGGCGCACCGTTTGGCGATGCGGTCATCGCCCCGGCTCCTCCTGATCCTTGTGCCGCGTCACCCGGAACGCGGAGATGAGATTGCCTCGTTTCTGCAAAGTGAAGGGTGGCGGTTCACCCGCCGTGCGGCGGAGGAGGAAATCGCGGACGACGCGCAGGTCTACCTGGCCGACACGATGGGCGAGATGGGGCTCTGGTATCGCCTGGCGCCGATCAGCTTCGTCGGAGGCTCGCTTGTTGCCATCGGCGGCCATAATCCATTCGAACCCGCCGCGCTCGGTTCGGCGATCCTGCATGGGCCTTATGTCACGAATTTCGCCGACATCTATCAACGACTGTCGAGTGCCGGTGCTGCGCGGCTTGCGCCGTCGCCCGAAAAACTGGCCGACCATGTCGTGGCGCTGCTCAGCCCGGATGTCGCTGCGGATATGGCTGCATCGGCCTGGGGGGTGATCTCGGACGGTGCCGACGTTACCGACCGCGCCCTGGCGTTGGTCATGGACACGCTGGACGAGGTCGAGACCCGCGCGTTTCGCGCCGAGGCGTCCTGATGCGGGCGCCGGGCTTCTGGCATCAACCTCCCGGGTTGATCTCGACGCTGCTGGCACCATTGGGCGCGTTGTACGCGCAGGGCACCGCCCGGCGGCTGGCGAACGGCGCAAGAACACGCGCGCGCGTGACGGTGATTTGTGTCGGAAACATCAACGCGGGCGGCACCGGCAAGACGCCGACTGTCATTGCACTGGCCGAGCTGCTGCGGAACCGGGGTGTCAAAGCCCATGTCGTCAGCCGGGGCTACGGAGGCGAAATCACCGGGCCGACGCGGGTGGTGGAGGGTCAGCATACAGCCGACGACGTCGGGGACGAGCCGCTTTTGCTCGCCGCCTTTCTGCCGACCTGGGTTGCGCAGGACCGGGCCGAAGGCGCACGCGCGGCCGTCGCTGACGGGGCCGATGCCATCATCCTCGACGACGGGTTCCAGAATCCTGCGCTGCATCATGACCTGTCGCTTGTGGTGGTCGATGCATGGCGCGGCTTCGGGAATGGCAAGGTCATCCCGGCAGGCCCGTTGCGCGAACCTGTCGCCGCCGGAATGGCACGCGCCGATCTGCTTCTGTCCATCGGATCGGACACGGCACAGGCCCGGTTCGCACACCAGTGGGGAAAGGCCGTATCAGTTCCTCGCCTGACCGGCGCCCTGGAGCCTCTGCCAACCGGGCTTCCACTGGCCGGAATGCCGGTCCTGGCTTTTGCGGGCATCGGCCATCCCGAGAAATTCTTCACCACGTTGCGCGAGATGGGCGCCGATCTGCTCGCGACCCATGCCCTTGCCGATCACCAACCGCTCAGCGACACGCTCATGGCGCGACTGATCCGCGAGGCCGACATGCGCGGCGCCCAGGTCGTCACCACGGAAAAGGACGCGGTGCGCCTGAAGCCCGAGTTCCGGGCGCGGGTGATGACCCTGCCGGTGCGGCTGCGGCTGAATGAAAAAGGGCCGCTGGATGCGGCCCTCGATCAATTGTTCGGAACGGCGGCGTAAACCTCAGCCCGCGGCTTCGAGCTCGGCGTCGATAAGGCCGCTCATCGTTTCGAAGTTCATGTTGCCGTGCAGTTCGCCGTTGAGGACGAACGCGGGCGTGCCCGGGATCTCGTGCACTTCGAGGTTGGCCTCGTAGGTCGCGATCATCGCCTCGGCCATGGCGGAATCGGTCATGCAGGCGTCGAGCTCATCATTGCTCAGTCCCGCCGCGCGGCCGATCCGGCGCAGGTTCTCGGCGATTTCCGCGGGCGAACCCTGTGTCCATTCAGACTGGTTCTCGTAGATGCGGTCCACGATGCCGAAGTAGCGCAGCGGTCCGCCGCAACGGGCCATCATGCCGGCCCAGAGACCGTAACGGTCGAAATAGACTTCGCGGTAGATGAAGTTGATCAGGCCGGGCTCGATATACTCGGCGTTCAGCCGCGGATAAACGTTCGCATGGAAGTTGCGGCAATGCGGACAGGTGAAGCTGGCGTATTCGATCAGCGTGACCGCCGCATCGGGATTGCCCTTGGACATCTCGATGACTTCGGGCAATTCGCCGGTCGTCGCCTCCTGCGCATTGGCGGGCTGGAACGGCAGCAGGTCGGAGGCCGATTCTGCGATCGGGCGGCCGCCCTGACCTTGCCAGTACATGTAAGCGCCTGCGCCCAGAAGGCCGGTCGCTCCGCCCAACAACATGGCTCTGCGTTGCATCGTTGATCTCCTCAGGAATTCTGATTTCTTGTGTTGCTAACTATATTTCCCGCCAGCTTGCGCAAGGCATCACGCAATGACGGGTCGGTGATCTCGTCCAGCCCCTCGGTCGCGCGCGAGAGTCGAGCGGGGTCGGGGGCGGGCCGGTTCTTCGGCTTGGGCCCCTCGAAGGCGACTCGCCCCTCTGCAAAGCCGGTGGGCGCAGTCTGGGTGATCTGCACATCCTTGATCGCGGAATAGCCGTAACAGGCATTCACGCGGGTCACGATCACGTCCTTCTGCATGGCGAGCATCGGCGCATTGGCCCCGGTCGTCAGAACCTGCAACGTGCCGCCGAACCCGCGCCCGAACTTGATCTTCAGGGGCAGGGCGATCTCGGCGATGTCAGGCCCGACGATCTCGGCCCAATGGGTCAGGAGCTTGGTTTCCGCGAAACCGCGCCGTTCCGCCGGGTTGCGCAACTCTGGTCCGACCAGCGTCACCGCACGCTCGAACCCCCGCATGCGACGGGCGGGTTTCGAGCTGGTCTCTGTCGGGCGTTGCGCCATGCCGGGTTGATCCTTTCGTCAGGCGCACTCTATGCGTTCACGAGGTGCTAACCAATAACAAGCCGCCGGAGTTGGATAACGCATGCGTGAGGAGGACACAGGGGCGAAACTTCTCGCGTGGTATGACGCCAATGCCCGCGTTTTGCCATGGCGTGTGCCGCCCGGATCATCGGAAAGCGCCGATCCCTACCGCGTCTGGCTGTCCGAGATCATGCTGCAACAGACGACCGTCGCTGCGGTGAAGGCGTATTTCGAGCGATTCATCGCGCTCTGGCCGACGGTCCGGGACCTTGCCGCCGCCGAGGATGCGCAGGTCATGGGGGAATGGGCCGGGCTTGGCTACTACGCCCGCGCCCGCAACCTTCTGAAATGCGCGCGCGTTGTCGTGGCCGAGCACGGCGGGCAATTTCCCGACACCGAGGAGGCCTTGCTGACCCTTCCGGGCATCGGGCCCTATACCGCCGCCGCCATAGCCTCCATCGCGTTCGACCGGCCCGCCCCCGTCATGGACGGCAATATCGAACGTGTCATGGCGCGGCTGTTCTGCGTCGAAGAGCCTTTGCCGGCCTCGAAGCCCGTGCTCATGGAGCATGCAACGCTTCTGACGCCGTCCCATCGGCCCGGCGACCACGCGCAGGCGCTGATGGACCTTGGCGCCACGATCTGCACGCCGAAATCACCCGCCTGCGGGATCTGTCCGTTGATGGCGGATTGCGCCGCGCGCAAGGCCGGGATCGCAGCGGACCTGCCGCGCAAATCCCCGAAAAAGCCGAAGCCCACGCGGTTGGGATATGTCTACCTCGCCCGCCGCGCCGATGGGGCCTGGCTGTTGGAGACGCGGCCCGACAAGGGATTGCTTGGCGGGATGCTGGCCTTCCCGACCTCGGACTGGTCGGATACGCCGAAGTACGCGCCGCCGCTGGACGCGCCATGGCACGACCCGGATATCGAGGTGCGCCACACCTTCACGCATTTCCACCTGCGCCTTGCCCTGCGACTCGCGGATGCGCCCATGGATGCGACACCGGAAAGCGGCACGTTCGTTCCCAATGCCCAATTTTCGCCAAGCGCATTACCTACGGTGTTCCGCAAGGCTTTTGACCTCGGCCGTGGGCTCAGTATTGACGGCGACCACGGCAAGGGTTGATTTTGCAGTCGACCGGCAAGGACCACGACATGATCTCATCGACTGCCATGGCGAAGCTGCATCGCGCGCTGCCCTTCTGGATGAGCTTCCTACTGATTCCGATCGTCATCTTCATGGCGACGCAGGGCGGATGGTGGCTGCTGTTGATGCCGTTCACAACATGGTGGCTGTTCTCGGTGCTCGACCATTTCGCGGGTCTGGAACTCGAGAATGCAGACACTTCCACCGCGGACGAACAGCTCTACTGGTACCGGCTGATCACGCTGCTCTGGCCGCCTTTGCAGATCGTCACGCTGTTCGGCACCATCGCCTATGCCGTGCGCGCCGACCACCTGAGCGGGGTGGAGCTTTGGGGCCTGTCCTTTGGCCTCGGGATCATGACCGGGACCATCGGGATCAACTACTCGCACGAGTTGATGCATCAGAAATCCAAGCTCGAGCGATGGCTCGGAGACCTGTTGCTGGCAAGCGTGCTCTACAGCCATTTCCGGTCCGAGCATCTGCTGGTCCATCACCGCTATGTCGGCACCCGGCGAGACCCGGTGACCGCGCGCTATAACGAAGGATTTCACCGGTTCTTCCCGCGTGTCCTGCGGGAATCGCTCCTGTCGTCATGGAACGCCGAGAAGGCGATGCTGGCCCGCAGGAACCTGCCCGTTTTGGACGGGTCCAATCCATTCTGGCGATACCTCGCGCTGCAAGCGGGCGCTCTTGCGCTCGCCTTCCTCGTGGGCGGATGGATTGGCCTTCTGATGTTCCTGAACCAGGCTTTCGTGGCGATCTGGCAGCTGGAACTGACGAATTACGTCGAACACTACGGGCTGACGCGCAAATATCTGGGCCACGGCAAATACGAGCATGTGCAGCCGCGCCATTCCTGGAACGCGGCGCAAAAGGCGTCGAACTGGCTGCTGATCAACCTGCAGCGCCATTCCGACCACCATTACAAGCCCGACCGGCGCTTTCCCCTGCTGCAGAACTACACCGAGGCAGAGGCCCCGCAATTGCCCTATGGCTACCCGGTGATGACTGTTGCCGCGATGATGCCACCGCTCTGGAAGAAGGTGATGAACAAGCGGGTGAAGCGATGGCGCGAGATGTATTACCCCGAGATCACCGAATGGCACGCGTATAACAAGGGCCTGCACCCGATGCCCCGGTAGGCATCACGGGCTGCGCCCTAGCGTTGCAGCGCCGGTGTCTTGCCGACCATCTCCGGGCCTTCCGCCGCCGCGACAAGGAAATCGGCCACATCGGCGCGGCTGATGATGCCGTTTCGCCAGTCCGCCTTCTCCGTCAGCACCTTGTAGGCACCGCTCTTGCGGTTGTCGCTGAGGATGCCGGGGCGCGCGATGGTCCAGTCGAGGTCGCTGTCCCGGATCATCTGCTCCTGCAGGTCCTTGTCCGCGTAGGCGCGGCCAAGGAAGGTTTTCTGGGTCAGGCGTTCGGGCGTCGAAAGTTTCTCGGCCGAGTCGCCCGCACCGAAGCCGGTCACGGTCAGCAGTCTTTTGATCCCTGCTTTCTGCATCTGTTCGATCAGGACGCGGGTGGAGTCCGAGAAGAGGGTCGTCTTCTTCAGCACCCGGGCGTCTTTCGGCACGCCGAGGGTCAGGATCACCGCGTCGCAGCCGTCGATGGCGTTGAACACGTCCACCGCGTTGGTGGCGTCGCCTTCGATCTGCTCGAATCCATCGGCCTCCAGATCGAGGCCGCTGCGCGACATGGCCCGCACCTTGTGGCCACGCTCAAGCGCTTCGTCCACACATCTGCGACCGATGCCGCGGCTTGCTCCGATAATCGCGAGTTTCATGGGCGCGTCCTCCTGCCTCAATAGATAGGGAGGGAAGGCGACAATCCAACGCCGTGATCGCGCAACGAAAAGACCCGCCGGAGAACCGGCGGGCAAAGTTGGCCCGCGCCACACCTGAAAAAGCGCGCGGGCGGCAAGGTTCCGTGCCGGGGACGATGTCCGCCCCCGGAAACCTCAGCGGGACATTTCTGCCCGGATCTGTTGGCGGAGGACGTCGATCGAGACGGTCTTGCCGTCGCGTTTGAAGTTCCAGTAGGTCCAGCCGTTGCACGAGGGCGCGCCCTCTAGCTCGGCCCCGACCTTGTGGATCGAGCCTTTCACGTCATCGGCGATCAGTGTGCCGTCCGCGCGCACCTTGGCCATCTGGCCGCGCGCGTTCAGAAGCATCTCACCCGGGCGCAACATGCCGCGCTCGACGAGCTGGCCGAAGGGCACGCGCGGCTCGGCCCGCTTGCCTTGCGTGACCTCAAGCGCCGACTTGTCGAACTTGCGGACCTTCGACAGGCGCTTTTCCGCAACCTTGCGATAGGCTTCCTCACGTTCGATGCCGATGAAATCGCGACCCAGCATCTTGGCCACGGCCCCGGTGGTGCCCGTGCCGAAGAACGGGTCGAGCACGACGTCGCCGGCCTTCGTCGATCCCACCAGGATGCGGTGCAACAAGGCTTCGGGCTTCTGCGTCGGATGCGCCTTTTCGCCGTTCTCGTCCTTCAGGCGCTCACCGCCGTTACAGATCGGCAGGACCCAGTCCGAACGCATCTGGATGCCTTCGTTCAGCTCCTTCAGCGCCTCGTAGTTGAAGGTGTATTTCGCGCCTTCTTCCTTGGAGGCCCAGATCATCGTCTCGTGGGCATTGGTGAAGCGCTTGCCGCGGAAATTCGGCATCGGGTTGGACTTGCGCCAGACCACGTCGTTCAGGATCCAGAATCCCTGGGTCTGCAACTCGGCGCCGACGCGGAAGATGTTGTGATAGCTGCCGATGACCCATATCGCCCCGTCCGGCTTCAGCAGGCGACGCGCAGCGGCAAGCCATTCGCGGGTGAACTGGTCATACGCCTTGAAGCTGTCGAACTGGTCCCACGCGTCATCGACGGCGTCGACCTTGGTATTGTTCGGGCGGTGAAGATCGCCCTTGAGCTGCAAGTTGTAGGGCGGATCGGCGAAGATCAGGTCAACCGATGCCTCGGGCAGCGATTGCATGATCTCGATGCAATCGCCCGCAAGAATGGTGTTGAGCGGCAACGACTGCGCTGCCTCGGGCTTTGTCTTTGTTTTCATTTTCTGCCTCTGGTGGGCGCCTCTTTTGGGCGCTCTCAAGTCCACTGGAAGCAGAATCGCCGACTTTCCTGAATCGGTCAATTTTGTTTCGAATCAGCCGTTTACGATTTTATCCACACAATATCTTGTGTATCGGGGCAAAGCTGCGCCGGTGATGTGGCGTCACCCCTAGATCGTGTAGGCCCGCAGTGTGTTTCGCGGTGCCGTAGCCCATGTTCGTCTCCCAACCGTAACCGGGATGCATCACCGCAAGCTCCTTCATCAGGGTATCGCGCCGCACTTTCGCCACAATCGACGCCGCCGCGATGGAGACGGACCGCCCGTCACCTTTCACCACGCAGGTTGACGTACAGGGAAGGTCCGGCGGGATGGCGTTGCCGTCTATCAAGGCGTGGTCAGGCCGAAGCGAAAGGCCCTCGATTGCGCGGCACATGGCCAGGAAGGTTGCCTGCCGGATGTTGAGCGCGTCGATCTCCTCGACGCTGGCCCACCCGAGCGAAACGTCGGCCACCGCCTCTATTTGCAGGGCCAGGGCGTCACGCCGCGCTTCCGTCAGCTTCTTCGAATCGTTCAGGCCTTCGGGAATACGAGCCGGATCGAGCACCACGGCACAGGCCGTCACAGGGCCTGCCCACGGGCCACGCCCCACTTCGTCCACACCGGCGACCACACCGCCAAGTTCAGCTTCCAAAGAGAAATCCGGTCCCATGGCAGGGCATGTGCGCCAAAGAAAAGGGCGACGCAACCTCGTGGTTACGCCGCCCGGCTGCTCGGAAGGGTCTTACCGCGCAGCTTGGCCCGGCGGTTTCATCCCGCCGGACTGCGCTCTGTCAGGCTTACCCGCGGGTCCAGCCATTGTTGGCAAGGCAGCGCCCGGCGTAGATCGTCCGCTGACCACGATCGGTCCAGACATGGCGCAGGCAGTTCTGCGGCAGAAGATGCGGAGCCGAAACGTTGTTCTGCATGCAGCGATAGCGGTAGCCACGGTAGTAACCGTTGTTGTCATGGCCCTCGATGAAGCACTGAGAGGGGGCGACTCGGTGGTTGCGGGGCGGCTCGTTCAGTCGGATGACCGGCGGATTGTGGCGCTGGATCACCTGTGGGTTGTGCCGGTTGCCGTTGTTGGCCTGGCTCAAGCCGTAGAGCAGGAGAAGGCCACCGAAGATCGCGGCAGCTTCCGCGCCATTGTTGCGGTGGTTGTTGGCGGCCGCCGGCGTAGCCGTTGCGGTGATGCCGGTCAGGGCGAGGGTCAAAGCCAGTGCACCGGCGCTCAGGGTCTTGGAGAGGTTGCGAAACATGTCTTGGTCCCTTGTTTCGGTTGCGAGGAGGGGTTCGGGTCTTGGGTTGGGGCGCACTCATTCGGCGCTTGTGGATCAACCTTCCCTCCTCGCCTCTCCGCCATGCAATTACGGCGGCGCGCTATCGGATAACGGTCCGGGATTCAGTCGGTTGCGAAGGGTCCGATCGCCAGAGGTCGCATCTCGAAGATGTAGCAATCCCCATGGGGACGTTCGGCATTTGCATAGTAATCGTCCCAAGCAAGGCACCGGTTGGTGACGACCCAGCCTTCGGGGATCGGCGCGGGAATCACGCCCACGTAGGACGGGCCGGGTACAGCGATCCGATAGGGCCGGCTCTCCGACCCCCATGTTTCGGGCCGGGTCGAGGCCCAATGCAGGAGAGCAATGTAGTCCGCGTCGGCGTCCACGCGGTCGAGTATCCAGTCAGGAAGAGGCGCCGTAAGCAGCGGCCGGTCAGCGGGCAAATCTGCGGAACGGCCGATCAGCTCCCGTGGGAAGCTGTGCGTCAGGTAAGAGTCGAAAGTATCGGCCTGTGCCGGCATCGCGAGGCCAGCAATTTCACCCGCCGCGAGGGCGGAAAATGGTTTGGTCATTGAAATCGCTTTCTGAAATCGCCAGCGGGCGGAAAGTGCCCAAGCATGTGAAAGTTCTTGTGACCGGCGGTAATTGCCGTTGTCTCACGGTGACCGAACCTCTCCTTGCAAGACAAAAACTACCTGGTGCTATCCGATAACAGGCCCGCGAAGCGCCCGCCGTCATTGAATGACAGGCGGACCTTGTCGCATGGTCCCTCGTGAAGCTGCCCCAACCAGCAAACACACAATTGAAACGAGCCATCACGATGAAACGATTCCTTAAACCCCTTCTCGCCGCAGCCGCCCTCGCGGTTCTCGCCGGCCCCCTCCACGCCGCGTGTTACGCGGACTATCGCGCAAGGATGGATAACCCTTTGCGTCTGCATTACGGTGTGATCGAAGTGCCTGAAAACGCATGTTCGGTCGGTGCCGCCTCGTCCATCGTCGCCGGTCGCCTTGCGTCGCAGGGTTGGACTTTGGTGAACGTGAGCTCGGTCTTCGATGAATCCGGTCTCGCGTCGAGGAGAGCGGATGCCGGAGAATACTTCCTCCGTTTCTGATGCGAAGATCTCAGTAGCGGACACCCGGATTGCATCCACACGCGTGGTGCAACTTGGAATTCTGGCGGTGGTCACGGTGCTCGTGGTCTCCGCCATTCTTCTGTTCATGAACCTTCCCGATGCGGACGCCTTCAACGAGGCGGTCGTGAACGTGTTCGAGGCCAACGATGTCCGCGACCCCGACGCCATCCGGGTGCTGGAGATCCTCGCGCAATCGGGCACGACCTTTTCCAAGGTGCTGGCCAGCTACCGCGCGGTGATCTTCGTGCTGCTGATCTTTGCGACCGCGCTTCTGGTCGCCTGCCTCGTGTTCCTGATCACCATCATCACGCTCAACCGCCGCATCGGCGAGATCGAGCGGCAGGGTATCCAGGTTTCGTCCCTGATCCTGTCGCGCGAAGAACGCGTGGTGCTGATCAACAACCTCGAATTCAAGCTGACCGACGCGGCGATGGAAACGCTGTCGGTGCTGGCCGAAGCGCGGCTGGATGACGACGTTCTGACCGGCGCACAGATCGAGGCAATGGTGTCCGGCAAATCCGAATCCGATGTGGACGAGGCCGCCGGGGCTACGCGGATCAAACGTTTGCGGGACACCCTCGGCAACCAGATGGTCAGCGAGCTGCTGGTCAAGAACATCGCGCGGCGGGGCTACATCCTCGCCATCGACAAAGACGTCATCAAGATGGTCTGAGAAGTGGACAAGTCTCCATACCCCGGCCTTGATCCGGACCTCTGGGAGGTCGTACGCACTCTCGAAGCGACGTTCTCCGAGCCGCAGGAGACGCTGCCGGTGGACGTATTCCGCGCTCGGCTCGAAGATATGGCCGCCCGAAATCCGATGGTTCCGCCCGAGGGTCTGGAAACGTGTGACTGGCACATCCCTGTTGCTGGACGCGAAGTCCGACTGCGCGCTTACCTGCCCGCCGAAGCCGGGTCGGACGTGATGCTCTACATGCATGGCGGCGGCTGGATGCTCGGCTCCATCGAAGGGCACGATCAGGTCTGCGCCGACCTTGCCCAATCCACAGGACTGCGCGTGGTCAGCATCGACTATGCGCTCGCACCTGAACACCGCTACCCGGTTGCGCTCGAGGAATGCCTCGCCGCCTGTGCGGCCTTGCTGGGTGGCACAACCCCGATCGGCGCCATTCGCGACCTGTGGATTGGTGGCGACAGCGCCGGCGGCAACCTTGCGCTGGCCTGTGCGCTGCGCCTGCGGGACGACGGAAACGATCAGGCGAGGGGCCTGTTCCTCGTCTATCCCTGCACCGATCCGGCCTGCGATTTTCCGTCCTACACGGAACATGCCGACGCACCGTTCCTGTCCACCGCGCTGATGCACCGGTTCTGGCGAGAATATCTGGGTGACACTGCGCCCGACATGTATGCCGCCCCTGCTCGTGCGGACCTGAAAGGTCTGCCTCAGACGGTGATGCTGACCGCGACGCTCGACCCGTTGATCGGCGACGGCGACGCGCTGGCCGATGCCATGGACGCCGCCGGAGTCGATCTGCACTACATTCGGGCCGAAGGGCTGATTCATGGCCTGCTGCGGTTCCGCAAGGCGGCACCGGCCGCCGAGCGCGCGTTCCAATCCGCCGCTTCCGCCATCTGCGCACGCCTCAGATAGAAAAGGGGCCGACGCTTTCGCGCCGACCCGCTCATTCATGCATCACGCGTATGTCCGGGAAGTCGCCTCCGGCGACAGGGGCAGCGCCCCCAACCCGCTCAGCAATAGGGCGCGCCACGGCCCCAGCCGGCTGCATCGGTGATCGCGCCGTTGTCCGCATCGGTCGCGCCGGTCGCCACGCCGCCACCGCCCCGGGGGCAAGCGCCCGCATCGGTCCAGGTGCCGTTGTCGATATCCGCTGCCGCTGCGGCCGTCGGGATCGTGGCAACTGCGCCGGCTGCACCGCCTGCGGCCATCAGGCCGAGGAAGTTCCGGCGACCCTTCGGACGATCGGTCGAAATTTCCGAATCGGTCAGGGTCTTCTTTTTCTTGTCGCTGGACATGAGCCGTAGCTCCCTTCTGAGTCTGGCTGGTGTTTGCGGCACATTGTCCGAGCGCCTTGTTTTCGTCAACTGCGGGAAACCCATCATCGGATCGCCGATTGAACAAAGATGCAGCGCGTGATCTGTCTGTCACGATAGACACCGACAAACCGAACGAGCCCGCCTGATGAGCCAGCAGATTTCCTTTGACTGGGCAATTGCGCCCGAGACGCCCGAGACATTCCTGTCTGAATATTTCGAAAAGAAACCGATGCTTATCAAGCGCGGTCAACCCAGTTATTTCGCCGATCTGCTGAGCTATGCCGAGATCGACCGCGTGGTTTCGACAATGGGACTCAGCCATCCCGAGATCAACGTCACCAAGGCCGACGGCAATATCACGCCTGCCGATTTCGCCTACGAGACCGGGCAGATCGACCCTGTCCGCGTGAACCAATTGTTCGCTGATGGGGCGACGGTGATCCTTTCGGGTCTGCATGAGCGCCTTCCGCAGCTGGCCCGCTACTGCCGTGCGCTGGAGGCCGCGTTATCGGCCCGTGTGCAGACCAACATCTACATGACCCCGCCGGGCAAACAGGGTTTCAACCCGCATTACGACAGCCACGATGTGCTTGTTCTGCAAATCGCGGGCTCCAAGGAATGGCGTATCTACGGCACGCCGGTCGAATTGCCCCTGAACGATCAGCGATTCGAGCGCGGCATGGACGTCGGTGAAGAGATCGACCGGTTCGTGCTGGAACCGGGCGATACGCTCTATGTCCCGCGCGGCGTGGCCCATGATGCCGTCGCCACGGACGAGACGTCCTTGCATATCACAACCGGGCTCATGTTCCGGACGTGGGCCGACATGCTCGCCGAAGCCGTCATCGCAAAAGCGCACCGCGAGCCCGAAATGCGCCGTGCCCTGCCGCCCGGCTTCGCCAACCAGGGGGCCGACCTCAATGCCCATCAGGCGACCTTCGATCACCTGATGAAGCTTCTGTCGGATGCTCCGGTGGGCAAGCTTCTGGGTGGCTTCCGGGAGGATTTCCTGGTGGGCCGCGTACCGCGTGTCGAAGGCCAGATGGCCCAGATCGCCGCGCTAGATGCCCTCGGTCTCGACAGCCGCGTCGGCGCACGCCCGCATCTGGTCTATGCCCTCGACATCAACGGGGAGGAGGAGCAGGTGCGCCTGTCCTGCCAGGGCGCGGATATCGTCATGCCCGATTTTGCCGCGTCGGCCATCGAGTTCTGCCTGACAACGCCAGAGTTCCGCCTCGGCGACATGGGCGGAGACCTCGATGATGCGGGTAAATTGGTGTTGGCCAAGCGACTGATCCGAGAAGGGTTGATGCAGGCGCTGTGATACGTCCTGCCCGCCATTGGTGGGCCGGACCCCTGAAGATGCGTCAATGAACACAGATCCGGGCAGGTTGCGCGCCACTCAGCGAGTTGGAGCGCGCGGCCTACCAATTCCCGGGGCAGCTTCCGTTGTGGCAGTCGATGACTTCCAGCAGGTAGCCGGGATGCGCGTCGGGAAACGTGTTGCCCGGGCAGGCATTCTCATCGAGGATGTAGTTGCCGTTTTCAACGCGGAAGAAGAACAGTCCGTAATCCACGGCATTGGCCGCGCCGCACCAAGCCGAGACGCAGGTGACATTCACGGTGACCGGAAGCACGCGCGCGCTGTCAAAGGCCTGCCCGGTGAACAATTCGCCGTCGAATTGCGCGGGCTG
This sequence comes from Rhodobacterales bacterium HKCCE4037, assembly GCA_015689645.1. GTDB lineage: Bacteria > Pseudomonadota > Alphaproteobacteria > Rhodobacterales > Rhodobacteraceae > Gymnodinialimonas. Next base: position 158,230 of record WVSM01000008.1, read on the forward strand.
GGTATAGCCCACCATCTGGTTGATATCGCCACCTTGGGCCACCGCACCTTCCGGCGGGTTACTCGGGCCCGTCAGGCTCAGCCCACCCACGCCGATCACGTAATCGGCAGGACTATCTGCGGCATTCTGATAGGCACCGGCCACCGAGGGCGCGAGACAGCTCAGAGCCGAGGCCGGACCAGCGGCGAGGAGGGCGAGACACAGGGACAGCGAGCGGATCATGTCAGGTCGAACTCCTTGAAGACGGCCTCGTATATATCACGTTTGAACGGAACGATCGCGGTCAGGATTTCCTCCGCGCTCATCCAGCGCCAGTCGCTGAATTCCACGTCCTTGTAAGTCAGGTCTATGACGTCGTCAGGTGCGTCCAGCCGGAATTGCGCCCATTTTTGCTTTTGCCCGCGGAACTTGCCGCCCCAACGGTTCGGGATCACATCCAGCGGAAGGTCATACCGCAACCAGTCAGCCGTTTCGCGAATGAAGCTGACTTGCGCAGGGCGCACGCCGGTTTCTTCCTCCAGCTCGCGGTAAGCCGCATCCAGCGGTGTCTCTCCCTCATCGACCCCGCCCTGCGGCATCTGCCAAGCGGGGGTCTCCATGTCTGCGCGCTGGCCGGCAAAGATGCGCCCCTGCGCGTTGGTCAGAACGACCCCCACGCAAGGGCGATAGGGAAGCTTTGCCGCTTCGTCCGGTGTCACCGCGTCACTGCGCCGCCTGAAGCACGCGGGGGCCGAGTGCGTTCAGACCGGTCAGGATGTCGATGGCATAGGCCAGCTGGTAATCCTCGTTGCGCAGGGCCGCGGTGGCTTCGGCCTCTTCCCGCTCCTGTTCAAGCTGGCGCAATTCGTCCTCGGTCAGCGACGAATTCTCGATCGCGCCGCGCAGGCCCGCCTCGGTGCGGGACGGACGATCATCCTCCTCCTCGACCTCGATCGGATCACGCTGCTCAACGAGGATGTCGGGCGCCACGCCAAGAGCCTGGATCGAGCGGCCCGAGGGCGTGTAGTAGAGCGAGGTCGTCAGACGCATCGCACCGTCACCGGCCAGCGGCATCACCGACTGGACGGAGCCCTTGCCGAAAGTCTGGGTCCCCACGATCACCGCCCGGCGGTGGTCCTGCAGCGCACCAGCGACGATCTCGGAGGCCGAGGCCGAACCGCCGTTGACCAGCACCACCATCGGCAGACCTTCGATCATGTCACCGGGTGTTGCGTTGTAACGCTCGCCGTCCTGCGGCTCGCGGCCACGGGTCGAGACGATCTCACCCTGTTCGAGGAAGGCGTCGGATACGCGGATCGCCTGGCTCAGCAGGCCACCGGGATTGTTGCGCAGGTCCAGCACGACACCGTTGAGGTTCGCGAGGCCGCCGACCTCTTCGATCAGGCCTTCCAGCCCGTCACGCAGGTTGGGGAAGGTCTGATCGCTGAAGGTCGAGACGCGCAGGATCGCCGTGTTGCCTTCGAGCCGGGCGCGCACGGCGGTCAGCTGGATACGGTCGCGGGTGATGGTGATGTCGAACGGTTCTTCCTCACCCTCGCGCACCACCGTGATGATGATGTCGCTGCCGATCGGGCCACGCATGAGGTCCACGGCCTCTTCCAGGGTAAGACCCAGAAGCGCCTCGCCATCGACATGGGTGATGAAGTCCCCGGCCTCGACGCCCGCTTCCATCGCCGGCGTGTCGTCCATCGGCGTGATCACGCGCACGAAACCGTCTTCCTGGGTCACTTCGATGCCGAGCCCGCCGAATTCGCCGCGGGTCTGCACCTGCATGTCCTCGAAGTCGTTGGCCGAGATGTAGCTGGAATGCGGGTCGAGCGAGATCAGCATCCCGTTGATCGCCGCTTCGATCAGCGCCGCCTCGTCGACCTCTTCCACGTAATTCTCGCGGATGCGTTCGAAGATATCGCCGAACAGATCCAGTTGTTCGTAAACCGATGTATTGTTGGCCGCTTCCTGCGCCAGCAACGGTCCGGCAATCTGGGTGCTGACAACGACGCCCCCTGCAATTCCGCCCACGGCCGCCATCAAAAACTTGTTCATCGCGCGTCGTCCTTCCTCAACATCTGTCGCCCCAGGCGATCAATTCGTTGCGAACCACTCCATCGGGTCCACCGGGCTACCGCCCTGTCTCAGTTCCATATAAAGCGTTTCCGTCAGTCCGGCACCACCGCCTTGCGCCTCGGAAACGATCAAATCCGTCTCGTTCTGGCCGGTTTCGCCGGGCATCAGGCCCAATGGCGCGCCGGCTGGGACCAGTTCTCCGGCGGAGACGAACAGGTCTCCCGCGCCGGCCAGAATAAGAAGATAATCTGCATCGGGCTCGAGGATAATGACATTTCCGTAATCGAGGAGCGCGCCGGCGTAGCGAATCGACGCAGGCCACGGCGCCGTCAAGAGCGCGCGCGGCTCGACGGCGTAGAGAACTCCCGGCCGTGAGATGCCAGCAGCATCGGATTCTTCGAAACGGCGTAGCAGCGCGCCGAGGACGGGCATGGGCAATTCGCCTCGCGCGCTGGAAAAATCAGGCAGGTCCGCCGTGGTTTCGGCCGTTGTCTCTCCGAGCATCGCGGCGAAACTCGACAGGCTGTCGATGCTGCCGGCGAGTTGCGCCATTGCCGCGCCGTCCAGGTCGAACCGCTCCGGCAGGTCCACCCGGTCGGCAATGGCCTGGCTGAGCGCGGTGCGGGCCTCCTGAACCCCCTGCACGGCGCGTTCAAGCTCGGCAATCGCGCCGTCCTGCAAAGCGCGCATGACAGCGAGCTCTTCCAGCTGCTCGCGCAACGCCACCGCTTCGCGGGCCACGGCTGGTGTCACATCGGCCACGATCATGCCGAGACGCGCTGTCCCCAGGGGGCCTTCCGGATGCAGGAGCGTTGCAGGCGTCGGCGCCTCTTCGATGCGCTGCAACACACCAAGAAGCTGCGCAAGCCGCGCACGTTCCGCCTCGAACACCAGCAGGATCGTCTGCTCGCGTACAGCGGCTTCGCGGATGCCGGCCCGCAGCGCGTTGAGGCCGTGTTCGTAGGCCTGCACCGTTTCGGTCAGTGCTTCGACCCGGTCGCGCGCACCATCCGCCTCGCGCAAGGCCGCCGTCGCATCCTCCAGCATCCGCGTGGCTTCGCGAGCGGTCGTTGCCGGATCGCTTTGCGCCAGGCACGGGCCGGCTGCAAGAAGGGTCGATACCCCGAGAAGGGCGGCACGCAGAATCATCCGATCAGGCTTTCCCCGGTCATCTCTTCCGGTTGCTCCAGGTTCATGAGTTGCAGCAGGCTTGGCGCAAGGTCGGCGAGCCGGCCGTCGCGCAGGGTCGCCCCCGCAGGCCCCCCGACCATCACGACCGGCACAAGGTTCGTCGTATGGGCCGTATGCGGCCCACCGGTTTCCGGGTCGACCATCGTCTCGCAATTCCCATGGTCCGCGCAGACGATCATCGCGCCACCGACCTCCTCCAAGGCGGCAACGGCCTGACCGAGGCCCTTGTCCACCGCCTCGCAGGCGGCAATCGCGGCCTTCAGGTCGCCGGTGTGGCCGACCATGTCCGGGTTCGCGTAGTTCACCACGATCAGGTCGTAGCCACCATGGATCGCCGAAACGAATTGCTCGGTCACCTGGCCTGCGCTCATCTCCGGTTGCAGGTCGTAGGTGGCGACGTCGGGCGACTTCGGCATGGAGCGATCTTCGCCTTCCTCCGGCACTTCGACGCCACCGTTCAGGAAGAACGTCACGTGGGGGTATTTCTCGGTCTCCGCCAGTCGGAACTGTCGTAGGCCTTTCTTCGCCACCCATTCGCCAAGCGTGTTTACGATCTCCTGCTTGGGGAAGACCGTCGTCATGTATTCATCGTGTGCCTTTGAATAGTCGACCATCCCCAGCTTCGCGGCGAGGTCGGGGCGGCCGGCCACGTCGAACGCGTCGAAATCCGGATCTCCGATCGCGGCAAGGATCTCCCGCGCGCGATCAGCGCGATAGTTCAGCATGTAGATGCCGTCGCCGTCCTGCATGCCGGGATAATCCCCGATCACACTTGGCGGAATGAATTCGTCGGTTTTGTCGGCCTCGTAGGCGGCCTTGATGGCGTCCAGTGGCGTGGCGTAGCTGTCGCCTCCTCCCAGGACCATGGCACTATAGGCCTTCTGCACCCGGTCCCACCGGTTGTCGCGGTCCATGGCGAAGTAGCGCCCGATCACGGTGCCGACCCGAGCACCCTCGGGCAACCGATCCATCAGCCCCGCCACAAATTTCTCTGCCGATTTCGGCGCAACGTCACGACCATCGGTGATGGCGTGGATTACCACTGGAACGCCCGCTTTCGCTATCGCGGCAACCGCCGCCTCCAGATGGCTGAGTTGCGAATGCACGCCGCCGTCGCTGACCAGACCCATCAGATGCGCGGTGCCGCCGCTCTCCTTCAGCGTGTCGATGAAGTCCACGAGCGCGGGCCGCGAGGCGAACGTGTCCTCGGCAATCGCGTCATTGATCTCGACAAGGTCCATCTTCACGACCCTGCCCGAGCCGATGTTCGTGTGGCCGACCTCGGAATTGCCCATCTGCCCGTCCGGCAGCCCGACGTCACGCCCATGGGTCAGCAGCGTCGCGTTCGGGCACTCGGCCAGAAGCCTGTCCATCGTCGGCGTCTTCGCCAGAAGCGGCGCGTTATCGTCCGTTGTCTGACCGATGCCCCAGCCATCGAGAATGCACAAAACAACGGGTTTCGGAGTGCCTGCCATCGCGCGACCGCCTTTTGCTTACCAGCTCGTTTCGATGGCTATCAGCCTTTGAGACAAGAGACAAAGTCTTGCCACACATTTCGCCGCGTTTGCGCAAGAGCAAGCCGCATAGGGGCATCATCCCTCTGCAAAAGGTCCATCCAACATGTGCACGATCTGCGCCACGTTCCGTCCGCACGACAAGGAGTGCCTCTATGCCGAGATGTTCGGGGACAAGATGGTCAGTGCAGAAAGGGAGCGCTCGTCGGTGGATACAGGACCTGTCACCAACGCGCCGACCAATGGCACCGGCATCGAGGGGTCAAACGGTGACGGCGATGCCGCCAACGGCCTGACAACCGCCTATTCCATCGGTGTGAACGACACGTTCGCGGGCACGATTTCCATGGCCGGAGACCGCGATTGGATCGCCGTCGATCTGGTCGCCGGACAAATGTACTCCTTCTCGGTTGCGGGTCACGGTGGCACCCCGCTCGACGACAGCTTCATTCGTCTGCACGACAGCGATGGCACGACCATCGCGATCAACGACGACGGCGGCGCAGGCTACAACGCTCTGCTGCATTTCCAGGCGCAGGAAACCGGCACCTATTTCATCGACGTCGGCGCTTTCGTCAGCACGAGCAGCCAGCACGAATGGATGACGGGCGGCTATCAAGTCACCACGCAGGTTCTGAGCCCCGCCAAGCCCATGGCAAGCCACGACGTGCTGGCGGACTATCTCACCAACGGGTTCTGGAATGACCGAGGCGCGGTCGGGCACACGTTCGACACCAGCGGCAGCAAGATCATCACCGTCGATATCGACGCGCTCAACGCCTCCGGGCAGAAGCTCGCCCTTTGGGCGCTGCAGAGTTTCGAGATGGTCATCGACGTCAAGTTCGACGTGGTCACCTTCGGCGCAGACATGACCTTCGGCGACACGCAAAGCGGGGCCTATGCCTCCTACACCTCAGTCTGGAACAATCCGTCGGTCACGTCGACCGCCTTCGTCAATGTCAACTCGGGCTGGATCGCCAACGGCCAGGGCGACATCAACGATTACGGCTTCCAGACCTACATTCACGAGATCGGCCACGCCCTCGGGCTGGGTCACCAAGGCGATTACAACGGCTCGGCCAGCTACGACATCAGCGACCTCGTTTCGCCCAACACCAACACGTTCCTGAACGACTCGTGGCTGTCGTCGATCATGTCCTATTTCGACCAGAACGAGAACCTGTTCACCGGCTCGTCCAATGCGTCGGTGATCACGCCGATGCTGGTCGACATCATCGCGCTTCAGAACATGTATGGCGCGGCCGATATCAGCCTGAGCCCGACCGCCGGGAACACAATCTTCGGCGTCGGTCATACCTTTGGGAATGCCTTCGCCGGGTCCGACCTCAACACCAACGGCAGCTATCTCGGGGCGCTTTTCGACTTTCTCGAAACAGGCAGCGACCCCAACGGCATGTTCGACAATTCCGCGATTGCGTTCACGATTTCCGATGTCGGGGGGACCGACCTGATCGACTTTTCCTTCGACCCCTACGACCAGTTCATCTCGCTGCAGGCGGAAACACTTTCGACCGTCCTCAACCCTTATGGCACGGGTCACAACGACAACATGTGGATCGCGCGCGGCACGGTGATCGAGCATTACACCGCGGGATCGGGCAACGATTCAGTAGATGGAAACGGCGTCGGCAACCGGATCATCGGCAATGACGGCAACGACATCCTGCGCGGTGCCGCAGGTAGCGATACGCTGTCGGGTGGCGAGGGTGGCGATCTTCTCGACGGCGGCAATGACAACGACCTGTTGCAGGGAGATGCCGGCAACGACACGCTCGATGGCGGGGCCGGGGCGGACACGCTTGTGGGTGGCAGCGGCCATGACGTGCTCCTCGGCGGTCTCAGCACCGACACGCTGATCGGCGAGGACGGCAACGACTCGATGGATGGCGGGGCCGAGGATGACACCTATTACGTGGAAACCGGTGATGTCGTGTCCGACAGCGGCGTTGCGGGATACGACCTGGCGCAGATCGTTGTCGCGACGGGACAAAACCTCCAGATGATCGGCTGGTCGGGCGTGGAGCGGGTCGAAGGTTACCTCGGCAACGACACGATCGACGCGACAGGTCAGCAAGAACAGATCCTCATCTGGGGTCATCAGGGCCACGACGTGATCACCGGGGGAGACGCGGGCGATATCCTTTTGGGCGGCCTCGGGAATGACGTGATCGCAGGCGGTGACGGCGATGATACGATCCTGGGTGAAGGCGGCAACGACACGATGGACGGCGGGGCCGGGCAGGACGTCTTCTACATCGACGGCAACGGCGACAGCATCTCGGACGGTGGAACGGGCTATGACGTGGCAACGGTGAACACGGCGTCGGGCGTGTCTTTGTCGGTCGGTGGATGGGCCTCGGTCGAGCGGATCGAGGGCTTTACCGGCGACGATACGATCGACGCGACGGGTGCCACCGAGACCCGACTGATCTGGGGCAATTCCGGCGACGACAACCTCACCGGCGGCGGGGGTGACGATATCCTGCTTGGCGGCAGCGGAAACGACCTTCTGATCGGGGGCGCCGGTGATGACACGATGCAGGGCGGCACGGGGGCGGATACGTTTGTCGGCGGGGCCGGCAACGACAGGTTCTATATCGGCGAAAGCGGTGACGTCGTCAGCGACGGCGGTGCGGGTTACGACACTGCCATCGTGAACACCGGCGGCGGGATCGGTATCGCGATCGGTGGATGGTCCGGCGTTGAACGGGTGGAAGGCTACACTGGCAACGATACGATCGACGGGACCGGCGCCGCAAACGGGTTCGTCATCACCGGGGGCGCCGGCGACGACAGCATCATCGGCGGCGCAGGCAATGACACGATCTACGCCGACGGCGATGACGATTTCGTTTTCGGCGGCACCGGGGCGGATGCCGTGATCGGCGGGCCAGGACATGACACGCTTCAAGGCGGAGCGGGGAAGGATTTCCTGATGGGCAATTCCGGCGCAGACAGTTTCGTTTTCGATGACGGCTGGGGTGAGGATGTGGTTGCCGATTTCATGTCCGGCACCGACGTGCTGGACGTCTCGCGCATCGGCGGTGTGACCGGCCTCGGCGACCTCGTGATGACAACCGACACCATGCACACCTACATCTCGCTGGCGGGCGGCGGAGCGGACCTTATAACCTTGGCCAACTTTAACGGAGTTTTGACCGAATCCGATTTTAACTTCGTCTGAAGGCAGCGGGGGGAACCCGCGCCGCACGCCGGGATACGAGGGCTCGTCGCCCTGCCCTCATCAGACGAAGGACAATCGAGCATGCAGACGTTGGTCGGCCTCGGCCGCGGTCTCCTCGACCGTGTGATCCGAAAATCTACCGGAAAGGCCGCAGAACTCGACCTCCTGCGTCCGGAGTTCGACCCGGATTTCTACGTCGCCCAGATGCCCGAAGGAACGACTCCATCCGATCCTTTGAAACACTACTTGCGCGACGGCTGGCGCGACGGGCTCGATCCCAACCCGGCTTTCTCAACGTCTGCCTATCTCGACATGCACCTAGACGTGGCCGATGCCGGGATGAACCCGCTCGTGCACTACGTCTCCTACGGGCGCAACGAGGGGCGCGAGGTGCCGGGCTCTACCGTCGCGCATCTGAGCCGCGCGGCGCGCTCCGCAGCAGCCCACAACGCCGCGGCACAGCTGGACAGGGACGCGAAGGAAATTGCGGCAGAGATGGACCTGCCCTTCTACACCGCAACCAGTGGGCGCGAATTCGACGACGCGACCTCCGCCGCGCGGCATTATCTGCAAATCGGCTGGGAACAGGGTCTCGACCCCACGGCCGGGTTCTCCACCCGCGCCTACCTCAGCCATTACCCCGACATTGCGGACGCCAATATCCCGCCGTTTCTCCACTACATCCGGGCCGGCCGGGCCGAAGGGCGGCTGGCACAGGACCATGCCGAAGACGTTGCCCGCATCCTTGCGGCAGCTCCCTCGCTGGAAAGCCACGAAACGGATTGGCTCTTCGCCCACCCGGAGGTCGCGCCAATGCAGCGCGAACGCGGCGTTCAGCAACTCCTGTCCACGCTCGATGGCACGAAGGACCGCCTGATCTTCGCCTTCACCCACGACGATTTCCGGAAGGTGCGCGGCGGCATCCAGCTCTGCGTCGACAAGGAAGCGCGGATCGCGGCGGAGCGTGGCGCAGGTTACATCGCCTTGCACCCCGCGCGCCCGCGCCCCCGCCTGGCGCCATTGGGTGATAATCCCGTACTCTACGCCACCGTCGCAGGTCAGCGTATCGGGCCCCTGCATATCGACAGCGTCATCGACGTCGCCCGCCGGTTCCGCGACAGCCGCAAGATCGACATCGTCCTGCACGCGCTTCTCGGCCATTCCCCAGAGGATGTCGCAGCCCTCAGCAAGGCCGCGGGGGCCGCGCGCCTGAACGCCTGGTTGCACGACCAGTTCTTCCTCTGCCCCAGCTATGCTTTGCAAAGCAATCTCGTACGCCAGTGCAACGCGCCCGAACCGTCATCTACTGCCTGCCGGATATGCCTCTTCGGGCAAGAACGACGCGAGCATCTGCGTCGCCTGCGCGCCCTTCTGCACATGATTCCGACTCAAGTCATTGCCCCCTCGAAGTCGGCCGCCGACATCGTCTTCGCCAAAGGCGATCTACCATTCGAACGGTTCGAGATCGTGCCCCACGCGGTCCTGTCCGAAGGCGCCGCCGTCACGCCACCGAAATCCGGGCCGACCACGATCGCCTTCCTCGGTGCACCCAGGCGACACAAGGGATATGCCGTTTTCCGGGACGTTGCGCGCCGTCACCTTGGACGCAGCGACCTTCGGTTCCTCTACTTCGGATCGCCGACCCACCGGGAACCTGGCATCCCGGTGATCCCGGTCGATGTGACCGCCGAAACGCCCGATGCCATGGCGGATGCTCTCCGGCGCGAGAATGTCGATTTCGTTCTGCACTGGGCGCAATTCGTCGAGACCTATTCCTTCGTCACGGTCGAGGCGCTGCAGGCCGGCGCCCATGTCCTCACCCATCCCGGAAGCGGCAATGTCGCGGCGCTTGTACGGGAGACAGGCCGTGGCCAGGTCCTCCCCGACACCGATGCACTCGATGCCTTTCTCGAACCAAGATCCCTGGCCAGGGCGACACGTGCGCGACGCAAGAAACAGCCAAGCCTCGTGGCCACATTCGGCGCGTTCAGCTTCGCCGTGCTCGACACGCCCGTCGCTGCCAGCGAGCCTGCCCGCAAGCCGCGGCGCCGTGCGTCCAGGTCCGCGTCCCGGACCAGCAAGGTGCGGGCCGCATCATGACCGTCTATGCCTTCTCCTCGTTCACCTATTCCTATCTGGACCGGGCCCGCATCCTCGCCCGCAGCCTCCGCAGGCAGCACGCAGATTGGCACCTGTGTGCTGTCATCACGGACATGCCCCCCGAAGGCACCTTACAAACCGATCTGCTGAACGATTTCGACTCCGTCCTTACAGTCGAAGACCTGCTGCGCGAAGAAATGGGCGACCGGCTGCATTCATGGCTCTTCTGCCACAACATCGTCGAGGCCTGCACCGCCATAAAGGGCCGTGCCATGGCATATCTGCTTGACCGCCCCGACGCGGAGAAAGTGCTGTTCTTCGACCCTGACATCGCGGTGTTCGATAACCTGTCCTTGCTGACGGACGCCCTCGACACGGCCGAGATCCTGCTTACCCCGCACCAGCTGGACCCTGAGCCGCGCGAAAACGCGGTGGCGATTGGCGACAATGAAATCGCCTCGCTCAAATGGGGCGCCTATAATCTCGGTTTCGTGGGTGTCAGAAACGCGCCCGACGGCGAGGGGCGCCGCTTCGCCAAGTGGTGGGGCGATCGCCTTCTTGACTGGTGCCAGGACAACCTTCCGAAGGGCCTGTTCACCGACCAGAAATGGTGTGACCTGGTCCCCAGCTTCTTCGACGATGTCCACGTCTTGCGGGACCCCGGCTGCAACGTCGCGAGCTGGAACCTATCGCAGCGTCGCCTCGCCTTTTCGGACGCGGGCGAAATCACCATCAACGGCGCACCGCTGCGCTTTTTCCATTTCACCAAGCTCGGCCCGGTCGGTGATCAGATGACCCGTCGCTACGCCCATGACAATCCCGAGGTGCTCGAGGTATGGGCCTGGTACAAACGCGCCGTCGCAGAGGCCCGACCGGTTGGCGTTCCCGATCGGTACTGGCACTACGGCTCATTCTCCAACGGTCGCAACATCCCCGATTCCATTCGTCACCTTTATCGGGACCGTGCGGACTTGCGGGCTGCCTTCCGGGATCCATTCGATGTGCACGATGGCTTTTTCAATTGGCTGGTGGCGGAAGGTCTGCTTCCCGCCGACGTTCGACAACCGGCTTCGGATCCGTCGAACGAGGTCCGGCCGTGACCGAGATCTACGGTGTCGTCTTCCAGATGGGGAAAGTGGCCAGCACGGCCATCACCAAGGCGCTCGCCTCGCTGGAAGGTGTCGAAGCCGCCCATTGTCACTTCCTCGGTGAGGCTGCGCTGCGCAAGGTTCTGCGCGTCGCTCTGAACCCGGCGAATACGGATTACTTCTTCAATCACCAGATGGGCCAGATGGCCGAGAACGCCGCGATCACACGGGCAATCAACCGCATCCGGTCCGGCACCGATCCCCGCCGCCTCGTGGTCCTGTCGCTGACCCGCGATCCCTTCACGTGGTTTCGGTCCAGCGTGTTGCAGGACATCTGCGGCTACACGGATCTCCTCTGCGGTTTGGCGCCGGAGAACGCCAGTGCCAGTCGGGATGCACGGATCCGCCTCGGCCTGACACGGTTCCTCGGCAAGCTGGAGGAACATCTCTCCGATTTTCCGACGGTGGAATCCTGTCTCGATGCCAGTCGCTCCGGCGATCCGCACCGGATGGGCCGCGCGCGCGACTGGCCGCATCAGCAGCGCCAGTTGCTCCTCTCGGCGCTTCGGCCTGCGGATTGGTTCGACCAGCATTACCGAATGGGTCTGGGCCTCGACCTGGCTGGATTCAAACGGGATGGTCTCCTATGGCACACTACCGAGGGCAATGCCCAATTCGGCATTATCCGCTACGAGGAACTGGACAAGGCCTTTCCACTTTTCTGCGATTGGGCCATCGGCCGTACGCCGCGCCTGCCGGTGGCAAACGAAAGCGGGCGAAAACCCTTCTCGAACGCCATCGCGGCCGCTTTCGCAACGCAAGAAGCCGCCCGTCTGCAAACGGCCCTCAAGCGATCAGATTACGCGCGGACGTTCGGCTACGCTGCCTGACGGCGCGTGCAAGAGTGTCGTGGCTGCGTTCCGCCGGAAAATGTGCATGCTGTTGCGAGTAGGAGACGCTCGCCCTAGGGAAACCCCACACGGGGAACATCGTTTTCCGCGGTCTCGAGTCTCCAACCTTGCTCAAAAAATGAAATCCGACGCATCCAGCCCGCCCGTGTAGCCCGCCAGCGTGACGAAATTCTGGGCATCCCCATCGGCATGAACGAACGTATGCCCCCCGGCACTCCAGATCGTCAGGTCGGCAAATCCAGACACACCGGTCAGACCGCCGACATCAAGTCGGTCCTGCCCGTTCTCGAACCCGGCGATCACGTCCGCGCCGAAGCCATCATCGAAGATGAACACATCGGACCCGGACCCGCCTGCAAGGTAATCCCGCCCGGCCCCACCCTCCATCGTGTCATTTCCGCCAGAGCCGATGAGGGCATCATCACCGGCGCTTCCATACAGAAAATCGTCCCCTGCATCGGCGTAGATCGTATCGTTCCCATTTCCGGCCAGTATCACGTCCGACCCGTTGCCGCCGACCAGCACGATATCCTCGCCATAGCCAACCGCGTTCAGCGTGTCGTCTCCGGAATACCCCATGACCCATTCAACACCGCTCCAACCTCCAATGCTCAGGTTGATCCCGCTGGCGTCGCGCACGACCACCTCGTCGTAGCCCGCGCCGCCATGGACCACGTCTCCATCGTCGAACACGTAGATGATGTCGTCGCCAGCCCCGGCATCGACCGTGTCGTCACCGCTCCAGCCCAGGATCGTGTCCAAGCCGCCGCCGCCCGTGATGTAGTCATTACCGTCTCCGCCCAGAAGGGTGTCGTTTCCGCTCCCGCCGTGGATTGTATCGTTACCCGCGTTGGCCCAGACGAAGATCGCTTCGCCGAGGGAGGTAGCGTCGATAACGTCGTCGCCGACATTTCCTTCGATCCGCTCGATCCCGCTCCAGCCAGCCAGCGAAATGCTGTCACCGCCACCATCCAGAATGATCGCGACGTCATATCCCTGCGTGCCCGTGTCGGTCAGCAGGTGACCCGCCCCAACGTAATAGAGGTCATCGCCCTCCCCTCCGTCGAGCGTATCAGCTCCGCCAAGTCCGAGCAGAACATCCGGGTCGTCCCCGCCGAAGATCAGGTCGTCGCCATCGCCGCCGACCAGCGTGTCCACTCCGGCCATCCCGTAGAGCGTATCGTTGCCCAACCCGCCGCTCAGCGTGTCGTTGTTGATGCCGCCGTCGAGGATGTCGTCTCCGTCGCCGCCCAGAAGCGTATCGTCCCCGAAGCCACCCTGAACACTGTCGTTCTGCGCGCCCGCGTCGATGAAATCGTTGCCCATGCCGCCGGTGACCGTGTCGTTGCCTGCGCCGGTGACGAACACGTCGTCCAGCGACGTGCCCTGGATATCCTGCGCTCCGGAATTGCCGAAGACCGCGTCCCAGTCCGGCGCGCGTTGCGCGGTCGATAGGATCGCCGCCTGCACTTCGGCCGAGGTCAGCATCTGCCCACTACGCGTCACGATTTCCAGCACTTCGCCCCGCCAGGTCAGGATCGCGCCGGTCCCGGTGGCGGTGTAGCCGATCTGCGCCGGATCGTAGAGCATCGGCCAGTCGCTCAGGTCGAGCCGATCCTGTCCCGGCTGGAAATCCTCGATCCGGTCCGTCATCCCGTCTGCCCGCAGGATGTAGATATCCGCGCCATTGCCGCCGTGCAGCGTGTCAGAGCCATGGCCATCTTCTATAAGATCATGGCCGGCACCGCCGGTCAGGCTGTCGGCCCCCGCGCCGCCGATCAGGATATCGTCAAGCCCGGTCCCATTCAGGCTTTCGCCCTGGTTGCCCGCCACCAGGACGCTGCCCTGGTCCGACAGGTCCATCGTGATCTCGGCAAAGCCGGCCTGCGCCTCGGTCGCCGCGAAGATACGCAGCGTGTCGCCGTCCATCATCATGGCCGTGGCCGAGACGTTGTCGAAGCCCGTCGTCTCGGCCGAGGTCATGACGTCCAGCAACTGCAGCCGCCCGCTCGGCAGCATCGCGAACAGCGTAAGCCCGTCGTCACCGCCCCCGGCCAGCACGTAGGCCTGTCCGTCATGCTCGATCACGTCCAGCGTCTGCACCCGGCCGAACATCGTGTCGGCGGTGTCGTTGATATGCTCCACATCCCGGATCGAGCCATCCGGCCCGATCTCCAGCACGGTGATCGCCCCGGACTGGCCCTGCGCATCGCTAGGGGCGGAGGCAACGATCATGAAGACCTTGCCGCCAAGCGTGACCAACGCGCTGTCGGTCGGCGTCATGATCCCCAGACCTTCGTTCACACCAAGGTTCGCGGTGTTGTGCAGCTTGTTCGTGGGGTCGATGTAGAAGACGGAGACGCCGCAATCCCTCTGGCTGACGCTGGCCATGAATGCGACGCCATTGATCTCGAATGTCTCGATCCCGATGGCGTCGGCGACGTAGGTCTGCGCCGTGTCCGATACGGTGATCTGCTGAGTCAGTGTGCCGTTTGCCGAGATGAAATAGCCCTGGATCTCTCCCGAGGCTTCGGGCGCCATGAACAACATGTCGGCGCCCCATTGCGACAGGTCGACCGACACGTCGTTCGCCGCATTGACGCCGGACATCAGGTCGCTCTGCCCGATATCGCCGTTCGATGACAATTCGAACACGCGCACCTGTTGCGCGCCCGAGGCTGCAACCGCCAGCGACACCGTTCCGTTGTTGTCCACAAGGGCAAGGTCGCGCATCATGCCATCGGCCCAACCGGCATCGTAAAGCGCGAAATCCGCAAGGCTCGCCGCGCCCGGCTGACCCAGTTCATAGGCCGAAAGCCCGCCAAGCTGGCCCGAGGTCGCATAGAGCATCGGCCCTCCAGCGCCCTCGATGATCATGAGGTCCGTGACGCCGTAATCAAGGCTGCTCAGTCCAGACGTGAAGCGTGATTGAAAGACCAGTTGCGACATCGTGAAAACCCCCAGGTTGCTCGGGGTTTTCTCGGATAAAGGTCGGAATTTGCTGTGGTCGGATGGCGGCGAATTGGCGGTCAAACCGGGCGGAACCGGGACCTTCCGTTTCAATTCTCGCGCGGTGACGCAATCAGGTCGTGGCGGTGTCGCTGTCCTGCCCGGTCTCGGACTGGCCTGCGCCGGGATTGTGCCTCAAAGTTGCCTGATGCACCTCGATCGCCTGATCCAAGTCGTTGAAATAGCGCAACCTTCCCTGTTCCAGGACAAGGGCATGATCGCAGTATTCGCGCAATTCGCCTAGATTGTGATTGACCATGATCGCGCCGGCACGCTCCATCCGGTCGCGGAAAACCAGTTTGCTTTTCTGCCGGAAAGACGCGTCGCCCGCACCGGTCACCTCGTCCACGAGGTAGGTATCGAAGGCGATGCCCATCGACAGGCCGAAGGTCAGGCGGGATCGCATCCCTTGGCTGTAGGTGCGCACCGGCATGCGGAAGTGGTCCCCCAATTCCGCGAAGTCCTGCACGAAATCGGCCAGTTCGTCGGTGTCGACGCCGTAGATGCGTGCAATGAAGCGGGTGTTCTGCGCGCCGGTCAGCTGCGGGTGGAACGAGCCTGCGAACCCCACCGGCCAACTGATCGACCCGTCGCTGACCACGCGCCCGGAATCCGGCCGCATGTTGCCAGCGATGATCTGCATCAGCGTCGACTTGCCTGCCCCGTTGCGCCCCAGCAGCGCGAGCGAGCGGCCCGACGGCAAGGTCAGGTTCAGGTTGTCGATCACCACGCGCCGGGTGCCGTTGACCATGAAGCTCTTCGTCAGGTTCTCGAACCGGATCATCGGGCGGCGCGCCTCTACTGCCGGTCCCGGATCGAATAGACGATCAGAGCGAGGATCGACCACGCGATCAGCAGGAACAGCGCCACCTGCCCGAGGATCATGGCCGTACGGGGGTATTCCGCGCTATCCGGCACTCTCGGCTCGATATACACCGCAAGGTAGCGGCTTTGCCGCGCGGCATTGGTCCGCGCGAGGTCCAGCGCGGCCACGGCAAGGCCATGGGTTGTTTCCGCCAGTTCGCGTGCCACGACGAGGCCTTCGTATTCCGTCATCAGGTCGGCGTAAGCCTCGTCCCGCCCATCCTCTCCGACCACGGTAAAGGTCCCCCGCTCTTCGGAAATCCGGGCGCGGATCGCTTCGACCCGCTGGCGCATCTGTTGCAGGCGCGTGTCGTTGGGGTTGGCCGTGTTGGCGCTCAGCAGATCGTATTCCACCAACACCTCCGCTAATTGCTGTTGCAGGTTCGTCAGAACCCCCAGCCGCCCTTCGAGGTCGATTTCCGGATCGACGATCTGCGTGCGGGACCGGAAGGCAGCAAGGTCCTCCCGGGCGCGCACCAGACGCGCCGTGGTGATGGCAAGGTCATCTTCGGCATAGCGCACGGAATCGGTTCGCGCCGCCACGTTCAGCTCGTTCAGGAGGGTCTGGCTCTCCTCGATGATGGCCCGCGTGACCCGGTGCGCCGTCTCCGCGTCGAAGGCCAGAACCTGCAATTCCATCAACCCGGTCGCCTGATCGTAGCTGAGCCGCACGACCCGCTGCCAATAGCGGACAAAGTCCTCGGTCGTGGCATCGGGCGACAGCGCGAAGACCGGGTCGCGTTCATGGGGCGCGGCATAGTGATCCCGCAAATCCATCCGCTGCAAAAGGCGGTTCACCAGCGTCTGACTCTCGATGAATTCGTGTAGAATATCGCCATCCACATTCGCCGGCCCCGCGGCCAGTTGCGTGATACCGCCCAGAAGGTCGGTGGGCATCGCGGTCTCGTTCGAGCGGACGGTGAACCCGACGGTCGAGGCATATTGCGGCGTCGCCCGCTCCGCCAGGTAGAAGGCGGTCGCCGCGAAGGGCAGCACCACCAGGAGAAGGAAGGACACTATCTGCCCCCAGTGGCGGACGCGCATCTTCGCCGGGCCTACCGTCGCGCGCACTTGGATCACTTTCGGGGGCTTCGCATCCTTTCGCGCCCGCGCCGCCGCCGCGATCCGGGCGACCGCATCCACGTCCGTTTCGACCAGCTTCGGTTTCGGCAACATCGGCACTTCGCCCCCGGCATTCATCACTTGTTGACCAGGTCCATAGATACTGAGTCCCGTTAATTCCCGATGAATGCCCCGGATAAGAGACGCCCGCGTGATCGCCCCGCCCCAGCCCGCCAGCCTGCCATCCGGCAAAATGCACCGTGCCCTGCGCGCGACGCTCGCGCTCATGCTGCGCGAGATGTCGACGCGCTATGGCCGCTCCCCCGGTGGCTATGTCTGGGCGGTGCTGGAGCCGATCGGCGCGGTCATCGTGATCTCCATCGCCCTGCAATTCCTGATCCGCGTGCCGCCGCTCGGCTCGTCCTTCCTGCTGTTCTACGCCTCCGGCTACCTCGTGTTCTTCCTCTACAACACGCTGCAACTGCACATCAGCAATGCGCTCAATTTCTCAAAGCCGCTGCTGATGTATCCCGCCGTGTCGTGGATCGACGCAGTGCTGGCACGGTTCGTCCTGAACACGCTGACGGGCATCGCCGTCGTCGTGATCGCCATGGCCGGCATCCTCTGGTGGACCGAGACGAACACCCGGCTCGACCTTCCTTCGCTGCTCGGGGCGCTGGCGATGATGGCCGCGCTCGGCCTCGGCCATGGCACGCTCAACTGCGCGCTGTCGGGGCTGTTTCCCGTCTACGCGCAGGTCTGGGGCATTCTCAGCCGACCGCTTCTGGTGGCCGCGGGCGTGTTCTTCATTGTCGAGGACTTGCCGCAGGGCGCGCAGGACGTGCTGTGGTGGAGCCCGTGGATACACGCCACAACCCTCTTCCGGCAGGGGGTCTATCCCACCTACCAGCCGGACTTCGTGTCGTTCACACTGGTTCTGCTCTGGGCGCTGATCCCGCTGTTCTTCGGGCTATTGCTGCTCCGCCGGCACCGGCAGGATATCCTGATGCAGTGACGCGCAACCGGATTGCCGCGCAATCCGTGAGGAAAACCGCGTTTTCCCTCGCACAACTTTCGACCGAAGCGGCCTTGGATTTCGCGGAAATCCACACGGGAAACGCGGTTTCCCGCTCGCTACACGCGATGATACGGCGAACCGGCAAGGATCGACGCGGCCCGGTAAAGCTGTTCGGACAGCATCACGCGGGCCAGCATGTGGGGCCACACCATCTTGCCAAAGGAAATCGACAATCCGGCCTCGGCGCGGAACCCCGGCTCGATGCCGTCCGCGCCACCGATCACCAGCGCCAGGTCTCCGGCACCGCGATCCCGCTGCGCCCCAAGCCGCTGCGCGAAATCGGGCGAGGTCATCACCTCGCCCCTCTCATCCATCACCCAGAAGGTCTCGCACGGAAGGGCCTTGCGCAGCAGATCCGCCTCCGCCGCCATGCCGCCGCCCTTGCGATCCTCGACCTCCACGACCCGGCCCAGCGTCAGCCCAAGGCCGCGCCCCACCTTGTCGAACCGATCCAGGTAATCGTCGATCAGCGTCCTCTCCGGACCGCCCTTCAGGCGTCCGACAACGCAAAGATGGACCTTCATCCAGCCGTCAGTTGGTGGCCGCCGGCGGCTGCCACATCTTCTCCAGCTGGTAGAAATCCCGCACCTCGGGCCGGAACACGTGGACGATCACGTCCGCAGTGTCGATCAGAACCCAGTCGCCCGCATCCTTGCCTTCGATCTTCGCGATCAGGCCGAACTCGGCCTTCAACCGCTCGACAAGCTTTTCCGAGATCGCCGAGACCTGCCGGGTCGACCGGCCAGAAGCCACGACCATGTAATCGGCAATCGACGATTTGCCGCGCAGGTCGATCTGCACAACATCTTCGGCCTTGTCGTCATTCAGAGAAGTCAGGATCCGCTCCAACAGCGCTTCGCTGGTGTAAGTCGGCTCTGGGCGCGCATGGCGCGCCGTCGGTGCGGCGGTCTGTGCCGCCTGAGTAAGTCCCGTCAGGACCTTGCCCTCCATGGCTCTCGCGCCTGAAGAACCCCGACGCCGGGCTGCGAACAAGGTAACACCCTGCCGCACGCTACTCAACTATGCGTATGTCGGGGCTGCGCAAGTGTTGCAGGCAAAGGAATCAGCCAATCGGACGCTGCGGCACTCAGCCTAGACTGATGTGTATCGGTCCATCATGGGCTTGTGGTTGGCGCATATATCTTGGGGATAACCATTCAAAACACACGATATGATGTTCGCTCATGTTGACTCGCATGGCCCCGATCCGGACACTCTCCCGAAATCAGAATCGTGCAGAACAGGCGGGCGGAACGTGCGTTTCACCAAACTCAGGCTCAATGGATTCAAATCCTTCGTCGATCCCACGGACCTCGTGATCGCCGATGGCCTGACCGGCGTGGTCGGGCCGAATGGCTGCGGAAAGTCCAATCTTCTCGAAGCCCTGCGCTGGGTGATGGGCGAAAACCGCCCGACTGCGATGCGCGGCGCGGGAATGGAAGACGTGATATTCGGCGGTGCTGCAACGCGGCCTGCGCGCAATTTCGCCGAAGTTTCGCTCCAGATCGACAATACCGACCGGCTCGCCCCTGCCGGCTTCAACGATGCAGACCAGATCGACATCGTGCGCCGCATCACCCGCGATGCGGGCAGCGCCTACAAGCTCAACGGAAAGGACGTCCGCGCCCGCGATGTCTCGATGCTGTTTGCCGACGCCTCCACCGGCGCGCACAGCCCGGCGCTCGTCCGGCAGGGCCAGATTTCCGAATTGATCAACGCGCGGCCCAAGGCGCGTCGGCGGGTGCTGGAAGAGGCCGCGGGGATCTCGGGCCTCTACCAGCGCCGCCACGAAGCGGAGCTGAAGTTGAAGGCCGCCGAGACCAACCTCGCGCGCATCGACGACGTTCTCGAACAACTCGCCTCGCAACTCAATGCGCTGGCCCGGCAGGCCAAACAGGCCGCACGCTACCGTGAAATCGGCTCGGAATTGCGCCTCGCCGAGGGGCTGTTCCTGTTCCTGCGCTGGCGCGATGCCGACGCCGCCCGCCTCCGCGCCGAGGAAGCACTGCGCACTGGCCTGACCACCGCCGCGCAGGCCGAAGCCGCCGCGCGCGAGGCCGTGAAGGCGCGCGAAGCCGCCGAGGAGGCGCTGCCCCCCATGCGCGAGGAAGATGCCGTCGCCGCAGCGATCCTTCAGCGCCTGCTGGTCGAACGCGACTCGCTTCAAGCCGAGGCCGACCGTGCCGAGGCCGCCGTGGAGACCCTCACCGCCCGAATCGCCCAGATCGACAAGGACCGCGAGCGGGAGGAAACGCTGAACGCCGACGCGTCCGAAACGGTGGAGCGTCTGCGCTCCGAACGGCGGGAGTTGCAGGCCAAGCAGGATGGTCAGGACGAACGCCTCGCGCTGGCCCGCGACGAAGTCACCGACGCGCGGAGCGTGCTGGCAGGGCAGGAGGCCGAACTCTCGGACCTGACCGAGCAATCCGCCGCCCTCGCCGCCCGCCACCAGGCCATCGAACGGCGCATCGGCGAGGCCGAGAAAGCCGTCGCCCGGAACGAGGCCGATGCCGACAAGGCCAAATCCGCCGCCAGCGAGGCCGAGACCCGTCTAGAGACCCTCAAGCGCGAGGCGACCGATGCCGCCGATGCGCTGACCCGCGCCACTGACCTCGCCGCCCGCGCCGAGGAAGCCTTGCTGGCAACCGAAGCCGCCCGCGCCGATGCGCAGGTCGCTGAAGCCGAGGCGCGCTCGGCCCGGAACGAGGCCGAAGGCCGCGCCGGGACGTTGGATGCCGAGGTCAACGCCCTCGCACGCGTGCTGGAACGTGACCGGGGCGACGGCGATCAGGTGCTCGACGAAGTGAGCGTCTCGCCAGGGTTCGAGGCCGCGATTGGCGCCGCCCTCTCCGACGACCTGAAAGCCGCCCGCGCCGAGACGCCCGGCGCCTCGGGCTGGTCCGACCTTCCGGGCTACGATGCGGCGGCGGCATTGCCCGCTGGCGCGCAACCGGCCACCGAGGTCACGACGGCCCCCTCCGTCCTGGCCCGCCGCCTGTCCCAGATTGGCATCATCGACGCCGCAGACGGGCCGCGCCTGCAACCGCTTTTGCAACCCGGTCAGCGCCTCGTCAGCCGCGACGGCGACCTGTGGCGTTGGGACGGCTTCGCGGTGGCCGCCGCCGACGCGGTCTCGACCTCTGCCCGTCGGCTGGAGCAGGCCAACCGCCTGACGGAACTGCAGACCGAACAGGCCAAGGCGCGGGCGGCCACGCGCTACAGGTTCCC
>WVSM01000009.1 GCA_015689645.1 Rhodobacterales bacterium HKCCE4037
GCTCCTCGTCGGCCCCGGTCTGCGCTGCGGCCGCCGCTTCCGCGCTGCTGTCCGCAGCCGGTGCGGCGCTGGCGACTCCTGCACTCACGCCGGTTGCCGCGGCCCCTGCCGGTCCGGTCGATCCGGATGCCGCACCGCCGCCTGTCCCTGTCTGGGCCGGTCGCGATCCATCGTTGCACATCGTGATCGTCAGGATTGCCCCGAGGATCAGCGTCACCAGGACCGCCATGAAGGCCCCCTGCATGAAGCTCCATCCCCCAAGGACCCACAACAGCACCGCCGCCAGGGTTCCCACCAATGCGGAAATGCCCCAAGTCCAGGGCAGGCATGCCCCTCCGCCGGAATTGTTCATCGCAAAACCCCCAAGTCGTTCAACGTTTTTTGTCGAGTCTTCGAGGGATGCTAGCGCAGGATTCGGCCTCTGTCTCCCGCTGAGTCGCCAAATGCCCCACAGCGTGGCAGCACGACCGCGGTATCACCCGTTGCCGGGGGCTCAGCTTTCGGTGCCGAGCTTCTTGGCCTGAGCGATCCAGTCGTCGCGTTCGATCCGGCCCTTGAACTTCAACCGTGCATCGACCCACGCCACCTCCGCAGGTCCCCACGCGGCGATCTGGTCGAAGTGGTAGAAGCCCATCTCGTTGAGCACACCTTCCAGCTTCGGCCCCACACCGCTGATCCGCTTGAGGTCGTCGGCTGTGCCATCACGCGGCCCGTCGAGCCGTTCGGGCGCCTGTTCCTCGACCGTGCCGCTGTCCGGGGACGCCGTGCCGGTCTTGTCAGATGCGGTGGCCTCTGCCGCCTCACCCTTCGGATTGCGTTTCGACGGCGGCTTTGCACGCGACGCACCGGGTGCCTCCTGCTCGGTCACGCCGGTCTTGTCGGCGGGTTTGTCCTCGGCCGGGCGCGGACCGGGGGTCTCGCCCTTGCCGGGCAAACCGCCCTTGTTCAGCATCGAATCCCGCTCGGCGTCGGGGATCGAAGGCTGGTTGCCGCGTCCGCCTGCGTCACCCCAGGGCGCCAGAAGCGGCACCTCCGTCCCGTCGATCCGCTTGAGGGTATCGCCGATGTCCTTCGCCAGCCGGACCGAGGCATTGACCTCGTCGCGACCGTTCTCGTGATCCTTGAGCGAGGTCAGACCGCCCGCAGGCTCAGACGCGTAGCGCCCGTTCTGCGGCCCCGGCGTCGGCACCTCGCCCTTGGCCATCGCGTCGATCAGGCCCGCGAAGCTCTCCGCCGTCAGGTCCTCGTAATAATCCTTGCCGATCTGGGCCATCGGCGCGTTGGCGCAGGCCCCGAGGCACTCGACCTCTTCCCACGAGAACTTGCCATCGGCGCTCAACTCGTGGGCGCGCGGCGCGATCTTTTCCTTCGCCACGGCGACAAGGTCCTCGGCCCCGCAGATCAT
Organism: Rhodobacterales bacterium HKCCE4037; assembly: GCA_015689645.1. Lineage (GTDB taxonomy): Bacteria > Pseudomonadota > Alphaproteobacteria > Rhodobacterales > Rhodobacteraceae > Gymnodinialimonas. The sequence continues at coordinate 1,406 of WVSM01000009.1, forward strand.
GCACGACGTGGTACCGCAGATCTGGATATGCGCGACCGACCCCACCGGTTGAAGCTGGAACATGAAGTAGAAGGTCGCGACTTCCAGCGCCCGGATATGGGCCATCCCCAGCATGTCGGCCACAGCCTCGATCGCCGGACGGGTCAGCCAGCCCTCCTGCTCCTGCGCACGCCACAGAAGCGGGATGATCGCGCTGGCGGCGCGGCCCTCGGGATACTTGGTGATCTGCGCCTCTGCCCAGGCCTGGTTGGCGGGCGTGAAGGCGAAGCTGTCCGGTTGCTCGGGATGCAGGCGTCGCAGCATGTGGGTATTCCCCTGGCGGTCGTATCAACGGTCCCGGGTTTCGCGCAAATGGCCGGGGATGTCCATGCGCGCTATGGCGCAGCCTGACATTCGGCCGCGTGCAGGCCCGGGCCCTCCGCCTAACGCGTCGCCTCGACCGCAGCCCGGCGCTCGTCACGACCCGCCGCGCACATTTCGTCGCTCAAGCGGGTGATCGATCCACTGTCGCTGGGAAGGATACCGGCGTCCAACAAAGGCACGACCACGAATTCGAGCGTATTGTCCGCCCCAAGCTCCGCCATTCCGTCAAACGACTCGGAAGCCGGGAGCGCGCACCCCTCTTGGCTCGCCAGCCATTCGACGTAGAGCACGCGCGTCGATACGGCCTCGGCGGTAAAAGGCATCCGGTTCACCTCGGGAAGCTCGAGGATATCTGGCACTTGCGCGGCAAAACTTGCAATCACACCATCCTCCGCCCCACAGGCCCGCTGGTCGAGCAATAACCCCGGCAACGAACCGACCCGGCGCACGAGGTTGACCACTTCTAGGTCGCGAAGATGGCCCACGATCACCTCACGCGGGCCGCGCGCTTCAATGAACGCATTCGCTTCGTCCTCGTGCAGCACGCATCCGGTGTCCCTGAGCCCGGTAAGGGTCGCGATCATTGTTTCGGGTGCATCGGGGAGTCCTGCCGTCTCAAGACACGAGCCGGTGACCACCACAAGCGCCTCGCCCTGCAGCTGCAACAACCCGGCGCTAAATAATTCTTGCGCCGCCGCTGCGATCTGTTCCCCGTCGAGACCCGACAAGCGGCGCGCCTCCATTTCCTGCGGGCCGGGTGAAATGCTGCATCCCATCTGCTCCATCGCCGCCGAAAGGACAGTTGCATCGGGCGAGAGGTCGGACTGGGCCAGAACCGGGGCGCCCATCGGGGCGGCAGCGAGGGAAGAAAGGGCAAAAGCGCGAATAATTTTCATGGAAACTCCGTTGGTTATGGCCAGACGCTAACCGCCAACGCAGATCATGGGTAGTGCAAAACAAAGAAGGGCGCCTTTCCTGCACGATGTCAGGAAAGACGCCCTCGCCCGGACCGGACCCCTTCTTTCCGCCGGGCTAACCTTGGACGTTCAGCGCCAGGGGGATTGGGCGGGACGCCAGTTCGACGGATCGGAGGTGACGCGCCCCCCGGCCTGCATCCGGGCGATGACACGCTCGGCCCGCGCGACGCAGGCGTCGGCAGCAGGGAGGTCGGAGGAAAGGGTGCGGGCGGTGGGCAGCAGCGGGCGCATCGGGGGGCTCCAATCGTTTCAGGTGTGTCACGAGTTCGTGAGACCAAATTGACGATTGGGGCCCTCTGTCACAACGGAGGGAATCCGTAGCTTACTCGGTCTGGACCGCGCCGGTTTCCGCCGACCCATCGAGGCACAGCCCCCAGTTCACCAGCGTCAGCGTGCCCTCCCCCGAGGGCCGCAGGAACCCGGTCTGCATCAGCGGCACCGCCATTTGCGGAAAGATCGCGCTGTCCACGCCGATCCCCTCCATCACCTCGTTCACGTCGTCCTGGTGCAACACGCAGCCCCGCTCGGCTATGGCCTGCGCCAGCGGGTAGCCGGGGTGATCTTCGGGCGTCGCGGCCTGGCCATGGGCCATGGACGCTGCGAGGAGGCCCGCCGGGCCGAGGAGAGACAGGAAAAGGGCGTTGCGCATGATCTGGGGTCCTTTGAACACGTTTCCCGATGCCTAGCATAAAGAAAAAGCCCGCCGAACGGCAGGCTTTCCATAGGGTTACGGCTTTGTGATCGGACCCTACCGGTCCACTTCCCCGAACACGATGTCGAGCGACCCCAGAATCGCGGAAACATCCGCCAGCTGGTGGCCCTTGCACAGGTGATCCATCGCCTGAAGATGCGGGAAGCCCGGCGCGCGCAGCTTGGCGCGGTAGGGTTTGTTGGTGCCGTCCGCCACGAGGTAGACGCCGAATTCGCCCTTGGGCGCTTCCACGGCGGCATAGACCTCGCCCTTCGGCACGTGAAAGCCCTCGGTATAGAGCTTGAAGTGATGGATCAGCGCTTCCATCGACGTCTTCATGTCGCCGCGTGTCGGCGGGGTCATCTTGCCCCGCGCCATCACGTCACCCTGGTTTTGGGGCATCCGCAGCTTTTCGCAGGCCTGCTTGATGATCTTCTGGCTCTCGCGCATCTCGGCCATGCGGCAGAGGTAGCGGTCATAGCAATCGCCGTTCTTGCCTACGGGTATCTTGAACTCGAACTCGTCGTAGCATTCGTATGGCTGCGCGCGCCGCAGGTCCCATGCGAACCCGCTGCCCCGCACCATTACACCCGAAAACGCCCAGTTCTGGATGTCTTCCTCGGTGACGATGCCGATATCGGCGTTGCGCTGCTTGAAGATGCGGTTTTCCGTCAGAAGCGTGTCGATGTCATCGAGCGCCTTCGGAAACGCATCCGCCCATGCGTCGATATCGTCGATCAGCTCCGGCGGCAGGTCCTGGTGCACGCCACCGGGCCGGAAATAAGCCGCGTGAAGGCGCGCGCCCGAGGCCCGCTCGTAGAAGATCATCAGCTTCTCGCGCTCCTCGAAGCCCCAGAGCGGCGGGGTCAGCGCGCCCACGTCCAGCGCCTGCGTGGTGACGTTCAGCAGGTGGTTCAGGATGCGCCCGATCTCGCAGTACAGCACCCGGATCAGCTGCGCGCGGCGCGGCACCTCGGTGCCGGTCAGCCGCTCGATGGCAAGGCACCAGGCATGCTCCTGGTTCATCGTGCCCACGTAATCCAGCCGGTCGAAATACGGCAGGTTCTGGAGATACGTGCGGCTCTCCATCAGCTTCTCGGTGCCGCGATGGAGCAGCCCGATGTGCGGGTCGCAGCGTTCGCAGATCTCGCCGTCCAGTTCCAGCACCAGGCGCAGCACACCGTGCGCCGCGGGGTGCTGAGGCCCGAAGTTCAGGTTGAAGTTGCGGATCTTCTGCTCACCGGTCTGGTAGTCGGTCGAACCGTCGTCATAGGTATTGGTGCGGATATCGCCGTCCATCACGCCTTCTCCTCCGCCTTCTCGTCACCCGGAAGCACGTATTGCGCGCCTTCCCACGGGCTCATGAAATCGAACTGGCGGTATTCCTGAACCAGCTTCACCGGCTCGTAGACCACGCGCTTGAGCTCTTCGTCGTAGCGCACTTCCGTGTAGCCGGTCGTCGGGAAATCCTTGCGCAGGGGATGGCCGCGGAACCCGTAATCGGTCAGCAGGCGGCGCAAGTCGTCATGTCCGGTGAACAGGATGCCGAACATGTCGTAGATCTCGCGCTCGTACCATCCGGCACTGGAATGCACCGCGGTGATAGACGACATCACCTCGTCCTCGCGGATCGCCACCCGCAGCCGCACGCGGTGGTTCTGGTACATGCTCAGGAAGTGATAGACCACGTCGAACCGCCGGTCGCGGCTCGGATAATCCACCGCCGTGATGTCCACGAGGGTCGAGAACTGGCAGGTCCGGTCGGTCTTCAGGAATTCCACGAAATCCACGATCTGCGCCGGGGCGACGTCCACCGTCAACTCGCCGACCGCGTTGATCTCGGTCGACAGCACCGCGTCCGAGCGCTTCTCGGACAGGTAATCGGCCAGCTCTTGCAGGGCTTCACTCATGATCGCAGGTTCCTCAGCGCGTGATGGTGCCGGTGCGGCGGATCTTCCGCTGCAATTGCAGGATGCCGTAGAGCAGCGCCTCCGCCGTCGGCGGGCAGCCGGGCACGTAGATGTCGACCGGCACGATCCGGTCGCAGCCGCGCACCACGCTATAGCTGTAATGGTAATAGCCGCCACCGTTCGCGCAGGAGCCCATCGAGATCACGTAGCGCGGCTCCGGCATCTGGTCGTAGACCTTGCGCAGCGCCGGGGCCATCTTGTTGGTCAGCGTACCCGCCACGATCATCACGTCGGACTGGCGCGGAGAGGCGCGCGGCGCGACCCCGAACCGCTCGGCATCGTAGCGCGGCATCGAGGTGTGCATCATCTCCACCGCGCAGCAGGCGAGGCCGAAGGTCATCCAGTGCAGCGAGCCCGTGCGCGCCCAGTTGATCAGGTCCTCGGTCGAGGTGACAAGGAAGCCCTTGTCCTGAAGCTCTCGGTTCAGGGTCTGCGTCGCGACCTCGCGGTCCGCGCCGGCATGGTTGGGGGTCGTGGCGATACCCATGGTGGCTTGCCCTCATCTGGTCCTGTGCCTCCAGATACGTCTGGGGGCGGCAAGGGTCAACGTCATCCGCGCCGATTGCCACAAGGGGTCGCAGGGGCGCGGAACTCCTCAAGGTCTTTTCAGGGCACGATGTCCATCGCCGTGACAAGCGGCCCGGCCGTGTAGCAGAAGTTGTAGCCGACGTCCGGGCAACGCTCGTCGCCGCGCAGGCTGTCGGTGACGATCCCCCAGACGTAAGGCGCGCCCTCATGCCAGCCGATGATCGGCGAGCCGGAGCTGCCCGCGCCCGCGTCGCAATCGTAGCGGGCGACCAGCCATTCATCGCCCTCCTGCGCCAGGCGGCCGTAGATCTCGCCAGCCGCGTCCAGCGCCGAGGCCGAGGGCGGCACGCCCCGGTAGCCACAGGTCTGGGCGATGAAACCATCGGTGGCGAAATTGTCCGTGGCCCCGCTGACGTTCAGAACCGGGTAATGCTCGTCCAACGTGATCTGTTCCGCCGTCGCGATGGGCAGGGGGCGGGCACCTTCGGGCACATGCTCCAGCCGGACCACCACCCAGTCGGTGCGGGTGATGCCGACCGACAGGTGATTGCTCAGCGCCTCCGGCACCCGGAACGGCCCGGCCTTCAGGCGCGTGACGTCCATCCGCACGCGATCCCCCGTGGTGCTCACGGCGACGCAGCCGGCATTCCGGGGGCGCGGGCGCCCATTGTCTTCGAGGAAGACATGGGCGGCACTCAGCATCCGGTCGCCGTCGCCGATCAGCACGCCGCCCCCCGCGGCGCTGCCGTCGCACGAGATGCGGACGACCGCGGCAACGGCCTCTTCCCAGCCGGGGAAGGCGTCGGGATCGTCGGGGGCGAACTCGGCCAGGGGCACCCTGTCCTCGCGCCCGATGACACCGGCAAGCGGCGGGACCTCGCGTTTGTCCGGTGGGGGCAGGGTGTAGCCGCCGGCCCCGGCATTCAGGGCGAGCCAGCCGCCACAGCCGATGGCCGCGCAAATGGCCAGCGGCTTCACAAGGGACGGGCGCGGGGCCGGCAACGGCGGTGGTTTAGACCCGGTCATACGGCACGTTTCCGGGTTAAATTTCGATTAACGAGGCTGGGATTTTCTTTCAGTATCAGGCGCTTGACCCGATTGTGCAAGCTTGCACGGGCCTCACTCCCACTCAAGCGCGCCCTTCTTCCACTCGTAGGCGAAGCCGATGGTCAGCACGGCGAGGAAGACCATCATCGACCAGAACGCCACGTCGCTGAGGCCCGGGAAGGCCGTGGCCCAGGGGAAGAGGAAGGCGATCTCGAGGTCGAAGATGATGAACAGGATCGAGACGAGGTAGAACCGCACGTCGAATTTCATCCGCGCATCGTCGAACGCGTTGAACCCGCATTCATAGGCGCTGACCTTCTCCGGATCCGGATTGCTCACCGCCAGCACAACCGCCGCCAGAAGCAACACGAGGCCAAGCCCCACGGCAATCGCCAGGAAGATCAGGATCGGGGCGTAGTTCGACAGAAGCTCGGTCATCGGGGCCTCGTTGGTCCGGTCCCCCGTGGTCTATTCCGCCGCCGCGCCGCGGTCAACGGCGCCGCCTGCGTCAAAGCGGCCCCGTCGAAAGGTCACGTCGCGCAGTCAAAGCACCTCCCGCAACTCCCGCCGCAGGATTTTTCCACTGGCGCTCTTCGGGACACTGTCGACGAAACGGTACTCGCCGGGCCGCTTGTAACTGGCCAGGCACCCCTCGCAATGGGCGCGGATCGCGGCTTCCTCGACCGTGCCGTCGGTCACGACGAAGGCCACCGGCACCTCGCCCGCCTCCGCGTCGGCCTTTCCGATCACCGCGGCGTCGCTGATCCCGTCCATCGCGCAAAGCGCCGCCTCGACCTCGGCAGGCGCCACCTGGAAGCCCTTGTACTTGATGAGCTCCTTCAGTCGGTCGCGGATGTACATGAAGCCGTCCTCGTCGATCTCGGCGAGATCCCCGGTGCGCAGCCATCCGTCCCCGGTCTTGCTCTCGGCAGTCGCGTCGGGATTGTTGAGGTAGCCCTTCATCACCTGCGGCCCGCGGATCCACAGCTCCCCCTCCATGCCCGAAGGCAGGTCTTCCAGCGTTTCCGGGTCCACGATCCGGCATTCCGTCGACGGCACCGCCTGCCCGCTCGATCCGTGCCGGATGTTGCCACCGCAAGTCATGTGGCTGATCGGGCTGAGTTCCGTCATCCCGTACCCCTGCACGGAATTGGCGCCGAACCGCGTGCCGACAGCCGCCTCGATCTCCGCGCCGAGCGGTGCCGCGCCCGAGAAGATTTCCTTGACCGAGGACACATCGAACTGCGCCACCAGCGGATGCTTGGCCAGCGCCAGCGCCACCGGCGGCACGATGTAGAGCCGCGTCGCCTGATGCTGCTCGATCAGCTTCAGGTACATCTCAAGGTCGAAGCGCGGCATCGTCACGATCTTCGCGCGCTGGTTCAGGAACAGGTTCATCAGCACGGTCATGCCGTAGATGTGGAAGAACGGCAGGAAGGCGATGGTCACGTCGCCCTCCTCGATCTCGGCAACCGCCGCCGACTGGGTGATGTTGGCTACGAGGTTGCGATGGGTCAGCATCACGCCCTTTGGCCGCCCGGTCGTGCCGCTGGAATAGGGCAGCACCACCACGTGCTCGGCCACGTCAACCGGCGCCTGCTCGGGCAGTTCCGCGCCCATCAGGTCGGCCAGCGACAGCGCATGGTCGTCGCCGTCGATCACCACGAGGTCGCGGCAGCCGGTCCCTTCCATCGCTTCGCGCGCGACATCGGCGAACATCGAGATCGTCACTAGCATCTGCGCGTCCGCATCCTGCAGCTGGTGACGGATTTCCGGGGCCGTGTAGGTCGGGTTGATCGTCGTGACCGTTCCGCCGCCCCAGGCGACGCCGTGGAAGACGATCGGATATTCCGGCAGGTTCGGAGCCAGCAGCGCAATTGTTCCGCCGGGAAGCACACCACGTTCGGTCAGGCCGCCCGCGAGCCGCTTGATCTGCGAAATCATCGCGCCGGCCGTCACTTCGCGGCCCGTCGGCCCGTCGATCATCGCGACGTCATCGGCGCGCCCCTCGAAGCCCTCGAACAGCTTTTGCGTGACCGAGATCGCAGGAATTTCGACCGTTCCGTGACGGCTTTCGAATATCGCCATGATGTCCTCCCTAGACCCAGCCTCTACCTTGGGCCGTGGCCGACAGGATCACGGAGAACCCCCCACGATGTCTAGCGCAAATGCGGGACGGCGGGAGGGGCGATGCGCCATGGCGCGAGCGCCTCGCCGCCGCCCCTTGTCAGCCGTCGGCCCACTTCGGCTTGCGCTTGTCGAAAAACGCACCGATCCCCTCGGCGGCCTCGGCGCTTTCCCAGCGCCCGATCAGCGCGTCGATCGTTGCGCTGATCTGCGCCTCGTCCGGGGCACCGCCAAGGGTTGCGACCAGTGCCTTGCTTTCAGCCACCGCGCCGGGGGCCGCGCCGAGGTAGGGCGCGATCTCGGCCTCGATTTCCGCGTCCAGATCGGCCTCCGGCACCGCGCGGGCGAGAAGCCCCAGCTCAACCGCTTCGCGCGCGCTGAACCGCCGGCCCGAGAAGAAGACCCGCCGCGCCCGCGCCGGGCCCATCCGCGCCACCACGTAGGGCCCGATGGTCGCCGGGATCAGCCCGAGCTTCACCTCGGTCAGCCCGAACATCGCGCTGTCCACGCCCACGGCCACGTCGCACACGCTCATCATGCCGATGCCGCCGCCGTAGGCCTGACCCTGGATCCGGCCGATCAGGGGCTTCGGCAGACGGTCGAGCGCACCCAGCATCTCGGCCAGCGCCCGCGCCTCCCGCGCGCGGCTCTCCGCATCGGCCTCCATCTGCGCTTTCATCCAGCCAAGATCGGCCCCGGCACAAAAACTCCGCCCCTCGCCGGTCAACACCACGACCCGCACCGCCGGGTCGCGGCCGAGGCGGCCCGCCATCAGCGTTAGCTCCACGATCATCGCGGAATTCATCGAGTTGTGGAGGTCGGGCCGGTTCAGCTTCAGCCACGCCACCCCCCTGTCGTCGACGTTGAGTTCAACTGGTCCCACTGCGCATCTCCCTTGCCATGTCCGCCGCTTTCGCGATCACGTTTCCATCGAGCCCGGTTTCGAACCCGCCTGCCTCCAGATGCGCCAGAAGCGCCTCCGTCGCCAGATTGCCCGCCGCCCCCGGCGCGTAGGGGCAACCGCCCAACCCGCCGACCGCGCTGTCGAAAATCCTCAGACCCCGCGCCAGCGCCACGTCGACATTCTCCAACGCCCGCCCGCTCGTGTCATGGAAGTGGCCGGCCAGCAGCGGCGCGTCGGCCACGCCCAGAACCGCGTCCAGCATGGCGTCCACCGCCTCGGGCGTACCGCGTCCTATGGTATCGCCAAGGCTGATCTCGGCACATCCCATATCCAGAAGCGCCTGCGATACCCGTGCCACCGCCTCGGGCGCGACCGGCCCGTCGAACGGGCAATCGGTGACGCAGGAGACATAGCCCCTGACCCGCCGCCCCTCGCGCGTCGCGGCCCGCACGACCTCTTCGAACCGCGAAAGGCTTTCCGCGATGGTGGCATTGAGATTGGCCTTCGAGAAGCCCTCGGACGCGCTGGCGAAGACCGCGATCTCCTCCACGCCCGCCGCCCGCGCGCCTTCGAGACCCCGCATGTTTGGCGTCAGCGCGGTATAGGTCACACCCTCCGCCCGCGTGATCCCGGCCAGAACATCCGCCCCGTCCGCCATCTGCGGCACCCATTTGGGCGACACGAAGGACGCCACTTCGATGCGCTTGAAGCCGGCCGTCGACAGCAGGTCGACCAGCGCGATCTTCTCCGCCGTCGGGATCAGGCGCGCCTCGTTCTGCAAGCCGTCGCGCGGCCCGACTTCGACAATCTCGACACGATCAGTCATCCACCGGCACCTCGTAGAAATCCTTGGCGTAGAACGCCTGCGGCCCCTCGATCTGCGCCGCCATCTGGAACGCCGGCCGGTTCGAGATCCGATCCCAATAAGACTGCAGACGCGGCCAGGGATCGAGGCGCACGTAGAACGGTGCCGCGAACAGGTTGAACCCCAGCATCGCGTCCGCCGCAGAAAATCCGGACAGCAGCAGGTAGTCGCCCGCAATCATCCGGTCGAGCGCGTCCAGCGTGCCCTTCAGGCGCAGGGTATTGAGCTTGATCACGGTGGGCGACGGCTTTGCCGGAGGCCGCAGGAACAGGTGATTGAGGTTCAACTGCTCGATCAGCGAGGCCTGCGTCTCGGCGAACCCCATCGCCTCCAGGTAGGCCACCCGGTCCTCGTGACCCGGCGCGCGACCGAAGCCGAACTCGGGCCGCGTCTCGCACAGGTATTGCAGGATCGCGGCGCTTTCGAAGATCGTCCGGCCGTCGATTTCCAGCGCCGGGATGCGACCGGCGGGCGAGTGATCCTTCAGGACCGGCTCCTGCATCTTGCGGGTGCCGATCTCGTAAAGCTCCAGCTCCGGAGTGATCCCCATCTCCTGCAGGAGCCACAGCACCCGGAACGACCGGCCCCACGGCACATGGTGCAACCGGACCTTCATCGCGGCAGCCCTTTTCTTGCAAGAAAAGGGCCGGAGCCTTGCAAGGCTCCGGCACCGCGCCGCGCGCGCGGCGCCGTGCAACGCCCTTGCAAGGGCGTTGCACGGCTTTTGCAAAAGCCGTCCCTGGCCTTCATTCCTCGTCCTCCAGCACGATCAACGGTGCGCCCGCCTCCACCTGCGCGCCTGCTTCCGCCAGCACCTCCGCCACGACGCCGTCACGGCCCGCCGTCAGGACGTGCTCCATCTTCATCGCCTCCAGCACCGCCAGCCGGTCCCCGGCCGAAACGCGCGCCCCGGCCTCCACGAAGACCGCCTTGACGAGGCCCGGCATCGGCGCCTCGATGCGGCCCGCGCCAGCCGCTTCGGCGGCCACGTCCAGTGGGTCGGGCAAGTCGAAATGATAATTGTTGCCCCAGAAGACGCTGAGGCCCGCCGCGTGGCGCACGACCTCCGCCGGAACCGGTGCACCATCGACGGACCAGCCGTGCGCGACCGCGTGCTCGGCGTCTTCCAGCGTCACGCGGTAGGAGCCCGCCGCCAGCGTAGTGACCCTGGCCGTCTCGACCTGCCCGTCGCGCGCCAGCACCACGCGTTGCGGCACCGGGTCCCACAGCGTGAAGCCTTCCAGCACGCTGCCGCGTTCGACGGCGCCCACCGCCGCAAGCGCGCGGACCCGCGAACAGGGTTCAGGGGCTGCCGAGAGCGCGTCGACCTCGCGGTCGATCAGTCCGGTATCGACCTCGCCCCGCCCGAAGCCCTCATGCCGCGCCAGCGCGCGCAAGAAGGCGAGGTTCGTCACCGACCCAGCAACCTGCGTCCCGGCCAGGGCCTGCTCCAGCTTCTGCAACGCGATCTCCCGCGTGGCCCCGTGCACGATCAGCTTGGCGATCATCGGGTCGTACCACGGGCTGATCTCGTCGCCGGGCCGGACGCCGGTGTCGGCCCTCGCGCCCTCGGGGAAGACAAGATGCGCCAGCGTGCCGGTGGCGGGCAGGAACCCCTTCGGCACGTCCTCCGCATAAAGCCGCGCCTCGAAGGCGTGGCCGGTGATCGAGAGGTCCTCCTGCGCGACCGGCAGGGGCTCGCCCGCCGCCACGCGCAATTGCCATTCGACTAGGTCCACGCCGGTGATCGCCTCGGTCACCGGATGTTCCACCTGAAGCCGCGTGTTCATCTCCATGAAGTAGAACCGGTCGGCCCGCAGCCCGTCGGAGGCATCGACGATGAACTCCACCGTGCCCGCGCCCTTGTAGCCGATCGCCTCGGCAGCACGGACGGCGGCCTCGCCCATCGCCGCGCGCATCTCCCCGGTCATGCCGGGGGCGGGCGCTTCCTCGATCACCTTCTGGTGGCGCCGCTGCAATGAGCAGTCGCGCTCGAACAGATGCACCGCCTTTTCGCCATCGCCGAAGACCTGCACCTCGATGTGGCGCGGGGTGGCGACGAATTTTTCTATAAGAACTGCGTCGTTGCCGAATGCCGTCGCGGCCTCGCCCTGCGCGCTGGCGAGCGCATCGGCGAAATCCTCCGCTTGGGTAACCCGGCGCATCCCCTTGCCGCCGCCACCGGCCACGGCCTTGATCAGCACCGGGTAGCCGATCTCCGCCGCGCGCTCCGCGAGCCCGTCCTGGGACTCCCCGTGATAGCCCGGTACCACCGGAACGCCGGCCTTCTCCATCAGCGCCTTCGCCGCGTCCTTGAGGCCCATAGCCCGGATCGCCTTGGCCGAAGGCCCGATGAACACCAGCCCTGCCGCCTCGCAGGCCTCAACGAATCCCGGGTTCTCGCTGAGGAACCCGTATCCCGGATGCACCGCCTCGGCCCCCGTGGCTTTGGCCGCCTCGATGATGACATCCCCGCGCAAATAGGAATCCGCCGGTTTCGGCCCGCCGATATGGACCGCCTCGTCGGCCATCTGCACATGCCGCGCGCCGGCGTCCGCGTCCGAGTAGACGGCCACGCACCGCACGCCCATCGCACGGGCCGTGTCGATGACGCGGCAGGCAATCTCACCCCGGTTCGCGATCAGGATTTTCTTGAACATCTCACCCTCGTTCTCCGCTCTTGGCAGCCCGCCTGCGCTGATCCATACATTTGCCCATGGCCCGCGACATCTATGACCCCGCCTTCGTGGCGGACGTGTTCGACCACTGCTCCGCCCGCTATCGGCGGTGGAGTTCCGTGGCCTCCTTCGGCCTGATCCACGCTTGGCGGCGCGCCTGTGTCGCCGCGCTCGATCTTTCCGCGCCGCAGGGTACCCATGGCGTCGACCTGATGGCCGGCACCGGTGAGGTCTGGCCCCACCTCCTGCACCGCTTCCCCGATATCGCGCGGATCACCGCCATCGACATCAGCCCCGGCATGCACGCCGAAGCGGTCGAGCGGCTGCACGGGCCCCGCGCCGACCGTATTTCGCATCTCTGCGCCAATATGCTCGAGACGGACCTGCCCGATGCCTCCGCCGATTTCGCCGTCTCGACCTTCGGCCTGAAGACCTTCAACGCCGCGCAACACGAGATCTTCGCCCGCCAACTCGCCCGCATCCTGAAACCCGGCGCGCCTTTCGCGCTGATCGAGGCCGCCGATCCGAAAGGCTGGGTGCTGCGCCCGGCTTACCGGCTCTATCTCGACCATGTGTTGCCGGGGATCGAGCGCACGTTCCTTAAAGGCGCGCAGGACTTCGCGATGCTCGGCACCTACACGCGCGCGTTCGGCACGGGCGAGACGGTCACAACGGCGCTGCGGGACGCAGGCCTGGCGGTGAAGGCTCGCCCGCTTGTCGGCGGCTCCGCGCGCCTCTGGTCCGGCCACAAGCCGGGCTGAGCGCTCATTCCACCTCATCGACCGCCCCCAGGTCCTCGACCACCTCGAACCTCTCCCAGATCAGCTCCATCTCCGGGTCGAAAACTCCAAGCCGCCGGTAATACCGCTCGTGGCCCCCTTTCCACCCGGCAAGGTCCTCGTCCTCCCCCTCGGCCAGCGCCATATCTTCGGGCATGTCGCAGAACCGCACCAGGCGAAGTTCCATTGTCCGGGTCACCAGCGCGGGACGGCCGTCAAATGTCGTCGCGATATCGCAGCGCCCGATCTGCGGCACGGCTTCACCGCGCGCGACCTCGGCCATGGACAGGCAAGTCGCCCGCTTCTTCCCCGAGCGCACCAGTCCAAGCAACTCCGCCGACAGACGTGCCGAGTCCCCGAACACATATGTCTTCGCGCCGGGGTAACGGGCCTTGAGCGCTTCAATCCGCACCGCGCCTGCCCCTCTTTGTTCCACGAAAATGCCGGGGGAGCGCGAGGGGGCTGGCCCCCTCGCCTGCTCGTTCCGGCACCTGCGTGACTGCCCGCCGATTGCGGGGTTGGCGGACGGGGGCGGGCGGGTGGGCCGTCCGCCAACCCCGCACAGCGCTACATTCTGAACAGGCCAAACCGCGTCTCCTCGATGGGCGCATTCAGGGCCGCCGCCAGCGACAGCGCCAGGACCTCGCGCGACTTCCTCGGGTCGACCACCCCGTCATCCCAAAGCCGGGCGGAGGCATAAAGCGGGTGCGACTGCTCCTCGAACATGTCGATGGTCGGCTGCTTGAACGCGGCCTCTTCCTCGGCCGACCAGGCCTCTCCCGCCTTCTCCATCGCCGCGCGCTTGACCGTCGCCAGAACCCCCGCCGCCTGCGCGCCGCCCATAACGGAGATGCGGCTGTTCGGCCAGGTCCACAGGAAGCGCGGCGAATAGGCCCGCCCCGCCATCCCGTAATTCCCGGCCCCGAACGAGCCGCCGACCAGCATTGTCACCTTGGGCACCGCCGTCGTCGCCACAGCCGTGACCATCTTCGCCCCGTGCCGCGCGATGCCCTCGTTCTCGTATTTCCGGCCAACCATGAAGCCGGTGATATTCTGCAGGAAGATCAGCGGGATCTTCCGTTGCGAACACAGCTCCACGAAATGCGCCGCCTTCTGCGCGGCCTCCGAGAACAGCACACCGTTGTTGGCGATGATGCCCACCTGCAGCCCCATCACCTCGGCGAAACCGCAGACGACCGTCTCGCCGAAACGCGCCTTGAACTCGTCGAAATAGCTGTCGTCGACGACCCGCGCGATCACTTCGCGGATATCGTAGGGCGAGGTCAGGGCCGCTGGCACCACGCCGAGCAATTCTTCCGGATCATAGGCCGGGTCACGCCCGCCCAGGACCACGCCCGTTGCGGGCCCCAGGTTGCCCACGGCCCGCCGCGCCAGCGCCAAGGCGTGCGCATCGTCCTCCGCCAGGTAATCCGCCACGCCCGACAGCCGCGTATGCACGTCGCCGCCGCCCAGATCCTCGGCCGTCACCACCTCTCCCGTTGCCGCCTTCACCAGCGGCGGTCCGGCAAGGAAGATCGTCCCCTGCTCCTTCACGATGATCGTCACGTCGCTCATCGCGGGCACATACGCGCCCCCCGCCGTACACGACCCCATCACCACCGCGATCTGCGCGATCCCCTTGGCGCTCATCCGCGCCTGGTTGTAGAAGATGCGCCCGAAATGGTCGCGGTCCGGGAAGACCTCATCCTGGTTCGGCAGGTTCGCCCCACCGGAATCCACCAAGTAGACGCACGGCAGGTTACATTCCTCGGCAATCTCCTGCGCCCGCAGATGCTTCTTCACGGTGATCGGGTAATAGGTCCCGCCCTTCACCGTCGCATCGTTGCAGACGACCATCACGTCGCGCCCATGAACGCGACCCACACCGGCCACGACCCCCCCACAGGGCGCCGCCCCGTCGTACATCCCGTGCCCCGCCGTCGCGCCGACCTCCAGAAACGGAGAGCCCGGGTCGAGCAGATTCGCCACCCGCTCCCGCGGCAGCATCTTGCCCCGGCTCACATGCCGCTCGCGCGACCGGGCACCACCGCCCGCCGCCGCCATCTCCGCGGCCTCCCGCACCACGGCAAGGGCCTCCAGATGCGCCGCCCGGTTCGCCCGGGCCTCGTCCGAGCCTGCAAGGAAGGAGGATTTCAGTTTCACTGGGACATCTCCGCAAGGAACCCGCGCATCTCGTTGACCTGCACCAACCACGCGTCGTTCAGGCATTGCAAATAGCCCATCAGAGACCCGCCATCGTGCTCTTGCCCGCACAGCGCCCCGGCCCGCGCACTGGTCTGGTAGGGCAGTGCGATCAGCCAACTGGCCGGTGCGGCACCCTCGCCCGTCTGCAGGCTCAACACGTCCCCGTGGCTCGCGTCGAGCAGCGCAAGGATCGCTTCCGCATCGCGGCTCAGACATTGCTCCAGTTCGGCGCCCGCGGCGCTCTCGTAATTGCGGTCCGGCGTGATCTGCGGATCCTGCTGGCCGAGCCTGACGTGGCAGGGCGCAAAGACCTGCTGGCACTCCGCAGTCATCTCGGAATACGGCAGCGGATCGCCGCCCGCATTCAGCGCACATTGGTCGAACATCTCCGGCGACAGGACCGGCCCGAACTGATCGGCAGAGGCAAGGCCCGGCGCAAGCCCACAGGCGAAGCCCACAAGGGTCATCAAAACGCGGCTTCTCATTTCAATTTCTCCAATGTTTTCAATGTCACGCTGATCATTCCAACCCGCTCATCTCGTCCCAGTCGAGCGGCCCCATCACACCGCTCAACCGCGCGACCTGCCAGGCCCAGACGGCCTCCTCGAACTTCAGGACCGCCTGGAACGAATTGCACCACAGACGCCGCCGATAGACCTCCCCCGCGCAATCGTCGCCCGCGTTCAGCCCGTTCGCGACGGCCCAGACATTGCGATAGAGCGGTGCCAGCGGCAGGCCCTCCAGCGCCTCGGGCGGCGGCAGAAGCGCACGCATCGCGGCGGCACGCTCGTCGAAGGCGGCGCGCAGGCGGCGCTGGCAATAGAGCGAAGAGGTGGAGACCTCGCAGATCCCCATGGCGAGGTAGCCGCAATGCTGCACCCAATGGACGTTGAAGGCATCCATCGGCACGGTCACCCCGTAGCCCGGCAGCGCCAGCAGGCGCGCCTCGAACGCCTCCATCTGTTCCGGCAGACATTGCTCGAACCGTGGCACGTGCTCCGCGCCGTCCCCCCAGCTTTGCGCCTGCACCGGAACGGCGAACCAGAGCGCGGCGACAAGCGACATCCACCTCATGTATCACGCTCCGGCACGGTCACTTCCTCCACGATCCGACCCCATTCATCGGTCGCAGCGTACCACGCCGCGCCGCCTTCAGGCTCGCAAATCACGATCAGCCGAACGCCCTCCACGCCCGAGGGCACGGCGAAGCAATCCAACCGATCGCCGCCCGTCTCCGCCACGTAACGCGCCGCCTGCACTTCTATGATCTCGCTCTCCGTCGGCGGGGCCGTCGCCACCCCGAGCCACAGGCCGACCGCGCCGGCAAAGGCCAGCAGGGCGGCCAGCGGAAGGGCGATCCGCCTCAGCATCCCCGCCTCCACGCGCCGTTCAATCCAGCCAGCATTGTGCCACCTCCCCGTTTGCGACCTCCACCGGAACGCCCGCGTCCCGCGCCGATTGCCGCGCGGCGATCCAGTGGTCCATGGCGATACCGTGGCTGCACGCGACCGCGCCGTCGCAGGCCGCGTCCTCCGCGGCCCATGCGTCGTAGTCGAACACGCGCCCCCGCCGCGTTTCAAGCGCCACCGCCTCCTCGATCAGCCGACAGGCCATCTCCGCCCGGCAGGTCGCGATGGCATCCTCCGCCCGGCCCACGCCGCAGACATCCATCGCCAGCCCCGCGCAGATTCGGTCCACCCGCGCACCCGGGTCTGCTGCCGTCATTAGGCATTGCAGCAGGGCGGCGCGCGGATGCGGCGGCTCCTGCGCCGCGCCCGTCCCCGCCACCAGACAGGCAAGCAGAAGCGCTACGCTCCCTTTCATCTTGCCAAGGCACTTCTCGAAAGTGCCAATGGAAAAACCTCCGGGGGAGTCGCGGAACGCGACGGGGGCAGAGCCCCCAAACGTGGCACCCCAACGCCTCACATCATCCCCATCAACTCGCGCCCCACCAGCATCCGTCGGATCTCCGACGTGCCCGCGCCGATCTCCATCAGCTTGGCGTCCCGGAACATGCGCGACACGGCCGAGTCGTTCATGAACCCCGCCCCGCCCATCGCCTGCACGGCCTGGTGCGCAACCTTCATCCCCTCCTCCGAGGCATAGAGCACGCACGCCGCCGCATCCTGCCGGGTCACCTGCCCCCGGTCGCAGGCCTTGGCGACCTCGTAGGCATAGGCCCGCGCCGAGTTCATGCTCGTGTACATGTCGGCGATCTTGCCCTGCATCAGCTGGAAGTCCCCGATCGGCTGGCCGAACTGCTTGCGCTCCTTCATGTAGGGCATCACCTCGTCGAGGCAGCCCGCCATGATCCCGATGTTCACACCCGACAGCACCACGCGCTCGTAATCAAGGCCGGACATCAGCACGCGCACGCCCTTGCCCTCCTCGCCCAACACGTTTTCGAAGGGCACCTCCACGTCCTCGAAGACAAGCTCCGCCGTGTTCGACCCGCGCATCCCCATCTTGTCGAAATGCGGCGAGGCCGAGAACCCGACCATCTCTTTTTCTATAAGAAACGCGGTGATCCCCTTCGACCCCGCCTCCGGGTCCGTCTTGGCATAGACCACCAGCGTATCCGCATCCGGCCCGTTGGTGATCCAGTATTTCGTCCCGTTCAGCACGTAGCGATCGTTCCGCTTCTCGGCGCGCAGAGACATCGAGACCACGTCCGACCCGGCCCCCGCCTCGCTCATCGCCAGCGCACCGATATGCTCGCCGGACACCAGCCGGGGCAGGTATTTCGCCTTCTGCTCCGGCGTGCCGTTCAGCTTGATCTGGTTCACGCAGAGGTTCGAATGCGCCCCGTAGGACAGCCCGATCGACGCCGACACGCGGGAGATTTCCTCGACCGCCACCAGGTGCGCCAGGTAGCCCATCCCCGCTCCGCCGAATTCCTCGTCCACGGTGATGCCCAGAAGTCCAAGCTCTCCCATCTCCGGCCAAAGCTCGTTCGGGAACGCATTCTCCTTGTCCGTCTTCGCGGCCAGCGGCTTCACGCGCTCCTGCGCCCAACCGTGCACCATGTCGCGCAAGGCCGCGACATCCTCCCCCAGATCGAAACTCATCGAGCCCAGAAACATCGCCGCGCCTCCCCGCAGAAAAGAATTGAACACTTGTTCATTTAACGCGCCGCGCGCCCTGAGTCAAAACCCATTCTGCGGGCCACGGCAAAGACCCGCCCCCCTTTTCATCTTGCTGGAAAAACTCCGGGGGAGTCGCGGAACGCGACGGGGGCAGAGCCCCCAGCCCGGCCGCCCACCGCGCGCACCTCTCCAATTCTACACGTTATCTTAACCCGCCGCCGTATAATCACACCCCGGATGATCATCCGCCCGACCGCGCCCACCAAGCGCCAAGGGCACAAGCACAGACGGATGCGGTCGCGCGCCGAAGACAGCCCCTTCATCGGGCCAAGGCGGGCGATCAAAGGTCGCGCGCACACCTCCACCGGCTGACGCCGGTGGTCTCGCACCTGTCGCACTTCGGGCGGCGCCGCTCACTCTGCTTCCGAACCGGAACACTCGATCCCCCGAGCAACAGCCCCCCGACAGGGCCAAGGCCCCCGGCCCGCACGCCATCACGCGCGCGCGGCAACCTCATCACGCATTGTCATCGCCGCCCCTCTTGCGCCGGGGCATCGCCCGCGCGACCCTCCCCGAAACGGAGGCCCGCGCCATGCTCGATTTCCACATCTACGACGTCTTCACCGACACGCCCTTCACCGGCAATCCGCTCGCCATAGTGGAGGGTGCCGACGGCCTGACCGACGCGCAGATGCAGACCATGGCGAAGCAGTTCAACCTTTCCGAGACGATCTTCGTCCAGACGCCCGAGGACCCGGCCCACACCGCCAAGGTGCGCATCTTCACTCCGGATGCGGAGATCCCCTTTGCCGGCCACCCGACCATCGGCTGCGCCCTGCATCTTGCCGGTGACGCGTCGCGCGTCACGCTGGAGGAGGTCGCTGGCCTCGTCCCCGTCACCATCGAGAACGGCAGTGCCGAATTCACTGCCCCGCGCATCCCCGCGCCCATCGGCACCACGCCCACCCGTGCGCAATTCGCCGCCGCGCTCGGCCTGCCCGAAGAGGCGCTCGGCCCGCACGCGCCCGGTGCCTACGAGGGCGGCCCCGCCTTCCTCTTCGCGCAACTGGCCGATCTCGACGCGCTCGCCCGCGCCCGCCCGACAGAGCCCGGCTATTCCGACCTGATGACAGCCGCGCGCATCGACGACACCGGCCGCTCCGCCGTCGGCCTGTACCTGTACGCGCCCGGCGAAAGCTCCGACCTGCAGGCACGCATGTTCGCCCCCAACGACGGCATCCCCGAGGACCCCGCGACAGGCTCCGCCACCGCGATCCTTGCGGCGCAACTGCTGGCCAATGACGCGCTGCCGCAAACCGGCACCACGCGGCTCGATGTCCGGCAGGGCATCGAGGTGGGCCGACCCTCCGCCCTGCGGCTGAGCATCGACACCAACGCCGGCACGATCACCGCGATCCGGGTCGCGGGGCAGGCCGTGAAGGTCGCCCATGGACAGATCCGGGTGCCCTGACCGCACGCACCCCGTCCTCGTTTCTAAAATGCCTCGGAGGAGTCCGCAGGACGGGCGGGCGGCTCGATCACCCCGCCCCACTTTCCCCCGCCAAACCATCGGCCTATATCCCACCCATGTTCGCAGATCTTCTCAAGCGCCTCACGGCCCCCGAACCGCAAGCCCTGCCCTATGACGACGCCCGCCTTGCGCTGGCCGCCCTTCTGGTGCGCCTCGCGCGATCGGACGGCGATTACGCCGAGGTCGAGATCGCCAATATCGAGCATGTCCTGAAACACCGCTATGCCGTCTCCGAGACCGAGGCCCGCGCGCTCCGGCAGGAGGCCGAGCAGCTCGAGGCCGAGGCGCCTGATACGGTCCGCTTCACCCGCGCCATCAAGGATGCCGTGCCCTATGACGACCGCGTCGGCGTGGTCGAGGCGCTCTGGGCCGTGGTTCTGGCCGACGGGGTCCGCGACGAAGAGGAAGATGCGCTGATCCGCATGGTCGCCCCCATGCTCGGCGTGAACGACCGCGACTCGAACCTCGCCCGGCAACGCGTCCAGCAGGCATGATCGCGTCGCTGCCGATGTATCTGCGCGCCGAGACCCGTCGCGCGCTCGACGATTTCTGGAAAGCCACCGCCAGCGCGCTGCGCAACCACGGTATCGCCGCGCCCGATGCCCTCGACCACGACGCGCCGGTGTTCGAGACATGGGGCCGGTCGGACCTCGTCCTCGGCCAGATCTGCAACCTGCCCTACCGCACCCACTTCCACGACCACGTCACCCTGATCGCCGCCGCCGATTTCGGCCTGCCCGGTGCTGGCCCCGGCCACTACTATTCCCACATAATCGCCCGCGCCGATGACGCGCGCGAAACGCTCGCCGACTTCGATGGTGCGCAGTTCGCCCTGAACGGCACCGACAGCCAGTCGGGCTGGGGGGCGGCGTGGATGCTTTTTCAGGACCACGACCTCTCCCCCGGCAGTTATCTCGGCACCGGCGCGCATGTGAACAGCGCCCGTGCCGTCGCCGAGGGTCGCGCCGATTTCGCCAGCATTGACGCCCAGACATGGGCGCTGATCGAGCAATTCGACCCGGTGGCGCGCCGCCTGCGCATCATCGCCCGCACCCCCGAAAGCCCCGGCATCTCCTTCATCACGGCAGGCGACGTGGACCCGACCCCCTACCGCGCGGCGCTTGCCGAGGCCTTCGCCGCCTGCCCACGGATCGCGGACCGACCGCTCGGCATGCGCGCCGCCGTGCCCTTGCCGGCCGCCGCCTACACCGGCCTGCCGATCCCGCCCCGGCCCATCGACGCCTCGCAAGGCTGAAGCAGGCCATTGCAATTCCCCGGCCATTCGGCCCAAATCGCCAAATGACCGACACACCCGTCATCGAGATCAAGGGACTCCACAAGAGCTTCGGCGCGCTGGAGGTCCTGAAGGGCGTCGACCTTGCGGCCAATGCGGGCGATGTCGTCTCCCTCATCGGCTCCTCCGGCTCCGGCAAATCCACGCTGCTGAGATGTGCCAACCTTCTGGAAGACAGCCAGCAGGGCGAGATCCTGTTCGAAGGCGAGCCGGTGAAATGGAAAGGCACGGGCCGCAGCCGCCGCCCCGCCGATCCCGAGCAGGTCCGCCGCATCCGCACGAACCTGTCGATGGTGTTCCAGTCCTTCAACCTCTGGGCGCACCTGACGATCCTGCAAAACGTCATGGAAGCCCCGGTGACGGTCCTGGGCGAGGACAAGGCCGAGGTCGAGGACCGCGCGCGCCAAATTCTCGACAAGGTCGGCATCGGCGCGAAATGCGACGCTTGGCCTTCGGAGCTTTCCGGCGGCCAGCAGCAACGCGCCGCCATCGCCCGCGCGCTCTGCATGCAGCCCCGCGCGCTTCTGTTTGACGAGCCGACCTCCGCCCTCGACCCCGAGCTGGAGCAGGAGGTGATCCGCGTGATCCGTGGCCTGGCCGAGGAAGGCCGCACCATGATCCTGGTGACCCACGACATGCGCATGGCCCGCGACCTCAGCTCGCATGTCGTGTTCCTGCATCAAGGGTTGATCGAGGAAGAGGGTCCGCCCTCCGCCCTGTTCGGCAACAACGCGAAATCCGAACGCTTGCGCCAGTTCCTCAGCCATTCCGATGCGGCCTGACGGAGCGCGCCGCTGAACCGCGCCGATCTGAAATCCACGATGAAAACGCTCGGGTGGGTCCGCGCGCCCCTGAAGGGCGGCGACCTCTTCACGCTCGACCTGGGCGACCGCTTCCTCGTCGCCTTTCCCCAACTGATGACCCTTCCCGACAAGAGGCTGGTCGACACCGGCGGCGGCGTCGGCCTGCCCGAATTGTCTCGGGTCGCGGCAGCCATAGGCGGACGCACGTTCCTCTATTCCGCCCTCCATGATTTTCCTCTCGACGAGCGCCGGTTCAGCACCGCCACGGAGCCCTGGCCGGCCCTTCTGGCGCGGGCCACCGCACAGCTCACGGCCCGCGCGCCCGCCGTCGACCTGACCGCGGCGCTCGAAACGGCAGCAGCGCCGGAAAGGGCGCGGTTTCCGACCTTCACGATTCACCTTGCGGCGCTTGTGCTTCTGGGGCGGCGCGACCAGCTCGACGCCTACGCGAAGGCTCTGGGCGCCGGGCCGTCCGATGCCCTGCACCCGCTCATCACCTCGGACACGATCCGGACGGCGACCGGGCTGCTTCCGGCCTGACACCAAGCCTGCCCCAACGGCCCCGCTTGCCCCCGGCCCGAATTCCTCTAACAATCCCCGCATAAACGGCGCGCCACCCAAGGCTGCGTCCCAACATGGAGAGAAAGATGAAAAAGATCATCCTGACCACCACCGCGCTGGCGCTGACGACCGGCATGGCCTTCGCGCAAGATGTCGTGCGCATGGGCACCGAGGGCGCCTACCCTCCCTACAACTTCATCAACGATGACGGCGAGGTCGACGGCCTTGAACGCGCCCTTGGCGATGAACTTTGCGCGCGCGCCGAGCTGACCTGCGAATGGGTCACCAACGAGTGGGATTCGATCATCCCGAACCTGACCTCCGGCAACTACGACACGATCATCGCGGGCATGAGCATCACCGATGAACGTGACGAGGTGATCGACTTCACCCAGGCCTACATCCCGCCCACCGCCTCGCTCTTCATGGGCATGGACGAAGGCCTTGAACTCGACGGCGCAGTGGTCGCGGCGCAGACCGGCACCATCCAGGCGGGCTACATCGCCGAGCAGGAAGGCGTGACGCTGATCGAATTCGCGACGCCCGACGAAACCGTTGCCGCCGTGCGCAACGGCGAGGCCGACGCGGTTTTCGCCGACAACGACTTCCTGACCCAGATCGCCGAGGAAGATCCCGACCTGATGATCATCCTCGATCCCGTCCCGCTTGGCGGTGGCGTCGGCATGGGCCTGCGCGAAGGCGACGAGCTGATCGCGGTCTTCGACGCGGCCATCACCTCGATGAAGGAAGACGGCACCCTGAACGAATTGCTCATCGAGTGGTTCGGCGAAGACACGCAGACCTGGTAAGGGTCTGACCCCTTGGCAAGATGGAAGCGCGGGCTGCTGAAGGCATGGCTCGCGCTTTCGCTTTTATGGGCGGCGGTCGTGATCGTCTGGGCGATCAATGGCGCGTTGACCGTGAGCGCCGGGATCGAGGGCAGCGGTCTGCTCGTCGCGCTGATCGTCATCTACGTCCTGCCCGTCTTCGCCCTCCCCTGGCTGCTCGTGCTGTTTTTCGGATGGGCCGCCATCCGCACCGTCGAACGGCTGTCGCGGCGGCGCCGATCCTGTATTTCGGAACCCTGAGTGCCGCCGCCCGTTACCCCTCCCACAGACGGAGGACAAACATGACGCTCACCCAGACCAGCCCCTCGACCGGCGAAGGCTCACCCGATGTGACCGGCTTCTATGACGAGGATACCGGCTCCATCCAGTATCTCGTCTCCGACCCCGAGACGAAGAAGGCCGCGCTGATCGACGTCGTTCTGACCTTCGACCCGGAAAGCGCCGCGACGAATTCCGACAGCGTTCAAACGGTCCTCGATCACGCCGAGGCCGCGGGGCTTGAGATCGAATGGATCCTCGACACTCACCCCCATGCCGACCACCTGATGGCGTCGCACCTGCTGAAACTTCGCCTCGATGTCCCCAACGCCATCGGGGCGAAGGTGACGGAGATCGCCGCACTCTGGCGCGAGACCTACAACATGCCCGACGCCTTCGACCCGGCACGCGATTTCGACCACCTGTTCGAGGATGGCGACACCTTCAAGATCGGCAACCTGCCCGTCCGCGTGATGCTGTCGCCCGGCCACACCCTCGGCTCGATCAGCTATATCGTGGGGGAGGACGCGGCCTTCGTGCACGACACCTTCATGCAGCCCGACGTCGGCACCGCCCGCGCCGACTTCCCCGGCGGGTCGGCGGCGATGCTTTACGACAGCCTGCAGGCGATCCTCGCCCTGCCCGACGACACGCGCCTGTTCATCGGCCACGATTATGGCACCGAGGCGCGCCCCGAGCCCGACTGGGAATCCACCGTCGCCCGCCAGCGGCAGGGCAACGCCCATGTCGGCAACGGCACCTCGAAAGAGGCCTATGTCGAAAAGCGCGAGGCCCGCGACGCCACCCTCGCCCTGCCCGACCGGATGCTGCACGTGCTGCAGATGAACCTCCGCGCGGGCCGACTGCCCGAGCCGGAGGAGGATGGCCACAGCTACCTGAAGATCCCGATGAACAAGTTCTGACGGGGCCGCTGGCACAGCCCCGCGAAACCTGCGACAAGCGCCGCCGACCCGTCCCGCAGCCCAAGGCGCCCGCCCGATGACGACCCAATCCCGATCGCTTCCCTCGCCTCTCCTCGTGGCGTGGCTTCTGCTCTCGCTGATCTGGATCGGCCTCGTGCTCTTCGCCGCCTTCGGCACAGGCACGCTGAGCGTCGAGGCGCTCGCCACCCTCGTCTCCGCCGCGCCCCCGTCCGATGCGGGCGTCGCCGGGGAGGTCGCCGGCCTTGCGCGGACAGTCTCGCGCGCGGCCACGCTCCAGACCCTCGCCCTGATCGCTGTCGTGGCCCTCGGCCCGCCGCTCGCGACGCTCCTCGTCCTGCGCCTGCAAATCAGACGCGCCGCGCGCTGACTGCGCTCCCAGCCACACACTCAGCACGTCGGTTCATTTAGGGGCTGTCCCCCGCGCATCTTTATTCCATAAATATGCAAATCCGACCTCGGCCACCGGGACTGCATGTTCAGCTTCTGCGAAGACCCCTCCACGCTCGACACCTTCCAGTGGTTCTCCTGCTACCTGACGAACGGCGTGCATCTGCTGTTCTACCAGAGCTTTCTCGTCGTCTTCGCCCTTCTGGCCATCGCCGCCCCCCTGTCGCTCGCCTTCGGCTTCCTCGCCGCCACGGCCAGCCGCGCCCGCATCGCGCCGCTGCGCTGGATCGGCAAGGGCTACACCGCCATGGTGCGCGGCATCCCCGATATCGTCTTCTTCCTGTTCTTCGTCCTCGTGCTGGACCAGGGCATCGAATACGTCCGCCACCTCGTCACCTGCCCCGACTGGGACGAACCGATCCGGCAGGGCGCCAACTTCCTCGTCTGCGACGCCGCGCGCACGCCGCAGGGCACCGCGCCGCAATGGGTGCACGAGACCTACAATTTCGGCCTCGCCGTCTTCACCTATGCGCTGGTCTTCGGGGCCTTCTGCGGCAACGTCCTGTTCGGCGCGATGAACGCCGTGCCGCGCGCGCAGCTGGAAACGGCCGCTGCCTATGGCATGAGCCAGCGCCAGACCTTCTGGCGCGTTCTGGTGCCGCAGATGTGGATCTACGCGCTGCCGGGTCTCAGCAACATCTGGATGATCCTCATCAAGGCCACGCCGCTCCTGTTCCTGCTCGGGATCGAGGATGTCGTCTACTGGGCGCGCGAACTGGGCGGCTCGCGCAACTCGCGCTTCGCCTATCCGCATCCCGACTGGCGCTTCTGGTATTTCCTCGCCCTGCTGGTCTTCTACCTCGGCTTCACCAAGGTCTCCGAGGTCGTTCTCGGCCGCTTGACCCGCCGCCTCAGCCGCGGACAGGCCAGCGCCGCGGGGGCCGCCGCATGACCTGTCTCGAAGCCCTCCAGTCCTATGCCTTCCGCTCGATTGGCTTCGGGGAACGCGCCCTGCCGCAGGGCGACATCACCATCTGCGAGCAGGTCGTGCTGATCGGTTCGGGCATGTTGTGGAATATCTACCTCGGCACGCTGGCGCTGCTGTTCGGCTTCTTCTTCGCCGTGGCACTGGCCGTCGCCAAGGCCTCGCCGCGCCTGCTGATCCGCAAACCGGCGGAATGGTTCATCTTCCTGTTCCGGGGCTCGCCGCTCTTCATCCAGTTCTTCATGGCCTACGAGGCCTTTGTCCTGCTGCCCCGCATCGGCTATGAATTCGAGCTGTTCGGCGTGGCCATCGAGGCCGAGACGCGCTGGTTCGCCCGTGCCTGGCTCGGGGCGCTGATCGTGCTGTTCTGCAACACCTCCGCCTATGCGGGCGAGATCTTCTACGGCGCGCTCCGGTCGGTTCCGCGCGGCGACCTGGAGGCGGCGGATGCCTATGGCCTGTCGGGCTGGAAGAAGTTCCGCCGGATCACCTTCCCCACGACCATGCGGCTGGCGTGGCCTGCCTACACGAACGAGGCGATCTTCCTGTTCCAGTCCACCGCGCTGGTCTTCTTCAGCTCGTTTCCCGCGTTCCAGCAACGCGGCGACGCGCTGTATTACGCCTCCTACTTCGCGGAACGGACGTTCAATCCCTTCATTCCCTACCCGATCGTGGGCGTCTATTTCATCCTGCTGGTCCTCCTGGTCATCGCGATCTTCGGGGCGATCAATCGCCGCCTGAACCGGCACCTGCCGCAGGACAAGCGACCGAGGTTGCGCATCCGTCCGAACCTGATCCGCTGAGCGGTCCCGGCACGGAACGGTGCGGCCCCGGAGGGCCGGATACCGGGCCTTGGTCGCGCCCCGGGGTAGAGGGGTGGCACGCGCTGTTCCCCCATGGTGCACGGGCCATCTTTACCGCGCATTGCAACCCCACTAGCGTCGCGCCATGGACGACTTTCTCGCGCAGAACCCGCAAATCAAATCCATCCGCATGGTGGCCGCCGACCTCAACGGTCAGGCGCGCGGCAAGCGGATCGCGCGGCGCTTCTCGGACAAGGCCTTCTCCGAGGGCACGCGTTTTCCCTACTCGGTGATGAACCTCGACATCTGGGGCGAGGATATCGACGACAGCCCGCTGGTCTTCGAAGCGGGCGACCCCGATGGCATCCTCTACCCGACCTCGCGCGGCTTCGTGCCCGTTCCGTGGCTCGACACGCCCACGGCGCTTCTGCCGATCTGGATGTTCCATGACGATGGCACGCCGTTCGAGGGCGATCCCCGCCATGCGCTTCGCACGGTCATCGACCGCTACACCGCACGCGGCCTGACGCCCGTGGTGGCGACCGAGCTGGAATTCTACATCATCGACGACCGCGGCAAGGAGTTGCGGGTGCCGCCCTCGCCGCGGTCCGGCAAACGCCGCCAGCAGGCCGAGATCCTCGCCCTGCGCGCCTTGGATTCCTTCGACGGGTTCCTCACCGCGCTTTACGATGCCTGCGAGGCGATGGACATTCCCGCCGACACGATGATTTCCGAGGCCGGGCCGGGCCAGTTCGAGATCAACTTCATGCACCAGCCCGACGCGATGAAGGCCGCGGACGATGCCTGGCTGTTCAAGATCCTGACCCGTGGCCTCGCGCGGTCGCACGGGTTCGCCGCCAGCTTCATGGCCAAGCCCTATCCCGACTACGCGGGCAACGGCCTGCACACCCACTTCAGCGTGCTGGACGAGACCGGCCGCAACATCTTCGACGACGGCACCGACAAAGGCTCCGACCTGCTGCGTCACGCGGTCGCCGGATGCCTCGCGGCGATGCCCGGCTCGATGCTGGTGTTCGGGCCGCATGCCTCCAGCTACGACCGTTACGTGCCCGACGCCCACGCCCCCACCAAGGCGGCCTGGGCCTACGAGAACCGGACGACCGCGCTGCGCATCCCCTCCGGCCCCGGCGCCGCGCGGCGGATCGAGCATCGCGTGGCGGGGGGCGACGTGAACCCCTACCTGTTCCTCGCCGCCGTCCTGGGCGCCGCGCTCGACGGGATCGAACGCGGGGAAGAGCCGCCCGCTCCGGTCATCGGCAGCGCCTATGCGCAGGACCTGCCGCTTCTGCCGACGACGTGGGAGACCGCGATCGAGGCCTTCGACAAAAGCCCCGAGATCGCCCGCATCTTCACCGAGGAATTGCGGACCAATTTCCTCGCCACCAAGCGGCAGGAGGTCCATTACATGGCCGAGCTGTCGCCGGAAGAGCAGCAGGAATTGTATCTCGACACGGTGTAGCCCGGGCGGGCGCGACTTTTCGAAAAGTCGCACTCCGTGCCTTTCGAAAGGCAAGGGGACGCGCTTTACAAAGCGCGCACGCCCTTGCCGCGCCGCGCGGCGCCCCATAGGTTCACCGCAGCCATAACCACATGAGCCAACCATGCACCTCGGCATCCTGCAATGCGGCCACGTCCCCGACGAGGTCGCCGCCAAAGACGGCCCCTACGAGACCCTGTTCGCCAGGCTCTTCGCCCATCGCGGCTTTACCCAGACGCTCTGGTCCGTCGTCGACATGGACTTCCCCGACGGTCCGGACGATGCCGACGCGTGGCTGGTGACCGGCTCGAAGCATGGCGCCTACGAAGATCATCCGTTCATCCCGCCGCTGGAGGACCTGATCCGCCGGATCCGCGACAGCGGCAAGCCGATGGTCGGGTCGTGCTTCGGGCACCAGATCATCGCGCAGGCGCTTGGCGGCAGGGTCGAGAAGTTCGGCGGCGGCTGGTCGGCGGGTCGCACCGATTATCGCCTTGGCGACGGCACGCTGACGCTCAACGCCTGGCACCAGGACCAGGTGACGAAGCTGCCCGAGGGCGCGACAATCCATGCCTCCTCGGATTTCTGCGCCAATGCGATCATTGCGGTGGGTCCGCGCATCCTGACCGTGCAGCCGCATCCCGAATTCACCGACAGCGTGATCGAAACCCTGATCGAGACGCGCGGCAAGGCACTCCCGCCCGAGATCACCGGCGCGGCGCGCGCCGGTCTCGGCGGGCCGAACGACAACCGGTTCATCGCCGACTGGCTCGCCGATGTGCTGGAAGGGGCCGACGCGACCGCACCGCGCGTTCCCGCGGAGGCCGCATCATGATGGAGAACCTGCCAGACGTCGCGCAGGCCTATCTCGAAGGCCGGGTGCTGGACGAGGTCGAATGCATCGTCGCGGACCTCGCCGGCGTGGCGCGGGGCAAGGCCATGCCCGGCGCGAAATTCGCCCGCCAGACCCATTTCTACCTGCCCAACTCGATCTTCTTCCAGACCATCACCGGCGATTGGGCCGACAAGGTCGCCGACGGCTTCACAGAGCCGGACATGATCCTGACCCCCGATTGGGAGACGGCGATCCCCGCGCCATGGACCGCCGACTGGACCCTTCAGGTGATCCACAACATCGACGACCAGCAGGGCAACCCGGTGCCCTTCGCGCCGCGCAACGTGCTGAAGCGGGTCTGTGACCTCTATGCCGCGCGGGGCTGGCAGCCGATCGTCGCGCCCGAGATGGAATTCTACCTCGTCGCGCCGAACACCGATCCGGCCCGCGAGATCGAGCCGCCGATGGGCCGGTCGGGCCGCCGTGCCGCCGCCCGCCAGGCCTATTCGATGAGCGCGGTGGACGAATACGGCAAGGTCATCGACGATATCTATGATTACGCCGACACGATGGGGCTGGAGATCGACGGCATCCTGCAGGAAGGCGGCGCGGGGCAGCTGGAGCTGAACCTGCGCCACGGCGATCCGGTGCGGCTGGCCGACGAGATGTTCTTCTTCAAGCGCATGATCCGCGAGGCCGCCCTGCGCCACGATTGCTACGCGACCTTCATGGCCAAGCCGATCGAGGGCGAGCCGGGAAGCGCCATGCACATCCACCACTCCGTCGCCGAGATCGAAACCGGCCAGAACATCTTCTCCACCGAAGATGGCTCGGAATCGCCCGCCTTCATGCATTTCATCGGCGGCATGCAGAAGAACCTGCCCGCCGTGATCGCGCTGCTGGCCCCTTACGTGAATTCCTACCGCCGCTACGTCCCGGACTTCGCGGCGCCGATCAACCTCGAATGGGGGCGCGACAACCGCACCACCGGCATCCGCGTGCCGGTCAGCCCGCCAGAAGCGCGCCGGGTCGAGAACCGCCTGCCGGGGATGGATTGCAACCCGTATCTGGGGATCGCGGCGAGCCTTGCGTGCGGCTACCTCGGCCTGATGGAAGAGACCGCGCCGTCCGACGAATTCACCGGCGACGCCTATTCCAGCGAATCCGGCGTGCCGCGCGGCCTTGGCGATGCGCTGGGTCTGCTGGAGGCGAACAGTGGCATCCAGCAGGTTCTGGGCGAGGATTTCTGCCACGTCTATTCGGCGGTCAAGGAATTGGAATACAACGAATTCCTGCAAGTCATCTCCCCGTGGGAGCGGGAACACCTGCTTTTGAACGTGTAATGCCGGGTTGGCTGAAGGTCGTCCTCGTCGGACTTGCCGCCACCGGCATGGCACTGGCCGTGATGGTGGCCTTTTTTGTCAATGCGATAGGCGGAATGTTCGACGCCTTCACCGGTGGCCTCGTATCCGCAGGGGTCGAGCAAGGTGACGGCGCGGACGAGGTGCGGTTCCTTCAGACCCCCGGGTTCGACCCGGAGGCCCAAGGGGCCGCAATCGTGCTGCACCCCGCTTTCACCGGCCTGTCCGATCCGGTGGCCGTCACCGACCCGGCCCTGATCGCCGCTGCCCGCGACAGCGCCTATTTCACAGACAATCGGCGCGCGGAGGGGCGCATGGTTCTCATGTCGATCCTGTTCCTCAGCCCGCCCGGAAACGGCACCCGCGCCACCATGGCGAGCCTGTTCAACGAGGGGCGCGAGGTCGCCACGCTGACCTGCTACGTCGGCCAATGCCCCCGGCAAGGACCGCCCACGGCCCCCTATGACCTCGGCGGTCTGGCCGAGGCCGCCCGCCCCGTCTCGCTCGAAACCGAGACCATCACCGGGATTCCCGAAGCCCGCACGTTCGAGGCCGGCCTTATGGACGATGCGGATGTCCTGCTGCTGAACGGCACCGACGCCTTGCCGCCCGCCGCCGCCTCGTTCGACGGCTACATCTCGCTACGCCTGCCGTCGACCTTCGGGCCGTGGGATGAGATGACGACCTACCAGGGCGAGGCCGAACAAGCGGCCTTCGAGGCGGCTCTGGCGCAGGTGCAGGCTGACAGCGGCATCCCGTTCGAGGTTACCCGCAGCGACGCAAGTCTGTCGTGGACGCAATACGTGATTCATGAGCGTGGGTCTGATCGTGGCGTGACCGACGCGAACGGCTACCAAATTACGGATGGCTGGCTGCCTCATATCGTTCCGCAGGCGCGCCTCTGGGTCGCCGCCGACGAGGCCGAGGCCCTTCGCGAGGCGCTGCTGGCGACGGACTGGCCCGCGCCAAACGACCCACCCGCGGACGGCCTGCTGGATGCGCGCCTGCCGCAGGTGCTGGCCACCCATGACCTGCCCGGCGCGCCAGAGGACTATGTCCACCGCACGACGGTCTACGACATGGTCGATGGCGTCACGGTCAGCCCGTTCCGCGAACCCGAGGTCTATTTCTCCTATTACAGGATCGCGGAATGAGCGCCCCCGGCACCCGGCAATGGTGGATCGAGACGAGCCTGATCGCGGCGGGCGGGTTCGCGCTGGCGTTCTGGCTCTGGGATGGCGTGCCGGACTCCTTCACCGCCGTGTCGAGCGACCAGACACGCGAGACGCCCGCGCCGGAGCGCGCAGCACCCCGCGACCTGGGGGACTTGATGGCGGCGGGCTGCCTCACCCACGAGGATTTGCGTGCGCTTGTCGAAGGCCGCCCGTTGCAGGTGACCTGCCCCGACGATATCCGCACACAACCCCAGCCCCCGGACCCGAGGCCATTTCCATGAACCCGCTCTATCGCAACGACAAACCGGGGCAGCACGCGCCGTCGTCCTATGCGGCGGGGCTGACGCCGGTGGACCGCGCGCCGCTGACCGGCAAGATCAAGGTGGACGTGGCCGTGATCGGCGCGGGCTTCACCGGGCTCTGGGCTGCGAAAACGCTGGCGGCGGCGGGCCGCGAGGTGGTGGTGCTGGACGCCCATCGCATCGGCTTCGGCGCATCGGGGCGCAACGGCGGACAGGTGCATTCGGGTTTCAACAAGGGGCAGCAGGCGCTGGAGGCGAGCCTTGGCGAGACCCGCGCCCGCGCGCTCTGGGACCTGTCCGAGGCCGCCAAGGCGCAGCTGCGCGACTTCTGCGCCGAGCATCCCGAAACCGCCTACAAGCCCGGCATCGCCCATGGCGAATACGACAAGCTGCACCTCGCCGAAGCGCGACTCGACGCCGATCACATGGCCCGCCATTATGGGTTGGAGATCGAGGTTCTGGATCGCGCCGACTTCGCCGAAATCGTCCGCTCGCCGCTCTACCAGGGCGGCACGATCGACCCCTCCGGCGGGCATCTGCAACCGCTGAAATACGCGCTGGCCCTTGGCCGCGCGGCTGAGGCGGCGGGGGCCGTCATCTATGAGCGCACCGACGTCGAAAGCGTCATCGAGGGCGCGCGCGTCACCCTCCGCACCCCGCGCGGACAGGTGCAGGCGGGGCATGTGATCGTGGCGGGGAACGGCTACCTGCCCAACATCCTGCCGTCGGTGAACCGCAAGGTCATGCCGATCAATTCCTTCATCGCCGCGACGGAGCCGCTGCCCGACCGCTGGCACGAGGTTCTGGCCCGCGACATCGCCGTGGCCGACAGCAAGTTCGTGGTAAATTACTACCGCTTCGATCCCGACAAACGCTTCCTTTTCGGCGGGCGGGAGAGCTACTCCATCGGCTTCCCCTCCGACATCCAGACCGCGCTGATCGCGCGGATGGAGAGCCTGTTCCCGCAGCTCAAAGGCGTGCAGGTCGACCATGTCTGGGGCGGCTCGCTCGGGATCACGCCGACCCGCCTGCCCCATGTCGCGCGCGTGTCGCCCAACATCCTGTCGGGTGCGGGCTTCTCCGGCCAGGGCGTGGCGCTGTCGGGCATGGCGGGCCGCGTGATGGCCGAGGCTGTCCTGGGCCAACAGGACGCGCTCGCGACCTTCGAGGCGCTGAACGTGCCCGCCTTCCCCGGCGGCACGGCGCTGCGCGCGCCGATCCTGACCCTTGCGATGACGTGGTTCGCGTTGCGCGACCGCATCGGATTCTAGCGAAATCGCGCTGAGTGACGCCACGTCGCGCCAAAGGCGCTTTTTCTGATGCGCGCGCCATAGTATAAGGATTTCGAAAACACACATTTCAAAAAGGTGAATGTATGTCCCTCGATCATGTGCCTGCGCCGAACGTCTATGACGCCGAGCCGATCCCCGCCGCGGCCCGCGCCGAAATCGATCGCCTGCTGCTGTCGGGGGACCTGTTCCGCTACACCGCGCCGGCCGACGCGCCGGTGGCCCTTCTGGAACGGGAATTCGCCGACCTGATGGGCACGAAATACGCGCTGGCCGTGTCGTCGTGCTCCGCCGCGCTGTTCCTGTCGCTGGAGGCGCTTGGCCTGCCGAAAGGCGCCAAGGTCCTGATCCCCGCCTTCACCTTCGCCGCCGTGCCCTCGTCCATCGTACATGCGGGCATGCAGCCGGTTTTGTGCGAGGTGGGCGAGAACTACCGCATCGACATCGACGATTTCCTCGTCAAGCTGCCCGGCGTCGATGCCGTCATGATCAGCCACATGCGCGGCCATACCTCGGACATGGACGCGATCATGAAGGCCTGCGACGCCGTCGGCGTCCCGGTGATCGAGGACGCGGCCCATTCGCTCGGCACCATCTGGAATGGCCGCAAGATCGGCACGATCGGCAAGGTCGGCTGTTTCAGCTTCCAGAGCTACAAGCTGGTGAATGCCGGCGAAGGCGGCATCCTGATCACCGACGACGCCGATGTCGTGGCCCGCGCCGTCATCATGTCGGGCGCATACGAGCACAATTGGAAGAAACACAAGGGCCCGAACGGTCAGAACGACCCGGAACTGGCCGAGGCCTTCGCCCGCTGGCAGAACAAGCTGCCGCTTTACAACCTGCGAATGCAGAACCTCAGCGCCGCCGTGATCCGCCCGCAACTGCCCGAAGTGGCGCGCCGCGTGCGCGATGGCCGGTCGAACCACGATTACGTGGCGGAGCTGCTGAACGGCTCGGCCTGGCTGAACGTCCCCGACGCGCTGGACCCGGAAGACCGCGCGCCGGATTCGATCCAGTTCAACCTCGTGGGCTTCGAGACCGACGCGCAGGCCCGTGCTTTCGCCGATGCAGCCGCCGCGCGCGGCGTGAAGGTGCAGGTCTTCGGCCTGTCCGAGGACAACGCCCGCGCCTTCTGGAACTGGCAGTTCATCCCGGGCCGCTTGCCCGATCTGCCCCGGACCCGCGCGATGCTGATGCGCGCCTGCGACGTGCGCCTGCCCGCGCGGCTGCAAAAGCAGGACCTCGATTTCATCGCCAGCGCCCTGATCGACGCGGCGGAAGAGATCAAGGGCGCCCGCGCCGCCTGAGGGCCTGACAGCAAAACGGGGGCGCAAGGCCCCCGTTGAACTCCGTCAAATCGGACTGATCAATACCAGTTCTCTTCGACTTCTTCCATGTTCTCGAACTGCTCTTCGGTGATGTTGGTCACCCAGGCGAAGTCGTCCGAGCCATCGTCGATCATGCGCAGGCTGCTCATCTCGATCAGCACGCTGTCGTCACCGAAGCCGAGGAACCCGGCATCTTCAACGACCAGGCCCGTCAGTTGGCCATCGCGGGACAGCACGACATCTTCGACGGTGCCGATGGTTTCCCAGCTGTCGCCGACCGCGTCATAGGTGTCGGTCTCGATCCAGTCGGTTTCGCCCATCGCGCCTTCGCCGGTCATCGTGTAGACCGTGCCGCCGATCAGGTTCGACGAGCGGATCAGGTTCTCGAGGTTACCGGCGTTCACGCGGCCCGAATTCATGCCGGTCTCGCTGGTGTGCGCGTCGGCCAGGGCGATACCTGTCGAGAGTGCGAGGGCGGAAGCGGTAAGCAATGTCTTGCGTAGCATGTGTGATGCTCCTTCATTTCGTTTCGTTCGGGAAATCAACGGGGCCGGTGGCCATACCGTTCCTTGAAAACACCCGGAAATTTGAGATTTTTCTATGGAACTTCAATCGCATGAGACCGTTTCGCGTGCGCGCGCGGCGACGGGTGCGATCCACCGGTTCAGCGCGGGAAACGCAGTCTTTCGGCGGCGGCGACGGTCTGTGAGGCCGTGTCCCCGGGCCGAGCATCGCGGCCCCGCCCGGCGATCTCGCAGGTCAGCCGTTCACACGCTATTGAGAGTGCCGCGGCGCGCGCGTAGCGTGGCCGCGAAGGAGACATGCCATGACCACTCACGCCCCGAATTCCTGGGAAGCCCGCGCCGAGGCGCATTCGCTTTACGGCTTCACCGACCTGCCCTCGGTCCGCGAACGCGGCACGGTCGTCCTGACCCATGGCGAAGGGCCCTATGTCTTCGACACCAACGGGAAAAAGTACCTCGACAGCAACTCGGGGCTTTGGAACATGGTCGCGGGGTTTGATCACAAGGGCCTCGCCGAGGCGGCCAAGACACAATACGACCGCTTCCCCGGCTACCATGCCTTCTTCGGGCGGATGAGTGACCAGACCGTCGCCCTCTCCGAGCGGCTGATCGAGGTCAGCCCCTGGGACCGCGGCAAGGTGTTCTACACCAACTCCGGCTCCGAGGCGAATGACACCATGGTCAAGATGCTGTGGTTCATGGCGCGGCAGGAAGGCACGCCGCAGAAGCGCAAGATCCTGACGCGGGGCAACGGATATCACGGGGTGACGGCTGTCGCGGCCTCGATGACCGCGAAGCCCTATAACGAGCTGTTCGGCCTGCCGCTGGAGGGGTTCATCCACCTCACCTGCCCGCATTACTGGCGCGAGGGCCGTGACGGGGAAAGCGAGGCGGAGTTCACGCAGCGCCTTGCGACGGAACTGGAAGACGTGATCGCCCGCGAAGGCGCGGACACGATCGCGGGCTTCTTCGCCGAGCCGGTTCTGGGTGCGGGCGGGGTGATCCCGCCGCCGGAGGGCTATTTTCAGGCGATCCAGGCGGTGCTGAAACGGCACGACATCCCGCTGATCTCGGACGAGGTGATCTGCGGCTTCGGGCGCACCGGCAACACCTGGGGCTGCCAGACCTACGATTTCGTGCCTGATGTCATCATCTCCTCCAAGGCGCTGACCGCCGGATATTTCCCGATGGGCGCGGTGATGCTGGGGCCGGAGATGACCGACCGGTTGCAGGGCGCAATCGACCCGGTCGAAGAATTCCCGCACGGCTTCACGGCGTCGGGCCACCCGGTCGGCTGCGCGGTGGCGCTGAAAGCCATCGACGTGGTGCTGGAAGAGGGTCTGCTGGACATGGTGCGCGCCGGCGCTGGCCGGATGGAAGCAGGGCTGCGCGAAGTGGCCTCCCACCCCAACATCGGCGAGTTGCGCGGCGTGGGTTACATGTGGGCGCTGGAGGCGGTGCGGGACCGCGACGGGAAGGTGCCCTTCGAAGGCCACCTGAGCGTCAGTGAGCGGATCGCCAACACCTGTACCGACCACGGGCTGATCTGCCGCCCGCTGGGGCAATCGGTGGTTCTGTGCCCGGCCTTCACGCTGACCGACGGCCAGATGGACGAGATGTGCGAGAAACTGGACGCGGCGCTGAAACAGGTGTTTGCCGAACTCGCGTGAGAGCGGCTTATCAAGGTTGACGAGCAGGCCTATAACCCTGTTATCAATACGCTTTCCTCTTCTCGTTAATCCTTTGGAAAGGTCACGCGCGCTGAGCGGTCCGTGGTGTCCCGCGCGGCGAGGGCCTGTGCGTGGCCGACCCGTCGCCATCTCTGGAACGTCGGCATCCACACCGGTTTCAGAAGCACAAGGCCGATTCCGTAGATACGCAGGATAATCCGCCGCCACCCCCTATGGCGGGAGTGTTGCAGGGCGGTGTAGTCGCGGGCTGCGCCGTAGAACGCCTTGTCTGAGATCTCTCCGAAGATGCGCTGACGCTCTGCGTCCAAGGCGGGCGCGGCCTTCCCGACCGCGCTCCCCATCTCCTCCTCGGCAAGACACATCGCGCGCCCGAGATCGCCATGGGTATGGGCGCGCGCTCCAACGGAAATGAGGATCAGGTGGGCCGTAATCGGAGACCGGATGGTCTGATGCCTGGCCAGCCTGTGATAGGCGCGCCAATGGGGAGAGACCGTGTCGAGGGGCTGTGTCAGTCGGTCGACACACTCCAACCGGTAGAGCCGCAGGAAATGGCAGATCACCCGGTAGGCGAATGCGCTGTCCTGCCTCTCAGCCAGAAGCGCCAGCCAGCGGCGGGTGACGGCGAGGTAGAGTTCCGCGAAGAGGTAGTGGATATGGTCCGGGCCATCCGGATCAGCCGCACGAAACGTGGCCGTGATGTCCGCAAGCTCGGCTTCGACCTCCTCGGCCCTGCACCTCCAGAAGCTCAAATCGCCATGGGAACGGGGCTGGGACGTCATGAAAATGGTCTCGATTTAGCGCCACATGGACGGTGCGTGCTCATGGTGTTTTGCCAACGCTAGACCTGTTTTGGTCGCGTCGCTACCGATTGGCCCCTGAACGGCGGTCGCTCCGGGCCGCAGGCGGTCCGCCGTTTTGCATTTTCATGGAACAAAGATGGGCAGTTTTCGCGCCACGTCAGGCCGAAGGCGCGGGCGGAGGGGGCGAAGGGGCGTTAACCTTGATGAGGGGTTACTGCGCCAAAACCTGCTGGCAGCGGGCGGAGGCGGCGACGACGCGGTCCATCTCGTAGAAATGGTCGGCATTGGTGGGCTGGGTGACGGCCTGCATCTCGGCCGCCGTGCGGGCAAGGCGCGCGGCGGCGGCGCGGCGTTCGCCAAGGTCAGGCGCGGTTTCACACAGTGAAAAATCCGCCATCGCCGCAAGATAGGGACTTTGATACTCGGGCGCTGGCCCCCCGAAAAGCCCCGAAAGCAGACCGCAACCGGATGGAAGCACCGCCAGAAGGAGCAGGGATATCAGACGGATGGTGGGCATTTACATCTTGCTGAGCTTGCTTTGCAATTCGGCGAGCTGGCGCTTGATCTCGTCGAGTTCCTCGGACGGCGCGGTCTCGCCCTCGTCGTCGGGCGCGTGGCCTTCGCCGGGCACTGTCCCTGCCGTCATGCCGCCGGTCATTGCCTTGAAGAACGCCTCCTGGTTGGCGCGCATCGCCTCGAACCCGGGCATGGAGGCCATCGGGTTGATCGCGGCCATGTTGTCCATCATCTTCGATTGCCCCTGCTGGAGCATCTCGAAACTCATGGCGAGGAAATCGGGCACCACGGATTGCGCCTTGGAGGTGTAGCTGCGCACGAGATCGTTGAGCACGGCGATCGGCAGCACGCTTTCGCCGCGGCTTTCATGTTCGGCGATGATCTGCAGGAGATACTGGCGCGTCAGGTCGTCACCGGATTTCAAGTCGACGATCTTCACGTCCCGGCCCGCGCGGATGAACCCCGCGATGTCTTCCAGCGTCACGTAATCGGAGGTTTCGGTGTTGTAGAGCCTGCGCGAGGCGTAGCGTTTGATCAGCAGGTGATTATCGTCGGCCATCTTCGTGTCGCCCTCCTGTCGCTGCAGTGCAACGCAGCGCATGGACGGAGCCTACGCCGCGTTTGCGAGACAATGCAATCGCCGAATTTTCAGGCATTCTTTGACAAGATAGCGCCGACTTTACGCCGATGTGCTGCACTGCCGCGATATCACGTGCAGGGCCAGGCGCCAGCAATTGCGCTGCAATGCAAAAGGCGGGCCGCGCAGTCTGCGGGCCCGCCTCTCGCTTGGCGCGCGTTCCCGGGGGAGGACCAGGTGGCGCGCCGTCAGTCTCGTCTTGCCTGAACGGCCCCGCTTACTTCGCGGCGGCAGTCGCTTTCTTGGCAGCGGTCGTCACGTCGGACGTTGCTTTCTTGACGGCTGCGGTGGCTTCTTCAGTGGCTTCCTTGCCAGCGGCCATCATCAGCTCGACGGTTTTCATCTGAACCTTCTTGGCAACTTCTGCGAAGGCGGCCATGGATTCAGCGGCCATTTCAGCCTGTGCCGATGCGAAATCGGTCATGGCTTTGGTGTAGTCCGACGGCTCGTCCTTGACGGCGGCAACGTCGCCCATCTTCGCGATGGTGTCTTTGGTCCACTTCGAGGAGATCTCGGTGGATTTCTCGGCGGCGTCGAGGGCAACTTTCGCCATTTTCTCGGCGGTTGCGGCCTGCGATTTGAACGCGTCGTTGTAGGCGGACATGTCCATCGGGAACGATGCCATCATTTCGGTCATGTATTTCGTGAAGTCGGGGGTGGCTGCTTTTGCCATGATGAATTCTCCAGTCTGTGCCCGCAGGGGCTGAGTGTTTACCCGGGGTGCGGGCGATTGCTGCGTGTGCACAGAATATGGATGCTGCAGTGCAGAAAGTCAAGGCTTTTTCTGCACTGCAGCATGGAGAAAGAATCCAATGGATTCAGGCTGCTGCGCCTTCTTTCACGTAGGTTCCGGGTGCCGGACCGAGAATCTCGCGCCCGTCCGCGCCGGGCACACGTGCGGCCACCTTCGCGCCGGATCGCTTGGCCAGCCACTTCTCCCACAGCGGCCACCAGGAGCCTTCGTGCCGCGTGGCGCCATCCAGCCATTCGTCGGCCGTGCCAGTGACCGTGTCGTTCACGTAATGGCCGTATTTCTTCTTCGACGGCGGGTTCACGATCCCCGCGATATGGCCCGATTCCGACAGGATGAAGGTCTTGTCCTTCGCGCCCATGTTGGTGACACCCCGGAAACAATCGACCCAGGGCGCGATGTGGTCGGTCTTGCACGCCACGGCGCAGAGCGGGACGGTCACGTCCTTCAGCGACAGGGTCTCACCGCAGAGCTCGAACCCGTCGCCCGCAAGCTGGTTGCCCTGGCAGAGGCCGCGCAGGTACTGCATCGTCATCTTGCCGGGCAGGTTGGTGCTGTCGCCATTCCAGAACAGCAGGTCGAACGCGGGCGGCGCCTCGCCCATCATGTAGCTGCGCACGGCGGGGCCGTAGATCAGGTCCTTGGAACGCAGGAACGACATGGTCTTGGACATGAAGTAGCTGCTCAGCACGCCGTCCTGCTCGATCTGCCGTTCGATGGCATCGACGAAATCGTCCTGCAGGAAGGGCGTGAACTCGCCCTGCTGGGAAAAGTCGGTGAGCGTGGTGAAGAAGGTTGCGGACTTGACCGACTTGTCGCCGCGCTTCTTCATCAGCGCCAGTGTCAGGTTCAGGGTCGTGCCGGCGATGCAATAGCCCACCGCGTTGACCTGCTTCTCGCCGGTGATCTGCTTCACCTGCTCGATCGCGGTCAGGTAGCCGTCCTCGATGTAATCCTCCAGCCCGACATCGGCATAGCTCGCGTCCGGGTTCTTCCAGCTGACGACGAACAGGGTGTAGCCCTGCTCCACCGCCCACTTGATGAGGCTGTTCTGCGGCTTCAGGTCGAGGATGTAGAACTTGTTGATCCAGGGCGGGAAGATGATGAGCGGGGTCTTGTGCACCTTCTCGGTCGTCGGCGCGTACTGGATCAGCTCAAGCATCCGGTTGCGATAGACGACGGAGCCTTCGGAGGTGCCGATATTGCCGCCCACTTGGAACGCGTTCGGGTCGGCCAGCGTCGGCAAGATTTCCCCGTGGTGGCTTTCCATGTCCCGCACGAGGTTCTCCAGCCCCTGCACGAGGCTTTCGCCCTCGGTCTCGACGGCCTTCTCCAGCGCGTCGGGGTTGGTGGCGAAGTAGTTGGTGGGCGAGAACAGCTCGATCACCTGGGAGGCGAAGAACTCCACCCGCTGCTTGTCCTTCGGCTCCAGCCCTTCCAGCTCATCCACCGCCTTGCGGATCGCCTCGGACCCCATCGCGTACTGGTGGCGGACGAAGTTGAAATAGGGATGCGTGCGCCAGAGCGGGTTCGCGAACCGCTTGTCATCGGGCAGGCCGTCATCGTCCAGAAGCGGCATCTTGCCTTCGGCGACGGCATTCTGCATCTCGATGAAATGCGCCATCGCCTGCCCCCAGTATTGCGCCTGGGTTTCCAGCAGCTTGCCGGGGTTGGTCATCATCTCGGACCAATAGGCGAGGCCGGCCTTCATGTAGAGATCCTGCCCCGGTCCCTGCAGCCCCGCATCGGATGGCGTGCGTTGCCCCATCGCGGCGACGAGACGCTTGGACAGCTCCTCCACCTTGGCCAGATTCGCGTTCAGCTTGACCAGATGCGCGCCGTCGTCCGATGCAACCTCTTGGTCCGCATCGCTTTCGTTGTTTTCTCGTCCCACCTTGATTTCCCGTCTCAGATGCCGCATGTGCATACTAGCGGGACCAAGGTGAGGGGGTCCACGCGACGAAATGATCCGGGCACGTCCCGGTCTCGGCGCTTGGAGTAGCTCATGCGGTACATGCTTTCTTACGATCTTGCGGAATCGATGCGAGTCACGAACCAGTGGATGGGCGCGACCGCCCGCGCCATGTGTTCCTATCCCGCGCTGGGACTGGTCGCGAACCCGATGATCCAGATGACCGCCGCCTGGGGCGAAGTGACCGAGCGCAGCTTCGCGCGCATGGTCGCCAAGCCGGACTGGGACATCGACTCCGTTCCCGGTGAAGATGGCCGCGACCACGTCGTCTCGATCCGCAAGGTTGTCGAGCGCCCGTTCGGCGATCTGATCCGGTTCGAGGTCCAGGGCCGCGCGCCCACCGGCCGCAAGGTTCTGCTGGTGGCACCGATGTCGGGCCACTACGCCACGCTCCTGCGCAAGACCGTCATCT
Source organism: Rhodobacterales bacterium HKCCE4037 (assembly GCA_015689645.1). GTDB lineage: Bacteria > Pseudomonadota > Alphaproteobacteria > Rhodobacterales > Rhodobacteraceae > Gymnodinialimonas. Next base: position 43,134 of record WVSM01000009.1, read on the forward strand.
CGCTCCTGCCCGATTGCGACGTCTACATCACCGATTGGCACAACGCCCGCGACATTCCCGTCAGCGAGGGCAAGTTCGATATCGAGGATTACACCCGCTACCTCGTTGATTTCATGCGCGAGATGGGGCCGGACACCAACGTGATCGCGGTCTGCCAGCCCGCCCCGCTGGCGCTGGCCGCCACCGCTTACCTGGCCGAGGAAGACCCGGATGCGCAGCCCCGCACCCTGACGCTGATCGGCGGGCCGATCGACCCCGACGCCGCCGCCACCGACGTGACCGATTTCGGACGCCGCGTGACGATGGGCCAGCTCGAGAAATTCGTGATCCAGCGCGTCGGCTTCAAATATCCCGGCGCGGGACGTCTCGTCTATCCGGGCCTGCAACAGCTGTCGTCGTTCATGGCGATGAATGCCGAGAAGCACGCCAAGGCCTTCACCGACCAGATCCTGCGCGTCTCGAAGGGCGAGGCCTCGGACCACGACAAGCACAACACCTTCTACGACGAGTATCTCGCGGTCATGGACATGACGGCGGAATTCTACCTGTCGACGGTCGAACGCATCTTCAAGAACCGCGACATCGCGCGCAATGTGTTCGAAGTGGATGGCAAGCCGGTGGACATCGGCAAGATCACCACCGTCGCGGTGAAGACGGTCGAGGGCGGCAAGGATGACATCTCGGCCCCCGGCCAATGTGTCGCCGCGCTGAATCTGCTGACCGGCCTGCCGGAGGACAAGAAGGCCTCGTATCTCGAACCGAAGGCCGGGCATTACGGCATCTTCGCGGGCAGCAGCTGGCGCAAGAACATCCGGCCGCTGGTGCTGGAGTTCATCGACGCCAACGCCAAGTCGAACGTCGTGCCGCTGAGCGAGAAAGCCGTGTGAGCACCCCTGTCGAATTCGCCTGCGACTGCGGCAAGCTGCGCGGCGAACTCGACGCCAAGACCCTGAAAGCCGCCACGCGGGTCGTGTGCCATTGCGATGATTGCCGCGCGTTTCACGTCGCGGTGGGCCGGCCCGACCCGGGGGCGGCGGATGGCGTGGATATCCTGCAACTCGCGCCCGCCGGCATGCGCCTGACCCAAGGGGTGGAGCATCTGGCGGCCCTGCGCCTGTCGCCCAAGGGGCTGGTGCGCTGGTATGCGTCCTGCTGCGACACCCCGCTGGCCGCGACCATGCCGAACAATGTTGTGCCATTCGCCGGTTTGCTGACCGGGCGGCTGACTTCGACTGAGCGGCTGGGTCGCGTTCAGGCCCATGGCTTCCTGCGCAATGCGCGGGGCGAGGTGCGCCATCAGAATATCGGGCGATTGGTGCGGGGCATGCTGTCGCGAACGGTGGCGGCCTATGTTTCGGGCCGTGCAAAACAGACCCCGTTCCGTGACCCGGAGAGTGGCGATTTCATCGTGGAGCCGATGCTGGTCGACCGGGCGCGGAGGGACGAAATCTACGCGAGGCGCAGGCGCGCAGGATCACGAACGCGACCTACTCACAGAGCTATCCACAGGCTGCCGGTCGTATTGCGACACTTTTCGAACGTCCGTTCAATCTGCCGTCCAGCCACCGTCGACAAGGATCGAGGTGCCGGTGACCATCGCGGAGGCGTCCGAGGCGAGGAACAGAACCGCGCCCATCACGTCTTCGACCGTCGAGATCCGAGGTAGCTTGATCCTGCTTTCCACCCACGCCAGCTTGTCCGGGTCGTCGAAGGTTGCGGCGGTCAGGTCGGTCTGGACGAAGGTGGGGCAGACGGTGTTGACCCGGATATTCCGCGGTCCCCATTCGATCGCCATGGCCTTGGTGAAGCCCTCAACCGCATGTTTGGTGCCGCAATAGACGGCCCGGTCCGGCCCGCCGACATGACCCATCTGGCTGGAGATCTGGATGATCGACCCGCCCCGGTCCATGCCCCGCGCCGCGTATTGCGCAAGAAAGTAGGCGGCCCGGGTATTGAGATTGCTGACGGCGTCGAAATCCTCCGCCGCGGTCTCCAGCGCCGGGGTGTGCCGGGCGAGACCGGCGGAGTTGCACAGGATATCGAGCGGCCCCATAGCGGCGACTGCGGCCTCGGTTGCGGCCAGATCCGTGACGTCCAGTGCCAGCCCATCGGCCTTGAAACCCGCGGCGCGCAACGCGTCCACGGCGGCGGCGACCTGCCCGTCACTGCGCGCGGCGATGGTCACATGGGCCCCGGCCTCGGCAAGTGCTGTGGCGCATCCCAGCCCGATCCCGCGCGAACCACCGGGCACAAACGCCCGTTTTCCGGCCAGGAAAAACGAAGGGGTGCGCGGCAATGTGAGACTCATCTGATTTCCGTTCTGATCGCCTAAAGACAAGTATTGCCCATCATTCCGTGGATAAGCCTGTGAGTAGTTGGCAAAACCGATAAGACCCCCTGCCCGGATACCCGGTGCGCGCTTCCTTCGCCGGCCGTTGGGCACCCGCACCTTCCCTGGCCCGCTCGGGACAAAAATACAACGGGCGCGCAGGGCATCAAGCGCAAGTTCACGCGCAGTGCTTTGCGATCCGCCCTCCGCAATGCAACCATCGGGCTGCGCAACCCATGAAGGAGGTCACATGAAACGGATTGCTGCACCCCTCATCGCCCTCGCCTGCACCGCACCGGCCATGGCAGATACCATTCCGGCCTCGGGCCGTTGCCTTGCCCCCGGCGGATTCATCTTCGAACAGGTCGCCTGGACGGACAATGGCGCCCAGATGCAGACCATGGGCAGCACCATCACCGCCGAGATGCGCGGATTGCGCGCCCACGACACCGGCTTCCGCCTGTCGATCGTCGCCGACCACCCGGTCGTGGGTCACATGGAGGTGCCGATCTTCTACCTGCCCGGCACCGAGGGCCCGCGCATGGCCGCGATCTCCTACGAAGAGACGCCCGAAGGCCCCGCCGCATCTTACGTGACCGGGTTCGAGACGGTGAACTGCACCTTCAACTAGAGCGTTTCCGGTTTTACGTTGAATCGCCAATACCCTGCCACGCCGTCGGCGTTCTCGGGACATTGGCGATACCTTGTTTAAGTAAAAACCGGGAACGCTTTAGCGGATCGCCTGCCCGCTACCGTCGAAGAAATGCCGCTTCTCCTCGGGGAAGGTCAGCCCGACGGTCGCGCCGGGCCTGAGCGTGCTTTCCCCGTCGGTCCGGACCGTCAGCTTGCCCGCCGCGCCGCAATCGACGATCAGGAAGATATCCGCGCCGAGGTATTCTGCCACGTCCACCACGCCGTCGATCACCCCCTCGCCCGCGCCCGTGATGCCGATCGCCTCGGGCCGCACGCCCAGATGCGCGGCCCCCTCCGGCGCACCTTCCAGCCGCAACCCTTCGCAGGGCAGGTCGATCACGTTCATCTTGGGCGAGCCGATGAATTGCGCCACGAACAGGTTGTCGGGGCGGTCGTATAGCTCCTTGGGTGAGCCGACCTGCTCGATCCGGCCCGCCGACAACACCACGATCCGGTCGGCCAGCGTCATCGCTTCCACCTGATCGTGGGTCACGTAGATCATCGACGCCTTGAGCTGCTGGTGCAGCTTGGCGATCTCGTAACGCATCTCGACCCGCAGGGCAGCGTCGAGGTTCGACAAGGGCTCATCGAACAGGAACGCCGTCGGGTCGCGCACGATGGACCGGCCAATCGCCACGCGCTGCCGCTGCCCGCCGGACAGGTCTTTGGGCCGCCGCTCAAGATACTCCTCCAGCCGCAGCGCCCGCGCGGCCTCGGCCACCTTCTCCTGCTGCTCGGCCTTGGACGCCCCCGCCGTCTTCAGCGAAAAGCCCATGTTCTCGGCCACCGACATATGCGGATACAAAGCGTAGCTCTGGAACACCATCGCAAGGCCCCGTTTCGAGGGCGGCTCCGCCGTGGCATCGCGCCCGTCGATCATCACCTGCCCGCGTGACGTCTCTTCCAGCCCCGCGATCATCCGCAGAAGCGTGGATTTCCCGCAGCCCGACGGTCCGACGAAGATGACGAACTCGCCATCCTTGATCTCAAGGTCCACCCCCTTGATGACCTGCACATCGCCGTACCATTTCTCGACGGATTTCAGTTCAATCGCACCCATGGTTCATGCTCCTTTCGCGGAGGGAGAGGCCCAGGCCAGCCAGACGGCCGCCGTCCAGGTGAAGGTTCCCCCACCGGCGGGCGTACCGTCGACCGGCGAGAAATATTCGGCGAAGCCGCGATCGGCGATCAGGCGGGCGGTGTCGGTGCGGATGCGGTCGGCCTGCGCGTCCAGCCCCGCCTCGGCCATGCCTTGGGCGGCCATGTAGTTCATGATCGCCCAGACCGGCCCGCGCCAGTAGCGCAGGTGGTCATATTGCGGCCCCGCCGGATCGTAGGAGGGCAAGGCGTAGCGCGTCCTCTCCAGCACGCCGTCCAGCGTTTCGACCGCCTCTGGCCTGCTGACACCGCCCCACCAGCACAGCGCGCTGGCATTGCTGACCGAGCCCGCGAAATTGCCGGTCCGCAGGTTGCGCCCCTCGTAAGCCTTGGTTTCGGGGTTCCAGAGCGTCTCAGCCCCCTCCTCCAGCGTGGCGATCCAGCCGTCGATCTCCGCCCGGTCCTCACCCAGAAGCTCTGCCGCCAGCCCGAGATCGCGCAGCGACCGCAGGCAGGTGAAGGTCATCGTCGGGTCGGCGACACGGAACGGGCTGTCGGCGGCGATCTTGGCGTCGTCCCAGTCGCGGTCGCGCCCGAATTGCACCAGCCAGATGTAGCGGTCGTAATCGGCCTGCGTCGGGCGCATCTTGGCGTCGACGTGGCCCGTGTCGCGGCGCGTGTAGCTGGCGACACCCACCGGGTCGATCCCGGCCATGGCCTCGTCCCAGTCCGGCGCGTTGTCCCGGCCCGCTTCCCAGGGATGGGTGATGCAGACCGCCCCGCTTTCCGCGCGCGCCGCCATGATCCAGCGGTGGAAGGCCACGAGCTTCGGGTAGAGCGCCCTCAGCCGCGCCTCCCCCACGCCCGGATCGGCCTTGTAGACCTTCCACGCCAGCGAGGCCGCGACCGGCGGCTGGCTGATGCCGGAGGAGGGCAACTCCTGCCCGCCCCGGCCCACGGCGTTCGCCGTGCCCCAGACATCCGCGCCCGGGAAATAGCCGTCGTCCATCACGTGGAACAGGATATGCGGGACCATGCCGTTGTCCCACTGCCCGCCGAAAAGCGTCTCCAACTCCTGCCACGCGCGGTCCGTGTCGAAGGTGGCGAAGCCAAGCGCGGCAAAGGCGCTGTCCCAGTTCCACTGGTAGGGATAGAGGCCCGCCGTGGGCACCGTGTAGCCGCCCTTGTCGTTCAGGCGCAGGATGCGGCGCGCTTCCTCGTCGAGGGGGTCCGGATTGATATCGGCCAAGTCTGTCATCTCGTTCTCCCGGCAGGCCGCTTCTGCGCCCGCGTTCATCGTTTCGACCGCGCCAGCGGCGGCCCGCGTGTCAGTCTGCACGGCCATGGCTCACCCCTTCACCGATCCGGCGGTGAGGCCCTTGGTCATGAATTTCTCCAGCCCCAGGAACAGCACCATCACCGGCACGGTGGCGATCACCGCCCCCGCCATCAGGTGCTGGCGCGGCACTTCCGAGGAATTGAGCGAGGCGATCCCCCGCGTCAGCGTGAAGATCTGCGGATCGTCCAGCAGCATGAAGGCCAGCAGGAACTCGTTCCACGCGATCATGAAGACGTAGAGGCTGACCGACACCATCGCGGGCAGCGACAGGGGCAGCGTGATCTTCCAGATCACCTGCAGCCGGTTCAGCCCGTCCATCAGCCCCGCCTCCTCGACCTCGGCCGGCAGGCCCCGGAAATAGCCCTGCAGCATGTAAAGCGCGACGGGGATGGTCGTGACCGGGTAGATCATGACGATCCCGATGATCGTGTTCCTCAGGCCCGTCTGCGAAAAGACGATGTAGATCGGCAGCGCCAGCACGATCATCGGCACCATGTAGATCAGCAGGATCGACCGGCTCAGTGCCTTCTGCCCCCGGAACCGCAACCGCGCCACCGCGTAGGCGCCCGGCACGCTGAACAGCAGCGTCACGAAGACGGTGATGACCGAGATGTAGAAACTGGTCCACATGTAGCGGCCGAAATTGAACTCCGCGAAGAGCTCGCGGTAGCTGCGGAACAGCCCCATGCCCTGGCTCAGGTCGATTGAGAAATCGAGCGGGTTGGCCAACAGCTCGCCTTGGCTTTTCAGGCTGGTCATCACCATGATGTAGAACGGAATGAAAACCGCCGCCGTGAAGAAGATGAAGCCGAAGCCGGTCAGGAAACGGATCACCGCCTCCTCCCATTCGTGCCGCGTCATCGCGCCCGAGGGCGCCTCGCGCAGGATCGTCGCCAGCGCCAGCCCCATCGCCAGCCCGAAGGCCAGCGCCATCGACAGATGCGCCGCGATCCCCAGCGACGCGCCCACGTGAATGGGCGACAGCGGCGTGTAACTCAGCGCGAAGGCCAGCACCGCGCCGCCCGCCGACATCACCCAGCCCGACCGCAGGTGAAAGGCCGCCGCCCCCATCCCCGCACCCATCAGGATGCAGCCGAACAGGCCCGGCCGGAACGCCTCGCCGGTCGAGAAGCTCAGGATCACCGCCACCGTGGTCGCCACGATGAAGGCCCAGAGGACGCCCAGAACGGGCCCGGTCACATATCCCTGACGCACCATCTCAGAGCCCCTCCTCTTTCGACATGAACCTGAAGAACGCCCAGGAGAAACACAGCAGGCAGATCAGGATCACCACGGCCACCGCCGCGCCCGCCCCGATGTTCGAAACCGCGAAGGCCTGTTCGTAGACATTCACCGTCAGCGTCCGCGTGCCCGCGTTGCCGCCTGTCAGCAGGAAGATGTCGTCGAACTTGTTGAACGTCCAAATGAAGCGCAGCAGGAACAGGACCGACAGGATGCCCATCAGCATCGGCAGGCTGAGGTAGCGGAATTTCTGGAACGGCGTCGCCCCGTCCACGTCCGCCGCCTCGTACATATCCGTGTCGATCGACTGCATCCGTGCGAGAATGAACAGGAAGGACAGCGGGAAATACCGCCAGATTTCGAACACCGTCACCATGATCAGCGCGTTGGGCCGCACCCCGAAGAAATTCACCGGCGCATCCACGACGCCCATCTGCACCAACAGCGCGTTGATCGAACCCGAGGTCGGGTCGAACAGGATCACCCAGGAGAACGCCACGGCGATCACCGGGGCGACATAGGGAAAGAGGTACAGGCCGCGCAGGATGCCCTGACCCTTGAAACTCTTGTTGAGAAGCAGCGCCGCGAACAGCCCCACGACCAGCGCGCCCACCGTGCCGACGATGGTGTAGAACAGCGTCGCGAAGATGACCGACCAGAATTCCCGCGCCTCGAAGACCGCGGCGAAGTTGTCCAGCGTGAATTCCCCGCTGGTCAGGACGTTGGTCGCATCGCCGATGATCTCCACCGGCGTGTCATCCTCGATGGCGTCTTCCAGCCCCGCCTCGAACGTCGCCGGGATTTCCAACGTGATGCGCTCGCCCGCCCCCAATTCCTCGAACCGGCAGGTCAGCGCGGCGCCGTCGACCTCGCACCCTTCCGGCAAGTCCGTCATCACCACGCCCTCTGGTAAGATGTCCATCAGCACCACGTTGCCGATGGGGTCGTCCTGGCTGGGGTTGCGGATGCGATAGCGGATCAGTTGGTCCGCCTCACCCACGTTGCGCACATCCTCGCGCACCACGGGTGCTGCCGGGCGCAGGTCAGCCAGACCCACCGGTTTGAACGAGATCCAGATGATCGCCAGCAGCGGCAGCAACACCACCAGCATCACGGCGGTCAGCGTCGGCAGCAGCAGGCCCCAGGCCAGCCGCGTCTCGCGTCTGCCAAGCGGCCCGGTGCCCTTCGGCGGCGTGGCATTGGCCAGCCTTGAAGGCGACGGATCGGCGGGCGTGCCTGTGGTGGGTTGGATCGACATCGGGAAAACCTTCGATCTGCGTCTTGGGAGGGTCGGGTCACTCCGGGGCCGCAAACGGCGCGGCCCCGGAAATCTGCCTTGGCTAAGCGGTCGAGATCACTCGATCGCGCTCAGTTCCTCGTTCATCAGCGCAACGGTCTCTTCCGCCGAACGCACGCCATCGACGTATTCGCGCACGAGGCGGTTGATGACCTGGCTGTTGATGATGCGGCTGGCGAGCGCGAGTTGCCCGTCTTCCACACCCCAGCGCTGCGCCACGTCGAGGCCGCCGACGATCTCGTCGATCATCGATTGCTCGTAGAGATCCCCCAGCGGCGCGCGGCGGTCGACGCCCACGTCCAGCTGCGCCCATGCGTCGATGAACTCGGTCGGGTTCTCCTCGGTGCCGCGACGGACCGGGAACTTGCCCTCCGGCGCGATGGCGAGCGTGGCGGTGTAGCCCTCGTTCATGGAGTATTCGACAAAGGCCATGGCCGCGTCCGTTTCCGCGTCGGCAGTGATGCCGAAGTAGCGCACGTCACCCCAGGCCGCGCCGTCCGGGTTCGACGGGCCGGAGAAGTTGGTCACGATGCCCGTGGCCGCTGCCAACTCGGTCGAGGTCGGATCGTCGTTGATGGTCGGCGGGGCGCTGTCACGCAGGCCGGCCAGTTCGTCGAGGATGAAGGGCGACCAGATAATCATCGCCGCGTTGCCCGAAAAATAGAGCGTGCGGGACTGGTCCCAGTAGAGCTCACCATCCGGGCTCGCCTCCACGATGGCGCGGTAGAATTCCAGCACCTCGACCGTCGCTGCCTCGTCGAAGCCGGTGAACCCGTCGGGGCCGACCGGGGTGGCGCCATTGGCAAGGAAGACATGCTCCAGGACCTGGCTCATGAAGTTGTCGTCCACCTTGGTGGCGGCGACGAAGCCATACATTTCCGGCGGATTGTGCAGCGCGTCGATGGCGGCCAGGACGTTGGCATAGCTCGACGGCGGCTCAAGCCCCGCCTCTTCGAACAGGTCGGCGCGGTAGACGATCATCTGCGTCCAGCCATCGACCGGAACGGCCGCATAGCCTCCATCGACGGCGGCCATGTTCAGCGCGCCCTCGGCGAAGGTGTCCGCCCCGAGGTTCTCGATCACGTCGGTGGCCGCGTCACTGTCGAGGATGCCGGCCTCGTACCACGGCAGCGCGTATTGCAGCGTGTGGTAGATCACGTCCGGCAGATCGCCCGCCGCGAAGGCCGCCGTGGCGCGTGTGCCGAGGTCCGATTCCGTCACCGGAATCACTTCGACCGTGATGCCGGTTTCCTCGGTGAAGGCCGCGGCCATGGCTTCCTGGCGTTCAAGGCGCTCGGGCTGTTCCTCGGTCGTCCAGAAGCGAATCGAGTCCTGTGCCGCCGCGGCACTGGCCATCGCCAGCCCCGAGACCGCTGCCAGAAGCGCGATGCGTCCGGTGGTTTTGAATGTGGTCATGCCTTTTCTCCCTTTGGTTGTTCAGGTTTATGTCTCCGCCCCGGCCGTCCGGTCCGGGTCGAAATTCGAGGGAAGGTCCGACTCGCGCGCAACAAGGCGCGGAGGTACGAGCTCCCGCAGATGGGTGGGGTCGGTGCCGCGGATGCGGGCGATCAGAAGCCGCGCAAGGCGTTCGCCCGCGGCGCGGTTGTCGACGGAAAAGGTCGTCAGCGGCGGCTTGGCATTGGCCGCTTCCGGGATGCCGTCGTAGGAAATCACGGCAAGGTCTTCGCCCACCTTGCGGCCCATCCAGCGCGCGGCGCGGTATAGGCCCAGGGCGGCGAGGTCCAGCGCGCAGACCACGGCGGTCGGCGGAATATCGGCCGACAGGACCGCGCGTCCCGCCGTTTCCCCTTCCGAGATTTCAAGCACCCCCTCGGCCATGATGGTCGGATCGACCTCCAGCCCGGCCTCTTCCATCCCCGCAAGGAACCCCTCGCGGCGCAGATGTGCGAAGGTGTATTTGTAGGCCCCGTTTATGAACCCGATGCGCTTGTGGCCGAAGCCCGCCAGCCGCAGCACCGCCTTGCGCATCGCCTCCTCGCCCGCGATGTCGAACCACGCGCAATCGGTCTCGTCCCGGGTGCGGCCGTAAAGCACGAACGGCACCTGCCGCTCCCGGCACAGCGCGATGCGCGGGTCTTCCCACATCGAACGCGGCAGGATGAAGCCATCGGCCTTGCGCTCTTCGATCAGGCGGATCATCGAGGCGACTTCGTCTTCGATGCCGGTCGCCGTGGCGACCGTCAGCGTCCAGGTCTCTTCCGAGGCCGCGCGGCTGATCCCGTCGAGGAAATCGGTCAGGAAGGGCCGGTGCAGGTCGGCATTGCCGGTGTTCAGGATCAGCCCCAGCGACCGGGCCCGCCCGGTGCGGATCGCCTGCGCCTGCGCCGAGGGGCGATAGCCCATCCGTGTCGCGGTGCGGGTGACCCTCAGGCGCGTGCTTTCGGCAATGTCCGGATAGCCGTTCAACGCGCGGCTGACGGTCCCCTTGGCCAGGCCAAGCGCCTTCGCGACATCGTTGATGGTGACACGTCCAGAGCGCGTCGCTGGTGCATCCTCGGGCTGCATCCGGTTCCTCCCCGAATCTCAAAATCCGGGCCGAAACCGGTTTCGGCAAGCAGAAATCGGAATCAAAACCGGTTTCGGACGCTGCAACGCAGAATTCGGGAGGGATCAGTCGAGGGTCGTGCGGAGCCAGTTCGTGATGTCTTCGACAACGCGATCGGTCAGGGCCGGGCTGAGGATATCGCCAGCAATCACGTGGTGAAACGGGTCGCCGCCCTCGTCGGGAACGGCCACCGGGATCATCGTCGCCTCGCCGCCCCAACGGTCCGCGAAATGCCGTGCCGCAGGTGCAGAAATCACCTGGTCGGTATCGGCGAAAAGGAACAGCGCCGGGATCGAAACCCCGCTGTAATCCCGCGCCCGCGTCTCGCGCAGCAGGGTCCCCATCGAGACGGTCGCCACCGTCGGGTAGCGCGTCGTCCAGTAGGTCGCATGCTCGCGATTGATCGGCTCGAAGCTGCGTTCCGCCCCCGCGATCCACGGCACCCAGATGCGCGCACCCGCCAGTTCGAGCAGCGGCCCCGCCGGGTTCGCCACCTCGAAATTCGGCGAGATCATCACCACCGCCGCCACGTCCCGCGCGTGCTCCGCCTCGGCCAGCGTATAGGCCGCCACGGTCGCACCGGTCGACGTGCCGATGACGACCACCCGATCGCCCACCTCGCGCGCGATCTCGAGGAACAGTTCCGCATCCTCGATCCAGTCGCCCGCCCGCGCCTCCCCCAGCGCCGAGCCAGACCGCCCGTGCCCCGTCAGCCGCGCGAAGACGAGGTTCGCACCCAACAGCTCCGCCACGCGGTCGGGCACCGGCCGGATTTCCTCGGACGTTGCCGAAAAGCCGTGGAGGTAGAGCACCACAGTCTCGGTCGCCGCGCCCTCTTCCCCTGCCCAGACGATCCGCGCTTCCGTGCCGGGGGTGATGTCGTCAAACGCCCCCTCCCTCGCGGCCAGGACCTCCACCGGATCACCGACAACCACCGGCGCATCGACCCGCTGGATCCGCTCGCCCGGCAGGAAGTAAACCGCAGCCAGAAGCACCGCGACGACTAGCAGCAACCGTCCGAGAAACTTAAGCATGCAGCAGCACTTCCTCGACCGACCGCGTGATCGTGTCGAGGCAATCGGGCGTCGAGAACCGGTGATCCGCCCCCTTCACCAGCTCCAGCCGGATGTCCGGCCCCTCCAGGTGATCCAGAAGCCGCATCGCCACGTCCATCGGCACATCCGCGTCATCCGTGCCCTGCAGCATGCGCACCGGCAGGTCGATCCGCAAAGGCTCGCGCAGCACGAAATGATCGCGCCCGTCCTCGATCAGCTTGCGGGTGATGACCATCGCCTCGCCGTATTCCGACGGAAGGGCAATCTCGCCCTCCTCCATCACGGTCTGGCGCTCCTCGTCGGACCAGACCTCCCAATACCCGTCCTCGGTGAAATCCGGCGCGGCGGCGATCGTCACGATCCCCAGCAGCTTCTCGGGCATCCGTTTCGCCAGCAGAAGCGCCTGCCACCCGCCCATGGAGGAGCCGACGACAACCACCTTCTCCTCGGTCAGCGCATTGATCGCGGCGATTGTATCCTCGTGCCACTCGCCGATGGAGCCTTCGGTGAACTCCCCCGAACTCTCGCCATGGCCGGAATAGTCGAACCGCAGGAACTCGCGCCCCGACCGCCGCGCCCAGGCCTCCAGGTGCACCGCCTTGGTGCCCCCCATGTCCGAGCGCAGGCCGCCCAGGAACACCACCGCCGGCATCCGGCCGGAGAACTTGTGGTAGGCGAGCCGCCGCCCCTGCTTTGTTTCAAGAAACTGAGTATCACCCATCACGCATCGTCCCTGCCTGAAGCGGTCCGCTCGTCCCTGTTTCGGGCCGGAGCCGAACCGTTTTGAATTGCGCGCAACCTGCCCCGCCAGCGCCGGTGCCGCAATCCCGCGCGCCCCCGATGGGCGGAGCCCCGCGCAAAGGACGATTGACCCGGCCCCGCCGCCATCCCTATGTCGCGCCATGAATGACGCCTCGCCCCGCCTGCTGATCCCGACGCTGTCGGCGGTGAATTTCATCGTCGGCATGGGCGCCTTCCTGACCATCGGCCTGATCGAGCCCATCGCCGACGATTTCGGCGTGACCGACGCGCAATCCGGCGCGCTCCTGACCAGCTACGCCGTGATCTACGCGGTGCTCTCGCCGCTTCTGGTGTCGCTCACCGGCACAATCGGACGCCGCCGGGTGCTGGCGCTGGGGCTCGCGATCCTCGGCATCTCGGCACTGCTCTCGGCCCTCGCCCCGTCGCTTCTTGTCCTGCACATCTCGCGCGGGCTGGCCGCGATGGGCGCGGGCCTCGTCACGCCCGTCTCCGCCGCCGTCGCCACGATGCTGACCGCGCCCGAGCGGCGCGCCCGCACCATCGCCGCCGTCTTCGCCGGGCTCACCATCGCGCAGGCCGTGGGAATCCCCGTCGGCGGCTGGGTCGCCTACACCTTCGGCTGGCGCTACGCCTTCGCCATCCTTGCCGCGCTCAGCCTGCCCGCCCTCGTCCTGCTGTGGCGCATCGTGCCGGCGGGCCTGTCCTTCGTCCCCGTCTCGCTCCGCGACCTCGGGCGCATCCTCGGCGACCTGCCCACCATGGGCGCGATCCTGTTCACGGCGACCTTCCTGTGCTCGATCTTCCTGCTCTACACCTATTTCGCGCCGCTGCTGGCCGCCGACATGGGCTTCGGGCGCGACGGGATCACGCTGACGCTGTTCATCTTCGGGCTCGGTGCCATCGTGGGCAATGTCACCGGCGGCACGTTCAGCGACCGGATCGGAGCCTCTCGCACGCTGACGATCCTGACCGCGCTGCAAATCGTGACCCTGCCGCTCTATTCCTTCCTGCCCCTGCCCGCGCCGCTGCTGCTGGCCTACACCTTCGTCTGGTCGGTCATCGGCTGGTCCTTCGGCGCGGCGCAACAGGTCCGCCTCGTCACGCTCGACCCGGCACGCGCGCCCGTCCTGCTTTCGCTGAACGCCGCCTGCATCTACCTCGGTGCCGCGGCCGGCTCGTCCATCGGCGGGCTGGTCATCAGCCGTGCTTCGGTCTCCGCCCTCGGGATTGCCGCGGCACTCGTCATGGTCGCGGCCCTCGCGCACCTGATCCTCTCCAACCGTGCCACCGTGCGCCGCGCCCGCCCCTGACGCGGAACCGCGCTTTCATCTTGCCGGAAAAACTCCCCCCGGAGGGTCCGGCCCCCGCCACTCGCACCACACGTTGACAATCCCGCGCCCCGCCGCCACAAGCCTCCCACAACCCATACCCGCAACCGGGCGTTTCGTAGGCGCCAAACCGACGAGGAGGCCACGATGGCCCAGATCTCCCTCACTTTCCCCGATGGCAATGCACGTCACTACGACGCCGGGATCACCCCCGCGCAGGTGGCGGCCGACATCTCCAACTCGCTGGCGAAAAAAGCGATTTCCGCCACGGTCAATGGCGCCCATTACGACCTGCAATGGCCGATCGAGCAGGATGCCGAGATCGCGATCCACACGCTCAAGGATGACGATCAGGCGCTGGAGCTGATCCGCCACGATTGCGCCCATATCATGGCCCGCGCGGTGCAGGAGCTCTGGCCGGACGTGAAGGTCACCATCGGTCCGGTCCGCGATCAGGGCTGGTTCTACGATTTCGACCGGTCGGAGCCCTTCACGCCCGAGGATCTCGGCGCCATCGAGGCGAAGATGAAGGAAATCATCAACGCCCGCGACGCCGTGCGCACCGAGGTCTGGGACCGCGAGAAGGTCCGCGCCCATTACGAGGCGACGAACGAGCCCTACAAGGTCGAGCTGCTGGACCGCATCCCCGGGGATGAGCCGATCCGCATGTACTGGCATGGCGAGTGGATGGACCTCTGCCGTGGCCCGCACCTGCAGAACACGGGCCAGGTGCCCGCAGATGCCTTCAAGCTGATGAGCGTCGCCGCCGCCTACTGGCTCGGTGACAACACGCGTCCCATGCTGCAGCGCATCTATGGCGTCGCCTTCAAGAACCGCGACGACCTGAAGAAGCACCTGAACTTCCTCGAGGAAGCCGCAAAGCGGGACCACCGTCGCCTGGGCCGCGAGATGGAACTCTTCCACATGCAGGAGGAGGCACCGGGCCAGGTCTTCTGGCACCCAAACGGCTGGACGATCTACACCGAGCTGCAGGATTACATGCGCCGCAAGCAGCGCGCCGGCGGCTACCGGGAGATCAACACGCCGCAGGTTGTCGACCGCAAGCTCTGGGAAGCCTCGGGCCACTGGGACAAGTACCAGCATCACATGTTCATCGTCGAGGTCGACGAAAGCCGCGACGGCGAGGATGACGATGCAACGGCGAAAAGCCACGAGCATACACGCATCAACGCGCTCAAGCCGATGAACTGCCCCTGCCATGTGCAGGTGTTCAACCAGGGCCTGAAATCCTACCGCGACCTGCCGCTGCGGCTGGCCGAATTCGGCTCCTGCGCGCGGTACGAGCCGTCGGGCGCACTGCACGGCATCATGCGCGTGCGCGGCTTCACGCAGGATGACGCCCACATCTTCTGCACCGAGGACCAGATCCAGGAAGAATGCGCCCGCTTCATCGACTTCCTGGCCGAGGTCTACCGCGAGTTGGGCTTCCCCGAATTCGAGATCCGCTTCGCCACGCGCCCCGAAAAGCGCGTCGGGACCGAGGAAAGCTGGGATTACGTCGAAAACGCCCTGGAAAGCGCGATCAAGGCCGTGGGCCGCGACTACACGCTGGAACCCGGCGACGGGGCGTTCTACGGGCCGAAGCTCGATTTCTACCTGACCGACGCCATCGGCCGGGTCTGGCAATGCGGCACCTTCCAGGTCGACCCGAACCTGCCGGAGCGGCTCGATGCCTCCTACATCGCGCCCGACGGCGAGAAGAAGCGCCCCTTCATGCTGCACCGCGCCTGCCTCGGCTCGTTCGAGCGCTTCGTCGGCATCCTGATCGAGAACTGGGAAGGCAAGCTGCCCTTCTGGCTCGCGCCGCGCCAGGTCGTGGTGGCCTCCATCGTGTCCGACGCCGATGATTTCGTGCTCGAGGCCGTCGAGGCGCTGAAGGCCGCGGGCGTCCGGGCCGAGGCGGACATCCGCAACGAGAAGATCAACTTCAAGATCCGCGAGCATTCCGTCGGCAAGGTGCCCGCCATCCTCGCCATCGGACGGCAGGAGGTCGAGAACCGCACCGTCACCCTGCGCCGCCTGGGCGAGAAGCAGACCTCCGTCCTGCCGCTCGACGAGGTCGTGGCGTCGCTGGCCGCCGAAGCGGTGGCACCGGACTTGCTCGACAAATCGGATTGAAAGTGAGTAAGGTATGAAATGGCTAATCAACCAGTTCCGCTATCCTTCCTTCAGTCAATTGAAGGCAAGCATCCGTATCGCCCACGGCAATTTTGATCCAAGCGCGCTTACCGTATACTCCGTTATGAGGAACGAGCATTATTGCCTCGCTGCATTCCTCGACCATCACCGCAAGCTCGGAGTTGAGCAGTTTCTCATCCTCGATGACAGTTCCGACACCGCGTTCCGTGCGATGCTGGAGAGCGAAAAGGATGTTGTCGTTCTGGTGGGTAAGCATAGATTTGGAGCGACTGTCCTTACCCGGAAGGGCTCGCCCAATCGTGCAGGCACCGAATACAAGAATGCAATCCCCGAGCGGTTCCTGTTTGGTAAATACTCTCTTTATCTCGATGCGGACGAATTTCTCCTTTTGCCGCCGTCTTGTCCGACCCTGCCTGACCTCATCTCGTTCTTGGAGAATCGCAATCTGGACAGCTGCAGCGCCCTAATGATAGAGTTTTTTCCTGAAACTTGGGCCGTCGGAGGTGAGCTGGCCAACTCAAACAAACCGAACACTTCGGACGAGATGTTCGATCGCTATCCTTGGTTTGATCGCGAATTGCGTTTGGGTGACCTCAGCGCGCCCAAGCCGGAAGTAATCGGGCGCACGAAGTCCGAAAAACTCATGTCTCTTTTTTTCGATCCCGCAGATCGGATAGATGGCCGACGATTCGGTTCTCCAAAAACGAAGTTTCCCATAGCTCGGGTCGGCGACGACGCATATCGGAATGGGTCGCACCAAGTTTCGGGCCGGCGCGCCACGGATCGCCACATCGCCCTCGCACACTTTGTCCTACGCCGCGATTTTGAAGCAAAGGCACACAACGCAATTCTGGAAGAAAGTCACGTCAACGGATCGTCAAAATACAAACACTACGGCCGACTGATCAAAGAACTTGACGGAAAGGTAGCGGCTCTTCGCGATGATGACAGCCTGCGATACACCGGTCCCGCACAATTGCTCGATCTGGGACTGATGCGCTGGCCCGCGGGGTAAGACCGTTCGATTTTTCGGTGTTGCAACCTGTTCAGGACCATCCGAGAACATGAAATCGCCCAAATCCGGTCGGCATTCCGCCAAGGCGCTGCTTTACCCCTGAGTCCAAGCGACGGCCCAACCGTCGGTTCAGTAGGTATGAGTATGTTTCAGAGCAGCACCATAAAGGCGGATCCGTTCGCGTTCGACAGCCTCCATCAGGCCTCGGCACACGGCACCCCGCCTGTCACCGACACCCCGCTTGTCGCCGTTTCAGCCGACACGCTCCTCCGGTCCCCGGACGGCCCCGTCGCCGCGCGCGATCTTGGCGCCGGTGACCTGCTGCTCTGCATGGACGGCTCCCCGGTCCCCCTGCACTCCGTGACGCTCACGCGCTTCTCTCGCGGCGACTTGCAGGGCAATCGCGCCCTCGCTCCGATCCGGTTCGAAGCGGGCAGCGCCGCCGACGGCCTGCCCCGGCAAACCTTGCTGATCTCACCCTGCATGCCGGTCGTCTCGCCGATGATGGGCGGCCAGGTCCGCGCAGACCACCTCGTGAACGGCGGCACCATTCGCACCGCGATCCCGGACGAGGGCATCACCTACATCACCCTGCAAACCGCAACGCCGGCCCTCTTGATGGTCGACGGCCTTTGCCTGCGCTTCGAAGCCACCGCCCGGCCCGGCGTCGCCTTCGCCTGAACGCCCCCCGCCTCAGAAATGCGCGTGCTCCTCGTCGGGCCGTCCGGCCGCCAGCGCCAGCACCCCGCCGAGGCCACAGAACGCGATCGGGAACATGGTGAACACGCCGAACCCGAAGGCGTAGAGGATCCCCGCCGCCGCCGCCAGCATCAGCACTCCACCCCACAACGCCCGGCTCTTCGCCATCGCGCCCCCCGCGATCGCGAGGATCGGCGACAGGAACGCCATTGTCCGGTAGAGTTGCGGGTTCTCGACCTGCGACGCGAGGTCCGGAATCTCGCCGAACCAGTCGATGAACACCGTGTAGCCGTAGATGAAGAAGCCGATGATCATGGCAAGCGTTCCGCCGATCAGGCCAAGGACAAGGGCTGCGTTGCGCATCTTTCGCTCCGTTTGAAGATCGTTCCCATCCACATGGGGACCGCCGTCGAACCGCCCAAGCCCACACGGGGGGAAATGCCGCGCGGCCTTCCCCTCAGACCCTGTCGCGTTCATATGCATTCACACGACAGGCCCTGACGTCTCGAAGTCGCATGTCCGGGACGCGCAAAACCGGTTCCCACTTTTGCGCGACATGCGGTTTCTTGAGATCGCATGTCCGGGAAGCGCAAAACCGGTTCCCACTTTTGCGCGACATGCTTCAGACCCGCAGCGCCGCCTGCACGTCCTTGCCCCAGCCCAGGTGCAGCGCGCCGTCGGCCTCGATCACCGGGCGTTTCATCAGCGTCGGATGCGCGGCCAACAGGACCTCCGGCGGCTTCTCCCGCTCCGCCTCCGACAGGCCCCGCCACGTGGTCGAGCGCCGATTGACCAGCGCCTCGCCGAATTCATCCAGGAACCGCGCGACCTGCCCCGCCTCCAATGGCGTCTCGCGCACGTCGACGAAGTCCGCCGCCGGCAGCGCCTTCGCGGCCTTGCGGCAGGTGTCGCAGGCCTTCAACCCGTAGATGCGCATTCTTTCATCCTCCGATGCCGCGATAGGCAAAGTCACGCCTTGGCGATCACATTGGTCGAAACAGACTTGTTTTCGTCGGCGAACGCCCCATCGTTACGTTCGTGGGAACGGTATACAGGCTCGGTCCGGCAGGAAAGGGCCCAAGCCGGTCTCGCCGCGCCGCCGCAGCGCTTGCGGGCGGAGACTGAACGACACTTGAGACACGGGAAGATTATGCCCACCGGCACTGTGAAATGGTTCAATACGACCAAGGGTTTCGGCTTCATCGCACCGGACGACGGCGGCAAGGATGTGTTCGTGCACATCTCGGCCGTTGAACGCGCCGGGATGACGGACCTGCCCGACAACACGAAACTCAGCTACGAACTGCGCGAGGGCCGCGATGGCCGCTCCTCCGCGGTGGAGCTGCAGAAGATCTGACACGCCGCCGCGTGTCGGACACCGACCTGGTCCCGCGCCCTGCCCCGGCGCGGGAGACATGGCTTTTACGCCGCGAACCACGCAACACACCGTAGGGTGCACATTCATCGTGCACCTTTCCCACGCATTCACCCCGCACCACCGATCGGCCCTGAGCCCAAAACCCCGTAGGGTGGGTGAAACCCACCACCTTCCCCCGTAGACCGGGCCTCGGCCCGGGAGCGGACCCGCTGCAATTCACGCAAATCGTGCCCACGAATGAGACCCAACCGCACCAGCGTAGGGTGCACATTCATCGTGCACCACCGTAGGGCGGGACTTGTCCCGCCGGACCGGCCCGCCACCCCTGGGTGAGCCGTGCCATCGCAGGACCGGGGGCTGGCGAACCAACCCCGGTTTTAAAACTTTATTTTTCAGCCTTGGGGCGAGTTGCGAAGGGAGCACCCAGCCTCACGAAATCGCCCCTTGACCGACAGGCTCTTTTGCAACGCAAAAGATGCCGAAAGGGAGACCGCGGTGCCGGTCCGGCGATCACGAGGAAGCTTCTAGCATTGCTCCGTGCTACCCTACACAGAAAGGCGACCAAACAAGCGATGTTCGGAAGGCCATTGCTACCCGCTCCGCAATAAACTCGCCGCGAGCTGCTCACCGCCCTCGAGCGTCACTTGCAGCGAAACTATTTTTTGAAGGTCCAACCGGTAGACCCTGCACTCCTTATCAAGGTATGCGAAGGGTTGGAAAACTGTGCGGCAAGGCTCTGCATCGAACCTTGGCTAGCCGCAACGCTCGACGAGCTCGAACTGGATGCCGATTGCGACGTAGATGCCGATTGCGATGTCGTTGTGTTTGGCGAACCCGACTTAGGCATTGCTAACCTCCCGCTACGAAACCCAATAGCGCACCTGTATGAAATAGCCACGCTACCGTACTTGCCGCGTAACACACAGCGGCCGCAAAGAACTGATCATGAGTTTGCCGCACGATCAGCTCGTTCTTAACTTGGTCCTCATCAGTCTTAATTGCAAGTATGCTCAGGATTTTTCCGGCACTTAGGCCGTGCTCCCCGGTTGCAAACGTATCGATAATCTCTCCGCCACTCTTAGTTATCCGCCATGTCCCTGAAGGCATCATCAACAGGACGCAGAACACATTGCTCAAGACGAACATTCCAACCGCAAATGAAAGGAAGAGGTCAACAGAAACCGGAGCAGACAACTGACCAAAGAACGTCGCAGACAATGCGTTCACGGTGATGAGGAAAGATGCGCGCAATCTCACTGACTGCACTTCTTGATATTGTTCGGTTACCGACTCATCTCCGGTCTTCAATGCGTATCTAGCAACCTCAAGCAAATCGTCCTCAGGAAGGGTCGATCCCTCCGACGTTTCGTCTACTTCCCGTTCCATTTGGCGCTCTACTCCTCCTTTCGAACTTCAATTGGCACCTAGTCGTTACTATTTCGACTAAATGAGTTAACCCAGCAGACACCTACAGCGCCTTCTTAGCCCGGAAACCCTAACAAATCCTTAACGCCACCCCCTTTCCCCAACAAAACCAACCACTTAACCCCCTTGTGCAACCTTGCACAGCTCACCCGAACACCGCCTCGAACTCCCGCCATTCGCCCATCGACATCCCCGAGCTCTCCTGCGTGACGGACTCGCCCGCCAGCCGCCGCTTCAGCACCTCGACCCCCTTGCCCGACAGCTGAACGCCGCCCATCCGGTAATCCTCGAAGGCGCCGTAGGCCGCCGGAACCCAGTCCTTCACCATCTCGGCAATGGCGTCCGCGTAGACCCGGATCTCGTATTGCGCATGGGCATCCGCCCTGAGCCGAAGGAAGTGGAAGAGGTTGTGCAGGTCCACCTTCCAGTACCATTGCGTGTAGACATTCGCCGGCAGGTTCATCCGCGCCAGTTCCCGTGCGAGGCCCTTCTGGCCGTCCTGGCTCAACATCTCCTCGTAATGGTCGTAGGCCCGCCCCGCGTCCTCCTTCAGGATGCGCAGCACGCGCTCCGCCTCCTCGCCCTCCAGCGTCTCACCACGGCCCTGGTTGTTGACCACCGACTGCGCCGCCAGCGCGTCGGGCTGCGGGATGTAGAACTCCCGGTCGAGGATCGAGTAGCGGGCCGAATATTCGTTCACATTCGCCGTCCGGTGCCGGATCCACTGCCGCGCCACGAAGACGGGCAGCTTCACGTGCAGCTTCAGCTCGCACATCTCGAACGGCGTCGAATGCCAGTGCCGCATCAGGTAGCGGATCAACCCGCTGTCATCGCGCGCCTTTTTCGTGCCCGCCCCGTAGGACACCCGCGCAGCCTGCACGATCGCGGCATCGTCGCCCATGTAATCCACCACCCGGACGAAACCGTGATCCAGCACCTCGCGCGCATGATACAGGTGCTGCTCCATCCCCGGCGCCACCGCGCGCAGCGTGGGTTGCGGGTTGGAACGGGCGCTCTGGATATCCTCCAGTTGTTCGGGGGTCAGCGGCATGGCATGGGTCCTTCACGGGAATCGGTGGAACAGCGGGATGAGGCCAGATATTGCCCCACGCCCCCGCCAAACCGCAAGAAGTTGAGGGCACATGGCGCGTCCGAGCGTGGCCAATTTGGAACGTCACCAGGCCAGCCGCCCCTCGGCGCTGGCGCTGACCGGCGTGATCCTCACCAAGATCGCCTATTCCGCCCTCTTCGGTATCCTGATCCTGTCGGCCATCATCGTCACCCGCCTCGTCTGGCAAGACGACTGGCCCCTCGCCCGCTACGACGCGCTGGTCCTCTTCGCGCTCACCACCCAGATCGTCTTCATCTGGCGCGGCCTCGAGACGTGGGAGGAGGCGAAGGTCATCCTCATCTTCCACGTCACGGGCACGGTGATGGAGATCTTCAAGCTGGCCCAGGGCTCATGGGATTACCCCGACCAGGGCCTCCTCGAAATCGGCGGCGTGCCGCTGTTCTCGGGCTTCATGTATGCCTCGGTCGGCAGCTTCATCGCCCGGGCGATCCGCATCTTCCGCATCGAGTTCGCCCCCTACCCGCCGTTCTGGATGACCTATGTCCTCGCGCTGGCGATCTACGTGAATTTCTACACGCACCACTACACCTACGACATCCGCTGGCTGCTCTTCGCCGCCACGCTGATCCTGTTCTGGCGCACCCGCATCTGGTTCTACCCCGCCGCCACGCCCCATGCGATCCGCCTCCCCGTGGGCGCGGTGCTGTCGGCCTTCCTGCTCTGGATCGCCGAGAACATCGGCACCTTCACCCGGACCTGGACCTACGAGACGCACGGCGACACCGGCATCGTCGACCTGGGCAAGTTCGGCTCGTGGTACCTACTGCTGTTCGTGGCCTTCGTGACCGTCACCCTCGTGGTGCGCGACGCCATGCATCCGCACCCGATCCAGCCCACCCCAAGGGAATTTGACTGACGCGACGGGTGTTCAAATGCCATGGGCACGCTAATCTGACCCCAACACGCAACTTGGGGAGAGCCGCCAGAATGGGCATTCACTACCTTCACACGATGGTCCGGGTGAAAGACCTCGACGCCACCATCGCCTTCTTCAACCTCCTGGGCCTCGAGGAAACCCGCCGACACGACAGCGAGGGCGGGCGTTTCACGCTCGTGTTCATGACGCCTCCGGGGCAGGAAGACGCCCATGTGGAGCTGACCTACAACTGGGACGGCGACGAAGGCCTGCCGTCGGACAGCCGCCATTTCGGCCACCTCGCCTACCGCGTCGATAACATCTACGAAATGTGCCAGCACCTGATGGACAATGGCGTGACGATCAACCGCCCGCCCCGCGACGGACACATGGCCTTCGTCCGCTCGCCCGACAACATCTCGATCGAGCTGTTGCAGGCCGGCGATGCGCTGGAGCCCGCCGAGCCCTGGGCGTCCATGGAAAACACGGGCCATTGGTAAGGGCGGCTGCCCTCCTCGCGGCGCTCGCCGCACCGCCTGCAGCGGCGCAGGACACCTGCCGCCTTGCGCTCCAGCTTGGCCTCGATGTCTCCGCCTCCGTCGACCAGGCGGAATACCGGATACAGGTCGAGGGGCTGGCCAGCGCGCTGATCGACCCGACCGTGATCGAGGCGTTCCTGAACGGCCCCGGTCCGGTCGCCCTGTCGATCTTCGAATGGTCCGGACGTTTCCAGCAGGACATCGTCGTGGACTGGATGATGATCGAGACCGAGGCCGACCTCCTCGCCGTCGCCGAAACCCTCAACGGCGCGGTGCGCGGCACGCAGGATTTCCCCACGGCCCTTGGCTACGCGCTCGGCTATGCCTCCACCCGCTTCCGGGAGGCACCCGTCTGCCTGTTCCAGACGCTCGACATTTCGGGCGACGGCCAGAACAACGACGGCTTTCCGCCCGCCGCGGCCTACGAGCATTTCGATTTCGACGGGATCACGGTGAACGGGCTGGCCATCGGCGGCGCCTCGCGCGAGATCGAGCAATATTACCTCGAACAGGTGATCCACGGGCCGGGGGCCTTCGTGGAATACGCCGTGAATCACCAGACCTTCGCCGAGACGATGCGCCGCAAGCTGGAACGGGAATTGCGGTCGATGATCCTGGGAGATGCAATCGGTCCGGCGCGCAGCCTGCCGCCGCTGACGGAATCCTGACCCGGAGGCCTCAGACGGGCAACATCGCCGCCCCGACCCTGCGGCCCTCGGCCAGCAACACGTTGTAGGTGCGGCACGCGGCGGGCGAGGCCATGACCTCCAGCCCGATCCCCGCCCCTTCCAGAGCCTTGCGGAACGCGGCGGGCGGATGGGCGATCTCGGCCCCCGTGCCGATCAGCAGGAAATCCACCTCTCCGGCCTTGGCAACGACCGCTGCCGCGTCCTCGAACCCGGACCAGCCCGAGACGCCGCCCGGCGTCAGGAGCACCGCCCCCTCGACCACGTCGCCACCGACCCGGAAGAACCCCGGACCGTAGCCATCCACCGGCCGGCTGTCGTCGAAATGTATTTCGTTCATTCGCATGGCATCGTCACTCCCAGATCGGCAGGCCCATCACACCGGCGGCCCCGATCAACATGTAGGCCGCCCCTTTGTAGAGGCCCGCGGCCTCCGGCCGGAACAGCCGCGCGCCGCTCCATGTGCCAAGGGCATAGGGCAGAAGCAACAGCGCGCCGAGCCACGCGGCCCGGCCGTCCACCAGCCCTTGTATCCACAACATGGGCATCATCAGGAGCGAGTTGAAGGTCAGGAAACAGGCGAGGTTTCCGCGTGTCACCGCCACCGGCTGATCGGACCCGAGGTTGAACAGGATCACCGGCGGTCCGTTGAGGCCCGTCGATCCGCCGGTGATCCCGCTCAGCGCACCGACGCCCGCGCGCAACGCCACGCCGCCACGCAGGGGCACCTTCCATCCCGCCAGCAGCGCCGCCAGCGTGACCAGCGTCAGGATACAAACCATCGTGCGGATCGTGACCTCCGGGGCGAGCCGCAGAAGCGCGATCCCCAGCGGCATCGTCATCAGCGAGATCGCCACCATGACCAGCGTCTGCCGCCTGTCCGCCACCGCCCAGGCCTTCGGGATCACCGTCACCAGCGAGGCCATGGCCGACAGCGAAAACGCCGCGATGGCCAGCGGCGGCGGCAGGAAGATCGTGGCCAGCGGCATGAAGATCAGCGCCGAGCCGAAGCCCGCGAAGCCGTAGACGCTGCCCGCCAAGAGCGAGGCGCAAGCGACCCAGACGAGGCCCGGCGTCGCCAGGGCCTCGGCCAGGGCTTCAGGCATCGATGTTGGCGAATTGCGTGCCGCCCGGCCCGCCGCTGTCGGAGGGTTTCGACCAGTCGCGGTTTACACCCAGCATCAGCACCACGTTCTTGGCCACGTAGATCGACGAATAGGTGCCGACGATCACACCCCAGAGGATCGCGAAGACGAAGCCCCGGATCACGTCCCCACCCAGAACCAGCAGCGCGATCAGCGCCAGCGCCGTGGTGCCCGAGGTCATCAGGGTCCGGCTCAACGTCTCGTTGGCGCTGAGGTTCATCACGTCCCGCAGGTCGCGCTGCTTGTACTTGATGAGGTTCTCGCGCAGGCGGTCGAAGATCACCACCGTGTCGTTGATCGAGTAGCCCACGATGGTCAGCAGCGCCGCGATGGTCGCAAGGTCGAACCGGATCTGGAACAGGCTGAAGACACCGATTGTCAGGATCACGTCGTGGATCAGCGCCGCGACGGCGCCGACCGAGAATTGCCATTCGAACCGCAGCCAGATGTAGATCAGGATCGCCCCGAGCGACGCCAGAACCGCGATGATCGCCGTCTGGATCAACTCGCCCGACACTTTCGGACCAACGGATTCGACGCTTGGAAAGGTCATCTCCGGGTCGACGTTGGCCAGCAGCGCCTCCTCGATGGCGGTGATGGTCTCGGGCGTGACCGCCTCCGCGCCGTCCTGCGCCTGGATGCGGACCGTGACGACGTATTGATCCTCGTCGAAATTCGGATCGAACACGCGGGAGATCGCAACATCGCCAAGGTCCAGCGGGTCCAGCGCCGCGCGGTAGTCGGCCACGTCGACCTCGACCGTGGCATCGGTGCGGATCGTGGTGCCGCCGAGGAAGTCGATGCCGAAGTTCAGCCCGACGATCAGCCAGATCGCGATGGAAGCGATGACCGCCACGACCGACGCCCCGAGCGTCACACCCGCGAAGCGGAAGAAATCGAAGTTGGTTTCCTGCGGAACAAGTCTCAGGCGCATCGGATCAGACCTCGATTGTCTTGGGACGGCGGCGTTCGAACCAGAACACGATCAGAAGCCGCGTGACGTAGATTGCCGTGAAGACCGAGGTGACGATCCCGATCCCCAGCGTGACCGAGAAGCCCCGCACCGGGCCGGAGCCCAGCACGAACAGGATCACGGCGATGATGAATGTGGTTATGTTGGCGTCGATGATGGCGCTCAGCGCCCGCTCGTAGCCCAGCTCGATCGCCCGTGCCGGACCGCGCGCGGTCTTCAACTCCTCACGGATTCGCTCGAACACCAGCACGTTGGCGTCCACCGCCATACCGATGGTCAGCACGATCCCCGCGATCCCCGGCAGCGTCAGCGTCGCCCCGATCAGCGACAGCACGCCGAAGATCAGACCCACGTTCAAGATCAGCGCGATGGAAGCGAAGATGCCGAAGGTCCCGTAGCTGAGGATCATGAAGACCAGCACCGCCACGAAGGCCACGAGGGCGGCCATTTCGCCCGCCTCGATACTGTCGGCGCCAAGCTCCGGCCCGATGGTGCGCTCTTCCAGGAAGGTCATCTCCGCCGGCAAGGCGCCCGCGCGCAGCAGGATCGCCAGCTGGGTGGAGCTTTCCACCGTGAACTCCCCGCTGATCTGCCCCGCGCCGCCCGTGATCGCCTGACGGATCACCGGGGCGCTGACGACTTCGCCGTCCAGCACGATGGCAAAGGGCGCGCCCACGTTCGCGGCGGTGTATTCCCCGAAGGCCCGCGCGCCCGTCGGGTTGAAGCGGAAGGTGACGACCGGAAGGCCGCTCTGCTGGTCGAATGACGGTTGGCTGTCCACGAGATCATCGCCCGTCACGACCGGCGTTTCCTCGAGGATGTAGAAGGTCGTCTCGTCTTCCATCGCGGGCAGCACCATCTGGCGGCTGTCGACCTGCTCGTCGAGCCCGCCAGCCCGGCCCACGACCGGGTGGAAGGTCAGTCGCGCCGTGGTGCCGATCAGGTCCTTAAGCTCCTGGGCCGAGCCGATGCCCGGCACCTGGATCAGGATGCGATCCTGCCCCTGCCGCTGGATCGTCGGCTCGCGCGTGCCGGCCTCGTCGACGCGGCGGCGCACGATCTCGATCGACTGCTGCATCGTCCGGTCGTTGGTGGCCTGCTGCTCCGCCTCACTGAGCTGCACGGTGATCACGTCACCCGATCCGCTCACGTCCAGCGTGCTTTCGCCGATCCCGCCCGTCAGGCTGACGACCGGCTGGCCCAGGTCGCGCACGGCGGCAACCGCGGCGGACATTCCCTCGGGCTGGCTGATCCGAACCTGCAACAGGCCCGGGTCCGCGTCGATCCGGCGGATCGTGCCGACCGTGTCGCGCAGGTCACGCAGCGTGTCGCGCACTTCCGGCCACAGCGCATCCATCCGCGCCGCGTAGACGTCCTCGACCTGCACTTCGGCCAGCAAATGCGCCCCGCCCCGCAGGTCGAGACCCAGGTTCACAAGCGTCGAGGGCAGGAAATCCGGCCACGCCGCCTGGTCCGCCAGCAATTCGTCGGTCTCGATCCCCTCCCGCTCCATCGTCGCCACGGCGTCATTGTGCCGCTCCACCCGCTCGTAGAAGAAATTCGGGAAAGCGAAACTCAGACCGGCCAACAGCACGAGAATGATGAACAGCCGGTTCCAGAGCGGGATCTGAAGCATGAGGAAACCTCGGATGAGGGGCGCTCGGGCGCCCGCGTCTCAGTCGTTTAGTCGTTTGCGGGCTGCGTCTTGGAGCGGACCTGCGTGATTGTGGGGCGCAGCACGCGCACCTTCACGCCCGTGGCAATCTCGACCTCGATCTCGGTGTCGTCCTTGACCTTGGTGATCTTGCCGATCAGCCCGCCCTGCGTGATCACCTCGTCGCCCCGACGCAGGGCATTGATCATCGCCTGATGCTCCTTCACCTTCTTCTGCTGCGGGCGGATCAGGAAGACATACATGATCACGAGGATCAGCACGGGAAACAGAAGTTGGGTGGGATCCATCGCCGGGTCCTTTGTTTGCTGGTCTTGAGGGCCGTCACGCCCCCCGGTGTCGAAATTTGCGGCACCCTAGTGGCGCGCTGGGCCAATGGCAACGGGTGCTGGCGGGCAAATGGGCCCTGCGACGATGGGGTGCAAGACATGACGTTGCCCAAAGCAAAATGGCCCGACCTGTAGGGTGCACATTCATTGTGCACCATCCCGCCGCCCTTAGACCGGGCTTTGGTCCAAGGGTGGGCACAGCCCGCCCGTTGCCCGACAGGGTCTTTTTCATGGAGAAAGATCCCGAGAGGGCGCGACCTCTCTCCGCACACCCCCCATCCCCACGCTTCCGTGCACAAATCCTGTAACTACGGATTCACTACAGAAAAACTACAGCTTCTTTACACCGCAAAACCCCCTCTTCCCCCCTCCCCGCCCCTCTGGCATACCCGCGCCACTGAAACCCAAGGAGGGCCATCCCATGCACGACATTCGCATGATCCGCGACAACCCCGCCGCCTTCGACGAAGGCCTCAAGCGCCGGAACCTGTCGCCGATGTCCTCCGAGATTCTCGCCATCGACGAGGCCCGCCGCGCCGCGATCACCGCGGCCGAAGCGGCGCTGGCCGAACGCAATGCCGCCTCGAAGGAAGTGGGCAAGGCGAAGGCCAGCGGCGACGAGGCGGAGTTCGAGCGTCTCCGCGCGCTTGTCGCTGAAAAGAAAGAGGAAATCGCCCGTCTGGAGGAGGAAGCGAGGGCAAAGGATGCCGAGCTGACCGCCGTGCTGGAGGCCATTCCCAACCTGCCTTACGACGATGTTCCGGTCGGCGAGGACGAGGACGGCAACGTCGAATTGCACCGTCGCGGCACGCCTCGGGAATTCGATTTCCAGCCGCTCGAGCATTACGATCTGCCGGCCGTGAAGGACGGTATGGATTTCGAGACCGCCGCCAAACTCTCCGGCGCGCGGTTCGTGCTGCTGTCGGGCGCCATTGCCCGCCTGCACCGCGCCCTGGCGCAATTTATGCTGGATGTTCATACACTTGAGAACGGCCTCACCGAAGTGAACGGCCCCGTCCTCGTCCGCAACGAGACGATGTATGGCACCGGCCAGCTGCCGAAATTCGGCGAGGACAGCTACGAGACGACGAACGGCTGGTGGCTTATTCCGACCTCCGAAGTGAGCCTCACGAATATCGTCGCGGGCCATACGATCGACGCCGATTATCTGCCGCGCCGCTACACCGCGCATTCCCTGTGTTTTCGCAGCGAAGCGGGCTCGGCTGGCCGCGATACGGCGGGCATGCTGCGCCAGCACCAGTTCGAGAAGGTCGAGATGGTGTCGATCACGCATCCCGAGAAAAGCGATGAAGAACAACAGCGTATGCTGGAATGCGCGGAAGGGATCCTCGACCGGTTGAACATCCCCTACCGCACCATCGTGCTCTGTACCGGCGACATGGGCTTCGGCGCGCGGCGGACCTACGACATCGAGGCGTGGCTGCCGGGCCAGAACACCTATCGCGAGATCTCCTCGGTCTCGACCTGCGGCGATTTCCAGGCGCGGCGGATGAATGCGCGGTTCAAGCCCGAAGGCGGCGGCAAGCCCGAGTTCGTCCACACGCTCAACGGCTCCGGTCTCGCCGTGGGGCGCTGCCTGATCGCGGTGCTGGAAAACGGGCAGGAGGCGGACGGCTCCGTCACCCTGCCCGAGGCGCTGCATTCCTACATGGGCGGCAAGACCCGGATCACCGCCGACGGCCAGCTGGCCTGACGGGAACCTAAGGGCGGGCAACAGCGTTCACCGCGCATGACATACATGCATGTGCCCGCCCCAACCGACCGCGCCCGCCTCTGGGCCATCCTTGCCCTTTGCGCAGCGGTGGCCTTCGCGCTGGTGCCCGTCTTCGTCCCGCCCTTCACCGGGTTCGACGCGAGCCGCTTTCCGGTTCCGGTCGAGACCTTGCCGATCCAGCCCGCCGGTTGGGCCTTCTCGATCTGGGGCGTCATCTACCTGTGGCTTATCGCGTCGACCGGCTACGGTCTGCTCAAACGCGACAACGACGCGCGATGGACCGAGCACCGCCCATGGCTGTTCGTTTCCATGGCGATCGGGGCCGCATGGATCCCCGTGGCCAAGACCTCTCCGGTCTGGGCGACAATCCTGATCGTCACGATGCTGCTGACCGCGCTGGTTGCCCTCGCTAAGGCACCGCTGATCGAGCGGGGGTGGGCGCGCTGGCCCATCGGCCTCTACGCGGGCTGGCTGACGGCGGCGTCCTTCGTGTCGCTGGCGACACTCGCCGCCGGCTACGGCCTTGCGGGCTCCGATGTCGCAAGCTGGATCGCCCTGCCGCTGGCGCTGATCGTCGCAGCCGCATTTACCCTGAAGCTCGGCACGCCGACCTATCCTGCCGCTGCCGCCTGGGCTGCGGTCGGCATCGCGGTTGCGAACTGGTCTACGGTATTCGCGTGGGTCGCGGCAGCCGGTGCTGTTCTGCTGGCCATTCTTGCGCTGATCCCTCTGCTGCGCCGGGTCTGAAGCCGGCGCCTTCCGGCTGCCCCACTGGCGGGCGTGCGGCACGAATTCGCGCGTGACGCCGACGCGGCACCGCTGGACGCTCCGTCGCCCCTCCGTTACACCGCGACCCATGCGTATTCTCATCACCAACGACGACGGTATCAACGCGCCCGGCCTGAAGGTTCTGCACGCGATCGCGGCAGAGCTTGCGGGCGAGGAAAACGTCTGGACCGTCGCACCGGCTTTCGAGCAATCGGGCGTTGCCCATTGCATCTCCTACGTGCATCCGACCCTGATCTCGGAATTCGGGCAGCGCCGCTTCGCCGCTGAAGGCTCGCCGGCCGATTGCGTGATCGCGGGGCTTTACGAGGTCATGAAGGACGCGCCGCCGGACCTGATCTTGTCCGGCGTGAACAAGGGCAACAACGCCGCCGAGAACGTGCTTTATTCCGGCACCATCGGCGCGGCGATCGAGGGCGCGATCAAGGGCATTCCGGCGATTGCCCTGTCGCAATATTACGGCCCCGGGAACCTGACCCTCGACGATTCCTTCGAGGCTGCTGGCGTCCACGGGGCAGACGTGATCCGCAAGATCCTCGCCGCGCCCGACGCGTTCGGCACACGCCCCTACACGACCTTCTACAACGTCAATTTCCCGCCCGTTCCGGCGGCCGAGGTGAAGGGTACGCGGGTCGTCGCGCAGGGCTTCCGCGAAGAGCAGCACGGCATGGGCATGAAGGCGGACATGGCGCCGAACGGGCGCAAGTTCCTATGGATCACCGGTAGCCCGCAGAACACGCCGTCCGGGCCGGACACCGATGCGACCGTCAACCTCGACGGCTACATCTCCGTCACGCCCATGCGCGCGGACCTGACCGCGCACGACCGTGTGGATGCGCTGAAGGCTGCGGTGGAATGATCGACGAGCGGGGCTTTGACGCGGAACGCAAGATGCAGTTCCTCTTCCAGCTCCGCCAGAAGGGGATCACCGACAAGCGCGTGCTCGAAGCGATGGAGAAGGTGGATCGCGGCGCTTACGTGCGCGGCCATTTCGCGTCCCGCGCCTACGAGGACATGCCGCTGCCGATCAGCTCGGGCCAGACGATCAGCCAGCCCTCGGTGGTTGGACTGATGACGCAGGCGCTGGATGTGCAGCCGCGCGACACGGTGCTCGAGATCGGCACCGGCTCGGGCTACCAGGCCGCGATCCTGAGCCATCTCGCCCGCCGGATCTATACCATCGACCGCCATCGCAACCTGACCCGCGACGCGGAGCTGGCCTTCACCCGCGAAGGGCTCGTCAACATTACCGTCATAACCGGCGACGGGTCCTTCGGGCTTCCCGACCAAGGCCCGTTCGACCGCATCCTCGTGACCGCCGCCGCCGAGGATCCGCCGGGGCCCTTGATGCAGCAATTGAAGGCGGGCGGTGTGATGGTGGTGCCGGTTGGTCAGTCCGATGCCGTGCAGAGCCTCATCAAGGCGACGCGGACGGAGACGGGCTTCGACTATGAAGAGATCATGCCGGTGCGTTTCGTGCCACTGGTCGAAGGCGTTGCACGCGACTGACGGGACCGTTACGGCCCTGCCCCGCCGTCGCGAGCGCGGAGAGCTGACGAGATCGCACGGGCCAATTCGCTTGCCGGGGCGGGTTTCTGCAACAGGGGGGCGCTGATCTCCCCCATCTCTGACGCGGTGAACCCGGTGTAGCCCGACAGGTAGATGACGGGGACATCGGCGCACCTGGCCCTGACGCGCCGCGCCAGTTCAAACCCGCCAAAGCTGCCGGGCATCACGACGTCGGTGATGAGCAGATCGAAGTTCAACCCACTTTCGATAAGTTCGATGGCCTGGTCGCCCGATGTCGCCGGAACGACCTCGTAATCGAGCGTTTCCAGCAGATCGGTCATCGGGCCGAGGAGCAGGTATTCGTCTTCGACCACGAGGATCGTTTCGCCGCGCCCGGTTTCCACGGGGGCGGCGGGCACCGTTTCCTCGCGGAATCCCTCGGCGCTGCCCCGTGGCAGGGTCATCCGCACGGTGGTGCCGACACCCTCTTCGGAATAGATCCGGAAATCGCCGTTCGACTGCGTTGTGAAGCCGTAGACGATCGCAAGCCCGAGGCCCGTGCCGCCCCCTGCCCCCTTGGTCGAGAAGAACGGATCGGTGCAACGGGCAAGGGTGACGGCGTCCATACCCGGGCCGTTGTCCGAGACGCTGATCTCGACATAGCGCAGGCTTGATCCGAGAGCGGGTTGGTCCTGATGCTGCGCGGCCGGCGTCCGAGTGGAAACCGGGCGCGCCTTGATCTTGATATGGTTGCCCTTGCCGGACCTGAGCATCGAGTCGCGGGCATTCAGCACGAGGTTCATCAGGGCAGTCTCAAGCTGCGCCGGGTCGCACAGGTGCCGCAGGCCCGGTTCGGTCACTTCGAACGAAATCTCGAACTGCGCTTCGATGACCGGTCGGACCAGCTTGCGGAAATCCTCGAACACCTCCTCCGTGACGCGCACGCTCGCCAGGCCCGGCTGCCGCCGCGCGAAAGCCAGAAGGCGCGTGGTCAATGCGGTGCCACGCTCGATGGATTGCATTGCGGTGGCGAGGTGCCGGCCGCGTTCCTCATCACTCCGGGCGCGCCCGGCGAGATCGACGGAATAAAGCATTGCACCAAGGAGGTTGTTGAAATCGTGCGCGATTCCGCCGGTCAACTGCCCCAGCGCGTCAAGGCGTCCCTTGCGCTCGATCACTTGCCGGTCCCGGACTTCCTCGGTGACTTCATCGAGATCGAGCACCGTGTGAATGCCGCGCCCGGTCTGTGCCGGCCGTGCGTTGGAGATCCGGATGTATCGGTTCTGCCCGGATTGGCCCGCCCGCATCAGGTGCGTCTCGCCCCGGAGATCATGGCCCGCCAGCGCGCGCCGGATCGGGTCTGCGCTGGCCACCAGCGGTGTCATGGTTTCGGGATCAAGGAAGGCCGCGCTTTCTGGCCACGGCATCGGCAAGGTCTCCGACTCCAGTCCCAGCAACAGCCGCGCCCGGGTGTTGATCCGAACGATCAACCCGTCCTCGTCCAACGCAATGATCCCGCTAGAGACGGCGTTGAACACGGTCTCGAGTTCGTCGCGCGCCGCTGCCACTTGCTCTTCGTTGCGCTTCTGGAACGATATGTCCGTCGCCACGCCGATATGGCGGACGACGGTGCCGGTTTCGTCGCGCTCGAAAACCATGTCGTTGGACAGCAACCAGACCCAATGGCCATCCCGGTTCCGCATCCGGTATTCGAGCGAACGGACTTCTCCATCTTCGAGGCTGCTCACCGCGGCAAGATGCGCGCCGATCCGCGCCACGTCGTCTGGGTGGCAGAGGTCGGCGATCAAGGTGTCGCCCATCGCGGTGATCTCGTCACTGGAATAGCCCAGAATTTCCGCCATGGAACGGTTGGAATACTCGTTCGAGCGCGTCACCGCGTTGAACACGTAGAGGATGCCGGGCATCACCGAGGTTATCTTCGCCAGAACCTGGGCGGCCAGCCAAATGCGTTGCGGCATGCTGCCTCCGCGCCATCGACTGCAAGCAATCTACAGCATATCGCCGCTGAATGCCGCAGCCAATCCGCCCGCCCCCTTTCGATTTTCGCGGTCAGGGTGTAATGTTCGCTGAAAAGCAAGATCAGAAAGGCCCGTCACGAGGCCGACATTTGAGGAAAGTCCGAGCGCCATGCGCCTGCCCCAGCCCATGACCCTTCCCCGTTTCGCCACTCGGTTTGCCTGCCGCGGCCTTCCCCTGCTTGCCCCTTTGGCGCTTGCGGCCTGTGTCGGGGCGCCGTCGGAATGGGACTTCGACTTCCGCCCGAACGCACCCCGCGGCGAAGCGGTGGTGGCGGACCGGCCGGCCCCGGACAGTCGCGGCCTGATTTCGTACGACAGCTACCAGGTGGCCATCGCACGGCGCGGAGATACGGTCGCCGACGTGGCGACACGCATCGGCTTGGGCGCGGAAGAACTTGCCAGCTTCAACGGGCGCAGTGCCGGTGACGCCCTCCGCGACGGCGAAGTGCTGGCTTTGCCGCGTCGTGTCACGGGCGGCACCACGCCCGGCGGCGACATCGCCGCCATCGCGCGCGGCGCCATCGACGAAGCCGATGCGGCCAACCCCGGCGTGAGCGCACCGCAATTGCCGGCCGGACAAGAGCCTGTGCGCCACCGTATCGGACGAGGCGAGACGGCCTATTCCGTCGCGCGTCTTTACGGCGTATCGGTGCGCAGCCTGGCCGAATGGAACGGGCTGGGACCCGACCTTGCGGTCCGCGAGGGCCAGTACCTGCTGATCCCCATCGTGATCGAGAATGCCCGCGCGCCTGACGCCTCCGAACCCGGCACCTCGGTTGCGCCGCTGCCGCCATCGGCCTCCGCGCCCTTGCCGGACGGCATCGAAACGCAGACCCTACCGGACCTGGAAGGCACTGGCACCGGAGAGACGGCTGCCGCGCCTGCCGCCACCCCTGCCCCGGCTGCGCCGCAACAATCTAGTGCCAGGTTCATCCGGCCCGTCGAAGGCTCAATCCTGCGCGGCTATGGCTCGGGCAATGAAGGGATCGACATCAGCGCCGCGACCGGAACTGCCGTTCGCGCCGCGGCCGACGGTACCGTCGCCGCGATCACGCAGGATACCGACCAGGTTCCGATCCTCGTCGTGCGCCATTCGGGCGGGCTGCTATCGGTCTACGCGAACATCCAGAACATCCGGGTCAGCCGTGGCGACAGCGTGAGCCGGGGGCAGACCGTGGCCGAGGTCGGCGGCGGCGATCCGTCCTTCCTGCATTTCGAGGTACGGCGCGGGTTCGAAGCGGTGGACCCGACCGACTATCTGCCCTGACCTTCCTGTGGTGACGGCGAAAGCGCAGGCTTCGCCCTGACTGGCGTCGGGACGTTGGCAGCAGCGGTCACAAACGTGCGTTCATCCGCCAGAAATCGCTGACGAGACGCGCAGTACGCGAGATTTTTTGATTTTCGGACTGACTTGCGGCAGACTACCAACCGCTCTCGTGCAACTGGTTAACACCCGGGAGGACGACACATGTGGGATCGCATCCTTGATCGCATGCTCCGCGACTTCGTCCGAAGGGACGCGTTGGCGCTGACCTATCCGGATGGCACGCGCCGTATCTATGGAGAGGCCAGCGCGACGCCGGTCGAAGTCACTCTGACCGACCCCGCGCTGCCCCGCAAACTCGTGCAAAGCACCGATATGGCCGTGGGCGAGGCCTATATGGACGGGCGTCTGACCATCGGGCAGGACGACCTCGAAGGTTTTCTGACCATGGCGTCGCGCAATTCGCGCGGCGCGGACGAAGTGTGGTGGCGGCGGCTGGCGGCCCTGATCTTCACGGCAAGGCGACGCATCGACCAATGGAACCCGGCCCGGCGCGCGCGGGCGAATGTGGCGCACCACTACGATTTGAGCAGCGAGTTGTACGACCTCTTCCTCGACACGGATCGCCAGTACTCCTGCGGATATTTCGCCCACCCCGGCATGACGCTGGAGGCTGCGCAGGAGGCCAAGAAGCACCATATCGCCGCGAAGCTGTTGCTGGAGCCGGACATGGAGGTGTTCGAGATCGGCTGCGGATGGGGGGGTATGGCGCTGACGTTTGCACGGGACTACGATGTGAAAGTCCTCGGGGTGACGTTGTCCGAAGAACAGCACCGGATCGCGACGCAGCGCGCCGCCGATGCGGGGCTGAGCGACCGGGTGCGGTTCGAGTTGAAGGATTACCGCCATGTCACGGGACAATTCGACCGCGTCGTCTCGATCGGCATGTTCGAACACGTCGGTGTGCCCCATTATGGCGAATATTTCCGCGTCGTGCGCGACCGGCTGACCGACGAGGGCATTGCGCTGATCCACACCATCGGGCGCACCGATCCGCCGGGCTACACCTCGCCGTGGATCCAGAAATACATATTCCCCGGTGGTTATTGCCCGGCCCTGTCCGAGATGTCCAAGGCGGTCGAGAAATCCGGCCTTTATGGCTGCGACGTGGAGGTCTGGCGGATGCATTACGCCCATACGTTGCGCCATTGGTACGACCGCTTCACGGCCAACGAGGCACGCGCCCGCGCACTTTACGACGAGCGGTTCTGCCGGATGTGGCGCTACTACCTGAAGGCCTGCGAGGTCACCTTCCGCTACAACCGGCAATGCGTGTTCCAGTATCAACTGGCCAAGCGCATCGACACGGTCCCTGTTTCGCGGGACTACCTCTACGGTGGTATGGAGCGCCAGCTGGATGCGGCGCAGTAAGAAATACCCAGTCGCTGCGGTACGGCTTCGTACCACCCCACCGCTTGCCTCCGCCAAGGGCACATCGGCCTAGACTTCGGTCTCGTGCGGCACCCTGCCGACCATGCGGTCCTGCTCGGGGTCGAAGACCGTGTACTTGGCGCTCGACGCCACGTGGGTCGAGACGCCACGACGCTGAGCTTCCGCAAAGGTGTTGATCACGGTCAGAGCCTCATAGGCGCGAAGGGACGGCCGGGCGAGAAACTTGCCACGCGACCCCTTGAGCTGCCTCAGCTCGGGAAAGATTGCCAGCAGTTCGGCCCGCATCATGACATCCAGCGCCGATAGCCCGACATATCCGGGGTGGAAACTCTCGCAATAGGCCCCGTCGGCCAAAAGGATCTCGTGATCGTCGAACAGCAGGTGGACATAAGTGATCTCACCGCCTTCGATCCGCGTGACCTTGTCTCCGTCCACGAAATGCTTGGCGGCGATGAATGCCTCCTGCACTCCGCAGGCCATCTCCACCGGCCAGCCCTGAACGAACATGCGATGTTCCGGCGAGACGGTCAGCGGGCGCAGGTTCCCGATGACGCCGGTGTCAAAACGGACCGGGGCAAACCGGCCGACCGCGCGGACAGTCTGCTGACCCGCCCAACGAACGGTCTGAAAGCCATGATCGCGGGTAAAGACAGACGTCCCCACCTCGATCGTTTCGACGGGACGTTCGCCTTCGCGGGTGGCGATAAGCGTGCCGGCTGCGAAACAGACCGGAATGGCAACCGGGCCGGACAGATCGAACGTCAGCACGGCATTCTGTTCGACATATGCGGCAAGGTTCGAGATGCCGAGGCCGGCTGCAATGAGCCCGATGCCCGGCACCGCCAGCACGTCGCTGACAAGCGCATCCAGCAGGGCCGCGCGGTCGCCCTCAGGGTATTCGACGAAAACACCCGCCGCTGTCTCGTAGACATTCACGTCGACCGAGCTCGACAGGTTGATCGTCACTGGGCCAATGGAAATTCCAACTGTGCTTGTGCCGCTGGCAGCCGATAGAATGGGTTGACCGTTCAGGGTCGCCGTTTCGCCCGACCCGGGCTCCCAAAGCCTGTCGTTGTCGATATCATCCGCTTCCAGGTCAGCCTCCGAAGGCCCGCTGAAAACGGAAACGATGAGGTTGTTATTGATCGTGGCCAGTGAGCCGGCATAGAAGTAGAGGTCGTCGACAGTAGTGCTCCGGATGGCCATGAGAGCCTCCTTTCACGGATTGCGACAGAAATGTTATCCTCGTTACCTTCGCCCAGTCTGTGTTTCCCTAACCCTGAATGCCGCGCTGCCGTTGCTGATGCAACTCACAATGGTGCCAGAAATTGTCTGTGTTGGATTGGGAAACAATAGAACGCGATCGTGATGGACTTTGTCCGAATGGTATACGGGAGCCTATCCAAAAGGATAGGTGACGCCGTTCAGAGCATCGCTGCCCAGGTTTTCAGTCCGCCCGTTCCGGCATTCGCAGGTCGGGCTTTCGGTGGCCTTGATCCGGACGATGTCGTCGGCAACTCGATTGTTCGCCGAGGGCCACGTAAGGCCACCCTTCCACACCACCATCGTTCGCTGGTCCGATCCCCCGGCATTGTCAATCGCACCCTGGACAAAACCGCCGGCTCATAGCCCGTTTCGGCGACACCCAACCGTGCGCGGCCTTTTCTTTGCG
This sequence comes from Rhodobacterales bacterium HKCCE4037, assembly GCA_015689645.1. GTDB lineage: Bacteria > Pseudomonadota > Alphaproteobacteria > Rhodobacterales > Rhodobacteraceae > Gymnodinialimonas. The sequence continues at coordinate 81,309 of WVSM01000009.1, forward strand.
TCCCTCTCTTGCACCCACCGGCCCCATCCCTATAACGCGGGCAGTTTGCGCGCGCGTCGGGGGAAAAGATGCCGAAAAGAACCGATATCAACTCGATCATGATCATCGGCGCAGGTCCCATCGTCATCGGACAGGCGTGCGAGTTCGACTATTCCGGGGCGCAGGCCTGCAAGGCGCTGCGTGAGGAAGGATACCGCGTCATCCTCGTCAACTCGAACCCCGCCACGATCATGACGGACCCCGAGCTGGCCGACGCCACCTATATCGAGCCGATCACCCCCGAGATCGTCGCCAAGATCATCGAGAAGGAGCGGCCAGACGCGTTGCTCCCCACCATGGGCGGGCAAACGGGCCTCAACACCTCGCTGGTACTGGAAGAGATGGGCGTGCTGGAGAAATTCGGCGTCGAGATGATCGGCGCCAAGCGGCCCGCCATCGAGATGGCCGAAGACCGCAAGCTGTTCCGCGAGGCGATGGACCGGCTGGGGATCGAGAACCCGAAGGCCGAGATCGTCACCGCGCCGATGAAGAACGGCAAGAAAGACCTCGACGCCGGAGTCGCCGTCGCGCTGGAGACGCTGGAACACGTGGGCCTGCCCGCGATCATCCGCCCCGCCTACACCCTGGGCGGCACCGGCGGCGGCGTGGCCTATAACCGCGATGACTACATCGCGATCTGCCGGTCGGGAATGGATGCCTCGCCCGTGGGGCAGATCCTTGTCGATGAAAGCCTTCTGGGTTGGAAGGAATACGAGATGGAGGTTGTCCGCGACAAGGCCGACAACGCCATCATCGTCTGTTCCATCGAGAACGTCGATCCGATGGGCGTGCATACCGGCGACTCGATCACCGTCGCACCCGCGCTGACGCTGACAGACAAGGAATACCAGATCATGCGGACCCACAGCATCAACGTGCTGCGGGAAATCGGCGTGGAAACCGGCGGATCGAACGTCCAATGGGCCGTGAACCCCGAAGACGGGCGCATGGTCGTGATCGAGATGAACCCGCGCGTGTCGCGCTCCTCGGCCCTGGCATCGAAGGCCACCGGCTTCCCGATTGCCAAGATTGCCGCGAAGCTGGCCGTGGGCTACACGCTCGACGAGCTGGACAACGACATCACCAAGGTCACGCCGGCGAGCTTCGAGCCGACCATCGACTATGTCGTCACAAAGATCCCGCGCTTCGCCTTCGAGAAATTCCCGGGCGCGAAGCCCGAGCTGACCACGGCGATGAAGTCGGTGGGCGAGGCTATGGCGATCGGACGGTCATTCCACGAGTCCGTGCAGAAGGCGCTGGCGTCGATGGAGACGGGGCTGACCGGCTTCGACGAGATCGACATTCCGGGTCTGAACATGGGTGAAGCGGGCGACGGCGACTGGCTGACGCCGGAAAACAAGGCGGCGATCACCAAGGCGCTGAGCCAGCAGACCCCGGACCGCCTCCGCATCATCGCGCAGGCCATGCGGCTTGGCCTGTCGGATGACGAAATCCAGCATGTGACCTCCTACGATCCGTGGTTTCTTGCCCGCATCCGCGAGATCATCCGCGAAGAGGCCCGCATTTCCGTGAACGGCATGCTCGCCACGCCCGAGGATTTCCGGCGCGTCAAGCAGATGGGGTTCACCGATGCCCGTCTCGCCAAGCTGACCGGCCAGACCGAGGCTGCGATCCGCACTGCGCGCCACGGCGCCGGCGTCATCGCGCAGTTCAAGCGCATCGACACCTGTGCCGCCGAGTTCGAGGCGCAGACGCCCTACATGTATTCGACCTATGAGGCCCCCGCGATGGGCGAGGCCGAATGCGAGGCGCGCCCCTCGGACCGCAAGAAGGTCGTCATCCTCGGCGGTGGCCCGAACCGGATCGGCCAGGGCATCGAGTTTGACTATTGCTGCTGTCACGCCTGTTTCGCGCTGAGCGACGCGGGCTACGAGACCATCATGGTCAACTGCAACCCCGAGACGGTGTCGACCGACTACGACACGTCCGACCGCCTCTATTTCGAGCCTCTGACGCTGGAGCATGTGCTTGAAATCCTGCGGGTGGAACAGGAAAACGGCACCCTGCATGGCGTCATCGTCCAGTTCGGCGGCCAGACCCCATTGAAGCTGGCCAATGCGCTTGAGGCAGCGGGCATCCCGATCCTCGGCACCTCGCCGGACGCGATCGACCTTGCCGAAGACCGTGAACGGTTCCAGCAACTTGTCCAGAAGCTGAACCTGAAGCAGCCGGAAAACGCCATCGCGACGACCGATGCGCAGGCGAAAGAAGCGGCCGAGGCGCTCGGCTACCCGCTGGTGATCCGGCCGTCCTACGTTCTGGGCGGCCGCGCGATGGAGATCGTCCGCGATACAGCACAGCTTAACCGCTATATCCGCGACGCCGTCGTGGTGTCGGGTGACAGCCCGGTTCTGCTCGACAGCTATCTTGACGGCGCGGTTGAGGTGGATGTCGACGCGCTCTGCGACGGCACCGATGTGCATGTCGCGGGCATCATGCAGCATATCGAAGAGGCCGGCGTGCATTCCGGTGACAGCGCCTGTTCGCTGCCGCCCCACACGCTGAGCGTCGAGATCCAGAACGAGATCATCCGCCAGACCGAAGCTCTGGCCAAGGCGCTGAACGTGCAGGGCCTGATGAACGTGCAATTCGCGGTCAAGGGCGGCGAGATCTACCTGATCGAGGTGAACCCGCGCGCCTCGCGCACCGTTCCCTTCGTCGCGAAGGCCACGGACTCGGCCATTGCGTCCATCGCCGCGCGCCTCATGGCAGGTGAGAAACTGGCCGACTTCCCGAAGGCCGCGCCACACGTTCCCGTGGACGAGGACACCCCCATCGAGATCGGCGACCCGATGAGCCTCGCCGATTTCCGCACCCCATGGTTCTCGGTGAAAGAGGCCGTCCTGCCCTTCGCCCGTTTCCCCGGGGTCGATACGCTCCTTGGGCCGGAAATGCGCTCCACCGGCGAGGTCATGGGCTGGGATCGCACCTTCCCCCGCGCGTTTCTCAAGGCACAGCTCGGCGCTGGCACCGTGCTGCCGCAGGAGGGCACGGTCTTCCTGTCGATCAAGGAAGCCGACAAGGGCGATGAGCTTGTGGAGACGGCGAAGATGCTGAAATCCCTCGGTTTCTCGATCCTCGCGACGCGCGGCACGGCGGCGTTCCTTGCGGAACACGGCATCGAAAGCGAGACCGTGAACAAGCATTACGAGGGCGGCCGGACCATCGTGGACATCATGAAGGACGGCGGCGTGCAGCTGGTGATGAACACCACCGAAGGCGCGCAGGCCGTCGAGGATTCCCGGTCCATGCGCTCGGTCACGCTGATGGACAAGATTCCGTATTTCACGACGCTTGCCGGGAGCCACGCTGCCGCTCAGGCGATGGTGTCAGCGCGGGAAGGCGAGACGGTGGTGCGGGCGTTGCAGGGGTGAGCCCTTTAATCACCTTTCTGTCACCTCAAATCCGTCGCAATACGTAAAGATTGTTTGCGCAATAGCATTAGTCTTTTGCGAGGCATATCCATGGCCGAAAGCACCTATCTCGTCCTGATCGTTGTGCTTGCGGTCTGCTTCGGATTGATGATCGGATGCTTCGCCCTTCTCGATCCGGTCCTCAAACGAAAGCGCATTCGCGCGACAGCCGAATTGCGCAGGCAGGCGCGCGGCTACCAAGCACGTCTAAGCGAAATGGAAGCCAAGCACGCTGCGGAAATAGCGGTCCTTCGCGAAACAATCCGCTTCGAACAATCGAAGACGAGGCCACATGACGCCGTGGCGCGGGCAACCATCAAGAAGAAGCCCATTCTCAACCGGTCCGAGGCTTTGCTTTTCTCTAGACTGGACGCCTTCATTTCAAGATTGCCGAACTCCGAACGGGTATTCCCCCAGGTCGCGCTGGTCGAATTCTTCATGGCACGCGCCATGAATGGAGATCCGGAAATACGGAACGCTGCCTACGAAGCCTATGGTAAAATGCGTTGCGATTTTCTGGTCGTGGATCGAAACGGCTATCCGCTCTGCGGTATCGAGTATCAAGGCTCGGGCCATCATCAAGGTAATTTCGCCTATCGCGAACAAATCAAACGCGAAGTCTTCCGCAAGGCCGGTGTTCCACTTGTGGAAATTGGCAGCGACGACCCTTGGGATGAAACCGAAACTGCGGTGCGGGCCGCATTGCGCGCGCCGCTTCTCGCGGCGTGAATTCTCACTCAGACCGCCACTCCAGAAACGCAATCGCCCGATCCAAATCGCCGTTCTAGCCAAGCTGCCGTTCGTAGACCGGGCTTAAGCCCGGAATTTACCCGGCAGCTGCCCGGGCCAAGGCCCGGTCTACGGACCATATGCCCCCCCGGTTTCCTCGAAAATCCTCCCACAAAATCACATCACCGTCATCAAACCCGTTTTATTCCCCGCTTTTCCTTACCTTGCCGGACCCGAGCGAAATCGCCACCTTTGTCGCACCCGTCCCAACCCAAGGACTCCCTTCATGCGCTCCATCCTGGCCCTCACGGCCCTCGCCCTGACGACTTCCACCGCTTTCGCCGATGGCCACAAGCCCGGCGAGGACACGACCGGACCCGGCCAGCCTGTCCATGGTGAGGTCTCTCTCGTCACCAACTTCCAGCCCGATCCCCATACCGTCCGGGTCGAGGCGGGGGGGCCGAACGTGCTGACCTACGAAGATCAGCGCACCGGCAACCGCTGTCAGGGCCATTTCTCGGACGCGCCGGATTTCCGGCTGAACTTCACCGATGGTGATTTCGGCTTCCCGCTGAGCTTCTACATCGACTCCAGTGCCGATACCGTCCTGCTCGTCTCGTCCCCGGACGGCGAGTTCCATTGCAACGACGACTGGCAGGGCCTCAACCCGGCCGTTCGCTTCGACCGTCCGCTCGGCGGGCAATACGACATCTGGGTCGGCACCTACGCCCCCACGGACGCCGCCGCGCCGGTCGCCGAATTGTCGATCACGGAATACGAGACGATCCTGCCCGATTTCACCCGAGCCTTTTTCGGCATGGATGACCGGGTGGTGCTTGATGCCTCCGCGGCGCCCTGGAACATGATCGGCTTTCTCGACCTCGGCTCGGCCTCGTGCACGGCGGCGCTGATCGGCCCGGCCACGGTGCTGACCTCGGCCCACTGCCTGGCCGAGAACGGTCGCATCGACACGCCGCCGCAGGAATTCCTCGCCGGGTTCCAGAACGGCAACTCGGTCGCACGCTCGGGCATCTCCGGTTACCACGTCGCGCAGGGCTACCTGAACGGCGAGCAGGAAGGCACCGATTACGCCTTCGTCTACCTGACCGAACCCCTTGGTGAGCGTCTCGGCTGGATGGATGTCGGTGTGTTGAGCGCGCAGGAAATCGCGCAGCTTCAGGCGGGCACGGGGCCGGATATCCTGCAGGCCGGGTATTCCTATGACCAGCAGGGTGTTCTGACCGGCAACCTGTCCTGCCCCTTCGTCGAGGTCGCACCGCAGAACGTGCTTGTCCACATGTGCGACACGCTGCAGGGCGACAGTGGCTCGCCGCTGTTCATCCAGGATGGTGACCGCTACCGGATCATCGGCGTGGAAAGCCGCACCGACCCGCGCCCGAACGAGGAGTTCGACCGCAACGTTGCGATGTATGTCGAGTACGTGGTGCGTGACCTTGCCGCGCTCAGCGCCGGTGGCACGACTGCCGCACCGCAGCCGGTCAAGTAACGCCCCGCGGGTAATGAAAAAGGGATGCGCCTGACCGGGCGCATCCCTTCTCTGTTGGATAATCGCCGGTTGTCAGATGCCCGCATTCACCGGCTTGTGCGCCTCATAAATCTCGGCCACGCGGGCCACGGCGGCCTCGGGCGACATTTCTTCGCTTTCCCCGGTCCGGCGGCTGGTCAGTTCCACGACGCCATTCTTCAGGCCACGCGGACCGACGGTGATCCGCCACGGCAGGCCGATCAGGTCCATGGTGGCGAACTTGCCCCCTGCCCGTTCCTCGCGGTCGTCGTAGAGCGGCTCCAGCCCTTTCGCCTCGAGCGCCGCATAGAAGCTTTCGCAGGCGGCATCGGCCTCGGCGTCACCCTGCTTGAGGTTCACGATCCCACAATGGAACGGCGTCACGCCCTCGGGCCAGATGATGCCGTTGTCGTCGTGGGACGCCTCGATGATCGCGCCGGCAAGGCGGCTGACGCCGATCCCGTGCGACCCCATGTGGAGCGGCACGCGGTCGCCGTCCTCGGTCTGCACCATGGCCCCGAGCGCTTCGGAATACTTGGTGCCAAAATAGAAGATCTGTCCAACCTCGATCCCGCGCGCAACGCGGCGGCGGTCTTCGGGGATCTCGTTGAACAGCGCCTCGTCATGGGTCTCGTCGGTGCGGGCGTAGCGGCTGGTGAACTCGTCCATCACCGCCTGGCATTCCGCGTGGCTGTCGTAATCGATCTCGCGGTCGCCGAAGGTCAGATCGGTCACGGCGCTGTCGTAGAAGACCTCCGACTCGCCCGTATCGGCCAGGACGAGGAATTCGTGGGTATTGTCGCCGCCGATGGGTCCGGAATCCGCGCGCATCGGGATCGCCTGAAGGCCCATGCGCTCGTATGTGCGCAGGTAGCTGACGAGGTGGCGGTTGTAGGCGTGCAGCGCGTCCTCTTTCGTCAGGTCGAAATTGTAGCCGTCCTTCATGTAGAATTCGCGGCCCCGCATTACGCCGAAGCGCGGGCGGCGCTCATCCCGGAACTTCCACTGGATGTGGTAGAGCGTCAGCGGCAGCGATTTGTAGGAGGTGACGTAGTTGGCGACGATGTCGGTGATCATCTCCTCGTTCGTCGGACCGTAGAGCATCTCGCGCTCGTGCCGGTCCTGCATGCGCAGCATCTCGGGGCCGTAGGCGTCGTAGCGGCCGGATTTCTTCCACAGGTCGGCGCTTTGCAGGGTGGGCATCAGCATCGGGATATGGCCCGCGCGAATTTGCTCCTCGTGCACGATCCGTTCGATGTTGCGCAGCACCTTGTAGCCGAGCGGGAGCCACGAATAGATCCCCGCGCTCTGCTGCTTGATCATGCCCGCACGCAGCATCAGCCGGTGGCTGACGATCTGCGCCTCGGCGGGCGTTTCCTTGAGAACGGGGAGGAAGTAGCGGCTGAGGCGCATGTCGGCGGAACCCTTGGATCAACTGGTTCCGACACCTCTACGCCAAAGGAAAATGGCTCACAAGCCGGGCGTCAGTAGTCGTTCTCGCCTTCAGCCGTCCCGACGAAGGGCTCGGTCACGGGGCCGGTGGAAGGGCGCGAGATGCTGCCGGATGCCGGGCGGCTGATCGTTTCCAGTGCCTCGACGGGGGTGACCGCAACAGACAGGCTCGCAACCGCCATCCCGACGATCAAGGCGCTGGTGGCCAGCCGGTAGAAAGACGTCGCAGAGGAATCGCCTGCTTGGGAACGGATTGGTTTGCGCAGGTTCACTGGCCCCACTCCTTCCTGCATTTCAGCGTCCGCTGGCCGGGCTGCCGCTGGCCGACGAGGCGAAGCCGCCGGTCGCGGGCTGCGGTGCGGGCGCGTTGACGCCGAATCCGCCGGTGGGCGTGCCGAAGAAGCCCGCCTCGGCCATCGGCACACTCGAAAGCAGGAACGCCATGGCGAAGCTGAGTACGGCTAGAAAGGCCAGAAGCGATGCCGAAATGCGTTCAAGGGACATGAGATCAAAATTCCTCTGCAACTGGGGAAACGGCTGGCGCGTCCATGGTGTCGGGCGCGACATTTGCTTCGTAGTCGGGCGCGGCGACGAAGGTGGGGTAGTTGGCAGCATTGGCCTGTGCGGTCCGCATTCCGAAGAACAGGGCGAGCCCGGCGCCGACGATCAGGACGATCAGGGTGACGGACAGGATATTCATCATGGACATGGTGGCAGCTCCTTCTCTCCTGCCTGCAAAGTTACGCGGCAGAGCCCAAGTGCGGTATGGCGGCTTTCCGTACCCTGACCGCGCCCGCACAGAAAAATGCGGCCCCACAAAGGGGGCCGCCAGGGAAGGGAACAAAGTGAACAAAGAGAGTGGTGCAGCGGGACAAGGGACAAACCCGCCGCACCGGGTATATCGCTTCAGATCACCCCGGCAGAGACGGGGGCAGATAGCATGACGGCAAACATCACAAGGATCAGCAGAACAGCAGAGCAGGCGATGGTATTCAGGGCGGTCATGGCAGGTCTCCTACGAAGTGGTCCTTCGCGATGTCTGAAAGGTAGGGCATCGCGTTGGATCACTCTATTGCGGGATTCCCTACCACCTGTTTAACGCCCGCCCTTCACGATCGGTTCCACACCCATCGCCTGTGCCAGCGCATTGAATCGCGCTTCGGAAACTTCACCGAACAGACTGCGCCCCTCGTCCGACTTGAGCGTCAGGATCAGCTCCTTGCGCTTCGGCCTGAGCTTCAGCTCGCCGTGATCGACGGGATTTTCCAGGGCGAACATCGCCCCGAAGCGCATAGCACGTCCGAGGATTTCGGCTTCCAGAACCTTTTTCTCGGGAAGAAGGTTCAACAGGTCCGCGTTGAACCCCGTGCCCGCCCGGTTCGACTTGTACCGGTGCAGCAGCGCCAGCCCGAGGTAGACCCGCTCGCCATGGGTCAGCCCGCCGAGGTTGGCGCGCGTGGCATTGTCGAAACAGACCTCTGCCCGGTAATCGGGATGTGCGCGCCAACTTACATCGTGGAGCAGGCAGGCCGCGCGGATCAGGCGCTTCTTTTCGGGCCGCGCGCCGGGAAAGAGCGGCTCCACGAACCGGTAAAGCGCCCGTCCGAAGCCCGGCTGACGCGCCGAGGAGGCTTCGGCATGGCGGGCGGCCTCGATCAGAGGATCGCGGCGGCGCAGCTGCGCCGACATCTGGTCGTAAAGCAGCCCCTCGCGAATGCCGTAGCTGGAAATCGCGACCTCGCTTGGCCTGAGTTGCCGGACCAGTTCTTTCAAGACCAGGGCGGCCAGGGGCACCAGCCGCATCCGCTCGATCGAATTGCCCGTTTCAGCGCGCAGGGCTTCGACGTCGGTCGCGCCGATATGCTTGATCGTCGCCATGATCGCCTTGGGCGTCATGCGGTATTCATGCAGCACCTTCAGGGGGTATTGGCGCCGGATCATGTCGACCCGCGCGATCGCACGCCAGGAGCCACCGACAAGGAACAGGCGCTTGGGTTTCTCAGGGAAGCCCTCGATCAACTCGGTGATCCGTTCGCGGATATGGGCGCGGATGGCCTTCTTGCCTCCCTTGATCCCCATGAGCTTCAACGGCCCGAGGCTCGAGGTGCGCCGTTCACCGACCATGCCGTCGCCTTCCAGGACCGCCAGTTCCATGGACGAGCCGCCGATATCGCAGATCAGCCCTTCGGCACCGGGCCAGCCAAGAAGCACGCCTTGCGCCGAAAGCCGCGCCTCTTCCTCGCCATCGAGGATCTGGATCTCGATGCCGGTCTCGCGCAGGACGTCCGCTTGGAACTCGGGCCCGTCCTCGGCATCGCGGACCGCAGCCGTGGCGACCGTCAACATCGGGCTGACCTTCATCGACCGGGACAGCGCCGCGAACCGTTTCAGCGCCCCGAGCGCGCGCACCCGTCCCTCCGGGTTCAGCCGACCGGTTTCGGAAAAGCCCGCGCCGAGGCCGCAAAGGATCTTCTCGTTGAAGTAATAGGCGGGCGAGCGCGCCGCGCCGTCGAACACCACGAATCGCACCGAGTTTGAGCCGATGTCGATCACCCCGACCCGCGCCAGTGAGCGCGCTTCGGGACCATCGAACAGCGGCATGCCGAAAGGCCCCCACTCAGGATGACCATCTTCCATCGTGTCGGTCCCCCTCAGGCCCGGATGCACCGGGGTTGTGACATGCGCCTGCGGGCGGGGTCAATCATCGCCATGGGTCAGTTCTGGTACGTCCTTCGCCCCGGCCGTTCCACGACCCGAGAGCGACGGATTCTCCATGAAGAACCGATGGCAGGAAAACGGGTTCTCGAATTGCGTCAGGTCCGGTCGCTCGAACGAGCCATCGGGGCGCAGCACCCAGCTTTGCGCCACGTCTGCCAGGTTCGCCGCCATGATCTGGCTGACGATCTGCGATTTCACGGTGGCGTTGGTGCATTCCACAAGCGTTTCCACCCGGCGGACAAGGTTGCGACCCATCCAGTCGGCGGAGGAGATATAGACCCGCGCCTTTTTCGATGGCAGCCCGTGACCATTGCCGAAACAGACGATCCGCGAGTGTTCGAGGAAGCGCCCGACGACCGACTTCACCCGGATATTTTCGGACAATCCCTTGATGCCGGGACGCAGGCCGCAAATGCCGCGGATCACGAGGTCGATCTTCACGCCCTTCTGGCTTGCCTCGTACAGCGCATCGATGACGTCCGGTTCAACCACGGCATTCATTTTCGCCCAGATCATCGCAGGCCGTCCCGCCTCGGCATGTTCGGCCTCGGCGCGGATGTTCTCGATCAGGGTCTTCTTCAGCGAGATCGGAGAGATCGACAGGTTCTCGAGGTTCTCCGGTTCCGCATATCCGCCGACGTAGTTGAACACCTTGGTGGCATCGCGCCCCAGCGCCGGGTCACAGGTGAACAGGCTGAGGTCGGTGTAGATGCGGGCCGTGATCGGATGGTAATTTCCGGTGCCGTAATGGGTATAGGTGACCAGCTTGTCGCCCTCGCGCCGGACCACGGTGCTGATCTTGGCGTGAGTCTTGTAGTTGATGAACCCGTAGACGACATGCGCGCCTGAGCGTTCCAGCTTGCGCGACTGTCGAATGTTCGCGGCCTCGTCGAACCGCGCTTTCAACTCGACCAGCGCCGTGACGGATTTGCCGTTCTCGGCCGCCTCGCACAGCGCCTCCACGATCGGGCTTTCGTTCGATGTGCGGTAGAGCGTCTGCTTGATCGCCACAACGTCCGGGTCCCGTGCCGCCTGCGCAAGGAAGCGGATCACCATGTCGAAGGTCTCGTAGGGGTGGTGCAGCAGCATGTCCTTCGAACGGATCGCGGCGAACATGTTGCCGTCATGGTCCTGCACCCGCTCCGGCACACGGGGGGTGAAGCTTCGCCACAGCAGGTCCGGGCGGCTGTCTGTGACCAGTTGCTTGAGCGAGACAAGACCGATCCGGCCTTTCACCTCCACAACCTCGTCGCCCGAGACATGCAATTCATCGAGGATTTCGCTGGCCAGTTTCTCGGGCGCCCCTTCGCTGATCTGCAGGCGTACAACCTCGCCGCGCCGACGCCGTTTGAGCGCGGTCTCGAATTCACGAACAAGGTCTTCGGCTTCTTCCTCAACCTCCAAATCGCTGTCGCGCAGCACGCGGAACAGGCAGGTGCCAGAGACCTTGTAGCCGGGGAACAACGCGCCGATGTTGAGCAGCAGCAATTCTTCCAGCGGCAGGTATCGCGCCGTGCCCTCCTTGGATTTGAGCGACAGGAACCGGTCGATCTGGCCCGGGATCGGCAGCAGCGCCTGCAATTGCCGCCCATCCTTCTCCCGCTTCATCTGCAAGGCCAGCGCGATGCCCTCGTTGGGAATGAACGGAAACGGATGCGCCGGGTCGATGGCCAGCGGTGAAAGCACGGGGAACACCTGTTCGAGGAAGAAATCCTCAAGCCGCGCGATGTCGTCCTTGGTCAGATCGTCCCGCGTAACGACGGTGATCCCCTCAGCCTCCAGTTCGGCGCTGAGTTCCGTCCACACTTCCTGCTGGCGCACCATCAATTCACGAGCATCGGCATTGATGAGCTTGAGCTGCTCAGCCGGCGTGCGCCCGTCCGCGGCAGGCGTCAGGTTGCCCTCCTGCGCCAGTTCACGCAGGCCCGCGACGCGCACGGTGTAGAATTCATCGAGGTTGCCCGCCGAGATCGACACGAAGCGCACTCGTTCCAGCAGCGGCACACGCGGGTTCGCGGCCTCTTCCAGCACACGCCAGTTGAAGGCAAGCCACGACATCTCGCGGTTGAAGAACCGCTTGGGTCCCTCGAACTCTTCGGCGGGTAGCTCCAGCGGCTCGGGCAGCGGGGCGTTGAGGAAATCTGCAAAACTCATCGGGAACGGGTTACCTCGGGTTTATGGCGTCACGATGACGGATCGTCCGGCAGATCCGCAAGGGCGGCCCGTAAATGGGCGCGAGTGACAGGCTTTTTCTCGCTCAGCGCCAGATCGTCGGCGCGCGAGATCAATTCCGCGACCGCACCAAAATCGCGCGGCATGCGGGCGGTGATCTCGGAAAGGGTTTTCGGTGTAAGCTCGATGCCGTGGTCGGCGGCCTGTTTGACGAGGACCATCATCAGAAGCTGATCGTCCGGCGGGTCGATGTGGGTAAGGCCCGACTGCGCCATGCGGCTTGCCAGATCCGGCAGCCTGATGCCCCAGCGACTTGGCGCGTGCCGGGCGGTGAATAGAAGCGGCACTCCCTCGGCGACGGCGGCGTTGTGCAGGTGGAACAATCGTTCCTCCGCTTCGGGATCGCCCGCGATGTCCTCGCAATCCTCCAGGACCAGCGCAGGCGGCAAGGCGTTCGGATCGACAAGGTCCCTCGCCCCGACGATCCGAGCGTCACATTGCGCTGCCCAGACATGCGCCAGATGGGTCTTTCCCGCACCGTGCCCGCCGGTGAGAACCATCTTGCCGTTGGGCCAGTCGCGCCACCGGTCGATGAGGGCCACGGCCGCGGCATTGGCCGGGCCGACAAAAAAGTCGTCACGCCCCATCGCGGGGCGCGGCGGGAGGTCGAAGGTCAATTGCCGTGGCATCAGGTCGGGTCGGCGTCGGAGGGCGGAACCTTGCCCTGCACCTCTGCCCGTTCGGCTTCCGCCGAAAGCGCATCCACCCCCCGGTAGAGCATGCCCTCGCGGTACCGGTCGACGAAATACCGGACCAGAACACCGATGGCGGCGGCCACGGGCACGCCGACCAGCAGGCCGACGAAGCCGAACAACGCCCCGAACGCCGAAAGCGAGAACAGCAGCCAGACCGGGTGCAGCCCGACCGATGAGCCGACCAGTTTCGGCGTCAGGATATTGCCTTCGACCATCTGTCCGATCTGGAAGATCGCGGCGACCACGATGATCATCCACCAATTGTCCGCGCCCCAGAACTGGAACAGGGCGAGGCCCACCGCCAGAACCCCGCCAACCAGTGCGCCGACATAGGGAATGAAGGTCAGAAGCCCCGCGACAAGGCCCACGACAAGGCCGAATTGCAAACCCGCGATCATCAGCGCGATGGCGTAGAATGCGCCGAGGATGAGGCAGACGGTGCCCTGCCCGCGAATGAAGCTGGCCAGCGTGTGATCGATACGCGAGGCCAACTCGCGGATCACCGGCGCATGGTCACGCGGCAGAAGCTCGTCGATCCGGGCGACCATCCGATCCCAGTCGAGCAGCATGTAGAAGGCCACAACCGGCACGACGACGAGGAAGATCAGCACGTTCAGAACGCTCGCGGCAGAACTCAGCACCGTTTGCAGCAACTCGGCCCCGCGCGACTGGATCGTCTCGCCAAGATTGGCCAGCGACTGGCGCAGCGGCGAGCCTTCGTCGACCAGCTCGGGGAAGCGCTCGGTCAGGAACCCGCGCAGGTTCTCGAAAATTCCCGGCGCGGCGGCGATCAGATCGTTGGTCTGCTGCACGAGAAGCGGGATGACGATCAGTCCCGCCAGCACGACGACAAGGATCAGGACCACGAAGATGATGGCCGTCGCCAATGCCCGAGAGGCGCCCAATCGTTCCAGCCGGTCCGCCACCGGATCGAGGAAATAGGCAATTGCGCCCCCCACCAGGAACGGCACGATCACGTCGCCAAGCACATACAGCACCGCGAGAAAAGCGATCGCCGCAACGCCCCAGTAGATCATTTGTTGCCGAACGGGCAAAGCCATGGACGCACCTCTCCGTTTCATCATTTGATGCGTCAGCCGGGCGGTCGGCGCAAGCGGGAATGGCCGTGGATACCCGCCGATCCCCGCCCTTGCCGCTGAATTCCCGACGTTTCCGCGACGAAGGAAAACGGGTCAGAGCGTCTCGTGGAACTGGATAATGGCCTCCGCCCCACGTTGCGGATGCGTGATCGGCGCCATATGCGACGCGCCGTTGATGAAGTGGCGCGTGGCCTTCGGGATGTCGGAGGCGAGGCGCGTGTTGATCTCGGCAACGACGGGGTGGGATTTCGCACCCTCTACCACGAGGGTCGGAACCGGCAGCTCCGGCAGACGGCTCAACATGTCGGCGCGGTCATGCACGAGCGTGGGCTCGGTCGCTTTCGGAATCCAGATGCGGTCCGTGACGTAGGCCTGTTGTGACGGCGGAAGATCATCGAAACTCTCGGAGCCCCAGATCCCGAGGAAAACGCGCGCGGCCGCTGCGGTGTCACCGCGCTCCATCGCGTCGACATGCGGCGCGAAGGCTGCATCATGCGCGGCCCGCCCTGGCCCATCGGCGGCGCAGAACAGAACCGGCTCGAACAACGTCAGGGACCGGACACGCTCCGGGGCGTCCAATGCCAAGCGCAGCGCCACCGTTGCGCCGAAGCTGTGCCCGATGAGATGCACCGGCCCGTCCGGCAAATGCGCCATCGCAAGCTCCGTGGCCTGATCGTGGAAATCGCCGGTCGGGTCCGCGGCTGGACCTGCCCCGTGGGCTGGCAGGTCCGGCGCGGTCATCGAAAGGTGCTCGGCCAGGTGCCGCGCCAGACCCGCCCAGGACCCGGCATGGGCCAGCGTGCAATGCAGCAGAAGCGCGGGCTGATCGCCGTGCCCCCAATGGCGGACGCTCACAACTTGCCCGCAAGATACAGGTCCAGATCCTCGATCCGGTCCTGTCCCCAGAATTTCTCGGTCCCGTCGACGATGTAGAACGGTGCCCCGAAGGCCCCGGCGCTGACGGCATCCTCAAGATTGCGGGCATATTCCTCGGCCCCGACAAGGAGGCCGCTGTCGGCGAGGCCCGCATCGAAACCGGCCTCTTCCAGCGCGGAACGGATCACATCGTCCTGCGCAATGTCCTGTTCTTCGGCCCACACGCGACGGGTGATGGCGTGAACCAACTTGCCGAGGTCGCCGCCACCCGCCTTCGAGGCCGCAATGAACGCATAGGACGATGGCGCGGGGTTGGTCGGAAAATGGGCCGGTTGCAGGTTGAGTGGCATCCCGGTCTTGGCGGCCTGCCGGCGCAATTCCTGGCTGCGGAGGGCCTTGCGGCTCTCGTGCCGCTCGGCCGGTGCAACACCGCCGGTGCGGGCGAAAAGCGCGATGATATCCACCGGCTTGTAGCTGATCGTGGCGCCGTGCTTTGCCGCGACCTCCTCCATGCGCGTGCCCGCGAGATAGGTGTACGGAGAGATGGTGGAGAAATAGTAGTCGATATGCGGCATGATGCGCCCCCTTTTGGCTTGGCGGATAAGTGGGCCGGGTGGTAGGGGGTGTCAACTGCAAGGGGCGGGCCACGTGGGGACGGGCCAAGACCCCTCCTGAGGGGACAGATCCATGGCTGCACAAGACCCGAAACTCATTTCCGGCAATTCGAACAAGACCTTGGCGACGTCCATCAGCAAGCGGATGTCGATGCATCGCGGCATGCAGGTCGGGCTGGTGGATGCGCGCGTCGAACGATTCAACGATGGCGAGATCTTCGTCGAGGTCTACGAGAACGTCCGTGGCGAGGACATGTTCATCATCCAGTCGACCTCCAAACCCGCGAACGACAACCTGATGGAATTGCTCATCATGGCCGACGCGCTGCGCCGGTCATCCGCGGCGCGGATCACCGCCGTCATCCCCTATTTCGGCTATGCCCGGCAGGATCGCCGCACGAAGGCGCGCACGCCGATCTCGGCAAAGATGGTGGCCAACATGATCGTCGCCGGCGGCATCGAACGGGTTCTGACGATGGACCTGCACGCCGCCCAGATCCAGGGCTTCTTCGATATTCCCGTCGACAACCTCTACGCCTCGCCGATCTTCGCGCTGGACATTCTTCACCAGTTTGCCGGCGACATGTCGGACGTGATGATCGTCTCTCCGGACGTCGGCGGCGTGGCCCGTGCGCGTGAGCTTGCGACCCGTATCGGCGCACCGCTCTCCATCGTCGACAAGCGACGCGAGAAGGCGGGTGAAGTCTCGGGCATGACCGTGATCGGGGACGTGACCGACAAGAAATGCATCATCGTTGACGATATCTGCGACACGGCCGGCACGCTCTGCAAAGCCGCCGAAGTGTTGATGGAGGCGGGCGCGACCGAAGTGCATTCCTACATCACCCATGGCGTGATGTCCGGCCCGGCGGTCGAGCGGGTCGAGAAATCGGTGATGAAGTCTCTGGTCCTGACCGACACGATCGAAGCCACGGAGCCGGTCGAGAACTGTGCCAACATCCGCGTCGTGCCTACCGCGCCCATGTTCGCCCAGTCGATCCTGAACATCTGGAACGGCACGTCGGTCTCGTCGCTGTTCGACACGGCCTCGCTCGTACCGATCTACGAAGGCCTGTATCCCAAGGGCATGTGGGGGCGCTGAAGGCGCAAGCGACCTTGCCTCACGCTCTTGAAGCGGACGCGTCTGCTCCGCTCAATCCACGTCCCACGCATCCTCATCGGCCAGTTGGCCGATCGCCATCCAGTCGGCGCGGATGCGGGCGACCCGGCTGTCGCCCCATGTGCGGAAGACGAGGTTGAAGCCTTTGCGGGTGATCTTCTCGGCCCGCAGATCGGCGCGTTGGTTGGTATCGCCACCGGTGTCCCACATCGAAATCGCGACATGAACCAATGGCGGCTCGAGATAGGTCTCGGCAAATTCCACTTTTGTCACGGCCTCGCGCGGGCCATCACCCGCCCACATCGGACCGTTGTTCGAAAAGTCCGAGAACAGGACGCTTGAGCCCTGATCGACGGCAATGGAATTGGACGGAAATCGTTTCATCACGCTGCCGGAATTACACTTTCGGGGCTTTTAAGCCGAAACAGGCGGCAATGTTGAGAAAAAAGAGTGGCGAAGGGCGGGCCCGGCCCAAATGAAAACCCCCGGCGGCGAGCCGGGGGTCATCAATTCCGTTAAGGCACCGGCGGCTCAGGGTGCCGGAACCCGGCTGCGCACGGGCAGGTTGATCTCGTCGCCGACAGCGACCAGATCGCCCAGGAACTTCGCAACCGCATCCGCTGCGCCGTCGACCGATCCCTTCCGCGCTTCGTCCCGCTTCTTGACGCCTTCGTCGACCAGCTCGTCCATGATCTCCTGCGTGACTTCGTCCACAGGCATCGCCCGCTCCGCAAGGATCGTGGCCGAAGGGCCGGCGATATCGGCAAAGCCGCCGGTCACGAAGAAGGATTTCTCACCCTGCGGGCCCGAAACCTTCAGCACGCCGGGGCGCAGCGTCGTGATCAGGGGCGCATGATCCGACATTGCCGTCAGGTCGCCGTCGGCGCCGGGGATCTGCACCTCGGTCACTTCCATCGAGGCCAGGCGGCGCTCGGGACTGACGAGATCGAATTGCATGGTTGCCATGATTTGGCTCCGTTCTCTGCAAGACCCGCCCCGGCCAAACCGGGGCGGTCAGGATTAGGCTGCGTCTGCCGCCATCTTCTCGGCCTTGGCAACGACTTCGTCGATGCCGCCGACCATGTAGAAGGCCGCCTCGGGCAGGTGGTCGTATTCGCCGGCCACAACTGCCTTGAACGAGCGGATGGTTTCTTCGAGCGGCACCTGCACACCGGGCGAACCGGTGAAGACTTCGGCCACGTCGAAGGGCTGGCTGAGGAAACGCTGGATCTTCCGGGCGCGGGCCACGGTCAGCTTGTCCTCTTCCGACAGTTCGTCCATCCCGAGGATCGCGATGATGTCCTGCAGCGACTTGTAACGCTGAAGGATCTGCTGAACGTCGCGCGCCACCTGGTAGTGCTCTTCGCCGACGACCTGCGGGTCCATCAGGCGCGAGGTGGAGTCGAGCGGGTCAACCGCCGGGTAGATGCCAAGCTCGGAGATCGCGCGGCTGAGGTTCGTCGTTGCATCGAGGTGCGCGAACGAGGTCGCCGGTGCGGGGTCGGTAAGGTCGTCCGCAGGCACGTAGATGGCCTGCACCGAGGTGATCGAACCCTGCTTGGTCGAGGTGATGCGTTCCTGCATCGCGCCCATGTCGGTGGCCAGCGTCGGCTGGTAGCCCACGGCCGAGGGGATACGGCCCAGAAGTGCGGACACCTCGGAACCGGCCTGGGTGAAGCGGAAGATGTTGTCCACGAAGAACAGAACGTCCGTGCCCGACTGGTCACGGAACTGCTCGGCCAGCGTCAGGCCCGAGAGAGCCACGCGCATACGGGCCCCCGGAGGCTCGTTCATCTGGCCGTAAACGAGGGCCACTTTCGACTCCTCGAGGTTTTCCATGTTGATGACGCCGGATTCGATGAATTCGTAGTAGAGGTCGTTGCCCTCGCGGGTCCGCTCACCCACACCCGCGAAAACCGAGAAGCCCGAGTGCACTTTCGCGATGTTGTTGATGAGTTCCTGGATGAGAACCGTCTTGCCCACGCCTGCACCGCCGAAGAGGCCGATCTTGCCGCCCTTCGCGTAAGGCGCCAGCAGGTCGACGACCTTGATCCCGGTCACGAGGATCTCGGATTCCGTGGACTGCTCCTGGAAGTCCGGTGCCGGCTGGTGGATGGCCCGGGTTTCGGAGGTCTCGATCGGGCCGCGTTCGTCGATGGGCTCACCCACGACGTTCATGATCCGGCCCAGGGTGGCGTTGCCCACGGGCATCACGATGGGACCATCGGTGTCGGTCACTTTCTGACCGCGCACGAGGCCTTCGGTTGCGTCCATGGCGATGGTGCGCACGGTGTTTTCGCCAAGGTGCTGCGCCACTTCCAGAACCAGCCGCTTGCCGTTGTTGTCCGTCTCAAGCGCGTTGAGGATTTCGGGCAGGTGTTCGTCGAACTGCACGTCAACGACGGCGCCGATGACCTGCGTAATTTTCCCGACTTTTGCCATTGTCTAAGTCTCCGGTTCCGTTAGAGCGCTTCCGCGCCCGAGATAATTTCGATCAGCTCGTTTGTAATCACGGCCTGACGCGAGCGGTTGAATTCGATGGTCAGCTTGTCGATCATCTCGCCCGCGTTGCGCGTGGCGTTGTCCATCGCGCTCATCCGGGCACCCTGCTCGGACGCGCCGTTTTCCAGAAGCGCGGTGAAAATCTGCGTCGCCACACCACGCGGCAGCAGGTCTTCGAGCACCGCTTCTTCCGAGGGCTCGTAATCGTAAAGCGTTCCGGTGTCGGCCTCGTCTTCCGCATCCTCGAAAGAGGCCGGAATGATCTGTTGCGCCGTTGGCACCTGGCTGATGACCGACTCGAAGCGGTTGTAGAAGATCGTCGCGACGTCGAATTCACCGGCATCGAAGCGCCCCAGCACATCAGATGCGATCTCGGAGGCGTTGGCATAGCCCACGCGTTTCACGTCGCTCAGGTCGACATGGCCGATCAGCTTGTCGCCGTGGTCCCGTCTCAGCTGCTCCCGGCCCTTCTTGCCGACGGTCAGGATCTTGACGGTCTTGCCGGCGCCCAGAAGCTCCTGGATGCGATTGCGTGCCAGGCGCACGATCGACGAGTTGAAGCCGCCGCAAAGGCCGCGCTCAGCGGTCATCACGACCAGCAGGTGCACGTCATCCTTGCCGGTTCCGGCCAGCAGCTTGGGCGCACCTTCCGAGTCGCCGACGGCCTTAGCCAGACCGCCCATGACGGCATTCATCTTCTCGGCATAGGGACGCGCAGCCTCCGCCGCATCCTGCGCCCGGCGCAGTTTCGCGGCGGCGACCATCTGCATCGCCTTGGTGATCTTGCGGGTCGACTTGACCGACTCGATCCGGTTTTTCAGGTCCTTCAGGCTAGGCATATGCCAATCCCCTTAAGTCTCGTGGTCGGATCAGGCGAAATCGGCCGAATAGGCGTCGAGCACGGCTTTGATCTTGTCGGCCGCGTCACCCTTCACCTTCGGGTCTTCCTTGGTGATCCAGTCCAGCAGGTCCTGATGCTTGGACCGCAGGAAGGTCAGCAGACCTTTCTCGTAGCGGCCCACGTCCTTCACCGGCAGCTTGTCGAGGTAGCCGTTGGTGCCCGCGAAGATGACCACGACGATCTCGGCGTTGGTCAGCGGCGAGTACTGGGGCTGCTTCATCAGCTCGGTCAGACGTGCACCGCGGTTCAGCAGGCGCTGGGTCGAGGCGTCGAGGTCCGAGCCGAACTGCGCGAAGGCCGCCATTTCGCGGTACTGTGCCAGTTCCAGCTTCACCGGGCCGGCAACCGATTTCATCGCGTTGGTCTGGGCCGAGGAGCCCACGCGCGACACCGACAGACCAGTGTTCACGGCGGGGCGGATGCCCTGGAAGAACAGCTCGGTTTCAAGGAAGATCTGGCCGTCGGTGATCGAGATCACGTTGGTCGGGATGAAGGCCGACACGTCGCCGCCCTGGGTTTCGATGATCGGCAGCGCCGTCAGCGAGCCCGAGCCATTGTCTTCGTTCAGCTTTGCAGACCGCTCCAGCAGGCGCGAGTGCAGGTAGAAAACGTCGCCCGGATAGGCTTCACGGCCCGGCGGACGGCGCAGAAGCAGCGACATCTGGCGATACGACACGGCCTGCTTCGACAGGTCATCGTAGATGATCAGCGCGTGCTTGCCGTTGTCGCGGAAATACTCGGCCATCGCGGTTGCGGTGTAGGGCGCGAGGTACTGCATCGGCGCGGGGTCCGAGGCGGTTGCGGCAACGACGATCGAGTAGTCGATGGCGCCGGTTTCTTCGAGCTTCTTCACCAGCTGCGCCACGGTCGAGCGCTTCTGACCGACGGCGACGTAGATGCAGTAAAGCTTGTCGCTGTCGTCTGCGGCGGCGTCGTTGTAGGACTTCTGGTTCAGCATCGTGTCGAGCGCCACGGCGGTCTTGCCGGTCTGGCGGTCGCCGATGATCAGCTCGCGCTGGCCGCGGCCGATCGGGATCATGGCGTCGATGGCCTTGAGGCCGGTCGCCATCGGTTCGTGCACCGACTTGCGCGGGATGATGCCGGGGGCCTTCACGTCGGCCACGCGGCGCTCGGACGCGTCGATGGCACCCTTGCCGTCCAGCGGGTTGCCGAGCGCGTCGACGACGCGGCCCAGAAGCGCTTCGCCGGCAGGAACGTCCACGATGGAGTTCGTGCGCTTGACGGTGTCGCCTTCCTTGATGTCCCGGTCGGAGCCGAAGATCACGACACCGACGTTGTCGGATTCAAGGTTCAGCGCCATGCCCTGAACGCCACCGGGGAATTCGACCATCTCGCCGGCCTGAACGTTGTCGAGGCCGTAGACGCGGGCGATCCCGTCACCCACCGAAAGAACGCGGCCGACTTCGGCAACCTGTGCGTCCTGACCGAACGACTTGATCTGGTCCTTGAGGATCTGAGAAATCTCAGCTGCTTGGATCGCCATATTATCCGACCTCTTTCATCGTGTGCTGGAGTGCGTTGAGCTTGGAGCGGATCGAGGTGTCGATCATCTTCGAGCCAACTTTGACAACAAGACCGCCGATGATGCTCTCGTCGACGGTCGCTTTCAGGTTCACGGATTTGCCGACAGACGCCTTGAGCGTCTTGGCCAGCTTGTCCATCTGGGTCTTGGTGAGTTCCTTGGCGGAGGTCACTTCCGCCGTCACTTCACCCTTGTGATCCGCGATCTTCTCGCGCAGCGCGGACAGAAGCGCCGGAAGCACGAACAGGCGCCGCTTGGACGCCATCAGGCGCAGCGTGTTACCGGTGATCTGGTGCAGGCCCATCTTGTCGGCGACGCCACCAATGGCGGCAGCGGTCTCGTCGCGGCCGTAGATCGGCGAATGGATCAGGTCGCGCAGGTCGGCGCTTTCGGCAAGCGCGGCGTCGAGGGCCTCGATATCGGATTCCAGCGCGGGGAGCGCCTTTTCCTCGGACGCCAATTCGAACATCGCGGTCGCGTAGCGCGCGGCAATGCCAGTCGAGATCGAAGCTGGTTCGCTCACGAAGACCCCTTTCGTATACGTGATGCCCGGGTAGGCTGGCAGCGGCGCTGACCCCCGGGCGATCCCTCGTGTGACGGCGCTATGCCATCACTCCCCTGTGAATTCGGCCGGGGTGTAGCAGAGGGTTTACGATGCTGCAACAGGCACGACACTTCCCTGACGCCGCGGTATACAGCCTTATTTCAAAGGCTTGGACGCCCCTCGCCGCTCTGCGGCGATTTACCCACGAAGAAACTGCGGCACATTGGCTCGATTCTTAGCCAAATCCTATGGAATCTTCGCGAAAGCCTGCATTCACCGTACCCGCCGAACCGCGTTTCCAGCGTGGATTGTCGCGGATTCCGCAAATGAAGACAGATCGGCGCGCCAGCGGGAAGCCGGTATTTCCCACGCATCCTGCGAAAGAGCGCTGTGACCTCAGCCCGCGTTCCAACGCCGTGCAGCACCCGCAACCCGCGCCCCGAACATTCGTGCCGTTTCGCGGTCGCCCTCCGATACGGGCTCCGTCGCCATCAGCCCCAGCCACGCACCGTCGCGGTTGATTCCGACGCGCTCCGGCTTCACCGGGGCACCGATCTCGCATTGGCCGACCCAGACCATGCCCATCTGCGCCGCGAAGATCGCCAGCCGCACCAGCGCGTTCATTTTGTCGCCCGAGGGATGCACCGCCACCGTGAACCCGGCGGCGACCTTGTCCACCCATGCCCCGGTGTCCCAGCGGCTCGCCGCGTCCTCCAGGAACAGGTCGAACCGCGCCGCGGTCGAGCCCATGTAGGTCGGTGCGCCGAAGATGATCGCCTCTGCCCCGTCCAGCGCCGCCCAATCCGCGCCGCTCACCTGCTCCACGTCGATCAGCCGGGCACCGGATGCACCTGTGGCCACGGCTTCCGCCAAGGCCCGCGTGATGCCGGTCCCGCTGAAATAGAGGATGCAGATCACGACGCGCTGCGCCCCGAAACACCTGCTGGCGTGGGGGACCCTTCCAGCACCCGCAGGGGGCGCCGCACCGCCTCCGCAAGGCCGGGCCGGGGCCGCGCCGGCACGCGCTTCGATGCTTCCAGCAGGATAACCCCGCCCGCACGGCTGCGGCTCAGCCTGCCGCCGATCTTTTCCAGCATGTCCGAGGATTTCAGCCAGAAGCTCTGGTGCGAGGGCGGCGAGAACAGGGCCGCCGCATGGCGCTCGGGCACGAAGTCATGCCGCTTGAGTTGCGCCTCCAGCTGCCGCAGCGAATAGGGCCGACCGAACCCGAAGGGCGTGCCGTCCCGCCGCGCCCACATACCCGACCGGTTCGGCACGATGAACATCGCGCGGCCACCGGGCGCCAGCACCCGTTGGCATTCCTCCAGCACCGCCGCCGGATGCTCTGACGTCTCCACGCCGTGCAGGCACACCAGCTTGTCCGCACTTTCGCTTTGCACGGGCCAGAGGCTTTCGCTGCACAGCGCCGAGACATTCTCCAACCCGGCGGGCCACGGCATCACCCCCTGTTCGCCCGGCATCAGCGCGATCACCCGGCGCGCGTCGTTCAGATAGGGGCGCAGAAGCGGCACGGCGAAACCGAAGCCCACCACCGTCTGCCCCTTGGCATCGGGCCACATCTTCAGCATCCGCTCCCGCACCGCCTTCTGCGCGATCCGGCCAAGCCGCGTGCGGTAGTAGAAGTGCCGCAGGTCGATGACGTCGAGATGCATGCCCGTTTTCCGTTTGAACCCCGCCGCACCATGGCGCAGGCTTGGACGCAATGAAAGCCAGCCCAGGGGGAAAACCATGTCCGAGCCGCAGATCGTCACCATCCCGTGCCTCTCGGACAACTATGCCTTCCTGCTGCATGACCCCGCGACCGGCTCCACCGCCGTGATCGACGTGCCCGACCACGAACCGATCATTGCCGAGCTGGACGCGCGGGGCTGGAACCTCACGCATATCCTCATCACCCATCACCATTGGGACCACGTGCAGGGCGTGGATCAGCTCAAGGCCGCGAAAGGCGGCACGGTGTTCGGCTGCGGCGCCGACGCGAACCGCCTGCCCGCCCTCGATGTGCGTCTGGCCGAAGGCGACCGGTTCGAGATTGGTGACCTGACCGTCGAGGTGCTCGACGTGTCCGGGCATTGCGACAACCACCTTGCCTTCGTCGTGCCGGGGGCCAAGGCGGCTTTCACCGCCGACAGCCTCATGGCGCTTGGCTGCGGACGCCTGTTCGAGGGCACACCCGAACAGATGTGGCAGAGCCTTTCGAAGCTCGCGGCCCTCCCGCCCGAGACGATGATCTATTCGGGCCACGAATACACCGCATCGAACGCCCGGTTCGCGGCAACCATTGACCCGGACAATCCCGATCTTATCTCTCGCATAGCCGAGATCGACAAAGCCCGCGCGGCGGATCAGCCGACAGTCCCGTCCAACCTCGCCGTTGAACTGGCAACCAACCCGTTCCTGCGCGCAGACGAGCCCGATATCGCAGCGTCGCTCGGCCTGTCCGACGCCCCCGCGTCCCGCGTTTTCGCCGAGATCCGGGCACGCAAAGACAAATTCTGATCACCTTTGCAGCATCTCGCCGCAAAACCCTGCAACCCCAAGACCTTACGCCGGAGGGACCGTGGTGCCCCTGCATCTTGTGACCCCGAACACGCAGCCTTGATGCATTTTTCCTTGAAACCTCCGCGCGGAAAGCAAAACTTAATTCTATGAGGCCAAGATCGGGCCGTCGCTTCGCCGCTCGATCCGAGATGAAAGGAGCACGCATCGTGCCATCTTTTTCGACCACTTTGGAACAGGCCATCCACGCAGCCCTGGCAAACGCGAATGCGCGCAGGCACGAACTTGCCACGCTCGAGCATCTGCTGCTGGCCCTGATCGACGAACCCGACGCCCAAAAGGTCATGAAGGCCTGTTCGGTGGATACGGAAGTTCTGCGCGAGACCCTCGTGCGGTTCATCGACGATGATCTCTCGACGCTCGAAACCGACGTCGAAGGATCCGAGGCCGTTCCGACCGCCGCCTTCCAGCGCGTCATCCAGCGCGCCGCGATCCATGTCCAGTCTTCCGGCCGCACCGAAGTGACCGGGGCAAACGTGCTTGTCGCCATCTTTGCCGAGCGCGAGTCGAACGCCGCCTACTTCCTGCAGGAACAGGACATGACCCGTTACGACGCGGTCAACTTCATCGCCCACGGCGTCGCCAAGGACCCGTCCTACGGCGAGGCGCGCTCCGTTTCCGGGGCGGAGGACGAAGAAAGCGAAGGCCCGTCGCTGCAAGGCGCCGAGGCCGAGGAAGAGGGCAAGGAATCCGCGCTCTCCAAGTACTGCGTCGACCTGAACGCAAAGGCCTCCAAGGGCGATGTCGATCCGCTGATCGGCCGCAGCCACGAAGTCGAACGCTGCATCCAGGTGCTCTGCCGCCGCCGCAAGAACAACCCGCTTCTGGTGGGCGATCCCGGCGTGGGCAAGACCGCCATCGCCGAGGGCCTCGCCAAGAAGATCGTCGAAGGCCAGACGCCCGACGTGCTGAAGGGCGCCACAATCTTCTCGCTCGACATGGGCGCGCTGCTCGCCGGCACGCGTTACCGTGGTGATTTCGAGGAGCGTCTGAAGGCCGTCGTCAAGGAACTCGAAGACCACCCCGACGCGGTGCTGTTCATCGACGAGATCCACACCGTCATCGGTGCGGGCGCGACCTCCGGCGGCGCGATGGATGCCTCCAACCTCCTGAAGCCCGCGCTCCAGGGCGGTGGCCTGCGCTGCATGGGCTCCACCACCTACAAGGAATACCGCCAGCACTTCGAAAAGGACCGCGCGCTCTCCCGCCGGTTCCAGAAAATCGACGTGACGGAGCCTTCGGTGGAAGATGCGATCAAGATCCTCAAGGGCCTCAAGCCCTATTTCGAGGAGCATCACTCGGTCAAATACACCGCTGACGCGATCAGGAGCGCCGTGGACCTGTCGGCGCGTTACATCAATGACCGCAAGCTGCCCGATAAGGCGATCGACGTGATCGACGAGGCCGGAGCGGCACAGCATCTCGTGGCGGAATCCAAACGTCGCAAGACCATCGGTGCCAAGGAAATCGAAGATGTCGTGGCCAAGATCGCCCGCATCCCGCCCAAGAACGTCTCCAAGGACGATGCAGAGGTTCTCAAGGATCTCGAAGTCTCCCTCAAGCGGGTCGTCTTCGGGCAGGACAAGGCGATCGAGGCGCTGTCGTCCTCCATCAAGCTGGCCCGTGCCGGCCTGCGGGAGCCCGAAAAGCCCATCGGCAACTACTTGTTCGCCGGTCCTACCGGTGTGGGCAAGACCGAGGTGGCCAAGCAGCTTGCCGATACGCTCGGCGTGGAGCTGATCCGCTTCGACATGTCCGAATACATGGAGAAGCACGCCGTCTCCCGTCTGATCGGCGCGCCTCCGGGCTATGTCGGCTTCGACCAGGGCGGCCTTCTGACCGATGGCGTCGACCAGCACCCGCATTGCGTGCTGCTGCTCGACGAGATCGAGAAGGCGCATCCGGACGTGTTCAACATCCTGCTGCAGGTCATGGACCACGGCACGCTGACCGATCACAACGGGCGTTCCGTCGACTTCCGTAATGTGGTGCTGATCATGACCTCGAACGCGGGTGCTGCGGAACAGGCCAAGGCCGCCATCGGCTTCGGCCGCGACCGTCGCGAAGGCGAGGATACCGCCGCGATCGAACGGACGTTCACGCCGGAATTCCGCAACCGTCTGGACGCGGTCATCTCCTTCGGCGCGCTGCCGAAAGAGGTCATCCTGCAGGTGGTCGAGAAGTTCGTTCTCCAGCTCGAGGCGCAGCTGATGGACCGCAATGTCACGATCGAGCTCACGAAGCCCGCTGCCGAATGGCTGGCCGACAAGGGTTACGATGACCGGATGGGCGCCCGCCCGCTCGGCCGCGTGATCCAGGAGCACATCAAGAAGCCGCTGGCGGAAGAACTGCTCTTCGGCAAGCTTGCCAAGGGCGGCAACGTGAAGGTCGGCGTCAAGGACGGTGAGATCGAGCTTCGGATCGAGGAAACGGGGAATCCGCGCCTGTCGTCCAGGAAGAAGCCGCCGCTTCTGACGGCGGATTGATCCGGGACACACCAATTCCGAAGGGGCCGGCGGCGCAAGCTGCCGGCCCTTTGCTTTGGACCATGGCCTTGCTCTGCGCGCCCGCCGCGCAGGCGCAGGACACGATCCGCCTCGTCTTTCCGGTCGATTGCACGCTTGGTGAGACCTGCGTCATCCAGCAGGTGATGGACCGAGACCCGGGCCCCGACGCGCAGGATTTCCGCTGCGGCCCGCAGACCTACGACGGCCATCAGGGCACCGATTTCCGCCTGCCCGATTTCGAGGCGATGGAGGACGGTGTTGCCGTCCTCGCCGCTGCCCCCGGCACGGTCCTCGGCACCCGCACCACGGTTCCCGATACCGGCTCGGACAATTTTCCCGAGGGGCAGGATTGCGGGAACGGCCTTGTGCTGGACCACGCAGGCGGCTGGCAGACCCAGTATTGTCACATGGCGCAGGGCTCGGTGAGCGTCACCACCGGCGAGAGAGTCGAGGCCGGGCAGGTGCTCGGCCGGATCGGCTTTTCCGGCAACTCCCAATTCCCGCACCTGCACCTCTCCGTGCGCCACAACGGTGAACATGTCGACCCGTTCGACCCGGCCGACGCGAACACCTGTGGCCTCGACGCTCCCTCCCTCTGGGCCGAAGACTTGCCACTCGCCCCCGGCGGCATCCTCAGCGCGGGGTTCTCCGACGCTGTCCCGTCGTACGAGGCCATTCAGGCAGGTACCGCGGACGCCGAGACCCTCAGCGCCCAAGGCGACGCGGTCGTGCTTTGGGGCTTCTTGCACAATGGCCGCGAGGGCGACACGGTCGAGATGACCATCACCTCCCCCGACGGCGACACCTATCACAGCCAGACGATCACGCTCGACCGCACGCAGGCGCAGCTTTTCCGCGCCTCGGGCCGCCGCATCCGCGATCCGCTCGCCCCCGGCGATTACATTGGAAACGTGACGCTGATCCGCGACGGGCAGGTTCTCGATATGCTGGAGGTCGCGATACCGATCCGGTGACTCCGACGCCTCAGCGTTCGGTCAGCTTCAACTCGATCCGCCGGTTCGCCGCCTGCCCTTCCTCGGTATCGTTTGGTGCGATCGGTCGGTGCTCGCCGAAGCCCGTCGCCGCCAGCCGCGAGGGCGGAATACCCAGTTCCTCGGACATGTAGAGCACCACCGACAACGCCCGCGCCTGGCTCAATTCCCAGTTGTTGGCGAATTCCGCGCCCTCGCGCAGCTGCTGGTCATCGGTGTGGCCGTCCACCCGGATGATCCAGTCGATCTCGGACGGAATCTCGTCGGCCACGTCCAGCAGCAGTTCTGCGACACGCTCTATCTGGGCCAGTCCTTCCGTCGCCAGATCGGCAGACCCCACTTCGAACAGGACTTCGGAGGAGAACACGAACCGGTCCCCCTCGATCCGCACACCCTCACGTCCTTCCAGCAACTCGCGCAGACGCCCGAAGAATTCCGAGCGGTAGCGTTCCAGTTCCTGCGCCTCGGCGGCCAGTCGTTCGGCCTCCGCCGCCTCCAGCGCCGCCCGCGCGCGTTCTTCCGAAGCAAGCTGTGCCAGCGCGGTGTTCAGGCGCGACCCGAGCGCATTGATCTGCACCTGCGCCTCGCTGTCGCGCTCATCGGCCACGTCCAGCAGCGCCTCCAGCGACCCCAATTGGGACCGCAACGCAGCGACCTGCTGGTTCAGCAACGCAACTTGCCGGGCGCTATCCGCCGATGCCGCCTCCGCCGTTTCCAACTCCCGGTTCGCCTGCGCCAGAAGCACCTCGCGCGCTTCCGCGTCGCTCAACGCCTCCGCCAGGGCCGCGTCGACCGATTGCCGCGCCGCCAGCGCCTGCGCCAGTTGCGCCTCCAGCGCCGTCAACTCACCCGTCACGTCCGAGGCTTCCGCCGTCGCCGTTTCCGCCTCGGCCTCTGCTGCTGCGATCCGGGCCTCAAGCTCCGCCAACCGCGCTGCCGCACTGGCCTCCGCACTTTCCAGACGCGACAGGGCCAGAGCCAGTTGTTCCTCGAGTTCGGTCATTTCGCCGGTCTGCGCCGTCAGCGCCGATTGCGCGCGATCCAGTTCCAGTTCCGCCGCGGCCAGCGCATCGGCCAGCGTCGCCGCCTCGCCCTGCCCTTCCTCGGCCCGCGCGAGCGCACCCGCCAGCCGCGTCGCCAGATCGTCCCGCGCCGCCTCTGCCGCTGCCAGAAGCGTCAGCGTATCCTCCGCCCTCTGGCGCTGCTCTTCCAGCGCCAGCGTCATCGCGGTCAG